>NZ_JBVAXX010000005.1:0-674848 GCF_055419565.1 Mycobacterium sp. IDUB_5
CCCGGAAGCTAAGCCTACCAGCGCCGATGATACTACCCACCCGGGTGGAAAAGTAGGACACCGCCGAACACACATTGGAATCGCCCCCCACTTTCGTGGGGGGCGATTTCCTATTTCTACGACATATTTCGACGCCATTTATTGCTCAATGAATTCGCGCAATTGTGGTGTCGTCGATGGTGCCCGTATCCTTTTGTGGTGCCCGAAGAGAATATGGCTGGCCGCGGTGACCGTCGGCCCCACCGAGGCGGTCCGGCCGAAAACAGGCAGGGTCCGCGCCGCGATCAGCGCTCGGCTCCGCGTGCCTCGGGTCCCCACCGCGCTCGTTCCGCTCAGCCCCGATCGCAGGACGATACGAAGCCGGCGGGACCGCCGATTCCTCCGGAGATCGAGGCCCGTCAACTCGCTCCCGACATCAGGGGAGAGCTCACCACGCTGGATCGGGCTACCGCAGATGCCGTCGCCCGTCATCTTGTGGCCGCAGGTGAACTGCTCGACGAGGATCCCGAGGCCGCGCTCGAGCATGCCCGAGCCGCACGTGCCCGCTCGGGACGCATCGCTGCCGTGCGTGAAGCCGTCGGCATCGCCGCTTACGCCTGCGGCGACTGGGCGCAGGCGCTCTCAGAGCTCCGAGCGGCCCGCCGAATGGGCAGTCGCTCACCACTTCTCGCGATGATCGCCGACTGCGAGCGGGGTGTCGGCCGTCCCGAACGCGCGATCGAACTGGCGCGCAGTCCAGAGGCCGCCCAGCTGACCGGTGATGACGCCGACGAACTGCGCATCGTCGTCGCCGGCGCCCGTTCCGATCTCGGCCAGCACGAGCAGGCGCTCGCCGTGCTGTCCTCGCCGCAACTGGATCCGGCCCGTACCGGCCAGACGGCCGCTCGCCTGTTCTACGTCTACGCCGACACACTCTTGGCTCTGGATCGTCGAGACGATGCGCTGCAATGGTTCCTCAAGGCCGCTGCTGCCGATGCAGAAGGTGTCACCGACGCCGAAGAGCGGATCACGGAACTGTCCTGACGTGAGTACTCTTGCGCACCTTCACGACTGTTTCCTGCTCGACTTGGACGGCACTGTCTTTCGCGGACACGAGCCCACCCCCGGCGCGGTCGACACTCTCGCTGCACTGGAAGCCCGGCGGCTGTTCGTGACCAACAACGCCTCACGCAGCGCCGACCAGGTGGCCGAACACCTGCGCGAACTCGGCTTCGCCGCAACCCCCGACGACGTCGTGACCAGCGCGCAGACAGCCGCGCGGATGCTCGCCGAGCAGCTGCCGAGCCAGTCGAAGGTCCTCATCGTCGGCACTGATGCGCTCGCCGACGAGGTGCGGGCGGTCGGTCTGCAGCCGGTGCGCCAGTTCGGCGACGAGCCCGTCGCCGTCGTCCAAGGCCACTCGCAGGAGACCGCATGGTCCGATCTCGCCGAGGCGGGACTCGCCGTGAGGGCGGGCGCGCTGTGGGTCGCCGCCAACGTCGACAAGACACTTCCTTCGGAACGTGGTCTGCTGCCCGGCAACGGCTCGATGGTCGCCGCGCTGCGTGCGGCCACCGATCAGGAGCCCCAGGTGGCCGGCAAGCCGGCACCTGCCCTGATGGCAGATGCGTTGGCGCGCGGGGACTTCGACGCACCGTTGGTGGTGGGGGATCGGCTCGACACCGACATCGAAGGAGCCCGCGCGGCGGGCCTGCCCAGCCTGATGGTGCTGTGCGGTGTCAACGATTCCGCCGATGCGATATTCGCGGTGGCCGATCAGCGGCCGGACATGATCGCCGAGGATCTTCGCGCACTGACCGCCGACGCCGACAGCCTGCGGGTCGGTCCGCACCCAGCGTGGCGCGTCGATGTCCACGACCACATCGGCGTGGCCTCCACTGGCGAGGAGCCCGGCGACGCCCTGTCCATCGTGCGTGCGATCGCGGCGGCGGTCTGGGCCACCGGGGGCGAACCTGGCCGCACCGCGATCGTCGCGGCGGACGACGCGGCGCGCGAGGCGGCGCAGCGGTGGTCGCTGCTCGACCCCGCCATCGACTAGCGTGGCACCCGAGATGAGTACCGAACCCGACCAGATCCGCGCCCAGGTCGCTGAACTCCTCGGAGAGTCGACCGAACCCACCGACGCTGATCTGGACTCCGTCGCCGCCCGCCTGGAGGAGGCGCACGACCTGCTGGTGCGCGCGCTGGAATCGGTCGAGAAAGGCTGATCCGCGTGACGCGGCGCGCTCGTGTGGACGCCGAGCTGGTCCGGCGCGGGCTGGCCCGCTCGCGTCAGCAGGCGGCTGAGCTGATCGGCGCCGGCCGGGTGAGCGTGGACGGTATGCGGGCAGCCAAGCCGGCGACAGCGATCGCGACGACAGCGCATCTCACCGTCGACGACGCCGACGAGCCCAGTTGGGTGTCGCGTGGAGCGCACAAGCTGATCGGGGCCCTCGACGCGTTCGGGGTAGCGGTGGGGGGCCGGCGCTGCCTGGATGCGGGTGCGTCCACCGGGGGGTTCACCGAGGTGCTGCTCAGCCGCGAGGCGCAGGAGGTCGTCGCGGTCGACGTCGGTTACGGCCAGCTCGCGTGGGCGTTGCGCACCGACGACCGGGTCACCGTGATGGAGCGCACCAACGTGCGGGAACTGACCGCCGAGGCCATCGGCGGGCCAGTCGATCTGATCGTCGCCGACCTGTCCTTCATCTCGTTGTCGACGGTGCTCCCGGCGCTGACTGCGTGCGCGTCGGCGACCGCAGATATCGTTCCCATGGTGAAGCCGCAGTTCGAGGTCGGCAAGGACCGGGTCGGCGCCGGTGGCGTGGTGTCGGACCCGCTGCTGCGCATCGACGCGGTCCGCTCGGTCGCCGCGACCGCGCAGACGCTGGGCTGGCGCAGCGTCGCCGTCACGGCGAGCCCGCTGCCCGGCCCGGCCGGCAACGTCGAGTACTTCCTGCATCTACGCGCCGACGCGGCGGATGCCCTGACGGGTGACGCACTCGAGACAGCGATCCGCCGCGCCGTCGAGGAAGGTCCGCAATGACAGCCCAACGCACCGTCCTGCTGGTGGTGCACACCGGACGTGACGACGCCGTCGATGTCGCACGGCGGGTGTCAAAGGTGTTCGGCGACAACGGAATCGCCCTGCGCGTGCTCTCCGCTGAAGCCGTTGACCGCGGGTCGCCGCAGTACCGCTCGACGGACATGGCCGCCCTCGGGGTCGACGTCACGGTGGTAGACGCCGATCAGCGTGCCGCCGAGGGGTGCGAGCTCGTTCTCGTGCTCGGCGGTGACGGCACGTTCCTGCGTGCCGCCGAGCTGGCCCGCAACGTCGAGATACCGGTGCTCGGTGTGAACCTCGGCAAGATCGGCTTCCTCGCCGAGGCCGAAGCCGACTCGATCGACACCGTGCTCGACCACATCGTCCGCCGCGACTACCGCGTCGAGGAGCGGATGACGCTCGACGTGACCGTGTGGTCGGGCGGGGAACTGCTCGACCGCGGTTGGGCGCTCAACGAGGCGAGTCTGGAGAAGGGGCCGCGGCTGGGCGTACTCGGCGTGGTGCTCGAGGTGGACGGCCGGCCGGTGTCTTCGTTCGGGTGCGACGGAGTGCTGGTGTCGAGTCCCACCGGATCCACCGCCTACGCGTTCTCTGCCGGCGGCCCGGTGCTGTGGCCCGACCTGGAGGCGATCATCGTCGTGCCGAACAACGCGCACGCGTTGTTCGCCCGCCCGATGGTGACCAGTCCGCACGCCTTGATCGCGATCGAGATCGAGGCAGGCGGCCACGATGCGATGGTGTTCTGCGACGGGCGGCGGGAGATGGTGCTGCCCGCGGGCAGTCGTCTCGAGGTGACCCGCTGCGGTACTCCGCTGAAGTGGGTGCGGCTGGACAGCGCGCCGTTCACCGACCGGCTGGTGCGCAAGTTCCGGTTGCCTGTCACGGGGTGGCGCGGACAGTAGTGCTAGCCGAGATTCGGATCGAGTCGCTCGGCGCGATCAGCGCCGCGATCGCGGAGTTCGACGGTGGGTTGACCGTGCTCACCGGTGAGACCGGTGCCGGCAAGACCATGGTGGTGACGGGCCTGCATCTGCTCGGGGGTGCCCGCGCCGACCCCGCTCGGGTGCGTTCCGGGTCGGCCAAGGCGGTTGTCGAGGGACGGTTCGTCACCGCCGACATCGGTGCGGATGCGGTCGCCCGGGTCGAGGACATCCTCGATTCCTCGGGCGCCGACCGCGACGACGACGGCAGCGTGATCGCGGCCCGTTCGGTCAGCCGCGAAGGGCCCTCGCGCGCCTATCTGGGTGGCCGCAGCGTGCCCGCCAAGTCGCTGAGTGAGTTCACCGGTGAGCTGCTGACCCTGCACGGCCAGAATGACCAGCTGCGCCTGATGCGCCCGGACCAGCAGCGCGCCGCTCTCGACCGCTACGCGGGCGTCACGGACAAGCTGCAGCGCTACCGGACCGCACGCGACGAGTGGCTGGCCGCCCGCACCGATCTCGAGGAGAGGCGCCGCAGCGCCCGCGAACTGGCCCAGGAGGCGGACCGTCTGCAGTTCGGCATCGACGAGATCGACACGGTCGCGCCGCAGCCGGGTGAAGACGAGTCGCTGGTGTCCGACATCCGGCGCCTGTCCGAGCTCGACGCGCTGCGCGAGGCCGTGCACACAGCGCGCTCGGCGCTCTCCGGCGAGAGTGAGCCCGGTAGTGACGGTGTGTCCGCGGTCGACACGATCGGACAGGCGCGCTCGGCGCTGGAACACACCGATGACGCTGCGCTCAAGGCGTTGGCCGGCCAGCTCGACGGGGCCCTGACCGTCGTCGTCGACGTCTCCGCGGAACTCGGCCAGTTCCTGTCCGAATTGCCCAGTGATGCAAGTGCGTTGGAGACCAAGCTGGCGCGCCAGGCCGAGCTGCGCTCGCTGACCCGTAAGTACGCCCCCGACGTCGACGGCGTGCTGGACTGGGCAGCCACTGCCCGCGACCGCCTGGCCCAGCTCGACGTCTCCGAGGAGGCGATGGCCGGTCTCGCGCGCCGCGTCGACGAGCTCGCCGGGGCCGTTGCGGCCGCTGCGGCGGACCTGACCAAGGCCCGGGTCAAGGCCGCAAAGGGGTTGGCCAAAGCCGTCACCGCCGAACTCGGCGGACTGGCGATGGCCGGCGCGCAGTTCACCATCGCGGTGAGTCCGCTGCCTGCCCGACCCGACGACAGCGCTCCGCTGACGCTGGCGTCCGGTGATGTCGTACACGCCGGACGCGACGGTGTCGACGCGGTGGAATTCGGGTTTGCCGCGCACAGCGGGTCGGACATCCTGCCGCTGCACAAGAGTGCGTCCGGCGGTGAGCTGTCGCGCGTGATGCTCGCCCTCGAGGTGGTGCTGGCCGCGTCCACCGAGGGCACGACGATGGTGTTCGACGAAGTCGACGCGGGGGTCGGCGGGCGCGCGGCCGTGCAGATCGGCCGTCGGCTCGCCCGCTTGGCCCGCACGCATCAGGTGATCGTGGTGACCCACCTGCCCCAGGTCGCCGCCTACGCCGACGTGCACCTGGTCATCGAGGGTCAGGCGGAGGCGACCTCCACGCGGGCCAAGACCAGCGGTGTGCGCCGTCTCGACGAGGACGACCGAGTCGCCGAGCTGGCCCGGATGCTGGCCGGTCTCGGGGAGTCCGACAGCGGCCGAGCGCATGCGCGCGAACTGCTCGATGCGGCCCGCACGGAGCGTGACGCGCCCGGCTAGCGTGTGACTGGAGTGAAAAGAACATACTTCTGGGGCTGATGTTACGGCGCGCCTCCGACAGATCTCGGGCGTTGCTGGCCAGAATCCCCCCATGAAGATGTCAGCGCTGCTCTCCCGAAACGCCAGTTCACGGCCGGGCATCACCGGCACCGCCCGGGTGGACCGCGACATCGACCGGCTCCTGCGCCGGGTGACGCCCGGCGACATCGTCGTCATCGACGTGCAGGACCTCGACCGCGTCACGGCCGACGCGCTGGTCGAGGCGAACATCGCCGCCGTGGTGAACGCGTCGTCGTCGATCTCGGGGCGCTACCCCAACCTCGGGCCCGAGGTGCTCGTCGCCAACGGCATCACCCTCGTCGACGACACCGGCCCGGAGATCTTCAAGAAGGTCAAGGACGGCGCACGGATCCGCATCAACGAGGGCGGCGTCTACTCCGGTGACCGCCGGCTGATCCTCGGCACCGAGCGCACCGACGCCGACATTCACGAGCTGATGCAGGAAGCCAAGGGCGGGCTGGTCGCGCATCTGGAGGCCTTCGCCGGCAACTCCATCGAGTTCATCCGCAGCGAGAGCCCTTTGCTCATCGACGGCATCGGCATCCCCGACATCGACGTCGATGTCAATCGCCGGCACGTCGTGGTCGTCGCCGAGGAGGACCATGCCGCAGCCGACCTGAAGGCACTCAAACCGTTCATCAAGGAGTATCAGCCGGTCCTCGTCGGGGTCGGAACCGGAGCCGACATCCTGCGCAAGGCGGGCTACCGACCGGCGCTGATCGTGGGCGACCCGGACAAGATCAGCACCGAGGCGCTACGCAGCGGAGCGCAGGTGGTGCTCCCCGCCGACGCCGACGGGCACGCCGCCGGACTGGAACGCATCCAGGACCTCGGCGTCGGAGCGATGACGTTCCCCGCCGCGGGGTCGGCCGCCGATTTGGCGCTGCTGCTCTGCGATCACCACGGGGCGTCGCTGATCGTCACCGTGGGCCACACCGCCAGCATCGAGGAGTTCTTCGATCGCACCCGGCAGCGCAGCAACCCGTCGACCTTCCTGACCCGGCTCAAGGTGGGGGAGAAGCTCGTCGACGCGAAAGCCGTTGCGACGCTGTACCGCAGCCGTGTCTCCGGTGGCGCGATCGCGTTGTTGGTCCTCGCGATGCTGATCGCGGTGATCGCCGCGCTGTGGGTGTCGCGCGCCGACGCCGCCGTGCTCGAATGGGTCACCCACACGTGGAACCAGTTCCTGCTGTGGGTCCAGGGTCTGGTCTCGTAGGACACGCGCCGTGATCTCGCTGCGTTCGCACGCCATCTCGCTGGCCGCCGTGTTCCTCGCGCTGGCCATCGGCATCGCCCTGGGCTCCGGGCTGCTGTCCAACACCGTGCTGTCGGGCCTGCGCGACGACAAGGCGCAGATGCAGACCGAGATCGACACGCTCACCACCGATCGCAATGCGCTGAACGAAAAGCTCAGCGCCGCCGGCGACTTCGATGCACAGATGGCGCCGCGCATCCTGCGTGGCAGCTTGGCCGACAAATCGGTGGTGCTGTTCCGCACCCCGGACGCGACCGATGACGACGTCGACGCCGTGGCTCGCCTCGTCGGTGAGGCGGGCGGCGCGGTCAGCGGCACCGTCGCGCTGACCCAGGAGTTCGTCGACGCCAACTCCGCCGAGAAGCTGCTGTCGGTGGTGAACTCCCCGATCGTGCCCGCAGGCACGCAACTGAGCACCACGACCGTCGACCAGGGCTCGCAAGCCGGCGATCTGCTCGGCATCACGCTGCTCGCCAACAAGGACCCCAAGGGTCCGCCCGTCAACGACGATCAGCGCGACACCGTGCTCTCCGCGTTGCGTGACACCGGATTCATCACCTACGGCACCGACCGCATCGGAGTGGCCGACACCGCGGTCGTCGTCACCGGCGGCGCACTCGGCGACGACGCGGGCAACCAGGGCGCGACGGTGGCCCGGTTCGCCGCCGGTCTGGCCACCCATGGCGCGGGCGTCGTGCTCGCCGGCCGCGACGGTGCGGCCACGGGCACCTCGGCTGTCGCGGTCGTACGCTCGGACAACGCACTCACCAGCGCGATGAGCACCGTCGACGACGTCGACCGGGAATCCGGCCGGATCACCAGCGTGCTCGCGCTGGGCGCGCTGGTCGCAGGCGGCAAACCCGGTCAGTACGGAACCGGACAGGGCGCCAGCGCGGTCACCGTCCCGCAGTAACGCCGGTCACCCGCCCGCGTGTCAGCGACGCGGTGCCGCAGACGGTGTTAGGGTGGGGTTCCGTGCCAGGCCAAATGAAGCCGCTGCGGAAGCATCCGCAAACCGCCACCAAACACCTCTTCGTGACCGGTGGGGTGGTGTCCTCTCTCGGTAAAGGCCTGACGGCTTCCAGCCTCGGTCAGCTACTCACCGCGCGTGGTCTGCAGGTGACGATGCAGAAGCTGGATCCGTACCTCAATGTCGATCCGGGCACGATGAACCCGTTCCAGCACGGTGAGGTGTTCGTCACCGAGGACGGTGCCGAGACGGATCTCGACGTCGGCCACTACGAACGCTTCCTGGATCGCAACCTGAGCGGGTACGCCAATGTGACGACGGGCCAGGTGTATTCGTCGGTGATCGCCAAGGAGCGCCGCGGCGAGTACCTCGGCGACACCGTGCAGGTGATCCCGCACATCACCGACGAGATCAAGAACCGGGTGCTGGCGATGGCCGAGCCCGACGCCGACGGGAACCGCCCCGATGTGGTGATCACCGAGGTCGGCGGCACGGTCGGTGACATCGAGTCGCTGCCGTTCCTGGAGGCCGCACGGCAGGTGCGTCACGAGGTCGGCCGGGAGAACTGCTTCTTCCTGCACTGCTCCCTGGTGCCCTACATGGCGCCCTCAGGTGAGCTGAAGACCAAGCCGACGCAGCACTCGGTGGCTGCGCTGCGCAGCATCGGCATCCAGCCCGACGCGCTGATCCTGCGCTGCGACCGCGACGTGCCGGAAGGGCTGAAGAACAAGATCGCCCTGATGTGCGACGTCGACATCGACGGCTGCATCTCGACGCCCGACGCACCGTCGATCTACGACATCCCCAAGGTGCTGCATCGCGAGGAGCTCGACGCGTATGTGGTGCGGCGGCTCAATCTGCCGTTCCGTGACGTGGACTGGACGCAGTGGAACGACCTGCTGCGCCGCGTGCACGAACCGCGCGAGACCGTGCGGATCGCCCTGGTGGGCAAGTACATCGACCTCTCCGATGCCTACCTCTCGGTCGCCGAAGCGCTGCGTGCGGGCGGCTTCGCCCATCACGCCCGGGTCGAGATGCGCTGGGTCCCCTCCGACGACTGCGAGTCCGACGCCGGTGCGGCCACGGCTCTGGCCGATGTCGACGGGGTGCTGATCCCGGGTGGCTTCGGCATCCGCGGGATCGAGGGCAAGATCGGCGCCATCCGCTACGCCCGCCGTCGCGGCCTGCCGGTCCTGGGCCTGTGCCTTGGCCTGCAGTGCATCGTGATCGAGGCGGCGCGCTCGGTGGGTCTGACCGAGGCGAGCTCCGCGGAATTCGACCCCGACACTCCTGACCCGGTGATCTCGACGATGGCCGATCAGCAGGAGATCGTCGCCGGCGAAGCGGACCTCGGCGGCACCATGCGCCTGGGTGCATACCCGGCGGTCCTGACCCCGGATTCGATTGTCGCGCAGGCATATCAGGCGACCGAGGTCTCCGAGCGCCATCGGCACCGCTACGAGGTCAACAACGCCTATCGCGCGCAGATCGCCGAGAGCGGCCTGCGATTCTCGGGCACGTCGCCCGATGGGCATCTGGTCGAGTTCGTCGAATACGACCCGCAGGTTCATCCGTTCCTGGTCGGCACGCAGGCCCACCCGGAGCTCAAGAGCCGCCCGACCCGCCCACACCCGCTGTTCACCGCGTTCGTCGGTGCGTCGCTCGAGTACAACAACGCCGAACGGCTCCCTGTCGACATCCCGGAGGCTCCCGAGCGGGAGACCAACGGCGCCAAGCATTCTCTGGAAGACGCGCCCGCCCGTGGCTGACGAGGCCGGCACCCACGACTTCTCGGTCGCCTCCTCGAAAACCCTCTATGTGGGCAACATCTTCGCGCTGCGTGCCGACGAGGTGCGGATGCCCGGTGGGTCGACGGCGCGACGCGAGATCGTCGAGCACTACGGCGCGGTGGCCGTGGTCGCCCTCGACGACGACGGCAGCGTCGTCCTCGTCTATCAGTACCGGCACCCGTTCGGCCGTCGGCTGTGGGAGCTGCCCGCCGGCCTGCTGGACATGAGTGGCGAACCGCCGCACGAGTCGGCGGCGAGGGAGCTCGCGGAGGAAGCCGGACTGGCGGCAGACACCTGGCACACGCTGGTCGACCTCGACACCGCCGCCGGGTTCAGCGACGAGAGCGTGCGGGTGTTCCTGGCGACCGGGCTGCGCGAGGTCGGCCGCCCGGACGCAGAACACGAAGAAGCCGACCTGATCGTCGAGCGTGTCGCGCTCGAAGACGCCGTCGCCAGGGTGTACTCGGGGGAGATCGTGAATTCGATCGCCGTCGCCGGCATCCTGGCCGCGCACGCGATGCCCGGCATCGATGCGCTCCGCGCCGTCGACGCGCCCTGGACCGACAGGCCCAGGGCGTTCGCACGGCGGAAGGGACACGCGTGACCCAGACGTTCTCGTCTGTCGGCTCCACCCTCGAGGTCCAGATCCAGGGCTACCTCGACCACCTGGCGATCGAACGCGGCGCCGCCGCCAACACGCTGAGCTCCTACCGGCGGGATCTGCGCCGCTACGTCGAGCATCTGTTCTCGCGCGGCGTCTCCGATCTGGCCGACGCCACCGAACCCGACGTCAGTGAATTCCTCGTCGCCCTTCGCCAGGGCGACCCCGACAACGGCGTACCCGCGCTGTCGGCGGTCTCGGCGGCGCGCGCGTTGATCGCGGTGCGCGGCCTGCACCGCTTCGCCGCGGCCGAGGGCATCGCCACGGCCGACGTCGCGCGGGAGGTCAAGCCGCCCACACCGAGCCGACGGCTGCCCAAGAGCCTCACGTTGGACGAAGTGCTGGCGCTGCTCGAAGCCGCGGGCGGGGACAGCGACGCCGACGGGCCGCTGACGCTGCGCAACCGGGCCCTGCTGGAGCTGCTGTACTCGACCGGGGCGCGGATCTCCGAAGCCGTGGGCCTGGACCTCGACGACATCGACCTGCAAGCCCGCTCGGTGCTGCTCCACGGCAAGGGTGGCAAGCAGCGCCTCATCCCGATCGGCCGGCCCGCTGTCGCTGCGCTCGACGCGTACCTGGTGCGGGCCCGGCCGGAGCTGGCCCGCCGCGGCCGCGGCACCCCGGGAATCTTCCTGAACGCCCGGGGCGGGCGTCTGTCGCGGCAGAGCGCATGGCAGGTGCTCCAGGACGCCGCCGATCGCGCCGGCATCACCGCCGCGGTCTCCCCGCACGTACTGCGGCATTCATTCGCCACCCACCTGCTCGATGGCGGCGCCGACGTGCGCGTCGTGCAGGAACTACTCGGCCACGCCTCGGTGACCACCACGCAGATCTACACGATGGTCACCGTCAACGCGCTCCGCGAGGTGTGGGCCGGTGCGCACCCGAGAGCGCGCTAGCGTGCGGGTCTGCCTCGCCGGCGCGCCATCTCCCGTTAAACTCGTCGCGATGTCCGCCACGCCCGAAGGATGCCTGACCAGCGACGGTCCGGCATGACCGACGACACGGGCGGATCCATCACAGACCCGGGATCCATCTCACACCCGGGACCCATCGCGGACCCGGCGCCCGAGCCCGTCCCCGCTCCCACCCCCGGGTTGACCGGCCGGCTGCCACGCGAGATCCCCGAACCGGCGCCGCGCACCTCGCACGGCCCGGCCACCGTGATTGCGATGTGCAACCAGAAGGGCGGGGTCGGTAAGACCACGTCCACGATCAACCTGGGCGCAGCGCTGGCCGAATACGGTCGCCGGGTGCTGCTCGTCGACCTCGACCCGCAGGGCGCGCTGTCGGCCGGGCTGGGCGTCCCGCACTACGAGCTGGACAACACGGTCTACAACCTGCTGGTCGAACCGCGGGTGTCGATCGACCAGGTGCTGATGACCACCCGGGTGCCGGGGCTGGACCTGGTGCCCAGCAACATCGATCTCTCCGCCGCAGAGATCCAACTGGTCAACGAGGTCGGCAGGGAGCAGTCGCTGGCGAGGGCGCTCTACCCGGTGCTCGACCGCTACGACTACGTGCTGATCGACTGTCAGCCGTCGCTGGGCCTGCTCACCGTCAACGGACTGGCGTGCAGCGACGGCGTGGTGATCCCCACCGAGTGCGAATACTTCTCGCTGCGCGGTCTGGCGCTGCTCACCGACACCGTCGAGAAGGTGCACGACCGGCTCAATCCCAAGCTCGACATCAGCGGGATCCTGATCACCCGCTACGACCCCCGCACGGTGAACTCCCGCGAGGTGATGGCCCGGGTGGTCGAACGCTTCGGTGACCTCGTGTTCGACACCGTGATCACCCGCACCGTGCGCTTCCCTGAGACCAGCGTCGCCGGCGAGCCGATCACCACGTGGGCGCCCAAATCGGCTGGGGCAGAGGCGTACCGCGCGTTGGCTCGCGAGGTCATCCACCGGTTCGGCGCGTGAGCGAGCAGACCGGTTTCCAGGTTCGGCTGAGCAATTTCGAGGGTCCGTTCGACCTGCTGTTGCAGCTGATCTTCGCGCACCGACTCGACGTCACCGAGGTGGCGCTGCACCAGGTCACCGACGAGTTCATCGCCTACACCAAGGAGATCGGCAGCAAGCTCGGCCTCGACGAGACGACATCGTTTTTGGTGGTCGCCGCCACACTGCTCGACTTGAAGGCGGCCCGGCTGCTGCCCGCGGGCGACGTGCACGACGAGGACGACCTGGCGCTGCTCGAGGTGCGGGACCTCTTGTTCGCTCGGCTGTTGCAGTACCGCGCGTTCAAGCACGTCGCGGAGATGTTCGCCGAACTGGAGTCCGCGGCGCTGCGCAGCTATCCGCGGGCCGTCGCGTTGGAGGACCGCTTCGCCGACCTGCTGCCCGAGGTGATGCTCGGGGTCGATGCGACCCGCTTCGCCGAGATCGCGGCCGCAGCCTTCACTCCCCGGCCGGTGCCGTCGGTCGGTCTCGACCATCTCCATCAGGTCCCCGTCTCGGTGCCCGAGCAGGCCGCCAATCTGATGTCACTGCTGCAAGACCGGGGGATCGGCCAGTGGGCGTCGTTCTCCGACCTGGTCGCCGATTGCCAGATGCCGATGGAGATCGTCGGACGCTTCCTGGCGCTGCTCGAGTTGTTTCGCGCCCGGGCGGTAGCATTCGACCAGTCAGAACCGCTGGGAGTGCTCCAGATTTCCTGGACAGGGGAGCGGCCGAGCAGCGAGCAGTTGGCGACCGCGGACGCCGAATAGCGCGGAACTAGAGAAGATGCCTGAGAATTTTTCGCCGGACACCGAGCCGGACACCGAGCCCGATGCTGAGCACGTCGAGGCCGACCTCGTCGACGCCGAGCTCGATGACACCGAGCTCGATGACGTAGTGCTCGATGATGCCGAGCTCGACGCGGTGCTCGAAGCGTTGCTGCTCGTCGTCGACACCCCGGTGCCCATCGATGCCCTCGCGACGGCCACCGAGGTCCCGGAGGCCCGCGTCGCCGAGCGGCTGCAGGTGCTCGCCGACGGCTTCGCAGCACGGGGCAGCGGCATCGATCTGCGTGAAGCCGGCGGCGGGTGGCGGATGTACACCCGCTCCCGGTACGCGCCGTACGTGGAGAAGCTGCTGCTCGACGGAGCCCGCACGCGACTGACCCGCGCCGCGCTGGAGACCCTGGCCGTCATCGCCTACCGCCAACCGGTGACGCGGGCCCGGGTGAGTGCGGTGCGCGGCGTCAACGTCGACGCGGTGATCCGCACGTTGATGGCGCGCGGCCTGATCACCGAGGCCGGCACCGACCCTGATTCCGGTGCGGTCACCTTCGCCACCACCGAGCTGTTCCTCGAACGCCTCGGGCTGTCGTCGCTGACCGATCTGCCCGACATCGCACCGCTGCTTCCGAATGTCGACGTGATCGACGACATCAGCGAAAACCTCGACGAGGAGCCACGTTTCATGAAACTCAACGGGGCGTCGGGGTCCAAACCCGACGCCGCGATCGACGTCGACGCGGAGCGGGAGTGACGATGAGCGACGACGAGGGTGTGCGGCTGCAGAAAGTGTTGTCCCAAGCCGGAATCGCGTCCCGGCGGGTGGCGGAGAAGATGATCCGCGACGGGCGGGTCGAGGTCGACGGGGTCATCGTCACCGAACTCGGCACCCGGGTCGACCCGCAGAACTCGACGATTCGGGTCGACGGCGCGCGGATCGCCGTCGACGAGGACCGGGTGTACCTGGCGATCAACAAACCGCGCGGCATGCATTCGACCATGTCCGACGATCGCGGACGTCCGTGTGTCGGAGACCTTGTCGAACACCGGGTCCGGGGTACGAAGAGCCTCTTCCACGTCGGCCGGCTCGACGCCGACACCGAGGGACTGTTGTTGCTCACCAACGACGGTGAGCTCGCCCACCGGCTCATGCACCCGTCGTTCGAGGTGCCCAAGACCTACCTGGCGACCGTGTTGGGCAGCGTCCCCCGCGGGCTCGGCAAGAAGCTGCGCGCCGGCGTCGAATTGGACGACGGACCGGTACGCGTGGACGACTTCGCTGTCGTCGACACCGTGCCGGGCCGTTCTCTGGTGAAGGTGACGCTGCACGAGGGCCGCAAGCACATCGTGCGACGTCTGCTGGCTGACGTCGGCTTTCCTGTCCAGGAACTCGTCCGCACCGACATCGGGTCCGTCACGCTCGGCGAGCAGCGACCGGGCAGCATCCGGGTGCTGACGCAGAAGGAGATCGGCGAGCTGTACAAGGCGGTGGGGTTGTGACCCGGTCGGTGGTGATCGCGATCGACGGCCCGGCGGGAACCGGAAAGTCCACTGTGGCAAGGGGTTTGGCGACAGCTCTGCATGCTCGCTATCTGGACACCGGAGCGATGTACCGGATCGTCACGCTGAGCGCACTGCGTCAGGGGGTCGACCTCGACGATCCGGCGGCGATCGTGGCGGCGGTCGTCGACATCGACATGGCCGTCGGACACGACCCCGAAGAGGACCGGTCCTTCCTGGCCGGCGAGGACGTCTCGGCCGAGATCCGCGGCGACGCGGTGACCAAGGCGGTGTCGGCGGTGTCCGCGGTGCCCGAGGTACGCAGCCGCCTGGTCTCGCTGCAGCGCGATCTCGCCGACGGAACGGGTCCTGTCGTCGTCGAAGGACGCGACATCGGCACCGTCGTGCTGCCCGATGCCGACGTGAAGATCTTCCTCACCGCCTCCGCCGAAGAACGGGCGCGCCGGCGCAACGATCAGAACGTCGCATCCGGACTGCCCGACGACTACGACGCGGTCCTCACCGATGTCCGTCGCCGCGACCACCTCGACTCCACCCGGGCGGTGTCGCCGCTGCGCGCCGCTGACGACGCGCTGGTGGTCGACACCAGCGACATGACCCAGGACCAGGTGATCGGCCATCTGACCGCACTGGTCGAACAGAAAGCCGGTGCGATCAGATGAGTGATGGAGACGGCGTCTGGTTCGACGAAGGTGACTGGGAGGTCAGCGCGGACGACATTGCCGAGGCGGTGGAGGAGGCCTCGGCTCCACCGCCGGTGCTCGCCGTCGTCGGCCGGCCCAACGTCGGTAAGTCGACACTGGTGAACCGCATCCTCGGTCGGCGCGAGGCCGTCGTGCAGGACATCCCCGGTGTCACCCGCGACCGCGTGTCCTACGACGCGTCCTGGTCGGGGCGGCGGTTCGTCGTTCAGGACACCGGTGGATGGGAGCCCGACGCGAAGGGCCTGCAGCAGCTGGTCGCCGAGCAGGCGTCGGTGGCGATGCGTACCGCCGACGCGATCGTCTTCGTGGTCGACGCCGTCGTCGGTGCCACGAGCGCCGACGAGGCTGCGGCGAAAATCCTGCAGCGGGCCGGCAAGCCGGTGTTCCTGGCCGCCAACAAGGTGGACAACGACCGCGGCGAGGCCGACGCCGCGGCGCTGTGGTCTCTCGGACTCGGGGAGCCGCATCCGATCAGCGCGATGCACGGCCGCGGTGTGGCCGACCTGCTCGACGCCGTTCTCGACGAGCTGCCCGCCCTGTCCGAGGTGGGGGGCAGCGGCGGGGGACCGCGCCGGGTGGCGCTGGTCGGCAAGCCGAACGTCGGCAAGTCCTCGCTGCTCAACCGACTCTCCGGTGACGAACGCTCCGTCGTGCACGACGTGGCAGGCACCACCGTCGACCCCGTCGACTCACTCATCGAGATGGACGGAAAACTCTGGCGGTTCGTCGACACCGCCGGGTTGCGGCGCAAGGTGGGCCAGGCCAGCGGCCACGAGTTCTACGCCTCGGTGCGCACCCACGGCGCCATCGACGCCGCCGAAGTCGCGATCGTGCTCATCGACGCCTCGCAACCGCTGACCGAGCAGGACCAGCGGGTGCTGACGATGGTGATCGAGGCGGGCCGGGCGCTGGTGCTCGCGTTCAACAAGTGGGACCTCGTCGACGAGGACCGCCGCTACCTGCTCGACCGGGAGATCGACCTGCAGCTGGCGCAGATCCAGTGGGCGCCCCGGGTCAACATCTCGGCCATGACCGGCCGGGCGGTGCAGAAGCTGGTGCCTGCCCTGGAAACCGCCCTGAACTCATGGGACAAGCGGATCACGACAGGCCAGCTGAACTCGTTCCTCAAAGAGGTCGTCGCCGCGACACCGCCGCCGGTGCGCGGGGGCAAGCAACCGCGGATCCTGTTCGCCACGCAGGCCACCACCCGTCCGCCGACGTTCGTGCTGTTCACCTCCGGTTTCCTCGAGGCCGGTTACCGTCGCTTCCTCGAGCGGCGGCTACGCGAGACGTTCGGCTTCGACGGCAGCCCGGTCCGCATCAATGTCAGGGTGCGTGAAAAGAGGGGTCCCAAGCGCCGATAGGGTCGGCGGAGTGCCCGTCGTCGACATGATCTTCATCGCCCTCGCGGGGGTCGGCGCCGGCGCGATCAACGCGCTCGTCGGCTCCGGCACCCTCATCACGTTCCCTACGCTCGTCGCGCTGGGGTATCCACCGGTGACCTCGACGATGTCCAACGCCGTCGGCCTCGTCGCCGGCGGGGTGTCAGGGACGTGGGGGTATCGGCGCGAGCTGCGCGGTCAGTGGCGCCGATTGCGCTGGCAGATCCCCGCGTCGCTGCTCGGCGCGGGTGGTGGTGCCTGGCTGCTGCTGCACCTGCCCGAGAAGGTGTTCACCACCGTGGTGCCCGTGCTGTTGGTGCTCGCCCTGGTGTTGGTGCTCATCGGGCCTCGAATCCAGGCCTGGGCGCGCCGGCGTGCCGAAGCGAAGGGTGAGTCCGCCGACCACGTGTCTGCTGCGCGGATGACGGCGCTGGTCGCGTTGACGTTCGCGGTCGGCGTGTACGGCGGCTACTTCACCGCCGCGCAGGGCATTCTGCTTGTCGCTGTGATGGGTGCGCTGCTGCCTGAGGACATGCAGCGGATGAACGCGGCAAAGAACCTGCTGTCGTTGCTCGTCAACATCGTCGCGGCTGTCGCGTACACGGTGGTGGCGTTCGATCGGATCAGCTGGGCAGCCGCCGGGCTGATCGCGATCGGGTCGCTGATCGGCGGATTCGTCGGTGCGCACTACGGTCGACGACTCTCGCCGAACGTGCTCCGCGCGGTGATCGTCGTCGTCGGATTGATCGGGCTGTACCGGTTGTTGGCTGTGTAGCCCGCACTCAGAAGTGCTCCCGCGCTGACTCCTGCTCGAGGACCGCGTCGAGGTCGCCGAGGCGGTCCATCGACGACACCGCGCGCCGGGTGCGCATGTTCTTGGCCAGCAGATCCCGATGGCGGTGTGTGAAGGCCCAATAGCCCGCAGTGAACGGGCAGGCGTCCTCGCCGAGCCGTTTCTTCGGATCGAACGCACAGTCGCCGCAGTGGTCGCTCATCTTGTTGATGTAGGCGCCCCCCGAGGTGTACGGCTTGGTGGCCAGCAGGCCGCCGTCGGCGTGCTGGCTCATCCCGACGACGTTGGTGGGCATCACCCAGCGGAACCCGTCGACGTAGGCGGTGGCGAACCATTCGGTCAGCTCGTCGGGACGGTAGCCGCGCTGCAGCGCGTGGCTTCCGAGGATCATCAGCCGCTGGATGTGATGGGACCAGCCGCGGTCGCGGACCCCTTTCAGGGCGTGGTGCAGGCAGGCCGCGGTGACGGCGTCGGCGTCCAGATCGGCCCACCACCGCGGCAGCGGCGTGCGGGCTTTCAGCTCGTTCTTCTTCGTGTAGTCAGGGCCGAAATGCCAGTAGAGATGCCACATGTACTCGCGCCAGCCCAGGATCTGGCGGATGAAGCCCTCGGTGGCGGCCAGGGGGGCGTTGCCGTCGCGGTATGCCTGCTCGGCGGCCTCGACGGCGTCGAGGGGATGCAGCACGCCGAGGTTGAGCGGAACCGACAGCAGCGAGTGCGACATCGCCCAGTCGCCTCCCATCATCGCGTCCTCGTAGCGACCGAACAGCGGCAGCCGGTGGTCGATGAAGCGCTTCAGCGCCCGCTTCGCCTCGGTGGGGGTGACGGCGAACAGGCGCGGGCCGTCGGCACCGACGGTGTGGAGGTCCATCGCGTCGAGGTCGCGGCGGACCTGCTCGTCGATGTCGTCCTCACGGGGCTTGTACGGGGCGGGCACGTCGAGATGCTGCTGCTTCTTCGGCGGGGACTCCCGGTTCTCCTCGTCGTAGTTCCAGCGCTTGCCGACGGGATCGGTGCCCTCCATCAGCACGTCGAAGCGGCGCCGTTGATCGCGGTAGAAATCCTCCATCCGGAACCGGGTGCGGTTTCCGGCCCACTCTTGAAAGTCCCTGCGCGGCAACGCGAATGTCGGTGTCGGCAGCACCTCTTCGATGAGCCCCTGCTTCTGCAGTCGGTTGACGAAGCGCTCGGCGGCGTGCGACGTGGGCTGGTGGACCAGGACGGGGCGGTCGAACTGTGCGAGCGCGTCGGTGTAGGTGTCGGCCTTGAGCAGGGTCGCGCGGTCGCCGAGGTCGCGTTCGGCGTGGCGTAGTGCGGAGAGAACCAGGTGCAGCTTCTGGCGGTGATAGCGGCGCTTGGACAGGGCGGAGGTGGCCTCGACGAGCAAGACCTCGCGGTGGGCGTGTTCACCGCCGTAGACGGCGGGGCCGAGCTGGTCGGCGAACAGCCACAGGGGAGTGTCGCTCATCGGTCAGGTGTACCCGCGCGGGCCGCGGCGACGCGGTTGGGAGCCGCGGGTAACCCTGCTGTAAGCTTTCGACCGCCGACCGGCGATCCCGGGAGGCGCGCGGGCTGTGGCGCAGCTTGGTAGCGCACTTGACTGGGGGTCAAGTGGTCGCAGGTTCAAATCCTGTCAGCCCGACGCAGGTCAAGGGCGGTTTCCGGTCACCGGAAGCCGCCTTTTTCTTGCCTTGCCTTGCCGTCGGCCCAACCCACCTCACAAACCGAATGTAGGACCAGCGCGCCGGTCGGCGGGTGTCTTTGCGGCACTTCGGGTTCAGTGCGGGGGCGGACGGCTGACACGGTTCGATCAGCAGGCGCGGATATCGTCCCGAGGAACACCGCCGGGTCGCTTTCCTAGCCGACAGCAAATTCACAAATGTGGCACGTTGCGCCGTAATCTCGTTAGGGTCGTGGGGGAGATCAGCAAATCGAGGGGGGACTCTCATGATCCGGCGCGCGCTCTTTGTCAGCTCTGTCATTGCAGTGCTTTCAGTAGTGGCGCCCGCAGTAGTCAATGCACAGCCTGGGTCGACACCCTTCTCGAACTGCACGCAAGCGAGGGCTGCTGGCTATCAAGACATTCCATCCTCGTCGCCGTACTACGGCATGTGGCTGGACAAGGATCGTGACGGCGTCGGCTGCGAAAGTTGAGCTGTCGGCGAATTCCTGATGATGCCGCAACGAATCGGCACGTTTAACGGCGATAGAGGAGCTGAGCATGGTGAAGATTCTCACCTTTGCCGCCATTCTCATCTGGGCAGTTCATGCGGCGCCTACGGCCAGCGCGGACCAGTACATCCCTTTCGGGGTGAACGAGGCTGCATGCAAGGCCGCAGCCCGACAGGCCAACGCAGCGGCTCCGCCAGGCGCAAGCCGTTCCTATTGCTACGAAACAGGACCTGGCCACTACACGCTGTTCTACGGAGACTGATCGTCGCCGCGAACCGCTTCAGCCCCTGGTGCAGCCGAGAATGAAGTCCCGCAACACTTCTCCGGTGACGCCCATGCCAATGTGGTCCGGCACGTGCGTTGACCCACGGCAGTGCTTCGGCCTGATCGCCGCGGACGCGGTCGGCTCGTGAACCACGTGTGAGGGGTTGGGTGAAAGCGGTCGCTTTCCCACAGGTGGTGGGCAATAGTGAGTGGAGTCAGTGCTGGACTCCGTCTCATTGATTGCCTCCAGCAATCAATGCTCACCTATTGATCGGTTCCGCCAATCAACGACATGTCGTCGTGGTGGTCATTCGCGACCCGGCTCGACGCGCCATCCGGGCGGAGCGTCCATCGTCAGGGCCATCTCCACGAACCGTCGGATGGCGGCGGTGCCTACACGTTCCGGTGCCCATTGGAGGACGTAGGGGATACGTGGGTCGCCGTGGATTCGGAGGATTGCGGTGTCGGGCGGGAGTCCCAGCGATTCACTCAGCAGAACCCACGTCACGTCGGGTTGTCGGCTCCATCCTGTCGAGGAGAACCCGGTGGCAGCCAAGACAGTCGTCGGTGGAGACACGGCGGCCGCTTCCAGTGCTTGACGTTGCGTCAGTGCCCATGCGGGAAACAGTGTTTCGTTGGGTACTCCTAGCGTGTCGTCGGCTAGCTGATCGAGCGATACGCAATCACGGTCTGCGAGTGGGTGTGTCCGGCGGACTCCGACGAGGAGCGGTTCGCTGCAGAAGATTCTGCCGACCACACCCGGAGGATTGGGCGGCACGCCGCACGTAATGGCCACATCGGCGTGATCGGTGGCGATCGTGCGGATCAGATCCGGCAACCACATCCTCTCCACGTCGAGTTTCACGTCAGGCAGTCGCTCGCGCAATGCTGCTCTCAGGTGGGGCGCCAAGACGGGCGCCACCGGAGGTGTGATGGCCGCCCGCACCGTCCCGGTCTCACCGTGCGCCACTCGCAGCACCGCAGCTTTGGCGAGATCAACCTCGTCGATAATGATCTTGCAGCGCTTCAGAAGTTCGGCGCCGGCAGCTGTGAGCGCGACTCGACGGGTGGTTCTGACGAGCAGCGGAGTGCCCACCTCTCTCTCGAGCCGCTGCACCAATTGACTGAGGGTGGGTTGACTGATGTGCAGCTGCTCGGCCGCGCGCCCGAAATGCAGTTCGGTGGCCACCGCCACGAACGCCGTGAGCTGACGCAGCTCCATGACCTGTGAACTTACTGGCAAGGGTCGAGCTCGGCCAGCTATTGATCGGCCCCCTCAATCACAGCTAACAAAAGTTGGCTCTTTATCGAGCACTCGGACGCTGCACACAATTCGTCTGTCAGAGCCGCCTTGCTGCGGCGTACATCCGCGACCACCAGGAGCGCGACGACACATGGCCGCTTTCGCTACCCGCTATCACACCGCCACGATTGACGGCCTCGAAGTGTTCTACCGCGAGGCGGGTGATCCCGCGAAGCCGACATTGCTTCTCCTGCATGGCTTTCCGTCGAGTTCGCACATGTTCCGTAACCTGATCGCCTCGCTGGCCGACGAGTACCACCTA
Source organism: Mycobacterium sp. IDUB_5 (assembly GCF_055419565.1). Classification (NCBI taxonomy): domain Bacteria; kingdom Bacillati; phylum Actinomycetota; class Actinomycetes; order Mycobacteriales; family Mycobacteriaceae; genus Mycobacterium; species Mycobacterium sp. IDUB_5. The sequence goes on from NZ_JBVAXX010000005.1 coordinate 21,580, forward strand.
GTGGCTCCGGATCACATCGGGTTCGGACGATCTGCCATGCCGACGACCACACAATTCGACTACAGCTTCGACCGCCTGACCGAGATCACCGAGGGATTGATCACCCACCTCGGGCTGGAGAGATTTGCTCTCTACATTCACGATTACGGCGCACCGATCGGGCTACGGATCGCCAGCCGACGTCCCGAACGGATCACCGCGCTGATCACTCAAAGCGGAAATGCCTACATGGAGGGTTTCACGCCGTTCTGGGACATTCTGTTCGCTCACGCCAAAGACCGGGCCGCCAACGAGGACGGGGTGCGGGAGAAGTTCACGCCCGAAACCACCTACTGGCAGTACACCCACGGCGTGCCCGCCGATCGGCTCGACCGCATCGCCCCAGAAGCCTGGCAACTCGATCAGCTCGGTCTGGACCGCAAAGACAACGACGCCATCCAGCTGCAACTGTTCTGGGACTATCAGTTCAACCTCGACGGTTACCCGGCGTTCCAGGAGTACTTCCGTACCCATCAACCCCCGCTGTTGGTCACCTGGGGGAAGAACGATGAGATCTTCGGTGCACCCGGCGCAGAGGCCTTCCGCCGCGACTTCCCTGACGGCGAGTTTCACCTCCTCGACGCTGGGCACTTCGCTCTGGAGACCCACGGCGAGGAAATCAGCGGGTACATCCGAGACTTCCTGCCCCGCGCGCTGGCCCAGCCGTCGTCGCCTGCAACCTGACTCCCGGCACGCATTCGGGGGTCGTCTCGTCCCAGGTCCTGACCACTCAGAGAGAACGTCGATGACACTCGTCAGCACCCCGTTCGGGTTCGACTCCACGACCGACGACGTCCTGGCCGGCATCGACCTGACCGATCGGCGGGCGGTGGTGACAGGCGCGACCAGTGGCCTCGGAGTCGAGACGGCGCGCGCCTTGGGCGCCGCCGGTGCCGACGTCACCCTGGCCGTCCGCAAGCTCGACGTCGGCGAGCAGATAGCAGGAGACTTACGCCGAACCACCGGCAACCCGGCCTTTCACGTGCGCCCGCTAGACCTGGCGGATCAAGCCTCCGTCGCCCGCTTTGCCGAGCTCTGGCACGGCCCGCTGGACATCCTGGTCAACAACGCCGGAGTGATGGGCATCCCCGACCTGACCCGAACACCACAGGGCTGGGAACTCCAACTGGTGAGCAACTACCTCGGTCATTTTGCACTCACCACGAGACTGCGACACGCCCTGGCCTCAGCCAACGGGGCCCGCGTGGTGTCGGTGAGCTCCTCCGGGCACCTTTTCTCACCGGTCGTGTTCGACGACCTCCACTTCCGCTTTCGCCCATACGACCCTCTGGGAGCTTATGGCCAATCCAAAACGGCCACGGTTCTGCTTGCGGTGGAGCTCACCCGCCGGTGGGCCGCGGACGGCGTCCTGGCCAATGCCGTGAACCCCGGTGCGATCGCAACCGGTCTGCAACAGCACACCGGCGGTCTCAAAACCCCCGAGCAGTTCCGCAAAAGCGTTCCTCAGGGCGCCTCAACCTCGGCGCTGCTGGCCGCATCACCGCACCTTGAGGGAATAGGCGGACGGTACTTCGAAAACAACAACGAAGCGACGATCGTCAGCGAACGTCCTGCGAACCTGGGCAAGGATGGCGGGGTCGCGCCCTACGCCCTGGACCCCAACAATGCCGCGCGCCTCTGGGACACGTGCGCCGCACTGATCGGAATCCATTGAGGGGCCAGGTGAACTGTCCAATCACCGCCCGCCGTCGTGCACAGCTGCCTGAGGTGCGGGCTCGCAGGCAAACGAGACCACGAAGTCGGTCTTCCGCAGGAGCCCGATCACGTCCCTATCGGCAGAAGTGATTGCGACACAACAGAAGAAGTGACTGGAACCCTTACCTAGTTGTCGCAGCAGTCACAGCTCGACCGGGCCGGCTCGGAGCCGGTGGCGACGGGCGCGGGACAGCAGGTGTCGCCCTTCCAGGCATTGACGCCCTCGCGCACCGCGATTGCGGCGATGATCAGTCCGGCGATGGGGTCGGCCCACGACCAACCGAACAGGCTGTTGAGGATCAAGCCGACGAGCAGCACTGCCGACAGGTAGGTGCAGAGCAGCGTCTGTTTGGAATCGGCTACCGCGGACAGCGATCCGAGTTCGCGACCCGCCCGGCGCTGCGCGTAGGACAGCACCGGCATGATGACCAGGCTGAGCGCCGCCAGCACGATGCCGATGGTTGAGTGCTCGGCGTCGCCGACGCCGAGCAGCGCGCGGATGGCGTCCACCGTGACGTAGGTGGCCAGTCCGAAGAACGAGAACGCGATGACGCGGAGTGCGATCTTCTCGCGCGCCTCAGGATCGCGCCCCGCGAATTGCCATGCGACCGCCGCCGCGGACGACACTTCGATCACGGAGTCGAGGCCGAACCCGACGAGCGCCGTGGAGGACACCCGCGCGCCCTCCGTGAGCGCCACGATGGCCTCGATGACGTTGTAGGAGATCGTGGCAGCGACGAAAAGACGGATGCGGCGGGACAGCACCGCGCGCCGGTCGTCGGTGGGCGCCACGCCCGCCGCCGGGGAGGCCATCAGCCGCACCCGCAGACGGTGCCGTCGGGCCCGACGCATTGGCAGTCGGGGTCTACGGCGAGGACCAAGCCCATCAGGTCGTTCAGGGCATGACCGATGCGTGGGTCGGCCAACTCGTACCGGGTGCGTCGGCCTTCCGGCGCGGCGACCACCAGTCCGCAGCCGCGCAGGCACGCCAGATGATTGGACAGCATCTGTCGGGAAACGCCGATGCGGTCGGCGAGGTCGGCGGGGTAGCTCGGAGCGGTGTTTAGGCTGAGCAGGATGCGGGTCCGCGTGACATCCGACAGGGCGTGACCGAACCTCGCCAACGCGTCGGTATGGGCGAGTGTCTGCACGTCGACGACAGTACATCAAAACGTGTATTCACAAGAGCCTGTACAAGATGGGTACTGATGTCGGTCAATGGTCGTGTGCCGCGTTGAGGCGTTCGCCCGACACGTGCCCAGGGTTTCTGATGAGATCCTCGCATCGGTCATCTTCTCTTCGGCAAGCCAGGCATCGAAGGCGAGGAACCGTGCGACTCGCTCGCAAATTCCCTACTGAGCGCGTCGCTGGAGGAGTATTGAATGACTTCAGTCAACTAAAGTAACGGCGGGTCGGTCACGCGTCTCGTCACTTGATGGTGACGCCGGCATCGACTTTGAGCTGCATGCCGGTGACGAACCGCGATTCGTCGGACACCAGATAGGTCACCGCGTGGCTGACATCGAGTGGATCGACGAAGGGGGTGGGCATGGCGTTGATGAAGCTGGGGACGAGGTCGGGGCGCTGTTCGCCCAGCAGAGCGCCCAGCGATGGTGGAATCATCCCTGTGGGCACGCCGGTCGGATGTACGGAGTTGACCCGAATCTTCTGGGCTGCGAGTTCGTTCGCGAGCGCGACCGTCAAGCCGGTGACACCTTGTTTGGCGGCGGTGTAGGGGTGCTGAAGGGGGAAACCCTTCAAGGCACCCGCCGAGCTGATGTTGACCAAGCTCCCACCTCCCTGTTCGATCAGGTGTGGAATGACCGCTGCGCACGTGTTCCATGTGCCGATCAGGTTGACGTCCAATACTGTTCGCCACTGATGCGCGGTGGTGCGGTCCCACGTCGCGACAGTGAGTACGCCTGCGTTGGCCACTGCAGCGTCAAGGCCTCCAAGGCTCGCCGCGGCATCGTTGACGGCGCCGGTCAGCGCGTGCTCGTCGCGAATGTCGGCGACCACGGAGATGCACCGGGCCCCAGCGCTCTCGACCGCCTCGGCGGTCTGCGCGAGGTCGTCCTCGCTGGCGAGTTCGTACTCCAGCCCGGCGATGGGTGCGCAGATGTCGACGATGACGATGTCAGCGCCCTCCTCGGCCAACCTCACCGCGTGGCTGCGACCCATGCCCCGGGCCGCACCCGTGACGAGAACTCGCTTACCTGCGACCCGTGATCCCCTCGGTATCGTCATGACGATCCTTTCGCTCGTGGCGGTTGCTTAAGGGATAGATGTCGCGGAGCCATCCGCTGAATCGTCAAACGTTATTGCTGATTTTCGTCACTGAGTATAGTCATTTAAAAGAATTCGTAGCGACGAGGGGTGGGTTGTCCGGCCACCCGAGGAGTAACGTGCGCAGGGTCATTCAGTTCTCGACAGGCAATGTCGGCCGGCATTCTCTGCGGGCCATCATCGAGCGTCCAGACCTCGAACTGGTCGGGGTCCATGCGTCGTCGAGCGCAAAGGTCGGCCAGGACGCCGGCATGCTCTGCGGGTCAGAGCAGAACACCGGCGTCATCGCCACCGATGATCTGGACGCCCTGGTCGCACTGGGAGCCGATTGTGTTGTGTTCACTGCCCAGGCGGAGACGCGACCACTCGAGGTGCTCGAGCAGATGGCCGCGTTCTTGTCGGCGGGCACGAACGTCGTAGGCACTTCGCTGGTGTGGATGGTCACCCCCAGCCATGCTCAGGATTGGCTTCGCGACCCGCTGCGGCAGGCCTGCGAGGCCGGGGGAGCTTCATTGTTCGTCAACGGGGTCGACCCCGGGTACTCGGCAGACACGTTGGCGCACACCGCACTCAGCCTGACGACTGCAGCGAGGTCCATCACGGTGCAGGAGATCTTCGACTACGCCAACTACGACGACGCGGAGTTCACCGGCGCTTCGATGGGATTCAATCAGGCCCACGACGATGACACACCCATGCTGTTCCAGCCTGGGATCGTCGAGTTCATGTGGGGTGGCCAGGTGCGTCGACTGGCCGACTTGATGGGTCTGGAACTCGACGGAGTGCAACAGCGGACCGAGAGCTGGTACACCCCGACGCCCATACGGTGCACGATGATGGATGTCGAGCCGGGCCGGCGTGCGGCCGTGCGTTTCGCCGTCGAGGGTGTGGTGAAGGGGCGGCCCGTCATCACCATCGAGCACGTCACCCGCCTCACCGCAGCGGCGGCGCCTGACTGGGTGTATCCGCCCGAGGGTAGGACGGGAGTCCATCGGGTGCTCGTCGATGGCGAACCCAGCGTCGAAATCGACACGCACATATCGCATCCCCGGTTCGACACCACTGATGCTGCCTGTATGTCGACGGCAGCTCGGGCGCTCAATGCGCTCGAATGGGTGTGTGCGGCACCGCCGGGGCTCATCGCCCTGGAAGACATCCCGCCGGCTCACCTGCTGCCTCCATTGACCGTTCGGACCGCGACTTCGCCAGCAACGGTGCCTTCGGTCGACGCAAGTCAGTCATACGTCAGATGAACCCAGGGGAACTTCATGATCGGGGTGGTCCGGTGAGCGATCAGATTGCCGAAACATCACGCGCGCCAACATGGTACGTGGTGCGAACGCAACTGGTGTGCCTGTGGTCTCTGCCTGTCATGGCGGCGGTTCTTCTGATCGCCTTCATCGCCTTTCCGGGATTCTTGCCGCCCATGTCTCCGGCGATGTCCGCACAGCAGGTCGCTGACTTCTATCGGGACCACTCGGCGGGCGTGCGATTCAGCATGATCGTCTTCAACCTCTTCGGCGTGATGCTGCTCCCGTTCACCGGCGTCGTCGTTGCCCAGATGCAACGAATGGCGACACCGAGTCGGGTTCTGGGGTACTGCTATCTGACCGCGGCGGCCAGCGGCGCCACGGTGTTCGCCATGGCCGACATCATGTGGCTGCTGGCGGCCTTTCGGCCGGAACGCAATCCGGAGTTGACCCAGCTCCTCAACGACATGGCGTGGATGATCTTCGTCGCGCCGGTGGGAATGCTCTGCGTGCAGAACCTCTGCTTGGCGTTGGCCGTTGTCCTCGATTCTCGCGAGGACCCCATCCTGCCACGGTGGGTCGCGCCATTCGCGGTCCTCATCGCCGTCGCGATGGTCCCCGCCGCCGGTGCGGCAGTCGTCACAACTGGCCCCTTCGCCTGGGACGGTCTCCTGTCCTTCTGGTTGAAGTTAGCGGCGTTGGTGATCTACATGAGCGTCATGTTCGTCGTGCTCCGTCGAGCCGTACTCCGGCAGGCCCGGGAGGCGCGCGATGAGCCGGTCGGTGAGCTGGTCCTGTGACACGCACCGTACCGCCGCCGACGTCTACACCGGCGCGGCGAGGTCTGTTCGGTCGCCCGAAGATCGACCTGTGGGTGGTCTGGTGGACGATCCCGGCGTTCTATGCGATCCAAGGCATCATCTACGTTCCGCTGACACGTCTGATGCCGCCTCGCAGGCCCGACATCACACCGGAGCAGATCGCGGCGTTCTTCGACGACCACGCCCTCGGGATCAAGATCGGGTTCGGGCTGCTGATGGTGGTGGCCGGGTTTGTCGGCACGGCGAACGGATTGATCGCCTATCAGATCAGGCGGATGTCGGTTCACCCCGCATTCTCGTACGCTTTCATCGCCGCGCTCGCAGTCGGTTCCACGCCCGGATTCCTCTGGGGCGCATTTGCATTCCTGACTGCCGTCCTGCGGCCGGACCGCTCACCGGAGATGTTGACCGTCCTCTACGACATGGCGTTTCTCTCCTACATCGGGTCGCTGGGGTGCTTTGCAGCAGCGTGGGCGATTCTCGGCGCCGCCATCCTTCTCGACAAGAACCGCATCTACCCGAAATGGTTCGGCTATGCCACGATCTGGCAGATCGTCACGGAGTTCCTCGCCGGCGTCGTATTCAACTTCCACTCGGGCCCGTTCGCATGGAATGGATTGATGGCCTTCTACATCAACACAGTTGTGTACGTGTTCTGGCAGGTGTGTCAGTTCTACGTCCTGAACAAGGCGATCGCCCGGCAACCGGTCGGAAAGCCCGCATGACGGGCCTGGGGCCCGCGGTGGCAGACGACACCGACCACGAACGCTCCCGCAGGCGACATCTGCCAGGCGATGGCGCCATGTGGTTTTTCGTCTTGGGCGACATGATCATTTTCGGCGCGTACTTCGTTGCCTACATGATCTTTCGCGACCGTGAGCTCACCGCGTTCGATGACGCCCAACGAAATCTGCTGCTCGACGTCGGCGTGCTGAACACGCTCCTGCTGCTGTTGAGTTCCTGGTTCGCAGCGCGGGCTGTGCTCGCGGCGCGGTCGGGACAGGGGGCCGGCAGCGCGCGCTACCTCACCATGACGGCGACCTGCGGCGCTGTTTTTCTCGTGGTCAAGCTCGCCGAGTGGTGGTACGAGGTGCACGCCGGCGACACCTTCAACAGCGGAACGTTCATGGCGTTCTATTTCGCACTCACTGGGTTGCACATGCTCCACGTCATCATGGGCATCGCGATCATCGCAGTGGCGTTACAGCATCTGCGCGTTCGCCGCGTACCGCGAGTGACGGTGATAGAGCAGGCCACCACCTTCTGGCACATGGTGGACCTTCTTTGGGTGATCATCTTCGCGCTGCTCTATGTGCTGAGGTCCTGATGACGGAGACCCGCCGCTTGACCCTGGTGTGGCTCGTCCTCTCGGCAGTCACCGTCATCACTTGGCTGCTCGGACATGCCGAGCGAAGCCTGGGTGGCCGCGCGACCTCAATCGTCGCGCTCGTGGTGCTAGTCATCGCGTTCGTCAAGGTGCATTTGATCATCAGCCACTTCATGGACGTCAGAACCGGTCCGACCTGGCTCAGACTGTTCGCCGACGTGTGGCTGCTCGTCGTGGGCGGAACCATCACCGCCCTTTACCTAGTCTGACGAGGAACTCTGGGTCCAGGGGACGGTTCACCAGCTCGATCTCGGATGAGCCGGACGAACTCCGCAGTCGAACGTCGGACAGAGGTGAGTTCCAGCGACAGCAGCAGCGTGTCCACCATGGCGAACGGAACGGTGGTCAGCACCGCACCCCGTCCGTACTCGAGGTGCCACGAGCCGGGGTGGATCGTGAGTCCGCGAGCCTCGCCACGCCGCAGGCACGTGCCCTCCCCTGGATACAGGGAGGGCAGCGCAGCAGTGCTGTCGGATTCCAAGTCGTAGGAATCTATTTGGCCTGCCAACAGGAATTTGTGAATGTCGATGTGCCGGTAGCGTCCAGAGAATCCCTGCGTTCCCGTCGGGGATCCGAAGATGACGATGTACTCTCGCGCGCTGGCGTGAAGGAATCGTACTTTGCCCAAAATGCCGCCGGCTTTGCTGGCCACCCAGCGCCCGGGGGCGTCAGTGACCAACGCGGGATACTCCGCCGCCAAGAGCCTGATCGTGCGTGCTACCGCGTCGTCGCTGTCTGAAGCCGAAGCCGCCACAGTCCGCGCGATCTGCTGCAGTACAGCAGGTTCGATCTTGTAAGTCACAGTCCGAACTCCAATGGCAGAGCGGTCGGGCCGCTGAGGCCGAGAAGGGGCTTCCAGGGAACAGGTCCGGCGCATCGGGGTACGTCGAGGCGCGCCGCGAGGATGCTCAAGGCCTCGGCCAGCTCGCGTCTCGCGAGGTTGGCGCCCAGGCAATAGTGCACGCCGCCGCCGAATGTCAGGATGGGCGGTGGATCCGCGCGGGTGATGTCGAAGCGGGCCGGCTCGTCGTACACCGTGCTGTCGCGGTTGGCGGCGAAGGTGTTGACCAGGATGAACGTGCCAGCAGGGAAACCGAAGCCGTCGATTTCGGTGTCTTGGTTCACTGTCCGCACAGTGCTGCACATCGATGGCGAATGGCGCATCGTCTCTTCGACGGCGCGCATGCTGAGCTCGGGTCGGTCACGCAGCATGGTCCACTGATCGGGATGCTGGCAGAGCACCTGCATCGAAGCTGCGAGCTGATTTCGTGTGGTGTCGGTACCCGCAATGAGGATGGAGAACGCCAACATTCGCAGTTCTTCTGCGCTGAGGCGGTCGCCGCTGTCCTCGATACGGATGAGCTCAGAGAGTAGGTCGTCGGTCAGGCTTCGTCGCCTCTTGGCGATCATTTCGTCCAGGTACTCGTCGAACTCGCCCCAGGCCTGCAGAATGACGGGTTGTTCCTCGGCGAGGTCACAGTCGAAGCTGACGATCTTGAAGATGTCCTCCGCCCATCGGGAGAACTGCTCCCAGTCCTCGCGCGGCGCACCCAGCAGCGCGCAGATCACCGGTATGGGGTAGGGCCGCGCGACGTCGGCGACGAACTCGCATCGCCCGGCATCTTCTACGGCGTCGAAGAGTTCGTTGATGACGGCGTGGATGGTGCTGTCGAGGCGGGACGTCGCCCGCGGCGTGAATGCTCGCGAGACGAGGCTCCTCAGTCGCCGGTGTTCCTCGCCCTCCATGTTGAGGATGCTGCGGGTGACCCGGTCCCAGAGCGGGCCGGAGGTGATTCCGTGAGCCGACAGGTGGATGCCGGGCGGGATGGTGAATCGCGGGTCGCGCAAGACTTCCCTGGCCATATCGTACGAGAGCACCTCGGGACCAATGGGTCCACGGGCGATCGGCGCGCGTCGCTGGGCCTCACGGAACTGACCTTCGACGTCCTGCGGAGTGTCGGTGAATCCGTACTCCAGCACGGGCAGGTCTGCGTCCAAGACGTTGAGCGCATTGGTCATCGTCATCGTTCCTCACGGGTCACCCGGGTTGGTTCACATTGGTGAAGAGCAGAGTCAGGGGCAGGCCGAGTACCGACTGGTCGATCTCGTGCAGTTAGGAACCTTCACCGGCGAAGCTCTGGCGAAAGCGCGTCAGTGCGCTCGTGGTCGGTGACCCTTTCGTCCGCGTCGGTGTCAGGGATGTCGATGACGACGGTGTCGACGCCGTTGCCGTTGGGGCGCGGTGCCGTTGGACGTGTCACCGCCGTACCAATCCGCGGGGTTGGATGAGGCCGAGGTCGAGGTTGGTGTACCAGCCGGGCGCTGCGGCGCAGACGGCGGGGATCGTGTTGACGGCACCCATGGCCGTCCATGTGTAGCCGGGATGCTTGTGGGATCCGTCGGCGTCGCGAACGCCCTGCAGGGTCAGCTCGGTGGGCGGGTCACCGTCGATGACGATGCGATAGCGTGTGCCTCCCCAGTCCCAGGGTGGACTGAGCTGATCGGCGGAAGCTGCGACGTAGATGGCGTGGAAGACGATCAACGGCCGTCCGTCCGCCCAACCGGTCCATTCGTGGTGTTGCGCAGCGACGGTGCCCGAGGCGATGACGCCGTCGTCATGGGTGATGTCGTGGGTCGCGACGGCCACGTCGATGTCGGCGGCGGTGACTCGTTCGAGAACGACGCCCAAACCCTCGGCGATCATGTACATCGAATGGGCGAAGAAGGGAAGTCCGAGACCGAGGATCGTGGGCTCGTTCAGGAACAGTTCGCGGTCCTTACCGAAGCCCATCCAGTCGATGTGATCGACCGGTGCATTGGTCAAGATGTTGACGACCTCGTAGACGCTGATCTTGTCGATCCGGTTGGTTACGCGTGCGAGTGTCAGAGGCAGTAGGTCACCGGCGTAACCGGGGTGTATCCCGCCGCCGTAGAACGAGCTTTGGCCTTCAACACACGCGGCTCGAATCTGATCTCCCAATGCGGCGAAATCTGGTGAGGGGGCGAAGAATCCCGCGGTCGTCACGACGTTCTTGCCAGACCGCAGGATTCTGCAGACGGTGTCGACATCCATGATGATGGGTGTGTAGAACACGCAGTCGGCGTCGAGGCCGATCACGGCGTCGATATCGTCGCTGGCGATGATGCCGGTAGGCGGGATCCCGACGAGATCCCCTGCGTCTCTGCCGACCTTCTCGGGGCTGTGGACCAGAACACCGACGAGTTCGAACGACGGGTTCGACGCGAAGTGTCGAACCCCCACCTGACCGACGTCTCCGGTCATCCATTGGATGATTCTGTGCGGTGGTGCGGGCATCACTGTTTCCTGTCGGCAGCGGCGTGGCGACTGATCCCGTGGGGGAGCAGCAACGGATGAAATCCGGATTGATGCTGCTTGCGAAGATCGTGGATCCACCGCGCGTGCAGGCGCGCGTTGACACGCGATCGCAGCGCGGCGGTATGCGGTCGTGAGCGGATCACGGTGTCCCGGCTGGTTCTTGGCCTGCCTCGGCCGCCTTGCGCGCCTCGCGCTCTTGGTAGTTTCGCACCAGCTCACGGAATCCGATGCGCTTGTACTCAGGAACCGGTTGGATACCCCACTTGTCCCTGGCGGTGTCCTTGCCCTCAGCGCCCTCGGGCGGCCCGAAAGCAGGGTAGGGCACTTGGCACTCCAGCGTGTCGTCCGAGTACCGGACTTTGAGTAACTCGCTGCAGATCTGCGTCAAACTCAGTGTCGGGTAACCGTAGTAGACCGCCATGAACGGCAAGGTGAAAGCACCTTCGATGACAAGGGCGACGAGACAGACGAGCACCGCTCGTTTGATCCATTTGTGCATGCGGGCGTAGTAGGGCGTGGTGCCGGGGGGCAGATCGTCGATCTTGTCTTCAGTTGTGTCCGGTGAGGTGATCACGGGGAACTCCTTCAGTCCGTGAAGATTTCGCGATTGACGGTGTGTAGGTAGGGGATCGCCAGGAATGGCGTGATGTAGAAGATGTCGTAGAGCCACCAGCCGATGACAGGAAAGACGACGCCGGCAAACCGGACGTCGGCATACATCGTCATGTTGAACACATAGAGGCACCAGATCAGGATCCCCATCCAACAAGTGATGATCATCCATTGGTGGCCCCAGCGCTTCATCTGCAGGAAGCCGATGGCAGCTGCGCACCGCATGGCGAAGACGGTCAGGATCATCCCGAACACCATGGATTTTTCGCCGGGTGCTGCGGCGCCTCCGACCCACCCTTCGTTGTAGTGCCAGAAGTATCCGGCGTCGAACATCGCCCCCCAGCCGACCATCAGGACGCGATTGATCAGGGTGTGGCTGGCAACGAGGTCGAGCGCCCAGCCGAGGCTGTTGAGCATGCCGTCGATGAGGACGAGATAACCGATGAGCGTGACGATCATGGGGCGTACCGACAGTCCAGATCGCAGGGCCTGGCGCTGGAGATACACACCGCGTAGGAAGATCGGTAGACCGATGATGCCCGGCGCCCACATACCCATCAGCCCAGCCCCGACGATCATCCACTTGTCGGCCCGCTTCTGCGCCGCCTTCGAATTCCCATGATGCTTCGACAGACCGGTTGCGGGCAGCGGGTTCTCGGCCCGCTGCCAAGTACTGCGTCGACGCACCAGGGGCCCGTTCACAGTTCCCACCAACCCCTGGCGAACGACATGTACAGCTGGATTCCGAACATCGTCAGCAGATAGCCGTAGACGACGATCTGGAGGACGATGAGCGCCTTCTTGCGTTTCCGCTCGTGTTGGTCGACCATGCGGGGTTTCCTTCCTAAGTGATCCGGCGGCTTGCGGAGGTGCTGGCGAGGCTGGCGAAGGCGACCTCCCGGAGCCCCTCGTTGATGGCGCCGTCATTGGACAGCGGGGCCAGCACGCAGGCCTCCACCGCGTCGATCTCATCAGTGCCTGCGGCGATCAGGTGGGCGGCCGTCACAAGCACGCGGGTGGATGGCGGCTCTAAATTGAAGGTTTTCTCGGCTGTCCGAATACTGATGGCGCAGTTGACAAGCCGCTGTGCGGTAGAGAAGGGCACACCGGTCTCGGCGGCAACCACGTCCGCTTCGCGCTCGGGTGGAAGGTAGTCCATAGGCACTGTGACGAAGCGCTGCCGGAATGACGGCTTGAGCTCTTTGAGTGAACTGCGGTACGCCGGGTTGTACGAGCACACCAGCATGAAATCGTCAGCGGCAGTGACCACCTCGCCGGCCCTGTCGAGATACAGGGTGCGTCGGTGGTCGGTGAGGGAGTGCAGCACTGCCAACGAATCGTGTCGAGCCTCGACGACCTCGTCGAGGTAGCAGATCGCGCCCGATTTGACTGCTCGTGTGAGGGGGCCGTCAGTCCATGTCACGTCGCCACCAGCGACGACGAATCGCCCCACCAGGTCGGAGCTGGTCAGGTCGTCGTGACAGCTGATGGTGACGATGGGGCGCCGCAGCCGCGCGCCCATGTACTCGATCAAGCGGGTCTTACCGCACCCGGTCGGGCCGGTGAGCATGACGGGGAGGTGCCGCCTGAAAGCCTGCTCGAAGAGGGCGACTTCCGCGCCGTTCGGTTGGTAATCCTGCTCGGGCACGGTCATGCGGCCACCAGTTCCCGATGGACGAAAGCGAGCGTTCGGGGAAGATCTTCCATACGTGCTATCCGCTGGGATCGCCGCTGCCCGAACACTTCAGGCAGCGGGTCGACGCGCACCGAGCCGACGCCGATGTAGTACAGGGACACGCCCGCGTCATCTGCCTCCTCGACCGCGTGCGCCGCGTCAGCCCAGGCATAGCGACCTTCGTACCCTTCATCACAGATCAAACCGTCACCGATGATGATGAGGAGTCGACGCTCGGCGGGCTGGTCGAGAAGGCGGCTCGTCATGTGCCGGAGCGGCGCGCCGAGGCGCGTGTAGCCACCGACGTCGAGCCCGAGCCGGCTCGGGGGGATGAAGCGTCGGTCGCTGAAATCCTTCAGGCAGTCGACGCGCACTCGGTGGCGGGTGTTCCCCGTGAACGTGAACATCCCGTGCCGTTGCCGCGCGTCGGTCATCGCGCGCGACAGGGCGTCAGCGCATTCGAGCTCCAATCGGAAGAGCTTGCCTCCGTTGATTCCCAACGAGGAGCTGCCGTCCAACAACAGCGCGGTCACCACGTCTCTGTCTGTGGGTGACAGCTCGCGGAAGAATCTCGGTTCAGCGGCATGACCTGTCAGGGCGTCGACGTAATGCCGGACATATTGGTCGATCTCGATGTCAGATCCGTCTTCGAGACCGCGGCGGATACCGCGATGGGTGTTCTCCTGGAACCACTTGCGCACGTCGACTGCGATCGGGCCGGGTGGCTGCGCGTCGAACGCCCGCGAGCGCTCCAGGACCGCGACATGGTCGACCAGAAATGAATGCGTCCATGCGTTCCACTCGGGATAGGGAATGCCTGGCCGGTGCTCGGGAGTGACGTCGAAATCGTCCTCGTCGGGCCGGCTCGGCGGCGGCAGATTCGGATTGCGCACGCCGCCGTCTCCACCTACCGGAACGGAATGTGGCTGCGGAGTCCGCTTTTGGCGCGACGCCCACGGTAAACGGCCGAACGATCGCCGCAGCTTGTCTGAGAGTCCGCGTGGCGCGGTGTGCGCCAGTGGCAGTTGACCGCAGAGAGGGTCGATGACCAGCGCCCCCGAACTGCGGGCCAGGGTGATGGCTTGCTCGAACATCTGGGATGCGTCGGTGTCGGGGTCGGCGTCGCCGACATCGCCGATCAGTCGGTGGATTTCAGGCATCAGACCCGGCCAGTGAGCTGCCACCCACGCGACGGCGACCTGAGATTCCACCACGGTGAGGGCGGCCAGTTCCCTTGCTGTGAGTTCGTTCAGGCGGTAGTTGGTGACTCGCTCCTTCGACGGCGAGCACTGCAGCGCTATCCCGCAGGTCAAGCTGTGGCGTGACCAATGTGCCACGGGCAGCGGGAAGGGCACGTAGACGACGTCGAGCCCCGTGTTCAGCGAGAACCCGCGATGTGAGCCGCTGACGAGCTGGACACCGGCTCGCCGTTGGTCGCTCAACGCGACAGCGGTGACACCGCAGCTCCGCTCGATGGTGGAGGCTTGCGCATCGATCAGATCTGACACCGTTTTTCGACAATCGTCTCAGAACGTGCCGATGTTGGAGAACATCCAGTACCAGAACCAGATGATGAGTCCAGTTCCGCCCCATGCGCCGACGTACCGCAGGATTTCCCAGATCCAGCCCGCCATATCAACCTCCTCTGTTGGTCGGACCGAGATGCCGATCTCGAAGCTCCCGGCTGTGGGGCCAGCCTGTGCTCGCGAGAGACCCCAGTTGCCCGTTGTTCGCTGATTTCAGTCATCAATCTGTGAAGATCTCACGGTTGACCGAATGGAGATAGGGGATGGCAAGGAAGGGGGTGATGTAGAAGATGTCGTAGAGCCACCAGCCGACAACAGGGAGGACGACACCGGCGAAGCGGACGTCGGCATACATCGTCATGTTGAACACGTAGAGGCACCAGATCAGGATCCCCATCCAGCAGGTGATGATCATCCATTGGTGCCCCCAGCGCTTCATCTGCAGAAACCCGATGGCCGCCGCGATTCGCATGGTGAAGACGGTCAGGATCATGCCGACTTCCATGGCTTTCTCGCCGGGGCCGGCGGCCCCGCCGATTAGCAGCTCGTTGTAGTGCCAGAAGTAGCCGGCGTCGAACATTGCGCCCCAGCCGTTCAGCAGGATTCGGGCGAGAATCGTGTGGTTGGCGACGAGGTCGAGTGCCCATCCGACGGTGTTGATCGCGGCGTCGATGATGACGAGGTAGCCGATCAACGTGATGAGTATCGGACGAACCGAGAGTCCGTCACGTTGCGCCTTGCGTTGAAGCCATAGGCCTCGCAGGAACAACGGCAATCCGAAGATGCCGAGTGCGGCGGTCCCGATCAATAGGCTGCCGGAGATCAGCCACTTGTCCGCTTGCTTTTGCGCTGCTCGCGACGTCGCGTCGTGTTCAGCCAACCCGCGGCCCGACGATGCAGGCGCAAGAGTCCGAGCACCGCCGCGAGCACGGCTCGGCAGGTTCATGGTGACTGACTATAGTCACCGATTGCAATCGGTCAACCGGTTCAGGTGGGTGCGAGGCTGCGAAGTGTTCGATGGAGAAAGTCATCGATCATCGCTTCCTGCGAAGGCCACTGGTCTGTTGTGATCAGCAGTGCGTACAAGCCGAGCAGGAAGAAGATCGCGCAATTGGCGGCATCGACGGAGCGATCGATGGAACCAGCGAGGCGGGCCTCCTCGATCGCCCGAGTGACCTCTTCGATGAGAGGGTGAGACTCGAGCTCATCGGTCGCGGGTCTGCGTTGCGAGAAATGCAGCGCGAGAAAATCATTGAACAGTATCGGACCCAGACGCCGCTCAAGGCTGGTGATGAGATCGACGGCTTTTCTCAACACAGATTCGAGGTTCGGGGCTGACTCGGCGAAGCGAGTCAGTTCTTTGGCGATGCGGGCCTCCTCTCGTCCTTCGAGCTCGAGAAGCACGTGCTCTTTGGTGGGGAAGTGAAAAAAGAAGGTGCCGTGAGCTACCCCGGCCGCGGCGACGATGCTGGCGACGTCGGCCGCCGCCACCCCCGAATGCTTGAATTCGGCGATCGCCGCGCCCATGAGGCGCTCACGGGTCTGTATCCGACGTGTCTCGCGCGCAGTCGGACCGGAAGTCGAAGCCATGAAGCAAATCTAGCGTCGACACGAACCGACGGTGGGCTATCCCCTTAGAGCGGCCGCGTGGGGCATCTGCGATCTGACCTGACACGCATCGGCGTGGGGTAGGACCGTGCGCAGGCCGACGACGGTTCCGGGGCGCACTCGAACTCGTCGTTGCCGGCGCCGCGGAGTGCTGGTCGAGTCGACAAGGCCTACAGTGCGATTCGGACGCCGACGCCCCGTCAGGCGACGGTCAGCGCCGAGAAGCTGTAGACCAGCGTGTCTTGGGTGGCGGTCCCGAGCTTGACGTATGCGATCCCGTCCGGCGTGAACTCCGAGAGGAAGCTCTGCGAAGTATTGGATCTGCCCGCTGCTTCCAACACCTTCTGCGCGCCCGACGGCGTCAGCGCGTACACGCTTGCGGTAGGGCCGACGTCGTTGTTGATGACATACGCGGTGCCGTCGGGGGCGAACGTGAACACCTGCTGCTCAAGGTCTTCCGTGTAGACGACCGTCAGACTGTTGAACTCGCTGAGCGGGATGACGGTGTTTCCTGCCGAATCGAAGCCCAGAATGCTCTGTGCGCCGTTACTCGCCTGGACACGGAAATAGCCGGTTCCGTCCGGACCGAACTCGACGTACCCCACAGAACCGGGCACTTGTGTCGTCAACGTGTCGGTCGTCAGCGCGAGTACCTGGTTGGCAACGATGAACCCATCAGGCCCGGTGTATCGCAACAGCTGGTACGGGGAGCCGTCGGGGCCGAACACCACAGAGCTCCCGGACGCACCTGCCGGCAGGTCGACTGTCCGAGCGAGCGTGCCGTCGGTGTTCAGCACCGCCACGTGCTCGGTTCCACCCGCGATGTAGTTCACGTAACCCACAGTCGCCGTCGCGGGCGACACCGTGCTCTCGCGGCCCGGCGAGCTCGGCTGCGCCGGGGACCCGGGCAGCGTGACGATGCTGACGGTGCCGTCGGGAGCGACGATCGCCACCGGGGTGGTCGTCGATGACACCGGAAGCGCCAGGGGCGCAAAGACTGTGCCATCCGCGGCGACCTGCATGAGGAAACTGGCGATGCGGCCGTCGATCACGTCCGAGGTGTCTACGGTGGTCGCGGTGATCTTCGAGACGAGCGTCGTCCCGGTGCCGTCGTCGCTCGAGCCAGGGTAGGTGTACGTCTCGAGGTAGACGCCGCCGGGCGTGACCACGGTCCGCCCGGGAAGCCCGTCGACGGACCGCACCGTGCTCGACGTTCCGGTGACGGTGTAGACGCGGGTGCTCTTGCTGCCGAACAGCCCCTTCACCCCGGCGGTGACGTAGACCGTGCCGTCGTCGCCGACGATCGGGTCGCTCGGGTCCGAACCGTAGGGGAGCGTGATGGACTTCGGCGCCCCGGCCGCCGGGATGACCCGCAGTGACGAGAACCCGCCCTGCGTGGAGACCAGGTAAGCGCTCCCGTCGGGCCTGAGTTCGACTGCGGTGTCGTGCGGCAGCACCTGCACGGTGTCGCTCGAGGAGATCCGCACCAACCGGTAGGGACGGGTCGCTCCCGGGAGTCCGAAGGTGGGCACATCGGTGCTGACGTAGAGAGCGCCGTCTGCCCCGATGCGGATCTTCCTGTCCGGCGCGCCCTTGATCATCGCGATCGTGGTGACGGCACCGGAGCTGTCGACCGCGGAGACGGTGGAGCGGCTGCCGCGCTGGTTGGAGGTGATGACGACCAGCGTCCCGTCAGGGCGCGCCGCACCGTAGAAGGGATACCCGGCGATGTCATCGCTGCTCGCGACAACCTGCGCATTGTTGTCGAGGACGAAGACGTGGGTGGTCGACTTGCCTGGCGCGCTCACCTCGCGGGTCACCTGATACGCGGTGCCGTTCGCAGCGACCACGGGGGCCTCGGCTGCCTCCCCGGGAAGCTCGGAGGACCCGACAGCAGCCTGGACGTCGCCGACGTCTCGCCGGGCCGAGCCCAGCATCGTCCACAACAGCGACGAGGCGGCCGGGGCGCCCGGGCTGTTCCCGGGCACCCGGGCTGGCTTCGGCGAGAAGAGGGTTCTCTGTGCGGTGGCGCCCTTGGCCCTCTGCGGGACGGGCACGTCGGTCTCACCGGACGTCTCTGCGGCCCTTGGGTTTCGCGTCGCGCCCGTACGCTGCTTCTTCGGGGAGGCGCCGTCGTCAGAGTCGGTGCTCGCGCGGGCTCTGCCGCGCCAAGGCCTGTCGGCGACCTTGGTGCCGCGGTCAGCCCGGGCGTCGGCGCGCTGCGACGTACCGGCCGATGCGTTCGCCCCGTCCGGCTCGGCTTGCGCCTCTCCAGCCAATCCGACGACCGCCCAACCAATTCCCAATGCAACGGCTAATGCACCCACACGGCCAATATGATCTTCACGCACCATCGCGCACCTCCTGCGGCCCATCCAGCAAACCACGCTGGGAACAAGCTGTGAAGGAAAAGCGACAAGTAATCTCGAGGTCATGCCACGCACACTCACTGACGACGAGATCAAGGCCTTCCTCGACAGCCGCCCCGGGTGGGCGGCGTTGACCACCCTCGACGAGGACGGCTTCCCCCACACGGTGCCGCTGGGCTACTTCCGCATAGGCGACGACGTCGTCATGGGTGTTCGCGACGGCACGCACAAGGTGGCGAACGTGGAACGCGATCCGAAGGTGAGCATCATGCTCGAAGACGGTTCCACCATGTCCGACATCCGCGGCGTCATGATCCAAGGCCACGCCCGCATCGTCCGCGACAGCGAGGAAGCCGTCGAGCTCGCGCGCCACGGCGCCCGCAGACGCGGCGTGCCCGAGGCCGAGTTGCCCACCGAGCCCAGGCCGGGCGCCGCCTACATCTACGTGACGCCCGTGCGGACCCGGTCGTGGCAGTACGGCGACTGATCAGCCTGCCGGTACGACGTCGCTTCCCGAGCCCTTGATCGACGCCTTGACGCGGTTTTCCGCGCGCACCGTCCGCGTGCCCCGCACATAGCCGGTCGGCGAGATCGACGCGGCCAACAGCGCGTCCTCACCCTTGATGAACGGATGGAAGCCGACGCCGGCGCCACCGCGACCCTTGACCGGGATGTCGGCGACTTCGGTGACCTTCCAACTTTTTTCGGCCAACGACAGGATCGCCTCGCCGTTACCGCAAGACACCGGTAGCGCGGCGACCACCTCGTCGCCGTCACCGGACAGTTTCACGCCGGCCACTCCATTGCCTGCCGCTCCCTGCGGGTTGACCGCGGCCGGGTCGATCCGCAGGATCTTGCCGCGCCGCGTCACCAGGGCCAGGTGGTACCCCTCCGGTAGCACTCCCGAGCGCACGAGCCCGGTGATGTCCGGTGCCACCGGGATGTCGCGGATCTTGTAGGGCAGACCGTTCCCGTTGGTGAACTTCACCCGCCCGTCGGTCCACACCGCCCAGCCCAGACCGGACGTGAGAAGCTCGCCGTGGCTGTCGGAGAACACCCCGCGGTCGTCGAGGCGCCACGCGGTGTTGACCTTGCGCTCGCGCGGGCCGTCCTCGTCGCTGCCCGCCGTGACGGGCGTGGCCTCCGCATCGAGCACAGTGCGGCGATCGAATTCCGGCCCCTTGAACAGCTTTGCGGTCTCGACGAGTTCCTGGTCGATCACCTTCCGGCGGGCATCCGGGTCGGTCACCAGTTCGGTCAGCGCCGCGAATTCGGCGTCCAGCTTCTCCGCTTCGGCCCGCAGCTCGATGACGTCGAGCTTGGTCAGGCGTCGAAGCTGCAGTGCCAGAACGTAATCGGCCTGCACGGCGTCGATGCCGAACCGCTCCTGCAACCCCTGGCGCGCTTCGTCGACGGTGTCTGAGCCGCGGATCACCGCGACCGCTGCGTCGATGTCCAGATGGATCGTCATCAGGCCGGCAACCAGATGCCGACGGGCCGTGACCTTCTCCAACCGATACTCGCTGCGGTGCAGCACCACAGAATCCCGCAGCGTCAGGAACGCCGCGATCAGGTCACGGACCGACCACCAGCGGGGCACGCGGTTCTCGTCGAGCGCGACCAGGCTCGCCGCGAACGTCGACTCCAGCGGTGTCAGGGCCAGCAGCTGCGTGCGGATGTCTTCTGCGTTGTGACCGCGCTTGGCGGTGACCACGATGCGCAATCCGTTACGGCGGTCGGTGAGGTCCGACATGTCGGCGACGCCCGACATCTCGCCGGATTCGACCAGCGCCCGGATCCGTTCCTGCACAGTGTTGCTCGCGACCCCGGGCGGCAGCTCGGTGATGATGCAGTTCTTCCCGTCGACGTGGATCGTGCCGCGGACCGTGAACGCGCCCCTGCCGGTGGTGATGTACTCCCGGAGGCCGTTCGTACCGACGACGGTGGCGCCGCACCCCCAATCGGGGCCGGGGATGAGTTTGACCAGCCTGTCGTCGGTCATGTTGGGGGTCTTCAACAGTGCCCGGCAGGCGGCCATCACCTCGCGGGGATTGTGCGCCGGGACCTTGGTGGCCCATCCCTCAGCGATGCCGACGGCACCGTTGCACAGCAGCACCGGCCACTGCGCCGGCAGCATCGTCGGCTCGGTCCATTCACCGTCGAAGGTGGGCACCATCGGCACGGCGTGGTCGTCGAGTTCGGCGGTCAGCGCCGCTCCCGGCGCCGACAGCCGCATCTCGGTGTACCGGTCGGCAGCGGGGATGTCACCCTGGATGCGGGGGAATGCGCCTTGCCCGTCAATGACTTTCACGCGCTGGAACTCGGCCGCCATCAGTGCCGCCGCCCCGTACATCGACGCGCCGCCGTGGGGGTGCAGGTTGCCGGTGACCGCCGAGCAGACCTTCGACGACTTCTGCGGCTTGTTGCCGGGGAGCAGCCGTGAATCGTGCATCTGGTAGAGGAGACGCCGCTGGCCCGGCTTGAGGCCGTCGAACGCCGACGGGATGGCGCGGTCGCTGACGCTGTAGAGCGCGAAGGTCAGCTGGTAGTGATTCCAGTAGTCGTCGGCGCTCTGATCGAGCACCAGGTCGGGATTCTGTTCGGGGATGTCCAGGATGGCAGACACTTCAGTACTCCTAGTCGAGGTCCAACGCGGAGGTGTCGACGCGGGCGGCGATCTCGGCCATCCATGTGCGGCGTCCCTCGGGCGGCCCACCGAACAACGTGTGGTGCAGCTTCGCCTCGTCATGGTCGGGATGGACGCGGATCACCGTGCGCCGCTGGGGATCCAGCACGGTGTTCCAGAAGTCGTCGGCGTCCATCTCACCGAGACCCTTGTTGCGTTGCACTTCGACCCGCTTCTTGGAGGTGGCCTTCAGCTGCGCCACAGCCGTGTCGCGCTCGGATTCGTCCTGACAGTAGATCCGCTCGTCACCGTTCTTCACCACGAACAACGGCGGCAACGTCACGTAGACCATGCCGGCTTCGACGAGTGGACGGTAGAAATCCAGGAACATCGAGATCAGGCTCGAGTTGATGTTGCCGCCGTCGGGATCGGCATCGGACGCGAACAGGATCCGGTCGTACCGGCACTGCTCGGGATCGCAGCTGTCACGCACGCCGCAGCCGAGAATCCGTTCGATCGAATCGAATTCGTCCTTGGCGCGTGCCTTGCTCAGCGCGAAGCCGTAGACATTGGGCGGCTTGCCCTTCAGTGGGAAGGCCGCCTGGAACGTCGCATCGCGCGCGGCTTTGATGGTGCCCAGCGCCGAGTCACCCTCGCAGAGGAACAGCTCGGCTCCTGAGCCGCGGCCGGTCTCCCTGCTGGGGAGCAGTTTCGGCGGCAGCGACAGATTGGTGCCCAACCCTTTGGCTTTCGACGCCGCCCGCGAGCGCGCCTTGGCGCCCTCCGCGCTCCGCCGGGCCCGGGCGAATTCGAGCGCCAGCTTGGTCCACAGCGACACCGCCTCACCGTTGGCGGGGTTGGCCGCCCAGATCGTCACGCTGCGAGCGACATCCGGCGCCATCGCCACGTTCAGCGAGCGCGACGAAACCGCCGTCTTGGCTTGGGAATCCCACGACACGTCAGGTGCACGGGTGTCCACCGCCAGGGCGGTGACCGCCGCGAAATCCTGTGCCTCAGGGCCTTCTTCGCCCTTGGCGAGACCCAGGTCGCGGATGCGCGACGCCCGGTCGGCCAGGGCTTCCGAGAGACCCTTCATCGCCGCGGTCAGATGCGATCCACCACCGGGTGTGCGTACGGTGTTGCAGAACGCGGCCACGGTCGCCGGCTCCGCCGGACCCGCCGTCAGTGACCAGCGAAACGGTGTCGGGCCGCGTCCGGTGGTGTACTCGCCGCGGCCTTCCACGGCTGCCCGGACAACCGGGGCGGGGGAGCCGGCAGCGGTGCACATGAGGTCGAGCAGGGTGTCGGTGCCCCAGGGGCCGTCGAACGGCTCGAGCAGCGCCGGAGGCACCTCGTCACCGGGCCAGCCCTCGTCGACGACGGACAGGTGCACGCCGGGGGACATGCGCGCCGCCGCGTGCGCCCGCAGCAGTACCTCGCCGATGTCCATCGTGGAATCGGGCACGACGGTCGGGTCGAACAGGATGCGCACGGTTGTGCCGTGCGCGTTGGGCTTCCGGTTGCCGACGCCCTGGAGTTTCCGGGTGTCGGCGCGGGTGAAGGGCGCGTGGGGATCGAAATCCTGGCCGTCGAACACGCCGGGGTAACCGCCGCCGAAGCTCTGCAGATAGGTCTTCCCGCCGCGGCGGACCGTGACATCGGTCCGGGCGGAGATGAAAACTGCTGCTGCAGCCCCGATTCCGTTCAGGCCGGCGCCGGTGCTCGTGGCGTCGACATGCGCGGAGAACTTTCCGCCGGCGCGGGCAGTGCCCAGGGTCTTGACGATGCCGTTCTTACCGGTGGCCGGGTCGGTGTCGACCGGCAGTCCGCGCCCGTCATCGGCGACACTGACCGACCCGTCGGTATGCAGGGTGATCGTGACGGTCGACCCGCCGTGGCTGGGATCGGCCACCTCTTCCACCGCGTTGTCGATCAGCTCACGCAACGCGGTGTTCAGGATGTCCAGACCGAGGTTGACCGCCGGCCGCAGGCGGGTGTGCTGGACATCGTCGAGCTCGGTGATGTCAGCGGCGGTGTAACTCACGTCTCGTCCTTTCCATGGGGAGGGCGCCGATCGGTGGAATGGTAGACGGCGGATCCGACTTCCTCGTGGATCTGCAGCTCAGCCGCCGGGTTGTGGCGGTGATCAGGAGATGACGGCCCAGTGTGGGCGGTCGAACGATGCTCGACCAGTCTGACACCATGGCGCGATGCGCGCCTTCCTGTCCCGCTTGCGACGGCGCAGCAAGAACAAGCGCAGGAAGGAGCGATTCGACCGCATCCTGGTCAAAGGTGACCGGTGGGTTCCGGCGCATGCCCAACTCCTGGGGACCGAGCCCATCTCCCGCACGCTGCCGCGAGTCTTCCCGTCCGATCACTTCGGT
Source organism: Mycobacterium sp. IDUB_5 (assembly GCF_055419565.1). Classification (NCBI taxonomy): domain Bacteria; kingdom Bacillati; phylum Actinomycetota; class Actinomycetes; order Mycobacteriales; family Mycobacteriaceae; genus Mycobacterium; species Mycobacterium sp. IDUB_5. The sequence continues at coordinate 45,216 of NZ_JBVAXX010000005.1, forward strand.
CTTCTGTGTCAGGTGATTCACGCCGCGCGCAGCGAATGACGAGCCGTCGTTGCGGCTGGATGAACTCTGCGAAAACTCCGCCGTCCAGCGCCGCCTCGTCGGATGTGGCCCTCTACGCTGGCGTCAATGGCTACCCCTTTGCCGACCAACGACGAGTTGCGCGTCAACTTCCAGGTCCTGCTGAACAGCGCCCTCACCCATGGACGGGCGGCGGCGCGCGATTGCGGGCTGGGCCCGGCCACCATCGCCGCGGTCAACGCCATCGCCTACGACCACCCGGACGCCGAAGCGGATGCGATCGCCGCTGCCTACGACGCCTTCGGCGCTGAGCATGGGGGAGCGCAACAGACCAGCAGGTCGGCATAGCGGTCAGCCCTCTCGCGACCTGGCTCCAATTACCCTGTTGGACAACAGACTTCGACACTCAGGCGAGAGCGGGGACCTCGGCTGCGTTCTCTGTGGCTGTCTTGTTCGCCTGCAGGCACGCCCACGACATCGTGAACAGGAAGATGCAGTAGGTGGTCAGCGCCAACCAGAACACCAACACCCCGTTCCATGCGAACGGACCACTGTGGAAGAAGAACGCGAAGATGTCGGGGATGAACGACACGGCGACGAAGAAGTTGACGTAGCCGACCCAGCGCGGGAACACCGTCTGGCCACTCAGCACGGCGATGCCGATGGACGCGTTCTGCAGGCAGAACAGCATGATGGCCGGAAACAGGATGAGCCAGCCCATGTCGTGCAGGAGCAGCACCGTGTCATCGGAGCGGTCGGTGCGGAACGTGGCCATGGCCCACAACAACATCGGCAACAGGTTGAGCAGAAGTGTGGCGGTCCCGGTGGCCAGCTGGGTCAACGCCAGCACTGGGCGCCGCCCCTCGATTCGCAGAAGATGCATGCTGATCGTGGCGACCAGTGGTGCTACAAGACGATGCCCAGGGACGCGAGGACGAAGCCTGCACCGGTCAGGGTGGGGTGCTCGAGGTAGAAGGCACGCACCTCGGACATCGGTGCACCCGGGCCCAGCGGTAGGGGCAGCATCCCGGCGATCAGCCAACCCGCGAGGGTCACCACGACAGCCGCCGGCCCACCGAGTGCACACAGCGTCAGCACACGAGGATTCACGATTCCCTACTTTCCCGACGCGCGCGCAGTGAGTGCGTGCACGTTTTTAATCTCGATTAACTGGGAAGGTAGTTGTTCGCAGGCGTTGTGGTCAAGATGTGCCCCTCCCGCTGGAGGGGCGACGCGCCGTCAGCCGATCGTGGTGTCGCTGTCGATCTTGTCGGTGGCCGCGCTGATCACGTCGCCGGCCGCCTGTGGGCCGTCGACGTTGAGTTGCAGGACGTAGAGTCCGTCGGACGCCGGGATCACCACCGTCTTCTGAGCGATGACGCGCGTCTGGCCATCTCGGGTGTAGCTACCGCCGAGCACGTAGGCCGGATAGTCCCCGAGGGTGCTCTCCGAACCGGGGTTCCCCGGCTGGTAGTCGGGGAGGTTGTTGAGCTCGCCCGGTGCCAGCGAGATGATCTGCTGAGGGTCGACGTCACCGGTCAGTTTGGACATCAGCGCGATGATGTTGGGCTGATCTTCGACGAACTCGGGGCCGTTGTAGACGATCGCTCCATAGGCGTAATCGGGCGTCTGCTCGGGCGGCACGACCTCCCAGCCGTCGGGCACAGGGAGGTTGACCGGGGGGGCGCTCGGATCGCCCATCTTGATCCCGGCCTCCTGGATGTTGTTCTGCGCGATGTAGTCCGCGATGGTCGGATTGGGACCCGCAGCCTCGGCCTGCGTGGTGGGCGGCACCGTCGGCGCCGCCTTCTTGCTCGTCGGTGAGCTGCTCGATGCGGCACTGGTGGCGCTGCTCGAACTGCTCGACGACGCTGCCGGCTTCGAATCCGAGCCGCATCCGCTGAGGACGATGGCAAGAGCCGTGGCCGTCGCCGCCACGCCCGTCAGTGTCGAAGCTCTCATAGTCCACTCCTCGTCAATTTCGCCGATGCACGTTCTGCTGCGGCCACAGTGGCCGTCAGCAAATTAGAGGCAGGCGATTGGAACTTTGTTGGAACGGTCCGCAGCGGTTGGCCGACCGTCGCGCAGCGGTCCAATCGAATTCCAACACCGCCCGTTACGGTCCCGGCCATGATCAAGACTGCTGTCCTCATCAGCGTGGCGTCGGTGCTGGTTGCCTGTGGCGGTCCCGCGAAGACCACGGAGTCCAGCTCGTCACAGGCCAGCCCGCCTGCCCCCGAGGTGACGATCGAGGGCGACGCGGGCACGCCCGTCAACAAGCTGGCCGTCGAGGCGATCGGTGACCTCGAAAAGTACTGGACCACTGAGTATCCGGAGCTCTACGGCAAGGACTTCCCGCCGATCTCGGGCAAGCTCTGGGCATTGACACCCGACTCGCAGGCCGGGCCTGCCTGTGCCTCCGGGTACAGCGACGTCGCCGGCAACGCGTTCTTCTGCAAGATCGACGACTCGGTGGCGTGGGACGCTTCCGGATTGCTGCCCGAACTCCAGGAGAAATACGGCGATTTCGTCATCCCCATCGTGTTGGCCCACGAATTCGGGCACGCCGTACAGCAACGCTCGGGGTTCTTCGACCAGAACACCCTCACCGTGAGCTCCGAGCTGCAGGCGGACTGCTTCGCGGGGGCCTGGGCCCGCCACGCCCAGGACGAGAAAGTCTTCGAGGTCGACAGCAACGCGCTGGACACGGCCCTTGCCGGGATCCTGGATCTGCGCGACACCCCCGGCACCGAAGCCACGGACGACTCTGCCCACGGCAGCGGCTTCGACCGGGTGAGCGCTTTCCAGGACGGATACGACAGCGGCGCCTCCCAATGCAAGGGCTACCGCGACGGCCAGCCCGGCGTGTTGGAGTTGCCCTTCAACGATGCCGAGGATGCCGCCAACGAGGGCAATGCGCCCTACGACTCGATCATCAACGGGGTCCCGTACGACCTCGAGGACTACTGGACGCAGGTCTATCCCGAGCTGACCGACGGGACGCCGTGGACACCGCTGAAAGGTATTGCGCCGTTCGGGCCCTCGGATGCTCCGGACTGCGGCGGGCAGTCCACCTTCGGCTACGTGTTGTTCTACTGCGTACCCGAAGACTACGTGGGATGGGACAACGTGGACGCGATGCCCGAGATCTACAACCGCGGTGGGGACTACGCGGTCGCGACGCTGCTGGCCACCCAGTTCGGACTGGCCGCGTTGTCGAGGCTGGGCGACGAATCCGACGAGAAGACCTCGACGGCACGCGGTGACTGCCTCGCCGGTGCCTACACCGCGAGTGTGATCCTCTACAACCGCTCGGCCACCAGCAGCTATCACATCTCGCCGGGTGACCTCGACGAGGGCATTAAGGCCCTCCTGCTGTTCCGCGGCTCCGGTGACGTGGAGCGTCAGGGATCCGGGTTCGACCGCACCCGCGCCTTCCGCACAGGCGTGGTCGACGGGGCACCGGCCTGCCTCGACTACACGGTCTGAGCACTCAGGCATAGCCGGCGTAGTCGATCGCCGCGTGGACGAGTAGCCACAGCGGCCACGAGTCCGTGCAGCCGCGGTGTTCCTCGACCTGACGCAGATGTCGTCGGAGTATGCGGGCCAACTCCCGCGGCTCCACCGACGTCACGATCAGCCGGCCGCGGGCCATCGACAGGCGCCGGCCCTGTGCATCGAACGCCTGAGCCTCATCGGCCCACGCCCCGGCGACGTCGGCCAGGGTGCGGTAGAACGCGCAACCCGCTGCCGTGGCGATGACGAACGGAGCGGTCGGGTGCACCGTCGGCGCTGTCCGTCGCGTGCCGTGTCAGCTCGCCGCTGGCGAACTCGCGCGGGCTGTCGCCGGGCGCGATGCCGCTACCGGGAAGCCGGTGGAACACCGTGCCGGTGACGATGTATCCGTCGAGCTGCTCAACCCGGTTTCCTGTGTGACGGCCATGGCGTCTCTCCTGCGGTCTTCGGCGAGGACGTGTCCATCGAGCACGCTAGAACCGGGCTGTTGGAACTCGGTTGGAGCTCGCTTGCTGTGACCGGGATGCATGGATTTGAGCCGTATGCGTGGCCAAATGTGACGCCAGACGTAAGAATATCCGGCAAACAACCACGCGAAGGCGGTCAATGCCGTGGAGTACCGGATGCTCGGTCCGTTGTCGATACTCGACAACGGACGAGCCGTCCCACTGGGCGGGTTGCGGCAGCGGACCGTTCTGGCGGCCCTACTGATCGCCGACGGCCGCCCCGTGACCGCCGACGCACTGATCGACCAGGTCTGGGGTGCCGAACCACCGCCCAAGCCGCTGGCCTCCCTGCGCTCGTATCTGACCAACCTCCGGCGCATCGTCGGTGAGGACACGCTGCACAGGAACGCGCACGGATACGTCCTGAACACCGAGTGCGACATCGTCGACGCGCGAGAGTTCGCCCAGCTGATGCACCGAGGCCGCCGACTTCTGCAGGCAGGCCAGGCCGGGGCGGCCCGGGCGGATCTGTCCGAGGGCCTGGCGCTGTGGCGTGGGGAGCCCTTCGGCGAGTTCGGTCACCTGGAGTTCGTCATGCCGGAGGTGCACCGACTCGAGGCGCTGCGGGTCGACGGGCTCGAAGCGTACTTCGATGCGGCTCTGCAATTGGGGGAGTCCGCCTCGCTGGTCGACGGCATCGAATCGGAGGTCGCCGCCAATCCGCTGCGCGAGGCACTGTGGGGCTGCTTGATGGTGGCGTTGCACCGTAGTGGCCGCCGCACCGATGCCCTCCGGGCGTACGACCGCGCGCGGGTGGTCCTGCACGAGGAAATCGGCGTCGCCCCCGGTGTGGAACTGGAACGTCTCGCCACCGAGATCCGCACGGAAGCCACGATCCTGGACTGGCGTCCGCCGGCCACCGTCGCCGCACGAGACGAGGTGGTGGCGCACAGACCCACCGATATGCACGGTCGCGGAGGCGAGATCCAACGCCTGCATGCGATGCTCTCGGCCGCCGCGGGCGGACGAGGTGGCGTGATCGTGATCCGTGGAGACAGCGGGATGGGCAAGACCATGTTGGCGCAACGGGTGGTCGAGACTGGTCGAGAGTCGGGGATGGCGACGGCGTGGGCCGGGCACGCGGCCGATCTGCACCGCCCTCCGTCATGGGCGTGGGCGCACGCGGTTCGCGGTATCGCCGGGCATATACGTCTGCGCGGCAACCACTTTCACACCCCGCTGCCGCAGTGGTGGAGTGCCACCGTCGACGGTGTGACCGATGACGAGCGAGAGCGGGAATTCGCCGCGATCGAGGCGACGGTCATCGCTCTCGGCGACCTGGTGGCGCTTCGTCCCGCCGTCGTCGTGCTCGACGATCTGCAACGTGCGGACCGCTTCACCCGCCGGGTGCTCGAACATCTCACGTCGGCGGCCCGTTGCATGCCGCTGCTGGTGGTCGCCACGTGGCAGGACGGCGGCGCCGACGGGGTCGAAACGGCGCGGGAATTCGACCGGTTCGCCGACCGCACCGATGTCGACGTCCTGAGGCTCACGGGTATCGATGCCGACGCCGTCGGCGGCTTGATCGCCGACATCGCCGGCGCACGGCCGTGCCCCGAATTCGTCGCCGGTATGCACCATCGCACCGGCGGAAACCCCTTCTACGTCACTGAATTGGTGCGTTTGCTCGTCGACCAGGGGCGGGCCGCAGAGCTGCAGGCACCACTCGGCAATGACGCCGACGTACCGGAGGCGGTGAGCGGGGTCATCCGGCGACGCATGGCGAATCTGCCCGAAGCCACCCGAACCCTGTTGCGCCTCGCGGCCGTCGCGGGCGCCGAATTCCCGGTGTCCCGGCTCGCCGAGGTGGCCGGATTGTTGATCGCCGAGACGGCCGAGACCCTCGCGCCGGCCACCGACGCCGGACTGATCGTCGCGACTGTCCAGCGCCACAACGCCTTCAGCTTCGGGCACGGACTCGTGCGGGATGCCGTCGCTGCGGAGACGACGGGACTCGACCGCGCCGCGCTGCACGCCGCCCTTGCCCGCACCTATGCCGACGACGACGGTCCGGCGGTGTCCCAGGATGCGATCGACGGTGCCCAGCACGCGTGGAACGCCGGGTTGGCCCTCGACGCGGACACCACGCTGCTGCTGATCGACCGGGCACGCACCGATGCATGGGCGCGCAGCTCCTATCGCGAAGTCGCCGAACTGGATCGTCGGGCGCTCGAAGCCTGCGCACGATTGCCCGCCGACAGTGGTCGCTTCGATCGCGAAGTGGACCTACGGCTGCAACTGGCATCGGTGGAAGCCGTTGTCACCGGACAGAGTTCGGCGCGTGTGCTCGCGGATCTGCGCGACTCGTCGCGACCGCAGCACGACTCCGTCGAAGCGACCACGGCCGTGGCCATGGGGTGTCTGGAGGCGTGCGGGATGGCGCGTTACCACGACGCCGCGAGCCTCTCGGACGGCCTCGTCGATTTCTTCCGCGTGACCTCCGACCCGATATCGGGCGCCGCCGGCTACTACATGCGCGCGCTGACCCAGTTCATGCGCGGCTCACTGGATCTCGCGCTCGCCTCGGTACAGGACCTGCGAGTCGAGGTCCCCTCGGTGGATTGGCAGACGTACGGGGCACTCGCCTCGTTCGAGATCCTCGCCTACGCCGTCGCAGCGCACGCGCACGCGTTGCGTGGAGAGCTCGACAACGCTCACGCCGCCCTGACCGAGGGGCTGGCACAGGGGAACGAGCGCGGCGACGCATTCGGCGTCGCGGTGCTGCGGACCTCGGCCGTCCAGCTCAGCGCGATGGTGGGGGAGCCGGCGGGCGTGGCGCAGCACGCCGCCGCCGTGGTGAGCCTCCTGGTCGAGCTCGGTATCGAGCAGTTCGTCGGGGGCGCGCGTCTCATCCACGGCTGGGCCTGCGCGGTGGGGCCTGACCGGGTGGACACCGTCGACGACATGCATTCGGCGCTGAACCTCCATGAGCAGGGTGGCCGCCGGATCTTCTCGCCCCTGTACTACGGGCTGCTCGCCGATGCGACGGAGGTGCACCGCGGCCCGGCCGAAGCGCTGGCCTGTGTCAACCACGCCGAGTCCATCGCGGCCGCCACCGGGGAACGGGTGTGGGACGCGCAGTTGTCGGCGCGTCGGCTGCGCCTGGCAGCCCAGCGGATGCGGGGAGCCAGCACCCCGGACAGTCGCGGTGGCCACTTGTCCGGGGTGGAGGCGACACACTCCTGAGCATCTGTGATCTTGATCTGTCGCGTGTCGGACCGAAGTTTCGTAATGTCATGCGGTCTCTGAAGTGTCTGCATGAGCCGGGAGTGTCTGATGCGTGCGGTGTTGACTTTGCCGATCTCTCCGGCGTTGGACGTGGACGAGCTTCGGGCAGCGCTGGCGCCGACCACCTGGCTGCCCGCGGCTGACCCGACAGAGCCGTGGATGACGGCCCGTGTGGAAGCGCTGGTGCAGGAATTCCCCGAAAGCTTGCGTATCCAGTTGCAGCAGGCCGGGCTGATCTACATCCAGGTCGGACTGACCGTAGAGGGATTGGTCAGCCTGGAGCGCCATGGCGCGGTCATGATCCGAGTGGTTCATGACGGTGACGACGTGTCCGCGATCAAGGATGCCGTCGACACACTGGCCCGCCACCTGCCCGACGCGCTCAAACGGGCGACCGGCAACGACGATCTCGGTCTGGAGAAGGAGATCGAGATCCGCCAACGCCACGGCGGTGTCGCCGTGGCCAAGGGTGAGATCATCACCTCGCACAGGCTGCGCTTCCCGAAGTACGTGCGTACAGAGCGGCCTCGCGAGTTCGCGCTGATCTGCGTGCTTGCGGGGCTACTGGCGACGACGTTCCTGACGTCGCTGTGGCTGGCCCACCTTCACCCGATCGCGCTGAGTTGGCCCGATGTGATCCGCGGCCACGGCGATCGGATTTCGTCTGCTCTGGTCGTGGCGTTGTTGACCATCCTGATCAACCTGCTCTTCGAATACCGCGACTGGCGATCGGAAACCACCGAGGTGCGTTGGCTTTTCGGGTGAGTGCGCGGTAGCGGCTAGCGGCAGCAGTTCGGGTCCAGCACCGCGCACAGAGCGCCGAGTGCGTCGGGCGCGACACGATGGAAGACGTTCATCCCACGGCGATCCGACGCCACGAAGCCGGCGCGCCGCAGTTGTGAGAGATGGTGACTGACGGTCGACTCGGTCAACCCCAGTGCAGCCGCCAGCGCGCCGCTGTTCTCCTCACCGGTCGACGAGCTGAACAGCATCGACATGATCTTCACCCGAGCGGGATCTGCCAGGGCTTTCAGGCGCAGCGCCACCTGAAGCGCATCGGCGTCACTCATCGGGCCCGAGGCCACCGGCGCGCAACACACCGGGCCGGACATGTCGATGGTGGGCAAACTCTTCGGCACACACCCATAGTGCCACCATCTTGACATTCATCACAAAGGTGGCATTGTGGCCGTCGTCAACACTTCGACATACGTCGTACAGGTAGGGAGGCAGGTATGTCCTCGATGTCCCGCATCCAGCTCGCACTCAACGTCGACGACCTCGACGAGGCCATCGCGTTCTACTCCGCGCTCTTCAACACAGCCCCGACCAAGGTCAAACCGGGTTACGCCAACTTCGCCGTCGCCGATCCGCCGGTGAAGCTCGTGCTGCTCGAGAACTCCGGCCACGGCGGCACGATCAATCACCTTGGCATCGAAGTGGATTCGAGCGACACCGTGCACAGCGAGATCGCCCGCCTCGCTGGCGAGGGACTGTTCACCGAGGAAGAGATCAACACGACCTGTTGCTTCGCCACCCAGGACAAGGTGTGGGTGAGCGGTCCCGCCGGGGAACGCTGGGAGGTTTACACCGTGCTCGCGGACTCGGACACCTTCGGCGCTCGCTGCTGATGGCCCGCTCATGATGGCCGAAGCCGGCGTCGTCGACAAGCTCTCGTTTCTCGACAGGTTCCTGCCGCTGTGGATCGGCATCGCCATGGCCTCCGGGCTCCTGCTCGGCCGCCTGGTGCCCGGACTGGACGGGGCCCTCAACGGCATTGCGGTCGACGGCATCTCGCTGCCGATCGCCATCGGGCTCCTGATCATGATGTATCCGGTGCTCGCCAAGGTGCGCTACGACCGACTCGACACCGTGACCGGCGACCACCGGCTGCTCGTCAGTTCTCTTGTGCTGAACTGGGTTATCGGGCCCGCGCTGATGTTCACGCTGGCCTGGCTGCTGCTGCCCGACCTCCCGGAATACCGCACCGGTCTCATCATCGTGGGTCTGGCTCGGTGTATCGCGATGGTGATCATCTGGAACGACCTCGCCTGCGGGGACCGGGAAGCAGCCGCCGTCCTGGTGGCCGTGAACTCCGTCTTCCAGGTCCTCATGTTCGCCGCACTGGGATGGTTCTATCTCTCGGTCCTGCCCGGCTGGCTCGGCTTGGCGCAGGCGAGCATCGACACCTCGCCGTGGCAGATCGCCAAATCCGTCGCCATCTTTCTCGGCATCCCACTACTGGCCGGCTATCTCTCGCGACGACTGGGGGAGCGGGCGAGGGGGCGTGACTGGTACGAGCGAATCTTCCTGCCCAGAGTCGGACCCTGGGCGCTGTACGGGCTGCTGTTCACGATCGTCGTCCTGTTCGCGTTGCAGGGCGATCAGATCACCAGCCGGCCCCTCGACGTCGTTCGCATCGCACTGCCGCTGCTGGCCTACTTCGCGATCATGTGGGGCGGTGGATATCTCATCGGCGCCGCACTGGGGCTGGGGTACGAGCGCACGACCACGCTGGCATTCACCGCGGCTGGCAACAACTTCGAACTTGCGATCGCGGTCGCCATCGCGACCTTCGGTGCCACCTCGGGGCAGGCCCTCGCCGGTGTGGTCGGGCCGCTCATCGAGGTTCCCGTGCTCGTCGGTCTCGTCTTCGTGTCACTGGCACTGCGCCGGCGTTTCGCCGCGGCCCGACCCGAGACGACACCGGCGTGACGGAGGCGAGGACTCCGTCGGTGGTGTTCGTGTGCGTGAAGAACGCCGGCAAGTCACAGATGGCTGCGGCCCTGATGCGTCAACTCGTGGGCGATTCCGCCATCGTCCACTCCGCCGGAACGCGACCGGGCGAGTGCGTCAACGCCGTATCGGCTCGATCCCTGACCGAAGTGGGCATCGACATCAGCACTGAGACGCCGAAGCCGCTCGACGGCAGCATCATTCGCGACGCGGATGTCGTCGTCACGCTCGGCCGCGAAGCGCGCGTGGATGAAGTTGCAGGCCCTCGCTTCGAGACCTGGGACACCGTCGAACCTTCAGAGATCGGCATCGACGGGGTCGAGCGGATGCGGCTCATCCGAGACGACATCGCACGACGGGTTCGCGCACTCGCCGACGACCTGGGTGTACAGCCGAGAGGATCGGGCGCTACCGGGCCTCCTCCAGAATTTGGATGACCTGCTGCAGCGGGTCCGGCACCGTGGACACGGCCCCGACGTAGGGGTGCGACAGTTCGACCACGAGGAACAACTGCGCCCCGACGAGGGTGCCGATGATGGCGACCATCGCGTAGTGGTTGGCCGGTTTCTCGACCCCGTAGATGATCGCGCACCCCAGCAGCAGGCCGCTGGTGACGAAGATGACCGCCCACAGCGACCAGGGTGGCCCGGTATCGGTGCGCGCCTGCAGCACACGCTCCGTCCTGGCCTTGCTCATGTCGTTGAGGTTGCCGAAAGACGTTGACAGCAGAGTTTTTTGCGCATCGGTCCGGGCTGCCACGCCCTCGTAGGCCGCATAGAGTCGGTTCAGTGCCTGGTCAGCCTCGGGATAGAAGCGTCCGGCGTTGGACTCGTCCCACTCTGTCAGCGCGGCCCGCTCGTAGGCGAGCAGGCTCTCACGTGTCCGGCCGCGGTCCGGCTCGTCGAACACACCGGAGTCACGCGCCAGCTGGGCGCCGGCCGCCCCTTCGGTGCGCACCACCGAGTCCGCGTGACTGATCTGCCCCCACATGGCCGAGACGACGAATCCGATGAAGAACGCGAAGACGAACCCGACGACACCGAACGCGAATTTCGTCACGTCGTTGTGCTCTTCGTCGCGAGCGCCGGGGAAGCGGCGCCGCACCAGCGTCTGGATGACGACGGCGAGTCCCGCCGTCGCGGCCACGATCAGGATCAGCAACAACCATGGCGGCACATGGGTCACCAGCCATTGACTCAACTCTGCCCCCTCGCGACCCGCCCGACCCCGGCCGCTGCTGACTCTAAACGGGCGGTCGCGTCCGCGGCGCACAAGTGGCCGAACTGTCCACCGAAAGGGCTAGGGGCGGAGACACCTGCGGGCTTATCATCGAGGGGTACGGTTCCGCGATGACGAGTTCGCGACCGTACGCAGGAGGCCGACATGCGGCTCACGTACGTCACGATTCTGCCGGCCCTGATCGGTACCGGACTGATCGCTCCGCCGCCGGCAACGGCCGACTGCACCAGCGCTGCAGGCACGATCGTCTGTTCCCAGGGCGATGTGCGCGGTGCCAACACCGGTCAGGGGCCTGGCACGAATGCGCCCTACTACCCCTACCAATGCTGGTACTGCAACGACGGCGGCTGGGGGCTGACGTTCATCATCGAGCGGCCGCACCGACCTCACGGTGACGGCGGCGGAGGCAGAAGAGGCTGAGGCGCAGCAGTTTTCGCGCGCACCGCCAGCAAGCCTCCGCCGATGACCAGCGCCATCCCCGCGTAGGTCGACAGCGCCGGGCTGTGGTGCCACACCAGCCAGTCGATGAGTGCGGTGAACACGATCACCGAGTAGATGAACGGCCCGAGCTTCTCGGCCGGTGCGTACCGGTAGGCGACGATGATCAGCGCCTGCGATGACAACTGTGCGACGCCGACGGCGACCAGCCATGGCCAGGCCGCCGCGGTGATCGGGGCGAAGTCGGCGGCCGCGACCGGCACCGACATCGCCGTGGACAGCAGGAAGTAGTAGAAGAGAATCCGCAGTGTCGGTTCTGTGGCGCCCAGCCACCGCACCGACATCATCGCCACCGCCAGGAGCACCGCGCCGGCGAACGCCGACAGTTCCCCGACACTCAGGCCGTGGCCCTGCGGTCGCAGCACCAGCATCACCCCGGCGAAGCCCACCGCAGCACCGAGCCACGTCGCCGCGGCCACGCGCTGCCGGGTCACCGCCCACGCGATCAGCGGCATCCACAGCGGAGCGCTGTAGGTCAGCAGCGTCGCGTTCGCCAACGGGATCTGTGTGATCGCGAAAAACAGCGCGTACCAACACCCCGTCCCTGCCGCGGCGCGCAGCACATGCAACCCGATCCTGCGGGTCCGCATCGCCGCCCAGCCGTGCCGCAGCGCCACCGGGGCCACCGCCGCCAGGCAGATCGCGTTCTGCGTCAACAGCAGCACTCCCGTCGAGGTGTGCTGCCCCGCGACCTTGGCCAGCGCGCCGACCAGTGCGACACAGAAGAAAGCTGCGGTCGTGAGAAGCGCTCCCGCAGTGAGGTTTTCGGTGCGGTAGCCGATCCGGTCAGCCGGCACCGCGACCGACTGACGGCGCGAGGTTCGGAGTCGAGCGCTTCATGACGCCGTTGAGCAGGCGCGGCGACACGAGGTCGAGTGCTCGCAACGGGAGCATCTTGCGGGGCGCGATGCGCACCGGGCGCCGGCGCGCGGCCTCGACCATCCACTCCGCGGCCTCGTCGGCGCTCAACGCGGCCAAGCCGTCGTATGCCCGCGTCGGGGCGATCATCGGCGTGGCGACCAGCGGGTAGTAGATGGTCGTCGACCGAACCCCCGTGTCGGCCAGCTCGTTGTCGATGACCCGGCTGACCGCGCTCAGCGCGGCCTTCGACGCGTTGTAGACGCCGAACAGCGGCGAGGACTCCGGCATCACGCGCCAACTCGAGATGTTGATGATGTGGCCGTCGCCGCGCGATACCATCCCCGGCGCGATGCCCCTGATCAACCGCAGCGGCGCGTAGTAGTTCAGTGCGATCGTGCGCTCGACGTCATGCCATCGTTCCAACGACTCCAGCAGCGGCCGACGGATGGACCGGCCCGCGTTGTTGATCAGGATGTCCACCGGGCCCGCCTCCGCGGCCAACGCGTCGACGGCATCGAGGTCGGCGAGGTTGGTCGGCATCGCCACTGCGTGCCCGCCCCGCGCCGTGATCCGGGCGACGACGTCGGCGAGCAGGTCCGCCCGGCGCGCGACCACGAGCACCGTGGCCCCGTGGCCCGCCAACTTCTCCGCCGCGACCGCGCCGATCCCCGACGACGCGCCTGTGAGCAGAATCCGCTTGCCGCGCAGTGCCGTTGGTGTACCCGCCGAGAGATGGGGAAGCGGTCGCATGCCGGCCAGCCGGAGGGCGCGGCGCAGCGAGCTCGTCACCGGCTCAACTCTAGGGCCGACACGACGACGATCTGGTCGAATTGCCGCCGCGATCGCCTGACGGGGGCGTAATTTTGCCGTAACACACGCCACGGGGGTCGGCGAAGGGACATTTCATGGGTCAGGCACACACCATCGGACGGGTCGGCGCGCTCGCCGTGACGCTCGGCGTCGGCTGGGCGGTGGCCACCGCCGCCCCCGGCGTCGCGTACGCCGACGAGACCGGCAGCGACACCGCGGTGGCGGCGCCTGCCTCGTCATCAGATGCGTCATCGGAAGCGTCGCAGACCGGGCCCGGCAGGGCCGACGAGCGACGGGCCGCTGCGCAGCAACGCCGCCAAGAAGCGCGCGAGGCTGCCGCGACTCGTCGCGCCGAGCGTCAGGAGGCCCGGCGTGCTCGTTCCGCCGACCGCGACACCGATGGTCCCGAGCGCACCTCGGTAAAGGTCACCAAAGATGGCGAGTCGTCGCGCGCCGATGCTCCGGCCGGTGCGCCGCCGGCAGCGCCGCTCGCGCTGACCACGTTGCTGACGTCCGCTGCCGCCACGCGTGAGGAGCGGACGGCGCAGCGCACCACCGCCGTGCCCCAGGTGAGCGCCCTGGCCGCCGACGACACTCCGAACGTGCTGGTGATCGGCATCGACGGGACCAACCTCAGCAAGATCCTCGCCAATGAGCAGAACACCAACCTGTTCAGCCTCATGCAGGGCGGGACGACCGCGGCATCGACGATCGTCGGGCACACGACGATCTCCAATCCGTCGTGGTCGTCCATCCTGACCGGGGCGTGGGGCGAGAAGACCGGCGTGATCAACAACGTCTTCACGCCCTGGACCTACTCACGATGGCCGACGCTGTTCACCCAGCTCGAGCAGTTCGACAGCAGCATCGAGACCACCGCGATCTCCGACTGGGACGTGATCGCCGGCATCGCGGGCACCGGCGGGGCAGCCGACGTCGACAACAACATCTATTTCACCCAGGTCGCCGGCGACACCGACTGGTCGAAGACCGACGACCGGGTCGGGGACGCCACCGAGGCTGCTATCGCCAACGCCGACCCGGATGTCGCCAACTTCGTGTTCAGTTACTTCGTCGGGGTCGACGAGAACGGCCACATGCACGGCGGCGACTCGACGGAGTACGCCGCAGCCGTCACCAACGTCGACCGCAACATCGGGGAGATCCTCGAGGCGATCCAGACCAGTGGCCAGGAGTGGACGATCATCGTCGTCACCGACCACGGGCACCAGCCGCAGAAGGGCATCGGCCACGGGTTCCAATCGCCGCCCGAGACATCGACATTCGTGATCGCGAACGGGGCAGGATTCGACTCCGGCGCGATCAACCTGACGTATTCGATCGTCGACGTCACCCCCACGGTGCTCACCCTGTTCGGGGGGCAGCCCTCCTCGGACTCGGACGGGGAATCCCTGACCGACCAGGACGACAGCAATGTCCTGCCCGACCCCGGTGAGCTGCGCGCCGACCTCCTCGACATCATCGCCAAGTACGGCTATCCGGACCGGGCCACCGAGGCCAGACTGAGCCTCCGCACCATCGTGACCTCGGTGCCCTACTTCGTGTTCGGCGCGACCAACCAGCTCACCGGCGGTCTGCAGGGTCTCGTCGACCTCGGCATCCCGCTGGTCAGCCTCGTGGCCAAGGTCGCGATCATCCCGATCCAGTTGGGCGGCGACCTCATCTACGTCGCGACGAACCTCGCGGCGCAGATCGTCGCGAAGCTCACCGGTGTCGAGGGCGCGAGCATCTTCCCGCTGTGGCCGCCGGCACCGCCCGCGATCGAGCCTCAGCCCGACGAGACGACGACTCTGGCCGATCTCTTCGCGGTGTGCGGTGACGATCCGGCCTCGGCGAGCTTCCTGGGGTGCAGGGCGCCGAGCATCGCCGTTTAGCGCTGCATCGAGGCGATGAAGTAGGACTCTTTGCCGGTGGGATAGCCGCCGCCGTCGGTGGCGATGTGCACGTGGTCGAAGTGGTTGGCCGTCTCGTTGCCGTAGTCGGCCGTCCAACTCGGCGCGCCGATGCCGGGATAGAGGGCCTGGCGCCAGATCACGTGGAGGACACCCCAGCGCTTCGCGTTGGCGAGGGCATAGCCGGCGATCTGGTTGCCCAGGGCAATGCCCTCGTCGGAGTGGTAGTTCGGGATCATCACGTCGATCGCCAGACCGTTGGGATGCCACTTCAACGGATCCTGCCGATAGCCGCCGATCGTCGTGATCTCCGGGAACATCGCGCTGATCGCGCGGGCCGCCCAGATCGTCTTGACCTGCAACCCGCCTTCAGGCGCGACGCCGCGCGGCAGCGACAGATCGAAGACCCGCGCGTCGATGGGTGCGCTGGCGGCCAGGAGTTCGGCCTTGTCCGGCGGGGGAGCCGCGGGCGACGCCGACGATCCGGCTGGTTTCTCGAGTTGCGGCGCGGAGGTCGGCGCGGCAGCCTTTTCCATGTCCTGCGCGTAGAACATGCCGGCCGACACCACGAGCGACATGATGATCGCCAGCCACCGGCCACGGCCGTTGGCTAACAGTTTCGTGCGCACGAGGTGCACTGTAGCGCCGCGTGCCGCCGCCGCGGGCAATGTTGGAGTGACGGCGCGTTTGAAAGGAAGCAGCCGTGGGCAAGCTGCCTTCCTGTTCTCGGTGCGGGGGGCTCGCGTGGCCCGGACGAAAGGCGGCTCGATGAGCGAAATCAGGACAGAATCTGCACAGGCCGGTACCGAGCGAAAGCTGGGTAACAGCCTGAAATCCCGTCACATCACGATGATCTCCATCGCCGGGATCATCGGGGCCGGTCTGTTCGTCGGTTCCAAGAACGCCATCGCCGAGGCGGGCCCCGCAGTCATCCTCTCCTACATCATGGCCGGCACCCTCGTCGTGCTCGTCATGCGCATGCTGGGGGAGATGGCCACCGCGAACCCGGACACGGGCTCGTTCTCCGTCTACGCCGACCGTGCGCTCGGCGGCTGGGCCGGCTTCTCGATCGGTTGGCTGTACTGGTGGTTCTGGGTTCTCGTCATTCCGGTCGAGGCCACCGCCGCCGCCGACATCCTGACCGGTCTCATCGGTGGCGCGCAATGGATCTGGGCCCTGGCGGTCACGCTGCTGCTGACCATAACCAACCTCGCGAGCGTCGGTAACTACGGCGAGTTCGAATTCTGGTTCGCGCTGATCAAGGTCGTCGCCATCGTCGCGTTCATCGGCGTCGGCGTGGCCGCGATCTTCGGTCTCATCCCCGACTCGCAGGTCAGTGGCATCGACAACCTGTGGCAGCCTGACGGCTTCCTGCCCAACGGGTTCGGCGCCGTCGTCGCCGGCATGCTGATCACGATGTTCTCGTTCATGGGCACCGAGATCGTCACCATCGCGGCCGCCGAATCGCCCGATCCAGAGCACGGGATCACCAAGGCCGTGCGTACGGTGATCTGGCGCATCTCGCTGTTCTACATCGGCTCGATCTTCATCATCGTCTCGCTGATGCCGTACAACGAACTGCCCGACGGGTCCTACCAGTCCACGCTGCAGGCGATCGGCATCCCCGGTTCCGGGCTCATCATGGACATCGTCATCCTCACCGCGGTGGCGTCGTGCCTGAACTCCGCGCTCTACACCGCGTCGCGAATGCTGTTCTCGCTCAGCGAGCGTCACGACGCACCGCAGGCGGTCCGCAAGATCGCAAGCAACGGCGCGCCCTGGGTCGCGGTGCTGGCCTCGACCGCGGTCGGCTTCCTCGCCGTGATCGGCAACTACCTGCTGCCGGAGAAGATCTTCGGCTACCTGCTGGCCACCAGCGGCGCCGTCGCGCTGTTCGTGTACCTCGTGATCGCGATCAGCCAATTCGTCCTCGGCCGGAAGATGCGGGCCGCCGGCGAGCGACCGCCGGTGAAGATGTGGCTGTTCCCGTACCTGACCGTGGTGGTGATCGGACTGATCATCGCGGTGCTGGTGCTGATGGCGTTCGATCCGAAACAGCAGCAGGCCATCGGACTCTCGGTGGTGTCGGCCGTCATCATCGTGGCTCTCGGCGTGATCGTGCACCGGCGCCACGGTGCGGCCGAGGAGTCGGTCGGCACCAGCTGAGGGGTCAGGGCCGTTTGGCCACCGTCAGCAGGATCGCCGCGTCCTCCAGCGCCAGCAGCGAGTGCCGGCTGTCGGGGATCAGCAACAGATCGCCGGCGCGGCCGTCCCATCGGTCGTCGCCGACGACCAATCGGACGGATCCCCGCAGCACGTAGATCGTCGCCTCACCGGGGTTCTCGTGCTCGGCCATCTCCGATCCTGCCGTCATCCCGACCACGGTCTGGCGCAGAATCCGCTCGTGACCGCCCACGACCGTGTCGGCGGCGTTACGGCCGCTGGAGGTCGCCCGCTCGAGCTGCTGTCGGGCCAACGCTTCGATCGACACCTTCTGCATGGATGCCATTCCATGCCCCGCGGCGTCGCGCCGTCAACCAAGGATGTGACCGGACCGGGGAGCACCCCCGTTCGGTAGGCTTCAACCGCCCCGAAACTGACAGATCTCTGACCGCACCTCAACGCCGGGAGGCCACTACATGAGCGCCGAGCAGCCCACCATTTTCTACACCCTGACCGACGAGGCGCCGCTGCTCGCGACCTACGCCTTCCTGCCCGTGGTCCGTGCCTTCGCCGGCGCCGCCGACATCGACGTCAAATCCACCGACATCTCGGTGGCCGCGCGCATCCTCGCCGAGTTCTCCGACCGGCTCACCGAGGAGCAGCGAGTACCCGACAACCTCACCGAGCTGGGCGAACTGACCCAGTTCCCCGAGACCAACATCATCAAGCTGCCGAACATCAGCGCCTCGGTGCCGCAGCTGCTCGCCGCGATCAAAGAACTCAAGGCCAAGGGTTACGACCTGCCCGACTACCCGGGCGAACCGAAGACCGACGACGAGCGCAAGATCAAGGAACGCTACGCGAAGATCCTCGGTAGTGCCGTCAATCCCGTTCTGCGCGAAGGTAATTCAGACCGTCGCGCGCCCAAGGCGGTCAAGGAGTACGCCCGCAAGCATCCGCACAGCATGGGGGAGTGGTCGCAGGCCTCGCGCACGCACGTCGCGACGATGAAGGGCGGCGACTTCTACCACGGTGAGAAGTCGATGACGCTGGACAAGGCGCGCAGCGTTCGAATGGAACTCAAGACCCACCCCAAGGACGGCTCAGCCGGCGAGACCATCGTGCTCAAGCCCGAGGTCAAGCTCGACGAGGGCGACGTCATCGACAGCATGTTCATGAGCAAGAAAGCTCTCATCGAGTTCTACGAGGCGCAGATCGAGGACGCCTACAAGACAGGCGTGATGTTCTCGCTGCACGTCAAGGCCACGATGATGAAGGTCAGCCACCCGATCGTGTTCGGCCACGCCGTCAAGGTGTTCTACAAGGACGCGTTCGCCAAACACCAGGAACTGTTCGACGAGCTGGGCGTCAACGTCAACAACGGTCTGTCCGATCTCTACAGCAAGATCGAGGCCCTGCCCGCCTCGCAGCGTGAGGAGATCATCGAGGACCTGCACAAGTGTCACGAGCACCGGCCCGAGCTCGCGATGGTCGACTCGGCGAAAGGCATCTCCAACTTCCACTCGCCCAGCGACGTCATCGTCGACGCCTCGATGCCGGCGATGATCCGGCTCGGCGGAAAGATGTACGGCGCCGACGGCCGCACCAAGGACACCAAGGCCGTCAACCCCGAGTCGACGTTCTCCCGGATGTACCAGGAGGTCATCAACTTCTGTAAGACCCACGGCCAGTTCGACCCCACCACGATGGGCACAGTGCCCAACGTCGGGCTGATGGCGCAGAAGGCCGAGGAGTACGGCAGCCACGACAAGACTTTCGAGATCGGCGAAGACGGTGTCGCCGACATCGTCGACAACGAGACCGGTGAGGTGCTGCTGAGCCAGAACGTCGAGGCCGGTGACATCTGGCGCATGCCCATCGTCAAGGACGCCCCGATCCAGGACTGGGTCAAGCTGGCGGTGACGCGCGCCCGCGCCTCCGGAATGCCGGTGGTGTTCTGGCTCGACGACGAACGCCCGCACGAGAACGAGTTGCGCGCCAAGGTGAAGAAGTACCTCCGCGACCACGACACCGAGGGTCTGGAGATCACCATCCTGCCGCAGGTGTGGGCCATGCGGTACACGCTCGAGCGGCTGATCCGGGGGCAGGACACCATCTCGGCGACCGGCAACATCCTGCGGGACTACCTGACCGACCTGTTCCCGATTCTCGAGCTCGGCACCAGCGCCAAGATGCTGTCCATCGTGCCGCTGATGGCCGGGGGCGGGCTGTACGAGACCGGCGCCGGCGGCTCGGCACCCAAGCACGTGAACCAGCTGGTGGAGGAGAACCACCTGCGCTGGGATTCCCTGGGCGAGTTCCTCGCACTGGGCGCCAGCTTCGAGGACATGGGTGACAAGGCCGGGAACAAGAAGGCCTCGATCCTGGGCAAGGCTCTCGACGCCGCCATCGGCAAGCTGCTCGACAACAACAAGAGCCCGTCTCGCAAGACCGGTGAGCTCGACAACCGTGGCAGCCAGTTCTATCTGACGATGTACTGGGCGCAGGAACTCGCGGACCAGACCGAGGACTCCGAGCTCGCCGAGCACTTCGGCCCGCTGGCCAAGACGCTCGCGGAGCAGGAGGACACCATCGTCTCCGAACTCAACGCCGTGCAGGGTGAGGCCGTCGACATCGGTGGCTACTACTACCCCGACCGGGAGAAGACCACCGCGGTGATGCGCCCCAGCGAGACGTTCAACAAAGCCCTGGAGTCGCTGCAGAGCTGAGCTCACCCAGCTACACCCCGCGATTCGCCGCTGCGGTTGATTGCGGTTTCGCCACGTTCGGCCACAATTCGGTGTGGTGTGCGTAACATCCGTCGTGGATACGCCGATAAAGGGCCATCACCGGCCGTCGTCAGGGGTAGCTATGCGTGTGGTTATGGGTGTTTCGTTGACCGCCAAGAGTGCGGTGTGGGCGCTTGTCGATGTCAAGGACGGCACCATCCTGGCCGACGAGGTGGTCGGGCTCGATTCGGCGAACGAGATTGCCCGAGCCACGGCGCGCAGCATCCAGGCGTTCGCCCTGCAAAGCCAACGCGACATCGATGGGGTGCGCCTGACGTGGAACGACGACGCACGGGCGCACGGCATCCGGCTGCGCACCAAGCTGCGGCTGTTCGGCTTCGACACCGTCGAGACGGTGACCCAGGAAGCGGCTCGTGAAGGGCGCAACCGCACGGCCCGCCACATCGCCCCGCACCTGGTGCTCGCCTACGGCGCGGCCCGCGCCGATGTGCACGGTGAGGAACACCGCAACGCCCTGGTGCGCCTCGTCTCCCGCGTCCCGCTGCCCGTCTCGGCAGCCGCCGGGGTGATCGCCGTCGCCGGCGTCGGAATCTACGCGCTGACCGGCGGCTTCAGCGCGAGCGCTCCCGTCGTGGAGGCGTCCGCACCGGTGCCGGCACCTGCTGCGGCTCCGCCCGCCGTGCCCGCACCCGTCCCCGCGGTGGCACCGGCGGTTCCCACGCCGGCCCCCGAGGCCGCGCCCGAGACTTTCACCCCCGTCGAATCTGCTCAGGCGTACTCCGCTCCGGCCGTGACGGACTCGGAGCAGGAGGCGCCGACGGCATCGCCTGCGGCAGCAGGCTCCGATGCGACCCCGGTGGCGGCCAGCATCGACACGACGGTCCAACCCGCCGAGACCGCGACGGTGCCACAGGTTGCGACCGTGCAGGAGTCTCAACAGCCCGGCAGCGCGAGTGTCGCGGCGGTCGGCATCACCCCGAGCGACCCGCAGACCATCGGCACGATGATCGGGGAACCGCATCTCACCGGGTCGCAGCTGGCCGCCGGACCGGTGCAGGCCGTCGTCGCCCCGGCGCCTGCGCAGTCGGCCCCGCCGGTCCCGGCGGACACCGCCACCCCGGGCGCTGCCTCCACTCCGGGATCCGGTGGTCCCTTGAGCGCCTTCCTCGAAGCGCTGCCGTAAACAGGGGTAGTAGTACTCATCCGGTCGACCCCGCCCCGCGGCATGCTGGCGTCATGACCGTTTCGATTCCCACCCGCGACCGCGCCGTCGACGTCGCCCGCCTCGCCGCACTCATGGTGGTGATGTTCGGCCACTGCGCGCTGCTGCTCGCGACCATCGACGGGCGGGGCCTGCATGTGGCCAACCTGATCGGTGCGTTGCCGGCAATCGCGCCCGTCACGTGGATCGTGCAGGTGATGCCGCTGTTCTTCCTGGCCGGCGGGGCTGCGGGCAGCTACGGCTACCGCGCGGGAACCCCCTGGGGCACATGGCTTTTCACGAGAGGTCAGCGGCTCTGCCGGCCGGTGTTCTTCTATCTCGCAGTGTGGTCTGTCGGCCTGCTGGCCGTCCAGTTCACGCTCGGCGCGGAATCGGCCGCACGGCTGGGCCGCGAGAGCGTCGCGCTGCTGTGGTTCCTCGGGGTCTACCTGGTGACACTCGCCTTCGTCCCCGCCCTGGTCCGGATGGCCACGCCGCGCACCGTCACCGTCGTGCTCGCCGGTCTCCTCGCGGCCGCCGCGCTCGGTGATGCCGCCCGCTTCGCCCTCGACACTCCCACCGCGGGCGTCACCAACTTCGTCGTCGTCTGGCTCATCCCGATCGTGATCGGCGTCGGATACGCACGGCGGTTGACCAGTGCCCGGTGGGCGGCCTCGATCGGAATCGGGGCCTTCGCCGTCCAACTGGCCCTGGCCGCCGTGGGGCCCTACGACGTGTCGCTGGTGGTCACCGGCAACGAGCAGGTGTCCAACGTGGCCCCGCCGACGCTGCTGCTCGCCCTGCACTGCATCTGGATGTCGTGCGCGTTCGTGCTCGCCGCCGGTGCGCTGCAGCGATGGGCGCTGCGCCCGCGGGTGTGGCGGGTGGTCAGCACGGGCAACGGCGGCGCGATGACGCTCTACCTGTGGCACATCCCGGCGATAGCGGTGGCCGCCTTCGCGCTGCACGCCGTCGGCCTCGACGCGTATCACGTGCACGCGCCGGGGTTCTGGGCCCTGCTGGTGCTGCGCGCGGTCGTGTTCGCCGCCGTGATGGGTGTGCTCTTCGTGGCGCTGTCGCCGCTGGAGCACCGCCCGCTGCCGTGGTGGGACCGGCCGGTGAGCGCCCGCGGCGTCCGCGCCGGAATCACCGGCGCGCTGGTGTGCGCCGCCGGGGTCGCGCTCGTGTTCACCGCCAAGCTGGGGCTCACCGGCTCCGGATGGGCCGCGCTGGCGGTGTTCGTCGCCGCGGTGGTGGCAGCACGGATCAGTGCGGGGGCGGGGACTGCCGGCGGCGGCGCGCCACACAGCGACGTCGCGGAAAACTCTACGCAAAAAATTGGCCCCAAATCTTGATCTAATCCAGAAAACGGGCCAAGATCGAGGAGATGACCGCCGACGGGGACTACGCAGACGCGCTGAAGTCAGCGGGCCTACGCGTGACCCGTCCGCGCATCGCGGTGATGCAGGCGGTCGAGCACCGTCCTCATGCCGACACCGAGGACATCATCACCGCGGCTCGCGACCGGCAGCCCGACATCTCCCGTCAGACGGTCTACGACGCGCTCAACGCCTTGACCGCGACCGGACTCGTGCGGCGGATCCAGCCCGCCGGTCATCTCGCCCGCTACGAAGCCCGAGTGGGCGACAACCACCACCACATCGTGTGCCGGTCGTGCGGTGTGGTGGCCGACGTGGATTGCGCCGTGGGCGAGGCGCCGTGCCTGACCGCGTCGGACGATCTCGGCTTCGACGTCGACGAAGCCGAAGTCATCTTCTGGGGCCTGTGCCCCGACTGCAGCCCGCAGCCCCGATCACATCCGTGATCAGTTCGTCATCCACCACCGAAAGGGAATGTTGTGTCCTCTGATACGTCCGATGCCCGCCCGCCGCAGTCAGACACCAAGACCCACAGCCACAGCGAATCCGAGAACCCGGTCATCGACGCGCCCGAGCCCAAAGCCCATGCGCCGCTGACGAACAAGGACTGGTGGCCGGAGCAGGTCGACGTCTCGGTGCTGCACAAGCAGAACGAGAAGGGCAACCCGCTCGGCGAGGACTTCGACTATGCAGAAGAGTTCGCCAAGCTCGACGTCGAAGCGTTCAAGCGCGACGTCCGCGATGTGGTCACCACCTCGGTGGACTGGTGGCCGGCCGACTACGGCAGCTACGCAGGTCTTTTCATCCGGATGAGCTGGCACGCGGCCGGTACCTACCGCATCTTCGACGGGCGGGGCGGCGCCGGTCAGGGTTCGCAGCGGTTCGCGCCACTGAACAGCTGGCCCGACAACGCCAACCTGGACAAGGCGCGTCGGCTGCTGTGGCCGATCAAGCGCAAGTACGGCAACAAGATCTCCTGGGCCGACCTGATCGCCTACGCCGGCAACGCCGCGCTGGAATCCGCGGGCTTCCAGACCTTCGGCTTCGCCTTCGGTCGCGAGGACATCTTCGAGCCCGAGGAGATGCTGTGGGGCCAGGAGGACACCTGGCTGGGCACCGACAAGCGCTACGACGGCACCAACGACAGCGACCGCAAGCTGGCCGAGCCGTTCGGCGCCACGACCATGGGCCTGATCTACGTCAATCCCGAAGGGCCTGAAGGCAAGCCGGATCCGCTGGCCGCTGCTCACGACATCCGCGAGACCTTCGGGCGCATGGCGATGAACGACGAGGAGACCGCCGCACTGATCGTCGGCGGCCACACGCTCGGCAAGACCCACGGTGCGGCCGACGTCAACGTCGGTCCCGAACCCGAGGGTGCGCCCATCGAGCAGCAGGGCCTGGGCTGGAAGTGCCCGTTCGGCACGGGCAACGCCAACGACACCGTGACCAGCGGTCTCGAGGTCGTGTGGACCGGCACCCCGACCCAGTGGAGCAACGGCTACCTGGAGATCCTCTACGGCAACGAATGGGAGCTGACCAAGAGCCCGGCCGGCGCCTGGCAGTTCGAGGCCAAGGACGCCGAGGCGACGATCCCGGATCCGTTCGGCGGCCCGCCACGCAAGCCCACCATGCTGGTCACCGATGTCTCGATGCGCGTCGATCCCATCTACGGCCAGATCACCCGGCGGTGGCTCGACCACCCCGAAGAGATGAACGCGGCGTTCGCCAAGGCGTGGTACAAGCTCATGCACCGCGACATGGGCCCCATCAGCCGCTACCTCGGACCGTGGGTGGCCGAGCCGCAGCTGTGGCAGGACCCGGTGCCCGCGGTGGACCACGAACTGGTCGACGAGTCGGACATCGCGTCGCTGAAGAGCACCATCCTGGCCTCGGGGCTGTCCGTGCCGTCACTCGTCAAGACCGCGTGGGCGTCGGCGGCCAGCTTCCGCGGCACCGACAAGCGCGGTGGCGCCAACGGTGCGCGCCTGCGCCTGGAGCCGCAGCGCAACTGGGAGGTCAACGAGCCGGCCGAGCTGGCCAAGGTGCTGCCGGCCCTGGAGAAGATCCAGCAGGACTTCAACGCCTCGGCCAGCGGCGGTAAGAAGATCTCGCTGGCCGACGTGATCGTGCTGGCGGGCTCGGCGGCGATCGAAAAGGCCGCCAAGGACGGCGGATTCGACATCGACGTCCACTTCGCCCCCGGACGCACCGACGCATCGCAGGAGCAGACCGACGTCGAATCGTTCGCCGTACTGGAGACCCGTGCCGACGGGTTCCGAAACTACGTACGACCCGGCGAGAAGACACCGGTCGAAAAGCTGCTCGTGGACAAGGCGTACTTCCTCGACCTCACCGCACCGGAGATGACCGCACTCATCGGCGGCCTGCGCGTGATCGGCGCCAACCACGGCGGCAGCAAGCACGGGGTCTTCACCGACACCCCAGGTGCGCTGACCAACGACTTCTTCACCAACCTGCTCGACATGAGCACCGAGTGGAAGCCGTCGGTCAACACCGAGAACGTCTACGAGGGCCGCGACCGTGCCACCGGTGACGTCAAGTGGACCGCGACCGCCAACGACCTGGTCTTCGGGTCGAACTCGGTGCTGCGGGCCGTCGCCGAGGTCTACGCCCAGGACGACAGCAAGGGCAAGTTCGTCGAGGACTTCGTCGCCGCGTGGGTCAAGGTGATGAACAACGACCGGTTCGACCTGCGGTAGGTCCCCCGGGTCTGTGGCTGATGAGCGCCCACACCGTTCTCCCGAGAACGGTGTGGGCGTTCTCGTCTCTGCCGCGCTAGGCGAACCGGACCGGATCCCCGGTCAGCGCGGTGCCGGTGGCCTGGAAGTAGACGCGGCGCGCGATCTCGACGGCGTGGTCGGCGAAACGTTCGTAGAACCTGCCCAGCAGCACCATGTCCGCGGCGACCAGCGGCCCGTGCTGCCACTGAGGTGCTGCCACCCGGACGAAGAGCTGCCGATGAAGGTCGTCCATCCGTTCGTCGTCCGCGCAGACCCGCTCCGCCAGCACCGGATCGAGGGAGCGCACCGCATCGGCAGCCTCGCCCGCCATCCGCACCGCGGTCGTCCCCATCTCGGCGAACAGATCGGCGACCTCGGCGGGCGCCGCGTGTTCCGGGTGGCTTCGCGTCGCGGTACGGGCCACGTGGGAGGCCAACGCACCCATCCGGTCGGCGTCGGCGCCGATGTGCAGCGCCGCCACCACCGTGCGCAGATCGCGTGCCACCGGCGCCTGCAGCGCCAGCAGGCGATAGGCGCGGTCGTTGACCGACACCGCCAACGACGTCAGCTGTGTGAGGTCCGCGCGCAGATGCTGCGCTTCTGCTGCATCTGCGTCGAGCAGCGCGGTGGTGGCCGCCTGCATCATGGCCGACGCGCGATCGCACATCAGGGCGAGATCGCTCACCAGCGAGTCGAGTGTGTCGTGGAAGTCGTTGCGCATGGGGGCCTCGGTGTCAGTCCGTACCCCGTCGCGCCACCGCCAAACTCACGACAGCCGGCTGGCCGCGACGCGAAGATCGGCGACCAGAGACGCGAACGACGCGTCACGCGCATCGGCGGGCCCGCGCAGCACCGCCGACGGATGCAGGGTCGCGACGACGGCGGGGTCGCGGTCGGCGACGGCGGGGTCGCGGTCGGGGAGGCGCAGCACCTCTCCGCGATGCTCCGTCAGCCGAAAGTCGTTGCCCAGCAACGACTTCGCTGCGGTCGCACCGAGCAGAACGACAACCTCGGGATCGACGGCACGCAGTTCGGCCAGCAGCCAGGGCCGGCAGGACACCACCTCGGTGCGGCTGGGCGTCTTGTGGATACGGCGCGCGCCGCGCTCGGCGGTGGTGAACTTGAAGTGCTTGACGGCATTCGTGACGTACAGGGCCTCACGATCGATCCCGGCCTCGCGCAGCGCTCTGTCCAGCAGCCGCCCGGCGGGCCCGACGAACGGCTCGCCTTTCCTGTCCTCCTGGTCGCCGGGCTGCTCGCCGATCGCCATGAGCCTGGCTCCGGCCGGGCCCTCTCCGAAGACGGTCTGGGTGGCATGCTGATGCAGATCGCAGCCGCGGCAGCCGCGCGCGGCGGCGGCGAGGTCGTCGAGGTCGGTGCTCGGCGGCAGGAAGTCCGCGGCGGTGACGGAGGACACGCGGCTGGGATACCCACGATCATCCGCCGGACACGCCCCGTGTGTGCGCCGGGGTGCTGTCGGGAGGGTTCGGTAGGGTCTGCGCCGTGACAACGAGCTCGGCACCGATTCGCCGCCCGAAACCCGTAACCGCCCGTCTCGCTGAGGAACTGGCCGTAGGGGAGGGCCAGGTCACCGCCGCTGTCCGGCTGCTGGACGAGGGCGCGACCGTGCCGTTCATCGCCCGCTACCGCAAGGAAGTGACCGGCAGCCTCGATGACGGTCAACTGCGCACGCTGGCTGACCGGTTGGCCTACCTGCGCGAGCTCGACGAGCGCCGTGACGCGGTGCTCGCCTCGATCCGCGAACAGGGCAAGCTGACCGACGCCCTCGCCGACGCGCTGATGGCCGCCGACACCAAGGCCCGCGTCGAGGACATCTACCTTCCCTACAAACCCAAGCGCAGGACAAAGGCGCAGATCGCGCGCGAAGCCGGGCTCGAACCGCTGGCCGACCGGTTGCTCGCCGATCCCACGCTGGTTCCCGAGCAGGTCGCCGCGGAGTTCGTCGGGGCCGAGGTGTCAGACGCCGCCGGGGCGCTCGACGGTGCCCGGCACATCCTCGTCGAGCGAGCCGCCGAGAACGCCGAACTGGTCGGCCAGGTGCGCGAGCACTTCTGGCAGCAGGGCACGGTGCGGACGCGGGCCGCCTCTGACGCCGTTGCAGCGACGCCGAAGGCGCAGAAGTTCTCCGATTACTTCGACTTCGCGGAGCCGCTGACCGCGATGCCGTCACACCGGGTGCTCGCCGTGCTGCGCGGCGAGAAAGAAGAGGTGCTCGCAGTCACCGTCGACGGCGGGGACGAAGCCGAGTACCAGGCAATGATCGCCCGCGCGCTCGATGTGGACCTGACCGCCGGCGCTGGCGCCACCCAATGGCTGGCTGGCGTCGTCGGATTCGCGTGGCGTACGCGGCTGTCGGTGTCGGCGTCGGTGGACGCGCGGGTCCGGTTGCGGCTGCGCGCCGAAGCCGACGCGGTGACGGTGTTCGCCCGCAACTTGAAAGACCTGCTGCTCGCGGCCCCGGCCGGAAACCGCACCACGCTCGGTCTTGACCCCGGTTTCCGGACCGGGGTCAAGGTGGCCGTCGTCGACGGCACCGGCAAGGTGCTCGAGACGTGCGCCGTCTTCCCGCACCAGCCGCAGAAGCAGTGGGACACCGCCAAGGCGACGCTGGCCGCCTTGGTTGCGCGGCACCGTGTCGAGCTGATCGCTATCGGCAACGGCACCGCATCCCGCGAAACCGATGCGCTGGCAACCGAATTGATCGCCGACATCCGGGCGGCGGGTGCGGCGGCACCCACGAAGGCCGTCGTCAGCGAGGCGGGAGCTTCCGTGTATTCGGCGTCGGCCTACGCCGCACACGAGCTGCCCGAACTCGACGTCACGCTGCGCGGTGCGGTGTCCATCGCGCGCCGGCTGCAGGATCCGCTGGCCGAACTGGTCAAGATCGAACCCAAGTCGATCGGCGTCGGCCAGTACCAGCACGACGTGACCCCCGGCATCCTGGCCCGCAGTCTCGGTGCCGTGGTCGAGGACGCCGTGAACGCGGTCGGGGTCGACGTGAACACCGCCTCGGTACCGCTGCTGGCTCGGGTGTCCGGTATCACCGAGACGCTCGCCGAGTCGATCGTCTCGCACCGGGACCGCACCGGCCCCTTCCGCAGCCGCCGCACGCTGTTGGAGGTGCCGCGCCTGGGCCCCAAGGCGTTCGAGCAGTGTGCCGGCTTCCTGCGGATCCGTGACGGCGAGGATCCTCTGGACAGCTCTGGTGTGCATCCGGAGTCCTACCCGGTGGTGCGTCGCATTCTCGACCGGGCGGGGGTGAGTCTGGCCGAGATCATCGGCAATCGGCGTGCGCTGCAATCGGTTCGGCCCGCCGAGATCGCCGACGAGCGGTTCGGCGTGCCGACCGTGACCGACATCCTCGCCGAACTCGAGAAGCCCGGTCGCGACCCCCGGCCCGAGTTCACCACGGCGAGCTTCGCCGCGGGCGTGGAGAAGGTGGCCGATCTGAAGGAGGGGATGATCCTCGAGGGCGTGGTGACCAACGTCGCCGCGTTCGGCGCTTTCGTCGACGTCGGGGTGCACCAGGACGGGCTGGTGCACGTCTCGGCCATGTCCGACCGCTATGTGTCCGACCCGCACGAGGTGGTGCGCTCAGGCCAGGTGGTGAAGGTGAAGGTGGTCTCCATCGACGTGGAGCGGCAGCGGATCGGGTTGACTCTGCGGCTCGACGAGAAGACCCGTGCGCCCCGCAAGGACTCGGGTCCACGGACGGCGCCGAAGCGTGGGTCGGAGCAGCGGCCACGTCGCGAGGCCGGCGCGCAGCGGAAGGGGAGCGGCAGCGGGGGTGGGTCGATGGCGGACGCTCTGCGCGCCGCCGGTTTTGGGCGGTGACCACGGCCCCGCGATCAGCCCGTTCGGCCAGCCGGTTCGGTCAGCCGAGATAGACGGGACCGGCGGGATAGCCGCCGCCCACCGTGGCAATGTGCACGTGGTTGTAGTGGTTGGCGTTGTCGGAGCCGAGATCGGTCATGCCGTGCGGAGTGCCGTGCGCCGGATACATCGTCTGCCGCCAGATCACGTGCGCCACTCCGAGCCGGTCGGCGTTGCTCAATGCGAACGCCACGATGGCGTCGCCGAGAGCGATGCCGTCGGGGGAGCTGTAGTCGGGGATCATCACGTCGACGGCCAGGCCGTCGGGGTGCCACCTCAGCGAGTCGGGGCGGACCCCGCCGATGCTCTGGATCTCGGGGAAGATCGCGCTGACCGCGCGGGCGACCAGGATGGTCTTCACCTGCATGCCCGCCTCGGAGCCGACCGTGCCGGGCAGCGCCGCATCGAGGGTGCGGTGCATCGACCGCGAGCTCGCAAGCCGCAGGCCCTCGTCGGCGGGGGTGCTGCGGTAGTCGGCGATCGGCGACGCGAGAGCGATGACCGAGGCACAGCACGGCGCTGCCGTCGGGGGCTCGGCGGCGGGGGGTGAATCCGGGGTGTGGATCGAATCGGCTCCGGAGCAGAGCAGCGCCAGCGCGGGCAGGACAACTGCAGCGGCAGGCGCCGCCCACCGATGGCGGCGCTCAGAAGCTAAGCGGTGTCTACCCACGGGCCTGCACGTTACCGCGCCAACGGGGGTGTCCAGCAAATTCGGGGTGGCGCCGACCGGTAAGGAGCCGGATCGCCCGATAGGCAGCCACCGGCTCGAAGCCGCTGGTCACACGCTTGGCGCGCGAGATCTGGCCGTCGGCGTTAGGCTCCCCGTCGGCGGCTTCGTATGGCCGGTGTAACACCGGTTCTGGGTCGCCCGATGAACCACAGACACCGGCTTCGACACCCGAAGGAGATGCCGTGGGCGCAGTTCTGGGGTTGTCGTTGACCAGCACCGAGGTGACCTGGGCGCTGGTGAACGAAGCCGACCGCACTGTCGTCGACCACGACTCATTGGAGTTCGATGCGGGCACCGATGTCGACACCGACATCGCCCGCCTCGCCGCCCGCGGCGGCCACGGCCTGGCTCGGGCATGCGGGCTCGACGTCGATCGGCTGCGCCTGGTGTGGACCCCCGACGCCGAAGCGTGTGGGCGGCGGTTGCGCACCGACCTGAGCACACTCGGCGTGACCGTCGACGCCGTGCCGCTGGCATGCGCGACCCGCGTGCTCATCGATCCTGACGACAGCGACATGCCACCCCTGGTGGCACTGGCCTACGGCGCGGCGCTGGCCGACGTCGACCCCGCCGAGGCGATCACCGTGGCGCTGCCCCGTGTCGTCGCGCGTCGAAAGCGACCCACCCGGGTGCTCGCCGCCGCGATGGGGGTGGCTGCTGCGGCCGCCGTCGGCGTCGTCTTCCTGACCGCCGGATCGGTGCCCGACGTCGCACCGGCAGCGGCCAGTGCGCCGGCCGCCGACCCGGGATGGGTCAGTGTCACCGCGCCGGTCGACGCTGCTGCGGAGCCGGCGCGCAAGATCGTCACCGCCCCGTCGCCGACATATTCCGCCGTTCCCGCCTATGTGGCAGCGCCCCTTGCTGCCGCAGCGCCCGTTGCTGCAGCTCCGGTCGCTGCGCCGGCGCCCGCGGCTCTCGCCGCATCGGCAGCCGTCCCGGCCGTCGACGCGCTCCCGCCACCCGACGCACTACCCGGCCCCGCGCCGACTGCGACCCCCGAGACGCCGGCCATCGAAGCGCTCCCGCAGACGGCCGTCGACGCGGCGGCTCCGTCGGCCGAACCGCATCTCCCTGTCTCCGCTCAACAGCACCTGCCCGGTGCGGAGCCGCTCCTCGCGCCGCTGCCCGGCCCTGAAGCCGAGACGCCTGCGCTGCCCGAACCGGAGATGACAGTTCCGGTGAATGTGTTCACCGCGGTGCCCTGACGCGTTACCGTCGAGGCCGTGACAGCGGTCCCGCAGATGGCACGTGACGACCTCGTCGGGTTGGCGCGTGGCATGAGAGAACTGGTGCGTGAGCAGGCTGCCGAGTCGGAGCGCCAGCGCACGCTGAGCCGCAGCGTCGTCGATGCAATGTGGTCGACGGGTCTGATGTCGGCATTCAACCCTGCGCCTGCAGGTGGCGCAGAGCCGTCGTTTGCCCAGATGATCGAGACCTGGATCGAAATGGCTTGGCAGGACGGTTCTTTTGGCTGGGTCGGGATCGCGAATCTGCCATCGTCGTTCGCCGCC
Source organism: Mycobacterium sp. IDUB_5 (assembly GCF_055419565.1). NCBI lineage: Bacteria > Bacillati > Actinomycetota > Actinomycetes > Mycobacteriales > Mycobacteriaceae > Mycobacterium > Mycobacterium sp. IDUB_5. The sequence continues at coordinate 76,913 of NZ_JBVAXX010000005.1, forward strand.
GCCACGTATCTGCCCGATGACGGTTTCGCGGAGGTGTTCAGCGCGAACGACAACCACGTCACGATGGGCGGGCAGTTCTTCCCGAATGGCCAGGGCGTCGCGGTCGACGGCGGATACCGGCTCACCGGCTCGTGGAGTTTCGGTTCCGGTACCGGGCACGCCGAGTACGTCGCCGCGGGTTTCCTGCCGATGGTCGACGGCGAGATGCAGTGGATCAGCGAGGGCGTGCCCGACATGCGGGTGGCGATCGTGCCGCGTGCCGACGTCGAGTTCACCGACGGCTGGCATGTGCAGGGGCTCAAGGCAACCGGCTCCTATGACTACGCCATCACCGACGTGTTCGTGCCGCACGGCCGCACGTTCGCGCTCTTCACCCGGGAACCGCGACGGGGGACGTCGCCCGCCACGCGGATGGGCATGATGCCGGTGACCGCCGCCGGACATGCCGCCTGGGCGCTGGGGGTGGCCAAGAGCATGCTCGACGACGTCGCCGAACTGGCCGCCACGAAGTTCCGGATGAGCGACATGGCCGCGCTCGCGACGCGACCGACGTTCCAGAAGGGGCTCGCCCGGCACGTCGCCGCGTGGCGGGCGGCCCGACTGCTGGTCCTCGACGCGTTCGGCACCGCGGAGGCTGCGGTCGCCGCCGGCGATGAGCTCACCCCTACGATGCGGGCCGACATGCGCGTGGCCGCCGTGCACGCCACCGACACCGCCCGCGAATGCGCCGAATGGGCGCACCTGGCCGCGGGCACGACGGCGATTCGCGAGGGCAGCCGCCTCGAGCGCGCGTTCCGCGACATCTACACGGGCACCCAGCACGCGTTCATCAGCGAGAAGGTCGCGATCGACGCGGCATCGGTGTGGCTCGGCATCGTCGAGGACCAGTTCGGACTCTGACTCAGCCTGTTCATGGTTCGTAGGGCTGGTACCACCACCAGTTGGCGCGTTCGCCGGTGGGCCCGGAACAGGGTGCGACGTCCGGTGGGGGTTGGGTGGGTGGCCGGGCCAGGGAGGCTGAGGTGAGGGTGTGGCCGGCGGCGTCGGTGACGACGAGGTGGTCGGCGGGTCCGGTGATCGTGATCAGGCCGCGGTGATGGGCCCGAAGGTGATACGGGCAGACCAGCGCGAGATTCCACAGTTCGGTGGGTCCGCCGTCTTCCCAGTGCACGAGGTGGTGAGCGTGCAGCGCCCGGGTGGCCCCGCAGCCGGGCATCACACAACAGCGATCACGATGTTCCACGGCGCGGCGCAGCCGCCGGTTCACCGTGCGAGTCGTCCGCCCGGCCCCGATCACCCGCCCGTCGCGGTGCACCCACGCCTCACACGTCGCATCACAGGACAAGTACCGACGATCGGCGTCACTTAGCAGCGGCCCCAGATGCAGCGCGGCCACCCGGGTGGCGGCGTCGACGTGCACCACCACGGTGGTGCGCTGCCCGTGCGGACGCGCCGCCGCCTCGGCGTCCCAGCTCGCGTCGACCAGCCGCAGAAACGCCGCCGCGGTGGTCGGCATCGCCGCCCGCCCGTCGGGGTCGGCGGCCGTCCACTCGGTGATCAGTGCATCGCGATGCGAGGCCAGCGCCGCCTCGAACGCGGCGGCCTCGACATGGGGCAGCGCGATCTGCCAATAGGTGTACTGCTCATCGGAGGTCGAGGTGATCGACACCTGCGGCCCCGGATCGACGACGGGCACGCCGTCCTCATCCTCTGCCTCGTCGTCGGGCCGCGGTTCCGGGATGGGTTTGGGTTGCATCTTCAACGCGGTCCGCAACTGAGACACCGTCGCGCATCGGGCCATGGTCGCGAAATGGGCGTCGGAGCCGGGAAGACCGTGTTCGGCGATCACCCCGACCTGATCCACGGAGAACCGACCCTGTGCCAGACCCTCGACACACTGCGGGAATTCGTCGTAGCGGGCCGCAATCGCCGCGATCGTCTGCCCCCGCGACCGCGACACCCCCGCTTTCCACGCCACCCAGCCCGCCGTCGACCGCGCCCCGGCCGCCGCCCACAACTCATCGCGGTCGATCTCCGCGGCGATCTCCACGATCCGCGCATCGATCGCGTTACGCTGCCCCGTCAGCTCCGCCAACTCCTCATGCAGCACCGACAACCGCTCATCGATTGCCAGCGAACTGCTCGGAGACATGACCCCAATCTCCCAACAGCCACTGACAATTCGGCCCGACAGACGAGCTAGCTGGGGATCAAATCGGCGTTGGGGACAACTCGCCCACGGTGATGAGGTCGGAGAGGACCTGGGTCCACAGCGGGCGGTGCACGCGGTGCTGATCGGCGACGGTGAAGCCGGCGTCGGTGAACAGCCGTCGCATCGCCGCCGGATCCGGCGCTTCATACGCCGGCAGCCGTACCGCGGCCAGCATCTCGACCGGCACCAGTCGGCGCGGACTCAGCGTCGCGACCGCCGCGACACCACCGGGCGAGAGCACCCGACGGAACTCCCGCAGTGCCGCAGGCTGATTGAACCAGTGGAACGCCGACGTGCTCACCACCGCGTCGAGGCTGCCGTCGGCGAACGGCAGCTGCTCGGCCGGCGCCCGCAGCCAGTTCACCTTTGTCGAGCGCCGCTGGGCCTCGGCAAGCATGCCGTCAGACAGATCCACTCCGCTGACCTCGGCGCCCGTCACCTCACGAGCGATCCGGTCGGCGAGAATCCCTGTGCCGCAACCGACATCGGCGATCTGCCGGGCGCCGCGAGCCTGCAGCAGCGCGATCATCTCGTCCTGGGCCGGCCGGTACACCCACCGCTGCACCACGGCCGTGTCATAGACCGGCGCCGCGACACTCCAGAACCCGGTGACCGCCTCGTTGAACCGTCTCCGAGCGGCCGACGGCACGGTTAGCGGGCCGCGTCGAGAACGGGCAGCTTCTCCGGGCAGTACGTGCGCAGACCCGCACCGATGAACTGGTAGGTCTGCTCTGTGGTGGTGCCCTTCTCCATGTTCATCTGGATGAAGCGCGCCGTGGCGAACACATCGGGGTCCACGCCGGTGTAGAGCCGCTTACACATGATCTTGCCGATCCAGGCGTTGTAGTCCTTCTGCCCATAGATCCCGTAGACGTGTAGCTCGTTGGCGAAATCGGTGTCCGGGTCGGCCGTCGCGGGCGCCGCGGTACCCAACGCTCCCGCCGTCAACACCGCCGCAGCGATCCCCATCAGAACTCGCTTCATACCCTCACTCCTTCTGCCGGATCACTTTGCAAGCCACCGGGTCTCGGCCACGGCGCCGGAACGGGACGCCGTCGCACCCGTTGCGGCCACCAGAACCACGGGCCCATCAGCGCGGCGATCGCGGGCGTCATGAACGCTCGGATCACCAACGTGTCGAACAGCAGCCCCAGCCCGATCGTCGTACCGACCTGCCCGATGATGGTCAGCTCGCTGACCGCCATCGACATCATCGTAAGCGCGAACACCAGCCCTGCGGCCGTGACGACCGAACCGCTGCCGCCCATCGCACGGATGATGCCCGTGCCGATGCCGGCGTGGATCTCCTCCTTCAGGCGGGACACCAGCAGCAGGTTGTAGTCCGCACCGACCGCGAGAAGGATGATCACCGCCATCGCCAGCACCATCCAGTGCAGCGGCTGACCCAGTATGTGCTGCCAGAACAGCACCGACAGACCGAACGAGGCGCCCAGCGAGATCACCACCGTGCCGACGATCACCGCTGACGCGACGACGGCGCGGGTGAGGATCAGCATGATGATGAAGATCAGGCCCAGCGCGGAGATACCCGCGATCAACAGGTCGTAGTTGTTGCCGTCCTTCATGTCCTTGAAGGTGGCCGCGGTACCGCCGAGGTAGACCTTCGAGCCCTCCAGCGGGGTGCCCTTGATCGCCTCCTTCGCGGCGTTCTTGATCTTGTCGATCCGCGCGATGCCCTCGGGCGTCAGCGGATCACCCTCGTGGGCGATGATGAACCGCACCGACTTGCCGTCGGGGGAGAGGAACTGCTCCAGCCCGCGCTGGAAGTCCTTGTTGTCGAAGATCTCCGGGGGCAGATAGAACGAGTCGTCGTTCATGGAGTTGTCGAATGCCTCACCCATGGCGTCCGCATCCTCCTGCTGCGCCGCCATCTGGTCCTGCATGCCCTTCTGCGACTGGTACATCGTCAGCATCATGGTCTTCATCGTCTTCATCGTGGAGATCATCTCGGGCATCAACGCGACCATCTGCGGCATCAACGTGTCGAGCCGCTCCATCTCCGGGATGATCTCTTTGAAGTCGTCGGTCATCACGTTGATGCCGTCGAGGGTGTCGAACACCGATCGAATCGCCCAGCAGACCGGGATGTTGTAGCAGTGCGGTTCCCAGTAGAAGTAGTTGCGGATCGGCCGGAAGAAGTCGTCGAAGTTCGCGATGCTGTCTCGCAGCGCCTCGATGTCGACGTACATCCCCTTCATCTTGGTCACCATCGAGTGGGTGACTTCCGACATCTGCTTGGTCAGGGTGGACATCTTCTCCATCGTGGCGATGGTCTTGTCCATCTCGGCGGCCTGATCCAGCATGTCGCCCATCCGGTCCTGCATGTACTTCTGGTTCAGGCGCTGCGTAGTGCCCTGCATGCTCATCTGGAACGGGATCGACGTGTGCTTGATCGGCTTGCCGTCGGGCCGGGTGATGGCCTGCACGCGGGCGATGCCCTCGACCCGGAACAGCGCCTTGGCGATCTTGTCGATGACCAGGAAGTCCGCGGAATTGCGCATGTCGTGATCGCTTTCGATCATCAGCAATTCCGGGTTCATCCGGGCCTGCGAGAAGTGCCGGTCGGCGGCGGCGTAGCCCTCGTTGGCCGGCAGATCGGCGGGCAGGTAGTTCCGGTCGTTGTAGTTGGTCTGGTAGCCGGGCAGCGTCAGCAACCCGACGAGCGACAGCGCGATGGCGCCCACCAGGATCGGCCCGGGCCACCGCACGATCGCGGCGCCGATCTTGCGCCAACCGCGAATCCGCATGGCGCGCTTGGGCTCGAGGAGGCCGAAGCGGGTGGCCAGCGAGATGATCGCCACCATGAGCACGACACCGGCGAGCACGACGATGACCATGCCGATGGCCAGCGGTACGCCGAGGGTCTGGAAATAGGGAAGCCGGGTGAAGCTGAGGCAGAACGTCGCGCCGGCGATCGTCAGGCCCGACCCGAGCACGACGTGCGCGGTGCCGTGGAACATCGTGTAGAACGCGGTCTCTTTGTCTTCGCCGACACTGCGCGCCTCTTGATAGCGACCTATCAGGAAGATCGCGTAGTCGGTGGCCGCGGCTATCGCCAGCGTGACGAGCAGGTTGGTGGCGAACGTCGAGAGCCCGATGATGTCGTGGAAGCCGAGGAAGGCCACCAGCCCGCGCGCGGTCGCCAGCGACAGCACCACCATCACGAGCGTGATCAGCACCGTGACGATCGAGCGGTACACCAACAGCAACATGATGATGATGACGGTGAAGGTCGCCGCCTCGATCATCCGCATACTGCGGTCACCCGCGATGTGCTGATCGGCTGCCAGCGCGGCCGGCCCGGTGACATAAGCCTTCACACCCGGCGGCGGCGGCACGGTCTCGACGATCTTCTGGACCGCCTCGACCGACTCGTTCGCCAGCGATTCACCCTGGTTGCCGGCGATCTTCACCTGGACGTAGGCGGCCTTACCGTCATTGCTGGTGGAACCCGCCGCCGTCAGCGGATCGCTCCAGAAGTCCTGCACCGACTGCACATGCGTGGTGTCGGCCTCGAGCTTCTTGACCAGCTGGTCGTACCAGGCGTGGGCCTCGTCGCCCAACGGCTTGTCGCCCTCGAAGACGATCATCACCGAGCTGTCGGAGTCGCCCTCCTCGAACGCCTGACCGACCTTCTTCATCGAGATCAGCGACGGCGCGTCGTCGGGGCTCATGGACACCGCACGCATCTGCCCGACTTCCTCGAGCTGCGGCACCACGGTGTTCAAGATGATGATGACCGCGACCCAGCCGAGAACGATCGGCAGCGCCAGCGTGCGGATCAGGCGGGGGATGAGCGGCCGGTGCGCACGAGCAGGAGGGTGGGCGTCGGTCGGAGCGCCGTCGACAGGTGCGCTCATGCCGACTTCACGAAGCAGAAGGTCTGGGCGTTGAGCCCGTCGGTGGTCTTCTCGTCACGGAGCTCGTCGTCGACCAGGATCCGGCACGTGATCGACCCGCCGTCACCCTGGGCGACGATGTTCGGGGCCGCGGACGGTTCGGTGGTCGACAGCGTCAGCGACCACGGCAGCGCAGCGTTGTCGACGCGCTGCGGCTTTGCATCGAGATCCAGATAGTTGATGTCGGCGTAGCTGCCGGTGCCGGTGATCTCGTACCGGACCACCTTGGGATCGAACGGCTCGGGAAGGTCGGCGAAATTACGTGGCGTCTCGATGATGCCCTCGGAGCCGAAGAAGGTCCGGATGCGGGACACTGTCAGGCCGGCAACGACGACGACAAACACGATCAGCAGGGGCAGCCACACTTTTCTGGCAACCTTCATCACGACCCGTGTCTCCCGATCTGTCCCCGGCATGTGCCGCGCAATGTAACCCCTGGCCTCGTACGATTCCGCCGATAGTAACTTAGCCGGTATAACTTCTCACCGGACACACAGTAGAGCAAGTCTGTGTGGTGCCGCTAACTACTTCGTCGCCGGTGCGCTGTGCGTCACACGAGGGAAAGATGCCCCTTTATTGCGGGGTGTCGCCACCGGCCTCGGTGTCTGAATTCGCGGTGTCCGACTCCGCGGTGTCTGAATTCGCGGTGTCCGACTTTGCGGCGTCCAGCACGCTGACCGCGATGCCGTAGGGAAGGAAGCGGACCCGACGGGTCGGGTCGGTGTTGTCCTTGTTGGCGCGCAGCGCGTCCAACTCCGTCGGGAACACCTGCTCGATGTGCGCCCCGCCGGACGGGTCGACGGTGAAGATCGCCCACACCCCGTCGCCGGTCTCACCGGCCGTCTCTGGCCGACGCGGGCGGCCGCCGCGCGCCAGGTCGTCGAACAGCACCGACCAGCCGGCACGTTCGCCCGACGTCGTCATGAACTTGCCCAACGCGTCACGCAGGCCGTCGCCGGCGTCACGGATCACTCGGTCGAAGTCCTCCGGATCGAAGCCGAAAGGTCCGTTACCGCTCATGGTCGTCCTCCTCGCCAGGCTGTGGCGCGCACAGCAGATGCATCCAGTGTGCCTGCGACGGCCGGGACAGTCGACTGCCCGGGGGTCTGAGTGGTAGGCAACGCCTATGGCCTCTCTGCGCGCCGACGTGCTGTCGGCCGCCCAGCGTTCCCTCGCCGCGGCAGGCGCGCACGACCGCGCCGGGTGGTTGGGGTTGTTCACCGATGACGGCAGGGTCGAAGATCCGGTCGGATCCTCGCCGCACCGGGGCCGCGCCGCGATCGGACACTTCTACGACACCTTCATCGGCCCGCGCGACATCGCCTACGACCTCGACGCGGACCTTGTCGCCGGCGCGACGGTGCTGCGCGACCTCACCCTGGTGATCCGGATGTCGCCGACGCTGACCATGCAGGTCCCCGCCTACATCCGTTACGACACGTCGGACACCGCAGCTGGACTGCGGATCGCCGCTCTGTCCGCCTACTGGGAACTGCCCGCGATGATCCGCCGGTTTCTCCGCGGCGGCACCCAGGCGTTACCCGCCGGCCTGGCTTTGAGCCGCGCAATGGTGAGCCACCAGGGTGTGCGCGGCAGCGCGGGGTTCCTGCGCGGGTTCGGCGGTGTGGGCAGCGGGATCGGGACAGCGTTCGGGCGGTGTCTCGACGACGCCTGCGCCGGTGACGAAGTGGGGTTGCGGCGGCGCACCGCCGGCGTCGAGATCACCACCGGGGACGACGAGCCGCGCACCGCCTCCGACGTCGCACGGCTCCTCGCAGGCGGCCGCTGGGACAAGCGGATCCGCTCCGGCCGGTCCGTCGCGGCCCGGGTGCACACGGTCGACCGCCGGGCCGTCGTGATCGGGGAGTACCGCGCTCGCGGCGCCGAACGCGCGGCGTTGACCCGGCTTCGGGTCTTCACCGACACCGCCTGAGGCCCGAGAAACGGCGGTGTTGTCGCCTCCGGCGCGGTGGACGTGAGAACGTAGCAGGACCATGAACACCACCTCTGACGCTCCGACGACCTACATGAGCTACGAAGAGTTCGGCCGGCGGTTCTTCGAGGTCGCGGTGACCGAAGAGCGGGTGGGCGAAGCGATCGGCCAGATCGCCGGCGAGGCTTTCGAAATGGGCCCGATCGCCCAGGGGCCGGGCAAGCTCGCCAAGGTGACCGCCAAGGTGCGCATCCTGACGCCGCGGGTCAACCGGCGGGTGGCCGAGGAGATCACGTTCGCGATCCGCATTCCGTTGGAGATCGACATGGTGGTCGACCTGCGGATCGACAAGCCCAGGTTCATGGTGTTCGGCGAGATCTCGCTGCGCGCCGTGGCGCGCGCCGCCGAGCCGCTGCTGCTGATCATCGATGTCGAGAAACCGCGCGCCACCGATATCGCGATCCATGTGACCTCGAAATCGCTGCGCGGAGAAGTCGTGCGCATCATCGGGGGCGTGGACGCCGAGATTCGGCGGTTCATCGCCGCGCACGTCGCGGGCGAGATCGACAGCCCGGAGTCGCAGAAGGCCAAGGTGATCGACGTCGCGAACGAGCTCGACACGACATGGACGGGAATCTGAGCCGGGAATCTGAGCCGGGAATCTGAGCCAGGGTCAGCCGACCAGCTGAGCCAGCGCCGGACGCCTGGGACCGCGCGTATCGCTCAGCGATCGGCCACGCAGGTGGTTCCACAGGTAGGGCATCAGCATGTTCCGCGTCCAGAGCAGTTGAGAGTAGGTCCGCGAGCGCAGCGACGGCGGCGGGGCGGTGGGGTCCGCGGTGGCCCAGTCGTGGGAGCTGCCCGGCAGTCCGAGCGCTTCGGCGGCCGCCTCGGCGAACAGGTGGTGTCCGCGCGGGGAGCCGTGCACCCGGTCCGCGCTCCACGTGTCGGGCTGCGTCATCGACGGCGCTCCGTACAGGTCGACCAGCGCGAAGCCGTGCCGCTCGGACGCCGCACGGATGACCTCGTTGATCGCCAGCACCCTGGCGCCGAGCACCCGCCCGATCGGCAGGATGCGGGCCAGGTCGGGGAACGTCGTCGTCACCACCGTCGCCCCGGAGTCGGCCAGCGCGCGGTGCACCTCCCGCAGCTGGATCAGTGCCCGCTCGAAACCCGTTCCGGGACGTGTCATGTCGTTCATGCCGATGCAGAGGGTGACCAGATCTGCGTTCATGTCCAGCGCAGCGGGCAGCTGGACGTCGGCAACGTCGCGGATCTGGTTACCGCGCACTGCGAGATTGGCGTACTGCAGACCCGGGCAGAGCGCATCGAGCCGCTCGGCCAGGCGATCGGCGAAACCCCGCAGGCCTGTCGCGTCGTCGCCGTCCCACAGCCCCTCGGTCTGGCTGTCGCCGAGGGCGACGAAGCGGGCGTACCCGATGTGACCGGCCACGGCAGAAGACTCTAACGCGACCTGCCGACCCTGGTCAGGTTGAGCACCATGCCGACGCTGAGTCCGGTGATGCTGTCCTCCAAGCGTTTCCGGTCCAAGTCGGTGCGCCACTGGGGCAGCGTTCCCGTCACCCGCACCACCTTGGGTGCGAATTCGACACCGGTCAGCGTCAGGCCGTGGGCCAGCTCGGGCAGCCGCACCGGGTAGGCGGGAGTGCGCGCGGGCAGCCGCCAGCGCCGGGCGCCCAGCGCCACCGTGTGGGCCTGCAGCCACAGCGTCGAACCGTCGACACTCACATCGACTTCGACATGGCCGAACCGCGGCCGGCGAGCGAACCGGATGCGGGCCACCCCGTCGTCACCGACGTCGCCGGACAACCGCGGCGCGGCGCGGCCGAACATGTCGTCGACCATCGGCGCCGGCACCTCCAACGTCACCTCCACCGGCGCGGCCACCAGCGTCGGCGGTGCGCCGGGCCGGAGGTGAACGTTGTGCAAGACCACGGTTGCGGTGTTGAGAATGCCTTCCTGCCAACGGATGTCGGAGGCCACCAATCGGACGTCGGTGAGCTGGCCGACAGAAAGGCCGTGCACGTCGAGCCGGGAATCGAATCGGGTGACGGTCAGGGTGAGATCGCCGTCGTCCAGACGCACTGTCAGGCGCCTTCCCAGAACGAGACGGCGCACCGTCACGAACAGTGTGCTATAGGCGGCCGCGGCGCCGCTGTTGACCGGCACCATGGTGGTCGCCGACCACAACGAGGTGAGCATGCGCCGCGTGGGACGGGTCATCGCCTCCATCCTTACACGGGCTATCGTCGGCTGTGATTTCCCGCAAGCCTTCCCGCAGCGCCGGCCTCCTGCTCTACCGCCACGGCAGCGACGAACTCGAGGTGCTCCTCGGCCATCCGGGCGGGCCGTTCTGGGCGCGCAAGGACGACGGCGCATGGTCGATCCCGAAGGGCGAGTACGACGACGGGGAGGACCCGTGGGCGGCCGCACAACGCGAGTTCACCGAAGAGATCGGCATGCCGCCGCCGGCCGGACCCCGCATCGACCTGCCGCCGGTACGGCAGGCGGGCGGCAAGATCGTCACCGCATTCGCAGTGAAGGGCGATCTCGACGTCCGAGGTGCCGTCAGCAACACGTTCACGATGGAGTGGCCGCCCCGCTCGGGGCGGATGGCGGAGTTTCCGGAACTCGACAGGATCGCGTGGTGGGGTCTGGAGGTCGCACGCGAAAAACTGCTGAAAAGTCAACGGCCGCTGCTCGATGCGCTCGTCGAGGCCCTCGGCTAGAGGTCGAGCGTCAGTGCTCCGTGGCCCCGGGACACGCACGTCAGCATCATGGCCGCGTCACGCTCGGGGTCGGTGAGCAACGTGTCGCGATGGTCCACCTCGCCGGCGAGCACCCGGACCCGGCAGGTTCCGCAGAACCCCTGCTGGCACGAGTACGGTGCCGCGATCCCGGCCCGCTGCAACGCCGTCAGCAGGGTCTCCTGTGCGCCCACGCTGATCGTCGCGCCCGTCGACGCCACGCTGACCTCGAACGGGGTGCCATCCTGCACGGGGGGTGCGGCGAACCGCTCGAAGTGCAGTTCCACGTCGGCGCGGTCCACCAGCGCCGCGCGCACCGCCGTCAGCATCGGTGCCGGGCCACAGGCATAGACGGCGGTGCCGGCCGGGCAGTCACCGAGAAGTATTGCTGCCGACGGTAATCCGTTCACGTCATCGGTACGGATCTCGACCGGCGCCCCGAAGTCCGCCACCTCGCCGAGGAACGGCAGGCTGTCGCGGCTGCGCCCGGTGTAGATCATCGACCACTCCACGCCGAGGTGCCGCACCGCCCGCAGCATCGGCAGGATCGGGGTGATGCCGATGCCGCCGGCGATGAATCGCACACGGCGCGTGGGGGATCCGTGCCCGGGTACGGTCAGCGGGAACGCGTTGCGCGGGCCGTGGGTGTGTACCACCGCGCCGACGGGCAGTGCGTCGTGACACTCGATCGAACCGCCGCCACCGTCAGGGATGCGGCGCACTGCGATGCGGTACTCGCCGGAGGTGGCCGGGTCACCGCACAACGAATACTGGCGAATCCGGCCACTGGGCAGATGCACGTCCAGGTGGGCACCCGGATACCAGCGGGGGAGTGCGGCGCCGTCGACCGCGGCCAGCGTCAACTCGACGACGTCCTGATCGCGGGCGACCACCCGGCGGCCGCGCACCGTGAGGGCCAGAGTCGGCTGCCCCTGACTGCTCGGCGGACGGATCTGGCGCGTCGCGGTCACGGAGAACAACCGCGCGAGACCCGCGCCGGCGAGCGCCAGTACCGGGTCGTGGCGGCTGCGGCCCGACGCACTGGGCGGCGTCTGCCGGTAGTGCTTGCCCAGCACGGACATCACTGATGAGCCGCACGCGCTGCCGGCGAACTCGCCAGATAGGCGACCGCCTGGGCGGTGGACCCGAACTGCTCCGGCGAGTAACCGCGCCGAAAGTAGGTCAGCGTGCTCGACCCGAACAGCGAGCTGTAGCGGGGCAGCAGGCCGAGTTTGGAGTCGCGCATCCGCATGCGATTGAAGCCCCACCACGTCGTCGTGACATCCGGGTCGGTCTTGACCAGGTACCACGCGGTGCGCTGGAAGAACACGAACAGCATGGACGCGGCGATCGTCATCGCGCGGATCCGAGCGAGGTAGCTGTCGTGGAAGTAGGTCGCGACATCGTGGGCGACGCTGCGGTGCTCGACTTCCTCGCTACCGTGCCAGCGGAACAGATCGGTCAGTGTGGGATCGGCGCCGTGCTGGTCCCAGGTGCAGTTCAGCGCGAAATCGCCCATCACCGCGGTGTAGTGCTCGATCGCGGCGATGAGCCACAGCCGCTCACAGAGGTGGTTCAGGCGCACGTCGGGGTCGGGCGAGTCGATCGGTGCGAGCACCCGGGAGAAGACGTGCTCGACCTGGGCGAGGATCGGCTCCGGATCGACGCCGCGTTCGACCATGAAGTCGTGCAGGATCGCGTCGTGCACGTCGGCGTGGGTGGCCTCCTGTCCGATGAACCCGCGGATGTCGTCCGCGAGATGCGGGTCCTCGACCATGGGCAGCGCCTCGTTGAAGGTCTGCACGAACCAGCGCTCACCGGCAGGTAGCACGAGATTCAGCACGCTGATCACGTGAGAGGCGGCCGGATGGCCCGGAATCCAGTGCAGCGGAACATCGCTGACGTCGAAGGTGACCTTGCGGGCCTGGATCTGCACGGGCCCGGGATCGATGTCGTCGACGCGCACGGCGTCGCGGCGGGGTCGCAGCATGACCGAGAGTTTACGACGAACCTCGCGATTGGTGGGACCGCGGGTCCCGGGTAATGGGATCAGCCGGCAGGCAGCGGCTGACCGGGGATCGGCGGGCCGCCCGGAATCTGCTGAGGCGCACCCGCAACAGGAGCGCCGGCGCCCGGAGCCCCGGCGATCGGCACGACAGGCGTCGGCGTCACCGTGGTCACACCGTTGGCGCCGACGGTGGGGCCACCCACCGGGCCCTGAGCCTTGATCTGATCGGCGGCGGCCTGCGTGCAGTCCAGGGACAGCAGCATCCGACCACCGCTGGTGACCTTCTGCTGATCCACCAGGCACGCCGACTGAGGAAGCACGCTGCCGCGGGAACCGCCGAAGTAGGCCTTGATGCCTTGGCTCTTCAGGATCGCCAGCGCGCGGCCGTACTGCTCACCGGTGACGTTGTACGGGCTGGGCGCACCCGCCGGCTGGGACAGCGCGGCACCGGCCCCGACCAGGGCGATTGTTCCGGCGGCCACCAGGCCACCGCTGAACACGACGAGCTTTCTCACGACAACTCTCTCCTCGGGTCGGCGACGCGGTGCGAACATATCGCAGCGGTGACGAATGTGAAACCGCTGCAGAGGGCGCCGGCGTTACAGGGGGCCACCCCCGGAGCTGTCACAGCACCTCGGCGGCTGCGCGCATGACGTCGCACAATGCCGCAGCGCGGGCGTCGTCGAACAGGTCGTCCAGCAACACCGCGCGGCCGTCGGGGCCGGCCAGCGGTACCCGCCAGTTCGGGTACTCGTCGGTGGTGCCCGGCTGGTTCTGGGTGCGTGTTTCGCCGACGGCGTCGGCCAGCGACATCGCCAGCAGCTGCGACGGGCTGCGCCCCAGGTAACGGTGCAGCGCGATCACCACTTCATCGACGTCGAGGTCGGCATCGAGGTCGGCATCGGGGTCCGTCTGCGCGCCCAGCAGGCCCACCCGCCGCAGTTCACCCAGCCATGCGTCCCGGTGGGCCCGATCGGCCGCCCATTCCTGTTCGGCCGGACGGGTCAATAGGCCCAGCTCGTCGCGCAGCCGAACGTGCTCGCCGACCAGGTAGCCGGCGGTCGGTGGCAGATCGTGTGTGGTGACCGCCGACAGGCAGGCCTGGCGCCACTGTTCGGCCGGCAGCGGCGCACCGTCGTGACCGGATTCGAACCACAGGATCGATGTCCCGAACAGGCCCCGGTCCCGCAGATGGTCACGCACCCACGGTTCGACGGTGCCCAGATCCTCGCCGACGACGAGCGCACCGGCTCGATGCGCCTCGAGTGCGACGATCCCGATCATCGCCTCGTGGTCGTAGCGCACGTAGGTGCCTTCGGTCGGCGCGACGCCGCGGGGGATCCACCACAGCCGGAACAGGCCGATGATGTGGTCGATGCGCACCCCGCCCGCGTGTCGCAGGGCCGCGGCCACCAACGCACGGAACGGTTCGTAGGCGGCTTCGGCGAGCCGGTCGGGACGCCACGGGGGTTGCGACCAGTCCTGCCCGAGCTGATTGAACTCGTCCGGCGGTGCACCCGCGGTCACGCCGAGCGCCAGTACGTCCTGCAGCGCCCACGCGTCGGCGCCCGCGGGGTCGACCCCGACCGCGAGGTCGGCCATGACGCCGATCTCCATGCCGGCGCCCACGGCGCCGGCCTGCGCCGCGGCGAGCTGTTCGTCGAGCAGCCACTGCAACCAGCGGTGGAAATCGACCGCGGCGGAGTGCTCGGCGGCGAACGCGGCCACCGCCTCGCTGCGCGGATGCCGCAGTTCTGCCGGCCAGCGGCGCCAATCGGAGCCGTGCTGTTCCGACAGCGTGCACCAGGTGGCGAAATCGTCGAGTGCTCGTCCCTCGCGGCGGCAGTACCCCTGATACGCGAGCTCCCGGCCGCGGCTGAACGGGACCAGGTAAATGCTGTGCAGCGCAGCGCGTTTGGCTTCCCAGGAGCGATCACGGTCGACGCGCTGCGAGCGCGCCGCCCGGGCCTGCACCCGGGCATGGGCCTTACGCACCCGCCCGCGGTGGCGCAGGTAGGCGTACTCCGGCACGGCTTCGACTCGCAGGTACAGCGGGTTGACGAACCGGCGAGACGTCGGCAGGTACGGCGAGGGCTCCATCGGCGGTGTCGGTGCCGCCGCGTGCAGCGGATTGACCAGGATGAAGCCTGCGCCGTGCTGACCCGCCGACCACACGGCCAGGTCGGTGAGATCGGTCAGATCGCCCACGCCCCATGACTTCTCGGACCGCACGCTGTAGAGCTGGGTGGACAGCCCCCACAGCCGGCGCGCACCCATCCGCACCGGGGTGGCGATGTCAGACGGCGTCACGATCACCGTCGCTCCGGTGTCGAAGGCGCCGACCCGCAGATGCACCCGGTGATATCCCAGCGGCAGATCGTCAGGCAGTTCGAAGGTCGCCTCGCCGACGAGGCGGCCGTCGAGATCGTAGGGCGGCCGGTTGTTCTCGAGCTGCCGCAGATCGTCGCGGCGCGTGCCGTCCTCCAGCTGGAGCCACACATCGACGGGGTCGCCGTGGGTGACGTGCACCCAGAACGGCGTCGCCGTCCCGGCCCGCGCGACGATAGCCGCGGGCAGAGAGCGCGCCCAGTACGCGTGCTCGTGCGCGGTCAGGGCGGCTGCCCGCTCGGCGTCGGTTCCCGCGGCGACGCCGAGGGCGCCGAGCACGGCCACCAGCGTCGTGTCGGGCACGGTGACGTGCCGGCCCGACCAGTCCTGATATTCGGTGGCCACGCCGTACCGGGCAGCCAGGTCGATCAGTGACGAACGGTCCATGGACATAGGCACGGGCATGGGCGCCATCTTGCCGTGCTTTCGATGTACGCGTCGGCCGCCGCCGTCGCCTCGACGGTCCGCGCGCCGGTAGGGTCGCACCATCATGGCGCCCCACCCGCTCGACGGCGGCCAGACGCGTGACCGGCGTGCCCGGATCGCGATCGGCGCCGTCTTCCTCACCAACGGTGCGCTGTTCGCCAATCTGTTGCCCCGGCTGCCGGAGGTCAAGTCCGACCTCGGGCTGTCGAACGCGATGCTCGGCGGCTCGGTGGCCGCGTTCTCGGCGGGCGCCCTGATCGCCGGCCCCGCCGCGGCAGCGCTGATCCGGCGCTACCAGTCCGCCCGGGTCAACCTCGTCACCACGCTGATCCTCGCGGCGTTCATCGTGATCGCCTCGGCTGCACCCAGTGCCGTGATGTTCGCCGCGGCACTCTTCGTCGCCGGCGCCGCCGACGCGATCACCGACGTCGCGCAGAACGTGAACGCCCTACGGCTGCAACGACAGTACGGCCGGTCGATCATCAACTCACTGCACGCCGTGTGGGCGGTGGGTGCGATGGTGGGCGGGCTGATGGCCGCCGGCGCCATCGCCGTACACCTGCCGCGGACCGTGCACCTCGGCCTGTCCGCTGCGCTGTTCTGCGCGGTGGCGGTCGCGGCGTATCCGTTCCTGCTGCACGGACCCGACCACGAGGACCATCCCACCGCGCAGGGCGGCGCCACCTCCGCCCGTGCCGCGGTGTACCTGACGCTGCTGGCACTGATCGGCATCGCGATCGCGGGTGCCGCCGTGGAAGACGCCGGAAGCTCCTGGGCGACGCTGTATCTGCGGGACAGCCTGGGTGCCGCCGGGTCGGTCGCCGCGCTCGGATACGTCGCGCTGGTCGGTGCGATGTGCGTCGGGCGACTGGTGGGTGACCGCCTGGTCGACCGGTTCGGCGAGCGGGCGGTGGTGCGGGCCGGCGGGGTGATCACCGCGGCCGGGATGGGCGCGGCGCTGGCGTTTCCGTCGGTGCCGGGCAGCATCGCCGGGTTCGCCGCGGCCGGACTGGGCGTCGCGACGGCGGTGCCGGCGGCGATGCGCGCCGCCGACGAACTCCCCGGGCTGCGCGCCGGCACGGGCTTGACGATCCTGACGTGGCTGATGCGCGTGGGCTTCCTCGGCGCCCCGCTGATCGTGGGCGTGGTGGCCGATGCGGCGGGGTTGCGCGTCGGGTTGATCATGGTGGTGCTGGCGGGCCTCAGCCTGCTCGCTCTGGGCGGTGTGCTGACCGGCAAAACCCGGAAGTGATGCCAGAATGCGCTGGTACAGTGACGTACCGGGGCCGCACGGGGGATGTACCGGACCTTCGATCGAAGGAGATCTACTGACATGACCGCGGAAGCCCGCTCCGAGGAGACCCGCAGCAACGCCGACGGTCATCCGGTGGTCGACACCGCATACGGGCCGGTCCGCGGGGTCGACGACGGGACGATCGCGTCCTGGAAGGCCGTTCCCTACGCCGCACCTCCGGTCGGGGACCTGCGTTGGCGCGCTCCCGTCCCGCCGACAGCGTGGACCGAGCCGCGCGACGCCTCCCTCGTCGGGCCGGCCTGCCCGCAGCCGACCGACCCGCGCATTCCTCTTCCTCTCGGCGCTCCCCAGGGTGAGGACTTCCTCACCCTCAACGTCTGGGCCCCATCCGGCACCGAACCCGGCGCCGGCAAACCGGTGATGGTGTGGGTACACGGCGGCGCCTACATCCTGGGTGCGGCCAGCCAGCCGCTCTACCACGGCCGGCGGCTCGCCGCCGACGGCGACGTCATCGTCGTCACCGTGAACTACCGGCTCGGCGCGCTGGGCTTCCTCGAGCTCGCCGCGCTCGGCGCGGAGTCCGAGCGGTTCGCCTCCAACGTCGGACTGCGCGACGTGCTCGCTGCGCTGACCTGGGTCCGCGACAACATCGCCGCGTTCGGCGGCGATCCCGGCCGGGTGACCCTGTTCGGTGAGTCCGCCGGTGGCGGTGTGGTGACCACGCTGCTCGGCAGCCCGGCGGCCAAGGGGCTGTTCCACGCCGCGATCGCGCAGAGCTCGCCCGTCACCTCCTCCTACGACACCGAGCAGGCCGGCCGCATCGCGGCCCGGTTCCTCGACGTCGTCGGGGTCGGCCACGACGAGCTCTCCCGGCTTGCCCAGTTGCCCATCGGGGCGATCGTGGAGGCATCGCGGACGGTGTTCAACGAGGTGCCGGTGCGCACCCCGGGTCGGCTGGCCTTCGCGCCCATCGTCGACCGCGACCTGGTGCCGGACTATCCGATCCGGCTGGCCCAGAACGGTCAGACGCACCCGGTGCCGTTGATCATCGGCACCAACCGCAACGAAGCGGCGCTGTTCCGGTACATGAAGTTGCCGTTACTGCCGATCAAGGCCGACGCGATCCACGCGATGTTCGCCCAGATCGCGGCCGAGCAACCAGATCTGACGCTTCCCGAGAAGGCCCAGCTCGAGAAGATGTATCGGGGCAGGCGCGCGGGCAAGGGGCTCGGACTCGCCAGCGACCTCGGTTTCCGGATGCCGTCGATCTGGTTCGCCGACGGTCACCGCGCCACCGCACCCGTCTACCTCTACCGCTTCGACTTCGCCACCCCGATGCTGCGTGCGTTGCGGATGGCCGCCGCGCACGCCACCGAATTGCCCTTCGTGTGGGGGAATCTCGGGGCGGGGCGCAAGGATCCGATGTTCGCCCTCGGTGGCCGCGCGGCCGGCGCCGAGGTGTCGCGGCGCATGCGTGCCCGCTGGACCGGCTTCGCCCGCACCGGCGTGCCGGGCGCCCCGGCCGCCGCGCCGCAGTGGCGCCCCTACGACGACTCCCGTGCCACGCTGGTCATCGACCGGCAGGACACCGTCGTCGACGACCTCGACGCGCCGGTGCGACAGGCGTGGGGTGATGACGTGCTGAGCTTCCGGTAGGGGGCAGCAGTGCCATCAGCGGAGTTCCTCACCGTGCTGCCGCCCGCGATGCGGGATCCGGTGCTGTTCGCCATCCCGTTCTTCCTGCTGCTGCTCGTCATCGAGTGGGTCGCGGCCCGCAAGCTCGAACACGTTGTCGCAGAGCAGGACTCCGAGGACCGACCCGGCGCGGGGTCGTACCTGACCCGTGACGCGTGGGCGAGCATCTCGATGGGGCTGGTGTCGGTGGCCACGATGGGCGCGTGGAAGTTCGGGGCGTTACTCGGATACGCAGCGATATACACCTATGTGGCGCCGTGGCATCTGCCGGCGACGCAGTGGTACACCTGGGTGATCGCGATCCTCGGCGTCGACCTGCTGTTCTACGCCTACCACCGCATCGCCCACCGCGTCCGGCTGATCTGGGCCACCCACCAGGCGCACCACTCCAGCGAGTACTTCAACTTCGCGACCGCGTTGCGGCAGAAATGGAACAACAGCGGTGAGATCGTGATGTGGATACCGTTGCCGCTGTTGGGAATTCCGCCGTGGATGGTGTTCTTCAGCTTCTCGGTCAGTCTGGTCTATCAGTTCTGGATCCACACCGAGCGGATCGGAAAACTGCCGCGGCCCGTCGAGTTCGTGTTCAACACCCCGTCGCATCACCGCGTCCACCACGGCATGGACCAGCTCTACCTGGACCGCAACTACGGCGGCATCCTGATCCTCTGGGACCGCCTCTTCGGCACGTTCCAGCCCGAGGTGTTCCGTCCGCACTACGGGCTGACGAAACCGGTGCACACCTTCAACATCTGGCGGCTGCAGACGCGCGAGTACGCCGCGATCGGCCGCGACGTCCGCGCGGCGCGCACGATGGGCGACAAACTCGGGTACATCTTCGGTCCGCCCGGGTGGCGACCGGCAGCGCAGCCCGTCGCCGGTGCCCATGTCAGCCCGTAGTCTTCGCGGAGTGCAGACAGTCTTCGACACCCCCGTCGACCCCTCTCTGGTGGACCGGTCCCTGTCCGGCAGCACGCTGGGCTCGGTGTGGCTGGACCCCGGTGCGGTGCAGCGCCCGGATCATTCGCCGCTGACGGGGCCGCTGACCGCCGACCTGCTGGTGGTCGGCGGTGGCTACACCGGTCTGTGGAGCGCATTGCATGCTGCGCGGCGCCACCCCGACCGCCGTGTCGTGCTCATCGAAGCCGATCGCATCGGGTGGGCTGCCTCCGGCCGCAACGGCGGCTTCGTCGACGCGAGCCTGACCCACGGCTACGAGAACGGGAAGTCCCGCTGGCCCGACGAGATCGACACCCTCGAGGCGCTCGGCATCGAGAACCTCGAGGGCATGCAGGCCGAGATCGCCGAACTCGGCCTGGACACCGAATGGCAGCGCACCGGCATGCTCACGGTGGCCACCGAACCCCACCAGGTGGAGTGGCTCTCGGAGTCCGCGCCCGCCCACGGACAGTTCCTCGACACCGCCGCGGTGCGTGCCGAAGTCGCCTCACCCACGTATCTGGCGGGCCTCTACAGCGCCGAGGACTGCGCGATCGTCAATCCCGCGAAGCTGGCACTCGAACTCGCCCGCGCCTGCCAGGAGGCCGGCGTGGAGATCTTCGAGCACACGACCGCACGCCAGATCCACTCCGGCGGAGCGGCACTGCGCGTCGACACCGACGGCCCGGCGGTGACGTGTCGCCAGATCGTGTTGGCCACCAACGTCTTTCCCAGCCTGCTGCGCCGCAACCGGCTGCACACCGTACCGGTCTACGACTACGTGCTGGCCACCGAACCGCTCACCGACGCCCAACTCGACCGCATCGGCTGGCGGAACCGGCAAGGGATCGGCGACTCGGCCAACCAATTCCACTACTACCGCCTCACGATGGACAACCGCATCGTGTGGGGCGGATACGACGCCGTCTACCACTTCGGGCGCAAGGTCAAAGCCAGCTACGAGGACCGCACCGAGAGTTACGGCCGGCTGGCCGCACACTTTTTCCTCACGTTCCCCTCGCTCGAGGACGTCCGCTTCACCCATCGGTGGGCCGGCGCGATCGACACCAACACGAGGTTTTGCGCGCACTGGGGTACCGCGCGCGACGGTCGCGTCGCCTACGTCAACGGCTTCACCGGGCTCGGTGTCGGAGCGGCACGCTTCGCCGCCGACGTCTGCCTCGACCTGCTCGACGGGCTCTCCACCCCCCGCACCCGGTTGGAGATGGTGCGTCGCAAGCCCATGCCCTTCCCGCCCGAACCGATCGCCAGCGCAGGCATCCAGGCCACCCGCTGGTCGCTGGACCGTGCCGACCACAACGGCGGACGGCGCAACCTGCTGCTGCGCGGACTCGACGCGGTGGGACTCGGCTTCGATTCCTGACCCTCGACCCCGCGACCTGATGTAACGCCTCGTTATCGACCCGCGATGAGCCAGTTACACCGTCAGCGCGCGGGGGTATCTCTTTCCCACCGTGAGCGCGGCGGTCGCCGAGAACTCACCCGGGGAGAGTGGAGGGGCCGTGCTGAACCGACTGCCGAAGCGTGTGCCGCCGCGCCAAGCCATGACGGCTGCGGCGCTGGCCCTGCTGGCGCTGCTGGTCCCCACGGCCCCCGCCGCCGCGCAGCCCGACCCACTGGTCTTCCCCGGCATGGAGATCCACCAGGACTCGGTGCTGTGCACCCTCGGATACGTCGACCCCGCCACCCGCACCGCCTTCACCGCTGGACACTGCCGCGCCTCGGGCACCGTCACCGACAAGACGGGCACCGTGATCGGCACCCAGGGCTCCTACCGCGACAACACCCCCGATGGCATGACCGTCGACACCAACCATCAGATCGCTGACTGGGAAGTCATCCATCTGCTGCCGTCGGCGAAGGTCAACAACGTGCTGCCGTCGGGCAAGGTGTTGGTCACCGATCCCGCGGTGCTGCCGGTGGCGGGTATGCCGGTCTGCCACTTCGGCGTGGTGACGGGGGAGAGCTGCGGCACGGTGGAGGCCGTCAACAACGGCTGGTTCACGATGGCCAACGGTGTCGTCAGCCGTAAGGGTGACTCCGGCGGGCCGGTGTACACCACGACGCCTGACGGCCGCACCGTCCTGATCGGGGTGTTCAACAGCACGTGGGGCACCTACCCGGCCGCCGTCTCCTGGCAGACCGCGAGCGCCGAGGCCCGCGCGGACACCATCTCGGCGGCCTCCGCGGAGATCACGCCGGTCTCCGCCCAGCCCTAGGGCGACAGCGCGAAGACCGGGATCGACGGCGCCACCGCGCGCAACTGCTCCTCGGTCGATGCTGGTGTCAGTCCGCCGATGTGGCCCTTGACCTGCCAGTACCACCGATCGAGGTACGGGCGCAGCAGGGCGGGCTTCGCATCGTCGGCAACCTCGACCGCGTCGCGTCGGCGCGAGTTCCGGCGCGGGCCGGTCTCGACGTCGCCCGCTGCGCGCACGTTGCGCGCCCACTGGGTGTTGCCGCGCGGTGAGACCAGGTAGTCACGGCCGTCGACCGTCAGCAGGTTGATCACCACCTGCCGTGGCTCGCCGCTGGCGCGCCCCCGCACCCGCAGCGCGGTACTGCCCTGGATGCTCACGCCACGCTCGGCGAGCCAACGGATCGCGCTGTTCACCAGGCGAGCAGCCGGTCCCGGGGCGTCATAGCGGGTGGTGGAGCGACGGGCGATGTGGCGGTGGGTCATGTCGATCTCCTCGATCGTCGGATTAGAGAGCACTGCTCTCACAACGGTGACACGGATCGCGCTGAAATTCAAGAGCAGTGCTCTCGGACGTGTCACACTGGCGACCGTGGGGAAACGTGAGGACAGCCGCGCGCGTGTCGAGAAACAGATCATCGAGATCGGCCGGCGCCACCTGATCACCGACGGCGCCGCCGGGCTGTCGCTGCGTGCGATCGCCCGCGACCTCGGCATGGTTTCCTCCGCCGTGTACCGCTACGTGGCCAGCCGCGACGAACTGCTGACGCTGCTGCTGATCGACGCCTACACCGAGCTCGCCGACGCCGTCGACGAGGCGCATCGCGCCGCGGCGCCGGACTGGCGCTCCCAGCTCGCCGCCGTCGCACGTGCGGCACGAAGCTGGGCTGTCGACCAACCGGCCTGTTGGGCGTTGCTCTACGGAAGTCCGGTGCCCGGCTACCACGCACCCGCAGAACGCACTGTCGGGCCGGGCACCCGGGTGATCGGCACGCTGTTCGGCATCGTCGACTCCGCGGTGAAAATCGGTGCGATCAGTGAGTCCGAAACTGCTGTACCACAGGCACTCTCAGCAGATTTCAGCAAACTCACGGCCGAGTTCGGGCTCGCACTCGACGACGCGACGCTCAGCCGGTGCTTCCTGCTCTGGGCCGCGCTCGTCGGTGCGATCAGCCTCGACGTCTTCGGTCAGTACGGCGCCGACACGCTGACCGACCCCGCGATGATCTTCGACGTCCAGGTGCAGCTGCTCACCGAGATGATGACTCAGAGATGATGACTCAGTAACCCCGGCTGCCGTCCGGCGACGTGACGAAGCCGTGCTCCCCGTAGTGACGATCCGGCGGATCGACGGTGTCCGCCGGCCAGGACGCGGGCTTGGCCGCATGGCAGGCGAGCGTCTCGGTGTCCGGGACGGCGCACACGACGCCGTTGCCCGCGTCGAACCGCGAGCCCGCCGGCAGCAATGGCGGCAAGGCCTCTGCGGGTCCCACGCCGTCCTCGGTGAACATCGCCGCGTTGGTCAGCGACACCGAAACCGTCGTGGCGTCGGTGCCCGCCAGCGGACCTGAGCAGAAGATGCCGAGGTCGGGGATCAGGCTGTCCTGGCAGCGGACGCCCGACGGGGTGCGAAAGATCCACCCGGACATGCTCGGATGCGCGCCGAACACCTGATACGGCGCCGGGTCGACCGCCGGATACGCGGTCACGTCGACCTCCGACGGGGCGGCGAGTCCGGGGGCGGCGCCGGCGAGCAGGCCGGCACAGGCCAGCACGGGTGCGGCAAACAGGGCCGAGGTGCGCATGCCTGGACTATCGCGGCGGCGGGCGATGCCGTTAGCTCGCCGAAATAGAACACGTTCTAGCACGAGGGGTCGGGTGACGATATTCTCGACTCGATGCTTGACCAGACACCTGTCCAGATTGCCTGGGTGACCCGTGACCTCGACGCCACAGAAGCGGCACTGACTGCACTGCTCGGGGCGCGCACCTGGGTGCACATGCCGGGCGTGCACTTCGGCCCGGACTCCTGCACCTACCGGGGCCGGCCCGCCGACCACGTCGCCGACGTCGCGCTGAGCTACGCGGGGGACACCCAGCTGGAGGTCATCGCACCGGTGCGCGGGCAGAGCATCTACACCGAATTCCTCGACCGCAGCGGCCCCGGCCTGCACCACGTCTGCCGCGCCGCCCCGGATCTCGAATCGTTCGACGCGGCAGTCGACGCCGCCGAACGCAACGGCACCCCGGTCGCGATGGCGGGCGCCATGGCGGGCATGCGGTTCGCCTACCTCGAAGCCCCCGATGCCGGCGTGCCCTACACCGAAATCGCTTACATCCCCGACGAACTCGCCGCATTCTTCGACCACATCAAACAGGAGCAGAAGTGAGCTTGCCCACCCCCGACACCGTCCGCGCCGCTGACGTCACCTCCTGGTCCGATGACGTGGACGTCATCGTCATCGGGTTCGGCATCGCCGGCGGCTGCGCCGCCGTCAGCGCCGCCTCCGCCGGCGCGCGGGTGCTCGTGCTGGAGAAGGCGGCCGCCGCCGGCGGCACCACCTCCATGGCGGGTGGCCACTTCTACCTCGGCGGCGGCACCGCCGTGCAGCAGGCCACCGGCCACCCGGACTCGCCGGACGAGATGTACAAGTACCTCGTCTCGCAGTCCCGAGACCCCGAGCACGACAAGATCCGCGCCTACTGCGACGACAGCGTCGAGCACTTCGACTGGCTGGAGGCCCTCGGCTTCCAATTCGAACGCAGCTACTACCCCGGCAAGGTCGTCGTGCCGCCGGGCACCGAGGGCCTCTCCTACACCGGCAACGAGAAGGTGTGGCCGTTCTGTGAGCAGGCCGTCCCCGCGCCGCGCGGGCACTCCGTTCCCGTACCCGGCGAACTCGGGGGAGCAGGGATGGTGATCGATCTGCTGGTCGCCCGCGCCGGCGAGCTCGGTGTGCAGTTCCGCTACGAGACCGGGGCGACCGCACTGGTGATCGACGACACCGGAGCCGTGGCCGGGGTGCGCTGGAAGCACTTCGGCGAGACCGGCGACATCAGGGCCAAGGCGGTCGTGATCGCCGCGGGCGGCTTCGCGATGAACGCCGAGCTGGTGGCCGAGTACACCCCGGCGTTGGGCACCGAACGCAAGACCAAGCACCACGGCACCGTCGCCCCCTACATCCTGGGCAACCCCAACGACGACGGCCTGGCCATCGGGCTCGGCGTCTCGGCCGGCGGCGTGGCCACCCACATGAACGAGCTGTTCATCACCGCCGCCGCGTACCCGCCGGAGATCCTGCTCACCGGCGTCATCGTCAACGCCGACGGTCAGCGGTTCGTCGCCGAGGACTCCTACCACGCCCGCACCTCGGCGTTCGTCCTCGAACAACCCGATCAGGTGGCCTACCTGATCGTCGACGAGGCGCACATGCAGATGCCCGAGATGCCGCTCATCAAGTTCATCGACGGCTGGGAGACAGTGGCCGAGATGGAGGAGGCACTGGGCATCCCGGCCGGCAACCTCGCAGCCACGCTGGACCGCTACAACGCGGGCGCCGCCCGCGGCGAGGATCCCGACTTCCACAAGCAGCCCGAGTACGTCGCCGTGCAGGACCAGAGACCGTGGGCTGCGTTCGACCTGTCCCTGGGCCGCGCCATGTACTCCGGGTTCACGATGGGCGGTCTCAAGGTCTCCATCGACGGCGAGGTGCTGCGCTCCGACGGCAGCGCGGTCGCAGGCCTCTACGCAGCCGGGGCCTGTGCGTCGAACATCGCCCAGGACGGCAGGGGCTACGCGAGCGGAACCCAACTGGGTGAGGGGTCGTTCTTCGGCCGCCGGGCCGGGCGGCACGCCGCCACCCGGGCCGCCGCCAGCACGGCCGCCGTGTAGCGGTCAGACCCGCGCGGGCTCCCCGCCGATCAACCCGTGCTCCCACGCGCCTCCACCGAGCAGCTTGAGCTCGCGGGTGTGGTGGCGCTGCAGGCTGCTGCGGTGGCTGACGCTGACCAGGATCGTGTCGGGCAACTCGGTACGCACCAGCTGGTACATGGTCAGCTCCAGGCCCTCGTCGAGCGCTGAGGTGGACTCGTCGAGGAACACCGCCTTGGGCCGGGTCAGCAGGATGCGCGCGAACGCGATGCGCTGCTGCTCACCCGGGGACAGCACCTTGGCCCAGTCCTGCACCTCGTCGAGCCGGTCGACCAGATGGGGGAGGGCGACCTTGTGCAGCGCCTCGCGCACTGCGTCGTCGCTGATGTCGCCCTCCTTGTTGGGGTAGGACACCACCGCACGCAGATCGCCCAGCGGCACGTACGGCATCTGCGACAGGAACATGGTTTCGTTCTCGTCGATCGGATAGGTCAACCGGCCGGAAGTGAACGGCCACAGCTGGGCCAGGCTGCGCAGCAGCGTGGTCTTGCCGGTGCCCGACTTGCCGGTGATCATCAGGCATTCGCCCGGCTCCAGGCGGAGGTTCACCGGGTCGAGGAGCTGCTTGCCGTCCGGGGTGCGGACCTCGACGTTCTCGAGCGTGACGTTCTGGCCGGTGCAGCCGGCGACGTCGAGGTGCGGCAACGCCCGGCCCTGCTCGTCGGCGGTGACCAGGCCGTCGAGACGGATGATCGCGGCACGGTAGCCGGCGAACAGGTCATAGGCGTTGCGGAAGAACGACAGGCCGCCCTGGATCGCGCCGAACGCCGACGCCGACTGGTTCAGCGCGCCCAGCGGGATCTCGCCGGAGGCGAACCGCGGGAACTGCACCAGATAGGGCAGCGGCACGATGAGCTGGCCCATCGACCAGTTCCAGCCGTTGAACCGCAGCGACCGGTTCACGTACCGGCGGTAGTTCGTCACGACGGGCGCGAACAGCTTGCGCAGTCCGGTGCGCTCGGCGACCTCACCGCGGTAGAACGCGACCGCCTCCGACGCGTCACGCAACCGCACCAGCGCGTATCGGAAGGCGGCGTTGTACTTCTCGTTGAGGAACGACAGACCGATGATCGGACGGCCGATCCAGAACGCGATGATCGAGGCGAACAGCACGTAGATGATCGCGATCCAGAAGATGGCGTGCGGCAGCGTGATCCCGGCGACGGTCAACGGGCCCGACAGATTCCACAGGATCAGCGTGAACGAAAGCACCGAGGTGACCGCCGAGATCGCGCCGAACAGCAGCGAATTGCTCGAGCCGTAGTACGGCAGGTTGGGCTGCGGCCCGTTGGTCGCGGTGAAGATGTCGATGTCGGACTGGATGCGCTGGTCCGGGTTGTCGATCGTCTCGTCGATGAACCGGGCCCGGTAGTAGGCGCGGCCGGTCAGCCAGTCACCGGTCAGCCGATCGGTCAGCCAGGCACGCCAGCGTAGGCAGAACCGCTGGAACAGGTACATGTCGAGCAGCAGCTGCGTGATCGACAGCGCCGCCAGGATGCTGAAGATGACGATCGTCGACCAGAACCCGTCGATGCCGGATTGCCTCACCTCCTCGTTGTCCGACGTCAGGCCCTGCACGACGACCTGGAAGCTGGTCAGCAGATCGTTGCTCTGATAGGTGAACAGAACGTCGAGGCGCACGTTGATCATCACCGAGGCGAGCAGGACGGCGAGAAAGGCCCAGACCTTGATGCTGTCGCGTCCGGTGAAGTAACCACCCGTGATCCGCCAGAACTGCCGACCCCAATTCGTGAACCGGCCGATCAGCAGCAGCACGACCAGCGTGGACGCCGCCGCGATCGCCCAGGCCTTGGCGATCCACCACAGCGAGGTCCACAGTTCACTACCCCAGTCCAGCGTCGGGGTGAACAATTCCTCCATGCGGGCAAGGTACCGCGCCAACCTGCCCGCGGCGTGGCGGAGGCGTCAACCCGACGAGGCGCGTCGCTCCAGCCGCCACTGGCCGTCACCGACCAGCGAGAGCCGACGGTCGTGCAGCGGATGCACGGTGGCCCGGTGGCTCACGCTGACCACGATCGTGTCCGGCAGCCGCTCCCGCAGCAGGCGGTACAACATCTCCTCGAGTCCCTCGTCCAGCGCCGCGGTGGACTCGTCGAGGAACACCGCGCGCGGTTGTGCCAACAGCACCCGGGCGAACGTGATGCGCTGTTGCTCGCCGACCGAGAGCACCTTGGCCCAGTCCTGCGCCTCGGCCAGCCTGATCATCAAGTGCGGCAACGCCACATCGCGCAGCGCGGACTGCATCGCGGCGTCGTCATAGGTGTCCGGCGGGTGCGGGTAGGCGACCGCGGTCCGCAGATCACCCAACGGCAGGTAGGGCAGCTGCGGCACGAACATCGCACCGTCGCGCCCGCCGGGAAGGCGCACCTCGCCCGAGGCGTACGGCCACACCCCGGCCAGGCTGGCCATCAGCAGCGACTTGCCGATGCCCGACGGGCCTGTGACGACGAGTGACTCACCGGGTTCGAGTGCGACGTCGAGCGGGTGCAGCAACGGGCTGCCGTCGGGCCGGCGCACGGCGACGCCCGACACCTCCAGGCGCCCGTCCGGGGAATCCGACGGACGTACCGGGGTGAACCGGCCCGCCCGCTCGTTCTGGTCGGCCAGCCCGTCGAGCCGGATGATCGCCGCGCGGTAGCTGGCGAACTGGTCATAGGCGTTGCGGAAGAACGACAGGTTGTCGTGGATCGCGGCGAACGCGTTCGAGGACTGCCACACCCCGCCGAACGAGATCCGCTGTGCGAACAGACCTTGAGCCTGCACCAGCCACGGAAGCGGGTTGATCGCCTGACTCATCGACACGTTCCACCCAAAGAACAGCATCATCCGGTTCAGCCAGTGCCGGTAGTTGTCCATCACGCCGTCGAGGCGCCTGCCCAGCACCCTGCGCTCGGCTGCTTCACCGCGGTAGAGCCCGATCGCCGCGCCACCCTCACGCACTCGCACCAGCGCGTACCGGAAGCCCGCGTTGCGCAACTCGTTCAGATAGCTGAGCCGGATCAGCGGGCGCCCGATCGCGAACGCGACCACCGTGGCCACGAGCACGTACACCAGCACGATCCAGAACAGAGCGCGCTGCAGCGTCACCCCGC
This sequence comes from Mycobacterium sp. IDUB_5, assembly GCF_055419565.1. Classification (NCBI taxonomy): domain Bacteria; kingdom Bacillati; phylum Actinomycetota; class Actinomycetes; order Mycobacteriales; family Mycobacteriaceae; genus Mycobacterium; species Mycobacterium sp. IDUB_5. Next base: position 105,719 of record NZ_JBVAXX010000005.1, read on the forward strand.
CCACGGTCAGCGGCTCGGAGAGCTGCCACAGGATCACCCCGAACGACAGCACCGAGAGCACCGCTTCGACCGCACCGAACAGCAGCGTGTTGCCCGACGTGAAGATCGGATTGTTGGTCTCCCCGCCGACCCCGGTGGTGAACACGTCGACGTCCTGCTGGATGCGCTGGTCGGGGTTGTCGATCGGCCGGCTGCCGAACTGGGCCCGGTAGTAGGCCAGATCGCCCAGCCAGCCGTCGATGAACCGCTGGCTCAACCAGATTCGCCACCGCATGATGAACCGCTGCGTCACGTACATGTCGAGCAGCAGTCGCACGATGTAGCACCCGGCGAGCACCGCGAAGACCACCATCGTGGCCCAGAACCCGGCGATACCGCTGGACCGGTCCGGGCCTGAGGAGAACGCGATCTGCAATGCGGTGAACAGATCGTTGACGTAGTAGGTCAGCAGCACGTTGATGCGCACCGAGATGATCACCGACAGCAGCAGCAGCGCGACCACCGCCCAGACCCGAAGGCTGGGGCGGCCCGTGAAGTACCCGCCGGTGACCCGCCAGAACTGCCTGCCCCACTCGGTGAAGCGGCCCAGTGCGATGAGGACCACCGCCAGACACAGCGCGGTCACCAAGAACGCCGTCGACACCCAGATCGCGGAGTTGAGCCATTCCCGGCTCCAGGCCAGCGTCGGCGCGAACGGCTTGGTGTCCACGCGACGCACCCCCCTTCGGCACTGCCCGGTCTGCGCGAAGTTACCGCAGTGCTGCGGCGCCACCGCGGACAACGCGCGGGCTGGACGACCAGCACCGCGATTTCTGGGTGGCGGGAGTCACGGCCGGGAATCCCACCCCGTCCGCGTACCGTGATCGTGTGGCACGCACCTCATCGAAAACGTCTGCCCCCGCCTCCAATTCTGCGCAGTCCAAGAAATCCGGCGGGCGCATGTCGGGACGCTTCTGGAAAATGCTCGGGGCCAGCACAGATCGCGACCAGAGCCGCTCGATGGACCAGGTCCGGGCGGCCGCGGACTTCGACGCCAAAGCCGCCGACCTCGACGACGAGAAGCTGACCAAGGCGGCCACCCTGCTGCAGCTCGAGGACCTCGCGGATTCGGCCGACATCCCGCAGTTCCTCGCGATCGCGCGCGAAGCATCCGAACGCACCACCGGCCTGCGCGCCTTCGACGTCCAGCTGCTGGGCGCGCAGCGGATGCTCGCCGGCGACGTCGTGGAGATGGCCACCGGTGAAGGCAAGACGCTCTCGGGCGCGATCGCCGCCGCCGGCTACGCACTCGCCGGCCGCAGCGTGCACGTCATCACGATCAACGACTACCTTGCCCGCCGCGACGCCGAGTGGATGGCGCCGCTGATCGAGGCCATGGGCCTGACCGTCGGCTGGATCACCGCCGACTCCACCGCCGAGGAACGCCGCGCCGCCTACCAGTGCAACGTCACCTACGCCTCGGTCAACGAGATCGGCTTCGACGTGCTGCGCGACCAGCTGGTCACCGATGTCGCCGACCTGGTGTCGCCCAACCCCGACGTCGCCCTCATCGACGAAGCCGACTCCGTCCTCGTCGACGAGGCGCTGGTGCCGCTGGTGCTGGCAGGCACCAGCCACCGCGAGTCCCCGCGGCTGGACCTGATCCGGTTCGTCGGCGAGCTCGTCGACGGCGTCGACTACGCCACCGATGCCGAGGGCCGCAACGTCCACCTCACCGAGTCCGGCGCCCAGAAGATCGAAGCCAAACTCGGCGGTATCGACCTCTACTCCGAAGAGCACGTCGCCACCACGCTGACCGAGATCAACGTCGCGCTGCACGCGCACGTGCTGCTGCAACGCGACGTGCACTACATCGTCCGCGACGACGCCGTGCACCTGATCAACGCCTCCCGCGGCCGCATCGCGACGCTGCAGCGCTGGCCCGACGGACTGCAGGCCGCCGTCGAGGCGAAAGAAGGCATCGAGACCACCGAGACGGGCGAGGTGCTCGACACCATCACCGTTCAGGCGCTGATCAACCGCTACCCGACGGTGTGCGGCATGACCGGCACCGCGCTGGCCGCCGGTGAACAGCTGCGTCAGTTCTACAAGCTCGGCGTGTCGCCGATCCCGCCGAACACCCCCAACATCCGCGAAGACGAACCCGACCGCGTCTACGTCACCGCCGCCGCACGCAACGAAGCAGTCCTCGAACACATCGCGACCGTCCACGAGACCGGCCAACCGATCCTCGTCGGCACCCGCGATGTCGCCGAATCCGAGGATCTGCACCGGCGGCTGGTCAAGGCCGGTGTCCCCGCGGTCGTGCTGAACGCCAAGAACGACGCCGAAGAGGCGGCCGTGATCGCCGAGGCCGGCGCACTCGGCGTGGTCACGGTGTCGACGCAGATGGCCGGACGCGGCACCGACATCCGGCTCGGCGGCTCCGACGAGAAGGACCACGATGCCGTCGCCGAGTTGGGTGGCCTGCACGTGATCGGCACCGGCCGCCACCACACCGAGCGGCTGGACAACCAGCTGCGCGGCCGTGCCGGGCGCCAGGGCGACCCCGGCTCGACGGTGTTCTTCTCCAGTTGGGAGGACGACGTGGTGGTCTCGCACCTCGACGCCGGCAAGCTGCCGCTGGACTGCGACTCCGACGGCAAGGTGCTCAGCCCGAAGGCCGCGACGCTGCTCGAACACGCCCAACGCGTCGCCGAGGGCCGCCTGCTCGACGTGCACGCCAACACCTGGCGCTACAACCAGTTGATCGCCCAGCAGCGCGCCATCCTGGTCGAGCGCCGAGAAGCGTTGCTGCGCACCGCAACTGCCCGCGAGGAGCTGGCCGCACTGTCGCCGCAGCGCTACGAGGAGCTGCTCGAGCAGCTGGGCGAGGGGGGTGAGGCGAAGCTGGAGAAGATCTGCCGGCTGATCATGCTCTACCACCTCGACCGCGGTTGGGCCGATCACCTGTCCTACCTGGCCGACATCCGCGAGAGCATCCACCTGCGCGCGCTGGGACGGCAGAACCCACTCGACGAATTCCACCGCCTCGCCGTCGACGCGTTCGGCTCGCTGGCCGCCGACGCGATCGAGGCCGCCCAGCAGACGTTCGACACCGCGCCGTCGATCGAGGACGAGCCCGGGGTGGATCTGTCCAAGCTGGCGCGCCCGACGTCGACCTGGACGTACATGGTGCACGACAACCCGCTCAACGACGACACCCTGTCAGCGCTGAGTTTGCCCGGGGTGTTCCGCTAGGTTCTACGCATGGCTCGCGGGTCTCAACCGGGGGACACCCCGGCACCGCCCGACCGGGTGCTGACGATCCCGAACGTGTTGTCGGTGCTGCGGCTCGTCCTCGTTCCGGTGTTCCTGGTGCTGCTGCTGGTCACGCACAACACCGGCTGGGCAGTGGCGGTGTTGATGTTCAGCGGTGCGTCCGACTGGGCCGACGGCAAGATCGCCCGGCTGTTCGACAACCAGTCGTCGCGGCTGGGCGCGCTGCTCGACCCCGCCGTGGACCGCATCTACATGATCGTCATCCCGATCGCGTTGGCGCTGGCCGGTGTCGTGCCCTGGTGGTTGGTGATCACGCTGCTGGGCCGCGACGTCGTGCTGGCGACGACGTTGCCGCTGCTGCGCAGCCGCGGATTGACCGCGCTTCCGGTCACCTACATCGGCAAGGCCGCGACGTTCGCGCTGATGTCGGGCCTGCCGCTGGTGCTGCTCGGGCAGGGCGACGCGGTCTGGCAGCCGCCGGTGCTCGCGTTCGGCTGGGGCTTCGTGATCTGGGGCACGGCGATGTACCTGTGGTCGGGGGTGCTGTACCTGATCCAGGTCGGCATGGTCGCGCGGTCGATGCCGCGCTCCAGATTCGGGGGCGCCGGGGTGCAGGCACCGTGACGCAGCTGGGTGGCTTCGACCCGTCGTCGGGGCGCAACGCGCACCGGGCGGGGGCGCCGACGCTGATCCCGGTGCCGTCGCTGCTGCGCTCGCTGCTGTCCGAACACCTCGATGCGGGCTACGCCGCCGCCGCGCAGTCGCCACGGGCCCGCACCGACCGGCTGTGGCAGGTGGCGGCGGCGGCGCTGGTCGCGGCGGTGTTCGCATTCGCCTGGTCGCAGGCGCGGGCGACCGAGCCCGGCGTGCGCGAATCCCAGCAGGTCCTGGTCGCCAGCGTGCGCGGCGCCGAAGCAGAGACTCGGGAGCTGACCGCGCAGCGCAACAGCCTGGCCGCCGACGCCGACGCACTGCGGCGCAGCCGGCTCGCCGGTGACGCGTCGGGCCGACAGCTGCTCGGCGAGCTCGACCAGGCGAGTTTCGCCGCGGCCGCGACACCGGTGATCGGGCCCGGCCTCACCGTCACCGTGACCGACCCCGGCGTCACCCGCGACCTGACCGACGTGTCCAAACAGCGTGTCGAGGGCAGCAGGCAGGTGATCCTCGACCGGGATCTGCAGCTGGTGGTCAACTCGCTGTGGCTGGCCGGTGCCGAGGCGATCTCGGTGGGCGGCGTCCGCATCGGCCCCAACGTGACGATCCGCCAGGCAGGCGGCGGCATCCTCGTCGACAATCAACCGATCAGCAGCCCCTACGCCGTGCTCGCAGTCGGACCGCCGCACGCCATGGCCGACGCGTTCGACCGCAGCTCCGGCCTGCAGCGGCTGCGGCTGCTCGAGGCCTCCTACGACGTGGGCGTCACGGTGGCCGCCGGCGACGGCCTGACCCTGCCGGCCGGCTCCGTACGAGACCTCACCTTCGCCAAAGGACTGCAGTGATCGGAATCGTCGCCCTGGTCGTCGGCATCGTCATCGGTGTCGTGTTCCACCCCAGCGTGCCGGAGGTGATCCAGCCCTATCTGCCGATTGCGGTCGTCGCTGCCCTGGACGCCGTGTTCGGCGGGTTGCGCGCCTATCTGGAGCACATCTTCGACGCCAAGGTGTTCGTGGTGTCGTTCGTGTTCAACGTGCTGGTGGCCGCGCTGATCGTGTACGTCGGAGATCAGCTCGGGGTGGGCACACAGCTCTCCACCGCGATCATCGTGGTGCTGGGAATCCGGATCTTCGGCAACGCCGCGGCACTGCGGCGCCGACTGTTCGGAGCCTGAGATGGGCGAGGCCCAGAACAACGGCGAGGACCAGGCAGACCACCCGGCCGACCATCACGGCCGTCACGAGATGCCGCCCGCCGCGCACACGTCTGCGCTGGGCCGGTTGCGCCACCCCCGCAGCGGCGTGTTCGGCGTGCTGGCGGTGCTGCTGTGCCTGGTCCTGGGCATCGCGATCGCCACCCAGGTGCGCCAGACCGATTCCGGCGACGCGCTCGACACCGCCCGGCCCGCCGACCTGCTGGTGCTGCTGGATTCGCTGCAACAGCGGGAAGCCGCGCTGAACTCCGAGGTGACCGAGCTGCAGCGCACGCTGTCGGAACTGCAGGCCTCGGGCAGTAGCGACCAGGCCGCGATCGAGAACGCCCGCGCTCGCCTGGCCGCTCTGTCGATCCTGATCGGCACCGTGCCCGCGACCGGGCCGGGGGTGACCCTCACGATCGCCGATCCGTCCTCGGGGGTGGCCGCCGACACGATGCTCGACGTCATCAACGAGCTGCGCGCGGCCGGCGCCGAGGCGATGGAGATCCGCGGCGGCTCCGGTAGCGGAACCGATGGCGGTGGACAGGCCGCGGTGCGGATCGGTGTCGACACCTGGGTCGTCGGCGCCGCCGGCGCCCTCGTGGTCGACTCCACCACCCTCAACCCGACGTATTCGGTTGTCGCCATTGGGGATCCGCCCACGCTCGCGGCGGCGATGAACATTCCGGGCGGCGCGATGGACAGCATCGAACGCGTCGGCGGATCGATGGTGATACAACAGTCCGACCGGGTCGACGTCACTGCCTTGCGGCAACCGAAACCCCGCCAATACGCTCAGCCCGTCAAATGACGTGACCGCCTTGGTCGCGAACAACCGAGAACCTTGGAGCCGAGGAGCACAGTGACCGAGATCCCCGCCGACCTGTCCTACACCGAAGAACACGAGTGGGTGGCGAAGACGGGCGACGACACGGTGCGCGTCGGCATCACCGATTTCGCCCAGTCGGCGCTGGGCGACGTGGTGTTCGTCCAGCTGCCCGACGTGGGTGCGGAGATCACCGCCGGAGAGTCCTTCGGGGAGGTCGAATCGACCAAGTCGGTGTCGGACCTCTACGCCCCCGTCACCGCCACGGTCGTCGCGGTCAACACCGATCTCGACGCCGACCCGCAACTGGTCAACTCGGACCCCTACGGCGGCGGCTGGCTGGTGGAACTGCAGGCAGACTCCGAGTCGATGCAGGCCGCCCTGTCCTCTCTGCTCGACGCGGAGGCCTACCGCGCCCACGTGACCGACTGAGGGTTGTTAGGGTCGCAGTCGACCAGTAAGCGAATCCGGCCGTGGTGGACCCAATGGGGTCCGCTGCGCGGTACGGTCGACACCAGCGGCGAGACAGCTGGAGGTCCCGGCCGGAGATCGCCACAGCAGCCAGTAAGGAGCAGCGGGTGACGGAAAAAGACTTCACTTCGGGGGCCGACTCTGACGAAGTCACCGTGGAAACGACTTCGGTATTCCGTGCCGACTTCCTCAACGAGCTCGACGCTCCGCCCGCCGCAAGCGGCGAGAGCGCGGTCTCCGGAGTGGAGGGCCTGCCCGTCGGATCGGCGTTGCTCGTGGTCAAGCGCGGGCCGAACGCCGGCTCGCGCTTCCTTCTCGACCAGCCCACCACCTCGGCGGGCCGCCACCCCGACAGTGACATCTTCCTCGACGACGTCACCGTGAGTCGCCGGCATGCGGAGTTCCGCCTCGAGGGCGGCGAGTTCCAGGTCGTCGACGTCGGCAGCCTCAACGGCACTTACGTCAACCGCGAGCCCGTCGACTCGGCCGTGCTGGCCAATGGCGACGAGGTCCAGATCGGCAAGTTCCGCCTGGTCTTCCTGACCGGTCCCAAGGGCGTCGACGGCAGCTCCGACTGACCCGGCGACCTCTCACCGACCCCGGCACCTGACACTGCATCGCGGCGACGATCATCGATGACCCACCCTGAGGCTTCGGGACCGGACGGTGCGCGTGCCGAAGCCCTGGCCGGGATGTCGATCGGGGTCGTCCTCGACACGCTGCGTGCCGACTTCCCCGACGTCACGATCAGCAAGATCCGTTTCCTGGAAGCCGAGGGTCTGGTGACGCCGCAACGCACGGCGTCGGGCTACCGCCGGTTCACCGCGTACGACTGTGCGCGGTTGCGGTTCATCCTCACGGCGCAGCGCGACCACTACCTGCCGCTGAAGGTCATCAAGGCGCAGCTCGACGCGCAGCCCGACGGTGAACTGCCGCAGAGCCCGTCGGCGTACGCCACCCGGTTGATGCCGGTCGGTGAGGCGAAGACCGACCACGGCAGCGACTACGGCGGCGCCACGGCCGCCCCGGCACAGGCGCGGCTGACCCGGGACACCCTGCTGGAACGGTCCGGGGTCAGCGACGAGCTGCTCACCTCACTGGTGAAAACCGGGGTGATCACCCCGATCTTCAAAGGCGCGGGCACGGTGTTCTTCGACGAGCATTCGGTGGTGATCGCGCAATGCGCCCGTGCTCTGGCCGATTACGGAGTGGAGCCACGGCACCTGCGGGCCTTCCGGTCCGCGGCCGACCGCCAGTCCGACCTCATCGCCCAGATCGCAGGCCCGGTGGTGAAGGCAGGCAAGGCCGGCGCGCGTGACCGCGCCGACGACCTCGCGCGGGAAGTCGCGGCGCTGGCGATCACACTGCACACGTCATTGATCAAATCGGCCGTGCGCGACGTTCTCGATCGCTGAGGACTAGACTCGGCTTGACGGGTTTTCGTCTCCTCCGGCCCCCGTCGGGCCGCGGGGCTACAGCGCAACACCGGTGCGGAGGGTAGGCACAGATGGGTGAGGTTCGCGTCGTCGGAATCCGTGTGGAGCAGCCGCAGAACCAGCCCGTTCTGCTGCTCCGCGAGGCCACCGGTGACCGCTACCTGCCGATCTGGATCGGGCAGTCCGAAGCCGCCGCGATCGCCCTCGAACAGCAGGGCGTCGAGCCGGCCCGGCCCCTGACTCACGATCTGTTCCGCGATGTCATTGCCGCGCTGGGGCATTCGCTCAAAGAGGTCCGCATCGTCGATCTGCAAGAGGGCACGTTCTACGCGGATCTGATCTTCGATCGCGACATCAAGGTCTCCGCTCGGCCCTCGGATTCCGTGGCCATCGCGTTGCGTGTCGGGGTGCCCATCTACGTGGAAGAAGCGGTGCTTGCCGAAGCGGGCCTGCTGATCCCCGACGAGAACGACGACGACGCCCCTGGCGCGGTGCGCGAGGACGAGGTCGAGAAATTCAAGGAGTTCCTCGACTCGGTGTCGCCCGACGACTTCAAAGCCACCTGAGCGGCACCCCAAACACCCCTCTTGGTCACGGATGCGTCTCGTCGCACTCGACACGCGGGTCGGGTTTGCGGCCGCATCCTCGTCGGCGACGATACTTGCTTCCGACGGGCAGTCACAGCAGGCGTCCAAGCGTATGCTCGAACGAAGTTCGGGCCGGGATAACGTGCGCCCACGAGACGACGCGAGTTTCGATCGGCGAGAGGATTCGACACGTGGGAGACACGCCACGCCAGGAGCAGCTGGACCTGAACACCGGTGCCCCCGAGGCCGACACCCTTCCCCGGGTCGCCGCGGAGCCCGTGCAGGCCGGCCTGTTTCCTGATGACTCGGTGCCCGACGAACTCGTCGGCTACCGCGGGCCCAGCGCCTGCCAGATCGCCGGCATCACCTACCGCCAGCTCGACTACTGGGCCCGCACCTCCCTGGTGGTGCCGTCGATCCGCGGCGCGGCGGGCTCGGGGAGTCAGCGGCTGTACTCGTTCAAGGACATCCTGGTCCTCAAGATCGTCAAGCGACTACTCGACACCGGCATCTCGCTGCACAACATCCGCGTCGCCGTCGACCACCTGCGTCAGCGCGGCGTCTCTGACCTGGCGAACATCACCCTGTTCTCCGACGGCACCACGGTCTACGAGTGCACCTCGGCAGAAGAAGTGGTGGACCTGTTGCAGGGCGGTCAGGGCGTGTTCGGCATCGCGGTCTCCGGCGCCATGCGGGAACTGACCGGCGCCATAGCCGACTTCCCGGGTGAGCGCGCTGACGGCGGCGAGTCGATCTCCGCCCCCGAGGACGAGCTGGCCTCGCGGCGTAAGCATCGCGACCGCAAGATCGGCTGACACCGCACCTCTACGGGCGGCGCGCTAAACTGGCTGACGCATCGCCCTCGCGCGGGAGAGCTCTGTGACCGCCAGTCACAGGCGCCGAAGGAGCAACACCTCTCCGTCAACCTCTCAGGCCCCCGGACCGCGTCAGGCCCCGATGCCTCTGGAAAGCGGTGCTTCGCACCCGCCCATGGGGAAAGGCACACCGACATTCGCAGTCGGACGCTGCCGAATCTCTCAGGCAGCCCGGATCGGGTGGACGACAGAGGGGGAGGCGCCGGTACGCCTGCGCGCCTCGCGCCCGAACGTCGGGAGACTTTCCCCGTGTCGAATCACCCCGTGTCGAATCACAATGCACCTCGCGAACTGACCTTCGTCGACCGCCACATCGGGCCCGACGCCGACGCGGTTGCCACGCTTCTGGAGACGATCGGTGTCTCCTCTCTCGATGAACTCGCCGCCAAGGCCCTGCCCGCCGGCATTCTCGACGCATTGACCGGCGACGGCGACGACGCGGTGGCGCCCGGCCTGGACCATCTGCCCCCGGCGGCCACCGAAGCCGAGGCGCTCGCCGAGTTGCGCGCATTGGCCGACTCGAACACCGTCGCGGTGTCGATGATCGGCCAGGGCTACTACGACACGCTGACCCCGCCGGTGCTGCTGCGCAACATCCTGGAGAACCCGGCCTGGTACACCGCGTACACGCCGTATCAGCCGGAGATCAGCCAGGGTCGCCTCGAAGCGCTGCTGAACTTCCAGACGATGGTCACCGACCTCACCGGGCTCGAGGTGGCCAACGCCTCGATGCTCGACGAGGCCACGGCCGCCGCCGAGGCGATGACGCTGATGCAGCGTGCCGTGCGCGGCTCCAGCCGACGCCTGGCCGTCGACACCGACGTCTTCGCCCAGACCGCCGCGGTGCTGAGCACCCGCGCGCAGCCGCTCGGCATCGAGATCGTGACCGCCGACCTGCGCCAGGGCCTGCCCGAGGGCGACTTCTTCGGAGTGATCGTTCAGCTGCCCGGTGCCAGCGGAGCCGTGCAGGACTGGACAGCCCTGGTCACCGAGGCGCATGAGCGCGGCGCGCTCGTCGCCGTCGGCACCGACCTGCTCGCGTGCACGCTGATCGCCCCGCCGGGGGAGATCGGGGCCGATGTCGCGTTCGGCACCACGCAGCGCTTCGGTGTGCCGATGGGCTTCGGCGGCCCGCACGCCGGGTACCTGGCGGTGCACTCGAAGCACGCACGCCAGCTGCCGGGCCGCCTCGTCGGAGTGTCGGTGGACGCCGACGGAGCGCCGGCCTACCGCCTGGCTCTGCAGACCCGCGAGCAGCACATCCGCCGCGACAAGGCGACGAGCAACATCTGCACCGCACAGGTGCTGCTCGCGGTGATGGCCGCGATGTACGCGAGCTACCACGGCGCCGACGGGCTGCGTGCGATCGCCGCACGCGTGCACGGGCGAGCGACGAGCCTGGCCGGCGGCCTGGCCGAGGCCGGCGTCGACGTCGTCCATCCCGCGTTCTTCGACACCGTGCTGGCCCGGGTGCCGGGCCGGGCCCGCGAGGTCGTCGACGCAGCCAAGCGACGTGGCATCAACCTGTGGCTCGTCGACGCCGACCACGTGTCGGTGTCCTGCGACGAGGCCACCACCGATGCGCATGTGGCCGACGTGCTCGCCGCGTTCTCCGGCGGTGCCACGACGGTGGCCCCTGCCTCAGCCGGTAGCGACATCGCGAACCGGACGTCGGAGTTCCTGACCCATCCGGCGTTCACCTCGTACCGCACCGAGACCGCGATGATGCGCTACCTGCGCTCGCTGGCCGACAAGGACATCGCGCTGGATCGGAGCATGATCCCGCTGGGCTCCTGCACGATGAAGCTGAACGCGGCCGCCGAGATGGAGCCGATCACGTGGCCCGAGTTCGGTCGCCAGCACCCCTTCGCGCCCGCGTCGGACACCCCGGGGCTCCGCCGACTGATCGCCGATCTGCAGGCATGGCTGACGGGCATCACCGGCTACGACGAGATCTCGCTGCAGCCCAACGCCGGCTCGCAGGGCGAGTACGCCGGCCTGCTCGCGATCCAGGCCTATCACATCGCGGCGGGCCAGGCCGAGCGCAACGTGTGCCTGATCCCGTCGAGCGCGCACGGCACCAACGCGGCCTCGGCGGCGCTGGCCGGCATGAAGGTCGTGGTGGTCGCGTGCCGCGAGAACGGTGACGTCGACCTCGACGATCTGCGCGCCAAGATCGCCCAGCACGCCGAGCACCTGTCGGCGCTGATGATCACCTATCCGTCCACCCACGGCGTCTACGAGCACGACGTCGCCGACATCTGCGCCGCGGTGCACGACGCCGGCGGGCAGGTCTACGTCGACGGCGCGAATCTGAACGCGCTCGTCGGGCTGGCCCGCCCCGGCAAGTTCGGCGGCGACGTCAGCCACCTGAACCTGCACAAGACGTTCTGCATCCCCCACGGTGGCGGTGGACCCGGCGTCGGCCCGGTCGCGGTGCGTTCGCACCTGGCGCCGTACCTGCCCGGGCATCCGCTGGCCGACGAACTCTCCGACGAGCTGACCGTGTCTGCGGCGCCGTACGGTTCGGCGTCGATCCTGCCGATCACGTGGGCCTACATCCGGATGATGGGGGCCCACGGGCTGCGGTCGGCCACCCTGGTCGCGATCGCGTCGGCCAACTACATCGCCCGCCGTCTCGACGAGTACTACCCGGTGCTCTACACCGGCGAGAACGGCATGGTCGCCCACGAGTGCATCCTCGATCTGCGCGGTATCACGAAGGCGACGGGCGTGACGGTCGACGACGTGGCCAAGCGCTTGGCCGACTACGGGTTCCACGCGCCGACGATGAGCTTCCCCGTCGCCGGCACGCTGATGGTGGAGCCGACCGAGAGCGAGTCGCTCGCCGAGGTCGACGCGTTCTGCGAGGCGATGATCGCGATCCGCGCCGAGATCGACAAGGTGGGCTCGGGGGAGTGGCCGGCCGAGGACAACCCGCTGCGCGGCGCGCCGCACACGGCTCAGAGCCTGCTGGTCGACGCCTGGGATCACCCGTACACGCGCGAGCAGGCGGCTTATCCGCTGGGGCACGGGTTCCGGCCGAAGGTGTGGCCGCCGGTGCGACGCATCGACGGGGCGTACGGCGATCGCAATCTGGTGTGCTCGTGCCCGCCCGTGGAGGCGTTCGCCTGATCGATAGGGTGTCCCGGTGACACAGCCGAGGTTGTTCATCTTTCCGCACGCGGGCGGGTCCGCTCAGTACTACGTGCCGTTCGCCAAGACCTTCACGATCGACATCAAGCGGACCGCGGTGCAGTACCCCGGACAGCGCGGCAAGCAGGATTTCGCGTCGTTCACCAGCCTGCCCGCACTCGCCGACGAGGTCGTCACGATGGTGTCCCCGGAGAAAGACCACGGGGGACCCGTGTTCTTCTTCGGGCACAGCATGGGTGGGCTGCTGGCGTTCGAGGTGGCACGCAGATTCGAGGACGCCGGCCGGCCGATCAGCGGGCTGTTCGTGTCCGCGGTGGCCGCGCCGGGCCACGTCGGCTACGAGGACATCCCGGACGACGACGAGGGGCTGCTCGGTGCGGTGAGCACGATGACGGGCGCCAATCCGGAGTTCATGAAGAACCCCGAGTTCGCGGCGGCGATCCTGCCGACTCTGCGCGGGCTCAAGGCGATCGCGTCGTACAGCTGCCCGCCCGAGGTGACACTCTCCGGACCGATCCACGCCTACTTCGGCGACGACGACGAGATCGCCACGGCCGCGAAGGTGGCGCCGTGGGCCGACCGCACCCGGTCGGACTTCACGGCGCTCGAGCTGCCGGGCCATCACTTCTATCTCAATGAGCAACTCGGCCAGGTGGTGCCCGACATCGAGGCGAAGATCGCGGCGCGGATCGCCGCAGCGAGCTGATCGGCTGGTGTGGCTTTGACCACACCGGCGCTGGCACAGCGGTTGTCGGCGTCGCCGCGCGGAGCACATCAGATCGGTCGCCGTGGTACGCGCCGGTCCACTTCGGGAGGCTGGCCGGACCTGCAACTTACCGGGGAGTCAGGAACGTACTCGACATCGGCGTGCAAATACCGCAAACTGTTTACGCACGTGTCAAGGCGACTGGGGCATGGCGTTGCGCTGCCGCGCCACTCGATTCGCATACCGGCCTGCGCCTCCGCCGAGCAACCGGCCGCCGGTGAGTGAGGTGGACGTTTGCTGAGCTGGCAAAACCAGCGGCGTTGCATCGGGAATAAAAACGGCCGTCCGTGCAGCGCGGTTCGGACGAAATCGGGGTCGATCGAGCGACTTCCCTCTGGCAAGCACTTCGTGGTCTAATCCTTGGTCGGATTACACGACATTTGTGACGGGTCGGTGTTAGCCTTCGGCCAAGCGGGGGATGCGCGGCACGAGCTGGCGTCCGGTTTGCCACGCGGCAATGGGGCCGGGACGCAGGATCAAACGATGAAAGGACGTCGCCATGCCTTTGCTTGAGTCGACCATTCCTGGCCTCCTCGCCGAGCGAGCGCGGCTACAGCCCGATGACGCGGCGTACACCTTTCTCGACTTCGACATCGACCCCAACGGCTACGCCGAGACCCTGACGTGGTCGCAGGTTCACCACCGTGTTCAGGTCGTCGCTGCCGAACTGCTGCGCCACGGCAGCAAGGGCGATCGTGCGGCCATCCTCGCTCCGCAGGGGCTCGAGTACATCGTCGCGTTCTACGGCGCGATGGCCGCGGGCATGATCGCGGTGCCGCTGCCGGTTCCAGCGATGGGTCAGCTCGACGAGCGCGTCAACGGTGCCCTGCGCGACTGCCAGCCCACCGCCGTGCTGACCACCTCCGCCGTGGTCGGGGAGATCCTGAACTACGTGGGCAATCTGCCCGGCGGTAACCCGCCCGCCGTCGTCGAGGTCGACGCCCTCGACCTCGATTCTCCGGTGACCCCCCAGGTCAACGTCGGTCCGCTGCCCAAGACCGCCTACCTGCAGTACACCTCCGGCTCCACGCGCGCACCGGCCGGCGTGATCATGACCCACCAGAACGTGATCGCGAACGTCAAGCAGGTGTTCGACGACTACATGGAGCACCGCAACGGCGTGCCGCCGCGCGACATCACGCTCGTGTCGTGGCTGCCCTTCTATCACGACATGGGCCTCATCCAGGGCGTCTTCGCCTCGCTGCTGACCCCGGACGAAGACAATGGAGGACGGCTGCACGGCCGGCCCGCGGTCGTCATGAGCCCGGTCGCGTTCCTGCAGAAGCCGGCCCGCTGGATTCAGCAGCTCGGGCTGAACACATGCGCGTGGTCGGCGGCCCCCAACTTCGCGTTCGAACTGTCGGTACGGCGCACCACCGATGCCGATCTCGAGGGCCTGGACTTCAGCGGCGTCCTCGGCATCATCAGCGGTAGCGAGCGCATCCACTCGGCCACCATCCGCCGCTTCAACGAGCGTTTCACCCCCTTCGGGATGCCCCCGACGACGGTGCTGCCGTCCTACGGTCTCGCCGAAGCCACTCTGTACGTGATCTCGGCTCCGATCGGGCACACCCCGTCGACCGTGCGCTTCGACTACGAGAAGCTGGCCGCCGGCCACGCGGAACGCTGCGGCACCGAAGCGGGCACCGAGCTCGTCACCTACGGCGCACCGCGGTCGTCGACCATCCGCATCGTCGACCCGGAGACGTGCGTCGAGAATCCCGACGGCAAGGTCGGCGAGATCTGGATTCACGGCGAACAGGTCGCGCTGGGCTACTGGCGGGATCCGGTCAAGACCGAGCGCACCTTCAACGGCCAGCTGGTGAACCCGTCCGAGGGCACGCCCGTCGGTCCCTGGCTGCGTACCGGTGACCTCGGCGTCATGAGCGAGGGCGAGATGTTCATCATCGGCCGCATCAAGGACATGCTGATCGTCGACGGCCGCAACCACTACCCGGACGACATCGAGGCCACCATCCAGGAGATCACCGGGGGCCGCGTCGCCGCGATCTCGGTGCTCGACGACACGAGTGAGCAGCTCGTCGCCGTGGTGGAGCTGAAGAAGAAGGGCACGTCGGAAGCCGAGGCGCTCGACAAGCTCAAGGCCGTCAAGCGTGAGGTCGCCTCGGCGATCAAGAAGACCCACAGCGTCCGTGTGTCCGACCTGGTCCTCGTCGCACCCGGTTCCATCCCGATCACCACCAGCGGCAAGATCCGCCGCTCGGCCTGCGTGGACCGCTACCGCTCCGACGAGTTCAGCCGGTTGGACGTCACTACATGACCTCTGCTTTCGACGAGGATGCACTCCGGCACTGGTTGGTCGACTACCTGGTCACCAACATCGGATGCAGCCCTGACGAAATCGATCTCGATGCTCCGCTGAACGACCTCGCTGTCGGGTCCAGTGACGCCGTCGTGCTGACCGGCGAGCTGTCCGAGCTGCTCGGGCGCACGGTGTCACCGGTCGAGTTCTGGCAGTACCCGACGATCAACACGCTCGCCAAATTCCTCACCGGCGGCGAGGTCGATCCCATCGAGGCTCCCGTCGGCGCGGTCGCTGCCGCCCGGGAGGGTGGCAGAGCCGACTACGACGACGCGATCGCGGTCATCGGGCTCGGCCTACGTCTGCCCAACGGCTCCGATGCCGACGGCAACCTCGAGGGGCCCGACCAGTACTGGGAGTTCCTCACCGAAGGCCGGTCCGCGGTACGCGAGGTGCCCGCCGACCGCTGGGAGTCGTTCCGGATCGATTCCCCCGAGGCGGCCGCCGCCCTCGCCGGCACCACCCGGTGGGGGTCGTTCCTCCGCGACGTCGACGCGTTCGACGCGGAGTTCTTCGAGATCTCTCCGAGCGAGGCCGACAGGATGGACCCCCAGCAGCGGCTGCTGCTGGAGGTCACCCACGAGGCGCTCGAGAACGCCGGCATCCCGGCCCACAGCCTCCGGCACACCCAGACCGGCGTGTTCGCGGCCGCATGCCTGGGGGAGTACGGCTACCTGTCGACCACCGACCTCGGCGATGTCGACTCGTGGTCGGGCACCGGCGGTGCGCTGTCGATCATCGCCAACCGGGTGTCCTACTACTTCGATCTGCGCGGCCCGTCGATGACGATCGACACGGCGTGCTCGTCGTCGTTGGTGACGATTCACCTGGCGTGCCAGAGCCTGCGGGCCGGCGATTCGGACGTGGCGTTGGCCGCCGGGGTCAACATGGTGCTGTCGCCAGCCGTGACCCGCAGCTTCGACCAGCTCGAGGCGATGTCGAAGACCGGGCAGTGCCACGCGTTCGACGCGGCCGCCGACGGGTTCGTCCGCGGCGAGGGCTGCGGAGTGACGGTGCTCAAGCGCCTCTCCGACGCCCAGCGCGACGGCGACCGCATCCTCGCGGTGATCCGCGGCTCTGCGGTGAACCAGGACGGCAGGTCCAACGGTCTGATGGCGCCGAACCCGGCCGCGCAGATGGCCGTGCTGCGGTCGGCCTACGCCGCGGCGGGCGTCGAGCCACGCGATGTCGACTACGTGGAGGCGCACGGCACCGGCACGCTGCTCGGTGATCCGATCGAGGCCCGCGCGCTGGGCACGGTGCTCGGCCGCGGCCGGCCCGCGGACCGTCCGCTGCTGCTGGGTGCGGTGAAGTCCAACCTGGGGCACCTGGAGGCCGCGGCGGGTATCGCCGGCTTCGCCAAGGCCGTTCTGGCGTTGCAGCACAACACGATTCCGGCTAACCGCGGCTATCAGAACCCGAATCCGCACATCCCGTTCGACAACCTGCGCCTGCGGGTCGTCGCGGAGCACACCCAGTGGGCGCCGGCCGGGCGGCCGCGCCGGGCCGGGATCTCGTCGTTCGGCTTCGGCGGCACCAACGCCCACGTCGTCATCGAAGAGGCGCCGCGAGCGGCCGCTCCCGCCCCAGCCCAGGAGCCGGCGGTGACCACGCTCGTCGTGACGGGTCGCACGCCGGAGCGCGTCGCCGCGCAGGCCGGGATGCTGGCGGACTGGATGGCCGGTGCGGGCGCGGAGGCGTCACTGGGCGACGTCGCGGACGCGCTGAACCATCACCGCTCGCACCACAACAAGTTCGCCACCGTGGTCGCCCGCAATCGCGCGCAGGCCCTCGCCGGTCTGCAGGCACTGGCCACGGGCCAGTCGGCGCCCGGTGTCGTCGGCCCGCACATCGGCGCCTGCACGCCGGGCACGGTGTTCGTGTATTCGGGGCAGGGTTCGCAGTGGGCGGGGATGGGTCGGCAGTTGCTGGCCGATGAGCCGGCGTTTGCCGCTGCCGTGGCGGAGATCGAGCCGGTGTTCGTGGACACGGTCGGGTTCTCGCTGCAGCAGGTGATCGCCGAGGGTCGTGCGGTCAGCGGGGATGCCGAGGTGCAGCCGGTGCTGCTGGGTCTGCAGTTGGCGTTGACCGAGTTGTGGCGCTCTCATGGGGTGCATCCGGATGCGGTGATCGGGCATTCGATGGGTGAGGTGACCGCTGCCGTGGTCGCGGGGGCGTTGAGCCTGGCTGACGGCTTGACGGTCATCGCGGCCCGCTCCTCGATCATGTCGCGCCTGGCCGGCCAGGGCGCCGTCGCGCTCGTCGAACTCGATCCCGATGCCGCCGAGACGCTGGTCGCCGACTATCCGAGCGTCGAGGTCGCCGGGTTGGTGTCGCCGCGCCAGACGGTCGTCGCGGGTCTGCCCGACGAGGTCGACGCGGTGATCGCCGCCGTCGGCGCGCAGGACCGCTTCGCGCGCCGCGTCAACATGGAGGTCGCCTCCCACACCGCGCTGATGGACCCGGTGCTGCCGGATCTGCGTGACGCGTTCGCCGCCATCACGCCGCGCACGCCGTCGATCCCGTTCCTCTCGACCGTCGTCGACGAGCAGGATCCCGTGCTCGACGCCGACTACTGGGTGGCCAACGTGCGCCAGCCTGTGCACTTCAGCCGGGCCGTGGCCGCCGCCGCGCAGGAGATCGGCACGTTCGTCGAAATCAGCCCCAACCCGATCCTGACCTACGCCGTCGCCGACACACTCACCACCGGACACCATCACGCACTGGGCACGCTGGTGCGCGACGGCGACGACACGGTGTCGTTCCACACCACGCTCAACGCCACCCACACCACGCATGCGCCGGAAACCGAACACCCGCCGCACCAGGGCGGCCCGCGCGTCGCACTGCCGACGACGCCGTGGCACCGCACCCGGCACTGGGCGCTCCGCAAGCCCACGTCATCGGGGGCGACCGCGCCGCGTCCGGGCACCGTCCTGGGTGGCCACACCGTCGTCGCCGGCCCGCAGCCCGGCCACCTGTGGCAGGCCCGGCTGACGCCGCAGGCGCGACCGTATCCGCATCCGCACCGGTTCGCCGGCACCGAGATCGTGCCGCTGTCGGTACTGCTGCAGACGCTGGCGCTGGCCGCCGAGCGGGTGGGCGCCGCGGCGCTCGCCGACGTGCGCTTCGAATTCCCGATCGGCCTCGACGCGCCGCGGGTGGTGCAGGTCTACGCCGACGCCGACGTCGTGACGATATCGTCCGCCACCGGTGACGACAGCGGCGACGACAGTGGGGCCCGCCGGTGGATCCGGCACGTCAGCTCGCGCATCAGCCGCGAGGCCGTCGGACCCACCGATCCCGCCGGATCGGACGTGTCGGGCTCGGCAGGTTATGACCCCAGCGCGCTGGCCGAACTACATCAGGCGTGGGGGATCGAGGGCCTGGCCTATCCGTGGACGGTCGGCGGACACACGCAGGCGCACGGTGAAGCGCGCACCGAGGTGACCTTCGCCGACGCTCCCGGGGCGCCGCTGGCCGCCGCGCTGGACGCCGCCGTCAACCTGGGCCGCCTCGTCGACGCGTCCACCCCCGGTCTGATGGTGCCGGCCGCGGTCGAGCAGTTCATCGTCGGTGACGCGAGCGCGGGGCGCGGCACCGTGGTGACCCGTTACCGCAACCGCGACGACGACGGTCTCGTCGTCGACCTGTCCGTCGAATCCGCCGACGGCACCGTTGTCGCCGACCTGCGTGGCGTGCGCTATGCCGCGGTCGACGTGAACGAGGCGGCGCCCGCCGCCGCCGAACCGCGCCGCATCGCCCACCGGTTGGACTGGCAGCCGTGGACCACAGATACGCCGGGCACCGACACCGGTTCCGTCGCCGTCGTCGGCTCCGGGACATTCGCCGCCGCACTGCGCGCAGCCGTCGAGACCGAGGCTGAGGTGACCGAGGCCCGCACCGTCGTCTACGTCGCCGACTCCGACGGTCCGTCTGCCCAAGAGACCGCAGTCCGGCTGACCACCGAGGTGGGCGAGCTGGTCGCCACGCTCGCCGACCGGGAGCCGCGCCACCCCGTGACGCTGTGGGTCATCACCCACGGGGTCTTCGAATCCGCCACCGAATCGGCGCTGCGCCAGAGCCCGCTGTGGGGGTTGGCCGGCGTCATCGGCGCCGAACAGCCGCAGCTGTGGGGCGGTCTCATCGACGTCTCCGAGGCCGGCACCGACGCCTCGAACGACGCCGAGACGCTGGTCACCGCGCTGGCCGACCCCGTCAAGTCGGTGTCCGTGTGGCGCGACGGCCAACTGCTGACCCCGACGCTGGCCGAGCTCACCGAGGCGCCGGTGCGCGAACCGCTGCACTGCCGGCCCGATGCCGCCTACCTGATCACCGGCGGCATGGGCGTGCTGGGTCTGCTGATGGCTGACTGGCTCGCTGACCGGGGTGCACGCCGCGTGGTGCTGGCGGGCCGCACAGCGCTGCCGCCGCGCCGCGTGTGGGCCGAGGTCACCGAGCCCGACCTGCGGCACAAGATCGATGCGATCCGCGCGCTCGAACTGCGTGGGGTCAGCGTCGACACCGTCGCGATCGACATCGCCGACCGTAACGCGGTGGCTGCGCTGCTCGATCGCCGTGACGCCGACGGCGCACCGCCGATCCGCGGTGTCATCCACGCCGCAGGCATGACCGAGGCTCAGCTGCTCACCGAGCTGGAATCCGAGCGTGTGCACCGCACGGTGTGGCCGAAGATCGCCGGCGCGCAGGTGCTCGCTGACCTCTTCCCGCCGAAGGCGCTGGACTTCCTCTACCTGGCCGCCTCCGCGGGCGCGGTGTTCGGCATCCCCGGCCAGGGCGCCTACGCCGCGGGCAACGCATACCTCGACGCGCTCGCCCGCGCCCGGCACGCCCAGGGCGACAACACGGTCAGCCTGGACTGGGTCGCGTGGCGCGGCCTCGGCTTCGGTAGCGAAGCCCAGGTCGTGGTGTCCGAGCTGGAGCGGGTGGGCTCACGGTCCGTCGCACCGGGCGAGGCGTTCACGGCGTGGGACCACGTCACGCGGTTCGACATCGACCAGGTCGTGATGGCCCCGATGAGTTCGGCGCAGGATGCCGCCGCCGTCGGTGCCGACGCGCACCGGCCGTCGGCGCCGACACGGAACTGGGCCGCCTTGGAGGGTGACGAGCTGCTCGCCGAGCTGCGCGACGGCTTGCGCGGCATCCTCGCGACCGAGTTGCGCCTGCCGGAAAGCGACGTGCTCACCGATCGGCCGTTCGCGGAGATGGGTCTGAACTCGGTCATGGCGATGTCGATCCGCCGGGAGATCGAGCGCTTGGTCGGGCTGGAGTTGTCAGCGACGATGCTGTTCAACCACCCGACGATCGACAGCTTCGCCGGCTATCTGGCGCAGCAGCTGAACCCGGAGGCAGGTGGCGACGATGCCACGGCCGCCGCCGATGACGACGAGGACAGCCTGCTGGACTCGCTGTTCGACAGCGTCGAGTCGAACTGATCGCACGATCGTGCCGACGCGACGGAATCCCCCGAATTTCCCGGATCGACCCGACGCGCGAGACCATGTCGGGAGATGTCTGCGAAAGGACCACTGATGCCAGCACTGACGGCGCCCACCGTGACGACCATTCCCGCGCTCCTCGCCGACCGTGCGCAGCAGCAGCCCGACGATGACGCGTACACGTTCTTCGACTACGAGGCCGACCCCGCGGGCATCTCCGAGACGCTGACCTGGTCCGAGGTACACCACCGGGTCCGTGTGGTGGCTGCGAAGCTGGCCACGCTCGGCTCGCCCGGGGACCGCGCGGTGATCCTGGCCCCGCAGGGTCTGGAGTACATCATCGGTTTCCTCGGCGCGATCGAAGCCGGGTTCATCGCGGTCCCGCTGACGATGCCGCAGCTGCGCCAGCACGACGAACGCGTCACCGGCGCGATGAAGGACTCCCAGCCCGTCGCCGTGCTGACCACCTCGGCCGTCGTCGACGACATCCGTCATTACGGCCAACTCGACCGCCAGCGCGCGCCCAAGTTCCTCGAGGTCGACACGCTGGACTTCGATTCGCCGCTGCGTCCGGCCGCGCCCGTCGCGCTGCCCAAGACCGCCTACCTGCAGTACACGTCGGGGTCGACCCGGCTGCCCGCCGGTGTGGTCGTCAGCCACCGCAACGTGCTGGTCAACGTCGCCGAGCTGCTCACCGACTACTACGAGGCCTACCCGGACGGGCGTGCGCCAGAGGACACCACGGTGGTGTCGTGGCTGCCCTTCTATCACGACATGGGGCTGATCGTGGGTGTGTTCATCCCGATCATGCTGGGCACGCCCGCGGCGCTGATGAGCCCGATCTCGTTCATGCAGAAGCCGTCGCGGTGGATGCAGCTGCTCGGCTCCCATCCCAGCGCGTTCACCGCGGCCCCGAACTTCGCGTTCGAGCTCGCCGTCAAGCGCACCAGCGACGACGACATGGCCGGCAAGGATCTGAGCACCGTCGCGGTGATGATCAACGGCGCCGAGCGCGTGCACGGCTCCACCGTGCGCCGCTTCAACGAACGCTTCGCCGCGTTCGGTCTGTCCGACGCCGCGATGCGGCCGTCGTACGGTCTGGCCGAGGCGACGGTGTACGTGGTGGCCACAGCGGGTGGCCGCCCCCCGACGTCGGTACGGTTCGACTACGAGAAGCTGGCCGCGGGACAGGCCGAGCGCAGCGAGGTCGCCGACGACGGCACCGAGCAGATCGGGCTGGGCGTACCCCGCTCGACGACGGTTCGGGTGGTCGATCCGGAGACGCTGACGGAGAACCCGGCCGGCACGATCGGCGAGGTCTGGTTGCACGGCGACCACGTCGCCGGCGGCTACTACCAGAACCCCGAGCTGACGCAGAAGCTGTTCTCCGGCCAACTCGCCGACCCGAGCGGCGACACCCCGAAGGGGCCGTGGCTGCGTACCGGCGATCTCGGCGTGATCTTCGACGACGAGCTCTACATCGTCGGACGCATCAAGGACCTGCTGATCGTCGACGGTCGCAATCACTACCCCGACGACATCGAGGGCACGGTCGCCGAGTTCACCGGCGGCCGGGTCGCGGCGATCTCGGTGCCCGACGGGGCCAGCGAGAAGCTGGTGGTGATCGCCGAGCTGAAGAAGCAGGTCGATCCGGCGCAGCTGGACGCGGTCACGCAGAAGGTCACCTCGGCGATCTCGATGACCCACAGCGTGCGGCTCGCCGACTTCGCGTTGGTGCCGCCGGGCTCGCTGCCGCTGACCACCAGCGGCAAGGTGCGCCGCGCCATGAGCGCAGACCTCTACCGCGACAACAAGTTCAACCGGTTGGACGCCACTAGATGACCTCTGCTTTCGACGAGGCTGCTGTTCGTCGCTGGTTGACCGACTACCTGGTCACGAACAACGGTTGCAGTCCTGAGCACATCGCGCGCGGCGCCTCGATGCACGACCTCGGGGTGGGTTCGCGCGACGCCGTGGTGCTGACCGGCGTGCTGTCGGAGTACCTGGGCAGGCCGGTGTCGCCGGTGGACTTCTGGCAGTACCCGACGGTCGACGCACTGGCGAAGTTCCTCACCGGCGGCGAGGTCGAGCCGGTCGACGATGCAGTCGGGGTGCGGTCGGGTGGCTCGACCGACGAGCCGATCGCCGTCGTCGGGCTGGGGCTCCGGCTGCCCGGTGGGGAGGAAGCCGACGGCAACATCGAGGGCCCGGACGCGTTCTGGGACTTCCTCACCGAGGGCCGGTCCTCGGTGGTCGAGGTGCCCGCCGAGCGGTGGGCGGCGTTCGACGACGGCACTGCCGAGGGCGCCGCCGCGCTGGCGAACACCACCCGTCGGGGCTCCTACCTGCGCGACATCGACGCCTTCGATGCCGAGTTCTTCGAAGTGATCCCGCGCGAGGCCATGCGGATGGATCCGCAGCAGCGGCTGCTGCTCGAGGTCACACACGAGGCGCTGGAGAACGCGGGCATTCCCGCCGACACCCTGGCCGAGACCCGCACCGGTGTGTTCGCCGGTGCGAGCGCCGCGGACTACGCGCAGCTCGGCGCCGCGGACCTGAGCGCGATCGACGCCTGGTACAGCACCGGCGGGTCGATCAGCATCATCGCCAACCGCATCTCCTACTTCTTCGATTTCCGCGGCCCGTCGGTCACCGTCGACACGGCGTGCTCGTCGTCGTTGGTGGCGATCCATCTGGCGTGCCAGAGCCTGCGGGCCGGCGATTCGGACGTGGCGTTGGCGGCCGGCGTGAACCTGCTGCTGTCGCCCGCGGGCACGCGCAGTCTGGACCAGGCCGACGCGATGTCGAAGACCGGGCAGTGCCACGCGTTCGACGCGGCCGCCGACGGGTTCGTGCGCGGCGAGGGCTGCGGCGTGGCGGTGCTCAAGCGCCTGTCCGATGCGCAGCGCGACGGCGACCGGGTGCTGGCGGTGATCCGCGGTTCGGCGGTCAACCAGGACGGCCGGTCCAACGGGTTGATGGCGCCGAACCCGTCGGCTCAGATGGCCGTGCTGCGCGCCGCCTACGCGACTGCCGGGGTGGACCCGCGCGAGGTCGACTACGTGGAGGCGCATGGCACCGGCACGCTGCTCGGTGATCCGATCGAGGCGCGCGCGCTGGGCACAGTGCTGGGCAAGGGCCGGCCCGCGGACCGTCCGCTGCTGCTGGGTGCGGTGAAGTCCAACCTGGGGCACTTGGAGGCCGCGGCGGGTATCGCCGGCTTCGCCAAGGCCGTTCTGGCGTTGCAGCACAACATGATTCCCGCTAACCGCGGCTACCAGAACCCGAACCCACACATCCCGTTCGACAAGCTCCGCCTGGCCGTGGTCGCCGAGCACACCGAGTGGGCGCCGGCCGGGCGGCCGCGCCGGGCCGGGATCTCGTCGTTCGGCTTCGGCGGCACCAACGCCCACGTCGTCATCGAACAGCCGCCGGTCGCGGTGCCTGCCGACGTGCCGGACGACGCTGCCGTCACCACCCTGGTGGTCTCTGGCCGCGCGCCGCAGCGGGTCGCCGCGCAGGCCGGGATGTTGGCGGAGTGGATGGCCGGTGCGGGCGCGGAGGCGTCGCTGGGCGACGTCGCGCATGCGCTGAACCATCACCGCTCCCAGCACCCCACGTTCGGGACGGTCGCCGCGCGCACCCGCACCGATGCGATCGCCGGTTTGCAGGCATTGGCCGCCGGCCAGTCGGCACCCGGTGTGGTCCCCGCGGGCGCCAGCGTTCCGAAGCCGGGCACGGTGTTCGTGTATTCGGGGCAGGGTTCGCAGTGGGCGGGGATGGGTCGGCAGTTGCTGGCCGATGAGCCGGCGTTTGCCGCTGCCGTGGCGGAGATCGAGCCGGTGTTCGTGGACAAGGTCGGGTTCTCGCTGCAGCAGGTGATCGCCGAGGGTCGTGCGGTCAGCGGGGATGCCGAGGTGCAGCCGGTGCTGCTGGGTCTGCAGTTGGCGTTGACCGAGTTGTGGCGCTCGTATGGGGTGCATCCGGATGCGGTGATCGGGCATTCGATGGGTGAGGTGACCGCTGCCGTGGTCGCGGGGGCGTTGAGCCTGGCTGACGGCTTGACGGTGATCGCGGCCCGGTCCTCGATCATGGCGCGCCTGGCCGGCCAGGGCGCCGTCGCGCTGCTCGCCGTCGACGAGGACACCGCCGCCGAGCACATCACGTCGTACCCGAGCGTCGAGATCGCCGGCTACCTGTCGCCGCGCCAGACGGTCGTGGCCGGGCTGCCCGACGAGGTCGATGCCGTCATCGCCGCCGTCGCCGCACAGAACGCGTTCGCCCGTCGCGTCAACATGGTCGTCGCGTCGCACACCGCCCTGATGGATCCGGTGCTGGCCGACATCGGTGCGGCGCTCTCGGGCATCACGCCCGCGGCACCGACGCTGCAGTTCCTGTCGACGGTCGTCGATCCCGCGCAGCCGCCCACATTCGACGCCGACTACTGGGTGGCCAACGTGCGCCAGCCGGTGCGCTTCAGCCGCGCCGTCGCCGCCGCGGCCGTCGACCACGGCACCTTCGTCGAGATCAGCCCCCACGCCACGATGGGTCAACCGATCGCCGCGACCCTGGCAGAGGAGGCCGGCATCCTGTCACTGGGCACCCTTGCCCGTGACGCGGACGACACCGTCACGTTCCACACGAACCTCAACGCCACCCACACCACGCGGCCGCCGCAGACGCCGCATCACGGCGAGCCGCACGTGGTGTTGCCCGCCACCCCGTGGCAGCACACCAGGCACTGGGTGGACGTGCGGCCGCTGCGGCGCGCCGCCGAGGTCCGGCCTGGCGCGCTGCCCGCCGACAGCACCGTGCCCGCGGAGTGGTTCTGCGCGCTGACGTGGCCGGTGAAACCGCTTGCCACGCAACCTGATCCGAGTCCCGACGGCCGATGGTTGGTGGTGGGCGACGCCCGCGTCGGCGGCCAGATGGCCCGCCTGCTGGGCGCCCCGGTCAGCACCCGGGCTGCCGGTGACGACGATCTGGCCGAGGCGGTGGCCGCCGCCAGCCACGTGCTCTTTGCTCCGGACGGCAGCGACTCCGACGAGCTCGGCTACGACCTGTTCGAGGCCGGCCGGGTGATCGCCGCGGCCGCCGCGGGCAGCCCGACTCCGCCCGCGGTGTACCTGTTGACCCGCAACGCCCAGCCGGTCGAGGAGGGGGATCGCGCTAATCCCGCGCAGGCGGTGCTCTGGGGACTCGGCCGCACGCTGGCCCTGGAACATCCCGAGATCTGGGGCGGCCTGATCGACGTCGACGCGTCGGTACCAGCTCGGGTGACCGCCCGCTGGGTGCTCGCCGAGGCGCACGCCGGCGACGGTGAGGACCAGGTGGTCTACCGGGCAGGTGCGCGCCGGGTGGCACGGCTGGTGCATCAGCTGCCCACCGCGCCGGAGGCCACCAGGCTGGATCCCGACAAGGCGCACCTGGTGATCGGCGCGACCGGCAACATCGGACCCCGCCTGATCGAAGAGCTCGCCGCAATGGGCGCGAAAACCGTTGTCGCCGTGTCCCGTAACCCGGGCAACCGGCTCGACGACCTGATCGCGCGGCTGGCGGCGACGGGAACGACAGTCGTCACCGCGGCCGCCGACGCCGCTGACGAGACGGCGCTGCGCGCGCTGTTCGACCGTTTCGGCGCCGACCTTCCCCCGCTGGGCGGGGTCTATCTCGCCGCGATGAGCGGCGGGCCGGTGACACTGGCGGACATGACCCGCGACGACGTCGTCGCGATGTTCCGCTCGAAGATGGACGCGGTCGCGCTGCTGGACGCGCTGTCGCTGGACCAGCCCGTCGACCAGTTCGTGCTGTTCTCGTCGATCTCGGGTGTGCTGGGCTCCCGCTGGCTGGCCCACTATGCCGCGACGACGACCTACCTCGACACGTTCGCGTTCGCCCGCCGCGCCGCGGGGCTGCCGGCCTGCGCGATCAACTGGGGCCTGTGGAAGTCGCTGGCCGATGTGCAGACCGGCTTCGAAAAGCAGGCCACCGCGGAGTCCGGGCTCGAGCCGATGCCCGACGACATCGCGATCTCGGCGCTGCAGCTGTTCACCGGGCCCAGCGCACCCGCCCGGGCGACGGTGGTCGCCGCCGACTGGCCTCGCCTGGCCGCGGCGTACCACACCCGCGCGCAGCTGCACATCCTCGACGATCTGCTGGCCAGCAACGACGAAGCCGGCGAGGCAGGATCCACGGCGACCGGTGACACGGCGTTTCGGGCGGCGCTGCGCGACGCGCCTGCCGAGCACCGCAGGGATTTGCTGGCCGACCACGTCTTGGGCCAGGTGGCTGCTGCGATGGGCCTGGCCTCGGCCCACACGCTGGACCCCACGGTCGGCTTCTTCCAATTCGGCATGGATTCGCTGATGAGCGTAACGTTGCAGCGCTCGCTGAGCGAAAGCCTGGGGGAGGTCCTACCCGCGTCGGTCGTCTTCGACTATCCGACCATCGAGGCACTCACCGATTATCTGGCGTCGGTGTTGCCTGAGATAATCGGGACCGCCGGTAACGACGACGAGGTCGCCGGCAGCCCTGATGCTGACCCCATCGGGGACGGTGACGCGACCAACGAGGACGCCTACGACGACCTGGCCGAAGACGAATTGCTGGCCAGGCTCTCGGAACGATTGAATTGAGTGTGATGACCGCAAGCTCAGGATCGCCCGGTTCGGGTGCCGCGCCGGACCGTCGGGCCATCATCACCGAGGCACTGCGCAAGATCGACGATCTGACCGCGAAGCTGGCCGCGGCCGACAAGGTCGACACCGAGCCGATCGCCGTCGTGGGTATCGGTGCGCGGCTGCCGGGCGGCGTGGCCGACGCCGACCAGTTCTGGCAGTTCCTGCTCGATGGCGGCAACGGCGTGATCCGGGTGCCGGCCGACCGCTGGGACGCCGACCAGTACTACTCACCGGACCACAGCGTGCCCGGCACCATCGTCAACCGCGAGGGCGGATTCCTCACCACCTGGAAGCCCGACGAGTTCGACGCGGAGTTCTTCTCGATCTCGCCGCGCGAAGCCGCAGGCATGGATCCTCAGCAGCGGCTGCTGATGGAGGTCGCGGTCGAGGCGCTGGAGAACGCCAACATCAGCCCCCGTAGCCTGCGCGGCTCGTCGACCGGCGTGTTCGTCGGCCTGACCGCCAACGACTACTTCCGCTCGGTGATCGGCGTACTGGAGCCCGAGGAGATCGACCCCTACATCCCGTTCGGCAACGCACCCAACTTCGCGGCGGGCCGGCTCTCCTACTTCCTCGGCGTGCGCGGCCCCGCGGTGGTCAGCGACACCGCGTGCTCCTCGTCGCTGGTGTCGATCCACCTGGCCTGCCAGAGCCTGCGCCGCGGCGAGAGCGACCATGCGCTGGCCGCCGGGGTGAACCTGATCCTGAGCCCCGAGAACAACATCGCCTGCTCACGCTGGGGCATGCTGTCGCCGGCGGGCCGGTGCGCGACGTTCGACGCCGACGCCGACGGCTACGTGCGCAGCGAGGGCTGCGGTGTGGTCGTGCTCAAGAGACTCTCCGACGCCCAGCGTGACGGGGACCGCGTGCTCGCGGTCGTGCGCGGGTCGGCGGTCAACCAGGACGGCGCCAGCAGCGGCCAGACCGTCCCCAACGGGCCCGCACAGCAGGAGCTGATGCGCACCGCGCTGCGCAACGCCCGGCTGGATCCGTCCGCCATCGACTACATCGAGGCGCACGGCACCGGCACCGGGCTGGGCGACCCGATCGAACTCGATGCGCTCTCGGCGGTCTACGGCGACCGCAAGGACGCGGCCCCGCTGGTGCTGGGTTCGGTGAAGACCAACCTCGGCCATCTGGAGTCCGCGGCCGGCGTCACCGGGTTCATCAAGACGGTGCTGAGCCTGCAGCACGGGTTCATCCCGAAGATGCTGCACTTCTCCGCGCTGACCCCGCAGGCCGGCGAGGGGGCGAAGAAATTCCACATCGCCGCCGAGCCGACGCCGTGGCCCGTCCATGACGCGCCGCGCCGCGCCGCGGTGTCCTCGTTCGGGGTCAGCGGCACCAACGCCCACATCGTGCTGGAACAGGCCCCCGAGGCCGAACCGGTGGCGCCGCAGCCCGAACCGCCCGTCAGCACGCTGGTCGTCACCGGCAAGACCCCGGCGCGCGTCGCGTCGTTGGCCGGCGCGCTGGCCGACTGGCTGGCCGGCCCGGCGGCCGAGCAGGTCAGCCTGGCCGATGTCGCCGAGACGCTGAACCACCGCCGCGCCCCGCATCCCCGCTTCGCCACGGTCGCCGCGACCGATCGCACCCAGGCCGTCGCGGGCCTGCGCGCCCTCGCCGAGGGCTATCCCGCGCCTGGTGTGGTGCCCGTCCACGACGGCGCATGCGGTTCCGGCGCGAAGCCCGGCACGGTGTTCCTGTACTCCGGGCAGGGCTCGCAGTGGGCCGGCATGGGTCGGCGGCTGCTCACCGAGGAGCCCGCGTTCGCGGCGGCCGTCGACGAGCTCGAACCCGACTTCGTGGCCCAGGCCGGTTTCTCGCTGCGCCAGACGCTGGAGTCCGGGGAGACCGTCGTCGGCATCGACCGAATCCAGCCGGTGCTGGTCGGTGTGCAGCTGGCGCTGACCGCGCTGTGGCGCTCCTACGGCGTCATCCCCGACGCGGTGATCGGGCACTCGATGGGTGAGGTGACCGCCGCCGTCGTCGCAGGGGCGCTGAGCCCGGCCGACGGCCTCAAGGTGATCTCCACCCGGTCGCGGCTGATGAAGCGGCTCTCCGGGCAGGGCGCGATGGCGCTGCTCGAGCTCGACGCCGCGGCCGCCGAGGAGCTGATCGCCGGCTACGACGGGCTGACCGTCGCCGTGTACGCCTCGCCGAACCAGACGGTCATCGCCGGCCCGCCGGACCAGGTCGACGCCGCCGTCGCGGTGGTCGACGCTCAGGACCGGCTGGCCCGCCGCGTCGAGGTCGACGTGGCCTCGCACCACCCGATCATCGACCCGATCCTCGGCGAGCTGCGGACCGAGCTGGCCACACTGGCGCCGCGAACGCCGACCATCCCGGTGCTCGTCACCACCGATGGCAGGCCGACCGACGGGAGCAACGTCTTCGACGCCGACCACTGGGTGGCGAACCTGCGCAACCCGGTGCGGTTCGCCCGCGCGGTTGCCACCGCGGGCGCCGACCACACGGTGTTCGTCGAGGTCAGCCCGCATCCGCTGCTGGGCTACGCGATCAAGGACACGCTCACTGGTCAGCACCACCACAGCATCGCCACGCTGCAGCGCGACGCCAACGACACGCTGACCTTCCGCACCAACCTGAACGCTGCCCACACCACGCGGCCGCCGAAGACGCCGTCGCGTCCCGGCCCGCGCGTCCAGATCCCGACCACGCCGTGGCATCACGCGCACCACTGGATTCAGACGGCGGCCATGCGCGCCGCCGCCGGTGCGGCCACAGGGGCCTCGGCGGCGCCGGCCGCGCGTGCCGAGGGCGGTCACCACGAGTGGTTGCACGAGCTGACCTGGCCGGTGCGCGACCTGGCCGGCGACCGCGCCGAGGGCACGTTCGCGGTGATCTCCGAGGACGCCGAGCTGGCGAGCGCGCTGGGTGCTCGAGCGCTCCGGCTCGACGAGGTCGGCGGTGCAGGCGCCGCCGATGTCGTCGTCTACGCACCCGCGGTCCCGGCGCAGCGCTTCGACGCCGCCGCGGCCTATCAGATGTTCGACGAACTGCGACGCGTCGTCGTCGCGCTCGCCGGAATGGAGTCAGCGCCAAGGCTTTTGGTGGTCACCCGCAACGCCCAGCCGGTCGCCGAGGGTGACCGGGCGAACCCGGCGCACGCGGTGCTGTGGGGACAGGGGCGCACGCTCGCGCTGGAGCACCCCGAGTTCTGGGGTGGCCTGGTCGACGTCGACGAGACGTTGCCCGCCGAGCTGCTAGGCGCCTACCTGCGCGCCGAGGCTTCTGCCATCGAGACGTCGAGCGGCACCGACCGCGACGACCAGGTCGTCTACCGGGCAGGGGAGCGGCGGGTGCCGCGCCTGGCGCCCCGCGCACTGCCCTCAGTCGCGGTGAACCGGTTGGAGAACAACACCAGCCACCTCGTCGTCGGCGCGACCGGCAACGTCGGCCCGTACCTGATCCGCCAGCTCGCCGACATGGGCGCGGCGACCGTGGTCGCGGTGTCGCGGCGCGGCACCGGGCTGGCCGACCTGACCGCCGAGCTGGCCGCCAAGGGCACCACGCTGGTCGAGGTCGCCGCCGACGCCGGCGACGACGCGTCGATGGCCGCGGTGTTCGAGCGCTTCGGCCGGGACCTGCCGCCGCTGGACGGCGTCTACCTGGCCTCGCTGGCGGGCGGTGAGGCACTGCTGACCGAGATGACCGACGACGACCTGCGGCCCATGTTCCGGGCCAAGGTCCACGCGGCCGCGGTGCTACACAAGCTGTCGCTGACCACGCCGGTGCGGCGCTTCGTGCTGTTCTCGTCGATCACCGGGCTGCTCGGCTCCCGCGCGGTCGCCCACTACACGGCGGCCAACGCCTATGCCGACGCGTTCGCCTACGCGCGGCGCGCACTGGGCCTGCCGGCGACGGTCGTCGACTGGGGTCTGTGGAAGTCCTGGTCCGACGCCCAGCCGCAGATGAAGGCCGCCGGGCTGGAGCCCATGCCCAACGACATCGCGATCCGCATGCTGCCGACGGTGCTCAGCCCGCAGGCCGGCACGCAGATCGTGCTCGCCGGCGCCGACTGGCCGCGCCTGGCCGAGGCCTACCGCATGCGTGCCGCGGTCAAGGTGCTCGACCGCCTGGTCGCCGGGCCGGCCGAGGATGCCGACCTGACGGCTCTCGCGGCCGCCCAGTGGGGCACGGTGCTCGGCGAGCCGGTCGAATCGGCCGACCACGAGCATCTGTGGCAGGCGCGGTTGCTGCCCGGCGAGCGCACGTGGTCGAACGCGCACCGGGTACGCGGCGTCGAGGTGGTGCCCGTGTCGGTCGTGCTGCACACGCTGTCGGTCGTGGCCGACAGCGTGGGTGGCGGGAAGGCCGCGGGAGACATCCGGTTCGAGTACCCGATCCTCGCCGACGCCCCGAAGGTGATCCACGCCGTCGCCGACGGGGACACGCTGACCATCTGGTCCAGCCCGGCCCCCGACACCGCCCAGCAGCGCTGGACCCGGCACGCCAGCGCCACGCTGACCACGGCGCCGCAGCAGGCGCCTCACGGCGACCAGACCCCGGTCGGCACCGTGTTCGACGGTGCCGCGATCGAGGACATGCAGCGCGCGTGGGGTGTGGAAGGCCGACCGTTCGAGTGGACCGTCGCCGACGCCACGGCGACCACATCCGGCGCGCGAGGCACCGTCGAGGTGCCCGCCACCGATTCGCCTGCCGCGGCCCTTCTGGACGCCGCGGTGCACGTGGCCCGCCTGGCCGACGCCGACAACGCCGCACTGCTGCTGCCCGCTGGCGCCGAGAGCCTCACCGAAAACGGCGACGCAGCGGTTGGCACCGCCGCGATCGAGGTGGTCCGGCGCGGCGGCGACGGGGCCGCTCTGGTCGTCGACGCGCAGGTCACCGGCCCCGACGGCACCGTCTGGGTCGACGTGCGTGGATTGACGTTCGCGCCGGTCGAATCCGCACCAGCTCCTGCGATCGGCGACACCGCCTCTGCCGCGGCCGAATTCATCGACTGGTCGACGATGTCGGGCACGGAGACGCTGGAGACGCTGCGGGTGCGTCTGCGCGCCATCCTGGCCCGCGAGCTGGGTATGCCCGAGACGGCGGTCGACGTCGACTCGGCGTTCCCGGAGCTCGGCCTGGACTCGATGATGGCGATGAACCTGCTGCGCGACGCCAAGGCGCTGGTCCGCATCGACCTGTCGGCAACCATGCTGTGGAATCACCCGTCGATCGCGCAGCTGTCGGAGTTCGTGGCCGAACTGCTGGCCCCCACCCGACAGGCCCACGAGCAGGCTGCCGCCGCCGAATCCGAGGAGGAGCCCGATGCGGGCGACGACTCCGACGAGTTCAGCCTCGACGACCTCTTCGACAGCATCGAATCTTCCGTCGAGTCGGCCAATGCCGGCAGTGAGGGCACCATCTGATGACGACCCCCAAGCCAAAAACCACCTTCGACCGCATCTCGGGCATGTCCGCCGAGCAGCGGGACAAGCTGGCTGAGCAGTTCGAGAAGGCGTCGCGGGTCACCGGGGCCGAGCCGATCGCCGTCGTCGGCATCGGCTGCCGGCTCCCCGGCGGGGTCACCGGTCCCGACAGCTTCTGGAAGCTGCTGGAGAGCGGCACCGACGCGGTGACGGTGGTGCCCGCCGACCGCTGGGACGCCGAGGCGTTCTACGACACCGACATGAGCGTGCCGGGCCGGATGCCCACCAAGTGGGGCGCGTACCTCAACGACATCACCGGCTTCGACGCCGACTTCTTCGGCATCACCCCGCGCGAGGCGATGTCGATGGACCCTCAGCAGCGGGTGGCCCTCGAGGTCGCGTGGGAAGCGCTGGAGAACGCCGGTTACGCCCCCGATCAACTGGGTGAATCCCGCACCGCGGTGATGCTGGGCGTCTACTACAGCGAGTATCACAACGCGACGCCGGAGAACGCCGACTCGATCGACGCCTACTCGGCGACCGGCAATGCGCACAGCGTCACCGTCGGCCGCATCGCCTACCTGCTGGGTCTCAAGGGCCCGGCGGTGGCCGTGGACACCGCGTGCTCGTCGTCGCTGGTGTCGATCCACCTGGCCTGCCAGAGCCTGCGCATGCGTGAGAGCGACCTCGCGCTCGCCGGCGGCGTCAACCTGAACCTGCGGCCGGAAACCCAACTGGCCCTTGCCAAGTGGGGCATGCTCTCCCCGCACGGGCACTGCTACGCCTTCGATTCGCGTGCCGACGGGTTCGTGCGCGGCGAGGGTGCGGGCATGGTGGTGCTCAAGCGCCTGACCGACGCGGTGCGCGACGGGGACCGGGTGCTCGGCGTGGTGCGCGGCTCGGCGGTCAACCAGGACGGCCGGTCCAACGGCCTGACCGCACCCAATGCGCCGTCGCAGCGCGACGTGCTGACCCGGGCGCTGAAGTCGGCCGACGTCGCCGCGGGCACCGTCGACTACGTCGAATGCCACGGCACCGGAACGGCTCTGGGCGATCCGATCGAATTCGACGCGCTGGCTGCGATCTACGGCAAGGGCGACGTGCCCTGCGCGCTGGGCACCGTCAAGACCAACATGGGTCACCTCGAGGCGGCGGCCGGCGTGGCCGGGTTCATCAAGACCGTGCTGACGCTGGCGCACGGCACGATCGCGCCGAACCTGAACTTCGAGACGTGGAACCCGCAGATCGATCCGAAGCCGACCCGCCTCTACGTGCCCACTGAGGCGACGCCGTGGCCGGCCAGCGATCACCCACGCCGAGCCGCGGTGTCGTCGTTCGGCTTCAGCGGCACCAACGCCCACATCGTGCTGGAGCAGGGCCCCGAGCCGGCGCCCGCATCCGTCGACCCGACCCCGGCGGTCACCACGCTCGTCGTGTCCGGGAAGACCCCAGCACGGCTCGCGGCCTCGGCGCAGTCGCTGGCCGACTGGCTCGCCGGTGACGGCGCATCGGTGCCGCTGACCGACGTCGCCTACACCGTCAACCATCACCGCAGCCGCTACTCGACCATCGCCACGGTGTGCGCCCGCACCCACGACGAGGCTGTCACCGGCTTGCGCGCGCTGGCCGCCGGTCAGCCCGCACCCGGAGTGATCGGGGCCCACGACTCCCGCCTCGGCAAGGGCACCGTGTTCCTGTACTCCGGCCAGGGCGCGCAGTGGGCCGGGATGGGCAAGGCGCTGCTGGCCGAGGAGCCGGCGTTCGCCAAGGCCGTCGACGAGCTCGAACCCGCGTTCGTCGACAAGGTCGGCTTCTCGCTGCGCCAGACTCTCGAGGCCGGGGAGCCGGTCGTGGGCATCGACCGCATCCAGCCGGTGCTGGTCGGCATGCAGCTGGCACTGACCGAGCTCTGGCGCTCCTACGGCGTGGAACCCGACGCGGTGATCGGCCATTCGATGGGGGAGGCCACCGCCGCCGTCGTGGCCGGTGTGCTCACCCCCGCCGAGGGTTTCGACATCATCGCCACCCGCACCCGGCTGATGAAGCGGTTGTCCGGCCAGGGCGCGATGGCGCTGCTCGAGCTCGACCCCGCCGCGGCGGAGAAGCTGATCGCCGACAAGCCGGACGTGACGATCGCGGTGTACGCCTCGCCGAAGCAGGTTGTCATCGCCGGCCCGCCCGAGCAGGTCGACGAACTGGTCGCCACGGTCGACCGGCAGGGTCGGTTGGCCCGCCGCGTCGAGGTGGACGTCGCGTCGCATCACCCGACGATCGATCCGGTGCTGCCGGAGCTGCGGGAGGCGCTGGCGTCGCTGAAGCCGGCCGCGCCGAAGATCCCGCTGATCTCCACCGTGGCCTACACCGGCGATGCGCCGCTCTACACCGCCGACTACTGGGCCGCGAACCTGCGCAACCCGGTCCGGTTCAGCCAGGCCGTGCACGAGGCCAGCGCCGAGAACAGCGCGTTCATCGAGATCAGCCCGCACCCGCTGCTGTCCCACGCGATCAACGACACGCTGGCCGCGCAGTCGGTCAGCAAGCGGTTCCACGTCGGATCGACCGTGAACCGGGACACCCCCGAGACGTTGGCCTTCCATGCGCAGCTCGCGGCGGTCCGCCCGCCCGCGGTCAGCGCCGAGGGCGCGGCCGGCCGGCTCGTCGACGTCCCGCCGACGGCGTGGCAGCACGTGCCGTTCTGGCTCGACGACCGCTCCGGTCACACGCAGTACGCCGGGGCGCACCCGCTGCTCGGCGTGCACGTCGAGCTGCCGTCGGGCAACGGCCACGTCTGGCAATCCGACGTCGGCACCGACGCGCATCCGTGGCTGGCCGACCACGTCGTGCACAGCCTGCCGGTCATGCCGGGCGCAGGGTTCGCCGAGATCGCGTTCGCCGCGGCGCAGGAAGCTCTCGGCCGGCCCGCGACCGGTGTGGCCGTCTCCGTCGAGGTCGAGGCCATGTTGCCGCTCGATCCGCAGACGACGCTGACCACTCAGGTGAACACCGGCGAGGACGGGGTATCGCGCGTCGAGATCCACTCCCGCTCGGAGGCGGGCGGCTGGACCCGGCACGCTGTCGGCACCGTCGCGGGCGCCGACCCCGAAACCCCGGCCAAGG
Organism: Mycobacterium sp. IDUB_5; assembly: GCF_055419565.1. Taxonomy (NCBI): domain Bacteria; kingdom Bacillati; phylum Actinomycetota; class Actinomycetes; order Mycobacteriales; family Mycobacteriaceae; genus Mycobacterium; species Mycobacterium sp. IDUB_5. The sequence continues at coordinate 141,924 of NZ_JBVAXX010000005.1, forward strand.
TGCTGCCCGCCCCGGGCGGCACCCCGGTCTCGCCGTCGGACTTCTACACCGCGCTGCGCCGCACCGGCGCGCACCACGGCCCGGCGTTCCAGGCGCTGACCCGCATCGCCCGCGCCGCCGAGGCCGCCGACACCGAGATCGAGCTGCCGGAATCGGTGACGCCGCAGCGCGGCATCACGCTGCACCCCGTGCTGCTCGACGCGGCACTGCAGGGCCTTGCCGCCGCGATGAGCGATGCGACGCTGGCCGACTCCGGCGAGGACACCTACCTGCCGGTCGGTTTCGGCACGATCCGCGTGTTCGCGGAGGTGGGCAGGCGGGCGCACTGCCGCGCCGAGCTGGTCAGTGTCGCCGACAGCGGTGACGCCACGGGTCGGGTCACCCTGACCGACGACACCGGCACCGTTCTGGCCCGGGTCGACGACGTGCACCTCAAGCGCATCCAGCGCCGCACTGTGCCACTTCCGTTGTCGCAGAAGATTTTCGACTCCCGTTGGGTGGAATCCGCCGCCCCTGCCGCGCAGGCGGTGGCGGGGAGCTGGCTCGCGTTGGCCGACGGCGCCGCGGGGCAGAGCGCGGCGCAGGAGTTCGCCGAGCGGTTCGGCGGTCCGACCCGACGGGTCGTCACCGCCGACCTCGGCGACGAGTCCGCGGTGCGGGAGGCGTTCGCCACCGCGACGGCCGACCCCGATCTGCCGCCTGCCGGCGTGATCGTGTTCTGCGACTTCGGATCCGAGTCCGCGGATGCCGGTCTGGCGCACGCCCGGGACGTGATCTGGGGCGTGGCGGGCACGGTGCGTGCGATCGTGGGCAGCTGGCACGGCAAGGCACCTCGCCTGTGGCTGGTGACCCGCGGCGGTCTGGTGACCGCACCCTCGAAAAACTCAGACGGCGCGGGCGATCCGGCCGCCAACAGCCTCAAGGGCCTGGTCCGGGTGCTGGCCTACGAGCATCCCGACCTGAAGACCACGCTGCTCGACACCGGCGCCGACGATCCGGCCGGCGCACTGAGCGCCGAGATCGAGAGCGGCTCACCCGACGACGTCGTCGCGTGGCGTGGCGGTACCCGCCTGGTCGAGCGGCTCGCCCGCGCGGCGCTGCCGGCCACGCCCGGGCAGCTGACGGTCCGCGGCGACGGCAGCTACGTCGTCACCGGCGCTCTTGGCGGTGTCGGCATGGCGGTGGTGCGCTGGCTGGTCGGTCACGGCGCGGGCCGGCTCGTGCTCAACGGCCGCAAGGGTCCGTCCGATGAGGTGGCCGCTGAACTCGACACGCTGCGGCAGCGCTGCGAGATCGCCGTCGTGACCGGCGACATCGCCGACGCGGGCGTGGCCGAGCGACTGGTCGCCTCTGCCGAGGAGACGGGCAAGCCGATGCGCGGGCTCATCCACTCGGCCGCGGTGCTCGAGGACGAGATCTTCGTCGGCATGACCCGCGAGAGCCTCGACACCATCTGGGCGCCGAAGGCCACCGGTGCGCTGCGCCTGCACGAGGCCACCCTCGGCAAGGACCTGGACTGGTGGGTCGCCTTCAGCTCGATCGTGTCGCTGCTCGGCTCGCCCGGGCAGGCGGCCTACGCGGCCGCCAACGCATGGCTCGACGGCCTGGTGTCGGCACGGCAGGCGGCCGGGTTGCCGGCCATCGCGGTCAACTGGGGCCAGTGGGCCGACGTGGGTCTGGCCAGCACGCTGCGGTTCTCGGTGCTCGACCCGATCAGCCCGGCGGAGGGCGTCGACGCGCTCGGCGGCGTGATGGCAGCGGGCCTGCCCCGCGTCGGCATCGCCCGGCTGCGGCTGGACCGTGCCGCGGCGGCGTTCCCGGAGATCCACCAGATCGGGTTCTTCACCGACATGGTGGGCGAGCTGCAGACCGATGACATCGACGAGGACTGGGGCGGCGCCGAGGCGCTCAAGACGATGGACGCCGCCGAGGTACACCGTGTCGTCGTGGCCCGGCTGCGCCGGCGGATCTCGGCCATCATGGGCTACTCCGACGACAGCGCGGTGGACGTCGCGCAGCCGCTGACCGAGCTGGGGCTCGACTCGCTGATGGCGGTGCGGATGCGCAACACGATCCGCGGTGACTTCGGCGTCGAGCCGCCCGTCGCGCTGCTGCTACAGGGCGCGACGCTGACCGATCTCGCGGTGGACCTGATTCGTCAGCTCGGCCTGGAGGAGCAGGAGTCCGCCGAGCGTCCCAACGCCCTGCGTGAGCGCGCCCAGCAGCGCGCCGCCGCGCGTCAACGTGCCGCATCGCGGCGAAAGGTAGGACCACGATCGTGACGAGCAGTACCGCCGAGGACTTCCCGGACAACGCGATCGCCGTCATCGGCATGGCCGGGAAGTTCCCCGGTGCGGAGTCGGTGTCGGCGTTCTGGCGCAATCTGCGCGCCGGGGTGGAGTCGATCGTCGACCTCTCAGAGGGCGATCTGCTGGCCAACGGCGTCACCGAACGCGCGCTGGGCAACCGCGGATACGTCCGGCGGGCGGGGCTGATGCCGGGCATCGAGGAGTTCGACGCGGACTTCTTCGGCTTCACGCCGTACGCGGCGCGGATGCTCGACCCGCAGCACCGGCTGTTCCTGCAGGCCGTGTTCCACGCCCTCGAGGACGCCGGCTACGACCCGCAGGGTCTGGAATCCACCGTCGGCGTGTTCGGTACCAGCAGCTCCAGCGGCTACCTGCTGCACAACCTGATGTCGAACTTCGACCCGATGATGGTGATCGGGCAGGGCGCCAGCTTCGAGATGGTGAACCTGAGCCTGCAGAACGACAAGGACCATCTGGCCACCCGGGTGGCGCACCAGTTCGACTTCCGCGGCCCCGCGCTGTCGGTGGCCACGGCATGCTCGTCGTCGCTGGTCGCGGTGCACCTGGCGTGCCAGTCGATCCTCAACGGTGAGTGCGACATCGCGCTGGCCGGCGGCTCGTCGCTGCGTATCCCGCACCACGTCGGTTACTGGTACGAGCAGGGCGCGATGGTGTCCCCGACGGGACAGTGCCGGCCGTTCGACGTGCGCTCGGACGGCACGATCTTCGCCAGCGGCGTCGGCGTGGTGGTGCTCAAGGCGCTGGCCGACGCGATCGACGACGGTGACCGCATCCATGCGGTGATCCGCGGCTCGGCGCTGAACAACGACGGCGCCACGAAGATGACCTACGCCGCGCCGAATGCGCTGGGTCAGGCCGAGGTCATCGCCGAGGCGCACGCCATCGCCGGGGTGGACGCCTCGTCGATCACCTACGTCGAGACGCACGGCACCGGCACCCCGCTCGGGGATCCGATCGAGGTGGAGGGCCTGCGCCAGGCGTTCGAGCTCGCCGAGGAGACCCGCAGCGCGCCCTGCTACCTGGGCTCGGTCAAGTCCAACATCGGGCACCTGGAGACCGCGGCCGGTATCGCGGGGTTGATCAAGGCGATCCTGTGCCTGGAGCACAAGGCGATCCCGGCGACGCTGCACTACACCAGCCCGAACCCCGAACTGCACATCGACCGCGGACCGTTCCGGATCCGCAACACCGACGGCCCGTGGGAGTCCGACGGCGTCCGCCGCGCGGGCGTCAGCTCGTTCGGCGTGGGCGGCACCAACGCCCACATCGTGCTCGAGGAGGCGCCGCATACGGCAGCTCCGGCGCCGAGTGCCAAGCCGCAGGTGCTGGTGCTCTCGGCCCGCACCCAGGAGGCGCTGGCACAGTCGCGCGCGGCGCTGGCCCGTGAACTGGCCGACAGCGACGAGGTCAGCCTGCCCGACGCCGCCTACACGCTGACCCGGCGCCGCAAGGATCCGTTCCGCCTCGCCGCAGTCGTGCACGACCAGGCCAACGCCGCGACCGTGCTGTCGGCAGCCGAGACGGACAACGTCTTCGAAGGCACCGGGGTTCTCGACGCCGAAGAGTCCGGCGACCGGGTGGCGTTCCTGTTCCCCGGTCAGGGCGCCCAGCACATCGGCATGGCGCGCGGGCTCTACGACACCGAGCCGGTGTTCGCCCGCCACTTCGACGAGTGCGTGGCGGGGTTCAACGACCTCATGGGCTACGACCTGCGCGCCGAGATCTTCGACGGGGTGGGCCGCAACCTCGAGCACACCGACCGCGCGCAGCCCGCGCTGTTCACCGTCGAGTACGCGCTGGCCAAGCTGATTCAGTCCTACGGCGTGGAGCCGGCGATCATGGCGGGCCACAGCATCGGCGAGTACGCGGCCGCGACCATCTCCGGGGTGTTCGACCTCGACACCGCGATCAGGGTCGTCGCCAAGCGCGCACGGCTGATGCACGCCGCCCCGCGCGGCGTCATGGTGGCGGTCCCGCTGAGCCCGCAGGCCGTCGCCGAGTACCTCACCGGTGATGTCGACGTCGCGACGATCAACGACCCGGGCAGCTGCGTGGTGGCCGGCAGCGACGAGGCGATCCGCACGTTCCAGGCCGCGCTGGCCGAGAAGGGCGTCGCTGCGCGGCGGGTGCGTACCTCGCACGCGTTCCACTCCCGGCTGATGGACCCGGTGGTCGCCGAGTTCAGCACGTTCCTGTCCTCGGTGACGCTGAACGAGCCGCGAATCCCGTTGCTGTCGAACGTCACCGGCACGACGATGTCGGCGGCGGAGGCCACCAACCCGAACACGTGGGCGCGTCAGATCCGGGCCACGGTGCGGTTCGCCGACGAGCTCGACCTGCTGCTCTCCGCCCCGGACCGGGTGCTGGTGGAAGTCGGTCCCGGTGGCACGCTGACCTCGTCGGCGGGCCGGCATCCCCGGTGGTCGGAACGGCACCGCGCGGTGCGGTTGATGCGCCATCAGGCGCAGAACCGCAGCGACGGCGACACCTTCCTGCTCGGGTTGGGCCAGTTGTGGGCGGCCGGGGTCGACGTGAATTGGACCCCAGCGTGGACCCCGGCCGGGACCGCGGTGACCACCGACGCCGAGCCGCAGCTGGTCACCCTGCCCGGCTATCCGTTCGCCAAGCAGCGGCACTGGGTCGAGCACAACGCGACGGCGGCGTGGCTCAACGGTGCCGGTGCCAACGGGGTCGCACTCGATGCCTCCGCGCCGGCGGCCGCGCCGGCCGCCGCGGGCGGTACCTCGTCGGTCGAGACGGTGCTGGCGCAGGTCTGGGCGCAATGCCTGGGCCTGCCCGACATCGACCGCAACGCCAACTTCTTTGAGATCGGCGGCGACTCGCTGATCGCGATCAGCGTGGCGATGACGGCGGGCCACCGCGGGCTGGACCTCACCCCGCAGGATCTCTACGAGAACCAGACCGTGTCGTCACTGGCGAAGGTGCTGACCGCCCGCTACGCCGAAGGCGGTCTGGCCCGGCAGTCGATGGACGACGTCGTCACCCCGCCGGTGCCGCCGAACGTCGCGTACTTCCTCGAGCACGGTCTGCGTGACGTCGGCCGCTGGCGCACCCCCGTGGTGCTGGGTCTGCGCGCCGACATCGGCGAGGACGACGTGCGTGCGGTGCTGACCGCGGTCACCGCGGCCCACGACGCGCTGCGGGTGCACCTCGTGGAGCGGGCCGGCACGTGGGAGCAGCACATCGTCGAACCCGGCGAGTTCACCGAGCTGATCGTGACGGCGCTGCCCGACGGCGTGGCCGCGGGCAGCCCGCAGGAGCGCGAGGCCGTGCAGGCGGCGCTCGACGAGCAGGTGCGCGAGCACCAACTGCTCACCGCACCGTTGACCGCGACGTTCCTGCGTGGCGCGCACGGCGGCCGGTCGTCTCTGGCACTGACCCTGCACGGGGTCGCCAGCGGACCCGGAGACGACGGCACCTCGCGGGACGTGTTGCTCACCGATCTGGTCACCGCGTTCTCGCAGCGGATGGCGGGGGAGGAGATCTCCCTGGCCCCGGTGCCCACGTCGTGGCGGGAGTGGTCGCAGCGCTGCGCCGGACTGGTCACCCACCCGGCCGTGCTGGACAGTCGCGATTACTGGCTGCAGGTCGCCCGCGCCGCCACGGTCACCGTGGCCGGGCCCGAACCGGCCGAGCGGCCGGGCGCCGACGACCTGGTGCGGCTGTCGACGTCGCTGTCGCCCGCCGAGACCGGGGAGATCGACGACACCCGGCGGCGGTTGCGGCTGCCCGTCGAGGAGATCCTGCTGGCCGCCCTGGGCCGGACCGTGGCCGCCACGGTCGGCGAGGGCACCGTGGCCGTCGACCTCGGGGGTCGCGGTCGTTCCGTGCTCAAGCCCGACGTCGACCTGCAGCGCACCGTCGGGTGGTTCTCCACTCTGCACCCGGTCGCGCTTCCGGCGGCACAGCAGAGCGCCGCGTCGGCACTGCTCGACGACGTGCGGGACACGCTGAAGGCCGTGCCGCACTACGGCATCGGCTACGGGCTGTTGCGCTACCTGTTCGCGCCGACCGCACGGGCGTTGTCCGCCACCCGGCCTGCCGACATCCTGTTCACCCACGTCGGCACCATCCCCGACGTGCCCGCCGAACAGCCCGAGGACGCCGCGGTCCGGTTCGACACCGACACCGCGATGCCGATCCGGGACGCGCTGCCCGGGTTGGGGCATGCCCTGGAGCTGCGGGTCTACCGCTCGGCCGGGGTGCTCTACACCGACTGGTGGTACGACAGCCGGCGGCTGGGGCCCACCGATGTGGAATCCTTTGCCCGGCACTACTCGACCGCTCTGCTGGAGATCACGCGGGAAGCGCTGGCCGCCGAGGACACCGATGCGGCCGGTGACGAGCTGGCGCTCGTCGATCTCTCGTGACACGGCTCAACCGGGCAGGAGGAGCTCATGTCCCGCTCTGACAAGGCGGTCGTCGTTGCCGGCATCCGCAAGTCGTTCGGCTCCGTGGTGGCGCTGCGTGACGTCAGCTTCGAGGTCGGCCGCGGCGAGGTGCTGGGTCTTCTCGGCCCCAACGGTGCCGGCAAGACGACGACGGTCAACATCCTGTCGACGCTGATCACCCCCGACAGTGGGCGCGCGCTGATCGCCGGCCACGACGTGGTCGCCGACCCGGCGGGCGTGCGGCGGTCCCTGATGTTGACGGGGCAGTACGCCGCACTCGACGACATGCTGACCGGCCGCGAGAACCTGTTGATGTTCGGCCGGCTGCAGGGGTTGAAGAAGAAGGTCGCCAAGGAACGTGCGATCGAACTGCTGGAGCAGTTCGATCTGGTGGAGGCCAGCGACCGCCCGGTCAGCACCTACTCCGGCGGCATGAAGCGGCGCATCGACATCGCCTGTGGCCTGGTGGTGCGCCCGGAGGTGGTGTTCCTCGACGAACCCACGACGGGTCTGGATCCCCGCAGCCGTCAGGCGATCTGGGAGCTGGTCACCGACTTCAAGGAGGCCGGCATCGCCACGCTGCTGACCACGCAGTACCTCGAAGAGGCCGATCTGCTCAGCGACCGGATCATCGTGATCGACAAGGGCACGGTGATCGCCGAGGGCACCGCTGACCAACTCAAGGAACGCACCGGCGGCACGTACTGCGAGATCGTGCCCCGCCACATCAAGGACCTGCCCGAGGTGGTGCGTGTCCTCGGCCCGCTGCTCCCGCAGGCCAACCGCGCGGCGCTGACCGAGACCTCCGATCGCATCTCGATGCCGGCGCCGGAGGGGCCGCGCACGCTGATGGCCGCGCTGACGAAACTGAGCGAGGCCGACATCGAGTTGATGGACATCGCGCTGCGTCGCCCGTCGCTCGACGAGGTGTTCCTGGCGCTCACCGGCGACCACCCACGGGACATCTCCGAGCGCCCCGAGGTCCCGGCGGCGGGCGCCTACGCGTGAGCGGCGCTGTCTCGACCGCCCGCACGCCGGGCGGGTCGACGGTCCCTGAGGCCACGCGGCCGCCGGTGAGCGCGCTGCAGCAGTGGTGGGTGCTCACGGTCCGGATGATCATCCCGACGCTGCGCAACGGCGAACTGGCCACGCAGATCATCGGGTCGATCGTGTTCACGATCGGCTACTACCTGCCGCTCAAGCAGATGATGGGCACGGTGCAGCCGCTGTCCAGCTACGCCCAGTACCTGACACCGCTGATCATCCTGCAGGCCATCTGGTTCGCCGCCGTGTCGGCGGCGTTCCGGTCGGCGACCGATTCGGTGCAGGGCATCAACCGGCGGTTCCGCGCGATGCCGATCCCGGCGATCATGCCGCTGGCCTCCCGTCTGACCGCGAGTATGTACCGCTGCGTCATCGCGTTGGTCGTGTCGGTGGCGTGCGGCCACGTCATCGGGTTCCGGTTCCACGGAAGCGTTCTGGACACCATCGGGTTCGCAGGGTTGGTGCTGCTGATCGGCGCCACTCTGGCCGTCATCGGCGACCTCATCGGGATCGCGACCCAGAACCCGGAGGCCACCGCACCGATGATGCTGGTGCCGCAGCTGACGCTCGGCCTGGCGTCGGTGGGTCTGCAGCCTGTCGAGCAGTTCCCCGACTGGATTCAGGGTTTCGTGCGCAATCAGCCGCTGTCGCAGTGGGTGTACGGCCTGCAGGCGCTCGCCGGCGACACCACCGACGCGGCGCCGAAGGTCACCTGGGCGGTCCTCACGCCGGGGCTGGCCTGGGCGGTGGGCGCCGGCGCCGTCGCCGTCGTCCTGCACCGCATCGTCAGCAGGAGAAGACGGTGATGGCGCGTTCGTCAGCTGCCCAGGAGCCCGTCACCAAGGCGCCCTACCGTCCCGGCGGCCGGCATCGCGATGCCCGGGTGTGGGAGAACTCGCCGCGGCGGCTGGTGCCGCAGGTGCTGCTGCTCACCTACCGGATCTTGCGGCGGTGGAGCCGTGACCCGGCCACGCTGGTGCAGTCGTTCGTGATGCCCGCCGGCTTCCTCGCTGCGCTCGACATCGTGTTCGGCGATGTGATCAAGCAGGTGAGCGGGCAGAGCGGGCTCTACGGCCAGGTTCCGCTCGTCGCGCTCGTCGGCGGCATGACCGGCGCGATCATCGGGGCGATCAGCGTGATGCGGGAACGCGACGTCGGTCTGCTGTCGCGGTTCTGGGTGGTGCCGATGCACCGCGCCGCCGGACTGCTGTCCCGGATGCTGGCCGAATGGGTCCGCATCGTGGTGATCACGCTGGTCGTCATGGGTGTCGGGGTCGCGCTGGGTTTCCGGTTCGAGCAGGGGCTGCCGGCGGCGATCGCGTGGGTGTTCATGCCGGCCATGTTCGGGGTGGCGTTGTCGGCGGCGGTGCTGACGCTCGCGCTGTACTCGTCGAGCACGCTGGTTCCGCAGGCCACCGACATCGTGGTGGCCGTGCTGATGTTCTTCTCCATCGGGTTCGTTCCGCTCGAGCAGTACCCGAAGTGGCTGCAGCCGTTCGTCGAGCATCAGCCCGTCAGCTATACGATCGCGGCGATGCGTGGGCTCTCCATCGAGGGGCCGATCGCCCGACCGATGTTGTTCGCCGTGCTGTGGTCGGTGGGCATCCTCGCGATATGCGCCGTCCCGCTGGCCCTGGGCTATCGGAAAGCCAGTCGACGTGGATGACCGATCCGACATGTTCGTCAAGGCCGACCTTTGAGGGAGTCTGATACCGATGTTTCCGTCCTCGGGGATTCGTAAGCTCGCCCGAAGCGAGGAGATGTTCGCCGAGACGCACAACTTCATCGGGTTGGCGGCGCACGTCAAGGGTCCGATGGACGCCGACGCGCTGTCGGACGCGTTCGACGCGCTCCTGGAGGCGCATCCTGTGCTCGGCGGGCATCTCGAGCAGCTGCCCGACGGCAAGTGGGAGATCGTGCTCGACGATCTGATGCACCCGGGTATCGAGGTGGTGGAGCTGACCGGTGACGAGCCGGCTCCGCCGCTGATCTTCGATCAGACCCAGTCGCTGGTGCATCTGCGCCTGACGATCCGCGACGGGGTGGCCCAGCCGACGCTCTACATCCACCACAGTCTGGCCGACGGCCACCACCAGTTCAGTCTCGTCGAGGAGCTGTTCTCCACCTACACCGATCTGGTGACCACGGGCACCACCCGTCCGGTGAAGGTGCATCCCGCACCTGAGCCGCTGGAGGTCATCCTGGCCAGCCGCGGCGTGGAGAAGAGGCCGCGCTCGGGGTTGGAGCGGTTGCTGGCGGCGATGTTCGCCTACGAGCTGCCGCCGTCGCGCCGCGCGCCCTCGGAAACCAATCCGGTGCTGCCGCAACTGGTTCCGATGGAGTACTGCACCCTCTCGGCGCAGGACACCGAGAAGATCATCGCGTTCTGCCGGGCCAACAAGCTCGGCCTCAACAGTCTTCTGTCGGCCGCGGTGCTGATGGCCGAGTGGCAGGTGCGCAACACCCCCAACATCCCGGTGCCGTACGTGTATCCGGTCGATCTGCGCTATTTGCTGACGCCGCCGGTGTCGGCGACCGAGAGCACCAACCCGGTGGGGATCGCGACATATCTCGCCGAGATCCATCCGGGTACCGATGTGGCGGCGCTGGCCCGCGACATCAACGACACGTACAAGAAGGACATCGCCGAAGGCGTCATCCAGCAGAGCTTCCTGCACTTCAGCCCGCAGTACGTCGGCAACCCGCCCGGTCTGCCCGATGTGGTGATGTTCACCGACAACGGCATCGTGCCGCCACTGCGCACTCCGCCGGACATGGAGGTGGCCGCCAGCCACGGCGAGTTCTACTTCGCGGTCGGCGCAGGTATCGAGATCTACACGTCGAAGATCTTCAGCGGGCAGTTGATGATCGAGTACCACAGCCACGGCCCCGATCGCGACAAGTCGATCGCCGCGATCGAGGCGCAGCTGCACAGCATCGCGGCCAAGCAGGCCGCGACCACGGGCGCCTAGGCGCCGAACGCGAAGCGATGGTATTGCAACGAGGTCCGCAGCGGCGGCGCAGCCGCGACCAGACGTTTGAGCGCGTGCATGCCGCGACTGGTGCGGGCATAGGTGCTCGCGTCGAAAAACGTTGTCGCGGAGAGCAACCGGATGTCGGGCAGCTTGTCGAGGATCTGCTGGGGACTGTTGACCGCCCAGTACAGGACCGAGCCGGAGGTGCGTACCAGCGATTGGCTCTTCTGGGATTTGATGGCCAGCCAGTTGAAGAAGTCGATCTGCAGCTCGCCGGTGCCGAAGCGGTCGACGAACCGGCGCAGCAGCGCGATGCCCTCGTCCTCGGTCAGGTACATGCTGATGCCCTCGGCGATCAGCAGCGTCGGCCGGTCGGCGGGAATCTGCTCGAGCCACTGCGGTTCGGTGGCCGGCGTCGCGATCAGCTCGTAGTTGTCCCGGCTGGGGTAGATCTGTTCGCGAAGCGCGATCACCTGCGGGAAATCGACGTCGTACCAACGGACGCCGGGCCCGGGGTCGACGCGGAAGACGCGGCAGTCCAGCCCGCATCCCAGGTGCACGACGGTGCACTCCGGGTGCGCGGCGATGAACTGCCGCACCCAGATGTCGTACTGCGCGGTGCGAACGGTGAACAGCGGGGCCCACTTCGGGGTGATCTCGAGCTCACTCCAGTCGAAGTCGAGCTTGCCGATCGCGGCCTTGGCGAACGTGTCGCCGAGGATCGGCTGGTCGAAGTCGGCGTCGAGCGCCTTGAGGTACAACGTGGACAGCATCGTCTTCGCGGGGCCGCTCAGATTGACCGCAACTTTGTCGTTCACGTGTGTGAGGCTATGCGCTCGAGGCCCGGCGTGGCACGTCGGGTTCCCCAGGCCAGGAAAGGATGTGCCGGAGTTGGCTGAATCACCGAAGGTGCTGTTGCTCTACTACAGCTACACCGGGCAGGCCAAAAAGGTGCTCGACGCCGCGGCCGAGGTGTTCCGTGCCCGCGGCTACGACGTGACCGAGGCGCCGATCGAGTTCACCGATCCCCGCTACGCCGAGCGGTTCTCCCGCTTCCCGATGCAGCGGGTGTGGCCGGAGTTTCTCGGTATGCTGCCTGCGCAGACGCTCAAGCGCACCGGCGACATCCGCACCCCCGACGCGGTGCGCACCGGTTCCTACGACCTGATCTGCATCGGTTCGCCGACGTGGTGGGACACCGTGTCGATGCCGCTGCGCACGTTCCTGATGTCGCATGAGGCGCGGCCGGTGTTGGACGGCAAGCGATTTGCGGTGTTCGTGGTGTGCCGGCGCAAGTGGCGCAAGAACCTCGCCGGGGTCCGCAAGCTGGCCGAGAAGAAGGGCGGCCGCTACGTCGACGGGATCCACTTCACCTACCCCGGTGGGGAGCTGCCGTCCATGCTGTCGCTGACCAGCTACCTGGGGTCGGGGGAGTACAAGGAGCGCTACCTCGGCATGAAGCTGCCCCCGACGAACATCAACGACGAACACCTCGAGGAGGCGCGGCGGTTCGCCGGCCGGGTCGCCGACAAGGTGTTCGGTCGCGCATCATCGGAGCGTCGCTAACCGTGGCGCGCCCGTTCGACGTGAGTGCCGAGGCGAGCGCCGAGGTCGCCGACGTGCTCGCCGCCTTCGGCACCAGGGACTACTGGCTGGCCCGGCTGGCCGCCTACGGTGGCGATTCGATGACGTTGGATTCGCTGACCGTCGAGCCCGACGGCGCCGTCGTCGTTCAGACCACGCAGGATCTGCGCCAGGACATGCTGCCCGGGCAGATCGGGCGCATGCTGCCCGGGGACACCTCGATCACGCGCAGGGAGTCGTGGCGGCCGGGTGCCGACGCAGCAGAGGTGCACGGCGAATTCGGCATCACCGCTCGCGGGGTGCCCAGCTCCGGGTCGGGAACCATGGTGCTGCAGGCGATTCCGACGGGGTCGCGGTTGCGGGTGCGCGGCACGGTCGAGGTCCGGATCCCGGTGATGGGGGGCCGCATCGAACGCTACGTCGCCGACCTGATCGCCCGCGACGTCCCGCAGATGCAGCAGTTCACGGCATCATGGATCGCACGGGAGGCGTGAGCATGCCCGAACCCATCCCGAGCGCCGATGACGCGCTGGCCCGGCTGGACATGTCGCTCGTCGAGGCGATGATGACCCAGCGGGCGATCCGTCGGGTGCGCCCCGACCCGGTCGACGACGCGATCGTGCTCAAGTGCATCGAGCTCGCGTTGCGGGCCCCGACGGGCGCCAACGGGCAGAACTGGGAATTCGTGGTGGTCAAGGACCAGCGCGTCAAGAGGAAGTTGCAGCGTCGATACCGGTTGGCGTGGCGCGCTTTTCACCGCACGTCGATTGCCGACATCGCGTCGTATGACGAGGAGATGGCCAAAAGCGTCAAGGCCATCGAATGGCAGCTGGAGCACTTCACCGAGATTCCGGTGCTGGTGATCGCGTGCCTGCGACTCGGCGCGCGCGAGGGCAAGGTGCCGTTCGTGCCGATGCCGCACGCGGCGGCATCGGCGTTCTTCGGATCGATCTACCCCAGCGTGCAGAACCTGCTGCTGGCGGCCCGCTCGATGGGGCTCGGCGCCTCGCTGATCACGCTCCCGCTGTGGAACCTCACGTCCGCGCGGCGCATCCTCGGGCTGCCGATGGACGTCACGCCGTGTGCGGTGGTGCCGCTGGGCTGGCCCAAGGGCCGCTACGGCCCGACCACGCGCAGGCCGGTGGACGAGGTGGTGCACCTCGACCGGTTCGGCAACCGCGCCTGGTTCGGTCCCCGCACGCGTTGAGCACCGGGGGTAGCTCTCAGGCCGCCTTGTTGCTCGTCAGCGCAAGTGCGCCGGCCAGTCCGATCATCATGGTGCCGCCGGCCGCGCGGAGCGCTGCCAAGCGGTCACCAGAGGTCGCGAACCACGCGCGGGCGGTCCCCGCGGCCAGCGCCCACACGGTGTCGCACGCCCAGGCGATGAGGGTGAAGACGAGCCCGAGGACCATCATCTGGGTGGCCACGTTGCCGGCGTGGATGTCGACGAACTGCGGCAGCGCTGCGACGAAGAACACGATGGTCTTGGGATTGGTCACGCCCACGACGAAGCCGTGGCGCAGGCTCTCCCATGACGAGGCGGGTGGTTGGCCGGAGGCCGCCACGACGGCGTGGTCCCGTCGCTGCCGGATCGCCTGGACGCCGAGGCACACCAGGTACGCAGCACCTGCGAGCTTGATCACCGTGAACAGCAGGATCGACTGTGCCACCACGGTTCCCACGCCAAGGGCGACGGCGGCTACCAGCGGGAGGGCTCCGAGCTCGTTGCCCACCACGCTCAGCAGTCCGGCGCGCCGACCTGACGAGAGGGACCGGCCGATGACGAACAGCACGCTCGGTCCAGGAATGGCGATGATGATGACCGACGCGACGGCGAACGCCGCGAGCGCCTCCCAGGATGGCATCGGCGTAGATTAACCGCCGACGGTCGCACTCTCCACCGGCTTTTCCACCTACTCGTTGTCGCCGGAGTCCTTCTTCGAGGTCTTCGCCGAGCCCGAATCGGATGAGGAAGCGCTCGACTTCGCCGCGCGGTCCGCTGTGCGCGACGAAGCCCTGTCTGCCGCCCTGTCGGTGGCTTTCTCGGTGGCTTTCTCGGTGGTCTTCTCGGTGGCGGCGGCGAACTTCTTCTGCAGGTTCTCCACCGTCGAGGCCACGCTGAACGACCCGGTGCGACCCTTTGTCCCGGTGGGCTTGTCGGTGGGCTTTTCGGTGGGCTTTTCGGTGGACGGAGCGGCGTCAGCCAGCTCGGCCGCGTCGGTGTCGCCGGTCGCCTCGTCAGCGCCCGTGGCCTTCTCCGTCGTCTGTGCAACGTCGGTCACCTGCGCGGTCTTCTTGCCGAACAGCCCGGTGGCGGTGCGCGCCGGGGCCTGCGCCTCCGGCGACGGCGGCGCAGTCACGGTGTCGAGGCTGACCACACGGCTGGTCTCGGTCTCGGGAGCGCCCCCGGGCCAGCCCGTCGGGTTGTCCGGGTAGTCCTTGTCCTCGACGGCGGGGTTCTCGGGCTTGGGCACGAACAGCTTCACGAACGTCTCGATCTCGCGCACGGCCAGCCAGTCCGGGACGTGCCCGGTGACCTGCAGTGCGGCAGCGAGATTGGCGCTGGCGGTGACGAAGTCGTACATCGTGACCGGCCGGAAAGCCTGGGGCTCACCGGTGAAGTAGTCGGCGACGGATTTGATGACCTCGAACCGGTCGAGCTTGATCGTCTGGCCGGACCACTCGGTGGGCTTGCCGTCGACGGGATTGATGACCTCACCGAAGGTGTAGCCCTCGGGGGAGTAGAACTTCCACATCGGCACCGTGAACATCGACTGCAGCATGCCGATGGGGTCGGTGCACTCGAACGCACAACCCTCGTGCATGGGGAGATTTGCTGCGGCCCACCAGTTCAGGTGCTCTCCGAGCGGGCGCGACAGCGCCGGGAACGGCACCAGCATGTCGACGAAGCCCTCGAGCATCTCCGGGTTCGCCGGATCCCAGCCCCACACGTTGTTGGGTTGCGAGACTTCCCAGCTGCCGCTGGCTGCCATCGCGTCCGCGAACCGCTGGATGCCGAACACCATGTTGGCCGGGGTGTTGAGGGCGGCCATGAACGCGTTGGCCGGAATGTTGGCCAGTGAGCCCGTCAGTGCGACGTCGACGTCACGGACCACGGTCGTGTGCGGAGTCGGAGCGACGGGACTGACGGCGATGAGGCTGGCCCCCACCAGCGCGACGCCAGCGGTGGCGTACGGACGCAGAGCTGTGTGCATCGGGAATCCTTCTGTGGTCGGACGTGACGGTCGCCTGCAAACCCGCTCCCCGTATGCGGCGGACGAATGCGACCGTAGCAAAGCAACGATAGACGGTCACAGTACCGCCGTGTGCAAAGACTGCGAAAAGCTCTCCGGTGAGTTCGGCGCAGCCGCCGGCTGCCGGCAGACGCCGCTGACCTCGACATCAGCTGCGGCAAAATTGACTCGCCGGCAAATATGCGGCGGCAGCGCCGGTCCTGCCCACGTCACGCTGACCGCGCACAGCAATGTAACGAAAACTGACGCTCTGGCGAAGTCAGCTAACTCGCTGATGGCAGGGTGGTCAGAGCTTCTTGAGCCCCCGCAGCACGGTCCCGAACGGCCCGCTCGCCGCGACCGCCTTGCGCAACCGCGGATTGAGCTGGCTCGCGTTCAGCACGAGCAGGTACCGCAGCCCGTGATCGCGCCACTCGGCGATCTGGTCCAGCACGTCGTCGGCGGTGCCACTGAACGTGATCTCCCGCATCAACGACGGCGGCACCGCCTTCGTGTAGGCCAGCGCGCTCTCGTAGTCGATGGTCTGGGGGACCAGGTCCTGCACGCCGGAGAAGTCCGCACCCAGCGGGTGCACGGCACCGTGCCGGGCCCACGTTTCGGCAGGTGCGGCCAGCGCCGACGACTTCAGAATGACCCCGTCGAGGGCTTCGTCCACGTCATCGCGCGTGCGGCCCACCACGACGGCGCGGTTGAGCGCGGGGACGATCGCGTCGGGGTCGCGACCTGCATCGGTTGCCACGTCGCGCACGGTGGTCAGCGCGCGGGAGTAGTCGGCGGGCCGGGACACGGTGAAGGGCACCCACCCGTCGGCATGCCGGCCGGTGATGCGCAGCATCCTGGGCCCCTGCGCGGCCACCCACATCTCCGGCCAGGTGCCGCGGTAGGGCGGCAGGTCGAACACCGCGTTGTGCAGCGGAAAGAACTCCGAGTCTCGGGTGATCGGCTCGCCGCCGGAGTTCCACAGCGCACGGATCGTCGCCACGGCCTCCTCGAAGCGGGCCACCGGCCGTTCCCACGGGACGCCGTAGGGCTCGTTGCCCTCACGTTCCCCGACCCCGATGCCGAGCATGGCGCGACCTTTGGTGAGCAGGTGCAGCGTCGCCGCGGCCTGCGCCGTGACCGCAGGATTGCGCCGGCTGGCATCGGTGACGCAGACGCCGAGCCGCAGGCGGGTGAACCGGTTGCGCGCCGCCAGGTGGCCGAGCATCGTCCACGGTTCCAGGATCGCGTCCACCTTCGGCACCAGCTTGGCCCCGACGCCGAGGTGCTCGGGGGTGGCCAGCGAGCGGGGGATCAGCGAGTTCAGGTGATCGCCCACCCACAGCGAGTCGCCGCCGTTGAGAGCCACGGTGGCGCCGGCGAACCGGGTGGCCGCCGTCGGCGAGAAGCGGGTGTTGACGATCCCGTCGAGCAGGCCGAATCGCAGCCCGCCGGTGGATGTTCCGCCTCGTCGGGCGCTCGAGCTCATAGGACAAACCGTACTATCAGGGACGCTGCCCACCTGCCCGCCCGATGCGCTGCCCACCTGCCCGCCCGATGCGCTGCCCACCCACCCGCCCGAAAACCGAGGAGACCATTGCTCGAGGTTGTCGACCGGGGGCAGGAGAGCGCCGACCATCCCACCCCCTTGCTGTTCGTCCATGGCGCCTGGCACGCGGCGTGGTGCTGGGACGAGCACTTCCTGGGCTGGTTCGCAGACCGCGGCTATCGAGCGCTGGCACTGAGCCTGCGCGGGCATGGCGGTAGCGGTACCGACAAACCCCTCAACGACTGCACGTTCGACGACTTCGAGGCCGATGTCGCGGCTGTTGCCACCGGTCTGGCGACGCCACCGGTGCTGATCGGACACTCCATGGGCGGCTTCGTGGTGCAGAAGTACCTGGAGTCGCACGACGCGCCCGCCGCGGTACTGATGGCGTCGATGCCCCCGCAGGGCTATCTGCGCTCGGGGCTGCGCTGGTTGCGACGGCACCCCTGGCACTTCGCGAAGATGTCGGTGACGCGCCGGACGCTGCCGTACGTCAGCACTCCTGAGCTGGCCCGGGAGCGTTTCTTCTCGCCGCACACCCCCGAGGAGCTGGTACTGCGCTACGCCGAGCGGTTGGGTGAGGAGAGCGCCCGGTCGGGTACCGACGGGATCGTCAACCGGCCGCATCCGGACCGGATACAGACGCGGATGCTGGTGCTGGGGGCCGCCGACGACGGCGCCGTCACCCCTGCCGAGGTGGAGGCCACCGCGCGGGCCTACCGCACCGAGCCCGAGTTCTTCCCTCGAATGGGGCACAACATGATGCTGGAGCCGGGGTGGGAGGCGGTAGCCGTGCGCATCGCCACCTGGTTGGCCGCCGAGGGTCTCTGACCCAGGCGGGACCGGCCTCCGGCAAAGCATCCTCACCCCGACGCCACGACCGCTTGTTTGCGCTTTCACATTGCTGACGAGGATCTGACGCCTGCGCATATTGACGCTGCCGACATTCGCAAAGCCTGGTCAGCCATGACATTTCGGTGATGCGGGGCGCGCATGACGAAAAGCGCGCCGAGTGCGCCAGGCAGGCGGAACACCCACATCTTCGTGGACACATGTGACGGCGCAGCAATTCTCCAATAGCTGGACACCTGCATCACACTTCTGTACTGTCATCGTGATCTCGTCGTGACCCGTTACGCGAGACCCCCGAGCACGTCCGACGAGAGGGATGCACAGATGCAATCAGCGTTGCGGCCGTACGTCACGACAGGCGTAGCGCTTGTCGGGGCCACGTTGATCGCGGCGGGGTCGGTACTGCCGGTCGAGGCCGCAGTGAGCGCCGCCCAGGAACGGACCATCACATCGATGGACGTCGACCTGGTTGCGGCGAGCACCGGCCTGAAGCCGGGACAGTCCTACGCCAACATCATTCCCAATCTCTTCAACGCGGTGCTGAGCATCCCGCAGGCCGAGATCGACGGCATCAACCGTTTCTCGGCCGCGATGGAAGAGAGCAAGAGCTGGTGGGTCTACAGCGACGTCAATGTCCTCGGGTGGGATCCGCCGAACGAGGAAATGACCAAGGGCTTCGTGGACATGCTCCTGCCCTTCAAGCCGTACTCGGAGCAGGCGGGCATCGCGACGTTCTACTTCCTCGCCGCGAACCTGCCGATGGACGCGGGCTGCTCCGGCTTCCCGCCGTGCCCCGACCCGGGCAGCATTCTGAGCCACATGTTCACGGTGGCGCCGTGGGAGTTCTACCTCGGCAACGGCTACACGTTCCCCGAGGTGATCAATCCGATCAGCGCCAACGAGACCTACTGGGGCCAAGAGCTCGGCGAGACCGGCTTGCCCACCAACTGGTCAGGCGAGACCGTCAAACTCGATCCCAACGCCGGCTGGAATGCGACCTGGGATTACCTGCTCAATGATCCCGAGGCGGTTGACTTCCCCTCCGGTAAGGAGATCTGGGACACCACGGTCCGCCTGACGTCGGCGCTGTGGAAGAGCTGGTACCCCTTCGTGCCGCAGAGCACGCTGTGGAACCCGCAGATGTCGCTGTCGGCCTACGTCCTGCGCCCCTTCGCGAAGGTGCTCTGCCCGGACTGCAACAAGGCCGACCCGTTCATGCCGACGGACTGGAAGCCCGGCGACGACATCCCGCCGAACAGCTACGTGCCGCCGAAGTACAAGAAGAACTACGGCGAGGACGGCAAGTGGATCGGTCCGCTGCCCGGCGAGGAGACGTCGACGGCGACCACGCTGCTGGCGGCCAAGACCACGCCCGAGGTCGAGGAGCCCGCCAAGGACACCTCCACTGACGCGGTCAAGCCGGCCAAGAAGAACGACTTCCTGGCCACCGCGATCCAGAACCTGACCGACAAGTTCAACCAGGGCAAGGTTGCGGACGCCGACAAGGGCGAGGCCGGCGACAAGGGTGACGACAAGGGCGCGGTCACGCAGACCCCCGCCCCCGAGGTCACTCCCGTCGTCGACAAGACCGACGACGGCAAGGCCTCGGACGACACCGCCAAGCCCACCAAGAAATGGTCGTTCGGCAAGGACCGCAAGGCCGGCGCTGACGCGCAAGCGGATGCGCCGAAAGCCGATGCCGCAGGTGCGAATTCGTCGGACGACGCGAAGCCTGCCAAGAAGGCGCCGAAGTTCGGCAAGCGGGATGCCGGCGGCAACGGTTCGGGCGCCAAGGCCGGTGCGGACAAGTCCGATGGCGGTGACAGCAAGTAGGAGCGGGACTGCGGTCGCCCGTGCGAACGCTCCTGTGAAAACCCGTAGTATCGCCACGTGAGTACCGAGCAATACGACGCCGAATACGACGCTGTCATCGTCGGTGCGGGATTCGGCGGAATGGGCGCCGCGATCCAGCTCAACAGGCTGGGGTACCGCCGGATCGTCATCCTCGACCGGGAGGACGATCTCGGCGGTACCTGGCATGTCAACCGCTATCCGGGCCTGACGGTCGATGTTCCGTCCACGACGTATTCGTACTGGTTCGAACCCAACCCGTACTGGTCGCGGCTCTACGCTCCCGGCGCTGAGCTCAAGACCTACGCCGACCACGTCGCCGACAAGTACGACCTGCGGCGCTACATGCGCTTCAACACCACCGTCGACGGTGCCCGCTGGGACGAGGAGTCGCAGACCTGGCAGGTGTGCCTGCAGGGCGGGGAGACGCTGCGTGCGCAGTTCCTCATCCTGGCCACCGGTTACCTGAGCCAGCCGAAGAAGCCCGACATCCCCGGTATCGAGGACTTCGCCGGGACGGTGCTGCATGCCCAGGAGTGGAACGACGAGTACTCGCTGCGAGGCAAGAAGGCGGCGATCATCGGGACCGGGTCGACCGGCGTCCAGCTGATCCCCAAGCTCGCCGAGGACGTCGCCGAGCTGACCGTGTACCAGCGCACCCCGATCTGGGTGATGCCGAAGTTCGACCTCACCTTCGGCCCCACCGCGCAGCGGATTTTCGCGAGATTCCCTGCAGCACAACGGGTTTTGCGGATGTCCAGCGACCTGTTCATGGACCTCATGGTGACCATCGCGATGTGGAAGTTCCGGCAGTTCCGGCCGGTGAACAGCGCGGCGGCGGCCATCGGGGCCCTGCACCGCTTCCTGTCGATCCGGGACAGGGAGCTGCGGCGCAAGCTCACCCCGAACTACGACTTCGGCTGCAAACGTCCGACGCTGTCGAACGTGTACTACCGAGCGCTGAACAAGACGCACGTGCACCTCGAGACCGCGGGCATCGAGCGCATCGACCCCGACGGCATCGTCACCAGCGACGGAGTCAAACGCACCGTCGACACCCTGGTTCTCGCCACCGGTTTCGACGTGTGGGAATCCAATCTGCCGGCGATCCCGGTGATCGGCCGGGAAGGTCGCGATCTCGGAAAGTGGTGGCGGGAGAACGGGTTCCAGGCCTACGAGGGCATGACGGTGCCGCTGTTCCCCAACATGATCAACCAGGCCAGCCCGTACGCCTGGGTGGGCATGTCGTGGTTCGACACCGTCGAGTACCAGATGCGGCACATGAAGCGACTGTTCGGTGAACTGCAGCGCAGCGGTGGCCGGGCGTTCGAGGTCACAGAGGAAGCCAACGACCGATTCCTCGACCGCATGCTGACACTGCTCGACGATTCGGTGTTCCGGCTCGGCGACTGCACCAACTCGCGGTCATACTGGTTCAACAAGTCCGGCGAGGCGCCGCTGTTCCGGCCCACGTCCATTCGACAGGCCGTCAAGGAGCAGGAGCACTTCCCGCTCAGCGATTACCAGATAGCCTGACGCCCCCAGACAACGAGGTGACACCATGACAGCGGCAACCACAGATCCGGTCAAGCTGCCGCCGGGCCCGCCCGTACCCAGCCTGGTTCAGGGCGCGGCCGTACTCGCGGCCCGCTACGGATCGATCGCGGCGCTGGGTCGCCGGTACGGCTCCACGTTCACGCTGCGGGTGCCGGTGTTCGGCACCACGGTGGTGATCAGTGATCCCGCACTGGTCAAGGAACTGTTCAGCAGCAGTCGAGAGTTGATCGGCCGGCCGCAGAACAACCTGGGCGGCGACGTGCTCGGCCCCGGCTCGATCTTCAACCTCGAGGGTGACGAGCTGCTCGCCCGGCGCAAGCTTCTGCTGCCGCCGTTCAACGGCAAGAACATGCGCGCCTACGAGACCGTGACCGAGCAGGAGGTGCTGCGTGAGATCGGCACCTGGGCCGAGGGGGTCGAGTTCCCGACCGTCGACCCGATGATGCGCATCACGCTCAACACGATCCTGCGTACCGTGTTCGGCGCCGAGGGAGCCGAACTCGACGAGATGCGTGAGCTGATGCCCAAGGCCGTCGAGTTCGGGTCGAAGATCGCGCTGATGCCGTCGATCGTGCGCAAAGACATGGGGCCCTGGAGCCCGGGCGGGAAGTTCGCCGGCTACCGGCGCCGAATGGACGAGTTGCTGAAATCCGTGATGAGCCAGGCTCGTTCGGATCCGGATTTCGCCGACCGCGGCGACGTGCTGTCGCTGCTACTGCAGGCCCGCTACGACGACGGCTCACCGCTTCCCGACAGCTACATCGTCGACGAACTGCTCACCATGTTGGTGGCCGGTCACGAGACCACCTCGACGCAGCTGGCGTGGACCATCGAGCGCATTCGTCGCCATCCTGATCTGCTGGTACGGCTGACCGACGAGGTCGACGCGGGTGGCAACGAATTGCTGTTGGCCACCATCGCCGAGTCCCAGCGCACCCGCCCGGTGCTGACCGCCGCGCTGCGCCGGGCTCGCACCCGGATTCAGCTGGGCGAGTGGGTCATTCCCGAGGGTGCCACCATCCTGGCGAGCACCCAGCTCGCGATGGCCGCGGAGAGCAGCTTCCCCGACGCCGACCGCTTCGACCCGGACCGCTTCGTCGGCAAGCCGCCCAACCCGTTCGCGTGGATCCCCTTCGGCGGCGGCATGATGCGCTGCATCGGAGCCTCGTTCGCGACGATGGAGATGGAGGTCACGCTGCGCACCATCCTGCGTGAGTTCCGTATCGAGCCGACCAGCGCACCCGACGAGAAGCCGCACAGCCGGGGTGTCACCGTCACTCCGGCGCAGGGCGGCCGCGTGGTCGTGCACCGCCGTACACCGGCGGGACCGCGCGCCGCGGATTCGGTCTCGGCCGGCAACGGCGAGGCCCGCTAGAACCGGTAGGACAGCACTCGCGCCTTGCGGGCGATCGACGGGATGCGGTGGGACAGCCGCGCCGCCAGCCGCAGTCCGCGAGGGAACGCCGCGGCTTCGGGCCGCTGCATCACGCTCTGTTCTCGACGCAGGGTCAGCGCGGCCCAGGACTCCGGCCGGCGGGCATCGGCGAATCCGGGGAAGTTCCACTGGTTGTGGGGCGAGTTCGTCTTGCGTGAGGTCGCCAGTCGGCCCAGCAGCCGGTTGGCCCGGCTCACCGGCCCGTAGTCGTTGAACGCGAGCACACCCGTGCCGAAATGTGTTGTCACGTCGGAGAGCAACGCCTGCACTTCGGCTTCGCCGAGGAATGCGATCAACCCGTCGGCGAACACCATGGCGGGCCGGTCGGCCGGAATCTGCTCGGCCCAGCCCCGCGCGGTCAGATCTGCGGGGACGGGATGGTCGGCCGGGTGGGCCGGAAGTACAGCGGCGCGCAGCGTCAACACGGCGGGCCGGTCGACGCTGTACCAGTCGACACCAGGAGTGGGGTCGACCCGGTGCACTGCCGAGGACAGGCCGGCCCCCAGATCGACCACGACGGCGTCGGGGTGCTTGGACAGGAACGCGCTGATGATCTCGTCGATCATCTTGGCGCGCAGCGCCACCAGTGGCACCACGCTGGGCGTGGCGGCCAAGGTGGTGAAGTCGTAGTCGATGGCGCCGACGGTCTCGGTGGCCCACGGGTCTTTCAGGATCGGCCGGGCCGTGCGCTGGTCGAGGGCGCGGCAGTATTCGGTCAGCAGGGCGGTCTGTTCGAGCGGTGCGAGGTGGCTGACGTCCATGACATCAGCCAAGCACAGCGGGTGTCCTCACTCCTGTCCGGATGCGCTGTCCCCGCCTGCTGCTGTGTCCGACGACGCGTTCGACGAGCGGGTGTGTCGCTCGAAGAGCCGCGCGAAGGGCCGTTTGCGTGTGGCCGCGCGATCGGCGGCGTTCTTCTTCGTGGTCGACTCCTGCGCCGCGTCCGTGTCGGGCGTCGTGGCCGTGGCGTCGACGTCGGCCACTGCCGGCTCGTCCTCGATGACGGGTGCCTTCACCACGTTCACCGCGGCGTCCACCGCCGCGTCGGCAGCCACCTCGGCCGCGCGCGCCTTCCGCGCGTCTCGCGCTGCGGCCAGCGCGCTCGCCAGCGGGGTCGCTGCTCGCGTCTGCGGCTGCGGTTCGGGCTCGGGGTTCGGCGGCACGATCGGGGGGAGCAGGTCCGGGGGCCAACCGCGGGATTCCGGCAGATACGAGCGGTCGTAACCCTTTTCGATCTTCGCCTTCAGCGGACCATTGAGTTCGTCAGCGAGCTTGTCGAGGCCCATCTTGCGCAACGGGTCGAGCAGTGGGATGTTCTCCGTCGGAACGAAGACATAGATCGTGTTGCCCTCTTTCCAGACGTAATTGGCCGGATCGTAGATGTCGATGTCGTCGTAGTTGACATGGATGTTGGTCAGCCCCGCGTTCGCGTTCAGGAACGCCAACAGGTTCATCGGGTTGTCCGGCCAGTCCGAGGCCCGGTCGTACTGCTGTGTCACGTCGATGATGCCGTAGTCGGTGGCCGGCGTGACCGAGCCGAGCCGCCTGTGCGTTCCGCCGTACTTGCGGTCGGGATTGCCGATGAGGACGAAGCTCAGCTGTGCCGGGGTTGGCACCCCTTCGGTCCCGGCGCGGTCCTCGAGCCATTGACCGATCACGCGCGCGCCCTGGCTGTATCCGAACACCACCATCGGCTGGGTGAAGTCGGTGGCCGCAAGAGCAGCCTGCAGGTCGTCTGACCCGGTGTACCGGTCGAGGTACGGATAGGCCACCGGGTTGCACGTACGCGTTCCGGTGCACATGATGCCGTCGTGGTCGTCGCTGTTGTGTCCCGGATACAACGCCAGGGTCACCACTTTGAGTTGATCGGGCACGGCGGCGGCCGCCTCGGGTGCCGCGATCAGGCTGGGCATGCCGAGTGTCGCCGGGAGCACCACAGCAGCTGCGACCACCGCGACCCAACGGTGTGTCGAACGCTTAGCTGACCTTGTGCTGAAACGCATGTGCCCTCCCCGGCGCTGCAATTTGCTGCGTAGCACACACCCTACGCGCCGCACAGCCGGTAATAGGGATCTTCAGCTGTGAGTTTAAGGAATCGACCCGACCGTCAGCTATGACTTGTCAGCGATTGCCGACCGAAACAGGTTGGGGAATGCTCCCAGGTGGGCAGCGAGTTTGCTCGCGACTCAGAGTTTGCCGGCGACGAAGTCGGCCGCCTGCGCGACCATCCCGTTGTCCACGTAGGCGAAATGCGCCGGCAGGCTCAACCCCTTGGAACAGAACAGATCGTCGAGGGCGCACATGTCGATGCTGCGCGGGCCGTACGTGCTGCTCATGGCGGGCAGGGGACCGCCGCCCTTGACATCGCGCAGCGGATTGCCGAACACCGCGATGGCGGCGATGTGGTCGGAGAGATGCGCGGGCAGCGGGGTCGGCGTGTAGTGGCCCAGAGGTTGCGGGTCCACGGTGATGAGATCGATGACGCCCGCACCCTGGGACATGCCGCCGAGCACCAGCCTGGTCGATGGGCAGTTGTCGGCCATCCACTGCACGCGGGCGGTGGCATCCGCGGCACCGGCGGGGGCTGATTCGTCGAAGTCGAAGCCCGCCGGATAGTTGACGGCGTAGGCGCCCACGGACCGACCGCCGACTTTGGACCGCAGCTGGTCGACGAAGGCGTCGCCGACGAACCCGAGGCCGGGGTCGGCGCCGGTGCCCCGCGCGAAGATCACTTCGATGTCTGGGCAGGGCTGCGCCTGCGCCGCCGGGGCGCCGG
This sequence comes from Mycobacterium sp. IDUB_5, assembly GCF_055419565.1. NCBI lineage: Bacteria > Bacillati > Actinomycetota > Actinomycetes > Mycobacteriales > Mycobacteriaceae > Mycobacterium > Mycobacterium sp. IDUB_5. Next base: position 167,522 of record NZ_JBVAXX010000005.1, read on the forward strand.
CAAGCCCCGTCAGCAGCGCCATCGGCGCCAGAATCACCGCTGCGAGAACACTCTTGGCACGCCGCACATTCATGTAGCCATGCTAGCCACCAGGTTCACAGGAACCGGGAAAAGCTGGTCTGACCTGCGGGGTCAGCTGAAGGCGTAGTGACTGAGCGGGAAACTTTCGTTCTCGCGGTTGGTTTCGTTCGTCGATGCCGGCCGCACCAGCGTTTCCCCACTGGGGCTGAAGTAGTACGACCGCGACCGTGCGCAGTCACCCTGCCGGAAGACCGTCTTGCCCAACTTCGCCGCCATCCGTTCCCGGAAGGCGACATTGGCCTCCTCGGTGACCTCGAAGACCTGTGCGCGCCGGCGTTGCAGTTCACCGAACAGCCGGTGCATGTGCCGCATCTGGTACTCCATGGTGTTGAAGTACGACAGACCGCTGGAGGCATACGGCCCGGCCAGCATGAAGAGGTTGGGGAACGCGGGCACCGTCACTCCCTGATAGGACTGGAAGCCGTTGTCGCGCCACCACTTCCCGAGGTTGCGGGCGTCGCGGCCGATCAATTCGATGGCCGGGATGTTGGCTTCCCAGATGTCGAAGCCGGTGCACAGCACCAGCGTGTCGATGGTCGCCTTCGTGCCGTCGTTGGCCACGATCCCGTCGGACACGATGCGTTCGATGCCGGCGGTCTGTAGGTTCACATGCGGTTTGGCGAGCGTGCGGTAGTAGGAGTTCGAATAGGTGGGGCGCTTGCAGCCGAAGTCGTAGTCGGGGGTCAACTTCGCCCGCAGGCCCTTGTCCCGGATCGACATGAACCGATGGAATTGCGACAGGTAGGACGCGAACACGTTGAGCTGCCGGAAATACTTGTAGTTGATGACCGACAGGATCATCATCACCTCGAGGTTGGCATCCGTGGTCAAGCGGAACAGGCGCTGCAGCAAGGGGATACGGGCAAACAGTCGACGGACGACCGGTGGGATCGCGAAGTCCATCTTCGGAACCACGTGGATCGGCGTGCGTTGATACACCGTCACCTCCGCCGCGGTCTTCGACAGCTCGGGGATCAGCTGCACCGCCGTCGCGCCGGTACCGATCAGGCCGATCCGCTCACCGGCGGGGGAGTAGTCGTCGTCCCAGTCCATGCTGTGGATGATGCGACCGGTGAAGTCCTCGATGCCAGGGATGTCAGGATTGCGGGGCTGCGACAGGTACCCGGTCGCGGCGACCAGGAACCGTCCGGTCAGGGTCTCCCCGTCGGACAGTGCGACCTGCCAGAACTGGTTCTCTTCGTCCCACCGCGCACCGTCGACCGACGCGTTGAACCGCATGTGCCTGCGCACGTCGTACTTGTCGGCGACGTGGTCGGCGTACTCCTTGAGTTCCGAGCCCGGGGCGTAGAGCCGGGACCACCGCGGGTTGGGCTCGAACCAGTAGGAGTAGGTCGGCGACGGGATGTCGACGGCCAACCCGGGGTAGTGGTTGACGTGCCACGTGCCGCCCAGGTCGTCCTCGCGATCGACGATCAGGATGTCGTCGTAACCCATCTTCTTGAGCTGGATCGCGGCACCCATTCCGCCGAATCCGGCGCCCACGACGATCGCGTCGTACTGCGGGGAATCCATGGAGATCAACGCTACCTCACAGCAAATAGGTCATCGGCCACAGCAGTTTAGGCCGTCGCCGGGCGGCGCGCTGGCCGTCACACCGCTCCGCAGACACACTGTGCTGTTGACACACTGCTGCAGACACCACGAAGCCCCGACCAGTCGGACGGGGCTTCGGGCGGGTGTCTGAAAGCTTCAGGCAGCCTCGAGTTCCGGGGAGGGCTTACTCCGAGGAGCCGGAGGACTCAGACGACCCTGGTCCATCGGACGACGCATCGTCCGTCGCAGCCTGCTGGCGGGCTGCCTTTCGTGCTTCACGCTTGGCGGCCGCCTCCGCCTTGGCCGTGGCCCTGGCCTCGGCGCGAGCCGCCTTCGCCTCGGCCCGCTGGGCCTTGGCCTCTGCCCGGGCCTCGGCCCGTGCGTCGCGACGATCCTGAGCCGTCACCTTCGGTTCCGGCTGGGCCTGTCCGGCAGAGGCTTCCTCACCGGTCGTGCTGCCGGAATCCGACGACTCTGCGGCAGCCGTGACTTCGGGTGCGGTGAGCGCGGCCGCCTTGACTGCGGGGGCGGCATCGTAGCGGCTGTAGCCCTTTTGGATCTTCGCCTTGAGTTCGGCCTCCTTGGGCTTGAGCCACGGCATCAGCTGCACCAGCGGCAGCGTGGTGGTGGGCACCAGGTAGTGCTCGGTGACACCGCCCTGGGCGTTGACCGTCTTCTCGTAGTACATCGTCCCCTTGAGCGCTTCCAGCTCTGCCATCGAGGTCGTGTACATGACGGGAACGTGCACGACGATCGAGCCGGCCATCGCGTTGGCCATCGCCAGGAAGTTCCACGGGCGGTCGGGCATGTCGGCCATGCCGTCGTACTCACCGGTGATCACGACGACGTTGAACGGCGTGACGGGCGGCGGCTGGTAGGTGTAGTCGTACTTCGAGCTGTACTTGGCGTCCTTGATCAGTTCCTGGCGGCTGGAGTCCTCGACGACGATGAACGTCACCTTCGAGGGATCGGGCATGGTGCCCTCTTCCATCCATTGGCGCATCACCTCGTTGACGACGAGCGAGCCGGCCGACAGTCCGACGACCGTGACCTTGTCGCCGGGAGCCTGGAGATTGCCGACGGCGGTGTCGATCGCTGCGTCCAGGTTCGGGATGCCGATGCGAATCGACGCGCCGAGTGTCATGTCACCCTTGCCCGAGTACGGACCGGCCTCGGCCGGCCACGTGACCGACGTTCGAACGTCGTTTTTGAACGCGCCTTCGAGCAGCGGCTTCATCAACGTGTCATCCATGGACTTGATCTTGATACCGCCGATGATCACCGCAGTGCTCACGGCACTGGCTCCCGTTGCGGTGGTCAGCGCTATCGCGATTGAGGCAAAAGCGGTGCCACAGGCAACACCGGCTTTGCGAATGGTGTTCTTCATGACATCTCCCCGAATTGAAACGATTGTCGACTCGCCGTTCTCGGCGTGACAAGAGCATATTGCGCGTCCGTCAACAAGTTCGTAGCAAAAACGAGACATTCCACTTTTTTGCAATAAAGGCAAAGTGCGTATCTATTGCTGTTACCTATACTTTATATGTTCTCTACATTAGTAGAGAATTTCACCTGGCGATCTCAGTGACAAGCCAAGGTCCGCCGAGGTCCGACGTTTATATGACTCTGTACTGGACACTCTCTGGGCGCACAGGTTGTACTCCTGTTCTATCAGCTAATCTTACATGCGTGTTATTAAGTGTTTCTCTGTATTCGTAGAGGTTGTCGCTGAGATGTTGCTGACACCCAAGTGGCTAAAAAAAATTTTTGGTCTGTACCATCACCCACAGCACACCCGGAAGCCGAGGTGGCCAGCCAGTGAACATTGCGTGCTCGCGGAGGCGCACCTTTGGGGTTACCGATACGCCCACGGATGAACCATCTGACTTTCGAGTAAGAACTTGAGGACCCAGAGCAAACCCAAGTGACACGCTCTGCCAGCTAGCAACGAGTCGCGCGATTGCCGGCCATCCCGCCACCGGCCTTCCGCGTGCGCCGCCGGCACGTCGGCGATCTGCCGAAGATGTTGTCCACCAATTATTTTGACCCACCGACAGCCGTGGTCCAGAGGCGCCATTGACGGCTGCGTTACCGCGCCGCCCTCGGGCAGACAGTGAGACCTGGATAGCCACGATCGCCCAATATGCAGCCAGTGGCCAGATTTCACTTCCCGTGAGTTTGCTATGTAGGCACGCGAAAAGTACTTGCATACGGTAACGTCCGCGGCGGTCGACGCGCTGACCCCGTCAGCGCAGAAGCACAGTCGTGGCCCTCAGGCAATGGTCACGCAACGCTGGCGCTCCCGTCGCTCGACCACTCGGCTCCACCTCTTTACCCCGGTTACTTGTCCCGTCATCTGACGACCGCACGGTCGTCACTTCGGAAGGAATATGGCGTGAAACGAACGACCAAGGCAGTGGTGACCGCAGCGGCATTGCCGATCGCGGCGACCCTCCCACTGACGTTCGGTGGCGGGACGATGCCCGCCGCGGCTGCCGCCGCAGCCACGTCGACAGCCTCGTCGTTGATCCCGCCGGGGCCTGCCACGGTGCTGCATCACGGTCCGACGCCCTGGGATATGGCCGACAATCTCGGGGGAGTGCTCTGTGATGCCCCCAAGGTGTGCCGTGAGGTCCCCTACGACTGGATTCAGCCCTACGGCCCGATCGAGTTCGGTGTCACCGAGAACGTCAATCGTCTCGACCGGGCGATTCACGACGTCGGTACCGATCCCAAGATCGTGTACGCCTACAGCGGCGGCGCCCGCATCGCATCGGTGTGGTTGAAGGATCACGCCGACGACAAAGATGCCCCGACGCCCGACCAGCTCTCGTTCGTGCTGCTCGGCAACGGCGGACGCAAGTACGGCGGGGTGAATGGCTGGTTCTGGGGTGATCTGCTGCGGACACCGACGAACACGCAGTACGACATCGTCGACGTTGCGGCCGAATACGATCCGATCGCCGACTTTCCGACGAACCCGTTCAATCTGCTCGCAGTCGCCAACGGCGTCGCCGCGTTCGTCTATGTGCACTTGCGTTATGACGAGGTCGATCTGGACAACCCGGACAACATCGTCTGGAAAGAAGGCAAGACGACCTACGTCTACGCACCGACCGAGCATCTCCCGCTGCTGCAGGGCTTCTACGACATGGGATTGGGTTCATTGGTCGCCGACATCGAGCCGAAGTTGCGGGCGATCGTCGACAGCGCGTACAACCGAACCTGGTTGGAGGGCAAGCCCACTCAGGGTGAACTGGCGGCGGGTGCGACCGATACCGTCGCCTCACCCCAGGCCCGCCCGCTGATCCGCTCAGCGGCCACCGACAACACAGGCACCGCCGAGGCCGCGGAATCTGTCGTCGAACAGGCCTCGACGAAACCCGACACCGCGCCGAGCGACCCTCCGACCGTGCACGCCCCGGATGCGGGCTCTGAGACCAGCTCTGAAGCCGCCCCGGACGTCGAGTCCACCGACGCGGCGGCCGTGAGCAGCGACACCGACGGCGCGGCAGCGCAGGGCGGCAAGCACCGCATGCCGTTGCGAGGGTTCCTGAAGGCCATGGCGGGCGAGAAAGCCGAGAAAGCCGACAAGACCGGCACAGCTGACAAGACGGACAAGGCCGACAAGACCGATAAGGCCGACAAGACGGACAAGGCCGACAAGACCGACAAGACGGAGAAGACCGAGAAGGCAGGCAAGGGCGACAAGGCATCCTCGTCCGCCGGGGGCGGCGCCGACTCGGGGAACTGACGCAGCGGCCGACCGCTATCCTTCCGAAGGTGGCATCACAGGGTCTGGCGGGCAAGGTCGCTTTCATCACCGGCGGTGCGTCGGGAATCGGGGCCGCCCTCTCGGAAGCCGTGGCCGCCGAAGGTGCCCACGTGTGGATCGCCGATCGTCAGGTCGAGGCGGCTGAGAACCTCGCGCGGCGCCTGCGCGGCTCCGGGGCCACCGCTCACGCGCTGGCCCTCGACGTCCGCGACCCAGCCGCATTCGAGGCCGCCGTCGACGAGACCGTGCGTACCAGCGGCCGTCTCGATTTCCTGTTCAACAACGCCGGTATCGGCATCGGCGGTGAGGTCGACGCGCTCACGTTGGACGACTGGACCGACATCATCGACGTCAACCTGCGCGGCGTCGTCCACGGTGTGCAGGCCGCCTACCCGAGGATGATCGCCCAGGGCAGCGGCCACATCGTGAACACGGCATCGATGGCGGGCCTCATCACCACCTCGGCCCAGGCCGGTTACTCGGCCACCAAGCACGCCGTCGTCGCGCTGTCGAAGACCTTGAGGGTGGAGGCAGCGGCGCACGGTGTCCAGGTGTCGGTGCTGTGCCCGGGGGTGGTGCGGACGCCGATCCTCTCCGGCGGCGAGTACGGCCGCAACCGCACCCTGAGCCGGGAGAGCCTGATCAAGCTCGGCGAGGCGTTGCGCCCTATCGAACCGGATCAGTTCGCCTCCCAGGCCTTGCGCGGCGTACGGCGCAATCAGGCGATCATCGTCGTGCCGCGATGGTGGAAGGCCCTGTGGTACCTGGAGCGTCTGTCGCCCACGCTGTCCATGAAGACAGCGGCGATGGCCCTCAAGCGCACGCGCGAGGTGGCCTCAGGCCCCCCGCAGTAGCCGTTGCTCGTGACGCGGCCGCAACGCGGCCAGCCGGATGTCCCCGCGGTAGTGCTCCCGCACGCGACGGTCCATGACCCACCGCCACAGCGGCGGGAACAGCGCGAGGACCACCATCGACGCATAGCCGGCCGGTAGCTGGGGCGCCTCATCGGCGTGCTTGAGCGCCTGGTAGCGGCGGTGCGGGTTGGCATGGTGATCGGAGTGCCGCTGCAGGTGGAACAGGAAGACGTTCGAGATCACCGAGTTGCTGTTCCAGCTGTGCGACGGTCGCACCGGCTCGTAGCATCCGTCGCGCCGGCGCTGGCGGCGCAGCCCGTAGTGCTCCAGATAGTTGATGGTCTCCAGCAGGAAGACGCCCAGCAGCGCCTGGCCGATCAGCCAGGGCGCCACCTCGATCCCGAACCCGGCGATCAGCGCGCCGAACAGCACGACCGTCATCAACCACGCGTTGAGCACGTCGTTGTGCAGCGTCCACACTTTCTGCCCGTGCCGTCGCAGCCGTCGGCTCTCCAGCGACCAGGCCGAGCGCAGGCTGCCCAGGATCGAACGCCAGTAGAAGGCGTACACGCTCTCGGCGAGGCGCGCGCTGGCCGGATCCTCCGGGGTGGCCACGCGCGCGTGGTGACCACGGTTGTGTTCGACGAAGAAGTGGCCGTAGCCCGTCTGGGCGAGCGCGACCTTGCTGAGCCAGCGCTCCGAGCGGGCCCTCTGATGGCCGAGTTCGTGGGCGGTGTTGATCGCGACACCGCCGATACCACCGACCGTCAACATCAAACCGACCTTGTCGGGCGGCGTCATCGTCACCCCGCCACCGCCGGTCCAGAACCAGCACGCCAGCACCAGCGACAGGTACTGGGCGGGCAGATACAGGTAGGTGGCCCACCGGTAGTAGCGGTCCTGTTCCAGATAGGCGAGCACACTGTCCGGCGGGTTCTCCGAATCGGCACCGACGAGGAAGTCCAGCACGGGGATGACGATCAGCATCAGGCACGGTCCCGACCACCAGAACAGCCCCGAGCCGGTCAGCAGCACAGCCCCCCACGAGGCGGGCACCAGGATCGGGATCACTATTCCGAGCAGCCAGACGTAGCGCTTGCGGTCCCGCCAGTCGCGGGGCGCAGCAGTGGGTCCGGTCTGGCCGGACTGTCGGGTCGGCATCGTGCGCTTGCTCCCCCTCATCACCGAACTGTTAGCTGATCTTCGCATCCCCATACGTCGATCGGGTAACGCCGTCATACCATTGTTGCTCGTCACTGAGCAATCAGGCGAGCGAAGCGGTGCGTGTCGAACACGTCGCCACACCCTTTCGAGCAGTTGCTCGCCGGTCAGCGCCAGCGGCGCCGGGCCAGGCTGACCCGCGGCGCAGGCGCCTCTCCGGAGATGTTGCGCAGCACCACGTCCGACAGGGTCGTCGTCGAGTCGATCACCTGGCACCCGACCTCGGAGAATGTCGCTTCACCGTACACGCCGGGGTCCAGCAATGGGTTGGTCAGCGCCTGGGAGAACGCGTCCACTGCCACCATCGCACTCATCAGTGGGGGTAGCGTGCTGCCGCGCCGGATGTCTTCGGCGAACAGCCCCACGAACAGCTCGACACGGTCCATCCCGTCGGGGCCGTAGCACGTCTTCAGCGCCTCACGCACCCGCCGATCCGAGGTCAGGTCGTCGATGCTCTGCAGCTCGGGGAAGCCACACGCTTTCCGGTAGGCGTTGTAGGGCTGCAGCGCGGTGTGCCGGCCGATCGCGATCGACTTCTCCTCGATCGCGAGCAGGCTCGGATCGGTGTTGCCGACGGCGATCGTGCTACAGGGCTGCCGCGACGCCTCGTCGAACAGCGCGGACAACCCGTGCTCGGTGACCGGGCGGGTGTCCCACCACAAGTCGGCGAAGCGCTGCCGCTGGCCGCCGACCGTGACCTCGGTGGGCACCAGGGAGTGCCACCGATACAACAGGTTGAATTCGACAGACATCCAGTTCTGCCGGTACCACCGCTCGTGCGCGCCGATACCCGGTTCGACGGACAGCGGGAACTTGATCGGCGTGATGTGGTTGATGTAGTCCTCGATGACGATGTTGAGCAGCACCACGGTCAGCGTGTTGCGGGTGGTGTCGAACACCCGGTCGTCGCTCCAACCAGGGTGCTGGTCGCTGATCAGCCCGGCGATGCGGTTGTGCTCGCGCAGGAACAGCGTGCTCATCATCACGAAGCCGTAGTGGATGTTGCCCCGCGGGATGCCGAGCGCGAAGAGCTTCGACGTCAGCGCATCGGGCACCGCGCCGCCGCGCACGGCCTTGGCGTCCGTCCCCTCGAGGTCCTTACCCCGGAAGATGATCTCCAGTTCCTCGAACTCCGGCTTCACGTGGCCGTCGGCATCGCACAGGTAGGGCGGGAACTCCCCGCCGAGGATTGTCTGGCTCTTGAGCCGGCCACCGCGGCGCTCGCGGAGCAGTTCGGTCACCGTGTCTTCCTGGCCGTAGAGCTGGCTCAGGTCGATGTCGTGTGTCGAGGTGTTCTTGGTGTCGTCTCGTGGATCCGTTCGAAGGAATCCGTCGACGAACCACTGCGCGAAGATCGGGAAGAGCAGCGTCGACTTCGGCGAGTCGGGGCATCGCGGCCCCGGGCGGGCAAACACCTGGGCCACGGTGTCCGGAGCGGGGAGGCCGGCTGCGTACGCGGGCAGCGGCGGCAGGTGCCGCTGGCTGTACGTGCGGTCGTGCAGCGACTCCCACGAGGTCCAGTCCTGCTTGGTGCTCAACGCGCCGGGGCGGGTCTGCATCGTGTAGATCAGCGAGTTGATGAGCCACCGGTTCACCATTGTGCCGACCCCGGGCGTCACACTGAGCGCACGCCAGAACAGCGTGAAGTGTGTGGTGGCCAGGATCCGGACACCGCGTGAGACGCCGTTCTTGCGCCAGAACCCCCCGGTCACGGACGTCAATATACGACCAGAACGCGGCTGGCGTAGGTTCTCAGCCCAGCATGGTCGCGATGGCCGACGCCAGGTCCGGGCCCGACGAGCTGGGCAGGTTCTGGTAGGTGCCGCCGGTCGTCTGGGAGACGGCCTCCCAGGTCGACCGGTCGGGGTCGTCGCCGAAGTCGATCACGTTGACCGCCACCGGTTTCGCCGGGTCGAAGGCTCCGCTGATGTACTGTCGCAGCCCGTCGTCACCCAGGGACTGGTCGGTGTGCGGGCCGGCCGTGATCACGAGCACCGAATTCTTTTGTCCCTGGCGGTATTTCGCCGACGCATCGGTGTACACCAGGCGCAGCGTCGTGAAGGAAACGGCACCGCCGCCCGATGGTGTCTGCCCGTCCAGCGCCGAGGTCAGCGCAGCCGAGCGGGGCTGACCGTTCACCTGGTCCGACAGCGCTCCCAGCGCCACTTCTGACCGTCCGGCCACCCCGTCGAACGTCCACAGCGCCACCCCGGAGTCGGGCGGCAGCACCTGCAGACGCGCCTTCAGCGCGTCAGCGACGTTGCTCAGCCGCGCCTTTCCGCCTTCGTCCGTCGGCATCGACTGGTCGAGCATCACGGTGACCGTCGGGCTCTGCGCCGGGCTGGACAGGGTGTCGGCGATGGTGGCTCGCAGCGCGTTGTCGCCGAGGTCGACGGGTGTGCCGATCGGCCCGAAACTCACGACGTCGCTGGCCGGCGGCTGCTGACCCTCCACCCGGAACCCGGCTTTGGCGAAATCGGCGAGCTGGTCGGGCTTGCGCATGAAGCGGGCGAACTCACTGGCCGCCGAGATCTGGTCCTGGGCCAGCCAATCGCCGGAGAGCAACACGGTGGGGAAGTCGGCGACGGCGGTGGGACCTGTGGGCAGCCACGCGGCCAGCTTGGCCTTGGCATCGGGGGTGTCCGCTGCCTTCTGGAACAGCCGTTGCTCGGTGGTCACCACGGCGCGCACCGGCGCGGTCTCCGGATCGTCGGCGTTGACCAGCGCGTCGAGCGCCGTGGCGGCGTTCGCGTCGTCGGTCTTGGGCGCGGCGGCCATCAGAGTGCTGATCGCGCCGAGCCCGGCGCTGGGCGGAGAACCCGAGGGCGCGGCTTCGGCGGCGACCGCCTCGGCAGCCAGGTAGGACGCGTCGCTGTCCTGCCCCAGGGGGAGGGCGAGCCGCAGTCCACCCCATCCCTGCAGTCCCAGGCCGTCCAGACCGGCCGGGTCGCTCTGCAGCCGGGGCACGGTGCCCCAGTTCTGGTCCTTCAGGGCGCCCTGCAGCTGCGGCGAGGTGGCCACCACGACCGGCGAGGTGACCAGGGAGCGGCTGTCGCTGACGGTGCGCGGCCCGGTCTTGGCCTCCAGCCGGGCCTCCGACGCGGAGCTGGCGGGGATCCAGAGAGCAGGACGCTGTCCCAGGTCGGCCGGCCAGTCCCCGGACAGGCCGTTGAACACCTGATCGGAGTCGGCTGAGGTGACGTTGACCTTGACGCATTTGTCGCCGACGGGCTCAGCGGTGTCGTTGTACCGCTGAGCCAGCGCGGTGACGGGCTCGGCGATCGCCGGGTCAGCCACTACCGCGACGGCCAACTCACCCTCGACACAGCGGGCTGCGGCCGCATCAGAGCGGCTGGACAGCGCGTCGCCGAAGAACCGCCACAGGATCACGGCGCCGACGATCACCACGACGCTGATCAGAGCGACGATGACGCTGACGGAGATCTTCCTGCGACCCGGGGTGATGGCCCGGTGGCTACCGGTCCATTCGCCGTTGTCCCACCCGCCGCTGCGCTGTGTTGCATCAGGGCGCGTTCCGTCCGGGCCCTGTCCTTCGTGGCCCTGTCCTTCGTGGCGCTGTGCAGCGTCGAAGCGTTCGGTCTGCGACTCGTCGGGCGCCGGTCCCTGCCGTCTGGTGGAGTCCGAGTCGTCGGGATCGGGAAGGCTGTGTCTACCCAAGTCGTCCTGTACCTGCCTTGTCGTTGCCCTGGTCTGTCGTCGGGATCAGTGCGCGTTGGCGGCTTTGAACTCGCGCCGGCGGCGATGCAGGATCGGCTCGGTGTAGCCGTTGGGTTGCGCGCCGCCCTCGAGGATCAGCTCCTGCGCCGCCTGGAACGCGATGCTGCCCTCGGGGTCGGGCGCCATCGGCCGGAAGTCGGGATCGTCGGCGTTCTGCTCGTCGACCACGGCGGCCATCCGCCGCAGGCTGGCCTTGACGTCGTCGGCGGTGATCACACCGTGGCGCAACCAGTTCGCCAGCAGCTGGCTGGAGATCCGCAGCGTCGCGCGATCTTCCATCAGCGCGACGTCATGGATGTCGGGCACCTTGGAGCAGCCGACGCCGGCATCGATCCAGCGCACGACGTAGCCGAGGATCGACTGACAGTTGTTGTCGACTTCTTCGCGGATCTCGTCGGATGCCCACGCGAGCTCCTTGGCCAGCGGGATCGTCAGCAGTTCGTCCACGGTCGCGCGCCTCGTGCCTTCGAGTTCCTTCTGCACCTCGAACACGTCCACCGCGTGGTAATGCATGGCATGCAGGGTCGCTGCCGTCGGCGAGGGCACCCAGGCGGTGGTGGCGCCGGCCTTGGGCTGGCCGATCTTCTGCTCGACCATGTCGGCCATCAGCTCGGTCATGGCCCACATGCCCTTACCGATCTGCGCCTTGCCCGAGAAGCCGGTCTCCAGACCGATGTCGACGTTCTGGTTCTCGTACGCCGAGATCCACGCGGTCGACTTCATCGCACCCTTGCGGATCATCGGGCCCGCCTCCATGGACGTGTGGATCTCGTCGCCCGTGCGGTCCAGGAAGCCGGTGTTGATGAAGACCACGCGGTCGGCGGCGGCTTTGATGCAGGCCTTGAGGTTCAGCGTGGTGCGCCGTTCCTCGTCCATGATGCCGACCTTGATGGTGTTCTGCGGCAAGCCGAGCACGTCCTCGACCCGGCTGAACAGCTCGCAGGTGAAGGCGACCTCGTCAGGCCCGTGCATCTTGGGCTTCACGATGTAGATCGACCCGGTGCGGCTGTTGAGCAGCGGGCCATGAGAGGTGGAGCCGTCGTCTCCGGCCTTCAACCCGTGGATCCCGATGAGGCTGGTGAACAGCGCGTCCTGGATACCCTCGGGCACCTCGGCACCGTCAGAGTCGGTGATCGCGTCGTTGGTCATCAGATGGCCGACGTTGCGCACGAACAGCAGGCTGCGACCGGGCAGCGTGATCTGCTCGCCGTCCGGACCGGTGAAGGTGCGGTCGTCGTTGAGCACGCGGGTGAAAGTCTTGCCACCCTTGCTGACTTCTTCGGACAGATCGCCGCGGTTCAGCCCGAGCCAGTTCCGATAGCCCAGCACCTTGTCGTCGGCGTCGACGGCAGCCACGGAGTCCTCGAAATCCATGATCGTGGTGATCGCCGATTCGAGCACGACGTCCTTGATCCCGGCCTTGTCGGTCGACCCGATGGGGGAGTCGGCGTCGATGAGGATCTCGATGTGCAGGCCATTGTTGATCAGCAGCACCGCCGTCGGAGCGTCCGGCTCACCGAGGTAGCCGGTGAACTGCGCCGGGTCCTCCAACCCGACGGTTCCGCCGTCGTCCAGGCGGGCGGTCACCGCACCGTCGGCGATCGCCAGCCCGGCGATGTCGGCCCACGAGCCCTCCGCCAGCGGCGCGGCACCGTCGAGGAACGTGCGGGCGTAGGCAATGACCTTGTCGCCGCGGACGGGGTTGTAGGAGTCGCCGGGCTCCCCGCCGTCATCGGTCGAGATCACGTCGGTGCCGTACAGCGCGTCGTACAGCGAGCCCCACCGGGCGTTCGCCGCGTTGAGGGCAAAGCGTGCGTTGAGCACCGGCACCACCAGCTGGGGACCGGCGGTGCTGGTGATCTCGTCGTCGACGCCGGCGGTGGTGATCGAGAAGTCGCCCGGCTCGGGTTCGAGGTAGCCGATGTCGGTGAGGAACTGCTTGTACTCCTCGGGGTCGAAACCGCCGATGATGCGGGCGCGATGCCACCGGTCGATCTGGGCCTGCAGCTCGTCACGGCGAGCCAACAGTTCCTGGTTCTTGGGGGTGAGGTCGGCGACCACCTTGTCGACGCCTGACCAGAACGTGTCGGGATCGATTCCGGTACCCGCGAGCGCCTCGTTGGTGATGAAGTCGTACAGCACCGGGGCGACGCGCAGGTTACCCACCGTCACACGTTCGGTCATGATTCCTCCCTCGGCGGCATACACGCGTCGAGACGCGCTCTGCCTGTCGTGAAATCCGTCGATCCAGCTTACCCGCCGGTAAACGCCCCACCCGTGCCGGTGAGCGCCACCTCGTCGGCGAGCGCGACGCAGGCGTCGACGAGGCGAGTGCGCAGCGGTGCGGCGCGCACGCTGATGTCCTCCTGCGCTGCAGCATATTGCGCTCGGCCGGCGGGTGTTTCGATCGGGATGGGGGCAAAACCGTAGTCGCGCAGGTCGTACGGGCTGGCCCTCATGTCCAGGATCCGGGCGTCGACGGCCAGCGCGAAACAATCCAGCAGCAGGGAGGATTCGATCAGATGCCCGAGTTTGGCCGCCCACTTGTAGAGGTCCATGCCGGCATGCACGCAGCCCGGCTGCTCCTCGGCGATCTGCGTGGCCCGCGACAGCGGCCGGACGTTTCGCGGCGCTGCCGCCGGAGTGAAGAAGCGATAGGCGTCGAAGTGGCTGCAGCGCAACGGCATCGATTCGACGACGGCGTCCGTACCGGCAGCCCCCAGGCGCAGCGGCACGGCGTCGTGGCGCACCTGCTGGGTGCGATAGACCATCGCCCATTCGTGCATGCCGAAGCAGCTGAACCGCGGGGCCCGCGCCGCCGTCGCCGTGAGCAGATCCGCGATGAACCTCACGGTGTCCGAACGCGTCACCAGATGGTCACGACTGACAGTCACACCGTCACCGCCCCGCTCGTACCCGGCCCGGGTGAGGTAGGCGTCGGCCCCCGCACCGGTCAGCACGACGCCGTAGCCGGGATGCCAGACGCGCAGATGCCGCGGGCGCAGCCGGTAGTAGGTGAACAGGAAGTCGAACACTGGGTGGGGCCGGCCGGTGTGTCGGCGCTCGACGTGTGGGGCGAGCAGGGCGTCGGCCCGCCAATGGTGGGCGTCGGCCCGGTCCTGCCAGTCGACGAGCTCAGGGGTCGGCCGGACGGCGGAATCAGACACGGTGGGTGCCGTCGCGGACCGTTCCGACCAGGTCTTCGACGAGGTCTTCGAGGGCGACCATCGCGGTGATCGTGCCGTCGGGGGCGGTGACCAGGGCGAGGTGGCTGTTGGTGCGGCGCAGCCGGGTCAGCGCATCGGGGAGCGGCATCGAGGCAGGCACCTGGGGCAGCGGGCGCACCATCGACGACTCCAGCACCATCGAATCATCGTTCGGGCCGTCTAGCAGCGGCAGCACGTCTTTGATGTGCAGGTAGCCCGCGTACGCGCCGGAGGGGTCGGCGACGGGGAAGCGGGAGTATCCGGTCTCCTTGAGGGCCTGCTCGAGCGCGCCGATCGTCGGTCCCGCCCCGGAATGTGCTGCGGGGACCGCGCGAATCTGGTGCAGCGGCAGCGCGACGTCGTTGACCACCCGATTACGGATCTGCAGGGCGCGGGTCAGCCGGGTGTGCTCCTCGGGATCGAGCAGACCCTCCGACAGCGATTCGGCGATCATGTCCGACAGCTCGACCGTCGACACCGTGACGTCCAGCTCGTCCCTCGGTTCCACACCGAACGCCCTCAGGGTCGTGTTGGCACACCAGTTGTAGAACGCGATGAACGGGCGGGCGGCACGGATCCACACCAGATAGATCGGGATCAACAGCATCGCCGTCGATTCCGGGCCGGCGATCGCGATGTTCTTCGGCACCATCTCCCCGAGTAGGACGTGCAGCGTCACGACGATGGACAGCGCCACCAAGAACGAGACGGTGTGCAGCAGCGCGATCGGGATGCCCAGCAGTTCGAACGGCTTCTCCAACAGGTGCGCCACTGCCGGTTCGGCGACGCGGCCCAACAAAATCGAACACACCGTGATGCCGAGTTGAGCGCCTGCCAGCATCAGCGACAGGTTCTCGCCTGCCCTGATCACCGTGACCGCGCTGTTCTTGCCCTGCTCGGCGAGCGCCTCGAGCCTGTCCCGACGCGCCGAGATCAGCGCGAACTCCGAGGCCACGAAGAAGGCGTTGGCGGCCAGCAGCACGAAGGTGAGCAGCACGCCGAAGACGTCACCCATCAGGCGTCCTCCCCGGTCTCGGTCGTGTCGTCCGCGCGGCCGAGCTTCGTCAGCTCCAGTTGGTCGATGCGTCGGCCGTCCATCTTCACCACGGTCGCCAGCCACCGGATCGGGTCGTCGATCGGACCATCGGGGTCGAATGCGATGAGCTCCACCGAATCTCCCTCCGCGGGAATGTGGCCGAGCTGTTCGAGGACCAAGCCGCCGATCGTCTCGTAATCGCCCTCGGGCGCGCGGAATTCGGTGTTCTCGGCGACTTCGTCGATGCGCAGCAGCCCGGAGACCTGCCAGTTGCCGCCGGCGTGGACGACATCGGGTGGCTCGACGTCGTGTTCGTCACGGACGTCGCCGACGATCTCCTCGATCAGGTCCTCGACGGTGACCATGCCTGCCGTGCCGCCGTATTCGTCGACGACCAGCGCGGTGGCCAACCCATTGGCCCGTACCTCCGACATCACGGCGTCGCCGTCGAGGGTCGAGGGCACTCGCGCCACCGACTGCACGATGTCGGACAACTTCGTGGTGGCCCGCTGGCCGTGCGGCACGGCGAACACCTGCTTGACGTGGACGACGCCGATGGTTTCGTCCAGGTCGCCGCGGATCACCGGGAAGCGGGAGTGTCCGGTGCGGACTGCTGCCTGGCTGAGGTCGAGCACGGTGTCGTCGGCGTCGAGGGTGTCGATCTTCGAGCGCGGCGTCATCAGCTCCTCGGCGGTGCGATCACCGAACTGGAGGGACCGGTCGACGAGCACCGCGGTCACGGGATCGAGCGATCCGCTCTCGGCGGAGGATCGGACGAGTGACACCAGCTCCTGCGGGGAGCGGGCGGAGCGCAACTCCTCGGCGGGCTCGATGCCGAGGCGGCGCAGGATCCAGTTCGCGGTGCCGTTGGTCAGCCGGATCAGCGGCGTGAACAGGAACGAGAACATCAGCTGCAGCGGCGCCGACCAGCGCGCGGTCCCCACGGCGCGGGCCACAGCGAGGTTCTTGGGCACGAGCTCGCCGAACACCATGGACACCGAGGTCGCGATCAGGATCGCCAGGACCAGCGCCAGCGTGGTGGCGGCGCTCTTCGGTAGGGACAGGGCCGCCAAGCCGGGTTCGATCAATCGGGCCACGACGGGTTCGGCGAGGAAGCCGGTGGCCAGGGTGGTGATCGAGATGCCGACCTGCGCCCCGGAGAGCTGAGTCGACAGTGTGCGGTGTGCGCGCTGCACCATCTGGTCGCGGCGGTTACCGGAGCGGGCGTTGGCGTCGACGGTGCTGCGTTCGAGCGCGGTCAGCGAGAACTCGGCGGCGACGAAGATCGCCGTGCCCGCGGTGAGCACCACGATCGCCAACAGCGAGAGAAGAGAGGTTGCGACGGTCACCGACGACCGCCCCGTGCGGCGTGACGCGCAGAGCCGGACCCTGGGCCCGGCCGACTAGGGGAAGGCTCGGTCTCTGCCGGCTCCCGGTCGGGCCGCTCGGCGAATGTGGCCGGCTCGGATGGGCGTCCATCCAGTGCCTGCGGCACCTGATCCCTTTCGGCGCAGTGACAAACGACATGGCAAATGAATGCCTGTCCATGCTAACTGACTCGTCCGCGCCTCCCGAGCCGGGCGATCGGTCTGGTTAGGCTCGCCTTAGATAATGGTAAGTTCACAGCCAACGATCAGGAAAGGCGGACCCCCCCGTTGTCGCTCACGCAGTCGCGCACTCAGCCGCTCACTCAGTCGGTCACGAAACCCTCCCGGTGGGTGGCGGCGCTCGCCACCGTCGCCGCGCTCGTGGCGTTGACAGCCTGCGGGTCGTCGAACACCCCCGATGACGCGGACAAGGTTGTCGTCTACTCGGGCCGCAGCGAGGAGCTGGTGGCCCCGTTGCTCACACAGTTCACCGACGAAACCGGCATCGAGGTGGAGGCGCGCTACGCCGGCTCCGGGGAGATGGCCGCGCAGCTGATCACCGAGGGTGACAAATCCCCGGCTGATGTGTTCCTCTCCCAGGACGCCGGTGCGCTCGGCGCCGTGTCGAAGGCCGGACTGCTTGCCCCTGTCGACGCCGAGACCCTGAAGGCGGTGCCCGCGCAGTACGCGGCCGCCGACGGCACCTGGGTCGGCGTGTCCGGCCGCGCGCGTGTCGTGGTCTACAACCCGACGCTGGTGCCCACGCCGCCGGACACCATCGACGGACTGCTCGCGCCGGAGTGGAAGGGCAAGATCGCGTTCGCCCCGAGCAACGCGTCGTGGCAGGCGTTCGTCACCGGGCTGCGGGTCGTGCGCGGCGACGACGGTGCCGAGCAGTGGCTGCGCGCGTTCAAGGCCCAGGATCCCAAGCCCTATGAGAACAACGTCGCCGTACGCGACGCCGTGGACGCCGGTCAGGTGCCGCTGGGTCTGGTCAACCACTACTACCTCTACGAACTCATCGACGCCAAGGGCGCCGACGCGGTGACGGCCCAGAACAAGTTCATGGCAGCCGGCGACCCCGGCGGCCTGGTCAACGTCGCGGGTGTCGGCGTGTTGAAGGCAGCCCCGAATCCGCAAGGCGCACAACGGTTTGCGTCCTATCTCGTCGGCGAGTCCGCGCAGAAGTACTTCGCTCAGGAGACCGAGGAGTACCCGCTGGCCGCCGGCGTCGCGCCGTCGTCGCAGATGCCGCCGCTCAGTGAGCTGCAGCCTCCTGCGGTCGATCTGTCTCAGCTCGACGACATCGAGAGCACGCAGGAACTCCTGGTCAAGACCGGCCTACTCACCAATTGACGGCGGGCTCGGTCCGGGCGGCACGCCCGCCGGCGCTGCTGCTCGCCGCGGCGGCGGTGGTGGCTGCGGCGACTCTGATCCCGCTGGTCTATCTGGGTGATCGCGCGCTGTCGCGAGGTTGGACCGCCGTCGTCGACGAGGTGATGCAGCCGCGCACCGTGGCGTTGATCGGGCGGTCGGTGCTGTTGGTGGTCACCGTGACGGCAGCGTGCGTGCTGCTGGGGGTGACGCTGGCGGTCCTGCTCACCCGCACCGACCTTGCGGCGCGGCGGATCTGGAGTGTCGCATTGACGCTGCCGCTGGCGATGCCGAGTTATCTGCTGGCGTACCTGTGGGTGTCGGCAGTGCCGTCGATCGCCGGGTTCTGGGGCGCGGTGCTGGTGCTGACGCTGGTGAGTTATCCGCTGGTGCTGCTGACGACGACGGCGGCGCTGGCCCGGGTCGATCCGGCGCAGGAGGAGGTGGCCCGGTCGCTGGGCCGGGGCGGCTGGGCGGTGCTGTTCGGTGTGACGCTGCGCCAGGCGCGCGCGGCGATCGCCGCGGGTGCGCTGCTGGTGGCGCTCTACGTACTCAGCGACTTCGGGGCGGTGGCCGCGATGCGCTTCGAGGCGTTCACGTGGGTGATCTACGGCGCCTACCGCTCAGGGTTCAATCCGTCCCGGGCGGCGGTGCTGTCGCTGGTGCTGCTGGTGTTCGCGGTGGCCCTGGTGGTCGCCGAGCACGCGGCGCGCGGACGCGCGGCAGCCTCGCGCGTCGGCTCAGGCGCGCCGCGACCCGCGCCGGTCAGCCGGCTCGGCCGGTGGCAGGGGCCGGCGCTGCTCGTGCCCGTCGCGGTGCTGGCCGCCGCGGTCGTCGTGCCCGGCGCAGAGCTCGCGGACTGGCTGAGGGCCGCGGGAACCCGCTGGGACGGCGAGCTGTGGATGTCGGCTCTGGGGGCGACGCTGTGGTTGTCGGCTGCCGCGGCGGTCGTGTCGACGCTCGCGGCTCTGCCGCTCGGGGTGCTGGCCGCCCGGCACCGCGACCGCGCCACCCGGGCGTTGGAGGGTGCGAGCTACGTGGCCCACGGTCTACCGGCGATCGTGATCGCGATCTCGATGGTGTCGCTCGGGGTGCTGCTGCTGCGGCCGATCTACCAGCGTGAACCGCTGCTGATCCTGGCCTATACGGTGTTGTTCGTGCCGTTGGCCGTCGGTTCGGTGCGTGCGGCGATCGAGTCGGCGCCCATCCGGCTGGAGGAGGTGGCACGGTCGCTGGGTCGCCCGCCGGTGCGCGCGTTCACCGCGGTGACGGCGCGGGTGGCGCTGCCCGGTATCGCGGCGGGCGCGGCGATGGTGCTGCTGACGTGCATGAAGGAGCTGCCGGTGACGCTGCTGCTGCATCCGACCGGCACCGACACACTGGCCACCAGGTTGTGGGGCTACAGCTCGGTGAGTGACTACGCCGCCGCGGCCCCCTACGCCGCCGCGCTGCTGCTCTTCGCCGCCGTGCCGACGGCGCTGCTGGGCGCGTGGAGTGTGCGCGGTGACTGACACCGTTCCCGAGCCGGAAGCCGGTGTGGCCGCGCACGGCATCGAGAAGTCCTTCGGTGCGCGGCGCGTGCTCGCCGGGGTGGATCTGGTGGTCTCCGAGGGCACCATGACCGCAGTGCTGGGCCCGTCGGGCTGCGGCAAGACGACGCTGCTGCGCATCCTCGCCGGCTTCGCCGACCCCGACGCAGGCACGGTCCGCATCGCCGGCCGGCTGGTGGCCGGTGGGTCCGCGCCGGTGCCCGTGCATCGGCGCCGCGTCGGCCTGATGCCGCAGGAGGGTGCCCTTTTCCCGCACCTCAGCGTCGGTGCCAACGTGGCGTTCGGGATGCCGCGGGGTGAGCGGGCCGAGCACTGGCTCGAGGTGGTCGGCCTGGGCGGGCTCGCCGACGCCCGCCCGCACGAGATCTCCGGGGGGCAGCAGCAGCGGGTGGCGCTCGCTCGCGCACTGGCGGCCCAGCCGCGTGTCCTGCTGCTCGACGAGCCGTTCGCGGCGCTGGACGCCGGGCTGCGCACCCGGGTTCGTGAGGACATCGCGACGATCCTGCGGGACACCGCGACGACATCGATCCTGGTCACCCACGATCAGACCGAGGCACTGTCACTGGCGGACTCGGTGGCCCTGCTCATCGACGGTTCCGTCGCTCAGCACGGCAGTCCGGCCGAGCTGTATCAACGTCCGGCCACGCTCGCGGCAGCCCGATTCGTCGGCGCGACGGTGGAGGTGCCCGGCACTGCGGCGGCGGGCGTGGTCCGCACGGCGCTGGGGCCGCTGCCCGCGCTGCTGCGGGTGCCCGACGGCCCCGCGGTCGTGGTGTTGCGTCCCGAGCAACTGCGCCTGGGCTCAGGTGCACCCGCCCGGGTGACGGCGTGCCGCTTTTACGGCCCGGACACGGCCGTGGACCTCGCGCTCCCCGACGGCGCCGCGGTGCGGATGCGCACCCCCGGCCGGGTCGACGTCGCGCCCGGCGCCGACGTCACCGTCGAGGTCTGCGGGCAGGTGCTTGCCTACCCGTCACCATCCGGTCGGCAGGGGATGACCCTCGGCGAAGCCGGCGGCTGACTGCACCCCGAGCACCACCTTGTCGTGCAGTTCGGGCAATGTGCGCGCGCCGACGTAGGTGCAGGTGCTGCGCACGCCGGAGGTGATGTGGTCGAGCAGGTCCTCTACGCCGCCGCGCGCCGGGTCGAGGTTCATCCGCGAGGTCGAGATGCCCTCCTCGAACAGACCCTTGCGCGCACGGTCGAAGGCGCTGTCCGCCGCGGTGCGCGCCGCGACCGCACGCTTGGACGCCATGCCGTAGCTCTCCTTGTAGGGCCTGTCGTCGCGGTCGTGCAGCAGGTCGCCGGGGGATTCGTAGGTGCCGGCGAACCACGAGCCGATCATCACGTTCGACGCACCCGCGGCCAGCGCCAGTGCGACGTCGCGGGGATGGCGCACACCGCCGTCGGCCCACACGTGACCGCCGAGTTCCTTTGCTGCCGCGGCACATTCGACGACGGCCGAGAACTGCGGGCGACCGACGCCGGTCATCATCCTGGTCGTGCACATCGCGCCGGGGCCGACGCCGACCTTGACGATCGACGCGCCCGCGGCGATCAGGTCCCGCGTGCCCTCGGCGGAGACGACGTTGCCCGCCACCAGTGGCAGCCCGAGGTCGAGTGCGGCGACGGCGGCGATCGCGTCGAGCATCTTGGCCTGGTGACCGTGGGCGGTGTCGATGACCAACAGGTCGGCGCCCGCGTCGGCCAGACCGCGGGCCTTGGCCGCCACGTCACCGTTGATGCCGACCGCGGCGGCGATGCGCAGCCGGCCCTGGGCGTCGAGGGCGGGGGCGTAGATGCCGGCGCGCACCGCACCGGTGCGGGTGAGCACGCCGGCCAGGGCGCCGTCACCGTCGGTGAGCACCGCGACGTCGGCGCCCTTCTGCGGTGCGTGGTCGAGCAGGTCGAAGACCTTGCGCGGGTCGGTGCCCACCGGCGCGGTGACGAAGTCCGATATCGCGACGTCGCGCACCCGGGTGAAGCGGTCGACGCCGGTGCAGGCGGATTCGGTGACCAGGCCGACCGGGCGGCCGTCGGCGACGACGACAGCAGCGCCGTGCGCCCGCTTGTTGATCAGCGCGCACGCATCGGAGACGGAGTCGTCGGGGGAGAGGGTGACCGGCGTGTCGACGACGGTGTCGCGGCTCTTGACGAACTCGACGGTCTGCTGGACCACCGAGAGCGGCAGGTCCTGGGGCAGGACGACGATGCCTCCGCGGCGGGCGATAGTCTCGGCCATCCGCCGGCCGGCCACCGCGGTCATGTTGGCCACCACGACTGGGATCGTGGTGCCGGAGCCGTCGATGGTGGACAGGTCGACGTCGAAACGCGAGGCGACCTGTGTGCGGCCCGGAACGATGAAGACGTCGTTGTAGGTCAGGTCGTACGGCGGCCGGTGGCCCTCGAGGAACTTCACGCCGACGAGTCTAGTGCGGTCACTTTCCCCGGCGAGCAGACGCAAACTCGGGCTCTGGAGGCCCGAAACACGCGAGTTCGCGTCTGCTCGCGCAGGGATCAGGCCTCGATCTGGCTGCGGTCCCCACTCCAGAGCGTGTGGAAGCGCTTTGCGGGGTCAGCGTCGATGCGCCCGTAGGTGTGCGCGCCGAAGAAATCGCGCAGCCCCTGGGTCAGCGCCGCGGGCAGCCGCTCGGTGCGCAGCGCGTCGTAGTAGGACAGCGCCGACGAGAAGCCCGGGATCGGGATGCCCAGCTCGGTGGCCTTCACCACGACGCGGCGCCAGCTGTCGATGCCGGCCTCGATCGCCTCGCGGAAGTACGGCGCGGCGATCAAGGTCGGTAGATCGGGGTTCTCGTCGAACGCATCGGTGATCCGGTTGAGGAACTTGGCCCGGATGATGCAGCCGCCGCGCCAGATCCTGGCCATGTCTCCCGGGGTGATGTTCCAGTCGTACTCGGCGCTACCCGCCTGGATCTGGTTGAAGCCCTGGGCGTAGGCGATGATCTTCGACGCATACAGGGCCTTGCTGACGTCGTCGATGAATTGTTCTGCGTCAGAGGGCTTTTCGCCGAGGGCGCCGGAGGCCAGATCGCTGGTGGCCTTGCGTTGGGCGACCGATCCGGACAGGGCACGCGCGAACACCGCCTCGGCGATGCCGGTGACCGGCACGCCCAGGTCGAGCGCCGACTTGACCGTCCACCGGCCGGTGCCCTTCTGCTCGGCCTCGTCGAGGATGACGTCGACCAACGGCTTGCCGGTCTCGGCGTCGGTCTGACGCAGCACGGTCGCGGTGATCTCGATCAGGAAGCTGTCCAGATCGCCGGTGTTCCAGTCGGCGAACACATCCGCGATCTCGGGTGCGCTCATACCCAGCCCGTCACGCAGCAGCTGATAGGCCTCGCCGATGAGCTGCATGTCGGAGTACTCGATGCCGTTGTGCACCATCTTCACGAAGTGGCCCGCGCCGTCGGGGCCGATGTGGGTGCAGCACGGCACGCCGTCGACGTGGGCGGAGATCTCCTCGAGCAGCGGGCCGAGGCTCTTGTAGGACTCCGCGGGCCCGCCCGGCATGATCGACGGGCCGTTGAGCGCACCCTCCTCACCGCCGCTGATGCCGGCGCCGACGAAGTGCAGGCCGCGCTCCCGGATCGCCTTCTCCCGGCGGATCGTGTCGGTGTAGAGCGCATTGCCGCCGTCGATGATGATGTCGCCTTCCTCCATCGCGTCGGCGAGCTCGTTGATCACGGCGTCGGTCGGGTCGCCGGCCTTGACCATGATGATCACGCGGCGCGGCTTCTCCAGCGCGTCGAGGAACTCCTCGATCGTCTCGCTGCGCACGAACTTTCCTTCCGAGCCGTGCTCGGCGAGCAGCGCGTCGGTCTTGGCGGTGGTGCGGTTGTGCAGCGCGACGGTGTACCCGTGATGGGCGAAGTTGCGCGCCAGATTCGACCCCATCACTGCAAGGCCGGTCACCCCGATCTGCGCGGTGCCTGTCGTCGAGCTGGCGGAGTCGGTCATGCAGGGCGCCTTTCGTTGTGCGGTTGTGTCAGGTCAGGCAAGCATCAAGCGGTGAACAGCCGGTGTAGCTCGGTGAGCCACGGCACGGCCAGCGCGATCGTCGGCACGACGAGCACCGCGGCGGCGCAGACGTACGCGCCGGCGGCGAGCGCGCGGCTGTTCGGGGCGCCGCCCAGGCGACGCACCCGCACCACCGTCGTCGGGCCGCCGGCGGCGAGCGCGCCGCGCGGCGTGTGTCCGGCGGCGCAGGCGACCAGTGCGCGCGCCAGGGGAGTGGGTCCGGTGTGGCGCACCGCGGCGTCGTCGGCGAGCGCCTCGATGAGCAGCCGCACCGCGTTCAGAGCGTGTGCGCTGCGCACGATGCGGGGGAAGGCGGCGTGCACCGCGGTGAACATCTCGAGCACGAGGTCGTGCCGCGCCCGCAGGTGTGCCCGTTCGTGCGACAGGATTGCCGAGATCTCGTTGTCCGACAGCGTGTTCAGCGCGCCCTCACTGACCACGACGCGGCTGCGCACGCCGGGCAGGCAGTAGGCCAGCGGTTGGGCGACGTCGAGGATGCGGACCCCGTGGGCGGCCATCGGCCGGGTCGGGTGTGCGCCCACGAGGTCGACGATCATCCGGTGGTGGGCGCGGCGGCGCCGCGTGGCGATGGCCACCTGCAGGACGGAAGCGACCAACCGTGCCCCGACGACCAGCGTCAGCGCGAAGACGACGATGTAAGCGGTCCACAGAGGCCACCCCAGATCGTCCAGCGCGGTGACGATCGTCGCGGTGGGCCTGCCGTCGGGACCGGGCTCGAACAGCCGGCTCGCGATCGCGATACCCGCGGAGAAGAACGACAGCACGGCGGCGAGCGCGATGGACTGCCAGAGCACGATCGCCGCGCGCGGCGCGCGTAATGGCCATGATGCGCGGGCCAGCAATGCAGGCACCGGCCCCGACAACATCAGGGCGACGATGGTGAAGGCCAGCGCGGACACGCTGTCAGTGTCTCTCAGGTGGTGCCGTGATCGCCACCGGGTGGCCCTGCGCGGTGTTTGTCCTCGAGTTCGGCCAGTGCCCGGCGCAGCGCAGCGGCCTCGTCGGCGCCGACGCGTTCGACGAAATGCACCAGCGCCGCCTCGCGGCTCCCGGAGTCCGCGGCCTGGTCCAGGGCATCGACCATGAGTCCCGCGACCAGTTCGTCGCGCCCGTGGGTGGGGGCGTAGCGGTGAGCCCGGTCGTCGCGGTGTTGGACCACCAGGTTCTTCTTGGCCAGCCGCTGCAGCACGGTCATGATCGTCGTGTACGCGAGGTCGCGTTCCGACGACAGCGTCTCGTGGACCTGCCGCACGGTCTGCGGCTCCCCCGCGGACCACAGATGGTCCATCACGGAGCGCTCCAGCTCTCCGAGCCGTGTCAACTTCGGCATGGTCCTCTCTCCTACCGGCGGTGGTTGTGAGCCTACTACGGGATTACTACCGCGCGTCGTATCAAGTGCGACGAGCTTTTCGTTGGCAACGCCGGTCGAGCACACACCGGTGCCGGGCGGTGATGTGAGTCCGATCACGGCGACGACCTCCTGCGGAGCGGGCTTCCCTCGTGGTTATAGTAAGGCTAACCTAACTCACTGGAGGTGTCCGTGTCGGTTCTCGTCGACGATCCGCTCATTACGAGCATGACGATCAGGCGTCCGTTGCCGATCCACGCGTCCAGCAGCCGGCTGCGGGAGCTCGAACCCGACAGTCCGCGGGTGTACGGCGTCGCGGTCATGGGCGACCTGTCCCGGCGCCGCTGGTGGCCGCTGGCCGAGCTGCTGACCACCGACCGCCTGCCGCGGATGTACGCAGCCGGGCTGGCCGAGATCGGGAACCCCGCCACCGTCACCCAGCAGCTTGCAGCGACGTTCGCCCACGTCGTCGTCGGTCGCGTGATCCCGCTGCTGGTCCTGGAAGGCCGAGCCTGGGACACCGGACCGGAAAACCTCTGGGTGCACGTCGATTCCGAGGGCACCATCGACTGGGTGGGTGTGGCGGATCCGACGCTGCGAGCTCTGCCCGACGATCCGGCGTTCGCCGGCCGCCGCTCCCTCCGTCGCGAGGGCATCATCGCGCTGCCCAGTGAAGCGGCATTGACGACGTGGGTGGCTCACCGCAGCCACCGGGCACTGGGTCCACTGTTCACCCGCCTCTGCGCCGAAGGCGACGGGACGCCGGTGTCGGTGATGTGGCACGCCGTCGGCGCCGCCGCAGTCAGCGCGGCGACGCAGATCCCTCTGCTGGCCGGCAGCAGTGAGGCGGTGAGCATGCGCCGCACCCAGGCCGTACTCGATGCCTTGATGAGTTTCGGTCTGCCGGTGCGCGGGGGCCACCGACCGATCGCGACGAAGCTCTTGCTTAATTAGGGCAGCCTTGCCTATATTGATCGGGTACCACCCGGACCGCGCCGGAGTCCTGAGGGCTGCAGAGACCCCCGGTCCGACCACAGGACGGGCCCCACGCCGCATGGCGTGGGGCCCGTTCGCTCGGGTCCTGTCGGCGACGTGTAGACACGATCCGTGACTGATCTTCCCGAAGGACTCGGTGACGGCTTCGACACGGTGCTCGGCCTGCGCTACGAGGAGATGTCCTCCGACGGCGGCCGCGCGACACTCGAGATCACCGATGTACTGCTGCAGCCCTGGGGCATCGTGCACGGCGGGGTCTATTGCGCGGTCATCGAGAGCATGGCCAGCGTGTCCGGCCACGTCTGGCTGACCGAGAACGGCGGCGGGTACGTCGTCGGGGTCAACAACACGACCGACTTCCTGCGCGCCATCCGCTCGGGCACCGTGACGGCCAGGTCGACACCCATCCACCGGGGCCGGCGTCAGCAGCTGTGGCTGGTGACCATCACCGAGGGCGCCGAGGAGAGCGGGCGGCTGGTCGCCCGCGGCCAGGTGCGCCTGCAGAACATGACCGAGGAGTAGCTCCGCCCGTGTGCGCTGCTGAGCGCGGCCGGTCGTGGCAGGATCGCCGTCTATGCGCCTGACACCGCATGAACAGGAGCGGTTGTTGATCTCCTATGCCGCCGAACTCGCCCGTCGCCGCCAGGCGCGCGGATTGCGGTTGAACCACCCCGAAGCCGTCGCGGTGATCACCGACCACATCCTCGAGGGCGCTCGCGACGGACGCACCGTCGCCGAGCTGATGGTCAGCGGACGCGCCGTGCTCGGCCGCAACGAGGTGATGGACGGGATTCCCGAGATGCTGCACGACGTCCAGGTCGAGGCGACGTTCCCCGACGGCACCAAGCTCGTCACCGTCCACGATCCGATCGCATGATCCCCGGCGAATTCGTCTTCGACGACGACGACATCGAACTGAACGCCGGCGCGGAACGCCTCGAGCTCGACATCGTCAACACCGGTGACCGGCCGGTGCAGGTGGGCAGCCACGTTCATGTGCCGCAAGCCAATTCGGCGCTGGACTTCGACCGCGCCGCCGCTCACGGCTACCGGTTCGACATCCCGGCCGGCACCGCGATCCGCTTCGAACCGGGCATTGCACAGCGCGTGAGTCTGGTGCCGCTGCGCGGCACGCGCGAGGTGTACGGCCTGAGTCTGGACCCACCGGGCAGATTGGATGCGCGATGAGCGCTTGCGCGAAGAGCAGATCGGACGCGCGATGAGCGCTTGCGCGAAGAGCAGATCGGACGAAGCATGACGTCACTGTCCCGGGCGCGCTACGCAGCGCTCTACGGCCCGACGACGGGTGATCGCATCCGGTTGGCCGACACCGATCTGTTCGTCGAGATCACCGAGGACCGCAGTGGCGGACCCGGGTTGGCCGGCGACGAGGCGGTGTTCGGCGGCGGAAAAGTGCTGCGCGAGTCGATGGGGCAGTCCCGTGCCACCCGCGCCGACGGTGCGCCGGACACCGTGATCACCGGGGCCGTGATCCTCGACTACTGGGGAATCATCAAGGCCGACATCGGCATCCGCGACGGCCGCATAGTGGCGATCGGCAAGGCGGGCAATCCCGACATCATGTCGGGCGTCCATCCCGATCTGGTGGTCGGCCCGTCCACCGAGATCATCTCCGGCAACGGCCGCATCGTCACCGCGGGCGCCATCGACTGCCACGTCCATCTGATCTGCCCGCAGATCATGGAGGAGGCGCTCGGCGGCGGTATCACCACCATCGTCGCCGGCGGTACCGGTCCCGCGGAGGGCAGTAAGGCCACCACCGTCACGCCCGGGTCCTGGCATCTGGCCCGCATGCTGGAAGCGCTCGACAGCTGGCCGCTCAACGTCGCGCTGCTCGGCAAGGGCAACACCGTCAGTGCCGAGGCCATGTGGGAGCAATTGCGTGGCGGTGCAGCAGGATTCAAGCTGCACGAGGACTGGGGCACCACCCCGGCGGCGATCGACGCCTGCCTGACCGTGTCCGAGGCCGCCGGCGTGCAGGCCAACATCCACACCGACACGCTCAACGAGGCCGGCTTCGTCGAGGACACGCTGGCCGCGATCAAGGGCCGGTCGATCCACGCCTACCACACCGAAGGTGCCGGCGGCGGGCACGCGCCCGACATCATCACGGTGGCGGGTAAGCCGAACGTGCTGCCCAGTTCCACCAACCCGACGCGACCGCACACGGTCAACACCCTCGACGAGCACCTCGACATGCTCATGGTGTGCCACCACCTGAATCCGAGCGTGCCCGAGGATCTGGCGTTCGCCGAGAGCCGGATTCGGCCCTCGACGATCGCAGCGGAAGATCTGCTGCACGACATCGGCGCGATCTCGATGATCGGCAGCGACGCCCAAGCCATGGGCCGCATCGGTGAGGTGGTGCTGCGGACGTGGCAGACCGCGCACGTGATGAAGCGCCGCCGCGGCTTCCTGCCCGGGGACACGCGGGCCGACAACACCCGGGCGCAGCGCTATGTCGCCAAGTACACGATCTGCCCGGCGGTCGCCCACGGCATGGACCGCGAGATCGGCTCGGTCGAGGTGGGCAAGCTCGCTGATCTGGTGCTGTGGGAGCCGGCGTTCTTCGGCGTGCGGCCGCATGCGGTGCTCAAGGGCGGGATGATCGCGTGGGCCGCCATGGGTGACGCGAATGCCTCGATCCCCACACCGCAGCCGGTGCTGCCACGCCCCATGTTCGGCGCGACGCCCACGGCCGCGGCCGCCACGTCGGTGCATTTCGTCGCGCCACAGGCAATCGAGGACGGACTGGCCGATCGTCTCGCGGTGCGCCGCCGCCTCGTCGCCGTGGAGAACGTCCGCTCGATCGGCAAAGCGCAGATGCCGCTCAACGACGCCCTGCCCGACATCCGGGTCGATCCCGACACGTTCACCGTGCACATCGACGGGGAGGTGTGGCAGGAGCAACCGGCCACGGAACTGCCGATGGCGCAACGCTTCTTCTTGTTCTGATGATCACGACGCTGCTCGCACTGGCGGATTCGCGGCTGCCCACCGGCGGCCACGTGCACTCCGGTGGGGTCGAGGAGGCGGTGACCAGCGGCCTGGTCGTCGACCTGCCCACGCTGCGGGCGTATCTGCACCGCCGCATCCGCACGACCGGCCTCGTCACAGCTTCCCTGGCGGCAGCAGTACACGGCGGCGCACTCTCCTCGGCCGCCGGCGGTTCGGGAGAAGCCGAAACCGATGCGCGCACACCGGCGCCCGCCGCTCGCGCGAGCTCACGGGCACAGGGTAGGGGACTGGTGCGGCTGGCCCGGCGCGTCTGGCCGGACACCGACTGGGCCGCGCTCGGACCCACGCCGCACCTGGCGGTCGCGGCGGGCGTCGTCGGGCGTGTCAGCGGGATCGCCGCCGAGCACACCGCGCTGTCGATCGTCTACACCACGATGACGGGGTCGGCTACGGCTGCGCAGCGACTGTTGGCGTTGGATCCCGGCGACGTCGCGGCGCTGACGTTCGCGCTGGCCCCACTGTGCGAGGACACCGCGGCCGAGGCCACCCACGGTCTGGCCGACCTGTCCGATCCGCTGCTCGACGTTCTCGCCCAGCGCCACCTCGACCGTGACCGCCCCCTGTTCGCGTCCTGACCGGAAAGAGCTTGCATGCCACCACATCTCATCGACGGCGTCGGCCACTCCCATGACCGCCCCGACCGCCCGCGCCGGGTACGTCAACCTGGCGAGCCGCTGCGTATCGGCGTCGGCGGGCCGGTCGGCTCGGGTAAGACGGCGCTGGTCGCCGCGCTCTGCCGTCAGCTTCGGGACGAGTTGTCCCTGGCGGTGCTGACCAACGACATCTACACCACAGAGGACGCGGATTTCCTGCGCCGCAACGCAGTACTGCCGGACGACCGCATCGCGGCGGTGCAGACCGGCGGTTGCCCGCACACCGCGATCCGCGACGACATCACCGCCAACCTCGACGCGATCGACGACCTGATCGCCGCCCACGACGATCTGGATCTGATTCTCGTCGAATCCGGTGGGGACAACCTGACCGCGACGTTCTCGTCGGGCCTGATCGACGTGCAGATCTTCGTGATCGACGTGGCGGGAGGGGACAAGGTGCCGCGCAAAGGTGGTCCCGGCGTGACGTTCTCGGACCTGCTGGTGATCAACAAGACCGACCTGGCCCCGATGGTCGGCGCCGATCTCGGTGTGATGCGCCGCGATGCGGGTGCAGTCCGCGCGGATCGCCCCTTCGCGATGATCTCCCTGACCGCCGACCCGGCGGCGACGCCGGTGCTGGACTGGGTGCGCGAGCAGCTGCGGGTCACCCAGGCGGTCTAGGTGCGCTCCGATGTGCTGATCGTGGCGCGGCCCGGGCGCTCCCCGCATATGGAAGGCACGGGCGCCGTCGCGGTGCGGCGGACCGGGCCGGACACCGTGCACCTGGTGTCGGCCGCGGCCACCCCGCTGGGCGGCGACGTGATCCGGATGCGTGTGGTGGTGGAGGAGGGCGCCCGGCTCCGGCTGTGCACCGTGGCGGCGACTGTGGTGCTGCCCGGTGCCGCCACCGCGGAGTCGCACGCGTGCTGGACCGTGGAGGTCGCGGGCGAGCTGGATCTGGACCCGGAGCCGACGATCGTGGCCGGCCCGTCGCGCCACGTCGTGCAGACCGCGCTGGCGCTGTCCGCGGGCGCGTCGGTGCGGGTGCGGGAACGCGTGCAGATCGGCAGATCCGGTGAGCGGCAGGGCTTCTGGTCGGGCACGCTGCGGGCCGATCTGGACGGCGCCGCGCTGCTGCGCCACCGAATCGAGTTGGGCAGCGGCGCCGTGGCCGACGACGAGATCACTGCGCCGCGCGCCTATGAAGCCGAATTCCACTATCCAACAACCGACATCGATGCCCCGGGGGTGGTACTCGCGCTGGCCGGCGGCGGATGTCTGAGCACCTGGCAGGGGGATCGGCTGTGACGCAGCAGCACGGGGTTGTGTGGCGTCCCGACGGCGACCCGCGGTTGCTGGCCCCGTTCTGCGAGCAGGCCGAGCGCGCGGGCTTCGACGAGGTGTGGCTCTGGGAGGACTGCTTCCTGCAGGGCGGGATCGCGCAGGCCGCTGTCGCATTGGCGGCGACCCGGTCGCTGGTGGTGGGCATCGGAGTGCTCCCCGCACCGCTGCGCAGCGTGGTGGCCACGGCACTGGAGATCTCGACACTGGCCACGATGTTCCCCGGACGTGTGCAGGTCGGTATCGGGCACGGCGTGCAGGACTGGATGCGTCAGGCCGGAGTGGCGGTGACCTCGCCGATGACCTGCCTACGCGAATACGTCACGGCCCTGCGAGACCTGCTCGCTGGGCAGACCGTCAGCACGACCGGCGACTACGTCCGCTTGGACGCGGCGCGGTTGGACTGGGTTCCCGACACGGCGGTACCCGTGCTCATCGGCGGCACCGGCTCCAAGACGCTGGCGCTGGCCGGGGCGATCGCCGACGGGGTGCTGCTCGACTGCCAGCACACCGCGGCCAGCGTCACCACCGCGCTCGGACACGTCGCCCGCGGCGGTGTTGGGCGCGATGCGGCGCAGTTCCGGCGCGTCATGTACCTGGCGTGCGTCCCGACGACGACGGGAGTCGGCGACCGACTCGTCGAGGAGGCGCGGCGGTGGCACGTCACTCCGGACACCGAGTTCGGAGTCGGCGGTTCCTTCGACGCCATTCGCGACGGCGCAGCCGCCTACCGCGCCGTCGGCATCGACACGGTGGTGTTCCAGCCGATCGGCACAGCGCCTGACCCAATGGGGTTCATCGGGTCCCTCGCAGGTTTCTAGCTGGCCGCTTTCTGGTCCACGGTGGCCGCGATCTCCTCGAGTTCCTCGATGCGTGTTCGTGCATACGCCTGCTGCTCGGTGATCGTGAGCTGACCGCGGTTGCGGCCCAGGAACGTCACCGTCCACGACAGCAGGGTGGCGATCTTGGTCCGGAAACCGACCAGATAGACCAGGTGCAGCACCAGCCACGACAGCCAGGCGATGAACCCGCTGAATTCGATCGGTCCGACCTTCGCGACCGCGCTGTACTTCGACACCGTGGCCATCGAGCCCTTGTCGAAGTAGCTGAACGGTTCCCGCTCGGACGGGTCGGCGCCCTTGAGTCCGGCCAGAATGGCCTTGGCGGCGTACTTGGCGCCCTGGATGGCGCCCTGCGCCATTCCCGGCACCCCTTCGACCGCGGCCATGTCGCCGACGACGAACACATTGGGATAGCCGGGGATCGACAGATCCGGCAGGACCTTGACGCGGCCGGCGCGGTCGAGTTCCACGCCGGAGTGCTCGGCGAGATCCCGCCCCAGGGGGCTGGCCGACACGCCCGCCGACCACACCTTGCAGGCCGCCTCGATGCGGCGGATCTTGCCGTCGGGGTCCTTGACCGTGATGCCGTTGCGGTCGACGTCGGTGACCATTGCGTTGAGCTGGATCTCCACGCCCATCTTCTCGAGCCGGGCCTGGGCCTTCTTGCCGAGCTTCTCGCCCATCGGGGGCAGGACTGCCGGGGCCGCGTCGAGAAGGATCACCCGCGCCTTGGTCGAATCGATGTGGCGGAACGCGCCTTTGAGCGTCTGGTCAGCCAATTCGGCGATCTGCCCTGCCATTTCGACGCCGGTTGGCCCCGCGCCGACAACGACGAAGGTCAGCAGCTTCTCCCGGCGGGCCGGATCGCTGGACCGTTCGGCCTGCTCGAAGGCACCGAGGATGCGGCCCCGCAATTCGAGGGCGTCGTCGATGGTCTTCATGCCCGGCGCCCACTCGGCGAAATGATCGTTGCCGAAGTAGGACTGGCCGGCACCGGCGGCGACGATCAGGCTGTCGAACGGAGTGACGTAGGTGTGGCCGAGGAGCTCCGAACGCACGGTCTTGGTCTTCAGGTCGATCCCCGTGACATCCCCGAGCAGAACCTGAGTGTTCTTCTGGTCTCGCAGGATCACGCGGGTGGCCGGCGCGATCTCACCCTCGGAGATGATGCCTGTCGCCACCTGGTACAGCAGCGGCTGGAACAGGTGATGGGTGGTGCGGGCGATCAACTTGATGTCGACGTCGGCCTTCTTGAGCGTCTTGGCTGCAGTCAAACCGCCGAATCCCGATCCGATGATGACCACCTTGTGGCGATCGGATGCGTTGGCTCCGGGATGGCTCATGGCTACTCCTGTGCACGGTTCTCGCGGGTGTCCTTAACGGAACTTCTTTACCCATTCAGAACAACCAGAACCTTAGCCGTCGCGCTTCCGGGCGGCGCGGTGAGATACCCCACCGCGTCGGCTCACCGCGTGACCAGCGGCTTCAGCGCCTCACCGAGGGCAGTGATCTGGCCCGGCTGGTACCCGACGGTCTGTGTGGGCACGAAGAGGATGACGCCGTCGATACCCGCGTCGAGCACCTTGGACTGGACCTGCTCGGCGATGTCCTCGACGCTGCCCGCGACCATCCGCTGCTTGAAATCGTCGGGAATCATGTCCGGGGTCACGCCGTCGCCCGTGAGCGCGCCGATCAGCATCGACGTCTCCAGCGTGGCCGGATCGCGGTCGATCTCCTCGCAGCGCTGCTTGACCACGGCCACCTTGCGGGCGAGCTCGTCGAAGCCGGCGATCACGTTGAGGTGGTCGAAGTGCTTGGCCGCCAGGGGAATCGTCTTCTTCTCACCGCTGCCGCCGATCATCAGCGGGATGTGGTCGCGGAAGCGGGGATTGGCCAGCGCCTCCTGGGTCCGGTAGTACTTTCCGGCGACGGTGGGCCTCTCGCCGGCGAGCATTGGCAGGATGATCTCCAGCGCCTCACCGAGCTTGTCGAACCGGTCGGTGAATGTGCCGAAGTCGTAACCCAATTGGTCGTGCTCGAGTTCGAACCACCCGGTGCCGATGCCGAGGATCGCACGGCCGGCACTGATCACGTCCAACGTCGTGATCGCCTTGGCCAGCAGGGTGGGATTGCGGTAGCTGTTACCGGTGACCAGCGTGCCCAGCTGGACATTCTGGGTGGCGGCAGCGAGTGCGCCGAGTGCGGTGTACGCCTCGAGCATCGGTTCGTCGTAGTTGCCGATGCCCGGCAGTTGGTAGAAGTGGTCCATCAGGAACACCGAATCGAAGCCGGCCTCGTCGGCTTCTCTGCCCTGCGCGGTGACGGTGGGGAAGAGCTCACCCACGCCGGTGCCGTAGGAGAAGTTGTTGATCTGCAATCCGAGTCTCACAGTTTCTTCACTCTCTGATATAGTCCCTGACATGCGGGTTCTTGGACGTACGCGGATCTCGATCTCCACCGAAGAATCTACCAGCATCGAACGACAGCGAGAGCTGATCGAAGACTGGGCGAAGCTGCACGACCACGAGATCGTCGGGTGGGCGGAGGATCTCGACGTCTCCGGATCGGTCGACCCGTTCGAGGCCCCGGCGCTGGGGCCGTGGCTCTCCGACAGCCGCAAGCACGAGTGGGACGTGCTCGTCGCGTGGCGGCTGGATCGGCTCAGCCGCCGGGTGATCCCGATGAACCGACTCTTCGGCTGGGTCATCGACAACGAGAAGGTCCTCGTCACCGTCTCGGAGAACATCGACCTCTCGACCTGGATCGGTCGGATGATCGCCAACGTCATCGCGGGCGTCGCCGAGGGGGAGCTGGAAGCGATCCGAGAGCGGACCACCGCGTCGCACCGGAAGCTGCGCGAGCTCGGCCGCTGGGGCGGCGGGGTGACCTATTACGGCTACACCCCGAAGCCGCGCGACGGTGCCGGGTGGGAGCTCGCCCCGGACCCGCACGCGTCCGCGGTCCTGCGCGAGATCATCGACAAGACCCTCGCCGGCAGGCCGACCGAGTCGATCGTGATCGAGCTGAACGACCGCGGGGAGCTCTCGCCGGCCGACTACCTCCGCCAGCGGGCCGGCAAGCCGCTGCGCGGGACGAGGTGGGCTACCTCAGCGGTCCGCCATCAGCTGCGCTCGAAGACGCTGCTGGGGCACATGACCCACAAAGGTGAGACCGTGTACGACGACGATGGCCATCCGATCCTGAAGGGGCCACCGCTGGTGTCCCGCGAGGAGTTCGACCGGCTGCAGGCGGCCCTCTCCGGGCCGAAGCACTCCAACCGCACGACCGGCGCATCACCACTCCTCGGGGTGGCGGTGTGCGACGTGTGCGAGATGCCGCTCTACATCCGTCAGGTCGAGAACAAGCAGCGCGGGAAGACTTACCGCCAGTACGTCTGCAAGCACGGGCCCTACTCGAAGAACGGCCAGCCGTACAACATCATCGCGGCCGACCAGCTGGAGACGTTCGTCGAGGAGCAGTTCCTCGATCGGCTGGGAGACCTCCCTCGGACCGAGCGGGTCTTCGTCCCGGGCGAGAGCCACGACGAGGAGCTGGAGACGGCTGTGCGGGCCCTGGAGGATCTGACATCGCTGCTGGGCACCGTCACCTCGGAGACCGCTAGAAAGCGGCTCCTGGCGCAGCTGAGCGCCACAGACGAGCGGATCTCGCGGCTGGAGACTCTGCCGAAGTCTGACTCCCGGTGGGAGACGCGGGAAACCGGCGAGACCTACCGCCAGGCGTGGGAGCGGTCGACGCCGGAGGAGCGTCGGCAGCTGATGCTGAAGGCGGGTGTCCGCGTGCGGGCCCAGACGAAGGACCGCATCCCGCGGGTATCCCCGGGGGTGTTCGTCGCGGATTGGTTCGAGCACCACGACATCGAGCAGCGGATTACCGCTTAAACGACGAAAAGCCCCCTCCCAAGGCCGAAGCCCTGAGAGGGGGTTTGTCTATCCAGAGACGAGCACACACGAGAAGTAGGTCTTGGTACCGGTGGACTCGCCCATCAGGCCGAGACCCGGGCCGTCGACATCGACGCCGACGCCGATGACATCACCCTCGGCCAGCTGCACCCCGATCCAGTCCGCATAGATCGACTTGGGCTGGCGTGAGCCGCCCGCGAACGCCGACTGGTACTCGAAGTCTGGCCCACCGTAGAGCCAGGGGAGTCCGTTCTTGTAGAGCAGAAGCTCGACCGGGTTGAACAGGACCGGGGTCACCATCGCGCGGAACGACAGGTTGTAGAAGCCGGGCTTCTCGATCATGTACGTCCCCGCGGGGATGTTCGGATGGAGGTCCGACGTGATCCCGTCGGGCAAGCCGAAGAAGTTCGCCTCGATCGGATGGAGCCCGCCGTCGAGGAGCATGTTGCCCGCGGTGCGGGCCATCCGGCCGCCCGTACCCACGAGAGGCGCAGGCTCGTTGTCGTTGGCCACGAAGTGGCTCACGTTCGGTACGCGGTTGAATCCGTCGTTGGTGTCGTTCCAGATGCCGAACCCGACACCGCGGTTGGACGATCCCAGCTGCGAGACGCCCGCGTTGTCGACGAACGTCGCCACGATCCGGTTGTTCACCAGAAACTGGAAGAACCTCGCTCCCGCGATGGTTCCGCCGCGGAACGTCATGTACCCCTCGGGGTTGATCGTGACGACCGTCGGCCCGGTGCCGGTGCCGCCGGAGCCGAACCAGGTGTATGTCCCCGAGGACAGGCCGCCGTTCACACAGCCGACCGAGAGCTTGTCTCCGTTCAGCCGTGCCATGCACAGCGAGTT
The DNA here is from genome assembly GCF_055419565.1 of Mycobacterium sp. IDUB_5. Lineage (NCBI taxonomy): Bacteria > Bacillati > Actinomycetota > Actinomycetes > Mycobacteriales > Mycobacteriaceae > Mycobacterium > Mycobacterium sp. IDUB_5. Next base: position 204,268 of record NZ_JBVAXX010000005.1, read on the forward strand.
CCACGCGGTGTCGGCGCGGCCGACGAAGAACAGCGACCGATCGTTGTACCCGCCGAGGTACTTGCCGGCCTGGCGTGGGACGCCCAGCGAGACCTCGAAGAAGTCGGTCTCCAGATTTGCGAGGTCGTACTTGTACATCACCAGCAGGTCGTCGTTCGACAGCTCCAGGGTGTCGCCGTCGTTGGTGACCGTGCCGGTCCCGAGCGAGTACGCCAGCGCGAACGGCGTTGGTACGCCGGAGTAGTTCGAGACCGTGATCTGGAACGTGGAGCCGGAGTTCCTGTTGGCCTTCAGGTCTGCCTGCATCTGCCCCACGGCAGCCGCTACCTGATCGAGCTCTCTTTTCTTGTTGCCCGCGGTGAACTCGAAGTCACCGAGGGTGTTGCCGGATTCGCTGCCACCGGTCATCGCCTGGACGAACGTGCGCCAGGTCTTCTGCAGCCAGTTCTCTCCGAGGTTGTTGCCGATCGTCTCCGCGGCCCGCTCAGGGTCGACGTAGTCGTCCTGGTCGAGGCCGGGCAGGATCTGCGAGATCCCCTCGGTAGCACCGCGAGGACCCATCCGCATGACGTCTTTGACCGCCGAGACGGCTTCTATCGGGTTGGCCGGAGACGGCGGGGTGAACATCTCCATGACCCGCTCTTCGGAGTACTCCTGGCCGTAGCGGTACTCGCCGCCTCCGAAGACGTACGCGCCGTCAGGTGCCGGCTGATGAGGAGTCGTCACACAGCCCTCGCTTCGTCTAGCCGGTCGTGGAACGGCTCAAGCTCTTCCGCGGTCGCTCCCTTCCCGCGCAGCACCGACAGCAGGTCCTGGACCAGGTCGATCAGCAGCCCCCGGACGTTCCACAGCAGCTGACGCTCTGCGTTGACCCGCTTGAGTTCTCGGTCGCGGTCGTCGGCCGCTCCGGTGGCAAACGCCTGGTACGCCTTGTAGGCGTCGGAGCTGGACTTGTCTTTGGTCGGCTTGCGGGTGTTGAGGAACTGCAGGAATGTGACGATCGCCCCGAGGCCACCGACGGCGGTGATCAGCAGAAGGACACTCTCGCTATTCACGCGAATCGACCAACTCCCTTATGGCTCTGCGGATGTCACGAACCCGGGTGAGCGACCACAGCCAGAACATGATCGTGAACCACGTCCCCGCGGCCGGGGGAAGTCCGTCGTTGAAGAAGCCCGATGCCGCCACGTTGAGCGCGATCGACGTCTGCAGGAAGATCAGCCCGAGGAGCTCGACGTTGAGCGACCTGTGCAGCTTTGTGGCGTGGTACTTGCTCTCGTCGATCATGTAGAGCGACGCCAGGCACAGCCCGGCGGCGATCAGCTGGATCACCATCGTCACGAGGATCAGCTGTTGCGGGGCAGTGGCTTCCAGCGAGATCGTCGACTTGCCGGTGGCAAGCTGGATCACCGCGGAGATCAGCGCTCCGAACAGCATGAGCCGATAGAGCGGAGGGCTGCCCGACTGGACGATCCGGGTGTGACGGAGAGCTCGGCCGACGACGCCGGCCAGCTTCACCAGGCTCATTTCTTGACGGGCGAGACGTGGCGTCGTGCCCAGAAAGACAGCGCCAGCGGGGCTATGCCTGCGTATGCGGCGACAGCCTCTTCCACCCATGTAACGTCAAGGGCGTAGCCGGTTACGCCCGCCACAAGCCCAATCAGAGCCAGCAACACGCCTCGCAGGACCAGCGGCTCGGGAACCTTGGCTTCGTACTCGTCGATCTCGCCGTCGGCGTTGGCGTCCCACCCGAGTCCCGTCCGCTCCCACGGCGGGACGTCGGGAACCGGAAGCAGCTGCGATCCGGCCTGGATGCCGTCGCTGATCAACTCGTTCACACCTTTGGGCTGTTCAGCCATGCGGGTCTCCTATTCGACCGAGGCCGTGTCACGGCCCGGGTTGTGGTCTGGGATGAGCCCGAGCTCGCGGTAGACGCTGAGCTGGGCTTCTTGCTCTTGTGCGGTGAGCAGCCGCGGATCTTGGACGACCATCGGGGGAGGGGTGGGTGCGCTGTTGTCGACCCACCGGCTCGCGTTGTTGAACCCGTGTCGCGGCCCCCGCATCGGGGGGACGAACTTCTTCTGCTGCTGAGGCAGTTGGCTGACGTGGATGTAGCCGTTCTCGTCGGCGAGCGTCAGCAGGTAATCGCGGTGCGCCACACCGACCTCCCAGAGGTGACGAGCCCACCCGCGGAGGATGGCCTCGTTCGTGACCGCCCCGAGGCCGGCCATCACCGGCATCGACTGCAACGTCCATACGAGGTGCTGATCGGGCTTTCTGAGGTCGGTCTCGTGTCTCTGGGGGATCGGCATGGCGGGCACCTTTTTGTGTCGTGTAGGGTCAAGTAGGGGTCAGAGAATGCCGAGCGTTCCGAGGTTGGTGTTGAGCTCCCGGACCCACTCCAGCGCCTTGAGTACGGGGTCCTCCGGCTCCTGGTATCCGATGTAGATCTTCCAGCCGGTGACGCCGTCGGTGCCCCACTCGTATTCGAGCTTCTGGACACGTTCGACGAACACCACGTTCGGATCGGGATAGCCGAGAACCGTTGTCCCGACCCGGTTGCCGAGCCAGAAGTGGCCGAAGCCCTTCTCGCCGATGTAGTACGGAGCAGCGTCGGAGACGGTGATCGTGTGCGCGGTGTGGGCGCGGGTGGCCCACATCTTCGCCCGGATCGCCAGGACCGCCGACAGCGTGAACGCCTTGTCGGCGCCGTCTGCCCAGCCCTCGTAGTAGTGGAAGTCGCCGAGGCCGGTGACGATGTCTTCCAGCCCAGCGATCGGCAGGCTCATCCCCGCGGCTCGCGCCGTCGGGATCTCCATGAACGCGAGGATCACGTGCTCGTAGAGCGGCTTCAGGACTGCGTCCATCATGCCGCCCAGCGGAGGCAGGTCGATCGCGCCGCCGAACGGGCCGGCAGCGGCCATCGCCGAGTTGATCAGCGAGGTCAGCATGTCCCCGCCGAAGTTGATCCCGGCTGAGATCGTCTCGTTCACACCGGGCATCGACTGACCGCCGGTCAGGAACGATGTGTCGGTCGCCTCGAAGTACTTGAACTCCGAGGACTTGATCCCGGTGAGCGGACCCTCCTCGAACACCACGTGCGGCGCCTTGGGGAGGGTGCCGCGGAACCCCGGGACGTAGTACTCGCCCGGGTAGGTGGGGTCTCCGGTGAAGACGTCGACATGCTCGGTCGTGCCGTCCGATCCGATCGCGACCAGCGCGCGGATGAACCCGGTGAGCAGAGAGCCGCCGAACGCGGTCTCTTCACCCCAGCCGGAGTTGTCGACGATGTCCCAGACCAAGCAGCCGTGACGGAGCGGGATCAGCTCGTAGAGCTTCCCGAAGTCGCCTGTCCACAGCAGCCCTGCGTCCGCGAACGGGTGCGGGTCTTCGTCTTTGAGGTAGCGCCGGCAGGTGATCGTGAGCTGTGCATCGGCCAGCGTCGACTTGGCGACGTCGTGGAACGACCGGAACCGGGAGAACACGATCGTCGTGTTCGAGTTGTCCGAGAAGAACGGGAACGGCTTGACGATCTGCCGCCAGAAGCCTGGCCAGAACGACGGCCCCATCCACTCTTTGATGTCCCCGGGGTCGTCCGGGAGAGTCCACAGCGACGTCTCCAGCCGCATGATGTTGACGAACAACGTCAGCAGCAGGCACCACTTGGCGGGGCCGAAGATGACCCACATCTTGGGGAACTGGAACTCGGGGCGCAGGAACGGATTCGCCCAGCAGTAGATGTGCTTGGCTTCTTCGTAGTCGTGTTTGAACGTGATCTCCAGGTAGGCGTCTCCGCCTTCTTCCCGGACCACGCGGTACGAGTCCATCCGGCCCGCCCAGCGGGCGCCCTGCTTGTCGATCGTGACGTGGACGTTGCGCTTGGCCCGCCCGCGGTGCTTCATCACCCACTGGGCGAGGTAGTGCGACAGCGACAGCTGCAGCATCGCAGGGCCGGAGTCGTTCTCGACGAACGCGAACTTGCCTTTGCGCTCGCCCGCTACGATCCCGCGGAGGACGTAGTCCCCGTCCCACAGACGAACGTGGGGCGGCCGAAGCCGCTCCCGTTCCATCTTCCGCTTGGCCTTCTGGACGGTGTTCCACGCCTCTGCAGCCCGCTCTCGCGAGTCGATTCCGCTGTTCACTACTCCAACCCCCAAGGACGTGTCCACGCCCTCGGAAGACGAAGGGTGACTAGTTGGCCGGGTACCTGGCCGCTGACGGTCAGCTCGAACGTGGCCGACTTCGTGTACGGCGGGATCAGGTGCCGGAAGCGGACGCCGTTCATCCGTTGCCAGAGCGGAGCGCCGTTCTCCGAAGAGACCTGCTCGACCCTTGGATCTACGTCGATCACCGCGTTCTCGCCGGGGTACGTGTGGCCTTCTTGGGCCACGTCGCACCGCACAGACGGCGGTGTTACTCCCAGATACGAAGTGAACGACGACGTTCCGACCATCAACGGCATGTCCTGCCCGGCAAGGCCGTTCTGGAACTCGACGACGTACGGGTGTGCGCCGTCCTGCTCGGTGGTGATCTCGACGTCGGGGTCAACCCCTCCGGTGAGCCCGGACGGGTCCGACGTCATCTGCGGCAGGTTGTACGACGCCAGATCGTCTTTGAACTCGACCTTGTACCGGTGCGAGCCCTCTTCGGCCGTGTCGACCTTGACGTCGATCCCGGCGCCTCCGGAGAGGTTGGTGGGATCGCCGACGAGCGTCGTGACGTTGACGCCGGCAAGGCCGTTGCCGTTGAACCGAATCCGCCACGGGGAGTACTTCTGCCACTTGCGGGTGACCGATACGTCGAACACGCCGACGTTCGATAGCTTGGTCAGCTCGGACTGCACCCGCAGCGCCGAGGCGTTCCACGGGATCGGATCGGTCGTCTGGTCGTCCAGAGTCAAGGTGAACGTACCCGTTTGCGGTTCGCCGATCAGCGTGACGATCTGCTCTTCGCGGACGATCTCCTCGGTGACCCGGATGTCCCACGCGCTGATCGCCGAGAGACCGTTCAGCCGCGACCACACCTGGAGCGGGGAAGCGTTGTACGGGATCGGGTTGGTCGTCTGACCCTCGAAGGTGAGGGTGTACGTGCCGCCGGTCGCTCCGCCGACAACGTCGATGTACTGGATCTCGTTGACCTTGCGGTCGCGGGTCACCTTGACGTCGTTGAACGCAACCTGCGCCAGCGCTTCGAGCGCCGACTTGATCTGGCCGGTCGTGCAGTTGTACGGCAGGGGGCCGGTCGTTTCGGTGCCCAGCGTGAGCGTGAACGTGCCGGCGGTAGGCCGGCCGTCGATGTAGATCCGCTGGATCTCGTTGGTCCACAGACCGCCGATCAGCCCCGGCAGCCGCAGCCGCCGGGTGGCCAGCGCGGGGTCGTCATCCTCTTCCAGCTCGAACTTGTAGTCCGGGACGGTCCACAGGGTGGCCGGCGACTTCGGGGCGCCCAGCCAGGGCAGCCCCGGGAAGTACGGCTCAGCGGGCTTCTCCGTCGATCCGGGGAGAATCCACTTCGGCGCGATGTAGTTGTCGGTCGGGTTGAGCCCGCCCTTGCCGTCGGACGGGTCCACGACGATCGTGATCGTCTCGGTGGGCAGCGACTCTTTCGGCCACGGCCACGGGAACGGCGTGGGATCGAACGTGGTGTCCGTCTGTGTGTATGCCTCGTAGAGGACGTCTTCCTCGTACCAGAAAGGATCTCCGGCGATGCAGACCATCGCAGCGCGGTTGATCGAGTTGCCGCGGGGATCGGTGAAGAGGTCGACGTCGATCGACTCTCCGAGTCGGAGCTTGAGATAGCGAGTTCCGGATTCCGGCGTTGTGATGTACAGCTTGCAGTCGCGGTCGAACGACCACGCCTTGCGCCACTCGGAGTCCCGAGACAGCCACGAGTCGCTCGCGTTACCGTGCAAGATCTCGACACCGAAGACGATGTCGCGCCGTAGAATCCGGTGGTTCAGGTACCGGGCGCCGGGGTAGTTGCCCGGCTCCTCGTAGACCACCTTCACAGGAGGGTCATAGAGACCCTTGACGCCGGTACCGAGGAACACTCCCCGGTCACCGGTCGTCAGGTTGAACCACTCGCCGTTGACTCCTTCGAGTTCAACGACGGTGTCGGTCAATTGATTACCTACCTTTGCATGTACTGCAGCGCGTCCTTGTTGACCTGGTTGTTCTTGACGGCGATGGCTTCGTCGATGTTCGAGACGTTGAACACGAACTGCTTCGCGAACCCGAGACCCTGTTGCAGCGCTTGGGAAATGAATCCCTGGCCGCCGATGCCGAGGTCGGACATGAACTGCTGGCCGGTCGCACCGACCGCGGACTCGATCATGTTGAGCGGACCCTCGAACATCTTTTTGCCCAGCTCCTCGTAGATCGACGAGCGATCCTTAAGGGAGCTGTTCTCCATGCCGGAGTACTTCAGCTGGTCGATCTGCAGCCCGAGCTTGTCCTTCTGGAGTCGGAGGTCAGCAGCCTTGTCCTGCAGCGCTTTCTTCTCTTCGTCCGTCGCGGCTTGCTTCGAGTCGATCGTGGCCTGCTTGGCGTCGATCTCCAGCTGCTTCTGCTTCATCTGGAGCATGTCGACCTGGTTCTTCAGGTCGTCCGACGAGACCGGCGACAGAGCCGATCCCTCTGGGGGAGCGGGGATGTCGGTCAGCTGCGTCATGCTCGTCGCGGCTTTGTCCGCGGTATCAGCCATCGAAGTCAGCCCGGACGTCAGGTCGGAGATGCCTCCGGCCGGCGCGGTACCGCCGCCGATGTTGAAGTTGATAGCCAGTCCGCTGGCGTCGCCGAACACGTCTTTGATCGCCTGCATCAGCGACTTCGCCAGCTCGACGATCCGGTTCTTCTGAGAGTCCAGGCCGTCGATGAACCCCTGGCCGGTGTACTCGCCGAACTCGTGGAAGACCTTCGAGGGGGAATTAATCCCGAGGGCCCCCTTGGCCGCGTTGGCGACCGCGTTGGCGAGCTCCTTGGCCTTGGCGACCGCGGCGCCTACCAGGCCGCCGATGCCGTTGATGATCCCCTGGACGAGCGCCCGGCCGGCTTCGGCGCCTGTCGACGCCAGCCCCGCGAGAGCCCCGGCGATCTTGCCCGGCCACGAGCCGACCTCCGCTATGACCTGCGCCCCGCCGGAGACGACGGAGGCAACGACCTGAGACAGCCCCTGGGCTGCCGCGGAGGCCATCCCGGAGAACGCCTGCGAGGCAGCCGATGTCAGCTGCCCGGCCATCCCTGCGACGCTGCCGACGATCTCGGCAACCTTCCCGCGGACAACGCCCTTGATCTGCTCCCAGGCCCCGACGATCGTCGGGACCGCGGACAGGAACATCTGCGCGATGGCCTGCCCGGGGTTTTGGGCCACGGAGAACACGCTGGAGAACGCCGCTCGGAGCTGCGCCCCGATGGTCGCGAAGGTGCTGCTGACCGCGGCGCCGATGCTGTCGAACTGCTGCCTGATCCAGGTGAACGCGGTGACGAACGGCTGCTGCATCCGCTCGGCCCAGCCGGAGAAGTCTGGGCCGGTGAGGAAGTTGTCCTCCTGCCAGGGCCACTTGACTCCGCGCAGCTGGTTCATCATCAGATCCCAGTTCTGCTTGAAGATCTCCGGGAGCCTCCCGAGGTTGATCTCCAGCTGGTCCAGGAAGCCGACGCTGCCGTCTTTCGGAGGGTCCGGCATCTTCAGACCGGGGAAGCCTCCGAGCCCGTTGTTCTTGTTCGTCTCACCGTCTTTGAGGAAGCCCATCCAATCCGGGGGCTTCCACTTGTCGATCTTGTCGAGGATGTCGACCGCTTGGCCGAGGTACCCGGAGAGCTCCTGGAAGACGGTCTTCAGGCCGGGGAGGACGTCGTTAACGAGCGTCTTCGTCGCGGCGACAAAGTCTTTCATCGACTGGCCGAACTCGGGGTCCTGCAGGAGCTCGAACCCCTGGTTCGCGAGATCGCCGACGATGTCGAGGACTCCCTTGAGGGTGTCCCCGAAGTTGCCCATTGCGCGGTCCAGCGGCGAGACGCCGTCCGGGCCGGCGGTCGAGACTCTGTCGACCCATCGCTGGAAGCTGTCTCCTACGGTGTCGAAGTACTCCGCCACGCGGGGGAACTTGGACGAGACCTTGTCGGCCAGCCCGAGCAGGCCGCTGGTGAACGACCCGATGCCGGGCGCTGCGGCGCTGATCGTCGTGCCGATGTTGGTGATCGTGTCGCTGATCTTCTGCATGCCGTCGGCAGAGGTGATCGTCTCGACGAACGACTGTGCGACGTCGGCGATGCCGTCGGCCACCGTGGGCAGCGAAGAGGCCAGCGTGGGGAAGATCGACTTGAGCTGTCCGAAGATCGGGGTGAACCGATCCTGGAACCGATCGCTCATCGTCGCCTTGAGGGCGTCGAGATCCGGCTTCAGCTGAGCGGCTGCCGCCTTGATCCCGTCGAGCCCGAGTGCGATAGCGCCTATCGGCGTCAGAACGGCCGCTGCGAGCGCGGGGAGCGATACCAGGGCTCCTGACACCAGGGCGAGCGCCGGAGCCGCCAGAGCGGCTACAGCGGCGACTACGACCATCGTGTCGGCGAACTGCCCCAGCATCCCGAGCCCACTGCCGCCACCGCGGCCGAAGCCGCTGACGGTGTTGCTCAGCCGGTCGAGGTTGCTTCGGTCGACGTCTGCTTTGATCGTGACGCCTTTGGCGCCGCGGGCTTTCATCTCGTCGACCAGCCGGCGGAAGTCGGCACGGGCCTGCGACCCGTCGAGGTGGGCGTTGACCTCTACGTCGCCTTTGAGCGATTTCTCGATCGCTTCCAGCTCACGCTTGAGCTGTGCCCTGAACCCGTCGGTGTCTGGCGTGATCTTGATGCTGATCCGACCGACTTCGATGCCCGCGCCTTCAGCCACCTCGCGCCTCCTTCAGCTTTCTGTTGCGTTCCGCCTGCTGCTTGAGGGCGGCCACGGTGTTCGCGAACGAACCCGGCTTGCGCTGCTGCGCTTGGGTTTTGATCTCGATGGTCGAAGGCGTCGGGATCGGCTCCGGAGCGTCCGGGAGCCGGTACTTCTTGCCGTCGATGTGCGCCAGCAGGTAGGCGTGCAGCAGAGACCGGAGGGTGTTGACCATCGCCACCCGCAGGTAGCGGTCCTCGTCCCACTCGCGGAACTGCGACCCACCCCGCCGGGCTGCGACGAACGCAGACCGGGTGGGCAGATGCAGAGCGTGGATCAGGACCCACCGCGGGGAGAGCGGGCTCTCCTCCGAGAAGAGGTCCCGAGCGTCGATCCCGTAGTACTGCTTGAGGTCCGGTATCAGAACCTCGCCGTACCTGTCGATCAGGCCGGCGAGGAGCTTGCTTCCCCCAGCTGTGCGCTTTCGATCCAGCTGTTCAGGATTCGGGTCAGCACGCTCGCGCGGGCTGCCGGTTCGTCCTCTTCGACGGCGCGGACGATCTTCTTGGCGCGCGGGGTGATCAGCGTGAGGATCTCGCCCAGCGACTCGGCGAGCAGTTCGTACTCTTCGTCGCCGGCATCCTCGTCTTCGTCGGACGACAGGTTCTTCAGGTCTGCGACCTTCGCCAGGACCGACTCGCGGTCCTTCTTGGTCAGCCGGAGCAGCGACGGCAGGACGACCGAGGTGTCCTCGTCGAGCTCAACGGTGATCGGGGCGTACTTGCGCTTGGTCTCTTCGCGGAGGGCGTCGAGGGTAAAGGTGTTTGTGGGCATATAGCGGGCCTTTCGTTGGTGGCGGGCGTGGCGGGCAAGTGGAGTAGGGGAGGGGCCTTCGGCCCGCCAAGGTGAGGCCCCTCCCCGGTGACCCTGTGTAGGGTCAAGTCAGCGTCAGGAAACGGTGACGCCGGTTCCGCCGGTCGTGGTGTCGGCGCCGACAGTCAGGATCGCGGGGATGTCGATCGTGTAGTTCGACCCGGACACGGTGACCGTGATCTGCGCGGCGGCAATGCCGTCGTCGATCGCAGCAAGCGCGTTCTTGATCGTGGTAGCCGAGATGCCCGAGACCGAGATCGCCGCGGACTCCTTCTCGTCGACCTTCAGCGTGAAGCTGCCGCCCGTGGCGCCGTGCAGGTTCAGCACCGGCAGGCTCACAACCACGTTGAACAGGTCCTCGTTGATCCACTGGAACGATTCCTCGTTGTTGTGGTCGAGGTAGGTCGCACGGATCGGCAGGGCCGCCAGGTCATCGACCGGCAGCTGGATCGAGTCGTCGCGACGGACCGACGCCTTCGGGACGCGGTGTCCCAGACGGAAGTCGCCGTCTTCGATCACGACCAGGAACGCCTTCTCGTTGGCGTCGACCGACGAGGTCTTGACGCCGAACACGCCCGGGACGGTCGAGTGGTTCTCGCCGTAGTACAGCGACAGCGCGTTCTCGTCGAACTGATGCAGGAACACCGTGAGGAAGTCGATCGGGTCCTCGGTGGTGATCTCGCGCAGCTTCTTCTTCTGCCAGGAGCCCCGGACCTCGGTCTTGCCGCCCTCGAACCCGAACTCCGGCATGTCGCCGCGAGAGGTGTGTCCGACAGAGCGCCAGCCGGTGGCGGCCCACGTGGCGGGATTCTCCAGGTCGATCGTCTTCAGCGCGGCTGCGCTCGGGCCGGCCGCGCCAACGGTGTCGTTGACGTAGACGTACCCGACGGCGGCTGTCAAAACAGCATCGTCGTCTTGTGCCATGTGTGGCTATCTCCTTGCTAGGTGGTGGATCTCGGAGGGCGAATGCCGAGAGCGATCAGCCCCTGAATCCGCCAGGAGTCCTGGAAGAGCGAGCTGAACTGAGTGGCGCCCATCGTTTCTTTGATCGAGTGGACGTAGCCGAACTCGGTCATCGTCTGCTTGCGCTGCGCGTCGTAGAGCGCCTCAAGCGCGTCCTCGTAGAGGTCCTCGGTCTCGGCCAGGCCGACGGTCCCGTATGCGGTCATTTCGATCACCGGCTTGCCAAGCAGCCTGGGACGGTTCTCGTTTCGCACTCCGCCGACGCGGCGGATCGTGATCATCGGGAACTCGCGGAGGTCGACGTCCTCGTTCCACGTGCCGACGTTGACGCCGGCCAGCGTGGGGAGCGCGCTCACCTTGTCGAGCGGGTCCGGGTGGCCTCGCAGGATCGGGAGGACGATGCGTTGTACGCGAGGCACAGAGGGCATACGCGCTCCCTTCTTACGAGACGGAGCCGCGGATCGCGGCGCCGATGAGGATGTACAGGGCTTCAGGGGCCTTCGACTTGACGTGGCCAAGCGCCCCGCCCTCGCCGAAGACACCGGAAGGTGCGTGGCCGAACTCCAGCGCCATCGCGTTGGGCGCGACCAAGATGACGTAGCCGTCGACCTCGCCCATCTCGGATTCGATCCGAGCGGGGAAGTAGCCTTTCGGCGTGATGCGGGACGTCTTGTTGGCGCGGGCGAGGTTGGACTTCGCCGCACGCGCAACCTGGTTGGTCTCTTTGCGGATCGCGGCCCGTGTCTCGACGTGATGCGAAGCTGCGTAGTTGACCAGCTTCTTGCCGTAGACGACCGCCATCTAGTACCGCTTTACGGTGTACGTGAGCCGCTTCGTCATCCGGGAGCCGTTGTACCGGTTGGCGTCTCCGAAGACCGCCCACCGCTGGCCGTTCCACTCGATCTGCGACTGAGCGCCGAGGACCGTCTTGAACGACCGCGGGAACCGCATCCGGTACACCTTCTCGGACTCGAACCCCTCGTTGTCCTGCTCGGCCCTCCGGGCGGAGGTGCCCGACTGACCTTGGACCTGGAACCGCGCCCTGGCCGGGATGCCGACGGCGGCCGGCCGAGTGCGCTTGTTTCCGTCTTGGTCGAGGTCGACCACTTCGGGGAAGACGAGAATGCTCTCGTACTGCCCGCTGTCGTCGAGCAGGCTCACGAGACGCGGTCCTGGTTGCCCCAGTAGATGCGCCAGTCGTGGACGCACTGGTGGTTCTCCGAGTCGTAATCCTCGCCGTGGACGCAGGCCCGCGGGTTGAACACCCGGCCGCCGATGACGATCGGCGTCTGCGGAACCTTCTCCGGCTCTCCGTAACTCATGTCTCACGCACCCCGACGGGGTCGATCGTGAACATCGTGGACGGACGGACGCCCAGCGTCTCCCAGTCCTCGGGCGAGATCGTCACCCGGCCATCCGTGAGGCTGGCCTGGAGCATGTACGTGTAGTCGCCGTCGGTCTCCGAGAGGTAGCCCTCGGGATTGCGAGCCAGCTGGACAACCGCGTCGGCTTCGACCTGCTTGACGTCTTCGACGTCGATCGTGCCGGCGTCGACCAGATCGTCGAGGTCGGGGATGCGCCGCTTGATCTTCCGCTCGGCATCTTCGAGCCGGATGTTGATGAGCGACCTGATTGCGTCGTCGAGGTCGTCTTCAGCCTTGCCCCAGCGGGCCGCTACGTCGAAGACTTCTGCGTACGCCATCGTTCACCCCCTCACTTCGTTGTTGCGGACTCCAGAGACGCGAGGTAGTCCTCTTCGGCGGCCAGCCACTCGACCAGCGCCTCGGGCTCGTACCATCGCCGGGTAGCCAGCAGCTGCTCGGCGAGTTCGGGATCAACCTCGACCGCGCCGTGGTTCCAAAGACTTCTGAGCTGCATAGGGATTCCTTCCCCTAACGGGAGAGCCCCCGAAGGAGCTCCCCGTGTAGAGTCAAGTCAGGATCAGGTCGTGACGGTGTCGGTCAGCTTGACGAACGCGTTCTGCTTGTTGACCATGAACGCGAACTCAGCCTCGCAACGGACAGCGACCATGTTGTGCTGCCACAGCGAGATCAGGTTGGGAACCCACGTGCCGGAGACGTCAGCGCCGAAGTCGAGCGTCGCCTGATCGGTGACGTCGAACGACAGGCCGCCGATCTGGCCCCAGATGACCTGGGAGAAGTCACCCATGATGCCCAGCACCCGCGAGCCGGCGGAGCCGTTCGCGACGTGGTCGTTCATCACAGCCGAACGGCCGAGGATGCGGCCACCGCGCAGGGGCACGACCTCGTCGGTGTACGCCGACTCGATGAACAGCGGACGACCCGCGGTGTCCTTCGACTTCAGGAACTGCGGCTCGGCTTCGTCGTCGAGCAGCGTGCCGTTCCACTTGTAGCCGCCGGCCGTCAGGATCGACAGACCGTTGACGAAAGCGTCGTAGGCGTTGTTGCTCGAAGCGACACCCGCGCCGCCCGGGTCGACCAGCGACACGGCCTGCGAGGTCTGAGCGAGGTAGCCCTTGAACTTCGTGGGCTTGTTGATGCCGTGGATCGCGGCGTTGTCGAACGCCAGCGCAATCGCTTCGGCGATCTTGGTCTTCATCGTCTGCACGTACTGCAGCGGGTTCAGACGCACGACCTCAGCGCTTTCCGCGAAGATCACGGCGATCTTGGTCGGTTCCAGCTCCCAGTGATCGAACGAGCCCTTGGTCAGCGGCTTGCGCTCGGTCTCACCGATCCAGGAAGCCTGGACGGCGCCGTTCCAGTAGGGAACGGTGATGCCGGTGGGACCCATCGGGATCTTCTTGGCGAGCTTCTGGACGATCGAGGTCTTCTCGACCTCGGCGAAGTAGTCCTGGGCCTGCTCGGGCTTGAGGAAGGCCGAGAAGTCGCCGGTCTTGGCGATCTGGCCGGAAGGAACAGTAGATCCTGTTGCCATGTTTAGTGAATCTCCTTGTTAGAGTGGGTAGTTCAGACGCCGAGGGCAGACTTGAACATGTTGACGATCGGGTCGCCGTTGAGCGGGACGTGGCTTCCGGACCCCTGCGAGGGGTCGACCAGCCGCTGCGTGGCGGGGGCCTTTCCGATCAGCGACTTCACTCGCTCGACCGACTTCGAGACGGTTTCCTCGTCGGTCCCCTGGACCAACTCGTAGACATCGAATACGTCGGACGTCGGAATCTCAGCTGCCACAATCGCCTTGAGCTTGATCAGCTCCAGCTGGCGGTCGGTCAGATCCGACTTCAGCGTGGCGATCTCGTTGTCGCGGTCGCTGATCTCCGTTGCGAACTCGGCCTCGACCGCGGTGCGGGTCTCGGTCTTCGCGGCTTCAACCGCTTCGTTCTTCGACGTGCGATGGCCGGCGGCCTCGTTGCGGAGCTGCTGGACGTATTCCTTGCTGAAGGTGTTGACGCCGTCAGCGGCGACCGGGTTGCCGTCGGTCGTGGTGCCGTCAGTCGAAACGGGTTCGGACATGGTTGTTCGCCTCCTGGGCGTGTAGGAAAGAGCCCACCTGGGACTCGGGGGAGGAGCGAGCTACGCTGCGAGAGCGGCGAACTCACTCATCTGGACGTCGCCGTTGTCGAGGCGACGGCGGAGAGCGTTGATCGTCTCCTTGTTCAGGTTCGAGGAGCGGGCCTCGCCTGCGTCGATCAGCTTCTTGGCCTCTTTCGAGGCGTCGATCCATAGCTGTTCGGCACGTTTCTGAGCGGCCCTGCCGGGCCAGTTCTCGACGTCGAACACCGGGACGACCTTGCAGTCGCATCCGGCGTGCCACTCTTCGACGAATGGCGCTGTGTCGGAGAAGAACTTGTCGTAGTCCAGCCCGGCCGAGCGATACGCTTCGGCCGCTGACTGGTCGTCCAAGTCCAGCCCCGCGCGATCAGCCCCGTGGTAGACGGGGCCTCGCGAGATGAGCATCAGGCACCAGGAGCATGTCTCGCGTCCGGTGGCGACTCTGGCCCATCCCTTGACGATCCGGGGTGCCGGATCGTTCTCTACGGCGCCGATGATCTGCCGGCGACCTGCCATCTCGACCGCGCGCACCGCGCGCAGCGCTGTGTTCGCGACCGCGTCCGTCCGAGCGCCCTCCTGGGACAGCCTCGGGCGGGCGTCGTCCATCGACTGGGCGAACGCCCGGAACGTCGACTCTTCGAGGAACCTCTCGTTTCGAGGAAGCTCCGGGTGGAAGAGCGCGCGCTGGTCGTCGTAGAACCGACGGGCAAGCTCGGCGGATTCACGCCGTGCCCGCTCGACCTCCGGGAAGATCGTCTGCAGGAAGTTCAGCCACGCTGCGAACGACAGCGCCGGCTGTGCGACGTACTTGCCGATCGTGAGGACGGTTCGCGCTACCGCGGCCGAGATCGCCGCCTGAGCGGCTGCGTACTCTTCCGGGGTCAGGCGGCCTCACCTCCGGCCGAACTATCGGCAGGGGGCTTCTCAGCCCCGGTAGCGGGGGTTCCTGGAGCGAGAACGGCGCCCAGCGCCAGCATCTCGGACTTCTCCTCTTCGACCCACTTCTGCATCTCTTCGCGCTCGGCGATCGAGTAGCCCATGTCGATCCAGGTCCGCTTGCGCGGGACCGGACCCTGGCCGTTGGCGTAGAGCTTGGCGGCTGCGTCGGCCTTGGCCGCGAACGTCGGGGTCGACGGTTCGCGCCAGATCGTCTCCATCCGGAAGTACTCCGCGGGGATGTCTCCGCCCTTGGCGGCCTTGTAGGCGACTCGCATCGCCTGCTCCCACGCCCCTCCGAACAGCAGGTTCTTGCGCTCGGTCTTCTTGACGAGCCGGGACTCAGACGCCTTGATGGCATCGGCCGAAGCCGGGTTGTCCGCGGACGTCGAGAGGTACTGAGGCGGCAGGCCGGTGTACGCGGCGGCCTTGCGGTCGATCGCGTCGAGTGCGGTCACGAAGTTCTGCAGCTCGGCAGCGGTGAACTGCTGGGCCTTGGCCTCGTGGTCCTCGAACGCCAGGATGCGGGCGACGTAGGCGTCGAACAGCTTCTGGCCGTTGTCGGGATCGACGCCGATGTCCTGCGGCTTAACGCCGAACAGCAGCCGCTGGGGGATCGCCATGACCTCCGCCGTGGCCTGCATGTCCATCAAGATCCGAGCCGCGGTGTCGGTGATCGACCGCAGCTCCGGAGTGATCTCCGAGCTGCCGTAGAAGTCAGACGTCCTGGTGCGGTTGAGGATCGGAATGACCGGGACCATCTCCAGGCCGTGGGTGATCGACGAGATCTGGACCCACTCGCCGTCCTGCTTCACCCATCGAACGATCAGCTCGGGGGTGTACAGGGTGCTGGCGACAATCTCGGACTGGTCCTTGTTGTAGACCGCCCGGATTGCCAGGCTGACGTCGCGGGTACGCGGGTCGATCTCGGCGAACAACGCCGTCGGCGGCTCGACCCGGATCATCGGGACCTCGGGGTCGAGGTTCAGATCGACCGCGGGGTCGGGCATCGAGATCGTGATGAACGCCGATCCGTAGATCAGCGCGTCGGTGTGTCCGAGCGGGGCTTCGACGTCGAGGTTATTGGCCTGCCACCAGTCCCATAGCTCTTCGTCGGCTTCGTCGGCGCCGCCGAGGCGGAACCCTTCGAGCTCCTGACGCTCTGCGATCGAGTCTACGTACAGCCGGGGATAGCCGATGTGCGCGAGCAGATCTCGCATGTTCTTCGGGACCGCGATGCCGATCGCGTCGGGCCGGCGCTCGGCGTCGTAGTAGGCGCGGGAGTCTTTGAGCTCCTGCTGCGCTGCCTCGAACTTGTCGAGCATGTCGTCCCGAGCCTTCTCGGGGTCGATCGGCTCTGGCTTCAAAGGGCTTGTCACATCACCACCGCGGCCCTGCGCGAGAGGTTGGATTTGCTCATGAGGAACTCCTGCCGGGCGCCGAACGCCAGGACGCCGCAGACGGCGGCGTCGATCTTTCGGCTGCTGTCTTTCGACTGCTTCCGGATGGATATGGCGTCGTAGATGGTTGGGTGCCGTCGGGCGTTGAGCACGTGGCTCGTGAGCACCGGGTTGGCGTTGTGGTTCAGTTCGCGTTCGAGGACCGCGTCGAGGAACCGCTCGCAATCGAGCGCGAACTTCTTCTGCTGCGATCGCATGTCGAACGCGATCGGGTTGCCGGGGGAGGCGTTGACCTTGATCCGCTTCCGGTAGTCGCGGCTCCACTGGTCGACGTACGCCTCGAACTCCCGGATGTCGGCGCGGAACGCGACGACGTCGTATGCGTCCATCGTCGAGCGCACGACCGCGTCAACCTCGTCGCGAGGGACCTCGCCGCCGTACTTCTCGGGGTTCCAGTAGTCGATCAGGAACAGGCAGCCGTCGTGGACTCGGCAGGCGACGAGCACCGTCCAGTCGTTCGACTTCGATCCGTCGAACCCGAGCGTGATCCGCTCGCCCTTCTTGAGTTGGAACACGCTGTCCGTAAGGGCCAGTCGGTTCCACTCGTTGGGCGCGATCCACGAGTCCTCGGAGGCGTTGACCTGGTTGAGGAACTTCCGTCGAGACTCGGTGACCGGGTTGCTCGTGTTCAGGATCGACTTGATGATCTCGTCGAGCGGGAGCCAGATTGAGTCGCCGCGGGCGACCGCGAGGCCGTCCATCAGGCGGGCGATGCCGTCGGCGAAGCCCTCCGGATCTTCCATCTCCGAGGGGATCTCGGAGACCGGGGTATCGGCCGGCGCCTCCAGCGCGTCGTACAGCATCCCGACGTCGACAGCGTCGCCGGCCTGGACTTTCCACCAGTTGTCGTGGAGGCGTTCCAGGACCGAGTCGTTGCCGGGGATGTGGGCGTTGCAGATGGCCAGGCGCCGGGCGGCCGGGATCTTCGTGACGTTGCCCTCGATGACGTCGTGCATCGTGTGGCCGTCGTTGACCTTGCCGTCGGGGCCGGTGCCCCACCACTGGATCTCGTTCTCGATGACGAACGTCGGGCGGTTGCCCTCCATCGACGCGGGGGACGAGGTGGCTGCCTCGATCCGGCCGCCGCGGTCGTCGTAGATGATGAACTTGTTGACGTCCAAGCCGTATTCGGTCTTGAGCTTCTTCGAGATCATCACCGGGAACAGCGCGAATGTGTTCTTGGTCTGGTCTTGAGAGACGGCGGCTACGGTGATCCATGCCGCGTGCTGGCGCTTGCCGACCGGCTCGCCGCCCTCCCAGTGCGAGAACCGCACGGGGCCGCAGAGTTCCGCCAGCGCGAGCGCCGCGGAGAACGGGTCCTTGCCCCAGCCCTTGAGGCGGCGCAGGATTCCCTCGCGGTACAGCCACTTGCCGTTCTCGTCGATGGCGTACCACCAGAGGATGAACCGAGCCTGCTCCAGTGTGGGGAGGAACATCTCGCCCGCGTGCTCCCCGCCGGGGGAGTTGACGTAGTCAGCGAGCCAGTTCAGGACGCCCCAACCGAGCGAGAACCTCGGGAGGTGCCACGACCCGTCCTCGTGGACCTGCCATGTGGGGCCGATCTTGTGAGGAGGCGAGGGGAGGAGGGGAACGTCTGTCAGGCACATTCCGCGCTCCTCCTCTCGTGTAGGGTCAAGTCAGGAACGCAGGAACTCGATTCCGGGATAGATGTTGTAGCCGTGCGCGGAGTTGGTGAAGAACTTCAGCGCATCTATCGCAGCGCCGACCGCGGCGAACCCCTCGGAGAGGGGGCGCTCGCTGAACTCCATCAGCTGCGAGGCAACGGAATTGGCGCCGCCGAACCAGTCGGTCGCCTTGAAGACGATCTTCTGGATCATCACCTTGTACTCGTCTTTGTCGGCGTCGCGGACCGAGGCGTACATGTCGTCCCGGTGGGCGTAGTCGCGCACCTCGAACGGCGCGTTCTCCAGGCCCTCCAGCCGGTCTTCCATGATCCCGTGCTGATCTGGCTCGGCAACGGCGTGAATCCAGTTGTCGAAGTGGGCGATGCCCTGCTGGCGCATCGGGTTGCCGCGGAAGACGACCTTCCGGACGTCGCCGAGGCGGTGATGTAGCGAGCCAGCCGGGTTCATGATGTCGTGCTTGAGCACCTGGCCGACGACGACGGCGCCCTGAGAGTAGCCGTCGAAGTTCAGCTGGCGGCCTTCGTGGCGGTTGATCTGGAGCCGGAGCTCCGCGACGCCCTTCTGGATCGAGGGCCACATCGGGAACGGGGTCGCCGGGTAGTTTCCGATCGGCTGCCAGTCGTACAGGTCGAGCACCGCGCGGGCGGTGTCGGCCGGCAGGCCGGGGCCGTCGGGGACTGGCTGGCCGGTGCCGTGGACGGTCAGCAGCACGCCGCGCTTCGCGGGGCGGGGCTGCGGGACGCCGAGGGCTTCCATGTCCCGGTCGCTGACGACGCCCGTCTCCGGCTGCGAGGTGCGGAGCTGGTACTCCTTCTGCCACTCGACGGCGCGGGGGCCGAAGAGGTCGGTGTTCAGCGGCAGCTCGCCGTGCAGCCTCGTGTAGAGGCCGCCGTACCGGCGGTTCATCGCCGCGCGCCACGCGAGGACGTGGGGGCCGCGGTCGTTGAGTTGGATGCTCACGCAGCGGTTGCCCGGTTGTAGACGGTCGCAGACCACTCGTCGCCCTTGTCGGCTTCGCGCTTCACGAG
Organism: Mycobacterium sp. IDUB_5; assembly: GCF_055419565.1. Taxonomy (NCBI): domain Bacteria; kingdom Bacillati; phylum Actinomycetota; class Actinomycetes; order Mycobacteriales; family Mycobacteriaceae; genus Mycobacterium; species Mycobacterium sp. IDUB_5. The sequence continues at coordinate 223,536 of NZ_JBVAXX010000005.1, forward strand.
CGCCAGCGCGTCGGGGTTGCCGAGGAGTGCCTGGTGCTCGACCAGCATCTCGTGAATCATCGCGTCGTCGTTCTTGATCAGCTCGTGGAGCTGCCAGCGGTTGCCCTCGCCGAGCGTGCGGTACTTCGACTGCGAGGCGATCTTGTTGAAGAGAGCGCCGTGGACCTCTCGGATCATCTTCTCGATCTCGGGGTTAGCCAATTCGTCGTCCTCCTCTTGGACAAGCTGCAGCAGCGCATCGCCGACGGCGAGCGCGCGGTTGTATCGGTCGCGGCGCCCGCCGGGGGTGTCCAGGCCGTTCGTGCCGCCGTTGATGGCTTTCGTCACGCCGAGCAGGTCGCGGGCGTCGCACATCGCGTTGATCTGTGGCCGGGCGACCGTCCAGTAGTAGGCGGCGCCCACTCCGGCGTACTGGAGCTGTGCGAGTTCCTTGGGCCGGTCGACGAAGTACGTCGGCGTCGGGCAGATGCCGCGGGCGCTGGCCCACTGCGAGAAGCCGAGGTAGTTCGACCTCCACGTCAGCTGTATCCAGGTGCGTCCCTTGTACATCCACCGGTCGGTGACCTCGTTGGGGTCGCCGTGGTTCACGCCGTCGTCGTACTCTTCGGTCGCGTTGAAGTTGTCGGACTCGTGGCCGACCTGCGCCAGCCACATCGCGATCCGGTTGACGTTCGTCGCCGCGCTCTGCGCGAGTCCGGAGCGGACCGCGGGCAGGATCTGCCGGGCGCGGGCCTCCGAGAGGCCGGTAGCGCGTGCAAGAACGGGCGCCGCGTCCGTCGCGGGGGAGCCGCTGGGCTGGTAGATCCCGAGGTAGCCGTTCAGCAGCTTCTGGGCGAACGCCTCGTTGCGGGGATCACCCTCCGGAAGCGCCATCTGGTAGTGCATTTCATCGGGCTTGCTCCACCGACGGCCCCAGAAGACTGTTCCCTCAAAGAGCCGCAGGCCCTCTTCGACCTTCGCGATCTTGTCTGCGGGCATCTTGTACGTGCCCCACGGGTAGCGGGGCGCATTCACGTCTACGGCAGTGCCACTGAGGTGGTTCGAGCCCATATTCGCGCCGTACGCGCCGAGCACGTCGTTGGTGGCTGACCAGCCCCAGACCGAGGAAAGTATCTCCTCGACGTTGCGGTCGTACCAGTAGAGCCAGGCGCCGAGGATGATCAGCGGGGCGCCCTTGCGGAGCGGTGCGGTGTCGACGAGCGTCAGCCCGGGGATGCGGACGATGTCGCACTCGTCGCGGTTGCAGCACTTCCACTTGTTCTCGGTGAGGCTGCTGCCGTTCACAGTGCGAAAGCTCATCTGTTCCTCTCGATAGGTGCGGGCCAGCCAGGAGTCGGACCTGGAACCTGCGGCTTTGGAGACCGCTGCTCTACCAGTTGAGCTACTGACCCTCGGGGCGCTAAGGCACCCGGTAGTACTTTGTGTTTCCCTGTGTCGCAACAGGATTCGGAAGGTCACGCAGATCCACGCCGAAGTAGTTGCAGTGGACGGCGTTGCCTGCCACCTTGCCCTTGGCGTTCGCGTTGTCAGCGAACCAGTCGCCGAACCGCGCGACGTCGGTCACCGAGTAGGCGGTGTTGCTCGGCGTCGGGACCAGGTCCGAGCCGTCGATGTACCGGCTGCCTGACTTGCGGCCGATGCCGCGCTCGGGGTTGCCGATCAGCACGAACGACAGCAACTCCGGGGGGACAGGCGTCTTGATGCCGTACTTCCTCAGCCAGGCGCCCGCAACCTGGTCGCCCTTCGACCATCCGAAGACGATCTTCGGACCGTCCGTGTTCCGGATGTAGTCGTTCAACGTGTCCGCGTCGCGGCCGATCTGGCTCAAGCCAAGGAGTGTGCTGTTTGTCGGCACCTTAACCTGGACGTTGCCGTCCGTTGTGGCGAACGATCGGCACGCCTTGGACATTGCCCATGCCTTGCCGAGTGATAGCGGAAAGGGCAGCAGGGGGTCCAGAGTAAGTACGTTCAATCCGAATCCTCTTCTGCTATGGGGCGGTCTTCGCAATCCAGTTGTCGAGTCGGAACGTGCCAGAGGTTCCCGAACGCAGCCCCCATCGGGTACCTGTGGTCAGCGATGAGTCGGTCACTGCCTGGGCGACGACCCCGTTGATGTACGCGGCGATCGTGGAGCCGGAGCACGCCAGCCCGAGCTTCTGCCCGGCACCGGGGGTGAAGGCCCCCGATGCGGAGGTCCACAGTGTCGTCGCGGTGCCGGCGACGCGCTTCTCGATGATCACTGTGGTCCCGACGTAACGGACGATGTAGCAGTTGTTCGCGTCCGTGTACCGACCGCACACGCCGCCATCGACGGCTGAGATCTCGGCTTCGACGTAGCCATCGGTCACGCCGAGATCGACGGTGGCGCGGCGCTGTGCCGAGACCGTGCCACCAACTTGGTTCGAGACGATCTGCATCTGAGATGACTCGGTCAGCCACGTAAGTCCCGTGACAGTGCCGCCCTGTGCGTAGTCCAACGAGCCGAGAGTTCCGGCTGCTGTGTCAGCGCGGTTGAAGCTGTCCGACGCTAGGACGGTCCCCGTGGAAGAGGCACCGGCCGCTGCGGTCGCTCCACGGGCGGAAGAGACGCCGCTGCGGCTCACAGGGACAGGTTCCCTTCGAGCTGCCACTCGTTCGTGGCTCGCTTCCGGAGCGTCGCAGCGCCGTAGCGAGCGCCGATCTTCAGCTTGCTCGAAGGGCTGTTGATCGTGACTCCAGCCCCTGCTGCCACGGTCACCTGACCTGCTCCGTACTGAAGCAGCTCGATCACCGTTCCCACCGGGAAAGCCACCGAAGAATTAGGCGGCACAGTCAGCGTAACGGCAGCCGCATTGTTCAGCTCCACGACTTTTCCAGCGTCTGCGAGCGCAAGCGTGTACGCCGTCCCGGTTTGAGTATTCGTGGCGGCGTTGATCGTCGCGATGTCGACGCCTGCGATCGAGGTCGCTTTTCGTACTACGGTGCCTGTGCCGGCGTCGACCAGCTCGGTCGTCACCGACAGATGCTGGTTGTCGAGGAGTGTGGTGTTCGACGGCGCCCCTGACGAGTTGAACAGTCGGACCGCGGTGTTGCACTCAACGAACACGTTGGCATCCACCCGGACGTCGGTGGTGGTGTGCGAGATGCGCAGCATCTCCGCGATCGTCTTGCCCGGGTTGTTGAACGTGTTCCGTCTGACCTTGGATCGGTGCGCTCCGTTGAGCCTGACCAGCCCGGACGTGTACGTGGCGGTCACGTCTTCAAACAGGTTGCTTTCGATCTCAAGGTCGGTGGAGCCGGTGAAGTAGATCGCCTGAAGCAGCGCATTCTTGAACACGTTGTTTGTGATCTTGTCGTTGTTTGGCGCCGTGCCATCGACGCTGTCGCCGATGTGGATCTGGTTGCCCTCGAAGTGGTTTCCCTCGATCCGGCAGCGCGCGCCTGTGCGCCTGGTGATCCCCTTGCTGGTGCAGTTGGTGATGAAGTTCTTGGTGATGGACACGTTGTCGGACTTGACGACGATGCCTTCTTCGCACGCGTCAATCAGCCCGAGGGAGATGCTGATCGCGGTAGAGCCGACAAGGATGTAGATCCCGTTGTCGATGAAGTTCTGGATCGTCGGGTTGATGATCTGCACATCCACGCACTGGTAGAGCTCAATCGCGACGTCGCCGTTGGTGAGGGTGACGTCACGTACTTTGAGCGATATGCAGTTCATCAGCGCCAGTGAGTAGGCGTTGCCTTCGCCGGGAGGGTTGCCGGGGCCGTAGCCGTCGACCTGGACGTTCTGGACCAGTGCCCCGCGCAGATACTTCAACTCGACGGCGGCGACCGGGATCGTTGAATCTTGCGTAGTGGGGCGGTTGATGACGTTGATGTCGGTGACCCGGCAACGCTTGCGCAGCGTGCCGCTAGACCCTTGAATCCGGATCGCGCGGTCGGTGATGCCGTTCAAGTCGATCACCGCGCCGTTTCCGATGATCTGCACGCCATCGGCGCCGTTGGCGTCAAAAATGGCAGCTGCCATGTAGGAGCCGGCCAGGATGGTGACGCCGGGGTCCATGATGATGACGCGTCCGAACCCGAGGTTTATCGAAGAGTCCAGTCGATAGGTGCCTGCGGGGACGCGGATGACCTTCGAGGCCGCTGCGGCGTTGAACGCGGCCGAGCTGTCGGTGGCGCCGGTCGGATCGCAGCCGACGTAGTCGGTGACGGGCTTGATCGTGCTCGGCACGGAAGCAATCCCGCTCCAGAGCCCCACTACAGCCGGAAACTCCGGACCGACAGCGTCGCCCAGCTTGTTGCGAACGGTGCCGGGAGTGCTGCCTGCGATGACTTGGGGCGCTCGGGACTCGATGTCCGCGGTCACAACGTCGGGAGCCACCGCGGCAGCCGCTGCTTCGGCGATTGCCTGGGAGATTACGTCGTATAGGTTGACCGGGGCGCCGAATGCGTGCCCCATCTCGTCGTACCACTGGTACTTGCCAGCGTTCGGACCGGTCGTGATCGGAAAAACCTGAGTGCGATAGCCGCGCAGTGCCACAGAGTTCGACGGGATCTCCGGTGCGCCGTTCTCGACGGTTCCGGCGTCGATCAGGTCCTGTAGGTCCGCAGGTCCAGACGTCGGGATCTCAATGATGTGCGAGACGCCGCGGTAGGTCACGCGCGCCGGTCCCGGGTCTAAGTCGGCAATCAGCTTGGCCTTGCCTGCGACCTCTTGCGGGACAACGGTGACAACCTGCGGCGTCACAGTGACCAGCGGGTTGGAGTTTGACCGTCGCAGCCCAGTCTCAAAGACCCACTTACGGAAGTCCGGGCGCCCGGAGAGGTCTTCGAGTTCTCGTTGGACGACGGTCATTGCAGCCTCTTTCGTGATGGTCAAGCGGAGGGGGAGCGCTGCGGAGAGCAGCGCGGCGCTCTACCCCTCCGCGGCCAGGCCCTCTGCAGCGGCCGGCGGTTGCGTCAGCAGCTGTTTGAATCGGTCCGCGACGTTGAGCACCTGGCCGGTCGGCTCTTCTGGATTGCGCTCGATCTCCAGTCGCAGCCGGCGACGCGAACCCTCGGACATGAGGAGGTCGCTGAACAGGCTGGTGACTGTCGCCAGTACCTGCCCGTTGGGCTTGCGGGACCAGAGGAGCTGGTTCGCGAAGTGGAGCGCGAACCGCGCCAGTTGCCAATCAGACGGCTCGAAGAATCGTGCCTGCGCGGACTCAGTGAGGGACCTGTAGAGGTCTTCGGTGAGCGGATGAGTGGGGAGGTAGTCGATCAGGTCTTCGGTGAACACCGGACCCGACGTGGGGAGGTTGAGATCGGGGACGTCTACGGTCCCGATTGCGACGACCTTCTCGATGTCCGGGCCGTCGTCTTTGTTGCGTCGGACCTTCTCGGTCGATCGCTTGGGGGGTGGGCCTTGGTTGCCCTTCACTGGTCGCCTCCTGGGCTACAGCGGGCACCTGGCCCGCTTCAACGAGAGCCCGGGTGGCGCTCGTCGGGGCGCTTCCGTTGGGCTCGCAGTTCTCGCCGCCGGGCTACGCCCTCGATTGCGGACTTCTTGTCGTGGCAGGGTTCGCACACCGATTGCAGGTTGCTGTCTGCGTGGTCGTCACCGCGGTTGCGGTGATCGACGTCGGTTGCGGTTCCGATGCACCCGCGCCAGCGGAGCTGGCAGCGGTGTCGATCGCGTCGCAACACCCGGTTGCGGCGTTCATTCCAATCGGCAGGAAGCCGATTGCGACGATCTGAGTTGGCCCAACCCAAAGTTGGGCCTCCTGCCCCTACGAGGAGGAAGCGCGCCAGCGCTTCCGACGAGTTCGGACCTCCTTAGACCCGGTCCGAACTTCGAGGACCCGAAGAGGTCCGAGAGGGACCGGCCTTGAGGGGCCGGTCTCTGAAGAGACCGTCGAGGACGACAGTCCGAGAGGGTCCTGCCGGCTGGGGCCGTCAGGCCCCTCTAAAGAAGGGCTCTCTCTTTTTCTCTCTCATAGGTATATGCGTGCCATTTGTCGATTTTGGGCCAGACCGACCCTTAGCTGTGACGAAGCTCACAGTATGGAGAGGCGGCAGGCCGCCCTCAGCGGCCCTCTGTCGGTCGGGCACTGTGACCCTCTGGCTGCGGTTTCGTGGCCCTACGGGGCTCTCAGCCCCGGGAATGGCCCCTCTGGCTCGACCTGCCCCGGTTCGGATATTCAAAACCCGTACAGGATGGCTCAGCCGCATAACCAACCGGTCTCCGGGGGCGGGGGAGGGCATACCCCGTGGGGGTGCCTGCGGGGGCACGCCGGCAGGCGTGCAGGGGGTGAGTCCAGGCGAGCACGCACACAGCGTCCTACCCACGCGCACACACGCACCCAACCCACACCCCAGGCACGTGCCCCACACCCTGCACGCCTACCCGAGGGGGTGTGCCCCCTCACCCCACCTACACCCATGCCCCTACCGCCTGTGCCACGCACACGCCCACACACAGGGGGTAGCTGTGCCCCTGCCTGCACCCACCCCGCCTACAGCGGGGGTGTTGCGCTATGTGTACATGTGGTGTAGAGTCAAGTCATGCACACCACACGGAAGTACGTCGCAGCAACCGCACTAGCCTTTTCCGCACTGGCCGGCGCTACCGCGCCGATCGCCATTGCACAACCTTCCGAGCTCGTGACCGTGGACGGTCGCGACTACCGCGTGTGCGCTGAGGAGGACTGCTCCGATCAGCCTGGCCAGGTTGGCGTCTGGACCAGCAAGCGCACCGGCCTGTCGTACCTGATCATCGGTGAGGACCAGACGTACCCCATCACCCGCTGACCCTGTCCACCACGAGAGCCTCAGCTTCCGAGCTGGGGCTTTCTGCTGTGTGGGGCAATCTCCGATTGGGGGTTGACACAGCCGGCATCCGTCGTTTAGAGTAAAGTCAGCGAGATCGAAGATCACGCAAAGCGCAGGAGCTCCGCTCCTAAGCGACACAACAGCACAGAGGCCCTGAGTCAGACAGGCAGCGGGAATCCGGAAGCCAGCGGATTTGAGAGCGCACAGAGCACGCAACACTACGCAGCCAGAAATTCCTCGGAATTACGACTTGACTCTACACGGGCCACCTGATACGCTGAAGTCACAACAGCACAGAGAAGCTCCACCGGGACGAGAAACGGACCCCCTCACGCATAGGGGTTGGCACGCTGAACCTAGCCGCTGCACGGGACATCCACCGACCGAGAGCTTCGCAAAGCGACTTGACTCTACACGAGAATCACGCTAGAGTCAGAGACAGCGACAGGGAGCAAGCTCCCAGCGCCACAACCGAATAACACGGGCGGGTACGGCCACTGCCTACATGAATACAGCGAACGTCAGAGATACGCCTCGGCTAGCGAGTAACAACGCGATGACCCGATGGCAGACGCGGGGACCCACAGAACTGGGCTCAGCAGGCAACGGTAGCGGTCGCGACAACACTTAGGACGGACTCCCTGGAAGCGATGGTAAGCACGCGATTCGCGGGGTAGCGCCGATACGAGGCTTCGGGTTCGATTCCCGACCGTCCACTCATGTATAAGACTTGACTCTGTACGAGGTATGACATGCACAACGTGATGCACGCGCTAGCCGTGCTGCTCCTGCCCTGGTGGGTAGATCTGCCGGCCAGCCTCCAGCCCGAGCCCAGAAAGGCATGATCGTGGACGACTACCCTTTGGCACCGAGCGGCACAGCTCGGATCGTCGGCGACTACCTCGTGACGCTGCCCATTCCGGGCCGAGAAGGCTTCAGGGTCATGGAGAACTCCGGCTCGTACCGGATGCTCAAGAAGGTCTTCAAGTCGTTCGACGCAGCGGCCAAACGCGCTGAGGCGCTGAGCAAGTAGAGGCTTCGGCCTCACAAACCGCCCGCAACGGTTCCTCTTCAAGCAATGCCCCGCTGGGGGCACTAGGCGCTCTTACCCCGGAGCGCGCGGAGGTGCGCGTTCGATTCGCGCAGCGGGCACGCATAAGAGCCTTGACTCTAAACGAAAGGTACCGCCATGAGTAACACCGAGTACGACCAGCTCGCCCACCAGGTGGACGCCGTCGCGGACACGATTCGCGATTACGTCGAGCAGCTACTCTCGGGCCAGTACGGTCACACCTACGAGGTTTCGGACGTGAACGGCAACGTCCACACGATCGAGGCATCGGACAGCCACACGGCCATGTCCGAGGTCGAGGACCTTCTCGAAGGCTTCGAGGCAGATACAGCCGAGCTCGTGCCGGCTGACGAGCCCACCGTGGATGAGACTCCGATCAACGAGTTTCCGTTGGAGATCATCGACGAGCGTGGCCGGCCGTTCGCGGTTGTGATCTCGACCGGCGGCCCTCACATCGAGGTTGTTGCAGAAGGTTTGGAGCGCGCCAAGCTGGTCGGCTACTGGGGGAGTAGTACGTCGACCCGCCACGGCGACGAGTTCGACACGTTCCTTGACTACTTCATCGAGCGTTGACGATGAGCGCAGGCGTGAAAGACATCGTGTGGCGAGATGAGTCCACGTGCTCGCTTACCCGCATCGACCTGCCCAACGGGCAGATGCACAAGCTAACCGTCCACTCGCCCAACGAGTTCTCGGAGGTTTGGACAGCTCAAGCAGAGCTGCTGAGCGCCGACTTTCGACAGCTGAAGTTCTCCGGCCTGCTGAACGGAGGCAGCAGCCGAGAGTCAGCCAAGGCCGCGGCTCTCGTCGCGCTCAGAAAGGTATCGCGTTGAAGCTGACCGCGGCCCTAGCCGCTCTCGCAGCCGCAGGCGCGATGCTGCTGGCCTCTCCGGAGGCTTCAGCGGCTACGGGGGCAGGCGCAGCGCTGTCCCCTCTTGAGATTCCAGCTCCGCTGAATCTCCCCTGCGAGCACCGTTCCGCCGCGCACGTCGCCGAGCACGGAGGCTTGGCGGCTGACTCTGCTTGGCACGTAGCACACGGCCAGCTGCCGAATTGTGACGGTCAGGCGTCTGACCAGCAACAGAGCCGTGACGAGAGCGACACTCAGAGCGACGAGGGATCGCGACGGAGTGACGACTCGAAGTCACGCTACTGCCGAAAACATTGGTACTGCTGAGGAGGCATGACCACCGATGGCTCTCACCGATGACGCAGAGCGCGTCATCCGAAAACACGACGAGTGGGTCGACTGGGACGGCGACGATGAGACGTCAGCCGACCTTCTGTCCGACTTCGCCAGCGCAGCGTATGAACTCGCGGTGAACATTTCGAGGCTTGCAGGCGTATACCCCGCGCTGACCAACTTCCGGTTGACGCAGGATCGCAAACAAGGCTTCATCGACAAAAACACCGCCCCCCACACCGACGAACCCGTGTGCGGGTACGAGGTCTGGGACGAGATGATGACCGAGTATGACCATAATCTGGCTGACCTCGGTGACATTCTGGCCAACGCTCTCGATAGAGCGATTTCTGCCTGAAGATCAAACCAGAGCTACCACATAGGGGTATGCAGATCTAGTGCCCAAAGGGTGTGAAAGCACCGGTAGAAGGCGTGGCCCAGCTCTGGACTCTAAACCGCTACATGAGGTATCGCAAAGTGTGACATGAATCACAAGACTTGACTAACCCCCAGCTCAAGAGCGGCTACCGGTCGGTGACTTGACGCAAGCTGCCAGATTTCTGAGAGTTATCTTCACGACGGTAAACGAGCTTGCTACTGTTGCCGAGGGGGCGGGGAACAGCCTCCGGAAAACCACAACCGAATACCTGACCGCAAACCGCGGCCAGGACGCGCCTCAGCACGGACTCCGTGGGGGTCTGAGGGAGCATCAGTTGAAAATCCAAGACTTTACTCGTAACGTCTTTCTTTCCAGGGACATAAAACATTGGGGAGCTATCCAAAATGACATCACTCGAAAACAGCGAGCCCGTGAGGCTCACTCTCGCGGTGGTTGAAGCCCTCAAGAATAAAGGCTTGAACCAGAGCGAGATCGCGGAGGCGTACGGCGTGACGAAGCAGTACGTCTCTTGGATCAAACACACTTATGGTGGGCGTATGACGCCTCGGGAGATCGCGAACGAGAGCTTTCCGTTCAAGGTCGCAGACAAGCACACGCGGGCCACGCAGTATCGACTTCTGCGGAACCACGGCGAGTTCGTTGCCACCCGAGGCATCGGAATGAAAGAGGAGAAGCTCAAGCGATTGCGGTCGTGGTATCGCAAGCTGCGTGAGCAGAATCTGGTGGTCGAGTTCGACCCCTCTCTTCCGCCCGAGCCCGGGGTGAGCTCCGTAGGAGGCTTCACCTACCGGAAGCGTCGCGCTTCCGACGGGGACTACCTGGTCCGGTGGAACAAACACGCCCGGACCGACCTCGAAGACGAACAAAAGTCGATCTGGCGGCTGCCTCCGCCGATGGACTAAGTATCAAGAAAGAGATACGCGGTGCCCCTCCTCCGAGTCGTATCCCAGGCGCTGGGCCTCCCAGAACCCGTTGTTCGGGCCAACAAGCCGTCCTGGATATTCGCAGAAACCATCAACCTGTCTCACGGCTGCACCGGCCTCATGGTGTACAAATCGACGTGGATCAGGCCAGGTGACGGAATCCTGGCCTCGATCACCGATCTCATCGACCGCGCCGGCCGGGCTGACCTCATCGCCCAGGCCGTCGTCGAAGACCCACGGATGATGTGGGCACAGGCCGAGTGGTCACTCCATCTGCTGCACGAAGCAGCCGACGCCATCTGGAATCCGATCGACTTGAGGCTTCACGAGGTGTTCTCGATCCTCAGAGGCTTGCGTCGCGATCCGCTGCCGTTGCACACCAACATCGTGTTCGTCCACACGATGATCAACAGCCTTCAGAAAGACAGGCATGACATCGACCACACAGCCGCGTAAGCCGAAGCTCCCGCTTCGGTCGGTCTCTCAGTACAAGCAATACGAGAAGTGCCCGCACAGTTGGTATCTCGCTCGAATCGAGAAGGTTTGGAAGCGGCCTGCCGCGTGGCTGCCGCAGGGGACCGCGGTCCACACTGTGTTCGAGGAGATCGAGAAGCGTCAGCTCGCCGGCAATCCAATGAGCCTCGACGAGGCGCTGGAGTTGTTCAAAGAGCAGTACGCCAAGGACATCTCGGCGATGACCGACATCACCCCGAACTTCGGGTGGTGGTTCTCGTCCGGGCCGTACAAAGGCGAGGAGGACGTCACCCGGAGGTATCACATCGGGTTGGAGCAGATCGAGAAGTTCTTCGACTTCCTCGCGTCCGACGGCCAGACGATTTGGGTCGCTCCGGCGTACACCGATCCCCGGTGTCTGGTCCCCGGAGACGAAGCCCAGGCGATCTCGTTCGGGGAGGCCGAGGCTCTCGCCACGGGCGAGACCGTCCACGTCGGACACTGCGACTGCCGGCCCGAGACGCCGGGTATCGAGATGACGTTCGACATGATCCTCGGAATGGACCCCAGCTGCCCCGTACACGTACGAAACCTCGCAGACGATGACTGCGACGGCTCCAGCGGAGCTGTGAGCCTAGAAGGCACCGGCTGCGCCGGTTGCCGCTGCGGGGGAACGCCTGTCCTCGTCAGAGGCTTCGTGGACGCGATCGTGGTGGCCGAGGACGGCACCCTCCGCGTCCGGGACTACAAGACGGGCGCCCAGCCCGGCGATGACTTCCAGCTTGGGGTGTACGCGCTCGCTGTGTCGAAGAAGTACGGCGTCGAACAGCCGACGCTCGGGGACTACTACATGGCCGGCAAGAAGGGTAAGAAGGGCAAGCCCACCGTGCCGTACGACCTCGCCGACTGGGACGAGGAAGCGGTCACCGAGAAGTTCCGCGAGCTCCAGGCCAACATCGAGGCGGAGCGGTTCGACCCTGACCCCGAGCCGTCGAAGTGCATGTTTTGCGACGTGTCGTTCGCCTGTGGTTTTAAAGCGGTCTGATACTTGACTCTACACGAATTTCAAACAGCAACATCCAACCAACAGTGAGGCAGCAACCGATGACCACCATCAGGAACTTCTACGGCGACACCCTGTTCGTCTCAAACCATTCGAGTGTCCGCGCCGCGGTCGAGGAAGCCGTCAGGGGAGGCGCCAACCTCTATGGCGCCAACCTCTATGGCGCCGACCTCCGTGGCGCCAACCTCTATGGCGCCAACCTCTATGGCGCCGACCTCCGTGGCGCCGACCTCTATGGCGCCAACCTCCGTGGCGCCGACCTCTATGGCGCCAACCTCTATGGCGCCGACCTCCGTGGCGCCGACCTCTATGGCGCCGACCTCCGTGGCGCCGACCTCCGTGGCGCCGACCTCCGTGGCGCCAAAGACGCCGAGCTGGTCGTCGCCCAGACGCGCATCCTGCCCGACGAGGGAGACGTCATCGGATGGAAGAAGGCGCTGGAGGGCAAGATCGTCAAGCTCCGGATTCCGGGAGATGCCAAGCGGTCTCACGCAACCGGGCGCAAGTGCCGCGCCGAGCGCGCCGAAGTGTTGGCAATCCTCAACTCGGACGGCACCGAAGCGGAATCCGCCCGCAGCGGCTGGGACCCCGACTTCGTCTACCGAGTCGGCGAGACGGTCGTTCCGACCAATCCGTTTGACGACAACATGTGGGAAGAGTGCGCCCCGGGCATCCACTTCTTCATCACGCGGGCAGAGGCCGTCAGTTACTCCGTCTAATACTTGACTCTAAACGAGAGGCACTGATGAACACACCCTGCTACGGCCCGGACAACCCGCGCCCGTGGAACCCCGACCACCCGATGCTCAAGCAGCTGGGACCGGCTCACGAGCCGCCCGCGGTGCTGCGGATGCTGCACGCCGGCTGGCTCGGCCCTGCGACGCTGAAGGCGCTGCCGAAGATCAAAGGCTCGCAGCTCTCCGAGATGCTGCGGAAGGCGATGACCGAAGAGAACCAGGCTGCGGCTGCTGGCCGCAAGATCCACTCACCCATCTGGGACGAGCCCGAAGACGACGGGCTGGCAGCAGCATGATCAAGCTGGAGCTCACCGCCGAGGAGGCGGGTGTAGTGCAGGAAATCCTGCGGCGCAAGGGCTCTCTGCCCTCGTACGGCCAGGAGAAGACGATGAAAGTGTGCGACGCAGTCGCGGCGCGTATCGCTGGGCTGGGGTTCGCATGAGGAGAGTGAGAGTCAGGCGCTCCAAGTGGCGGAGCAAACCGCGATACGCGGGAGCGCGACACAACTGGCGGGTCGAGTTTGAGCGAGCGTGGGGTACCGAAGTTCTGATCTACGACAACTGGGCCTCTGCGATCCGCAACGCCAACCGGCTAGCTCAATTCCCCGGACTGATAAGCACCATTGGTCTGGTCGGTTACCAGCTCGAAGCGAGGCCAACATCTACACGCTGAACCAGTCGCTGTACATCAAAGGCTCAGCGGGTGATCCACTCCCTCCGGTGTTCGAGGCGTTGGAACGCAAAGGGACTCGGTTTCTGCGCGGCCAGCTCGCGCTGGTCTGCGCCGGCCCCGGCTCCGGGAAGTCGGCGTTTGTCCTGACGTACGCGCTGCGCTCGAAGGCGCCCACGCTGTACTTCAGCGCGGATAGCGATGCGTTCACTCAACTCGTCCGCACAGCCGCGATCCTCGGCGAGTGGACGATGGACAAAGCCGCTGCCCGGGTCCGGAACGAGGACATCGAAGAACTGGCAACCGCGCTCGACGAGATCCCGATCCGGTTCAACTACAAGGCATCTCCGAACCTGGATCAGATCGAGGACTCGATCAAGGCGTACTACGCGCTCTACGAGGACTACCCGGGGCTGGTCGTGGTGGACAACATCACCAACGTCCGCTCGGGCGGGGAGAACGACGAGGACCCGTTCTCGGGGCTGGAGTCGCTGATGGACTACCTCCACGAGATGGCCCGCGAGACAGGCAGTTGCGTCATCGGACTGCACCACGTGACCGGCGGATACAACGACGCCAACAAACCGATCCCGCTGTCCGGTGTGAAAGGACAGATAACCCGTGTGCCAGAGATGGTCCTGACGCTGCACCGGGTCAACGACGAGTACGGACCGAGCATCCTGAACGTGTCTACGGTTAAGAATCGCTCGGGAAAGATGGACCCCTCCGGCTACGACTTCGTCTCGCTGGAGTTCGACGGCGACAGCATGCGGATTCGCGACATTCCCACGTCCACGACGCCCGCGGCGTAGCCGCTGGCTCAGAGGAGCCCATCTCCGACGGCTCCGACTTGACTCTAAACGAAAGGCGTCAACCATGACAGCTCCCAAGCCCTCCGCCAAGGCCAACGCCTCCAGCGAAGCTGGCGGCTCTGATCGCCCGAGGCCGCAGGCCCGTGCGAACCTGCTGCACCAGCAGCTGCTCGGCCACCTGGTGGCCAACAAGCCCGTCACCCGGATCGAGACCCGCACAAAGTCAGACGGCAAGGTCTACGTCCGCGATGAGCAGACCGGCGAGCGGTACACGCTCCCGGTGTACAAGACCCACGCGGTAGAGGTCCCCGTGCCAGCGCTGGCCGGGCACGTCTCCGCGGAGAACGTCGAACGCGCTGCCGAGCGTTGGGCTAGGGCCGCATGAGGCACCCGAGCGAGTGGTTCTCAATTCTGCCCGAGGATGACGATTGCTCGCGCCGTTGGTATCAGCGCACCTACGAGCGTAACGGCGGCCCTGGCTATGGCCCCGAATCCCGCTGGCGACTTCTAGCTGGTGATCTGCAGGCCGAGGCTGAGCACGATTACGGTGATTTCGTCGGCGCTCAGTTCGGCATCGACGTGCGACTGTGGGAAAACGTCGGCCACTTCGACTACGACGACACCGATCGCTGGCACGACCACAGCGTCACGGTGATCTTCTGGCGATGGGGCGTGTACTTCGCTTGGCGCGGCGGAGCTAAGGCGGTCGCCTGATGGAGACCGCAGATCAGCTCCTCGAAGACTTCCTGGTCTACCTGGTGAAGCAGGGCCTGGTCGAGCAGCACGAGACCCGATCCGGGAAGACCCGGTTGGGGAATCGACTTCAGACGGTCAAGGAGATCTTGGACGGCTACTGGGAGACATTTCAGTGAGAAGAATTTTGATAACAGGATCTCGTTATTGGCTGGAGCGCAGCACGATCTGGAACGTGCTCAACCGAGAGCTAGAAGAGCACCGTGAGCTGACGATCGTCGTCGGAGATTGCCCTACGGGAGCCGACGACATCGCTACCCGTTGGGCATACGGCAAGGCTCAAGAGGGCTACAACGTCTTGCTGGAAGTCCACCGTGCCGACTGGGAGTCATTTGGCAAGCGCGCCGGCCCCGAGCGGAACCAGCGGATGGTCAGCCTAGGTGCCGACGTCTGCCATGCGTTCCCGCTGTCGAGCGGGACAGGTACACGCCACTGCATGAGCCGTGCGTTCGCCGCTGGCATCCCCGTCCACAACCACGGCTGGCAGCCGTTCACACAACAAGCAAAGGAGTATGCCGATGCATACGGGTAGCGATAACTACGGACAACACGACCAGGGCACGCTCGTTTCCGAATGGGCGAAGTCAGAACGTGAGTCAGTCGTCTGGACCGGCAACGGAGGCGCATCGTGGATGCGGTACGTCGAAGACGAGCCGACGGTGTACCTGTGAAGCTCCGATTCCACATCCTCGGATTCGAGATCGCCAACGTTGAGCTGGAACTCGACGAAAGGCCCGCTCCGGCTGCCCCGCAGACGGTCGTCGAGAAAGGCGTCCAGCGGGTGTCTCGGGCATGGGTGAAGCGGATGTTCCCGGGGTGACGATCACCCTGCAGCAGCTGTTCGCTTTCGGAATAGCCGTGTGGGGCATCGCGATCTGGCTGTGTATCGAGCTCGAAGAGGACAACGACGATGACGGCTGAAGTCGCGATGGTGACTCTGATAGTCGCCAAGAGCGTGCTTCTGCTGATCGGCCTGGGAGGGGCGATCATATGGCAGAAGTAGTGTGCGTGGATTGCCGGTCTGAAGGCGTCACCAACGTCCGAAAGGTCGCTACCCACAGGAACGGTACCCCCGTCCCCGGAAAGCGCTGTACGACGCACCACAGGGCCAGGAAGAGCCACACGCGGGACACCGCGTGGGAACGCCGGCTGATCTCCGTCTACGGCATCACGGCGGAAGAATATTGGCAGATATATGAGGCCCAAGGTGGCCGGTGCTACATCTGCCAGAGAGCAACGGGCACCGGGAAAAAGAAGCTCTCCGTCGATCACGATCACAAGACTGGTTGGGTGCGTGGACTTTTATGCAGCCCTGATAACCGGGATGTGCTCGGCCACTCACGCGAAGAGATCGAGTACTTCGAGCGGTGCATCGAGTACCTGAAGAACCCACCCGCGTTCGCGGTCATCGGCCGGCGCATCGCGCCTATCGAGCGCGACAACTTGACCCTACACGAGAAGGCAGCATGAAGACATTCCACCTGAGCGGGGTCATCCACAGCGAGGCCCACCAGTTCGTTCTGTTCGACCTGATCAACCGGACGCTGGAAGCGGCCGGGGTCGACGTAGAGGACCTGTTCGTCGAGGAGGTCTGATGCTCCTACCTGACGACATCGCCCGCATCAAGGAACTGGAAGCGAAGCGGGCCAACTCCGTTGTTGGCCAGGTCGAGATCTACTGGGACTACGAGGCTGACACGTTGACGATCCACGCTCCGGAGAGCGTCCGGGTCGTGCAGACACAGACGATGGACCTTGCCGACGGCGTTACCGTCCGCTTCGAGCGGCGGAGAAATGAGCTCTGACTCGCAGATCGTGCGGGCTATCCACGAGAAGGCGTGCCGAAACTGCAAGGAAGTAAAGCACCTAGAGCAGTTCTCAAAGAAGAAAGCCAGCAGGGACGGACATCACACCTGGTGTAAGGCGTGCAATTCTGCATCGGCCAAAGCCTGGAGCGATTCCAACCCGGAACGGCATCGGCAGCTTAAGAGAGAGCATGATCGCCGACACGCGGAGTCCAAGAGGAACCGCAGAGCCGGAATCAGATACGGCATCCGCCCTGAGACGGCAGCGCTCTTGTACGCATCGGCGTGTGACCTGTGTGGTGAACACAAGCAGAAGATAAACATCGACCACTGCCACGCCACCGGCCGCGTTCGAGGCGCACTTTGCAATAGATGCAATGTAGCCATCCACATCCTCGACGACCACGAGCGTCTCGCTAAGGCAACGGCATACGTCAAATCCACGAGGGACTACCGAGATGAGTGACTCGTTGATCGTCGCAGCCATTAGAAGATATTTCCCGGACTGGGAACCGCCGAGGGACACAGGCCGCACGTGGATCAAGTGTCTCTGTCCCTTTCACGGGGACGATACGCCCTCCGCAGCAGTCAGTTTCACGCTCAACGCCTACAACTGTATGGCTTGTTCGGTGAAAGGCGATGCCATCTCGATCATCCGATCCCAAGAGGAGGTGACATATCCAGAAGCTCAGCGAATCGCAGAGGAGCTTCTTGCAGGAAGCAGCACAGCACTACCGGCTAAGCCTGCCCGGAAGCCCGGCCGACGAATACCTTTCGAGTCGGGGTCTGACGGGGCCGGAGGCGGCGCCGTTCGGCCTGGGGTACGTAGCAGACCCTCGGCCTGGACATGAGATGTACAAAGGCCGCTTGGCTATTCCGTACTTGCGCTGGTCGCCGTGGCGGAAGTGGTCCACGGTCTCGATCCGGTTCCGGTGCCTGATACCGGGGTGCGAACACCACGGCCACGGCAAGTACGAGACCGTCGCGGGTGACACCCCGCGGCTGTTCAACACCGCAGCGCTGATCCGGCACTCGCCCCGGATAGCGATCACCGAAGGCGAGTTGGACGCGATCACCTCTCAGCTCTCCGGGCTGCCGGCTGTCGGCCTGCCCGGGGCTCAGATGTGGAAGCCGTTCATGCGTGAGCTGTTCCTCGGCTATCGAGACGTGTTCGTCCTCGCGGACGGAGACGAGGCCGGGATGCAGTTCGCCAACAAGGTCGCGGGCACGTTGCCCAACGCCAAGATCATCCCTATGCCGGATGGTCACGATGTCAATTCCGTTGTCACACAATGGGGGAGCGCAGCTCTCCTGGATAGGATCAGATGAGCGTCACAGTAGTTACCCCCGACGGCGGGGAGTTCGCGTTCGCACGCGGCGAGGCGCACGGCGAGCTCAACAACGTGCTGGAGGTGTTCGACGCCGACAACAAGGTCGTCGCCACTTTCGCAGTGGGCCAGTGGGTCTACGCCCTCGACAACGCGCCGGAGCCAGAGACCGAGAAGTCTCAGGAGCCCCGTCGAGTGCGCCCGCTGACCGCCGAGCACGCAGACGGCACGATCTGGCGCGACGAAGACGGCGACGACCTCCGCTGGGACGAGGAGCGCGGAGCGTGGATGCGCCGCTACGCCAACGGCCACGGCTGGTACGCCCTGAGCGAGTATCGCGAAGATCCTCCCCTCCCGGACTACTCGGACTACGTCGAGGTCCCCGCTTGATCCAGGTCTACACCAAACCGAGCTGCCGGCCGTGCAAGCGGGTCGTGAAGATGCTCACCGACGCAGGGCTTGAGCCCGAGGTCATCGACATCTCGACCGACCAGTCCGCGTACGACTTCGTCACCAACCAGCTTGGGGCGATGTCGGTTCCGGTCGTCACCTCGTGGACCCACAAGCCGATCCTCGGCTACCAGCCAGACCAGATCAAAGAGCTCATCGCAGCGTCGCTGACTGGACCCCAAACGGCGGAAGCCGACGAACAGAAAGAAACCGCATGACCATCGACCCGTTCGACTCGATCGGGAGCGGCAGCCTGGAGTTCTCCGAGCTCGACGAGCCCTCGCTCCCGGATCTGTCGGAGCTGTTGCAGCGTCCCGCTGACGACGGCATCGACCGTCGGTACGTCACCGACGCCGAGACCGACCAGCTGACCATCAAGGTCCTCGCCGGAGGCGAAGAGGTCTCGGTGACCGTGGCCGGTTACACCGACCCGGTGAACGCGCTGATCGCGCTGAAGTCCGCGGGCAGCGAGGACACGCTGCTCTCGCTGGCCGATGGCTTCGAGCAGGCGTACGCACAGCAGGCCGCCGAATGACCGTCATCGTCTACGCCGAGCACGGCGAGTTCTCGTATGAGCAAGACGAGTTCAAAGTCGACGAGGATAACCAGCTGTGGGTCGGCACCGAAGAAGACGACTACGTGGCCGCCTTCCAGGCGGATAAATGGCTGCACGTCGAGATCCGCGAGCGCGCAGTAGGCGCCGAGGTTGGCCATCCCACTCCCCGGGTGTGGCACCGCATCGAGAACGTCCCTAGCGAAGTCGAGGTCACCGACCGAGACGGCTCCCTGTTCGTTCGATCCGGCGGGACTCTGTATCACCTCGTCGGGCAGGAGAAGCAGCGCTTCTCGTGGGCCAACATGCCTCTGTACAAGGTCAACGAAGAGCTCGGACCATTTACCGAAAGGCTCAACCCTTGAGCAGCATTCTCAAAGAAGCCGATTCGCTCGTTAACGGCGATCGGCTGGAGACCTACGAAGGCACCGACGACACGATCGTCGCGCTGTGGTCCTCGTACCTCGGCATCGACCTGACGGTCCTCGACTACGCCAACCTGATGATCCTGCTGAAGGTCGCCCGGACGAAAGGCAAGTTCCACCGGGATTCCTACGTGGACATCGCAGGCTACGCAGAGGTGGGGCCGCGCCTGTTCCTCGCCAAGGACGAGAACGTGGCTCAGGAGGCCGTGCAGCCCCGGGAATGGGCATCGCTGTACACCGTGCCGTTCAAGGTGAAGGTCACCGACGCTCAAGGCGACCTCTACGAGTACCTCGGACATCGGTGGTTCTGGCACGGGAACGACAGGTTCCTCACGAGGGACGAGGTTCGAGACAAGTCAGGCGACTTCGGTCCGTTCACCGAGGTTGTCGAATGAGCGAGCGCACGCTGATAATCCCAGACACTCAAATGCCGTACGACGACAGGCGCGCTCTGCGGGCTGTCATCCGGGCTATCGGAGATCTCCAGCCGGACAGAGTGATTCACGTGGGTGACGTTTGCGACTTCCCGGCTCAGGGCCGGTGGACCAAGGGCCTGGCCGAGGAGTTCGCACTCCGTCTGAAGTCGGACATCGACCACGCCAAGACCCGTCTCCTCGGGCCGCTACGCGAGGTCTACGACGGCCCCGTCGGGTTCCACGAAGGCAACCACGACGAGCGTCCCCGGGTGTACCTCGGCAAGTACGCTCCGGCGCTGGTCGAGTTCGAGGGGCAGTTCAACATCGAGAACCTGCTCGACTTCGACGGGTTCGGGATCGAGCTGTTGCCGGCGTTCAACAAGGTCGCTCCGGGGTGGATCACCACCCACGGCCACCTCGGCGGTATCCGGCTCACGCAGACCGCGGGCGGTACAGCGCTCGGCGCTGCGAAGAAGTTCGGGACCTCGGTCATCTGCGGGCACACGCACCGCTTGGGGCTGTCGTCGCACACCACGGGGTACGACGCCAACATGTCGAAGATCGTCACCGGTATGGAGGTGGGCAACCTGATGAACATGAAGCTGGCGACCTACCTCAAGGGAGGAACCGGCAACTGGCAGCAGGGATTCGGTCTCCTCACGGTCGACGGGCAGTACGTCAAGCCGGAGCTGGTCCAGATCGCGGGCGGGAAGTTCGCGGTCGACGGCCACGTCTGGGAGCTCTGATGCAGGCGGTCCGTCCGATCATCATCGCCACCCGGTCCGGGGTGTCGCACGCCGGCCCCTTGACTCTAAACGGGAAGCGGCTGCCGTATCTGCATCGCAACCCTCGGTCACTCCAGGTGTCCGGGGCCGCGGTCGACGACAGCGAGCCTCCGACGTCGAGGTTCTACGCCTACGGCCAGGAGCAAGGCGCAGCTGCGTGGCACGCCGTGCAGATGCAGAGGGCGGCGCGTGGATGACCCGATAACCGCGGACATCGTCCGGGCCGCTCGGTCGGTCGCCTACCAGTGGCCGGGGGTCGTCGAAGCCGACGACCTCGCTCAGATGATCTGGCTGCACATCGTGGAGCGTCCCAACACGTGGACCACGCTCCGCGAGATGGGCAACGACGCCCGCTACCAGACGATCTCGAAGATCGGGCACCGCATCGCCAGCAACGAGCGGAACGAGTACGACCACTTCACCGGGAACTTCAAGTACTCGGTGAACGAGGTCAAACGGATCGTCGAGCAGGCCCTCAAGCCTGGCGCAGGCGTGGCCAACGTGGGCTCCGGTTGGAAGTCCGACCTGGGGACTTCGGGCGGTGAGTTCGAGGACAAAGTCCTGATGGCCGTCTCGGTCGAGACCGATCTACGTCGGGCGATGACTCGGCTGCACAGCGAGACCCCGCAGTACCACGACGTGCTGGTCCGCAAGTACGTCAACGGAAATCACCTCTCGACAGGCGCCGACAAAGACCGCCACAAGCGGGCGATGACCAAGCTGACCGACCTGATGAACCGCAGCCACAAACAGCAGCACGCAGAGCGCCCGGACGGTCCGGGCACCCGCAAAGCGATGTCCAACCGGACCGCGCTGGCGATCACCAACGACTGAAAGGCACAACATGCCCGACTTCGATTACGAGCTGGAGCTCGGCTACTACGGCACCGACAGCGAGGAGCTGGAGGAGACACAGGAGACAGTGGTTCTCGCCTTCCAGGCGCTCGCTGAGGTCATTCTGGAGAATGTCCCCGACAACCGCTGCCGCTCGCTGGCTCTGACCAACCTGCAGCAGTCGTTCCACTGGATCGACTCGGCGTTGGACCCTCGCCGGTGATGAACATCTTCGACGGGTCGTTCAACGGGATGCCCCGGTCCGAGATGTACCGGGCGCAGGTCACCCCGGAACTGTTCCCACACGAAAAAAAGATGCTGATCGAGAACTGGCCACTGCAGGACCGCGAGATGTACGCCGGGGGAGAGTACACCCCCGGCTATGAGGCACCGGCTCCGCCGGATGCCGACTGCGGCGGCGAGTATGCCAAAGCCGCCTAGCACCAGCCACACCCAACAAGAAAGAGAGCAACTGACTTGACCGCTATCACCGAAGATCCTTGGGCCACCACTCCGGCTACCCCGGACCCCGAGCCCACCCCGGAGCCTGCTCCCGCAGCTCCGACGACGGCCGCCGTCACCAACATCGCACCGGCCGCAGCCGGTGACGAGATCACCTTGACGTTCAAAGAGAGCGCCGGTTTCGACGCTTCGTGGATCGTCATCCGCGCCGCGTCCGTCGCGGCGGCCAACGCCATTCTCGACGGCCACGAGGCCCTGCAGGAGCTGATGGCCAAGACCAAGAAGGTCGCCGGCTTCTACCGAGGCGGAGAAGCCTCTCAGGGCGGCGGAAACCGCGGTGGGGGCGGAGGTGCCCAGCAGCGCTCGAACGCCCCGCAGGGAGCCACTGAGCCGCCGTCGTGGGCGCCGGAGAAGCCGTACGCCGACTTCGTCTACAAGACCGGTGTCTCGAAGAAGAACGGCCAGACCTGGCACGCATGGATGCCTCCGACGCAGGGGGACCAGCGCAAGGCCGAGTTTTTCAACGCGCCGCGGTAGTCCGCGTCGTACTTGACCCTGTACGGGATGGTCCCGCCCTTCGGGGCGGGGCCTCCTGCGGATAAGCCCACAACTTCAGAAAGCAGAAATGAAGGACATCACCGTCATCACGGTCGACGGCAGCCGTGGAAACTTCTTCACGCCGGAGTACTTGCTCGACACCGACGAAGGGACTCTGACGATCCCGTCCGAGGACCGGGAGTCGACGGTCATCTTCAACTGGGACCACGTGGCGACGGTGATCGTCGAAACGCTGGACCCGGAAGCGGAAGAAGCCCTTCGAGAGAGCGGATTCCTGTGAGCGAGGACCCGGTTAAGCGGCTCGGCGAGACGATCGCCGACCTGGCCGCTGCGTTCGAGAAGCTCCTCGCCAACGCCGCCCCCGCCGAGTACCAACCTCGCCGGCCGGAGAGCAAGAACGCCAAGAAGCTCAGCGCCGCTGACGCACACCACATCCGGCAGCTGAAGCGGTCCGGATTTTCCCAAGCCGAGATCGCTCGCACGTACGACGTGAACCCGGCCACCGTCTCGCGGATCGTCCGCGGCCAATACCACCCCGGCTCGCCCGTGGGTTCCCGATAGGAGAGCAGATGAGCAACGTCATTGAGACACTCGCGAAAGCGAAGGAAGAGCTGAAGACCCGCGGTCGCGCGGTCGGCGACCTGGTCGAATACGACACCGGCCACGTCTGCCTGCTGGGCGCCGTCGGCATCGCCGCGTACGGCGACAGCTACGCCCAGCATCCGACCTTCTACGAGTTGGAGCAGGGCACCGCCTGGCCAGCTGTGATCGCTCTGGCAGCAGAGTTGCCTGATGCCCCGGACTTCGACGGGGCGGTGGGCAAGGTCTACCAGTTCAACGACAAGGTCGGACGCACGGATGACGAGGTCTTCGCCCTGATCGACCGTGCGATCGAGGCAGCTGCCTGATGCCGTTCGAGTTCAGAGAGTGGCCCAAGACTCCGCGCCTCCGCGGCGCGAGCATGGTGATCACCGAGAAGATCGACGGCACGAACGCCTGTGTCATCGTCTCCGAGGACGGCTCCGAGGTCGGAGCGCAGTCCCGGAAGCGGTTGATCACACCGGAATCCGACAACTACGGCTTCGCCCGGTGGGTCTACGACAACGCCGGGGCGCTGGCCGACGAGCTCGGCCCCGGCTACCACTACGGCGAGTGGTGGGGCTCGGGTATCCAGCGCGGGTACGGACTTCAGAACGGGGAGAAGCGATTCTCGTTGTTCAACACCCACCGCTGGAAGGGCGCTGAGTTCTCCGTGGACGGCCTGGGGGTCGTCCCGGTGCTGGAGCAGTACCAGCTCGACACCTACGTGATCCAGGCGACCGTCAACGCGCTTGCAGCACAGGGCTCGAAGGCCGCCCCCGGGTTCATGCGTCCGGAGGGTGTCATCGTCTACATCCCGCGGCTGGACAAGGTGCTGAAGGTCCTCATCGAGAACGACGACATCCCGAAGTCGCTGGCGGTGGCTGCCTGATGGCCAAGGCACCGAAGACAGCCGTCATCACAGTCAAGGTCGAACCCGACATGCTCTCGACGCTGGCGTCGGTGAAGGAGATCGTCACCGCGAACCTCCAGCTGTACAGCGAGTGGCTCGATACCGAGGGCCTGATGAAGAAGCCCAAGAAGAACGACGGACGGACCCACGAGGATCTCGTCAACGAGTTTCTGGAGAGCAAATGACCCCGAAGACGTTGCAGCAGAACATCTGGGACTGGCTGAAGGCCGAGAAGCGGCACTGGGAGCTGGAGCGTCGCCGTCAGCGTGACGAAGGTGTCTCCGAGCACGTTCTCCGGCTGCGCCGGCAGGGCCTTCCGACGCCTCGGCCGCTGACCGGCCGGGCCGCCCGACGAGCACGGGCGAGGTCCGGGGCGTGAGCGAGACAGACATGTACTACGGCGAGGCCGTGGCCTGGATTCGTGAGCTTGAGGCATTCATCACGGATAACGGACTGAAGGTCCCCACGTGGGCGGACAGGATTCGTACCGGGCTGCAGCCGCAGCCGGAGTCGATATGGGTCGACTACGACGACGGCCATGCAGGCGGCTATCCGCACACTTGCACGGCACAGCGCTAGGAGCAACATGAAGGTCCACGAACATCTAGTTGCCGGGCAGCGGGTGCAGATCAACGTGGTCGAGGACGAGGCCGACCTGCTGCAGTTCCGGAACTTTATCCGCGGCCACCTCTCGTTCCTCGGGCTCGATTCGGAAACGACCGGGCTGGACATCTACAGCGCCGACTTCCGGTGCCGTACCGTCCAGTTCGGCACTCCGACCGAGGCGTGGGTGATCCCGGTCGAGTACGGCCCTCGGTTCGCCGAGGACGTCCGGATCGCTCTGCGGGCCGTGAAGGGGTTCGTGCTGCACAACGCAGCGTTCGACCTCCAGGTCTTCGAGCAGACGCTCGGTATCCCGATGGAAGAGCTCTGGCCGAAGGTGACCGACACGGTCACGCTGGCCAAGCTGGTCGACCCACGGCCGAAGGAGAAAGGCGGGTTCGGACACTCGCTGGAAGAGCTCGTCGCCCAGTTCATCGACCGCGAGCTAGCGGAGTCGGTTAAGGGTCTGATGACCCGGCTGGCCAAAGAGCACAAGACGACCAAAGCCCGCATCTGGAAGATCATCTCGCTGAATCATCCGGAGTTCCAGCTCTACGCAGGCATGGACCCGATCTTCGCGGCGAGGATGCTCCAGAAGCTCCTGCCGCTGGTTCCCGAGGTGTCCAAGCCGCTCGTCGACTACGAGCACCAGATCTCCGAGATCTGTTCGTACGTCGAACGTCAGGGGTTCCTGCTCGACGTCGAGTACTCCGAGAACCTTGCCGACGAGATGATCCGCAAGGCCGAGCACCACAAGGCGAAGGCCGACATCCTCTACGGGCTGGAGAACGTCAACTCACCGGTCCAGGTCGCCGCTGCGCTGATCGCCCGCGGCGTGAAGATCAACGAGCGCACCGAAGGCGGCCAGCCGAAGGTGGACGCTGCTCTGCTCGACAAGCTGATCGACGAAGGCGACGATCTCGCCCTGTCGATCTCCGAGGGCAAGAAGTGGGGCAAGTGGGAGAAGACGTGGGTCCGGAAGTTCCTCGACACGAGGGACGCTCAGAACCGGTGCCACCCGTCGATCAACCCACTACAGGCCCGTACCTCCCGGATGTCGATCACCGGAATCCCGGCTCAGACGCTCCCTGCGGGCGATTGGATGGTCCGCAGGTGCTTCCTAGCCGAGCCTGGCCATCTGATCGCTTCTGTGGACTATCAGGCCCAAGAACTCCGCGTTCTGGCTGCGCTGTCCCGGGACCGGGCGATGATCGAGGCGTTCCTCGGGGATGCCGATCTTCACCAGATCACCGCGGACGCAGCAGGAGTCGACCGCAAGGTCGGCAAGATGGCCAACTTCCAGAAGGTCTACGGAGGCGGGGCCGCTGCGCTGGCGAAGAAGGCGGAGATCCCGTTCCCGGTCGCCAAGCGAGTCCACGAGGCGTTCTCGGCGAAGTACCCCGGCGTGGAGAAGCTGAACAAACGCCTGCAAGCCGAAGCCGGCAAGCAGGGGTTCATCATCACGCCCACCGGGCGCCGGCTGCCGGTCGACGCTGATCGGGCGTACTCCGCGCTGAACTACATGATCCAGTCGTCCTCGCGGGATGTGACCTGCCGGGCGCTGATTCGGCTCCACAAGGCCGGTCTGACGCCGTACGTACGCCTACCCATTCATGATGAAGTCGTGGCTTCTGTGCCCGCTGAGGGCGCAGCAGAGATGGCCGCAGAGATCGGCCGGCTGATGGCCGAGCAGGCAGGGCCTGTCCACATCGGCACCGACCCCGAGGTCGGCGGCCGGTCGTGGGGATCGCTGTACATCAAGCCGGAGGACATCACGGCTGACACAGACCCGTATCTGCTCACCGCTGCTTGACCCTAAACGAGAGAAGAGAACATGAGTTTCACTGCACAGCAGTACCGCACTGCGGCCGAGGTGGCGCGAGCCGCTGGCGGCCAGATCATCCCCGCCGTAGCGGACAGCTGGGAGAAGAAGGCCGAGAAGATGGAGGCGCTCGGGTTCCACGGCGCCGAGGTCATCGCGCACGTCCAGCGCATGGGCGGTATGTATGAAATCTCCCAGCATCTGCTCGGAGAGATCCTCGTCGCGAAGCTGCTCGAAGAGGGCTGGGAACTGCCGGAGCGTCTCCGATGAGCCTGCCCAGCACGAGAACCGAGGTTGAGACCGACTGGTTCAACGAACCGTCCCCGGCGGGATCTAGGCGACAGGGCTACGTCACCTACAAGGAGACCGAGGAATACCTCGTCGACCAGATTCGGGGATTCATCCGGAGCAAGGTCGGCTACGGCGAGCACCTCGACGGCTATCCGACGCTCACCGTCCACAAGTGCTGGAGCGGATATTCCGAGTACACCGTCACGGCGCTGTGGCACGAGATCAACATCGAGTGGGACGGCCACTCGTACTTCTTCGCGTCGACCGCTGAGTTCTTCCGCGCTCTCGCCGAAGTCGAGGGGCTCCGCTGGTGAACCACTACCTGCGAATGCTCGCGGAGCGACGCATTGCGGAGCTGGGCAACTGCATCGAAGCCAGTAACCAGCAGCTGAAGTACCTCCGAGGCGAGGTTGCTCGCCACGAGGAGGGCCTCGCCCGCATGACCGAAGAGCACAACGCGCTCAAGTTCGGGGTCGTATGAGTGCGCTGATCTACAAGCAGCCCAAGGAGTTCGTGATCATCCACCCGTTCCCCAAGGACGTGTGGGAAGGGCTCGACGCACTGACCAAGCTGGTCGTGCTGCGCCAGCGTGTTACCGACGCGCTCGTCCGCAACCCCGAGGTGAGCAGCTGGATCGACGACACCTTCCGCTGGACCGGAGAGGTCGACGCGGAGGAACTCGGTCTGAAGCCGGAAGACAGCCAGGACGTCGTCTACGTCCGGGCGGTCGTGATGGCGTATCCCCGATGAGAATCCCTGATGTCGAGATCAACGAAACGGGAGTGCTTTTCGACGGAGTTGCCGTTCCCGGTTTGATCGTCAAAGACGGTGTCGGATTCATTCCCGGCGGTCCGGATGACATAGGGCGCTTGACCATCGAGTTCTTCGTGGGGGAGATCCACGTAGAGGACCCCGGACTGGTCAGCGCGGAGGACAGCTACGAGATGAGCTGGCACACGCTGGGCCATCGCATAGAAGAGGACTACTGGGCGGCCGAGCGAAGGCTGAAGCTGTGCCAGATCTACTGGAGGATGGTGAACACAAGTGGCAGTTGACGAACGGGAGTTCATCGACCTGCTCTACGGCGGCTGGACGAAGACCACGAAGGCAGAGACTGCCTTCTGGCAGCCGGAAGAGGACGAGAAGTACTACGCAACCGGCCCGGGGACGTTCAACATCTGGGCCGTCACCGTGGACCCGGATACCGGCGATGAGCGCCGGGAGCCGGTGGCTCAGGGACTTTCCGAGGAAGACGCTGCGTTCATCACCGCGGTCCACGGATCGTTCGGCGATGTCTGCCGGCGGGTGCTGGAGGCGTACGACGAAGCCGACCGTGCTGACGAAGAGCGGGACGCGATGGTGTGCCGGATCGCAGAGCTGGAGATGGAAGTCGACCAGCTGCGAGCGGACAAGGCGTTCGAGAGCAAGTTCTACCCGCGGGACGGAGCTGAGGTCGAGTGAGCGAGTGGCTTTCCATCCGCGACGACAACGGCCAGTGGACCGTCTACGTTCACGGACGGCCCTATGGACTGCTGGCTTCGCAGCCGAGATTCGAGCGATCATACGAGTGCTCTCCGTACCGGGATTGGATGGAGAGCGAGATCTCGTTCGTGTGTCGCGAACTGCCGCCTCTTCCGCCACCGAAGCCCCGACGCCGTGTCTCGACGCACTTCGGACTTCGCCGTCCGTCGGAGACGGCGGCTGAGCAACCTGCCGCAGGCAGCTGGCTTAAGAGGCCGAAGTGATCTGGATCTGGTTGGACGTCCTGTCCGAGATGGTCCGGATCAAGCTGGCAGCTAGGCGGCGCAGCCGCCGACGCCCAAGCGCTGGAGCTTCGCTCCAAGCGGCCGATCGACGACGGAGGCGGGGGAGATGATCGAGAAGATCTCCGGCTTCTGCATCGACGTCCTCTGCGAGATCCTGGACGGGCTGTGGCGCATCCTCGAAGCGCTCCACCTCAAGAAGAAGCCGCAGCCCAAGCTGCGCTACCCGAACGGCATCCCGCGGGTTGGCAGCGCGTACATCAGCGTGGTCCCAACGGGGACCGTCCAGGTCGGCCAGAAGACCCTGTCGTACAACTTCACCGCAAAGGACTTCTCCGAGGCGCTGAAGGCGATCGAGCCGGCGTATCCGCAACGGTGGCTGCTCGGCGTCCCGAGCGAGAAGCCGGTCTCGCACCGGCTCCCGATGCCAGCCGACTACGTCCCACCCGGGACGTTTGGCAGCTATATCGGAGAGGCAGGAGTCCGAAACTGGCTGCGCGATTGGGAGCGAAGCTGGGACGTGCTCGCGAATCGGCTCACCGCCGAGTCCGAGGCGGCCGAACGCAAGATCGCCGATGTACTTCCGCGGGTAGAAGTGCCCGCCCTCCCCGTCCCGCTCGTCATCCCGGACGACCTGTTCAGCCTCCACGGCTGGCTAGAGGTCGGCAAGACCGAGAGCGGGTTCCCCGTCTACCTCAAGAAGGATACGAATGGCTGAGACACTGCAGACCCTCCAGGCCCGGCGGCCGAAGACGCGTCCTGCTGCCCCCGCAGCGCCCCCGGAGAACGTCCCGGGAACGATCCGGGTGTGGAACCAGGACGGCCAGCTACTGGCCTCGTGGCACGAGGATCAGATCGTGCTGGTCACCGTCGAGCAGCCTGACGGCTCCCGGATCACCGGGCGCCTGTCGGTCATCACCGGGAACCGGACCTGATGCACTTCACGCTGAACCTCTTCGGGTGGGACCTCACGGTCCGACTCAGGCGAGGCAAGCCCGGTCCGCACACGTTCATCATCAACGACAACGGCGCGTCTCCGGAAGAGATCCGCGATCTGCTGAATCACGTCACCTACCGGAGCTAGCCTCATGCTGTGAAGATCCTGCATGCTCTCGCAGCAACCGGCTGCCTGGCCGTCGCCCTCGCGCCTACGGCGACGGCACAGCCCGATCCGCACGTGCCCAACGGCGGCACTCTCTGGTGCCAAGGCGGGCTGGGCAACGTGGCGCTCATCCCGTACTGCAACGGGCTGCCGTACCCCGACGGCTCGTACCTCCATCAGGAGGCTGCTAGCCCGTTCGGGTTCGGAGGGCCTGCTTCGTTGCCGTGGAAAGAGCCTGTGCTTGTCCGGCCCTAGCTTCGGGAGGGCGTTCGGGATCGTGGCGCTAGCCGCGGTCGCGGGAGCCCTGTGGCTGACGTTCGGCTACGCGCTGATCGAAACGCTGTCCGGTCCGAAGTCCTACCCCGCCGTGATGACGGCGACGTTCGTGCTCGCTTCCCTCGCTACCGCGGGGGCGGTCACCCTGGCAGTAAGAGCGCCTCGGCGCTGAACCAAACCCCTCGGGCTGGCCTTCGGGCTGGCTCGGGGGGCTTTTTTTGTATCTGACGTATGCGCGTTGACGCATGTAACAGATTGGCTTTCACAGCCGACATACAAGGCGGTGAACGGAACGGGGGCGGTGCCCCTCCAGGCTTGTCCCCCGTCCCGCCCTCCTGGCAGCGGGGCCAGAAGACCATCCCGCCTACGCAATCGTAAGTTACGTCCGCCCGTCACGGGGGCCTAACACGCCGACGTCAGAACCAGTGAAGAATCCACAACACTGGGAAATCCGAGTCGAATCGTCACCCGGCCGACATTACGCAGTCTGACCAGGGCGTTCTAGATGGTTTCGCCGGTGGCGAAGCTCGACGATGTACGGAATAAACAGTCGCTCAGGGCGGTTGACGATCAGCCGAAATTGGCGAGTGCGCCGTGGCTGACATGCAGGGTCTGTCCCGTGATGTGCCGGGCCGCCGGTGTCGTGAGGAACAGTGCGAGCCGGGCGATCTCGGCGTCCACGGTCGGCGACGACGAGCCCAGACCCGCGTATCCGGGCTCGGTACCGCGGCCGATCGCCACCGCGTTGACGGTGATGCCGCGGACACCGAAGTGGTGCGCCTGCCCGGCCGTCCAGGACGACACCGCTGCCTTGACCGCGGCCGCGGCACTGCCTTCGGTCATCGCATCACCGATCACGGTCACGATGGAGCCGCCGGACCGCAGTTGGTCACCGAGCGTCTGCACCGTCAAGACACCGGAGAGCAGGCCGGCGTCGAAGAGACTCCGCCACTCGGCGGCGTGGTCGACCAGGGTGTAGGACCGCGGGTCCCCGGCAGCCCGCAGCGGAGCCGGCACGTTGATCACGGTGTCCAGGTGGGCGGGGAGCTGATTGTTCGCCGCCGCGATCGACGCGGGATCGGTGGTGTCGAGGACCACCGCGTCTGTCTCGAGTTCTTTGGCCAGCAGTTCCACGTCATCGGCTCGCCGACCGGCGACGATCACGCGGTGGCCGGCGGTGCTGAAATTCTCTGCGATGACGCGGCCTCGGTCGGTGTCGCATCCCGTGATCAGCACATCCATCATCGGCCTCCTGTTGTGTTCGGCGCTGAACCCCAGCGAGTCCCGCCCATGTTACTGGAGGGTAGGTAGCCGGCCGCAGTCGACGCGCCCACGTCGGTAACGGTGGCGCGGGGCGCTGCGATCAAACCCCTGAGCCCGCCGGGGATCGCCGCCCGACTCGCTCACCGCACCCCGAGCCCCGCGCCGGGGTGCTCGTTGTGTCAGCAAATCGTCAAACAGCCTTGTGCTGCGGTGATCATCGCGATAGCTATGTCACAATTTGGTACATTCTCAGCTGCACACACTTGCGTCACGGCAGTAACACGGTAGTTTCTTCGGCATGCGTGATCCAGACATGTCGTCACCCCGCCGGAAAGGCCTGTCGACGTCGATCGGGCTCGCCGCCCTGACCGGTGCGACCGTCGCCGCGTTGACGTTGCCCGCCGTGGCGACAGCGCAGCCGGCACCTTCGCCGCCGCCACCGCCTGCTCCGGCAGCACCGGCAGCTCCGGGTGCGCCCGCACCGGCAGCTCCGCCGGTGGACCCGAACGCACCGGCCCCGGCTCCCGCTCCTGCGCCGCCGGCGCCGCCCGCGGATCCGAATGCACCGGTGCCGCCGGCCGCGCCTGTCGATCCGAACGCCCCGGCGCCCCCGCCGCCGCCCGCCCCCGAGCCGGGTCGCGTGGACAACGCCGCCGGCGGATTCAGCTACGTCGTGCCCGCCGGCTGGAAGGTGGCCGACGCGGCCTCGCTGTCCTACGGCCAGGCGCTGCTGAGCAAGCTGCCGCCCGCCGGATCGCCGCCGGACGCACCGGCGCCGAACGACACCAGCGTGCTGCTCGGTCGTCTGGATCTGAAGCTGTTCGCCGGCGCCGAGACCGACAACACGAAGGCGGCCCAGCGCCTCGCCTCCGACATGGGCGAGTTCTTCATGCCCTTCCCCGGGACCCGCATCAACCAGCAGACCGTCCCGCTCAACGCGAACGGCATGACCGGTGTGGCGTCGTCCTACGAGGTGAAGTTCACCGACACCAACAAGCCGAACGGCCAGATCTGGGCCGGCGTGGTCGGCAACCCGACGGCGCCCGGTACCCCGCGCGGGCAACGTGCCCCCGAGCGTTGGTTCGTCGTCTGGCTGGGCACCGCGACCAGTCCGATCCCGCAGGCCGAGGCCGTCACGCTGGCGAACTCGATCCGGCCGTGGACGCCTCCGCCGCCGCCGCCTCCTGCGGACCCGGGCGCCCCGCCGCCTCCCGCGGATCCGAACGCGCCGCCGCCGCGCCCGGCCGTCGGCACGCCGGTACCGGTCGACCCGAAC
This sequence comes from Mycobacterium sp. IDUB_5, assembly GCF_055419565.1. Taxonomy (NCBI): domain Bacteria; kingdom Bacillati; phylum Actinomycetota; class Actinomycetes; order Mycobacteriales; family Mycobacteriaceae; genus Mycobacterium; species Mycobacterium sp. IDUB_5. Next base: position 255,899 of record NZ_JBVAXX010000005.1, read on the forward strand.
ACCGCACCGGGGATGCTGCCGCCTGCGTGATGCGTCGTTCGATCGTGTCCGATGGACTGACCGAACCGTGACCTGCCGGGGCTATACCGGAGTCAGGCTCGCTTGCGGCCGCAATCGAGCCTGACTGCGACAGGCAGGAGATCGACATGACCACCACCGAGATCGTGGCAGCGACGGAGTATCTGGCGCGTTCGACCACTCAGACCAGCGTGGGTTGGATCGGTTACATCATCATCGGCGCGATCGCCGGCTGGATCGCGGGCAAGATCGTCAAAGGTTCGGGCTCGGGCATCCTGATGAACATCGTCATCGGTATCGTCGGCGCGCTGATCGGTGGCTTCCTGCTCAGCTTCTTCCTGGACACCGCGGGCGGCGGATGGTGGTTCACGCTGTTCACCGCGGTCCTCGGTTCGGTGATCCTGCTCTGGATCGTCGGGATGGTGCAGCGGCGCAATTAGGGGGCGTTAGCGGTCAGCTGCGCGGTTCAGCTGCGCGGTCAGCTGAGATGCCAGACCAGCGCCGCGGCGAGCGCCCCCAGCCCGTTGAGTGACCAGTGCAGGGCGATCGGTGCGATCAGGCTGCCGCTGCGCCTGCGCAGCCAGGTGAAGACGAAGCCGGCTGCGGCCGTGGCGATGACGGCACCGATGACGCCGACGATCACCCCGAAGGGGCCGCCGCCCAAGATGCGGGTGAACCCGACGTTGCTGGCCGTCAGGCCCATCGAGGTGGCGATGTGCCAGAGGCCGAACAGCAGTGAGCCTGCGGCGGCGACGCCGCGGAATCCCCAGGCTCGGTCCAACGCGCCGTGCAGGACACCACGGAACGCGAGCTCTTCGGGGATCACGGTCTGCAGCGGAATGATGATCATCGAGGCCAGCAGCGCGCCCGACAGTGTCGCGTAGTGGTTGTTCAAGAACATCGGCCGGGTCCACGGCAGCAGTGTCCCGAGCGCGATCACGGTGCCGACCACCGCGATGGCGCCCAGCGCGTAGCCGGCGCCCGAGCGCCAGTGCTCCCGCCCCAGCCCGAGTTCATGCCAGCCCAGGCCGCGTGAGCGCACGAGCACGACGAGACCGATCGCGGCGGCCGGGACCACGACGACATTGGCCCACGGCGTGGTGAAGTGCGCGATCAGGTTCGTCAGCGCGAGCACCACGACGACGACACCGACGTCGACGTAGGCGCGGGCGTGATGCAACGCCGCCAGCTGCTCCACCAGCGGGTGCGGCTCAGCGGACACGCCGGTCCCAGTCGTGACAGTCATAACCGGCTCAGACTACCGAATCCGGCGATCCGCGCAGGTCAGCTACTCGTTGTCGCCACCGGTGTCGGAGTCGGCACCGGCGACCCCGAAACCTGACTCGCGGGCCGCGGGCCACACCCAGTCCTTGACCTCGCCGATGTCGTCACCGTGAGCGCGGGTGTACTCGCGGGCGGCGATGCGCTTGTCGGCCATCTGCTGGCGCAGCGTGGCGCATCGCGACCCCAGCGAGGGCACTCGGTCGATCACGTCCATCACCAGGTGGTAGCGGTCCAGGTCGTTGAGCATCACCATGTCGAACGGGGTCGTGGTGGTGCCCTCCTCCTTGTAGCCGCGTACGTGCAGGTTGGCGTGACCGGTCCGTCGGTAGGTCAGGCGGTGGATCAGCCACGGGTAGCCGTGGTAGGCGAAGATGATCGGGCGGTCCGCGGTGAAGATCATGTCGAAGTCCCGATCCGACAGTCCGTGCGGATGCTCTTTGTCGTCCTGCAGCCGCATCAGGTCGACGACGTTGACGAACCGGACCTTGAGGTCCGGCAGGTGCTGCCGCAGGATGTCGGCGGCGGCGAGCGCCTCCAGCGTCGGGATGTCGCCCGCGGCCGCCAGCACCACGTCAGGATCGGTGCCCAGTTCCTCGTTGCCTGCCCACTCCCAGATCCCCAGCCCGCGGGTGCAGTGCGCGATCGCCTGCTCCATCGTCAGGAAGGTGGGGGAGGGCTGCTTGCCCGCGACGACGACGTTGACGTACTGGCGCGAGCGCAGGCAGTGGTCGTAAGTGGACAGCAGGGTGTTGGCGTCCGGCGGCAGGTAGACGCGCACCACGTGTGCGCTCTTGTTGACGACGTGATCGATGAAGCCGGGATCCTGGTGGGAGAACCCGTTGTGGTCCTGGCGCCAGACATGGCTGGACAGAAGGTAGTTCAGGCTTGCGATGGGTCGGCGCCACGGGATCTTGTCGGTGACCTTCAGCCACTTGGCGTGCTGGTTCAGCATCGAGTCGACGATGTGGATGAACGCCTCGTAGCAGTTGAACAGGCCGTGCCGGCCGGTCAGCAGGTAGCCCTCGAGCCAGCCCTGGCACTGGTGTTCGGACAGCATCTCGACCACCCGCCCGGCGCGCGCCAGGTGCTCGTCGACCTCGGGGCCGATCAGCTCGGCGTTCCACTGCTTGTCGGTTGCGTCGTAGACGGCCTGCAGGCGGTTCGATGCGGTTTCGTCGGGACCGAAGATGCGGAAGTTCTCCGGATTGCGCCGGATCACCTCGGTGAGCCACTGTCCCAGCACGCGGGTGGCCTCGGCGACGGTGGCGCCGGGCGCGGGCACGTCCACCCCGAAGGAGCGGAAGTCGGGCAGCCGCAGGTCCTTGAGCAGCAGGCCGCCGTTGGCGTGCGGGTTGTCACTCATCCGCAGCGCACCCGTCGGCGCCAGCGCCGCGATGTCGTCGTGCAACCTGCCGTCGTCGTCGAACAGTTCGTCGGGCCGGTAGGAGGCCAGCCAGTCCCCGAGGACCGCGAGGTGTTCGGCGGTGTCGCGGGCGTTGGACAGCGGCACCTGGTGTGCGCGCCAGGACCCGGTGGTCTTCTTGCCGTCGATGGTGGCGGGACCGGTCCAGCCTTTCGGCGTGCGGAACACGATCATCGGCCAGGCCGGGCGCGCGACGTCGCCGTCGGCGGCACGGGCCTTGATCGCGGCGATCTCGTCGAGGACGTCGTCGAGCAGCGTGGCGAACCGCCGGTGCGCGTCCTTGTGATCCTCGGCTGAGGGGCCGTCGGGCACCTCGAAGAAGTACGGTGCGTGCCCGTATCCGATGAGCAGGCTGCGCAGCTCGTCCTCCGGGATTCGGGCGAGCACCGTCGGGTTGGCGATCTTGTAGCCGTTGAGGTGCAGGATCGGCAGCACCACACCGTCGTGCGCCGGGTTGGCCAGCTTGTTGGAATGCCAACTGGTCGCCAGCGGTCCGGTCTCTGCCTCGCCGTCACCGACGACCGCGGCCACCAGCAGATCGGGGTTGTCGAAGGCCGCGCCGTAGGCGTGGGAGAGCACATACCCCAGCTCGCCGCCCTCGTGGATGGAACCGGGTGTCTCGGGTGCGACGTGTGACGGGATGCCGCCAGGGAAGGAGAACTGTCGGAACAGCCGGCGCATGCCCTCGGCGTCGGCGGTGATGTCGGAGTAGATCTCGCTGTAGGTGCCGTCGAGATAGGCGTTGGCCACGAGGCCGGGCCCGCCGTGGCCGGGCCCGGTCAGGTACATCGTGGACTGCTGTCGCTCGGTGATCACCCGGTTGAGGTGGGCGTAGAGGAAGTTCAGACCGGGAGTCGTGCCCCAGTGCCCGAGCAGGCGCGGTTTGACGTTCTCGCGCGCCAGCGGGGTGCGCAGCAGCGGATTGTCCAGCAGGTAGATCTGGCCGACCGAGAGGTAGTTCGCGGCGCGCCACCAACGGTCCAGCCTGTCGATCGTCTCGTCGCTGATCGGTTGGCGGTCCACGGTCGTCCAGGCTGTCGTCATGATCCCCTTCCCATGTCCCCATCCAACACCCCTCATCCCCATCCAACTAGGCATCGGCGGACCGTCAACCCGTACCCGATGAGCAACGGGTTAATCTTTGCGCCGAGGGCACCTTGAGAAGGGCAGGCAGTATCGATGGGCGAGGCAGCACTGCTGACGTCCGTGCGCGTGCTCGACCTGTCCTCCGGTGCGGGCGACGGGGTGGGACGCATCCTGGCGGACCTCGGTGCCGACGTCCTCAAGGTGGAACCACCCGGGGGCAGTCCGGCACGGTCGGCGGCGCCGACGATCGCCGGTGCGGGAATCGGTTTCGCGATGGACAACGCCAACAAGCGCTGCGCGACGCTGGATCCCGCCGACGCCTCCGACCGTGACCGTCTGCTCGATCTCGCGGCGGGCGCCGACATCGTGATCGACAGCGGAATCGCCGGTGGCGCAGCGTTGTTCGGGGTGTCTGCCCGGGAGCTCGCGGACCGATTCGACCATCTGGTCGTGCTCTCGGTCACCGACTTCGGGTTGACCGGGCCGCGGGCATCCTGGCGGGGCAACGACGCGGTGTTCTACGCACTTTCCTCGGCGCTGTCGCGGACCGGGCCGACCGCCGGCACGCCGGTACTCCCGCCCGTCGGCGTCGGATCGGCGACGGGCATGGTGCAGGCGGCGTGGGCCGTGCTCGCTGCCTACTTCGATCGGACCCGCAGCGGCAGAGGGGATTTCATCGACTTTTCCCGGTTCGAGGCGGTTCTGCAGGCGCTCGATCCGCCGTACGGCTCCGAAGGCCAGGCCGCGGTCGGGCTGAAACCGCCGACCGCGTTGTGGCGTGGCCGTCCCCGCAATCAGCAGATCTATCCGATCTTCGGCTGCCGCGACGGCCATGTCCGCATCTGCCTACTGTCGCCACGGCAATGGCGCGGGATGTGGGCATGGTTGGGTGAGCCGCCGCGCTTCGCCGGCCCCGAATTCGAGACGATCGCCGCGCGATACGCGGCCTCGGCGGAACTGAACGAGGCGATCGCCGCGCGGTTCGCATCGCAGTCGATGGACGAGCTCATCGCGCAGGGCCGGGATCGCGGCGTGCCGATCGCTGCGGTCCGCACTCCCGCAGAGGCGTTGAGTGCAGAGCATTTTCACGTCACCGGAGCGTTGGCCGAGCTGCCGCTGACCCCGGATGCGACGCTCACGATCCCCGTCGGTCCCGTCACCGTCGACGGCGGCCGTCTCGGATTCCGTTCTCCCGCACCGTCTGCCGCAACCGATGACGCCACGTGGCTTCGTCCTGCCACATCGGACCCTTCGGCGACGCCCCCGCCGGTGTATCCCTTCGACGGTCTGCGCATCCTCGATCTCGGTGTGATCGTCGCGGGCGGCGAGCTCGGCCGGCTGTTCGCCGACCTCGGCGCCGAGGTGATCAAGATCGAGAGTGCGGCCTATCCAGACGGACTGCGACAGGCGCCGGCCGGAATGCCACTGAGCCGGTCCTGGGCGCTGACCCATCGCAACGAGTACAGCCTCGGGCTCGACCTGCGCGATGCTGAGGGGGCGGAACTCTTCGCCCGCCTGGTCGCCACCTCCGACGCGGTGTTCGCCAACTTCAAGCCCGGAACGCTTGCCGCCCTGGGCTTCCCGATCGAGCGGCTGCGCGAGATCAACCCCGACATCGTGCTCGCCGAGAGCAGCGCCTACGGCGACCACGGGCCGTGGAGCGCGCAAATGGGTTACGGGCCGCTGGTGCGCGCGTCCACCGGCATCACCCGGCTGTGGACGTCCCCGGACGCCCCGCCCGGCGAGTTCTTCGACGCGACGACGATCTTCCCCGACCACGTGGTCGGCCGGCTGACCGCGGTCGCGGCTCTGGCGGCACTGATCCGTCGAGACCGCGGCGGCGGCAGCGCACACGTGCACCTGTCGCAGGCCGAGGTGGCGATCAATCAGCTGGCCGACCGATACGTCGTCGAATCAGCCCGCGCGGCAGGGGTGCCCGTCGTCGACGACGGCACCGTGCATGCGGTCTGTCCGTGCGGGGGCGACGACGAGTGGTGCGTGATCTCGGTGCCCGGCGACGCCGAGCGGACGGCCCTGGCCACGCTGGTGGGCGAGGACCTGCCCCGGGAGCGATCGGCGCTGATCGCCGCGCTGGGCGCGTGGACCTCCGGTCGCGACAAACTCGAGGTCGCGGACATGCTGCAGTGCAACGGCATTCCTGCCGCGCCGATGAATCGCGCGGCCGACGTGCCCGCCGATCCGCAGGTCGTGCACCGCCAGGTGTTCACCGAGCTGGTGCATCCGCTGCTGGAGCGTCCGATTCCCGCCGAGACGGCGCCTACGGCCTACCGTCGCATTCCCCGTGCCCCACTGCGCCCGGCACCGATGCCGGGCGAGCACACCCGCGAGATCTGCACCGACGTGCTCGGTCTGACGGCCGAGCGTATCGACGCCTTGCTCGCCGCAGGTGTGCTGTTCGACTACCACCAGGAAGGTTGACCCATGACCCTCGATCCCCGAACCCCGGTCCTCGTCGGCTACGGCCAGGTCAACCAGCGCACCGAGAACCCTGACACCGAACCGGTCGACCTGATGGTCGCGGCCGCGCGCGAGGCCGCCGATCCGCGGGTGCTGGCCGCCGTCGACGCGGTACGGGTGGTCAACCTGCTCTCGTGGCGCTATCGCGACGCGGGACTGGCTGTGGCGCAACGAATCGGCGCGGAGAAGGCCGCCACGCGCTACACCGGGATCGGCGGCAACGTACCCCAGACACTGGTGAACCTCGCCTGCCTGGACATCCAGCAGAGCCGGGCAGATGTCGTGCTGATAGCAGGTGCCGAGACGTGGCGCACCAAGACCAAGATGCGCGCAGCGGGCACCAAGGCGGACTGGACCAAGCAGGACGAGACGGTGCCGCTGGCGCCCGGCTCGGACGAGGTCATGCCGATGGCCGGGCCCGGCGACCTGAAGATCCACCTCGATCGCCCGGCATACGTGTACCCGATGTTCGAGCAGGCGGTCCGCATCGCGGCGGGGGAGTCGTCCGACGCGCACCGGCAGCGTATCGGCGAGCTGTGGGCACAGTTCTCGGCTGTCGCGGCGCAGAATCGGCATGCGTGGAACCGGCAGGCCTACAGCGCCGAGGAGATCTACGAGCCGTCGCCGCAGAACCGGATGATCAGCTGGCCCTACACCAAGCTGATGAACTCGAACAACATGGTCGACCAGGGCGCCGTCCTGATCGTGGCATCCGCGGAGAAGGCGCAGTATCTCCAGATTCCGCGGGAGCGTTGGGTTTTCCCGTATGCGGGGGCGGACGCGCATGACACCTATGCCATCGGGGAACGTGCCGAGTTCCACACCTCGCCGGCGATCCGCATCGCGGGACGGCGCGCGCTGGACCTGGCTGGCGCCAGTGTGGACGACATGGATCTGATCGACGTGTACTCCTGCTTCCCGTCGGCCGTCCAGGTGGCCGCGGCTGAACTCGGCCTTCCGGTCGGCGATCCCGGCAGGCCGCTCACCGTCACTGGTGGCCTCACGTTCGCCGGCGGACCCTGGAACAACTACGTCACGCACTCCATCGCCACGATGGCCGAGCAACTGGTCGCGAACCCGGGAACGCGCGGCCTGATCACCGCCAACGGCGGCTACCTCACCAAGCACAGCTTCGGCGTCTACGGCACCGAGCCTCCGGAGCGCGAATTCCGTTGGGAGAACGTCCAAGACGAGGTGGATCGCGAACCCACCCGCACCGAGGTGGTGGATTGGACCGGGGTGGGCACCGTGGAGACGTGGACGACGCCGTTCGACCGCGACGGTGAACCCGAAAAGGCGTTCCTGGCGGTACGCACCCCCAGCGACGACCGGGTGCTGGCGGTCATCACCGACGCCGAAGCCGCCAGGACCACGGTCACCGACGACATCGCCGGGGCGGCCGTGCGCGTGCACGCCGACGGCACCGCGACGCTGGAGTGACTACAGCAGGCCAAGCGCGGCGACAGCGTCGCGTTCGGCCCGCAGTTCGGCGACCGAGGCGTCGATCCTGCTGCGCGAGAACGGATTGAGGTCGAGCCCGTCCACGATCTCCCAGCGTCCGTCGACCGAGCGGCACGGGAACGAGCACACCAGCCCCTCGTCGATGCCGTATGCGCCGGGCGACGGTAGCGCCACCGACGTCCAGTCCCTGTCGGGGGTCCCGTGGATCCAGTCGTCGACGTGGTCGATGGCGCCGTTGGCCGCCGATGCCGCCGAGCTCGCACCGCGTGCCTCGATGATCGCGGTGCCGCGCCGCGCCACCGTCGGGATGAAATCGTCGGTGAGCCAACGGGTGTCGGCGGCATAGTCGGCGCCGGCGCGGCCACCGACGATCGCGTGGAAGATGTCGGGATATTGGGTCGGGGAGTGGTTGCCCCAGATCGTCATTCGGCTGATCTCGGTGACGGGTACTCCCGCGTGTCGGGCCATCGCGGCGACGGCGCGGTTGTGGTCGAGTCGGGTCAGCGCGGTGAAGCGATCTTTCGGGATGTCGGGGGCATGCGCGGCCGCGACGAGCGCGTTGGTGTTGGCGGGATTGCCGACCACCAGCACGCGGACATCGGAAGCGGCGCCGGCGCCCAGGGCCTGGCCCGCGGTGGCGAAGATCGCTGCGTTAGCGCCCAGCAGATCGGCGCGCTCCATGCCCTTGGTGCGGGGTTTGGCGCCGATCAGCAGCGCGACGTTGACGCCGTCGAAGGCGCGCACCGGGTCGTCGTAAATCTCGGTGCCCGCGAGCAGGGGGAAGGCGCCGTCGTCGAGTTCCATGACCACACCCTCGGCGGCGCGCACGGCGTCGGGCAGCTCGAGCAGACGCAGCACGACGGGGGTGTCGTGGCCGAGCATCGCCCCGGCCGCGATGCGGAACAGCGCGGCGTAGCCGATCTGGCCTGCGGCTCCGGTGACGGTCACGGTGACTGGAGCTGGTGTTGGGCCCGACATGGGGCTCACCTTAGTCAGGGCGCGGTGGCGGGCACGTCGGTGTAGGCGGTGGTGAATCCGTCGGCGGAGAATGTGAAGCCTTTGCCCGAGAGCTCCGACAGGCAGGACACCCCGAAGGCTTCCTGCACGTTGCAGCGGAACCCGGCGACGGCCAGGATGCGGTTGAACGGCAACTCCGGCGCGTCGGCAACGGCGGGTGCGGGCAGCGCGGCGAACTGCGGGTCGCCGCTGCGGTCCACGAGGATCGCGGTGGGTGCGGTGGTGTCGCCGTCGGATCCGGGCACTTCGTCGGGAGCCCCGGTGATGCCGATCGCGCTGGCGGCGCTGCCCGCTTTTCCGCACGAGGCCTGCATTCGCGGGGTGATCTGGCACTGCCAGCGTCCGCTCGGAGTCGTGAAGGCGTAGACGGTCGCGCCGTCGAGCGGGGCGGCGTAGGCGAAGGCGTTGGCGAGGTGGGCGTTGCTCGGCCGGGTGGTCTCGGGAGCCGGAGGTGGTGCGGCGGCCGGCGCGGCGACGGTGTCGTCGGTGGTGATGACGGTCGGCCCGGTGCAGGCGGCGACCGACAGCGCGAGCGCTGCCGCAACGCAGAGTCGGGTGATCACAGTCATGTCGGTGCCCCAGCATGCCACCCCGGTTCTCCCGCGGGGGTCAGCCCAGCACCGCGTCGCGCGCGGCCCGATCCAGCGACACCCGCACCAGCGCCGCCGCCAACGGTGCACACGCGCCGACGGCCAGACGCGCCAAGTCGGCGGGATCGTCGGGCAGGCCGAGCTCCTTCGCCGCGCCGAGAGCGCGCGGATCGAAGTAGGGCCGGACCCAGGTCCACACGTCCTGGATCTCCCGCAGGAAGATGTCGGCGCCGGTGTCGCCGATGCCGGTGAACTCTTCGAGCAGCTCCTTGGCGGTGCGGACATCGCCGGCGGCGCGTTCGGCCAGACCGCGCAGATCGCCGTGGTAGTCCTCCTTGACCGCAGTCGCGATCTGAGTGAGACGGGTGGCCGAGCTCTCGTCGTAGCGGGCGTATCCGGCGCGACCGAAGGCGTCGATGACGGTCCGGCGCTCGCCGGCCAACACCGCATCGGGGGTGCGCAGCTCCTCACCGAAGAGCTCGCGGGCGGCACGCATCGCGATGTTCGCGTCGATCGGCTTGCTGGCCAGCATGCACAGCACCAGCAACTCGAAGAGCGGCATGGGCTTGTCGGCCAACGTGATTCCGGCCTGCTCGGCATAGGTGTCACCGGCCTCGGTCAGGAGGCGGCGCACGGTGTCGTCTGTGCTCATGTCAGTCGGCTACCCGCGCCGCGGCGCGCGAACCTTCTCTTTGGGGGGCAGGCTGGTCGCGTAGTCGATGCCCCGGCGAACCCAGCCGCGCAGCGCGGCGTCGCCCGTCACCCCGTCGGCACTCACTCGCACCCAGCCGCGGGTGGGGCGGCCGGCCATGACCATCGGCTCGACGTGGTCGTCGGCGAGCAGCTCGTCGGTCTCGTCCGGCGGTACCCGCACCATCAGGCCGCCCTTGCCGCTCACACAGACCGCCATGTTGCCGTTGAGCAGGAACGCCAATCCGCCGAACATCGGCTTCTCGTCGAGGCCGCGCTCGGCGCTGATCAGTTCCCGGACCCGCTCGGCGAGATCAGTGTCGTAGGCCACGGGTCCATTCTCCCGGCGAGCGCGCGCAGCTCAAGGGCCGGCCGGGGTCCACCCCAGAGCAGGGCCCAGCCTCTCGGCCATGTCGGTGATGATCTGCGCATAATCGGCGGCCTCGAAGCTGAACGGCAGCGCGAACGCCACCTCGTCGGCGCGCTGGAAGCCGGCGTGGTCGAACAGCTGGTCGGCCAGTTCGTCGGAGGTTCCGACGTAGTCGGGGGAGAACAGCATGCCGCGCACTCCCTGCGGTGCCGTGGTTCGTTCGAAGCGGCCGGCCGCGTACTCGCGGTAGCGGCGGATCTGATCCTCGGTGGCCGAGTCCGTGGGGATGACGACGAGGCCCTGGGACACTCGCGCCTGCTCGGGCCGGGGGTGCGCGGACCGGAACGCGTCGATCTGCTCGGCCTGGATGGTCGCGAAGTCCCGCGACGTCGAGCCCTCGATGCTGACCACCGAGCTCGTCAGATAGTTGATCCCCTGCGCCCCGGCCCACGTCGCCGAGGCCAGACCGCCGCCGTACCACACCCGGTCGGCCAGGCCGGGCGAGTGAGGCTGGATGTGGTCGGTGAACTGTTCGATGCCCACCGTCCCGGCGAAGTCACTGACCGGCTCGCCGCGCAGGCAGCGTAGCAGGCGTAGCACGCGATCTTTCGAAAAGTCCTGCAGGTCAAACGATTCCGGATAGAGGGCAGCCTTGTAGTGGTCGTACATCATGGGGGTGCCGACCGACACCCCGGGATTGATGCGGCCGCCGGAGAGTATGTCGACGGTGGCGAGATCCTCGGCGAGCCGGAACGGGTTCTCCAAGCCGAGCGGGATGACCGCTGTGCCGAGTTCGATGCGGCTGGTGCGCTGCGAGGCGGCCGCCATGATCGCCACGGGCGAGGAGATGCCGGGCTGCAGATGCCTGTCGCGAAGCCAGACGCTGTCGAAGCCGAGCGCCTCGGCTCGGTCGATCACCGTGAGGGTCTCCTCGATGCCCGGCCCCGGGTCGTCGACGTCGAACCGTCCGATGGTGAGGAAACCCAGCTTGCGCAGCGGGTGACCACGTACGGGCATGAGGACTCCTTCCGCCGAACAGACACAAACTCGCACGGGATCGCGTGATTCCGTGCGAGTTCGCGTCTGCTCGCGCCTATCGGTTGTCAGGCCGCCGCCGTGACCGCCTCGGCCGCAGGCTCCAGAGCCAGCGCGACGATGTCGGCCACATCCGTCATCGGCCGGACCTTCAGCGCCTCGAGCACCTCGGCAGGCACGTCGTCCAGATCGGGCTCGTTGCGCTGCGGGATGAACACCGTCGAGAGCCCCGCCCGTTGCGCGGCCAGCAGCTTCTGCTTGACCCCGCCGATGGGCAGCACCCGCCCGTTCAGCGTCACCTCACCGGTCATGCCGACATCGGAGCGCACGTTGCGTCCGGTCGCCATCGACACCAGCGCCGTCACCATCGTCACACCGGCTGACGGCCCGTCCTTGGGCACCGCACCCGCAGGCACGTGCACGTGGATGCGGCGGTCCAGCGCCTTCGGGTCGACGCCCAACTCGGCGGCGTGCGCGCGGACGTAGGACAGCGCGATCTGCGCCGATTCCTTCATCACGTCGCCCAGCTGACCGGTCAGCGCCAATCCCGCTTCGCCGTCGGTCGAGCCGGCCTCGATGTAGAGGACGTCGCCGCCGAGGCCGGTGACAGCCAGTCCGGTCGCGACACCCGGCACCGCGGTGCGCTCCGCCGATTCCGGCGTGAAGCGTGGACGCCCCAGGTAGGCAACGAGATCCGGTTCGTCGATCGTGATCGGCGACGGGTCGGCAGCCAGCTTGGTGGTTGCCTTGCGCATCGCCTTGGCCAGCAATCGCTCGAACTGGCGGACTCCCGGCTCCCGGGTGTAGTCCGCGGCGATCTTGCGCAGCGCCTCGTCGGTCACCGTCACTTCCTCGGCGGTCAACGCGGCGCGCTCGGCCTGACGCGGCAACAGGTAGTTCCGTGCGATGGCCACCTTGTCGTCGGCGGTGTACCCGTCGATCTGCACCAGTTCCATGCGGTCCAGCAGCGCCTGCGGGATGTTCTCGATGACGTTGGCCGTCGCCAGGAACACCACATCGGAGAGGTCCAGATCCAGGTCCAGGTAGTGGTCGCGGAACGTGTGGTTCTGCGCCGGGTCCAGCACCTCCAGCAGGGCTGCCGACGGGTCGCCGCGGTAGTCCGAGCCGACCTTGTCGATTTCGTCCAGCAGCACAACGGGATTCATCGATCCCGCTTCGCCGATGGCACGCACGATGCGGCCCGGCAGCGCGCCGACGTAGGTGCGCCGGTGCCCGCGGATCTCGGCCTCGTCGCGTACGCCGCCCAGCGCGACGCGCACGAACTCACGGCCCAGTGCCCGCGCGACGGACTCACCCAGCGACGTCTTGCCGACGCCGGGAGGCCCGGCCAGCACCATCACCGCACCGGAGCCGCGGCCACCGACGAGGGCCATGCCGCGCTGTGAGCGACGGGCCCGCACGGCCAGGTACTCCACGATCCGGTCCTTGACGTCGTCCAGCCCGTGGTGGTCGGCGTCCAGGATCGCTCGGGCCGCAACAAGATCCGCCGAATCCTCGGTCGTGACGTTCCACGGCAGGTCCAGCACGGTGTCGAGCCACGTGCGGATCCAGCCGCCCTCGGGGCTCTGGTCGCTGGAGCGTTCCAGCTTCCCGACCTCGCGCAGCGCGGCCTCACGGACCGTCTCCGGCAGGTCGGCCGCCTCAACACGAGCCCGATAATCGTCGGACCCTTCGGGTTCACCCTCGCCGAGTTCCTTGCGGATCGCGGCGAGCTGCTGACGCAGCAGGAATTCCTTCTGCTGCTTGTCCATTCCAGCGCGCACGTCTTCGGCGATCTTGTCGTTGACCTCGGTCTCGGCCAGGTGATCGCTCGTCCAGCCGATCAGCAGCCGCAGCCGGGCGGCCACGTCTTCGGTCTCGAGCAGTTCGCGCTTCTCCACATCCGACAGGTAGGACGCGTAGCCCGCTGTGTCGGCCAGCGCCGACGGGTCGGTGATCTTGTTGACCACGTCGACGATCTGCCACGCCTCACGGCGCTGCAGCATCGCCAGCAGCAGCGTCTTGTAGTCGGCGGCCAGCGCGCGCGTCTCGTCGGTGATCTCCGGGTCGGCGACCTCGTCGACGGTGACCCACAGCGCCGTGCCGGGGCCGGTGGCGCCGGTGCCGATGTGAGCGCGCTTCTCACCGCGCACCACCGCCGCTGCGCCGCCACCGGGAACCCGGCCCACCTGCACGATCGACGCGAGCACCCCGTAGGTGGGGTAGCGGTCGTCCAGCCGGGGCGCAATCAGCAGCTTGCCGGTCTTGCTAGCCTGGGCCGCGTCGACGGCGGCCCGGGCGGCGTCATCGAGTTCGATCGGCACCACCATTCCCGGCAGCACGATCGGCTCGCTGACGAACAAGACCGGAACTTGCAGAATTTCAGCCATCAATCCTCCAAAGTTGAATCTGATGCGCTCAACCCTGGGTTACCGGACTTTGTTCCCGCGCCGGGTCCCGATCATCAACGCGACGCCCCACATCGCGCAGAGCTGAATCCGGAGCGGATCAGGCCTCCGGTCGGCGCTCCTGCCAGAGCCGGTAGACGCCGAGGGCGTCGGGGTGGGGCCGGTGCTCCATCGGCAGGCGACGGTCCTGCCAGGACTTCTCGAACTCGTCGTAGAACGTGGCCAGTTCGAAATACTTGCGGTTGTCCTGGTAGTAGGGCGCGTACTCGTCGCGCTGGGTGAGGAAGACGACGGCGTCGGGGGAGCAGTAGTACAGCGAGCCGAGACACATCGGGCACGGGTGGGCAAGCACGTAAATGGTGGCGCCGGTGAGGTGCTCCGACCCGACGGCTGTGCAGGCGGCGCGGATCGCCAGAATCTCGGCGTGGGCGGTCGGATCGTTGGTCTGCGCCACCAGGTTCGGACTTTCGGCCAGCACCTGCCCGTCACGGGCGATGACGGTGGCGAAGGGCCGACCTCCCTCGAGCACGTTCTGGCGGGCGAGATCGACGGTGCGCTGCGCGAAATCCACGAGTTGACTGATAACCGGTTCGAGCGCGGAATAGTCCTGGGCCGACGCGGGTCGTAGCTCCCATGAGCAGAGCAGTCCAATTCGACCACTACGGCGGCATCGATGTCCTCGAGGTCCGTGACGTTCCGCGACCTGTGCCCGGCCCCGGGCGGGTGCTGATCGAGGTGCGCGCCGCGGGCATCAACCCCGGTGAGGCCCTGATCCGAGAAGGTTTTCTGCACGATCGGTGGCCCGCCACGTTCCCCTCCGGTCAGGGCAGCGACGTGGCCGGTGTCGTCGTCGAGGTGGCGCCGGATGTGACCGGTGTGTCCGCGGGCGACGAAGTCCTCGGCTTCTCACACGAGCGGTCCAGTCAGGCAGACTACGTCGTAGTTCCGGCGGACCAGGTCACCCAAAAACCTGCGGGACTGTCGTGGGAGCAGGCGGGATCGCTGAACGTCGCGGGGACGACGGCGTGCGCGGCGGTGCGGTCGCTCGGGCTCACCGCAGGGGACACCGTTGCGGTGTCGGCGGCTGCGGGGGGTGTGGGCACCCTGGCCGTTCAGCTCGCCGTGCGCACCGGTGCGACCGTCCTGGGCATCGCGAGCCCGGCCAACGACGACTGGCTCCGCAACCACGGCGTCATCCCGGTCAACTACGGTGACGGCCTCGCGCAGCGGTTGCGGGCCGCCGCGCCGGACGGCCGGGTCGACGCGTTCCTCGATCTCTTCGGCGGCGGGTACGTCGAGCTGGCCGTCACCGAACTCGGGGTGGCACCCACGCGCGTGGACACGATCATCGACTTCGCGGCGGTCGAACGGTTCGGCGTCCAGTCCGTCGGCAGCGCCGAGTCGGGCATCGAAGACCTGGCCGAGCTGGCCGGCCTCATCGCCCGCGGCGAAGTGGACCTGCCCATCGCTGCGGTCTACCCCCTCGACGAGGTGCGCGCCGCCTACACAGAACTGGCCGCCCGCCACAGCCGCGGCAAGGTGGTGTTACGCCCGTGACCACTGACCCGATCACCGGCCAGGTCGTCGCCATCACGGGCGCAAGCAGCGGCATCGGCGAGGCGACGGCGCGCCTGCTGTCCGCCCGGGGTGCGCAGGTGGTTCTGGCTGCCCGCCGCACGGACCGGCTGGAGGCGCTGGTGCGCGAGTTGCCGCACGCCGCGGTCGCCGTTCCTGCCGACGTCACTGTGGCCGACGACGTGCAACGCGTCGTCGACACCGCGGTCGACCGGTTCGGAAGGCTCGACGTCCTGGTGAACAACGCCGGCATCGCGACGATCGGAGAGTTGGCCGCCGGGGATGTCGCCGGCTGGGACGCGATGATCGACGTCAACGTTCGCGCCGTTCTGTACGGCATCGCCGCCGCGTTGCCGGTGTTCCGCCGACAGGGGCACGGGCACATCGTCACCACGGTGTCGACTGCGGGCATCAAGATCACTCCCACGATGGGCGTCTACGCGGCCACCAAGAACGCGGTGCGCACCGTGATGGAGGCGCTGCGTCAGGAGTCGACGGACGGCGTGGTGAGGACCACGTCGATCTCACCTG
Organism: Mycobacterium sp. IDUB_5; assembly: GCF_055419565.1. Taxonomy (NCBI): domain Bacteria; kingdom Bacillati; phylum Actinomycetota; class Actinomycetes; order Mycobacteriales; family Mycobacteriaceae; genus Mycobacterium; species Mycobacterium sp. IDUB_5. The sequence continues at coordinate 271,865 of NZ_JBVAXX010000005.1, forward strand.
GCTTCGTGAACACCGAGCTGGACGGCTCGGTCACCGATTCCGCCCTCGCCGCCCAGATCAGAGCTCAGATGGACGAATTCGGCCTGCCCGCCGATGCGGTCGCCCGCGCCATCGCCTTCGCGATCGAGCAGCCGCACGACGTGGAGATCGGTGACCTCACGATCCGGCCGACCCGGCAGAACTGACCTCGCTCAGGCGACGTCCTTGGCGCCGGTGACACAGGAGCCGCAACCGGCCGAGTCGAAATCGATGTCGATGTCGACCGAACCGCAGGTGGGGCAGATGAACGGGATCACGGCTGTCTCCAGAGGGCTTATCGGCATCGGCGCGACCGTCGCATCCGACCAGCCCCGAGATACCCCCCGGCGGTGTCGCCTCAAACGCAACAGACCCGGCTGCTCAGCGGTGGTCACATGCTGGTCATCTTTGACCGGCACACAGCAGAGAGCCTGCCGCTCGGGGGAAACGGCAGGCTCTCTGAGTGTGAGGGTTTACGCGGAGGCTTGAGCTCCGAGCACCCGCTGGATATCCGGCTTCATCTGCAGGAGCTGCTGCCCCCAGTAGCCCCAGCTGTGCGTGCCCTGCGCGGGGAAGTTGAACACCCCGTTGGTGCCGCCGGCCGCGATGTACTTGTCGCGGAAGCTGATGTTGGTCCGCAAGGTGAAGCCCTCGAGGAACTGCGCCGCCATCAGGTTCTGCCCGGCCGTACCCGAGTCGAGATCCGACGGGGTACCGGTGCCGCAGTACACCCAGACCCGAGTGTTGTTGGCCACCAGCTGATTGATGTTGACCATCGGATCGTTGCGCTTCCACGCGGGGTCCGACGATGGTCCCCACATGCTCTCGGCATTGAAGCCGCCCGCGTCGTTCATCGCCAGGCCAATCAGCATCGGCCACCAGCCTTCGGACGGGTTCAGGAACCCGGAAAGGCTTGCCGCATAGATGAACTGCTGCGGATGGTAGATGGCAAGGGTCATCGACGCGCTACCCGCCATCGACAGGCCGACGACCGCGTTACCGGTCCGCGACACGCCGCGGTTGGCTTCCAGCCAGGCGGGCAGCTCCTGGGTCAGGAACGTCTCCCACTTGTAGGTGTAGTCCTGGCCGTTGCCCCGCGAGGGCTGATACCAGTCGCTGTAGAAGCTGGACTGGCCGCCGACCGGCATGATCGTCGACAGACCCGACTGGTAGTACCACTCGAACGCCGGGGTGTTGATGTCCCAGCCGTTGTAATCGTCCTGCGCGCGAAGGCCGTCCAGCAGGTAGACGGCGTGCGGGCCGCCGCCCTGGAACTGCACGCGGATGTTGCGGTTCATGGACGCGGAGAACACGTCCAGGTATTCGACCGGCAGCCCCGGACGGGAGAACGCGTTGGCAGTCGCCGATCCCCCGACGAAGCCGATCAGCCCGGGCAGCGTGGTGACAGCCAGGGCGACGGCCGCCATCCGGCGAACCCACCGACCTCGAAACTTCTCTCTCAACTTCATAACGGCAACCAACCCACCTTTCATTACAAGTCCACATGTCGCGCAAACGTGCCGTCGTGTGCATCCGCCATGGAACACGGTCGGCGTCCCCGATCGACTGCCCGACACAGCCATTCGCGGTCGCGGTTGGCTAACGATTGCGACTCGGCGCAGTGATCAACGGCGCCGCTCTGGCACACTCGAGGCCGGAACATGACGACAGACATGACGCCAGCTGATGCCGACCCGTTCGACCTCGAGCGCTTCACCGACGCCCAGGACGGGGTCTACGAGACGGTCCTCGCCGAGTTGCGCGCGGGTCGCAAGCGCACCCATTGGATCTGGTTCGTCTTCCCCCAGATGCGCGGCCTGGGGCACAGTGCCACCGCCTACCGGTTCGGGGTGTCGTCACTCCAGGAAGCCACCGCCTACCTCGAGCATCCGGTGCTCGGACCGCGCCTGCAGGAGTGCACCCTTCTGCTGCTGACCCACCGCGGCCGGACCGCGCGCGACATCCTCGGCTATCCCGACGATCTGAAGGTGCGTTCGTCGATGACGCTGTTCGCCCGTGCGGGTGGGGGATCGGTGTTCACCGACGTGGTGGAGGCGTTCTACGGCGGCGAGGAGGATGCGGCGACGCTGGAGTTGCTGCGCTGAGATCAGCCCGGGGTCAAATCAGCACGGCGCGAGGACGAGCCACCCGTGGGGCGGGACCGCCGTGTCGGTGATCGTCTCCGCCGGCGGTGCGCCGGACCCGGCCACCACCTGGGCAGCACCGAATCCGAACTCGCGCAAGGACACCGGCAGAGGTTCGTCGGCGACGTTGAGGGCGACGAGCAGCACGTCGTCGATGTCACCGCCGCCTCGGGAGACGTAGACGTAGCCGGTGTTGGTCACCTGCAGCGGTGCGGTGCGTGCGGTGTGCAGCCACGGGTGACGGCGGCGCACTCCGATCAGATGCTGGTGGGCGGCCAGCACCTGATGCCCGTGCGCGCCGACTCCCTCGAGCGGGGAACCGAATTCGGGCCGCACCGCATCGTCGCCGCCGAAGCGCTCCTCTTTGATCCCGCGGTAAGCGACCTCGTCGCCGGCGTAGATGCTCGGGGTGCCGCCGGTGGTCATCAGGATCACCAGCGCGTGGTCGACGTGGTCGGCATTGTCCAGCTGGCTCGCGATGCGGGTGACGTCGTGGTTGCCGATGAACGTCAACGGCACGAACGCGTCGAGGAATTCGTTGTGGCGCTTGAGCGCCCAGTCGAGCTCGTGCAGGTTCGCGTCGTTGAGGCTGCTCCAGATCGCTTTCCACAGCTCGTACTGGGTCACCGAGTCGAAGCCGGAGTCGCTCACCCGTGCCACGTAGTCGCCGTGGATGACCTCACCGACGAACCACGCCTGCGGGTGCCGCTCTCGCACCCGCGGCAGGACCTGCGCCCAGAAGCGGTCGGGCACCGCGTAGGCCGCATCGAGGCGCCATCCGTCGGCGCCGCGCTCGAGCCAGTGGCACATCACGTCGACGACGTAGTCGACGACTTCGGGACTGCGGTGGTTGAGCGCGATCAGGCCGCCGTGGCCTTCGAAGGTGGCGAACTCGCCGTCCCGCACCCGGAACCAGGACGTGTCGCCGCCGGCGAGCGCGTCACGGTAGCGGGGGAAGTCGGTGCCGACGTGGTTGAACACGCCGTCGAGCAGGATGCGCAGTCCGCGGTCATGAGCTTCGGTCACCAGGTGGTCGAAGTCGCCGTCGTCGCCGAGGCGCCCGTCGATGCGGTGGTGGTCGGTGGTGTCGTAGCCATGGGTCTGCGACGCGAAGATGGGACCGAGCGCAATGCCGGACGTGCCGAGGTCGCGGGCGTAGTCGAACCAGTCCACGATCCGCCGGAGTCGATGCTCATCGGGCCCCGGCGGCGGATCGGCCGGGTGGGCGCCGACGAAGCCAAGGGGATAGAGGTGCCACCAGATGGCGTGGGTGACCCAGTCCGGCTCACTCATCGGCGAAACGCCCTCTCGTACAACGCTTTCATGGTGTCGGCCAGCTCGAGGGCGGGGCCGTCGACCGGCACGTCCGGCGCGACGGCGCTCACCGGCAGTGCGGCGACCGGCGGTGCTGGCGCGTCCCACGCGTGCAGCCAGCCGCTCAGTTGTGCCGACGAGGCCGCGTAGACGATGCGGCCGAGGCCCACCCATGCGTGGGCGGCGGCACACATCGGGCAGTGCTCGCCGCTGGTATAGACGGTCGCGGCAGCGCGGTCCGCCGGGCTGAGATTCTCGACGGCCCACAGCGCGATCGCCAGCTCGGGATGCCGGGTGGCGTCCCCGCCGGCGACGTGGTTGTGATCGGCGAAGAGCACGTCACCGTCGGCGTCGACCAGGACCGAGCCGAAAGGTTCGTCACCCGCCTCGAGCGCCTGCCGAGCGAGGTCCACGCAGCGGCGCAGGTGATCGACGTCCGCCGCGCTCAGAGACACAGGCGAAGTCTACGCATCCATGCGACAGGCACACGAGGCGCGGATCGGGACGTCGGCGCGGGCGGCCGCGAGCTCGAGCTGGCGGGCGATGATCGCCGCCTCCGCGTCGCGGCCCAGCCGGGTCAGACACTCGTGATAGCCGTGCAGGCTCCACACATTGCCCGGGTGCTGGCACGGCCGGGCCAGCGTCGGGTCCAGACCGAGATCGGCCGCATAGACGGCGGCCGCCTCCTCGATACGGCCCTGTTCGAGCAGCAGGGCACCGTAGGCGTGGCGGGTGGGCTGCATCCAGCCCCACGGTTCGTCGTAGGGAAGGGCGTCGTCCAGCGCGATCGCCTTGCGCAGGTGTACGAAGGCATCGTCGAATTCACCAGCCCGGTAGGCGATCTCGCCGTCGAGCATGGCCGCCGCGACCGCCAGGATGTCCCGGCTGGTGTTGTTGAAGAGGTAGCGGCTCTCCGGGATTCGCGCATAGGCCCGGGTGAACGCCTCCCGCTCGGCGTGGGCTTCGGTGAGCCGTCCGGTGGCGGCGTAGGCGACGCCGCGTCCGTAGTGGATGGTCGCGGTGGTCGTGCAGTACAGGTCGGGGTGTTCGGGCAGCGGCATGGCGACCAGGTCGTCCCACCGGCCGAAGCGGACGAGCACGTGCACGCGCAGCGGCACGAACGCCTCCAGCCAATCCGCCATCGGCGGTGACGGGATGCTCAGCAGCTCCAGGGTCAGCTGGTCCGACAGTTCGTCGGCGGCCCACAGGGCAGTGGTCAGGTTGGCCTCGAACATCGCCGAGTAGACCACGAAGTGTAAATTGTGGGCGCGGTAGAGCGAGTAGAAGTTGAGCGGACCCGAGCGTTCGACGAAGCGTCGATCTGCCTGCACCGCAGCGATATTGGCGATGACGGAGTCGTGGTAGTTGCCGCACAGCACGTCAATGTGGCTGGGCATGTGCTGCAGGTGGCCCGCGTCGGGCACCAGTCCTCTCAGCAGGTCGGCGGCGGGCAGTGCCTTCTGCGGTGAGCTCGACATCTCCATCGCGTGGACGTACAGATGCAGGATTCCGGGGTGTGCGCGTCCGGCAGGCGTGGCGAGGGCCGCGTCGAGGATCCGCATGGCCTCGATGACGCGTGATCCCGGCGCCGGCTCCCCGGTGCGGGTGTCCCACAGGGCCCACGCAGTGATGTTGACCAGCGCGTCGGCGGTCAGCGCTGCGATGTCAACGTCGTCGGGATGGGCCTGCGCCAGCGCGGTCATCGCGTCGGCGTAGGCGGCATGGCCAGCCTGCAGCGCCTCGGCATCGCCGGGATCGTCGGTGGGGAACCGTGCCGTCAGCGCGTCGATCAGCCCCCGCTCGACCGCGCTGGCGCGCCCGTCGGCGGCGTGGGCGAGTTCGGAACGCGCCCGCGCCACCGATGCGGTCAGGTCGACGGGGTCGAACGCCTCCCATGCCTTGTTGTAGTTGGGCCCGATCGCATAGGCGATGCCCCACCGCGCCAGCGCGAATTCAGGGTCGAGTGCGAGCGCCCGCTCGAAGCATGCGATCGCCTCGTCGTGGTTGAACGCGTACGCCCACACCATGCCCCGGTCGAACCAGACCTGCGCGTTCGGCGACGGCGTGTCAGTCGGCCGATGGTAGGAGCCGAGGTCGTAGTACGGCTCGATCGGCGGTGCGCTCATACCCGGCACGATAATTCAGCGACGGCTACGGTGACGCCATGATCCGTTGCGTACGTCTGTGGACCGGCACCGACGATGCATCACACGTGCAGATCGGCCGCCTGGACATGCAGCCGGGCCGCAACGACGATCTGGTGTCGGCGAGCGTCCCTACGACGTCGGTGACGGTGGAGGAGACGGCGACGGGCGGTACGCTGGCTTGGCACACCGCGCCGGTCCGCCAGCTGGTCGTCACGCTGGCGGGCACACTGCTGTTCACCACCCGCGACGGCGAGCAGTTCCGGCTCTCACCCGGCGACGTGCTGCTGGCCGAGGACACCACCGGGTCCGGTCACCAGTGGCGCCTCGAGGGCGATGACCCGTGGCGGCGCATGTACATCGTGTTGGACGAGCACGCGTCGGTGCCGTTCGTGGCCGAGGGGGCGGCCGACCCGGATCAGTGACCGGCGACGACGTCGGACTCGTCGACCTCGACGGGCTCCTTCGCGCCCGGCAGGAATGAATACAGCAGGCAGACCACGCCGAAGAGCAGATAGCCCAGTGCCACCTGAGGATTCGCCGCCCACGCGACCTGAGGCGCGTGGATGAGGCCGATGAACGACAGCACCGCGCCCACGGCCGACGCGATCGCGGCGAAGAGGAACTTCTTCTCCAGGATGAACGTGACCATCGTGCCCAGGATCAAGCCGACGAGCACCGCACCCTCGCCGAGCGTCAGCAGTCCGTCGTAGACCACACCGGCATTGCCCAGCGCCTCCAGTCCGACCTTGCTGGCCGATGTGCCGGCGGCGTTGAGCGCGTTGTCGATCAGGCCGCTGGCCCACTGAGCCAGGTTCGGCAGGATCGCGGCCACGACTGCGATCGCGTGCAACCGGGGGACCGCCTGGAACGCCTGCGCACCGATCAGCAGACCGATGTAGAGCAAGATCGGCACGATCGCCGGAACCGGCAGCAGAGCGTCGAGAACACCGAAAAGGCCGAGGAAACAGAGGATTCCGATGACGACGCCGCTGGCCAGTGAGTAGCCCGACCGACCGCCGGCGTCCTTCCACCCGGGGTGTCCGATGTACACGGCGGGCGGGAACGGCGAGCCGAACGCCGACCCGACGACTGCCCCCGCTCCGTCGGCGAGCAACACGCTGCGCAGGTTGTAGTTGTCACCGGCGGCAGCCGCGCTCTCGACGTTGCTCATCGCTTCGGTGAAGTTGTAGACGCCCAACGGAATCGCGGTCCCCAGCAGCGGTGCGAGATTCGACAATCCCGACACCAGCATGTCGATGCGCAGATCCGGGACACCGATCGCGATATCGGACACGGCCTGGCTGACATCGGGTGCGGACATGTAGCCGCCGAGCCAGCCGATTGCGGTGCCCACCAACAATGCCGCCAACCCGACGGGGATGCCGAACGGCAGTCTCATGTCGGTGAAGAAGCCGATCAGGATGATCGCCAGGACGGGCAGACCGATCCACGCGGCTTCCCACATCTGCGCGGCGGGACGCATGGAGATGAACGTGATCGAGATGCCGGCCAGCGTGCCGAGCATGGCCGCCCGCGGAGTGAGCCTGCGAATGTAGGGGCCGACGAACGCACCGATCATCACGATCACGCCGATCATGAACGCCCACGCCAGTCCGGCCTCCCAGGCCCGCATCGCGTCGTCGGTGTTGAGGTAGACGGGCAGCATCACGACGAACACCACGATGAACATGTGCGGGACGCTGGGACCGTAGGGCAGTGCGGTGACGTCGGATCTGTTCTCCCTCTTGGCAAGTCGGCGCGCCAGGAAGGTGTAGTAGAGGTTACCGAGGATCAGCGCGACACCGAGAGCGGGCAGCACGGTGCCCAGGACGTCACCGGCGGGAATCTTGACCACGCCGATCATCAGGCCGGTCAGTGTCAGCACGTTGACCAGGATGTTGAAGCCAAGGCCGAAGAACGCGTTGAGATCGCCGCGCGACCACCACGGCAGCGGCGCGGACTTCTCCTCGGGGGTCCCCATCTGAGGGCCTGTCGTGACGTCAGTGCTCATCGGATCTCCTCAGGCGGCCGTGGTGGTGAGTTGTCGGAGTGCGGGGATGACGGCCGCGGTATCGGCGACCCAGCCGAAGATGCCACCCTGCGCGGTGATCATCTGCAGGCCGACACGGTGGAACTCGTCGAAATACGAACCGACGCAATCGGACACCACGAGGCACTCGTAGCCGCGGTCGTTGGCCTCGCGTGTGGTGGTGTGGACGCATACCTCGGTGGTGACGCCGGTGACGATCAGCTGGGTGATTCCCGCGTCGGTCAGTACGTCGGACAGGTCGGTTCCGTAGAAGGCGCCTTTACCCGGCTTGTCGATCACCACCTCGCCCTCGATCGGCGCGAGTTCGTCGACGATGTCGTGGCCGTACTCGCCTCGGATCAGGATGCGGCCGAAGGCCCCCGGGTCGCCGATCCGCTGGGACGGCGCGCCGCGACGGAGCTTGGCCGGCGGGCAATCCGACAGGTCCGGCTGGTGGCCTTCGCGGGTGTGGATCACCATCACGCCGGCCGAGCGCGCCGCGGCCAGCAGCGCCGCCAGCGGCGGGACGACGGTGGCGAGACGGCCGACATCGTTGCCGAGGCTCTCCCCGAAACCACCGGGCAGCAGGAAGTCCCGTTGCATGTCGATGAGCATCAGGGCGGTCTTGCCGGCGATGAGCGGGAACGGCGACGGTTCCGCTGCGATCGGGATCGGGTTCACAGCAGCTCCTCTGCGGGAATCGAGGTGGGGGAGACATGACGGACGGGTCGTGATTCGTCGAGGATCTGCGCAGCGAGGTGCAGCACGGTGTCGTCCGTGAGAGCAGCGCCGAGAAGCATCGCGCTGCAGGGCTTTCCGTTCTCGGTGACACCGACCGGGACCGCGACACCGCAGAGGTCGAGCAGGTTGCCGAAGTGGGTGTAGTGGCCGAGCACGGTGTTGGTGTCGATTGGGGCGGCTTGGACCTCTCCGACGGTGAAGGTGGTGCCGATGGTGGGTAGCACGAAGACGTCCATGCGTTGCCAGAGCCTGCCCACCTGGGCTTTGAGTTCCTGTAGGCGCTGCAGGGCGGCGAATGCGTCGACGGCCGTGTAGCGATGACCGCTGGCGAAGATCTCGCGCACCACGGGGTGGATGGACTCGGGATGCTCGGCGAGGAAGTCGCCGAACTCGACGAGGCGTTCGGCCACCCAGGGGCCTTGGTAGAGCAGGGAACCGGCGGCGAGGAAGGGCTCGAGGGGGATGTCGACGATCGAGTGCTTGCGGGCGAGCTGGTCACGGAACGCGAGGTGTGCCGCGCGCATCGCGGCGTCGCCGAAGAACTCCAGGTCGTCGGCGGGCGGCAGCCCGACGCGCAGGGGTGCGCTCGTCACGCGGGGACCGCGGTCGCGCGACCAGGGGTCGCCGTCGTCGCGGGCGATCATCACGTCGAGCACGCGGTCGGCGTCGTCGACGGATCCGGCCATGACGGTGAGGCAGTCGAGCGATTTGCACGCCGGTACCAGTCCGACGGTGCTGATCAGGCCGCGCGACGGCTTGACGCCGACGACGCCGTTGAGTGCGGCGGGGACGCGACCGGACCCGGCGGTGTCGGTCGCGACGGCGAACGGGACCTGCCCCAGGGCGACGGCCAGTGCCGATCCGGAACTGGAACCGCCGGAGATGATGTCGCGTCCGTACACGCTGCGGGGGATGGTGTACGGCGTGCGGGTGCCGTTGAGGCCCGTCGCGAACTGGTCGAGGTTCGTTTTGCCCACGTACAGCGCGCCGGCGTCGAGGAGGCGCTGGACCGCGGGTGCGGTCGCGTCGGCGACGTAGGCGAAGTCGGGGCACGACAGCGTGGTCGGTACGCCGGCGACGTCGATGCTGTCCTTCACGCCGAAGGGGACCCCGTAGAGCGGAAGCGTGCGGGCGCCTGGCCGGCGTTCGATGGCTTCGGCGGCGGCGATCAGTTCGTGGCGGGGGACGGTGGACAGCCAGGTGCCGTCATCTCCGCGGGCCTCGATCGCGTCGGCGACGCGGGCTGCGGTCTTGGCGGGCGATCCGGTTCCGCTGGCGTGGGAGGCCAGGATCTCGGCCACGGACGGACCGATCGACGGGCCACGGTGTTCCTCCATGTTTGTCGATTGTCGACAGAATCATGGCGAACGCGGGTCGGGAATGTGTCGTTTGTGTAAGCGCTGTGCCGCCGTGTTACGGCTCTGCGCTGACGTCCGTGTCGAGTCCCAGGTAGTCGAGGTGGCCGTGCTGCCGCAGCGCTGCCGCGACGACCCCCGCATCGTTGGTCTCGAGCGCCTTGAGGATCGCCCGGTGCCGCTCCACGCCGTCGGCGGGGTCCCCGTGGTGCGCCTCCGCACGGAGGTTCTTGGCCATCGGCAGCTGCAGTTTCACCAGGATGGGCGCCAGCGCGATGTCCAGCTGCCGGTTGTCGGCCAGGGTCACCACCGCGGCGTGGAACGCGCGGTGGGCGTCATCGCGATCGAGCGCATCCTCAGCGCTGACCATCTGATCCAATGCAGCACGGACCGGCTCGAGCTGACGGTCGGGATCCGCCAGGGGGAGCGCGGTGTCGATCGCGTGCCGTTCGAGGACGTATCGCAGCTCGAACAGCTGCAGGATGTCGCTGGGGGACCATTCGGTGACCCGCGATCCGCGCCGCGGGAGGTGCTCCACCAGTCCCTGCTGGGCCAGCAGACGCAGCGCCTCGCGCAGCGGGGCCCTGCTGATACCGAGGTCGGCGCACAGCTGTTCTTCGACGATTTTCTGGCCGGGCGCGAGCTGTCCGGACAGGATCGCATCGCGCAGCCGGTGGCCGGCCACTTCGACGAGAGTCGCGGGCAGCACCGGCCGCGACGGACCTTCGCTCGGCGCTGCCATGGCACACAATGGTAGGAACAATTGCCGATGCCCGCAGCGACAGCCCCTGCCCTGCAGTGAAAGTTGTTGCCCGCGTTGATCTATGGTCCGTGGTCGTCTTCGGGCAGGAGGTGGCGTTCGGGGTGGTGGTAGCCATTGACTGTCCGCGAGCTGCGGCGTTGGTCTGTGTCGAGGTCGGGTGGGGGGAGCCATTCGGCTTGGCCTCGGTTGTTGATGCGGGTGGTCCAGCCGGTTTTGTCGATCATCCGGTTGTCGGGTCCGCAGGCGAGGGTGAGGTTGGTGATGTCGGTGGCGCCGCCGGTCTTCCAGTCCTCGATGTGGTGGACCTGCGACCAGTAGCCGGGCACGCTGCAGCCCGGTCTCGTGCAACCGCGGGCTGAGGAGTGCAGCATGATCCGCTGCGCCGGGCTCGCGAGTCTCTTCGTGCGGCCGAGGTAGAGCGGTTGGGTGGTGTGCTGATCGAACACCGCTAGATAGTGGTGGGCGTGGGAGGCCATCCGGATCAGATCCGCCATCGGCAACAGCGACCCGCCGCCGGTGACCGCCACCCCCGCACCCTTCTCCAACTCCTGCAGAGTCGTCGACACGATCACGGTCACGGGTAACCCGTTGTGCGACCCCAACTCCCCGGAGGACAACGCCATCCGCCCGACGGCCAGCCACGCATCGTGATTGCGTTGCGCCGCACTGCGCGTGTCCGATCGCGCTTGCTCGGGGGCGGGTTCGCCGTCGACACAGGGCGTCTCGTCGTCCGGGTTGCACATCCCCGGTGCGGCGAGTTTGGCCTGGATGGCTTCGTAGGTGGCGCGCGCTTCTGGGGTGATCCATCCGGTCAGTCGGCTCATCCCGTCGGCCTGCTGCTCACCGAGCTGGATGCCTCGTCGGCGGGCGCGGTCGGCGTCGGTGGGTTCGGGGCCGTCCTGGTCGATCATCGCCGCCAACCGATCCGCCGCCTTACGCAGATCCTCCGGGGTCAACCCTGCGCCCAGGGAGGCGAGTTGCCGATCCGCGGCCGCGCGGGTGTCGACATCGACCCACACCGGCAACTTGTCGTGAAACGTCGCGATCACCGCGACATGATCAGCATCCAACGCCCCGGCGGCCTGCGCGCGAGCGGTGGCTTCCCACGCCGGCGGCAACGCTTCTCCGGTGATGGCCTGCCGCGGGCCCAGCGCCGCTGCCTCGGTCAGGCGGCGTTTGGCGTCGCGTTCGGAGACCCGCAGTGCGGTGGTCAGGACCTTCTTCCACGACGCTTCGCCGAGCCGCCGCGGCTCCGTCTCAGCCACCAACCGGGCCAGGATGTGATGCTCCAATGCCGGCACCGAGCGCACGAACGACGTCACCTCGGCCAGCAGTGCCACCAGCTCGCGGTGCGAGAGCGCGTCGGAGGCGTCGCGCAGGATCGCCAACTGACCCCGCATCACCCCGACCGCGTCCGCCACCACATCCATATATCGAACACTAGTTCGAACCACCGACAACTTCAGGGGCGCATGAACCACCGCCGCAGCCAGCGCTCCAGCACGGGCCCGTCGCCCGGCCCGCCAGCCGCGGCGAGGTAGCCGTCAGGCCGGACCAGTAGCCAACCCTCCGGCACGTGCCCGTCGCGCACGCTCACCACCCCGTCCCACGTCCGCGCCACGTCGACCACCGCGCCAGCATCGGCGCCTGCGAACAACGTCAACGCACCGAGATCGAGCGCGTCATAAAGACCATCCACATCCGGCACGCGGTCGCCGGCACGCAGGGCACCCAGACCTCCCGCACCGTCGGTCAGCGCGTCGCCACGATAACCAGCCGACAGCTGCCCGAACATCGATGCCGCCGCATTCTGCACGGCGTCGCGCGCCAGCGCCCGCGGCGCCATCCGGATACGCACCGCATGCACCACGGGATTGGTGGAGTTGAACACCCGGGTTCCGATTTCGGTGAATCGCAACACCTTTCGGATCACGGGTAGCCGTTCGGATGAGTAGGTGTCGAGCAGTTCCTGGTGCGCTCGCCCGTCGAGCACCATCGCGAGTTTCCAGCTCAGGTTGATCATGTCCTGGATGCCCAGGTTCATTCCCTGCCCGCCCGCCGGACTGTGCACATGCGCGGCGTCACCGCCGAAGAGCACCCTGCCTGAGCGCAGATCCGGCACCATGCGGCTGTTGATCCGGAACTGCGAACTCCAGTTCACCCCGCGCAGTCGCGCCGGCACGCCGACCGTACGGTCGAAGAGCTCTTGCATCTGATCGACCGTCGGCGTCGATCCACGACCCAGCACACCAGAGGGATCGGTGGCCATCATGCGGAAGCGCCCGTGACCCATCGGAAAGATGGCGACAAAACCGTTGCGGGCCAAGAAGATCGACACCTGATCCTGCGGCACCGGGCCGGCGATGTGCAGGTCGGCCAATACGTAGTCGTGCGGCAGCGTGCGCCCGGGGAACGGCACGCCCAGTGCTTTGCGGACGGTGCTGTGCGGACCATCGGCGGCGATCAGGTACTGCGCCTCGACGCGCTCCTCGGAACCTCCCGCGGATCGCAGTACCGCCGAAACAGACTGCGATGCAGCCATATTGCGCACGGAGGCGACCTCCACTCCGCGCTCGACCTTGACCCCTTGGCGGCCGAGCTGCTCGGCCAGCAGAGCTTCGGTCTCCGACTGGGCGAGCATCAGAATGCCGTTGAACACGCTGGGCATCCGACTCAGTTCCACCTGCGCGAGGTGCCGGCCCCCGGCATGCAGGGCCGCGGCTCGGACGTCGTTCCCCAGCGGCGGCATCTGCTCGCCGACCCCGCGGACCCGAAGCAGCTCCAGTGTGCGCGCCTGCACGGCCAGGGCCCGCGACTCCGGCGACGGATGTGGTGCGCGGTCGACGATGCGAACGCCGACGCCGAGTCGGGAGAGTTCCATTGCCGCCGCCAGGCCGGTGGGCCCTGCGCCGACGACGAGGACGGGAATGTGTGCGGTCATCAGGTCTCCTCGGGCAAGTCATCAGTTGTTGACTTCGACCGTAGACCGATCGACGCAAATGTCAACAGGCGTTGACTTAGCGATTCAGCGCGCCGCAGGCCACGGGGTGTCGGCGACCAGGCACAGCGCACGGGTGATCGCGGCGATCTCGGCGACCAGGACGCGGGCCGAACCCTCGACCGATTCGTGCCCGGGCACCGACCGCCGTACGCGCTCGGCGGCGGCGATCAGTTCGTCGGTGTCGACGCTCCACGGGTCGGTGGCCGTCACCGGTTCGCCGCACAGCACCTCGACGTACTCGTCGACCGCGCGGACGAAGGGTCGGTGCGGTTGGGGGAACGCGTCGACCGGCAGATTGTCCTCGAGCGTCGCGCACGATCCGGTGATCGAGTTCAGCACCGTGCGATAGCACCGCAACCAGCGGCGCTGCTCCGCCGAGACCAGACGCGCCGCGCCGGAGGCGGCCTCGAACGCCGCCCGAGCCCGGAACGTGCGCTCCCACGCGGTGGCCCGCACCTCCGTCGCGCTGTCGATCTCGTGCAGATAGACCTTCACGACCGTTGCCGCGTAATCGATCTCGGCCTTGAGGAGTTCCCCGGCCCGCTGCGCGAGCCGAGTCAGCGGGTCGTCGGGCATCAGCACGTGGGTGAGCACGGCCAGCGCGCCGCCGATCGCCGTCACGACCAGAACGTCGCGCGGGTCGACAAGTACGGCGGCATGGTCGATCCCGAGGATGAACGCCGTCGTAGCCGCGACGGCAGCGGCCACCGCGACGTACCCGTACCGCGACGCGGCGTAGGCGGCACCCACGGAGACGCCCGCGAGGACTGCGAACACCGCCGGAGCTGCATGCGCCACAAGGGCGACGCAGGAGACCAGCAGCGCCCCCGCCGCCACCCCGGCGGTACGTCCCACACAGCGGGTGTAGGTGTGTGCCGTCTCGGGACGCAAGACCATCAGCACCGTCAACGCGATCCAGGTTCCGTCGCCCACCGCGATCACGCGCCCCAACAGGCACGCCAGAACCACCGCGACACCGAGGCGCACGGCGTGCCGCAGCACGGGGGAGTGCCGGTCGATGTGCTCTCGCAACCCGTCGACCGCGACCCGCACCCGTGTCCACAGGTCAGCCGGTCGGACGTGAAGCCTGTCGTTCGGTCGACGCGCTGCGGCGAGGTGGAGATGGGCGGACAGTCGTTGCGCGGCGGGCACCGCATCGCCATCCGCGGCGGCAACGGCGGCCTCGAGTCGCGCGAGCGTGGCGTCGACGGTGGCGCGTGCCGATCGGTCGGGGTCGGCCAGGGCGTTCAAGGTGGCCGCGGCCGCGTGCAACACCTCGGTCGGGTCGGCGCTCGCCGCGAGGTCGGCCAGGGTGGCGCCGATGCGCCCGGGCACCACATACCAGTTGCGGTAGCCGGCGGATCGGCGCGTCGGACGCGCCGCGTCGGCCGTGAACGCCGCGCGCAACGCGATCATCGGCTCGGCGCTGGCCACCGACTCCTCGGCACGGGTTGCCAGTCGCGTCGCATCCTCGGCGAGCGAGCGGTATGCCGCGGCCAACGCTTCCCGCTGCAGCCGCCAGCGTCGTGGCGGCCACGCCGCGGTGACCGCGGCTTGCAGCGCACCCGCACTCACCGCGAGTGCCGCTGCCCCGAAGGTCGAGGACCACGTCGGCGCCGTCAGTCCTGTCGCGACGACCAGAGCCCCCGATGTGGAGGCGACGAGCCCGGCATACGTGCCCCACACCCAGGGCAGGGCGGCAAGAGCACACCAGAGGCCGGCAGCGGCGACGAACACCCCGAAGAACGCCGACGTCGAGGTTCCGACGAGGATCGCCACGCCCATCACCAGCGCGACGAACAGCACCCGTAGGGTTCGCCCGCGCGGATCCTGCTGCAGGGCCACCACAGCGGCGACCACTGCCGTACCGGCCACCGCGGTCGCAGAACCCGCCGGGCCCCACCGGATCGCACACAGCGCGGCGACGACGGTGAGTACGACGCTGCGCAGGACCGGAGCAGCCTCCGGCAGTGCCGCGCGCACCGTCTCACCCGTGATCATCTCCCCATTCTGCGCGGGGCTATCGTCGCGGAGTGGAGAAGGTGATGATGACGTTGCGTGGCGCGCCCGGCGACGAGACGTGGGCTCTACGATTGCGCACCGATATCGCCGAGCAGGTGGCCGGCACCGGCGTCGCCGGGCTGACCGTGAACGTGCGCGACGCGGCCGTCACGGACTCGTTGATGACCCTGACCACGCTCAGCCCACCGGTGATCGCCGTCGTCAGCATCTGGACCGACCAGTACTACGGCAGCCAGATTGCCGCTGCCACAGAGATTCTGACGGCACACAGCGATGCGCTCGCGGCCTATCTGGTCACCGAGTCCGTTCCGCTCAAGCCCCCGCACACCCCTCCCGGAGAACGGACGCCGGGCCTGGCCAACGTCGCGCTGCTGCGCCGGCCGGCGGCAATGGACGAGGCCACGTGGCTGACCCGATGGCACCGGCACCACACTCAGGTCGCCATCGACACACAGGCGACGTTCGGTTACACCCAGAACACGGTGGTCCGCGCCCTCACCGCCGGGGCCGAACCGATCTCGGCGATCGTCGAGGAGCTCTTCCCCCTCGCAGCCGCCACCGATCTGCATGCCTTCTTCGGCGCGAGCGACGATGACGATCTCTCCGACCGGATGACGCGAATGATCGCCAGCACCTCGGCCTTCGGCGCCAACGAGAACGTCGACACCGTGCCCAGCAGTCGCTACGTGCTCCGTGACCCGTTCGCTACGGTGGCACCGTGACTCTGCAGATCAGCGATGACAATCGGGTACGCACGATCGTGCTCGACCGGCCGGAGGCGCTGAATGCTTTCACCGAGGAGCTCTACCTCGCCACGGCCACGGCGCTGACCGAGGCGTCAGCGGACCCCGACGTCGCCGTGGTGCTCCTGACCGGCGCGGGCCGCGCGTTCAGCGCGGGCAACGACCTCAAGGAGATGCAGACGCGCATCGCCGACGGCTCCTATACGGGCGGCAGCAACTTTCCGACGATGATCACCGCGCTCGCCGACCTCACCAAACCGCTGATCTGCGCGGTCAACGGCGTCGGGGTGGGGATCGGGACCACGATCCTGGGTTACGCGGACCTGGTGTTCATGTCGTCCACGGCACGCCTGAAGTGCCCGTTCACCAGTCTCGGCGTCGCCCCGGAAGCGGCGTCGTCCTACCTGCTGCCTCAGCTGATGGGCAGGCAGAACGCGGCCTGGATGCTGCTGTCCTCGGAGTGGGTGGACGCCGAAGAGGCGCACCGGATGGGCATTGCCTGGAAGGTCTGCGCACCCGAGGAGTTGATGGCCGAGGCCCGTCGGCACGCCGATGTGCTTGCCGCCCGACCGATTTCGAGCCTGACGGCGGTGAAGCGCACCATCACACAGGGCTATCGACCGGGAATTGCCGAAGCCACCGCCCGCGAGAACGCCGAATTCGCCGAGTTGCTCGGGGGAGTGGCCAATGCCGCGGCGCTGGACCAGTTCAGCCAGCGACGCTGACTGCGGGCGCGACAACTTTCTGGGCGAAATGTGCCTCGATGATCGCCCGCAGATTGCGGCGGCAACGGCCGCAGTCGCCGCCGGCGCCACACGCCTCGGCCAGATCGCGCGATGTGCGGGCGCCGTTGGCCACGAGCTCACCAACGGCGTGGTGGGTGGTGCCGGTGCACAGGCAGACGAACATCCGCTACGCCCATCCTCACTGTCGGAGTCACAACCAAGCTGAGTCTAGCCTTACCTACCGTAGCGAAGTCTAGCCTTACTCCACGTGGATGGTCCAGACTCACCTCTCGCATGAGGGCAGACTTACGTGGCTCGACGTTTTCGGTGCACTAGATTGAACGTGCTCGGCACATGGCCCGTGCCGCCGCCACACCGTTCTCGAGGAGCTGACCATGCAAGGGGATCCCGACGTCTTGAAGTTGCTCAACGAGCAGCTGACGAGCGAACTGACGGCGATCAACCAGTACTTCCTGCATTCGAAGATGCAGGACAATTGGGGTTTCACCGAGCTGGCCGAGCACACCCGCAAGGAATCCTTCGAAGAGATGGTCCATGCGGAGAAGATCACCGACCGCATCCTGCTTCTCGACGGCCTGCCCAACTATCAGCGACTGTTCTCCCTGCGCGTGGGTCAGACAGTGCGCGAGCAGTTCGAAGCCGACCTCGCCATCGAGTACGAGGTGGTCGGGCGGCTGAGGCCGGGCGTGATGATGTGCCGCGAGAAGGGTGACGCCACCTCGGCGACTCTGCTCGAGGAGATCCTCGCCGACGAGGAACTCCACATCGACTATCTCGAGACGCAGCTCGAGCTGATGGGCAAGCTGGGCGAGGAGCTGTACCTGGCCCAGTGCGTGTCCCGTCCGCCCAGCGTCGGCGCGAACTAGAACGCGTTACACTTCGGCCATGAGCCGAATCGGGGATTTCGCCGACGACGACGTGACCGGTTTCGCGGTGACATCGCCAGAGCTCGGGGCTGCGATGGCCCGGTTCAGCAATGCGGTGTACACCAAGAACCGGCTGCCGATGCGCACCCGCGAAGCCGCCCGCATCGTGATCGCGTACGCCAACGAATGCGTGACGTGCCAGAACACGCGCGACGGTGACGGCGAGGCCAACGGCCTCACCGAGGAGTTCTACGACTACGCCACGCAGTGGCGGACGTGGCCGGGATACAGCGACGCTGAACGCATCGCGATGGAATTCGCGCACCGCTTCGCCACGGACCACACCGCACTGCGTGACGACGAGGACTTCTGGGCCCGGGCCAAGGAGCACTTCGACGACGAACTGCTCACCGATCTGGCGATCTCGTGCGCGATGTGGGTCGGGATGGGTCGCATGCTGCGCACCCTCGACATCGGACAGGCCTGCGCGATCACGCTGTGAACGCGCCGGCCCGGCGGCAGAATGGCCGCATGGCCGCCAAACCGCTCGCCGCCGCGGCGATCGCCCAGCTCGAATCCGACGGAGTCGCCACGCTGATCGGCACCGTCGTCAATCCTGCCGGACTGATGCACGCCAAGACCGTTCCGCTGCGTCGGATGGGGTCCTTTGCCGATCCGGGACTCGGCGCGAGCCCGGTCTGGCACGTGTTCACGATCGACAAGGCCGGCATCGCGTTGACCCCCGCCACCGGCGTCGTCGGGGACCAGCGAATCCGGATCGATCTCAGCGCGCTCCGCATCCTCGGTGACGGATTCGCCTGGGCGCCTGGCGATTTCCACAGGCAGGACGGAACGGTCGATCCGTTCTGCACGCGCGGCACACTGCGGCGCATCGAGGACAGGCTCGCCGACGCGGGTCTGCAGGCGCTGGTCGGCCACGAGATCGAGTTCGTGCTCGTCGGGCCCGACGGCGCCGCACTGCCCGCCGACCTGTGGGCCCAGTACGGGCTGGCCGGCGTGCTTGAGTTCGAGGGCTTCGTGCGCGACGTGACAGCTGCGGCGACGGCGTCCGGGGTGGCCATCGAACAGTTCCATCCCGAGTACGGCGCGAACCAGTTCGAGATCTCCCTGGCGCCGCTGTCGCCCGTCGCCGCCGCGGACCAGGTCAGCCTGATACGCATCATCATCGGTCGTGCGGCCCGCAAATACGGTGCACGCGTGAGTCTCTCGCCCGTGCCGTTCGCCGGGAGCGTAGGATCGGGCGCGCATCAACACTTTTCGCTGGTCCGCGACGAGACGCCGCTGTTCTCTGGCGGTGACGGCCCCGCGGGCATGACCGATGAGGGCGCGTCAGCGGTGGCGGGCGTGCTCGCCGGCCTCCCGGATGCGCAGGGGGTGCTGAGCGGATCCATCGTCTCGGGGTTGCGGATGCAGCCCGGGAGCTGGGCCGGCGCCTACGCGTGCTGGGGCACCGAGAACCGCGAAGC
Source organism: Mycobacterium sp. IDUB_5 (assembly GCF_055419565.1). NCBI lineage: Bacteria > Bacillati > Actinomycetota > Actinomycetes > Mycobacteriales > Mycobacteriaceae > Mycobacterium > Mycobacterium sp. IDUB_5. The sequence goes on from NZ_JBVAXX010000005.1 coordinate 291,241, forward strand.
CGCTGTGCGTTTCATGACCGCGGGACCGGCGAACGTGTACGGCGCCAATGTCGAGGTCAAGATCATCGACCCGTCGGCGAATCCCTATCTGGCCTCGGCCGCCGTGCTGGGCCTCGCGCTCGACGGTATCGAGCAGGACCTTCGCCCGCCAGCGGAGGTGGCGGTCGATCCGTCGTCGCTGTCGGAGGCGCAGCGCGCAGACGCCGGCGTCACGGTGTTGCCCACCGATCAGCGGACCGTGCTCGACGCTCTGGACCGCTCGACGACCCTGCGCGCGATCCTGGGCGATCCGGTGGTGGACGCGGTGCTGGCGGTGCGCCGCTACGAGAACGCCACCTATGGCCACCTGAGCGCCGATGAACTCGCGGACAAGTTCCGCCTCGCCTGGAGTGTGTGAGCGCGTGAGCCCTTGACAACATACAACCGTTCGGTTGTATGTTGTGGGGGTGGACGTGCTCGATGAGGACCGCGCAGACGCGTTGTTCCATGCATTGGCCGACCGGACGCGGCGCGACATCGTGCGTCGTGTTCTGGCGGGCGAGCACTCGGTGTCCACACTGGCGGCGCATTACGACATGAGTTTTGCCGCCGTGCAGAAGCACGTCGCGGTGCTCGACCGAGCCGGGTTGATCACCAAGCGGCGGCGCGGCCGCGAACAACTGGCCAGCGGTGAGGTCACCGCGATCCGGTCGGTGGCCTCGCTGCTCGCCGAGCTGGAACAGGTGTGGCGCGGCCGAATCGCCCGCATCGACGACCTCATCGCGTCCGAGAACTCAGCATCCGAGAACACCCGAGAGGAATGACCATGCCCGTCACCGATGTCCACCAAGATCTGGACGCCCGCAGCCTGACGATCACCGCCGACTTCGCCGCGCCCGTCGAGCGCATCTGGCAGATCTACGCCGATCCTCGTCAACTCGAGAAGATCTGGGGGCCACCGGAATACCCGGCGACTGTGGTTGATCATGATCTGCGTCCCGGTGGCCGTGTCACCTACTACATGACGGGCCCGGAGGGCGAGAAGTTCGCCGGTTACTGGGAGGTGACCGCGGTCGACGAGCCGCACGGGTTCAGCTTCGACGACGGTTTCGCCGAACCCGACTTCACCCCCAAAACCGATCTGCCGGTGTCGAAGAACGTGTTCACGTTCGCCGACAACGACGGAGGCACCCGCGCGACCTACGTCAGCACATACGCCTCGGTCGAGGCGCTGCAGCAGGTACTCGACATGGGCATGATCGAAGGCGCCACAGCGGCCACCAATCAGATCGACGGCCTGCTCGGAGCCTGACGCGTCACACCATGCCGGTGGCGTCGAACACCCAGGACATGTCCGCGGTCGCGAAGTCTTCCAGCCAGCTCGGCGGAGCATGGTTAGCGAGCGCGCTCATGTCCCAGTAGTCCTTCCACAGCGAGACCTTGCCGTCTGTCACCCGGTGCACCGTGACGAATGGCAGGACCGCGGATTCGCCTGTCGGCCAATGCCATTGCTCGTGATGTTCGTACATCACGTCGCTGCCGTTGCTGACCATCAGGCCAGGGAAGTTCTCGTAGGACGCCAGGGGCTGCAGGCCGATCTTCAGCCTCTTGACGATGTCGACCGGTCCGCGCGCGGCAGCGGCCGGGCCGACCGGCACGTCGAGGTAGATGCAGTCGGCGCTCAGATGAGTCATGACGCCGTCCCAGTCGCGCGCAGAAAGCGCAGTCCACAGGGCTGCGACGGTCTGCTCAGCCGACACGAGTCAACTCATCGGGCGCCGCCGACAGGGCCCGGACGCGGTGCGCGGCGCGTAGGAACCGGCCGGTGCGTTGCGTCCCGACGAGGTCGGTGAGCTCTCCGTCGCGGAACACCGCGCGCCCACCGACCAGCACCGCGAGCACCGTCTCGTCGTTGCGGTTGACCATTCGGGGGAGCCCGCCATACTGCTCGACCGGCGATTCGGCGTAGCGGTCCAGTGACTCGTCGAGCCGCTCGGGATCGATGACCACGACGTCGGCACGGTCGCCGATCCGCAGATGCCCGGCGTCGATGCGGTACCAGTCGGCCAGTTCACCGGTGAGCCGGTGCACCGCAGCCTCGATGCTCATGAACGGCGTGCCCGCCCGTTCGGCGTCGCGGACGTGCCGCAACAACCGCAACCCCATGTTGTAGAACGCCATGTTGCGCAGGTGGGCACCGGCGTCGGAGAACCCCATCTGCACACCGGGATCGCGCGCCAGCGCTTTGAGCACCTCGGGCCGATGGTTGGAGATCGTGGTCCGCCACCGCAGCGCCGTGCCGTGGTCGAGTACCAGGTCGAGGAACGCATCCACCGGATGCAGCCCGCCGCGATCCCGCCCGACCTGACCGAACGACTTGCCGATCACCGAGGCGTCGGGGCAGTCCACGATCTCGGCGTCGAAGAAGTCCCGATGCCAGACCCGCATGCCGAACTTCGCGTCGTAGTCGCGGCGGAACCGGCGCCGGTAGTTCTCGTCGCGCAGCAGTGCGTTGCGCTCCACCTCGTCGCGCAGGTGCAGGGCGGCCGCTCCGGCGCCGAACTCCTCGAAGATCACCAGATCGATGCCGTCGGCGTACACCTCGAACGGCACGGGCAGGTGCTGCCAGCGGAAGTCGCCACCCAGGCCGTTGACCAGCCGGGCGAGCGGACCGAGGATCTTGACCGCCACCGGGTTGGACTTGACGTCGGCGGCCGAGAGCAGGCTTGTCTTGAGGGGGTTGCGGACGATGCCCAGGGACTGGAATGCCTGCGAACCGATGTTGAACGGGTTCTCGATGTCGGGTCCGGACTGCAAGACTCGGCCCGCGCGCCGCAGCAGCGCCTTGAGCCGGCGCAGCTCCCGCGGCTTGGCGTAGGTCGAGGGCAGGGTCCGCGACCGGCACACCTCACCGTCGAGCTTGTCGAAAAGCAGTTGCTGCGAGGACATTCCGACGAATCCGGCGCGTAGCGCCTCGGCGAGCATGCGCTCCATCTGGGCCTGCTCGGCTGCGCTTGGGCGCTCCTCGGAGCGGGTGGCGCGGTCCAGACCCATCACCGCGGCACGCATGTCCGAGTGACCGATGAACGCCGCGACGTTGGGCCCCAGCGGTCGGTCCTCGAGCGCTGCGATGTACTCCTCGCCGTTTCGCCAGGTCTTGTGCTGCTCGATCGCGGCCACCACGTGCTCGCGAGGGATGGCCTCCACCCGGCCGAAGATGTCGCCGGCGTCACCGCCGTCGACATAGACGGTCGACAGCGAACAGGAGCCGAGGAGCACCGTGGTGACGCCGTGGCGCAGCGACTCCGACAGCGCAGGCCCGCTCAGCACCTCGACGTCGTAGTGGGTGTGGATGTCGAGCATGCCGGGCAGCACCCACTTGCCATCCGCATCGATCACCTGGGCACACTCGGCCCCGGCGAGGTCGTCCTCGGTGATGGCTGCGACGTGACCGTCTTTGATCGCGATGGTGCGCACGGCCGACGGAGCTCCGGTGCCGTCGAACCAACGTCCGTTGCGGATGATCGTGTCGTACGTCACAGCGCTGCTCACGTCCCCATCGAACAGGTCGACACGACACGTGTCAACGACATCGTGAACACTTTTTTCGGATTGTCTACCGAACCCACGGCGCATAATTGAGAAGGTGACGCCGCTGCAGCGCTACATCGCCGAAGAAATCGCCACCGATCACGTCGAGGGCCTGCTCTCGCGACGCGAGGCACTGCGTCGGCTGGCCCTGCTGGGGGTGAGCGCGGCCGGCGCATCGGCGCTGATCGCGGCCTGTGCCGACAACGCTCGCACTGCCCCGGCCAGCTCGTCGAGCCCGTCAGGCTCCTCCGGCACACCCGCATCCGCCTCGCCTGCCCCACGGCAGCCTCCCGGGCAGGCCGGGGCGCTGCCCACCACGCCGGTGACCTGGGCCGGCCCCGCCGGAGCGCTGCAGGGTGCGTGGGCAGAGGCCGCCGACGCGCGCGGGGGCATCCTGGTCATCCACGAGAACAAAGGGCTCACCGACTGGGTGCGATCGGTCGCCGGCCGGCTCGCCGGCGCCGGGTACTCGAGCCTCGCCGTCGACCTGCTGTCGGGTCGCGGCGGCACCGCCACGTTCACCGACCCCGCGGCGGCCACCGCCGCGCTCGGGGAGCGCCCGCCGGCCGACATGGTGGCCGACCTGCAGTCCGGGATCGCCGAGGTGGCGCGACGCACCCCCGGGCGCAAGCTCGCCGCCATCGGGTTCTGCATGGGCGGGGGACTGGTGTGGCGCCTCCTCGACAGCGGGGTCCCGCAGCTGGCCGCGGCGTTCCCCTTCTATGGTCCCACCCCCGATGACCCCGACTTCTCGAAGTCCGCCGGGGTGGCGGTGCTCGGCTTCTACGGAGCGCTCGACCAGCGCGTCAACGCCACCGAACCGGTCGCCCGTGCCGCCCTCGAGAAGGCCGGGCTGGTGCACGAACTCGTCACCGAGCCGGGTGCCAACCACGCGTTCTTCAACGACACGGGTGAACGGTTCGACCAGACGGCGGCCGACGACGCATGGCGCCGCACGCTGGACTGGCTCGTGGTCCACGTCGGCTGATCCCGCCGGTTGCCAGGGGCCGCCACCGGGTGTTCGGCGCCGCGCCACCCCGCCGTCGACTTCCGCACACCCGGGCACGCTCTGATGCCACCATGCGGGTCGTCCAGGTGGCCAACTTCTACGGGCCCCGATCCGGAGGCCTGCGCACCGCGGTCGACCGGCTCGGCGCGGAGTACCGCGCGGCGGGGCACGACGTGTTCCTCGTCGTGCCCGGCCCCCGGCGTGAATGGACGGCCACCGCGAGCGGCGTCATACGAATCACGCTGCCCGCGTTCGAGATTCCGTTCACCGGGGGCTACCGCGCGGTGTCTCCGCGCCCCGTCACGGCGTTGCTCGATGCGCTGCGCCCCGATGCGTTGGAGGTGTCCGACCGGCTGACGCTCCGCTCGCTGGGGCCGTGGGGCCGCCGTCACGGCGTGTCCACGGCGATGATCTCCCACGAACGGCTCGACCGGCTCGTGGGCCAGGTCCTGCCCACGCGGTGGGCGCGCGCGGTGGCCAACGCCGCAAACCGCCGGACGGCCGCCACCTACGACGTGGTGGTATGCACGACCACGTTCGCGCGCGAGGAATTCGACCGCATCGGCGTGACGAACCTGGTGACGGTGCCCCTCGGCGTCGACCTCGACCAGTTCCATCCGCGCCACCGCTCCACGGCCATGCGGGCGCGCTGGGCCGGACCCGGACAGACGCTGCTGGTGCACTGCGGCCGCCTCTCGATGGAGAAGCATCCGCACCAGAGCATCGATGCTGTTGCTGCGCTGCGTGATTCGGGAGTCGATGCCCGTCTGGTGGTGGTCGGTGACGGGCCGCTGCGGGCTCGCCTGCAACGGCAGGCGCGGGGTCTTCCGGTCGACTTCACCGGATTCGTGGGGTGTCGCGACACCGTGGCGACGATCCTCGCCAGCGCCGACGTGGCCCTTGCCCCGGGCCCGCACGAGACCTTCGGACTCGCCGCGCTCGAAGCGCTCGCCTGCGGAACGCCCGCCGTGGTGTCGCGGACCTCGGCGCTCACCGAGATCCTCACCCAGGACAGCGGGGCTGTCGCGGACAACGATCCACGCGCCATCGCGCGCGCCGTCGCCTCCGTGATCAGCCGGCCGGAAGAGCAGCGCAGGCGCAGCGCCCGCCGCCGGGCCGAGGACTTCACCTGGCCGCGGTCGGCAGCCGGCATGCTCAGTGCACTGCGTCTGCACTAGCGGTTTAGCTCCGTAACCACCCGGGCATCCGAGCGCATATTGATGGGGTCGTCAACGCCGAACGGCCCCGCATGAGCCGAGGAGCCGTCATGGACAGCAACAACACAGTCTGGATCGTGGTGGCCGCCGTCGCCGCGATCGTCGTCATCGCCCTGATCGTGGTCCTCGCACGCAAGTCCCGGAACAAGCGCCGCGCCGCCGAAGCCGACCGGATCCGCGAGGAAGTCCAGCACGACAGCCAGCGCGTGCAGCGCCAGGCCACGCTGGTGGAAGAGACCGAGGCGAAAGCCCGAGCCGCGCAGGCCGAGGCCGAGGCCAAAGCCGCCGAAGCCGCGCGCCTGGCGGATACCGCGGCGGGCCGTCGCGACGCGCTGACCAGCTCCCAGCAGCATCTCGACGAGCGCCGCGAGCATGCCGACAAGCTCGACCCGCGAGTCCGCCGGTCAGACACTGACGTCTCCGCCGAGGACAACGGCGCGGTCGCCGGCGGACGCCACAGCAGCCAGGACAGCCATCACGGCACCGTCGACCCTGATGTCGCCCGTGACACCGGACGCGACACCCATCGCGTCGCTCCCGACGTCACCAGGAACTGATCAGACGGCCCAGACCACCGGTAGCCGCTTGATGCCGTGGATGAACGCCGACTGCAGCCGGTCGGGTTCACCGACGGCGCGCAGATCGGGCACGGCGCGGTGCAGCTCCTCGAACGCGACGGTGATCTCGCGGCGGGCCAGATTGGCCCCCAGGCAGAAGTGCGCCCCGCCGCCGCCGAACCCGACGTGCGGGTTCGGGTGGCGGCGCACGTCGAACGTCCACGGGTCGGCGAACTTGGACTCGTCGCGGTTGGCGGAGCCGTACCACAGGCTCACCTTGTCGCCGGCGGCGATCCGCACCCCACCGAGTTCCACGTCGCGGGTCGCGGTCCGTCGCATGTAGGCCACCGGTGACGCCCAGCGCACGATCTCCTCGACCGCGGTCGGGGCGATGCCCGCGTAATCGGCCCACCACAGGTCGCGCTGTGCCGGGAAGCGGCTGAGCGCCAACACACCGTGACTGATCGCGTTGCGCGTCGTCTCGTTGCCTGCCACGACGAGCAGGATGAAGAAGGACGCCACCTCGGCCGAGGTGAGCCGTTCGCCGTCGAGTTCGGCGGCGACCAGGGCGGTGGTCAGATCGTCGGCGGGATGCTCGCGCCGGTCCTCGGCCAGTGCGGTGGCGTACGCCCCGATCGCCATCGCGACCGAGACGAACTCCTCGAAGTCGGTGGCGATGTCGGGATCCCCGAAACCCAGGATCACGTTGGTCCAGTGGAAGACTCGCTGATGATCGGATTCAGGGATGCCCATCATGTCGCAGATGACCTGCAGCGGGAGCGGCCCGGAGAACTCGGCGACCAGATCAGCCCGGCCGTCGGGGTGGTTCGCCACCATGTCGGCCACCAGCCGCGCCGCCCGCGCCCGCACGGAATCTTCGATCAGCGCAAGCACTTTCGGGGTGAACGCACTGCGGACGATGTTGCGCAGCCGAGTGTGGCGGGGATCGTCCATCGCGATCATCGAGCCGAAATACTCGGCCAGCTCCGGGGATTGATCCCCGATCACGATACCGAGCGCCGAGCTGAAGATCTCGGGATGCCTGCTGGCGTAGAACACGTCGTCGTAGCGGGTGAGCGCCCAGTGACCGGCCACCTCCGCATCCGGGTCGGCGACGAAGGCCTCGAAGAACCGGATGGGCGCCTCCCGGCGCAGCGTGGCGAACGCTCCGTCACGGATGTCGTCGTCGAGCCCCCAGAAATCCCACGACCCCAGGTCGACGTCGCCAAGGGCGATGTCCGGTGGGGGAGTTCCGTTCACCCGGGTGAGATCCCCGAGTGTCGTGCCGAGTTCGGGGCTGCTCATGTGACCCGAGCGTAGCGTCAGGGCCGCGCTTCATGACCCTTTCGGCCATGTGTGCGACGGTCCTCCTTCATTCGCGCCTCGTGCAGGTGGCGTTGCCCGCCGACCAGGTCGTCGCGGACGCGCTTCTCGTGGTCGCGAACGACCTGCCAGTAGCTGTCGTCGAACTCCTCGACGACCTGGAAGGTCCACCGCCCCTCGAGCACGTTGCGGCCCACGAGTTCGGTCTCGATGCGCTGGGCGACATCGTCGTGACCCGCCTCGCGCAGCGCGTCGCACGCCTCCCCGAGGAGCAGGTCGGCGTGGCCCATCAGCTGGTGGAACGAATACAGGTGTCCGCGAGCACGTTCCACCCACTCGAGCGCTTCGGTCACCTTGCCGACGGCCTCGACCGTGGCATCACTCGCGTCACTCACGTCAGCGAGTTACCCGACTTGCCGACGGCGCAACCGCGGCGTGTGTGTCGAGTCTCTGACGAGCCGTCGGGGGGTCAGCGGTCGAAGTCGTCGTCGATCGGGACGTCGATCGTCTGCTCGATCAGGTCGGCCTCGCTGGCCTGCCAGTCCCGCTCGCCGGCCACCCGGTCGGCATCTCGCCAGGCCCCGTCAGCGGCGTCATCGGCGGGGTCGATCGGCACGCGCTGCTCAGCCACGTCGGCCTCGGGAGCATCGTCGAACGGATCGTCCTGGGGTGTCGTCACGGTGGAATACCTCCGAGAGTCGATGGGCGGGTTCGGCGGTCTCCCCACGATAGTTCGCCCGGCGCGGGGGCGGACATGCCCGCCCGGCGATTCACGTTGGTCCAGCCTGCTCGGGTACTGTGCGTAGCAACTTCCGCCCCGGACGAGACAGGCCCTCGAAGACGGTGGGGCCACCTCGCAAGCACTCGAGATTCAAAGGTCAGTGATTTGCCAGACACCACCAACGGAACCCAGGACCTGACTCCGCATTTCGAGGACGTCCAGTCGCACTACGACCTCTCGGACGACTTCTACCGGTTGTTCCTGGATCCCACGCAGACCTACAGCTGTGCCTACTTCGAGCGTGACGACATGACCCTCGAGGAAGCTCAGCTGGCCAAGATCGACCTGTCGCTGGGCAAGCTCGGCCTCGAGCCCGGCATGACGCTGCTCGACATCGGCTGCGGCTGGGGCGCGACGATCAAGCGAGCCGTCGAGAAGTACGACGTCAACGTCATCGGCCTGACGCTGAGCCGCAACCAGCAGGCCCACGTACAGAAGGTGCTCGACGGACTCGACAGCCCGCGCAGCAAGCGCGTGCTGCTGCAGGGGTGGGAGCAGTTCCACGAGCCGGTGGACCGCATCGTGTCGATCGGTGCGTTCGAGCACTTCGGCCGTGATCGTTACGACGAGTTCTTCAGCCGGGCCCACGACGTGCTGCCCGCCGACGGCGTGATGATGCTGCACACCATCGTCAAGCCCGACGACGACGAGTTCGCGGCCAGGAACCTGCCGGTCACGATGACCAAGATCAGATTCTTCAAGTTCATCATGGACGAGATCTTCCCCGGTGGTGACCTGCCGCAGCCGGTCAAGGTCAAGACGCACGCGACCAAGGCCGGTTTCGGAGTCGGGCTGGTCCAGCCGCTGCGGCTGCACTACGCGCGCACGCTGGATCTGTGGGCCGCCGCGCTGGAGTCCAACAAGGACCAGGCCATCGCGATCCAGTCCGACGAGGTCTACGAGCGGTACATGAAGTACCTGACCGGCTGCGCCGATCTGTTCCGTGACGGCTACACCGACATCTGCCAGTTCACCCTGACCAAAGCCTGATCAGCTCGGCCCGCGACGGGCCTGATCAGCTCGGCTTCAGGTACGACTTCGCCGGTTGTCCCGGCTCGCCGCCGGCGGCATCGCGGCGCCGGGCAGCCATGCCGGCGAGCGCCTCGAACACCACCCGGTGGGCGGCGTTGACCGTCAGCTCGGCGTGGTCGTAGGCGGGCGCCACCTCGACGACGTCCACGCCGGCCACGTCGTGCTCGTAGCAGAGCTGGCGCACCATCCGGAGCAGATCCGCGCTGGTGATACCGCCCGGCTCCGGGGTCCCGGTGCCCGGTGCGTGCGCCGGATCGAGCACATCGATGTCGACCGAGACGTAGAGCTTGTCCGCCTTGGCCAGCGCCTCGCCGACCGCGTCGGCCATCACCGCCTTGAAGCCACGCTCCCAGATCTCCTGCATCGTATGCCAGGTCATCTTCTGCTCTTGCATCCACTCGAACGTGTCCTGCGGTGGCCAGTAACCGCGCAGACCGACCTGCACGAAGTGCGAGCCGGGCACCGCACCCGACTCGATGAGCCGGCGCATCGGGGTGCCGTGGCTGGCCAGGTTGCCCTCGATCTCGTCGGCGGTGTCGGCGTGGGCGTCGAAGTGCACGATGCCGACGTTGCCGTATCCGTGCACATCGGCGACCGCGGTCGCGGCGGGCCACGTGATCGAATGGTCACCGCCCAGGATCACCGGCACGATGCCGCGGCTGGCGATCGCGGCCACTCGGTCCTTGATGTTCTGGTGCGACACCTCGGTCTGCCCGTGCGGGCAGTACGCGTCACCGAAGTCGACGACCTCGAGCCAGTCGAAGATCTCCAGGCCCAGGTCCATGTGATAGGTCCCCGGCTCGTAGGCCGTGGCACGGATGGCCCGCGGACCGAACCGAGCACCGGGACGGTTGGTGGTCGCGATGTCGAACGGCGCGCCGACGATCGCGACGTCGGGTTTCCAGGAGTCGAGCTGGCTGGTCTCGGTGAGGAACGGGCGGTGCCCGAACGACGCCACCCCCGCGTAGGCGAGTTCCAACTGCTCGACCATGCCGGGCGGAAGATCGCGCTGATGTCCGTGATCGTGACCGTGGCCCATGCGAGGACCGTACCGGTCAGGCGATGCCGCGGCCCGTCAACGCGGTGCGCAGCTCGTCCGGCACGGGCCGCTTGGCCCAGTCGTCGGTCGACACCACGACATAGGTGTTGGCTCCGCGCACCGCGACCTGCTCCGCGTCCTCGGGGTCTGCGGCTGCACGGCGGCGCACCGCGAACTCGATCGTGAAGCTCGTGGTGCCCACCCTGGCGCAGGCTGCGCTGACCCGCACGACGTCGCGCCAGCGCACCGGGGCGGCGAAGTCGATCTCGCTGTGCACGACCTGGAAGTCGTAGCCGCCCGCGATCATCTCGGCGTAGACGACACCGCAGTGGTCGAGAAATCCGGTGCACGCCTCGTCGAACCAGGTGAGGTAGTGGCCGTTGAACACCACGCCCTGCTGATCGATCTCTGCGTAGCGGGGCACCACGGGCAGCGCGTATCCGGCCATCATCGACGACTGTAAGGGTGAGGCAGACTCGAGCCATGCAGCTCGTGACGATCGACGACATCCGCGTTGCCGCGCAGCGCATCCGCACCCACGTCGTGCGGACTCCGCTGATACCCGCGCCGTGGGGCGACCCCGAGCGCCCGCTGTGGGTCAAGCCCGAGAACCTGCAGGCGATCGGCGCGTTCAAGGTGCGCGGCGCGTTCAACGCGCTCACCGCCGTGATGGCACAGCCCGGGTCGGTCACCGACGTGGTCGCCTACAGCAGCGGCAACCACGCCCAGGCCGTCGCTTACGCCGCAGCCACGTTTGGTCTGCGGGCGCACATAGTGATGCCGGAAGAGACGCCCGAGGTGAAGGTGGCCGCGACCCGGGCGCACGGGGCTCGTGTGGTGCTGTGCGGGGCGGGCCAGCGCGAGGCCGTCGCTGCCGAGGTGGTCGCCGAAACCGGTGGGGTGATGATCCCGCCGTTCGACCACCGCGACGTCATCGCCGGTCAGGGCACGATCGGCCTGGAGATCGCCGAGGACCTCCCGGATGTGGCCACGGTGCTGGTTCCGGTCAGCGGGGGCGGACTGTCCTCGGGTATCGGGGTGGCGATCAAGGCGCTGTGCCCGACGGCGGTGGTGCTCGGCGTGGAACCCGAGCTGGCCGCCGATGCCGCCGAGGGGCTACGGACCGGCGAGCGCGTGGATTGGCCGGTCACCGAGCGCAACCGGACCGTCGCCGACGGACTGCGTTCGCAGCCGTCCGAGCTGACGTTCACGCATCTGCGCCACGTCCTCGACGACGTGCTCACCGTCACAGAGGACGACATACTCTCCGGCGTCCGCGAATTCGCCCAGCGGGGCCATCTGGTCGCCGAACCCAGCGGGGCCGTCGCGCTCGCGGCCTACCGCCGGCACACCACGCCACCGGGTCCGACCGTGGTGATCCTGTCCGGCGGCAACATCGAACCGCGTTTGCTGGCCCAGACCCTCGCCTGACGGACATGCGTCACCGGAGGTACTGCGGGTAAGGTCGCCGCGACGAAGGAGTGGTTCGTGGACGCAGTACTCGGGCTGTCGGTGACGTCGTCGGCTGTCGGACTGGTCCTGGTGCACGGGCAGGACGCTGACGGCGAGGCGATGACCGGCACCGGTGTCGAGGTGGCGACGTCGCAGCAGGCCGCCGAAGCCGTGCGACGCACCGAGGCGCTGGCTGCGCAGCGCGGTCAGCGCGTGCAGTCCATCGGCATGACCTGGAGCGACGACGCGCGGACCGAGGCGTCACTGCTGCTCAAAGAGCTCACCGAGTCCGGCCACACCATCGTGCCCGTGCAGCTCTCCGAGGCCACCGATGCGCTGGCCCGCGGGATCGCCGAGGTGATGGGCTACCACACCACCGCGGTGTGCGTCGTGGAGCCGGGACAGCTGATCGCTCTGGTCGTCACCCCGGACGACGGCGCGGTGCAGACCGCCGTCAACAGCTCCGTGATCACCGAGGAAGACCTGATCGGGTGGCTGAGCGCGGTCTTCGCCCGCACGGACTGGGAGCCCGAGGCGCTGGTGCTCGTCGGCTCGGCCGAGGACCTCGACGGGATCGCGCCCGTGCTCGAGGACGCGTTGGCCGTGCCGGTGTTCTCGCCCGCCGAAGCCCAACTGGCGCTGGCGCGGGGAGCGGCGCTGGCCTGCGCCCCCAGCGCCGACGGCTGGTGGATCGACGACGATTTCGCGCAGACACAGGCGCCGCCTGCGCCGCAGGGCGCGTCGGAGCGGCTGCGGCGCGTGGGTCCGGCAGCGATGCTGGCCGGCGGCCTGGTCGCATTCGTCGTGTCGGTCTCCGCAGCGCTGGGTCTGCAGTTCGTCCCCGTTCGGCCCGCCCCGCCGGTGCGACCGGCCGCAACGACCGTGACCCCGGCCGCCCCGGTCGCGCCGATCGCCCCGCCGCCGCCTCCCGTCGCTCCGCCGCCCGTAGACGAAGCCCCCGCCACGGAGGAGCCGGCGCCTGAGCCCGCCCCGGTCGAGGACGCTCCGGCGCCGGAGCCGGCGCCGATCGAGAGCACCGACCCGCTGCCGGTCGACGCGGTGCCGCCGGTCGACGCGGTGCCGCCGCCACCGCCGCCGGTCGTTGCACCACCACCGGTGCCCGAGCAGCAGCCGGGCCTGCTGCAGCGCATCCGCGATCGGTTGGCCGGGGTACGCGACGAGCAGCCGCCGGTCGTCGAGCCGGCTCCTCCGCCGCCACCGCCTCTACCCTGAGGACGTGACCCTGCGTATCGGCCTTCGCGTCGGGATAGTCCTGGCCGTTGCAGCGGCACTGCTCGTCGTCGGCGTGACCTCCGAGCGTGGTCTGTGGTGGCGCCTGGTGACGTTCACCTACCAGGTCAACATCGCCGCGGCCGCCTACTACCTCTGGACGCTGGTCCGACCGCGGGCCGACAGCCGCGCCGGGCTGCGCGGGGCGGTCGTTCTGTACCTGGTCATGGCCGGAGTGGTGTGGAACCTGTTCCTGGTCGAGCGCAGCATGGGCTACACCGTCGCGAACCTGCTGCTGCACTGCGTCGTACCGGTGCTCGCCCTGTGCGACTGGATCCTGGTGGGGCGGCGCCCCGAACCGGCAACAGTGCCGACGAGGTCGACGCTGGCGTGGTGGCATCCGGTCGCCTGGCTCGCGTTCCCGGCGGCGTATCTGGTGGTGGCGCTGCTGGTGCTCAACGACCTGGGCCGGCGTGCGCCCTACTTCTTCCTCGATGTCGACAGCGTCGGCGCAGGCGCGGTCGCCGCCAACGTCGCGGTGCTGGCCGTCGGCGTGCTGGCGCTGGGATATGCGTTGCTGGCCGTCGGCGGTGGAGTGAAACGTTCACCCTCGTGACCGCGATAGTCGGTCAACAGGGGTCAAACCCGTCGATTACCTAGGATGGCACCGTGGCGAGCGCCTCACGTGAACACAACCGACTCCGATCCTCCATCGTCCGCATCGCGGCAGTGATGGGATCGGTGGTCGTCATGACCGGCCTCTCGGTAGGACCGTCGGCGGTCGGAGCCATCGGCACCGCGGTACCGACCCTCCCGTCGACGATCAGCGAGATGTCGCCGTCGCCCGGTGAGACCGTCGGCGTGGCCCATCCCGTCACGGTGACGTTCACCGCCGCGGTACCCGACCGCAGCGCCGTCGAGAGTTCCTTCGCGGTGCGGCCGTCGGACGGCGGGCCGGCCCAGGGCACGTTCTCGTGGCTCGACGACCGGACCATGCAGTGGACCCCCACGCAGTTCTTCCCGGCGCACGCACCCATCGACGTCTCGGTGGGGGGATTCGCCACCAGTTTCCAGACCGGCTCCTCGGTCGTCGGGGTCGCGGACCTCGACGCGCACACGTTCACCGTGAGCATCGACGGCGTCGTCGCACGGGAGATGCCCGCGTCGATGGGCAAGCCGAAGCACACCACGCCGATCGGGAGTTTCACCGCGCTGGAGAAGCAGAAGTCCGTGGTCATGGATTCGCGGACGATCGGCATCCCGCTGTCGGACCCCGAGGGCTACAAGCTGACCGTCGCCGACGCCGTCCGCGTCACCTGGGGCGGTGTCTACGTGCACTCCGCCCCGTGGTCAGTGGGCTCGCAGGGCTACGCGAACGTCAGCCACGGCTGCATCAACCTCAGCCCGGACAACGCCGCGTGGTACTTCGACACCGTCAGCGTCGGCGATCCCATCATCGTCCAGGCCTGACGGGGGTCACCACACCGTCATATTCGTCGGCCGCCGGCGGGGTAATCCTCTGTCATCGACGACGGAGGTGCGATCATGCGCGATCACGCACACGCGACAGCCAACCTGGCGGATGTGTCCCAGATCGGGGACTCACCCATGCTGCGGATGATGAGCGGCGAGGAGGTCAGCGTCGAGGCGCACGACAACCTCGTCGAGATCGCCCGCTATGAAGAAAGACTCGCTCAGCAGTTGGTCTGAATACGGAACTTCGCCTTGGCGTCGTCGCTCGGCGTCGCGGTGAAGTTGCCGTCCGCGGTGCCGGTGATCGTGTACCGCCCCTGCTGACCGGTCACCTCGGCGTCGCCCATGTTGCCCTTCCAGAAGTTGCCGGAAAAGCCTGCGACGTCTCGGAATTCGACGGATTCGGCCTTGGGCGGCCCGTCCATCGCCAGCACGGCGGTGAACCCCTTGTCCTTGCCCGCCGTCTGGATGTACCAGGTGAAGCCCGTCTGCCGGCACGTCACCGGAAACGCGCCCCCGGCATCGTTGCCGTCGATCGCAACGGTTGCCGTAGTGCCGCCGAGTGCAGGCTCGGGCGATGAGCACGCCGTCAACCCCAGGACGGCTCCGCCGACGGCGACGATCGCGGCGAGATGTCGAGTCTCCATGGCGCCCGACTCTATGCGGTGATGAGCCGTTGCCCGGGGACTTCCCGCGCAATCCGCGCGAGGCGTCACCCCAATGCCCGCGCTGTGGCGGCGTCAGCAGGCAGGAACGCCTCGATGCTGAGCTCCGCGGCGGTGAGGTCCAGCGCGGTTCCGAACGTCGTGACCGTCGAGAGCAACCGGAGTTCGACGCCGTCAGGTGTGACGAGATCCAGCGGCACCGCCACCCCGCCGAGGTCGAGGGATCGATCGTCTCCGCCCGGGTAGCCGCTGATCTCGTCGAGCAGTGCGGAGAGGTCCCCGGTGTCGTCGGCCGCCGCCTCCCGGTGCAGCCGCGCGATCAGATGGGCGCGCCACTGGCCCAGGTTGCGGATGCGCGGTGCGAGTCCCTCGGGATGCAGGGCGATACGCAGGGCATTGGGCCGGTCCAGCAGGTGCGGCGCGACGCCTGCGAGCAGCACGCCGGCACCGGCGTTGGCGCGCAGCAGGTCCCAGACCCGGTTCACGACGACGCATGGGTACGGGTCGTAGGCCTCGAGCACCCGCGCCACGCCGGCATGCACGGACGCCATGTCGGGAGCGTCAAGGGGCCGCTCGGTGTAGGCCGGTGCGTGTCCGGCGGCCATCAGCATCCGGTTCTGCTCGCGCCGAGGCACGTCGAGGACATCAGCCAGCCGCAACACCATCGCCCGGCTGGGTGTCGCACGGCCCGTCTCGACGAAGCTGACATGGCGCGCCGAGACGTCTGCTTCCAGTGCGAGCTCGAGCTGGCTCAGGCGGCGTCGCATACGCCAACGCCGCACCATCGCGCCCACCGTGGCTGGTGGCGCGTCCCGTACCGCCATCACCCGAGTCTGGCCCCGACCGGTAGTCGGCGCCACTACCTCGGAGGTAATTGCACCCTTTACCCCAGGCGCGAATCGTGGAGGCATGTCCGAGATGACCGCCACGCCCCGCTGGCTGCGCATCGTCCTGGTTTGCGATCGAGCCGGCTCGGCGTGGTACCTGGGCACGGGGTTCTTCTTCGCGCCCGTGCTCGCCGCGGTGTCGCCGTGGCCTGCGGTGACGGCGGGGTTGTGGGTGCTGATCGCAGTGGCCGGCCTGTGGCTCGGCGTTCTGGGGCTGGCCATGGCGACCGGGCTGGCCGTCGTGCTGCGGGCGGGCGGCGAGCTCGGTGATGACTACTGGCGCTCGGTCATCGACTATCCGAGCTAGCGCGTCAGCAGCTGATCGCACAGTGTGGCAGCCAGCCACGCCTCGAATGTCCGCCGCGGCCAGCCACGATGTGTCACGAGTCGGCTGTAGAGCATCGGCTCGGTGAACAACGCGGCCAGATCGACGGCCTCGGAACGGCGCAGGTCGTTGCGAAGCCCGCCTGCTGCGCCGACCGCCGCGACAACGGCTCTGGCCCCCGCGCGGCGCTGATCGGCCATCCGATCGAACAGGGCCTGCGCCGCGTCGTCGACGCTCGCCGCGTTCTCCAGGACGATGAACAGCTCGGCGACCCGCGAGTCGATGTCGGTGAGCACGCGAGCCCACTGGTGCAGGATCGCGACCGGATCCTGCATCGCGAGTAGCGCGATCATCTCCGAGCGCTCTGTCAGCGGCACCGGTGCATCGTCGCCTGCCACCGCCCAATCCAACGCCAGCGCCAGGAGCTCTGCCTTCCCGCCGACCGCGGTGAACACCGTCTTCCTGCTGACCTCCGCTGCGGCCGCGATTGCGTCCACCGAGGTGGCGGCGAAGCCCGCCGCGACGAAGAGGTCGGCGGCTGCTGCGACGATGCGGCGTCGCGTGGCCGCGGCCTGAGCGCTGCGCAGAGGGGAGCGGTATCCCCGCTTGACAGATTCATCCATTATGGGTGACCGTTAATGTATTCATTACACCGCAAGTTACCTTAAGTGAGGGTGTTGTGGCCACAGTCATCATCGGCGCCGGGCCGACGGGATTGTTCACCGCGATCGCGCTGGCCCGTCGAGGGCGAAGGGTGGTCGTCGTCGATCGTGATCCCGGGCCCATCCCCGGCATCACATGGCGGCGCCGGGGCGTGATGCAGTTCGCGCACGCTCACACATTTCGTGGGCCCGTGGTGGAACTGCTCGACAGCGAGATCCCCGACGCGCTGGTGTCATTGCGCAGCGTCGGAGCCGCCGTCGTCACCGGCGAGGACGGCACCGCGATCGCCATGCGGTGCCGGCGGGAGGTTCTCGAACGGGTGCTGTGGACGATCGCCCGGCGCCAACCAGGACTGACGCTGGTCACCGGCCACGTCGACCGGGTTCTGAGGGACGGGGATCGTGCGGTCGGGATCGACGTCGACGGCACGGCGGTGTCCGCCGACCTGGTGATCGACGCGTCCGGCCGCAGCGGGCGCATCCTGCGTCACCTCGGCGCCGTGGGTGATCAGGTCCCGTGCGGCGCCACCTATGTCACCCGCCAGTACCGACTCGTCGGCGCCGACCCGGGACCGATCAACGCCCCGGTCGGGCTGTCCTTGAGCTTGGCCGGCTACTTCGCCGTCGCGTTCCTGCACGATGCCGGGACGTTCTCCGTCACGATCACCCACGACGGCACCGACCCCCGCCTGAAACTGCTGCGCCAGCCTGACGTGTTCGAGGCCGCCGCACGGGCAATCCCGCTGCTGGCCGACTGGATCGAGCGAGCTCACCCCTTCACCCCCGTGTTGCCCGGCGGCCGACTGCACAACACCTATCGCACCCAGGTCGACGGCGCCGGGAGACCGGTACTGCCGGGACTTCTCGCCGTCGGCGACTCCGTCTGCACCACCACGCCATTGGCCGGCCGCGGCATCACGCTGGCGTTCCGGCAGGCACGTACGCTGATCGATCTACTGCAACACTCGCCGACTGACGCCGGAACAGTGGCCGTCCGGTTCGACGAATGGTGCCGCGCCCACATCCGCCCCTGGTTCCTCGACCACGTGCGCTCCGACGGGGATCGACTTCGTCGATGGGCTGGTGGTGCGGTGGACCTGAACCGCGCGCTGCCCTCAGACCTCGTCGTGGCCGCAGCAGCCGCGGACCGGTCGCTGCGCGCCGATGTCGCCGGCTACGACCGGATGCAGGCGTTACCGGCCAGCCTCGACCGCCTACAGTGCCGGGCCCGCGCGGTCTACGCGTCGGGGTGGCAGCCGCCGACGGCCGCTGGACCCACCCGGGCGGAGCTCGGCGAGCTCTGCGCTCAGTGGGCGACCGGGCAGCCCGTGCCGGTGTAGTCGACCTGCCAGTGCTTGATGCCGTTCAGCCATCCGGAGCGGAGACGTTGCGGCGTCCCGATGGACTGCAGGTCCGGCAGGTGGTCGGCGATGGCGTTGAACATCAACTCGATGGTCATGCGGGCCAGGTTGGCGCCGATGCAGTAGTGCGCCCCGGTGCCGCCGAAGCCGACGTGCGGATTCGGGTCGCGCATGATGTCGAACGAATAGGGGTCGGAGAACACCTCTTCGTCGAAGTTGGCCGAGCGGTAGGACATCACGACCCGCTGGCCCTTCTTGATCGGCACGCCGGACAGTTCGTAGTCGCACAGCGCGGTGCGCTGGAACGAGGTCACCGGCGTCGCCCAACGCACGATCTCGTCGACCGCGGTGACTGGGCGCTGCGCCTTGAACAGCTCCCACTGGTCGGGATGCTCGGTGAACGCGATCATGCCGTGGGTGATCGAGTTGCGGGTCGTCTCATTGCCCGCGACGGCGAGCAGCACCATGAAGAACCCGAACTCGTCGTCGGAGAGCTTGTGGCCGTCCACGTCGGCTTCCACCAGCTTGGTGACGATGTCCTCGCCCGGCTGTTCCGCGCGCTGGGCCGCGAGTTGCATCGCGTACATGATCAATTCCGTTGCGGCATTGCGGTTGTCGTAGTGCGCGAACTCTGGGTCGTCGTCACTGACCATCTGGTTGGACCAGTCGAAGAGCTTCTTGCGGTCCTCGATCGGCACGCCGAGCAGCCCGGCGATGGCCTGCAGCGGGAGTTCGCACGAGACCTGTTCGACGAAGTCGCCGGCGCCTGCGGCCGCCGCGGTCTTGGCGATGTCCTGCGCGCGGGTGTCGAGGTCGGCGCGCAGGCGTTCCACCGCGCGCGGGGTGAAGCCGCGGGAGACGATCTTGCGCAGATGGGTGTGGTGCGGGGCGTCCATGTTGAGCAGCACGAACTTGCCGGTCTCGATCTGCTCGCCCGTCGAGCCCTCTGGATAGCGGGGGAGCGCGGTCTTCTCCAGGCTGGAGAAGACGTCGCTGCGTTTCGAGATCTCCTTGACGTCCCGGTGTTTGGTGACCACCCAGTAACCGCCGTCGCCGAACGGGCCGGCGCCGCCTGAGGTCTGCTCGTTCCACCAGATGGGTGCGGCGCGCCGCAGCGCGGCCAGCTCCTCGACCGGAAGTCGCTCGCAGTTGAGATCCGGATCGGTGAAGTCGAATCCAGGGGGGAAGACCGGAGTCGGCATACTGTGGCTCCTTGCCGTGATGAAGGCCGTCATGGGGCGCTCGTATTCGATACCTACACCACCGGCAGGGCTCGGGGCGCCGACTTCGCGGAGTTCGATCGAAGTGAGCTGTAACGAATGTGACTCCGGGGGAGAAGCACAGGGTGACAATGATCCCAAGGCGGCCTGCATCGTGGCCGCACCTCCGAAGGGGGAACCGGTGATGATCGGATGGCAGGTCAGGACCGCTTCTGCTGTGGGCGCCGCCGCGATCGCGGTGCTGCTGGTGTGTGCGCCCACCGCGGCCGCCGATCCCGGTCCCGCGGTTCCGCCACCGGCCCCGGTTCCTGCCCCTGTCCAGCTGCCGCCGGATCAGGCCGCGGTGCCGGGAGCGCCGGTCCAAGCACTGGCCGGTGGCGCACCCGATGTCGCTGCAGCGCCGCCCGCCGAGGTGCCGCACCTGTCCAGCCCCGAGAACCTGCCCCCGGGCACCACCGAGACCCCGGCACCGCAGACCCGTCTGGGGTATCTGCGTGACCTCTGGCATTCGATGCAGACCCAGGAGGTGTCAGGCTCGGATGCTCTGCTGCTGCTCACGCAGCGCCCGATGTCGGCGACGCCCGGCATGCAGCCCACCCCGCCGGCGCCGGCCGCACCGGCACCTGCGCCTGTTCCGGCTCCGCTGGCACCCTAGAGCGCTGGCCCCTTAAAGCGCTGGCCTCCTAAAGCGCTGGCCTCCTAAAGCGCGGTGGCCACCATCGCCTCGATGCGCGCAGGCACGTGCTTGTGCAACGGAGTGCCCGCATAGGCGTCGCGCCATCGACTCGACGTGAGCGCGTTGGGTGCGACTCCGGGCGCCACGGTGTCGCCTTCGGCGTCGACGTAGTCCACCCCGAACCCGTTGGGCAGTGAGGCGTGCCCGGGCAGCATCGCGTCGCTGATCTCGACGACGGCCTCGGCCGTGCCCGCTGCGGTGGTGATGCGAGCCGGGCCGCCGTCGGTCAACCCCAACGCGGCCGCGTCCGCCGGATTGACCCGCAGTGCCCCCTGCGCATCCCGGGTACGCCAACTGGGATCGCGCAGGATGTCGTTGGCGGTGAAGGCGCGACGCTCTCCGGCCGAGAGCACGAACGGGAACTCCGATGAGGTGAGTTGCACGGGTTCTGAGGCCAGCTTCTCCACTTCGGCCAGCATCTCGGGTATCGCGATCGCGATCCTGCGGTCCGGATGTGTGATCAGAGTGAAGTCGTCCTCGTACTCGTGCACGGTGAAGGTGATCCCCGAGCGCCCGGTGAGGATGGCCTCGAACAGCGCGTTGCCGTCGACGTGGCCGGCGCGCCGCACCGCATCCGGATAGGTCATGGCGGTCTTCTGCGCCAGCCCCCACAGAGCGGCCGCGCCGGCCAGGCCGTCGGGCAGCGTCGCACCCAGCGTCTCGTACAGCACGAACGGAAGTACCTTGGCCAGGCCCGGATTCGCGCCGACGGCAGCCAGGAACGCCGCCGCGAACTCGTCGAGACCGCGCTCGGCGGCCTCGCGCAGCGGTGCGAGCTCGGCTTCGTCGACGACGCCGAGTGCGCGGGTGAGACGGGCCCAGATCTCGGGTTCGGGCAGTGTGCCCTCCAACGGCTCCATCAACCGATGGCGGAGGTGAAAGGTGTTGCGCGGGAACTCGAGATTGAAGAACGTGGCTTCGGCCTTCTCGAACTGGCTGGCGGCGGGCAGCACGTAGTGCGCCAGCCGCGCCGTTTCGGTCATCGCCACGTCGATGACGACGAGCAGTTCCAGGCTCTCGAACGCCGCGCGCACGGCTCGCGAGTCCGCGATCGAATGCGCTGGGTTGCTGCTCTCCACGATCAGCGCGCGGAAACGCTCGGGGTGGTCGGTGAGGATCTCGTCCGGCACCACGTTGCTCGGCATCAAGCCGCCGATGATCGGCGCACCGGTGACCGGCGTGCGGCCGACACCGCCGGGTCTGAACAGGGGCGCGAACGACGAATGCAGATGCTGGGAGCCCGGTTTGGCGAAGTTGCCGGTCAGTAACCACAGCATCTTGTTCAGATACGAGCACAGCGTGCTGTTCACCGACTGCTGCACGCCGAGGTCTTCGAACACCGCGACGCTGTCGGCGCGGGCGATGCGGCGGGCCGCGTCCCGCAGCAGCTGCTCGTCGACCCCGCAGCGGGCGGCGTAGTCGGCCACGGGTACCTGTGCAAGCACGGCGCGCACCTCGTCGGCGCCGCTGACGTGCTCTGCGAGAAAGGCTTCGTCGCAAAGGTTTTCCTGCACCAGCAGCGCCGCGAGCGCGGCCAGGCACCAGGCGTCGGCACCGGGGCGCACGCGCAGGTGGAAATCCGCCATCTTCGCGGTGTCGGTGAGCACGGGATCGATCACGATCATCGAACGCGCCGGATCCTTGGCGATCTCGTTGAGCACCACGCGCGCACGCGGAAAGCTCTGCGACATCCACGGGTTCTTGCCCACGAACACCGACACCTCGGCATGATCGAACTCGCCGCGGGTGTGGCCGCCGTAGAAGTGGGCGTCGACCCAGTGTTCGCCGGTCTTCTCCTGGGCCAGCGCATTGGACCGGTGGTAGGAGCCGAGCGCCTTGAGGAAGGCGCCGCTGTATGCGCCGCCGAGGTGGTTTCCCTGCCCGCCGCCTCCGTAGTAGAGGATCTTGTCGCCACCGTGGATGTCGGCGACCGCGGCGAAACCGGCGGCGATCTCCGATATCGCTGTGTCCCAGTCGATGTCCTCGTAGGTGCCGTCTGGCCGGCGACGCATCGGCGAGGTCAGCCGGTTGCGCTGGTTTTGATAGTGATCCAGCCGCAGCGCCTTGTTGCACGTGTAGCCCTGCGATGCCGGATGGTTCTTGTCTCCGCGGATGCGGGCGAGCTTGCGCTCCTCGACCTGGACGACGATGCCGCAGTTGCATTCGCACAAGATGCAGGCGGTCGGCTGCCAATCAGCGGTCGTGTCGGTCATGGCGTCGCTCGCTCTCTCGTGGCGGCGGGTAGTGCCGCGCGAATCATCTCCGCGAGGAGGGTCTGTGCCCGGCGCAGCGCTTCGTCGTCGCGCTGGGCCCGCGCGATGACGATCGCCCCCTCGAACGCCGACAGTGTGAACACGGCGAGGTCGTCGGCGCGGTCGCCTGCGACGCCGTCGGCACGCAATCGGGTGGCAAGCGCCTCGCGCCACCGGGAGAACGCCGCAGCGGCGCGGTCGAGGACGGGCCGCTCGGCCGCACCGGGGTCGCCGGCTTCGACGGCCACCGCGACCACGGGGCAGCCCGCACGAAAGTCGCTGTCGCGCAGCAGTTGGGCCTGCCGGGAGAACAGCTCCTCCAGCGCGTCGAGACATGACGGTGCAGCGTCGAGGTGGCTGGCCATGTAGTCGGCGGCGTAATCGACGGCCTCGCAGAGCAGTTGGGTGCGTCCGCCGGGGAAGTAGTGGTAGGCCGACCCGCGGGGTGCGCCGCTGTGTTCGAGCACGTCGGCGATTGCGGTGGACTGGGCGCCGCGCTCCCGGATCAGCAACGCAGCCGAGACGACCATGCGCTCACGGGGACTGGTCATGTATGCAACCATACATAACCGCTGGCGCGAATTGGGCGTGATTGTCGTCGGTGGGCGACGACAACCACGCCGAAATCGCTAGACGGCGGCGGCCTCGTTCAGTTCGGAGAGGCGGCCCGTCGCCTCGAGGTACTCCTGCACCCAGCGTTCGATCACTGTGGCGGTCTTCTCGACCTTGGTGAACTGGCCGACGACCTGACCGACGGGATTGAAGGCGACGTCGACCGACTCGTTGGGGTACTTGTGCGTCGCGGCCACCGCCATACCCGACACCATGTACTGCAACGGCATACCGAGCGGCTGGGGGTTCTCCGGGTTCTCCCACGCCTCGGTCCAGTCGTTCTTGAGCATCCGCGCCGGCTTGCCGGTGAAGGACCGGCTGCGCACCGTGTCCCGGCTGGTCGCCTTCGCGTATGCGGCGTGCTGTACCGGCGTGTGCTCGGACTCTTCGACCATCACCCACTGCGAACCGGTCCAGGCGCCCTGTGCGCCCAGCGCCAGCGCCGCGGCGATCTGCTGGCCGCTGCCGATACCGCCTGCGGCCAGCACCGGAACGGGTGCGACCTCCTTGACGACCTGCGGCCACAGCACGATCGAGCCGATGTCGCCGCAGTGCCCGCCGGCCTCGCCGCCCTGGGCGATGATGATGTCGACGCCGGCGTCGGCGTGCTTGCGGGCCTGGTAGGGAGATCCACAGAGTGCCGCCACGACGCGACCCTGCTCGTGGATGTGGGCGATCATGTCGGCCGGCGGGGTACCGAGGGCGTTGGCGATCATCGTCACCTTCGGGTGCTGCAGCGCCACCTCGACCTGCGGGGTGGCCGTCGCCTCGGTCCAGCCGAGCAGCTGCAGGGCGTCGTCATCACTGTGCTCGACGGGCACCCCGTGCTCGGACAGGATCCTCTTCGCGAACTCGATGTGCTCCTGGGGCACCAGGTCGTTGAGCGTCTTCTTCAGCACCTCGGGGTCCATGTCCGCGGCGTCGGAGCCCTCGTATTTGTTCGGGATCACGATGTCGACGCCGTAGGGATGGTCGCCGATGTGCTCGTCGATCCAGTTCAGCTCGATTTCGAGCTGCTCGGGGGTGAAGCCGACCGCCCCGAGCACGCCGAAGCCGCCGGCCTTGCTCACTGCGACCACCACGTCGCGGCAGTGGGTGAAGGCGAAGATCGGGAACTCGATGCCGAGTTGGTCGCACAGGGGAGTATGCATAGTCCGCTCCTGGTGGGCTCATGGGCCGAACGCGTCGGAAATTAGAACGTGTTCTACTTTAGTACACCGCGGAGGCCGTCGTGGTTTCCCCGGCCCGGAGTGGTGACCCGCAACACCGGCCACCCCTCGATCACGGCACGGGCCGCCAGCTCGCGGCGGGGGTTGACCGGGCGTGGCTGTCCCACCAACGACATCAGGGCGATGTCCTCGTTGCCGTCGGCGTAGAACCAGCTGTCGGCCAGATCGATGTCGCTCTGTTCGCAGAGCGTCACGACCGCGTCGGCCTTGCGCCGACCCCAGATCACCGGCCGTCGAATCCGGCCCGTGAGGCGGCCGTCGGCGTCCACCTCGAAGTGGTTGCACACCACGTGCTCGATCTCCAGGAACCGCGCCACCGGCTCGGCGTGAATCGTCAGCGCCGACGAGCACATCACCACCGTGTGGCCGCGGCTCTGATGCGCGAGGACCACATCGTGCATGGTGGGGAAAAGCCGCGACCGGACGCGCTCGCGGAACAGCCGCTCGCCGATGTCGTCGAGTTCTGTCAGCGACTCACCGCGAAGGTACCCGGCGGCACGCTCGAGGAGCTTGGCGAAGTCGACCCGGCCGAACCGGTACCGCATGGCCGCCTCGATCACGCCGGTCACCTCGCCGAGCCTGGCCTGCCTGCGACGGATGCGATCCCCGGCGTGCGCGGTGGCGGTGAAACCGTCGACCAGCGTCCCGTCCAGATCGAAGAACGCACCGACGTGAGGACCCTGCGGGCTCGCCGCGATCGCCGCCAGCAGGTCGGTGGGGAGTGCGGTCACGGTCTCCTCGCGTTCGGCCGGTGTCGCCGTTGATTCGCCATGCTACGGACCACGCCGACACTCCTGGTTTAATCTGTGCCGGTCGCCGCAAACGGCCACGGTAGTTTGGTAGCCGGGTTCAGGAAGCAGCCTGTGCGAGAGGTGGACGGGAGTCTGCGCTCTGGCAGTGGGCGGACAGCGGCCTGACATGGAAGGTGAACCTTGGACGAGCAAGCAGGCGAAGGCGCAACCGCCTCATCAGGGGCGTCGAACTGCGACGTGACCGAACGATGGGTCGATGGCGTGGCCATCGTGGCGGTCTCCGGTGTCGTCGACATGCTCACCTCACCGCAGCTCGAGTCGGCCATCGATGCCGCTCTG
Organism: Mycobacterium sp. IDUB_5; assembly: GCF_055419565.1. NCBI lineage: Bacteria > Bacillati > Actinomycetota > Actinomycetes > Mycobacteriales > Mycobacteriaceae > Mycobacterium > Mycobacterium sp. IDUB_5. The sequence continues at coordinate 316,964 of NZ_JBVAXX010000005.1, forward strand.
GCGCAGAAGCCGTCCGCCGTGGTGATCGATTTCACGAAGGTGGAATTCCTGGCCTCGGCCGGCATGGGTGTTCTGGTCGCCGCACACGACAGAGCCGGCGCTGACGTGTCATTCAGCGTGGTAGCCGACGGTCCGGCGACCAGTCGGCCGCTCAAATTGGTGGGCATCGCCGAGATCGTCAGCCTCTACCCGAACCTGGACGAAGCGCTCGCCGCACGTGACGCGTAGGAAAGCCGCGTAGAAACGTGCGTCTTCGGGTAGCCACCGACTGCCATGATCGATTCCATGCCGCCGGCTGAGGTAGCCAATGCAGAACGTTTCGAGCGGTTCGGCCTCGACGCCGACGCCGGAACGGTGGCTATGGCGCGCCGTGAATTCGCCGCCTGGCTGAACCGCTACTTCGACCTCGACGAGGAACGCTGCAGCGATCTGGTGCTGGCCATCAACGAGGCCCTGGCCAACTCGGCGGAGTTCGCCTACCGGCTCGTCGAAAGACCCGGCACCATCGACATCTGCGCTCTCTATGACGCCCAGCGTGAGACCCTCGCCGTGGACATCAAGGACCGGGGCACGTGGCGGACGCCGCAGACGGACCCGGTGCCACGGACCCGCGGCCGCGGTATCCCGCTGATGGAGACCCTGTCCGACAGGTCGGTCATCGAGCCGTCAACCCAGGGCACGCATGTCCGCCTGGAGTGGCACGGCGTCACCCGTCGCTGATCCCTATCTGCGGTAGGTGCCGGCACCGGTGACCAGCGGCAGATCGAGTGTCGTGCGGATGCCGGACTCAGCGGCCACCACCGCGGGAATCGCGTTCACGATCCGGCCGGCGGCAGCGAGGATCGCCGCGTAGTTGTGATCGCCGTTGCGACTGGTCGGGCAGATGTCCATCGCGTAGGACGGCTCTCCGGTGATCTCCACCCGGTAGGACCCACCGTCCTGGGCCGGCTGCGCCCAGTCGGGCCGCAGATCGCCACGCAGCCGGGTGATGTGTTCGACGACGATGACGGGCTCGGATCCGACGAGGCCTTCGATCTGGAAGCGCACCGCCGCGACAGTGCCCTTCTTGATCGTGCCGACCGCCACGTCGAAATCCTCGGGCGCCGGCTCCTGCTCGACGGTGTCGGTGATCTCGTCGATCGTCACGCCGAGCCCGGCAGCGAGTTGGTGGATCGCCACGCCCCAGGCCGCGCTCAGCACGCCGGGTTGGTACAGGAAGGGCAGGTCACCGATCTCGTTCCCGAATCCCATCACGTCGAACATCACGGTCGCACCGTCGTAGGTGGCGTAGTCCGCGATCTCCATCGTCCGGATCTGGCTGACACGCTGGCAGGTGCCCGCCAGTGCCAGCGGCAGCAGGTCGGTGACGAACCCTGGGTCGACACCGGTGACGAACACCGTGGCATCGCCCTGCCGGGCAACGGATTCCACCCGCTCGATCGCCCGCTCACCGATGACGCCCCAGGGATAGGCCAGAAATCCAGGTGACGAGCCGACGACGTTGATCCCGGCCTCGAGCAAGGCGCGGACGTCCGCCAGCGCCTCCTTGGGCCGGATGTCGCCCATCGCGCAGTAGACGACGCAGTCGGGCGCGTCGGCGATGATCGCCGAGAGGTCCCCGATGGCACGGATTCCCGTGGTGCCGCCGAGGCGGGCGAGTTCCGCGGCATCCTTGCCGAGCTTGTCGGCCGAGGACACCCAGACGCCGGTCAGCTCGAAGCGCGGGTCCTCGATCAGCTGACGCAGCGTCAGGCTGCCGCAGTTGCCGGTGCCGATCTGTGCCACTCGAATCGCCATGGCGGCCAGTATGCGTGGTCGGATGCCGAATTGGAACAGGTTCTAATTGCGCAGGGGGTGGTGCGGTAGCCTGTCGCCCCATGGGACGCGTGGACGGAAAAGTGGCACTGATCAGTGGCGGCGCGCAGGGGATGGGCGCCGAGGACGCCCGGGCGCTGATCGCCGAAGGGGCCAAGGTCGTGATCGGCGACATCCTCGACGAGAAGGGTCAGGCGCTGGCCGAAGAGATCAATGCCCAGACCCCCGACTCCATTCGCTATGTACATCTCGACGTCACCCAGGCCGACCAGTGGGATGCCGCGGTGGCCACCGCGCTCGACGCGTTCGGCACGCTGAACGTGTTGGTGAACAACGCCGGCACCGTCGCACTCGGCAAGATCGGCGAGTTCGACATGGACAAGTGGCAGAGGGTCATCGACGTGAACCTGACCGGGACGTTCCTCGGCATGCAGGCCTCCGTCGAGTCGATGAAAGCCGCGGGCGGCGGTTCGATCATCAACATCTCCTCGATTGAGGGGCTGCGCGGCGCGGTGATGGTGCACCCGTACGTGGCCTCGAAGTGGGCGGTGCGCGGGCTGACGAAGTCGGCGGCGCTGGAACTCGGTCCCCACAACATCCGCGTGAACTCCGTGCACCCCGGCTTCATCCGCACCCCGATGACCAAGTTCTTCCCTGACGACATGCTGCGAATTCCGCTCGGCCGGCCCGGCCAGCCCGACGAGGTCGCCACTTTCGTGGTGTTCTTGGCCAGTGACGAATCGCGGTACTCGACCGGGGCCGAGTTCGTCATGGACGGCGGTCTGGTCAACGACGTCCCGCACAAATAGCACCACGCGCGCCTCGTCGGTGCCGGCCACCGTCGTCGATGGACCGCGCAGGTGAGGCCCAGCGTCGTCGCGGCACACGCACGACGCTGATCGTCGTCCTGTTGGCGGCCCTGGTGGCGGTGCTCGGTGTCGCCGACTTCCCGGACTTCGCCCGCCCCACTCCCGACCCCTCACGCGTCGAGCTGGCCCAGGGGTGGAGCCTGGCCTCGGCCCGCGTCGCCGGCGACGACGGAGCGGCCCTCTCGTCCCCGGGAAGCGAGCAGGCCGGGTGGCACCCGATCGCCCGCATGCCCGCCACGGTGCTGCAGACACTGCGGGCCGACGGCAGCTATCCCGACCTCTACGTCGGCACCCGGCTGCGCGACGAGGTGCCCTGGGACCTGTACCGGCAGGACTGGTGGTACCGCACCACCTTTGACGCACCCGGCGGACACACGACGTATCTCCTCGATTTTCCAGGCATCAACTACCGCGCGGAGATCTGGCTGAACGGGCACCGCATCGCCGGCTCCGACGACGTCGTCGGCATGCACGCCGCACACCAGATCGACGCGACGCCGTGGATACACCGCGGCGGCGCGAATGTGTTGGCCGTCAAGGTGACTCCCGAGCAGGCGCGCCAAGACGTCGACGGCGTGGAGCTCGCCGACAGCTGGTACGACTGGATCAACTGGCGCTACCTGGGATATCGCGAACAACCAGGTGCGTTGCCGGTGAACAACTCCTTCGTGCCGGATCGCAACGCCGGCATCTGGAAACCCGTGACGCTGCAGATGTCGCAGGACGTCTCCCTCGGTGAGAGCGCCGTGCGCTCCGATCTGCCGCTGCCGCGCACGGATTCGGCGACACTGACGGTCTACACGACGGTCCGCAACTACTCGCCGGCCACCGTGCGCGGTCTGATGCGCGTGACCATCACCAGGGCGGGAAAGCCCGACGTGGCTGTCGAGGCGCGAGTGACGTTGGCGCCGGGGGAGATCCGGGAGGTGAGCTTCGCCGCCGATCGGTACCCGCAACTGAAGCTCGACCACCCCGACCTGTGGTGGCCGTACACGATGGGCGAACCCGCGCTCTACGATCTGCGCACCGAGTTCCGTCGCTTCGGGCACGATTCCGACACCCGCACACAGCGTTTCGGCATCCGCACCGTCACCCAGCACCGGGACGACGACACCAGCCACCCCGAGCTCGGCGCCGGCGGCAACTTCTATCTGACCGTCAACGGCCGCGATTTCCCGGTGCGCGGCGCCGCCTACTCGCCCGATCTGCTGTTCGCCGACGACCCGGCGCGCGACGCCGCCACGTTGCGCTACGTGCGCGACCTGGGGCTGAACATGCTGCGCCTGGAGGGCAAGTTCCCGGGCGAGCGGCTGGTGCAGATGGCCGACGAACTCGGAATCCCACTGATGCTGGGGTGGATGTGCTGCAACCAGTGGGAGAAGTGGTCGCAGTGGGACGCCGAGGACAACCGCGTCGCCCGCGACAGCCTGACCTCGCAGATCACCATGTTGCGTTCGCACCCTTCGGCTTTCGTGTGGGCCAACGGCAGTGACGGCACGCCGCCGCCGGACCTGCTGGCCGACTACCGCCGGATACTGCAGCAGTTGCACTGGCCGAACGCCGTGGTCGACACGGTGTCCAGTTTCGCCCGGGACGCCGACGGCGCGGTCGCGTGGGACGGCATCCATATGGCCGGGCCGTACAGCTGGCGACCGCCCAGCTACTGGTTCGCCGGCAAATACGGAGCAGCACGGGGCGCAAACGCCGAGCAGGGCGACAACGAACACATCCCGCCGATGGCCAGCCTGCGCCGCTTCATCCCGCCCGACAAGCTGTGGCCGATCAACGACACCTGGTCCTTCCACGCGGGCGCGAACACCAGCAATTCGTCGTTGACCACGATCCGGCGCGCGATCGACCGGCGCTACGGCACGTCCACGAGTGCCGAGATGTTCACCGCCAAAGCCCAACTGGCGCACTATGAATCGACGCGTGCGCAGTTCGAGGCATTCGCCGCGGGCGGCTGGGACACGCACAAGATGACGATCTACTGGATGCTGAACAACCACTGGCCGTCGTTCTTCGGGCACCTCTTCGACTACTACCTGCGCCCGGGTGGGGCCTACTTCGGCGCCAAGACCGGTCTGCGCCCGCTGTCGGCGGTGTTCGACGCCTACGCCACCGGAGACCACAGCCGCGCCGCCCTGACCGTGGTCAACCAGACCCAGGCTGATCAGCGTGACCTGCGGGTGCGGGTCCGGGTGTACGACGTGGCGGGCCGCGTGCGGGAGGACCGCACGAGCCCGCCCGTCGACGTCGCCTCCGGAGGGACCGCGACGGCGCTGTGGCTGCCGCGCGTCGCACCGGATTCCCCGGTGTTCTTCGTCCGCGTCGAATTGCTCGATGCCACAGAGCATCTCGTCACCGACAGCACCTACTGGCAGTCCCAGCGCCGCGACGACGTCGGGGAGCCGAGCAACGACCAGGCGTTCGAGCTGCGGCCCGCCCGCTGGGCCGACATGACTGCGTTGAACACCATGCCGCGCGGCAGGCTCGACGTCGCCGCGCGCCGAGACGCAGACGGGGTGACGATCCGACTGCACAATCCCGGTCGGGGAGTCGCGTTCTTCGCCCGCGCGGAGCTCACGCCGACACCCGACGCCGACGAGATCCTGCCGATCACCTACACCGACAACTACGTCACCGTCTACGGCGGGGAGACCGTCGAGATTCGCGGGCAACCGCTGGCGGACACGCCGCGCGCGGACTGGGTCCGCGTCACCGGCTACAACACCGCACCGGTCACCGTTCCGGTCCGCTGACCCATGCGTACTGTCTCAAGGTGTGAGCGCACGGGCGGGCATCGTCATCACCGGAACCGAGGTCCTCACCGGGCGGGTGGCCGATCAGAACGGTCCGTACCTCGCTGATCGCCTCCTCGAACTCGGCGTCGAACTGGCGCACATCACGCTGTGCGGCGACCGTCCCGGCGACATCGAGGCGCAGCTGAGGTTCCTCGCCGATCAGGACGTCGATCTGATCATCACCAGCGGCGGCCTCGGCCCGACCGCCGACGACATGACCGTCGAGGTGGTGGCCCGCTTCTGCGACCGCGAGTTGGTGCTCGACGCCGAGCTGGAAGCCACGATTCGCGGCATCGTCGACGGCCTGATGGCCCGCTACCCTGAAGTGGACGCCGAGGCCGTTCACGCCGCCAACCGCAAGCAGGCCCTGGTACCCGCAGGCGCGACGATCCTGCCTCCGGTCGGGACCGCGCCCGGCGTCGTCGTCCCCGGCCGGCCGACGGTGGTGGTGCTGCCCGGTCCGCCCCGTGAGCTGCAGCCGATGTGGCGGGCGGCGGTGGCCACCGACGCCATCGTCGACGCGCTGACGGGCCGCACGTACTACCAGCAGGAGACGGTGCGAATGTTCGGGCTGCCCGAGTCCGGGCTGGCCGAAACTCTGCGCGAAGCGCAGCGCAACGTCGACGGGTTCGATCGGCTCGAGATCACGACCTGTCTGCGCCGGGGTGAGCTGGAGATCGTCACCCGATTCGAGCCGCAGGACGCACCCGTCTACGACGCACTTCTCGCGACGCTGTCGGACCGGCACGCGCAGGAGATCTTCTCCACCGACGGCGCCCTGATCGACGACCAGGTGGCTGCACTGCTGGCCGGCCGCAGGATCGCGACCGCCGAGAGCTGCACCGGCGGTCTGCTGGCCGCGCGACTCACCGAGCGTCCCGGGTCGTCGGCCTACGTGTGCGGCGGCGCCGTCGCCTACGCGAACAGCGCGAAGGCCGAAGTGCTCGGCGTCGACCCCGCACTGATCGACCAGCACGGCGCGGTGTCCGAACCTGTCGCCGAGGCGATGGCCCGCGGCGCACTGGCCCGCTTCGGCGCCGACACCGCGGTGGCCATCACCGGCGTCGCGGGGCCCGGTGGCGGCACCGAGGCAAAACCGGTGGGCACGGTCTGCTTCACGGTGGCCCTGGCCGACGGCGCGACGCTGACGCGGACCACCGTGCTGCCCGGCGGACGATCGGACGTGCGAGACCGCTCGACCACGATCGCGATGCACATGCTGCGCAGGGCGCTGCGCGCACCCCGCTAGGGTGTGGACCATGGTTGACACCGACGAGCGGCAGGCGGTCTCGGCGCTCGCCCAGGAGACCGGCTGGACGCAGCGCAGGGCCGAGCGCAACGACTACTTCGCCAAGGGCGATATCCGCGTCCACATCGTGTGGCAAGACGACAGCGCCCTCAACGGCGGCACGCTCTTCCACGACGACCTCTTGACGTCCTACAGCCGTGAGCTGCCGACGGTGCAGAGCTGGCTCAGGCGCTGATCAACGGTCTTCGTCGGCGTCCCACAGCGCGGTCATCGAGGTGAGGATCGCCTCGGCCTCGCCGAGCCCACCCAGGTGGCTCTCACCCGAGAGGGTGTAGAGCTCGGCGTCGGGCAGCCGGGACACCACGTGCTGGCCGTGCGCGAACGGCACGATGTGGTCCTTGTCGCCGTGCCACCAGCGCACCGGCACTGTGACGTCGGAGAGCCGGAAGCCCCAGTCGCGGGCGAACACCACGACGTCGGCGAACGGTGCCGCGAGTTGCTTGCGGCTGCCGTTGAGCAGGTCGTCGATGAACATCGCCTTGAACTCCGGCCGGGCCAGCAGCCGGCGATCACCCTCCGGGGAGAGCGCGCCGTAGAGCGAGGCAATCGGTTCGGCGACAGGCTTGATCAGCCGGATCAAGCCGGCGGCCACCAGGCTCAACGTGCCGCCGACGTGTTCGAGCAGGGGCGCGGCGGGCACCCCGACCGTGCCCATCACCCCGCCGCCGATGGCATCGGGTCCCTTGGTCGGAGCCACCCCGCCGAGGACAGCGGCCGCGACGACGCGATCGGGCATCGTGGCGGCGACACCCAGCGCGTACGGTCCGCCGCCGGACAGCCCGATCACCATCATCTTGCCGACTCCGAGAACATCGGCCAGCATGCGAAGGTCCTCGGCGAAGTCGATCACCCGTCCGTAGGCGTAGGGCGTGGAGGAACCGATTCCGGGCCGGTCGATGCCGATCAGCCGAATGCCGTTGCGCTCCGCGTAGAGCCGCGCTTCACACGGAATCTGTCGGCGCGCGCCCGGTGTGCCGTGCAGCCAGAGGATCGGCTTGCCTTGAGGGTCGCCGAACTCGGCGAAGCCGAGGCGCCGGCCCGAGCCTTCCGGGCCGACGGCGACGTTGCCCTCGAGCTTGGGACGGGTGATGTCGTCGGACATGCGCGACAGTGTCGCATGCCGGAGAAACACCTCAGACCCCGCTGACCCATCCCGGTGGGCGGCGATCGGCCCACCCGACGGCCGTTTCCAGCTGTGCGGCGACCGCGAGCAAGACCGCCTCGTCGGGCGCCATCAGCTGCACACCGATCGGCAGGCCGTCGGCCGTCATACCCAGCGGCAGCGAAATCGCCGCCCAGCCGGTCACATTCGCCAGCGACGTCCAGCCGGTGGTCGCGAACTCGACGTCGAAGAACGCGCGCGTGCTGCCCCGGGGCTGATCGAGCAGCCCGTACGGCGGCGGGGGAGTCAGCAGTGTGGGCACGAGCAACACGTCGTGGTCGAGCATCTGCGTGGCGAAGCGACGCGTCTGGGCGTGGATCGCGGCGATGGCCCCGGCATAGGCGACGCCGGTCGTGTGGAAACCCTCCTGGATCATCACCCAGGAACTCGGCTCGAACTCGTCCTCACGCGGCTCGCGACCCAGATGTGCGCGCGCCGTCTCGAACAGTTCGACGTTGCTGACGGTGTGCAGGACGGCGATCGCGTCGGCGACGGCCTCGGCATCGATCGTGGGCGCGCCCGGCTCGACGCGGTGGCCCAGGTCGGCCAGTACCGCCGCCGTGCGTTCGACGGCCGAGACGACGGCGGGATCGGTCATCGGCCCGGGAAACGGGGATCCGGTCGCCACCATGATGCGTTGCGGCGCAGGCGGATTCGCGATGGCGCGGAGGAAGGGCTCGGCCGGCAGCGGCGCTGAGTAGGGATCGCCGACGCCGGTTCCGGTCACGGCGTCGAGCAATGCCGCGCTGTCGCGCACGGTGCGGGTGAGGGCGTGCTCGTTGACCAGACCCTCCAAGCCGTGACCGGCCCCCGGCGCGAACGAGGTACGCCCGCGCCGCGGCTTGAGTCCGACCAGACCGCAGCAGGCCGCAGGGACGCGGATCGATCCGGTGCCGTCACCCCCCGACGCGGCGGGCACGATGCCGGCGGCGACGGCAGCCGCGGAGCCCCCGCTGGAGCCACCAGGGGTGATTCCGGGCGCCCACGGATTGGCGGTCGCGCCGAACAACGTCGGTTCCGTGGTGCAGTGGTTGCCCCACTCGGGGGTGTTGGTCTTGCCGAAGATCACCAGACCGGCGTCGGAGTAGCGCGCCACGATCCAGGCGGTGTCGGATGCGATGTGGGTGCGTAGCGCGCGGCAGCCCATCGCTTCGGGAGCGCCGGCCAGCGATGCGCCGAGGTCTTTGAGCAGGAACGGGACCCCAGCCAGTGGACCTGCCTGCCCGCCACGCAACACACCGGACGCGTCGAGGGCGGCGGCGCTGGCCCGACCGCGGTCGGCGAGGTCGGTGATCACCGCGTTCAGCGCACGCCCCGCGTCGAGGCGGATGATCGCGGCGTCCAGCAGTTCGGCGGCGCTCAGCTCACCCGCGGCGACCAGGGCCGCCTGGCCGACGGCGTCGATGTCGGCGAGTTCGACCGCTGTGCGTGCGTCCATGCGCCGAATCCTTCCGGCCGATAGCACGCCGCGGCAACCGGACGGGCTCAGCTCACCGCGGCGCCATAGCGCAGCATCCCGAGGAACAGGCTCAGTGCGCACAGGCAGAGGGTCGCGAGCGCGTACGGCCAGGCACTTGCGCGCCGGACCAGCGCCACCACCGTCAGCACCAGGCCGATCACCCCGATCATCGCGGCGGCGGCGAGCGCGGTGAACACGGCGGTGACCGCGCCGTCCACACTGCACGTCACGGGCGGGCAGTGGTCCAGGAATGCCAGCGAGAAGAGACCCAGCACCGCTCCGACGGCCCCGATGAGCACGGTCACAACCAGCAGGACGATCGAAGTCGCCAGATCTGCGCGTGAGCGTGGCGCCGGATGCGTCACGGCGCCTCCTCACCAGCCCGCCGGGCAGCTCGCTGGGCCGCCAGCTCGCGGTCTTTGCGCAGGACGGTGTCGGTCAGCGAGAGCGCGAGCAGGATGTCGCCCACGGTGATGGTCAACCCCCACCAGTACATCCAGCGGATCGTCTGGTCGGGCTGCGCGGCGAAGTACACGAACAGGAAGATCGGGCCGACGATCCCGAACACGAACATCATCAGCTGCACGCGTACGTACACCCACAGAGCCGCCATCGGCCGACAGTGTCACCTTCGACACACCCGCACGTCAACGCCCCGTCCGGATGGCCAGAAGAAACTGAGAACAACTAACCTTGACGAAGCTGTAGATTTCCTGTTGATTCCTCTGTGAGGTGACCTGATGTCCCGATCGACACGAGCCGCGGTCGCGACCGCAGCACTGCTCATCGCCGCGCCCCTGTTCGCCGGCGCGGCGGCGGCCGAAGGGACGACGGTCAGCATGCCGTTCTCCGAGAAGCTGCGCCGCTGCGACTTCACCCAGATCAAGTACGTGGGCGGCAGCGGCTACGGTCGCCCGTCGGCCCATCTGCGAGTCCAGGGCGGTGAGGTGGTCGCCGACGTCGAGTTCTTCACCGGTCTGCCCAACACGCCCTATGACCTCCGGCTGATCCAGATGCCCCGGTCCTCAGCGGCGGGCTGCGGCGCGGGCGCGCCGGGCGTCACCGCGACGACGCTGTTCACCGACGGAGTGGGTTCCGGCCACACCACGGTGCGCGGGCCGCTGATGCCCGGGGCCACCGGTGCGTGGTTGGCGCTGACCCGGCCCGGCACGAACAGTCAGAAGCCGGGCGAGTTCTACACGACCGATCTGGTCGCGAACCTGTCATCGGCTGCCTGACACCTGACATCGGCTGCCCGACAAGGGATCAGGCGGCCACCACGACGGTGATGTGGTCGCCTCGACGCTCGACGCGCATCCCGGCACGCCGGGCGATTGCCGCCACCGCGGCGGCGTCGGCGGGATCTGACCTGCTCGTCGCGAGTGCACGGGCAAGCTGTCCCTTGTGTGCCTTGTTGAAGTGGCTGACGACGGTTCGACGCCCGTCATCGTGTTCGGCGACCACGTCGACGGTGACCGCGCCGGGCGCCTTGCCCAAGTTGACATAGGCCCCGGAGCGCAGGTCGACGATCAGGTCACCGCCGGCGAGCTCTGCGAGCACCGGCTCCAGGGCCGGCCGCCACACGGCCGCCAGCGTCGGCCGGCCCGGCAACTTGGAACCCGCCGAGAGGCGGTAGGCGGGAATCGGGTCATCGGCCCGCACGACCCCGAACAGCGCCGAGACGACCATCAAACGCGCGGTGGCGCGCGACGCCGCCGTGCCACGTAACGACGTGACGTCCAGTGCGTCGTAGAGGACACCGGTATAGCGATGCAAAGCGGGCATCGTGGGCGCGGACCACAGCGCCGCGTTGCGGTCGATCTCGCTGTCCTGGCTCGCGGACAGGCCCAGCGCCGCGCGGCTCCGCGCCGGGTCGGCGGCCAGTGCGACGAGTTGGTCGACGAGCTCGGCGCGGACCGGACTCAGCACCGGTGAACTCAACGAGTCCAGGCTCAGAGCCGGTCCGTCACCGCCGCCACGTTTGGTCTCCGACGGTGGCAACAGCACGATCACGGCAGTGACGGTAGCGCCACCGGATCATCCCGCCGGCGGCGGCGGGGGAGGCAGCACCGGGTCGGCCGGCGGCGGGGGAGGCAGCGGCGCTTCGGAGCCCATCAGCACCACGGGGGCAGGCGGCGGCGGGGCCATCGGCGGCGTCAGCTGCGGATCGACGGGCGGGGGCACGTCGGCAGCCGCCGGCGCGGGCAGGAACATGTGGTGGGTGAACTGGCTCTGGTAGGCGCCGCCACCGCCGACCTGGACACCGCGACCGCCCTCCCCGGAAGAGACCGGGGTGCCGTCAGGAAGGGTCACCGCGGCGTGGCCGCCGTTCCACCCGACCACGAGGGCGCCGGGCTGGGTTCCGTCCTGGAATCCGCGCGCCTTCAGCGCGCCTTCGATGTTGCCGGTGTTGAAGCGGTCGCCGAAGACGGGTCGACCGGTGGCCGCGTTGGTCACCCAGGAGACCAGGCCCGAGCAGTCCGTTCCGGCCGGTGAGTCTCCGCCTCGGATGTACGGAGTTCCCGACACCTGGTTGACGAGCGTCAAAAGTGTGGCGAGTTCATACATGCGGCCGGACGCTAGCAGCGGGTCTCTAATACGGCCAAATTGTGTGACAGCGGGCACATTACGCCAATTCGAACCGTGATTGTCACGAAAAGGTGTGCGGCGCGGACCTTTTCGTGATCAGCAGAGACCCAGGAAAGATGCTGTGAATCAACAGGATTCGGCTAACCCCGGGCGATGAGCAGCGGAATCAGCTGTTCTGCAGCCGTGAAGGAGCCGTGCTGACCCATCAGTGAGGATTCGATCGGCTCCACTGTGCGCCGCACCACACCGGAGGCCCCCTGTGCCGCAACCAACACATCGCCGAGGCGAACCATCGCCTCATCGCTCACCCGTGAGCCGAACCAGCCCGCCGCCATGGCTTCGTCTCGGCTGACGACCCAGGCCCGTTCGCCGAGCACGCCCCGCCACGCGGCCAGCACGTCGTCGGACGCACCGGGTTCGGCGTACACATGACGGGCCCGCACCTCGCCACCGATCGCGGCCACCCCGTCGTGAAGCAGCGGCTCGGCATCGGCATCCACGGTGTCGTCACCCAGCCTCACCATGCCGTGATCGGCGACAACCGCCAGCAGCCCGCCTGCCGGCAGTGCCTCGACGATCGACTCCACCATCCGGTCCACCTGGCGCAGCTGAAACCGCCACGCCGCACTTCCCGGACCGTGCAGATGGCCGACGAGGTCGAGGTCGGCGTGGTAGGCGTAGCAGAAGCCACGGCCGGCCAGTGTCGCGCTGACCGCTGCGACGAGATCACCGATCGCGTGCACTCCGACGTAGTCGCCGCCCCGCAGCACCGCCCGGGTCAGACCGGAACCCGCGAACTCGGCTCCCGAGATCACGCGCACCGACACCCCGGCCGAGGCAGCCCGCTCGAACATCGTGTCCCGCGGCTGCACGCGCTCGGGCACCGCCCGCCCCCGCAGATCCTCACCCCCGGGGTGCGGACGCCAGCGCAGCGCATTGAGGACACCGACGTCCGGCAGCCGGAAGGTCATGCCCACCACGCCGTGCTCTCCGGAACGGCATCCAGTGCCCACCGCAGCGAGCCCCGCCGCCGTCGTCGCCGGATAGCCGGCGGTCAGGGTCGGCCCGCGCAGTGACGCCAGGAACGGTGCGTCGTCGAGATGGGCGTCGAGCAGCTCGGCACCGAGCCCGTCGATCAGCAGCAGGCATGCGCCCGCCGCCTCACCGACGTCGACGCTGCCCGTGAGCCTTGACGAGAACCCGGCGACACCCATCGCCGCGAGCAGCGACGGTGCCACGTCGGCGAGGTGAGCCGCCTGCGGATCGGGCCGGGGCAGGTCCACCGCTACGAGTGGGGGAGCCGGACCACCTGGACGAAGAACTCGTCGATCTGCCGAACCGCGTTCATGAACTGGTCGAGATCGACGGGCTTGGTCACGTAGGCGTTGGCGTGCAGCTTGTAGCTACGCAGGATGTCTTCCTCGGCCGAGGACGTCGTCAGCACCACCACCGGGATGTGGTTGAGCTCGGGGTCGGACTTGATGGTCTCCAGCAGCTGACGTCCGTCGTATTTGGGCAGATTCAGGTCGAGCAGCACCAGATCCGGCCGCGGCGCGCCTTCGTACTTGCCCCGCCGGTAAAGGAAGTCCAGTCCCTCCTCGCCATCGTGAGCGACATGCAGATTGTTCTTGATCTTGTTGTGCTCGAACGCTTCCCGGGTGATCAATTCATCCCCCGGATCGTCCTCGATGAGCAGCACGTCGATGGCACGTTCAGCGGGGGTCATGACGACGATCCTTCCATCAGGGGTGCTGCACCGGAGACCGCGGCGTCGGAATCCACTGCCTTGTCCGAACGGCGGCTCGGCAATGTGAACCGGAAGCGGGTGCCGTCGGTGTAGTCGTTGTCGATCCAGATCGTCCCGCCGTGGTGTTCGACGATCTTCTTGCACAATGCCAGACCGATGCCGGTCCCGGTGTAAGCATCGCGGCCGTGTAACCGCTGGAAGATGACGAAGACCTTCTCGGAGAACTCCGCGGCGATGCCGATCCCGTTGTCGCTCACCGAGAACGACCATTGGCCGGAATCCGGGGGGCCGCACTCGATCACCACCCGCGGCGTCACGCCCTCGCGGCGGAACTTCACGGCGTTGCCGATGAGGTTCTGCCACAGCATGGTCAGCAGGGTCGGATCCCCCGAGATCGTCGGCAGACCGGCGGCCGGCCGTTCGATCTGCGCGCTGGTCTCCTCGATCGCGGTGGCCACATTCGCCAGTGCGGCGTCGACGACCGTGTCGAGATCGACTGCAGTCTCGGTGGCGCCCAGACGTCCCACCCGGGAGAACGTCAGCAGATCGTTGATCAGCACCTGCATGCGTTTGGCGCCGTCGACGGCGAATGCGATGTATTCGGTGCCGCGTTCGTCGAGCTTGTCGCCGTAGCGCTTCTCGAGCAGCTGACAGAACGACGCGACCTTGCGCAGCGGCTCCTGCAGGTCGTGGGACGCCACGTAGGCGAACTGTTCCAGCTCGGCGTTGGAGCGGCGCAGCTCTTCGGTCTGCTCGTCGAGCGCCTCGGTGGCCGCTCTTGATGACTCCAGTTCGTCGACGATCCGCCGGCGCATGTTGTCGACGTCGATCGCGATCAACCGGATGTCGCGCGGGCCCTGCGGCACGATCTGTTCGCCGAAGCTCCCCTCGGCGACCCGGCGGCACGCCTCGGCCAGCCGCCGCAGCGGTCGCACCAGGGCACGCCGCAGCACGATCGCCAGCACCACCATCGTCACTCCGAACGCGCCCAGCATCGCGAGCAGCACCCCGTTGCGCCACGCGCTGATCGACTCGAGTTCGGCGATACCGTCGGTGCGCGCCTGAGCGAGGTGCAGGTTCTGCTGGTCGAAGAGCATGCGCAACCGGTCGAACTCGGTTTTGCCGACCTCGGTGAGGGCGGGGGAGACAGCGTTGCGCACCCCGGGCTGCACCGCTGCGATGACGGGTTCGGCATAGCTGTCCCGCCACGACCCGGCGGCCTGCTCGATGTCATCCAGATCGGCGAGCAGGTCGGGCCGTTTCTGTTCGAACTGGCGCAGGTCGGCCGATGCCGTCGATTCCGTCTCACGCCCGAGGTCGTAGGGCTGGAGGAATTGGGGATCGGAGGAGATCACGTATCCGCGGACCGCGGTCTCCTGATCGCGCAGCGCCGCCTGCAACTGGTAGGCGGCCACCCGCGCTGGCCCCACGTTGTTGGTGAGCTGGCCGGACACCCGGTCGGTGCGGTTGAGCAGTACCGCGGTCGTGATGGCGCCGACGAGCACGACGAGCGCCATGATCGACAGCACCAGGTAATGCCAGCCTTCGACGGTCAGGGCGCGCATTCCGCGCTGGTCGGGGCTCATCGAGACGTCCTTTCCACTCGTACCACCGCGATGTCGTCGGCGATCCCGCCCTGCGCGTGCGCACGCTGCTCGACAGCGTCGATCAGCCCGTCGACGAACTGCGGCCCGGGCAGGTGTGCCAGCGAACGAGCGAGTTCCAGCAGCCCGTCCTCACCCAGCCGTTCGTTCCCGCGACCGACATGCCCCTCGAACAAACCGTCGGTGAGCAGTACGAGCCCCTTGCCCGGCGGCAGCTCCATCAGCTGAGGCGTCCAGTCGCCGACCCGCAGTCCGAGCGCGGGCCCGCCGGGGGGCTCGACCCACTCGACCGTGCCACCGCCATGCAGCAGCATGCCGGGGTGGCCGGCCCGCACTGCGGTGAGCGCCGACCCGTCCAGGGGCAGCGCCAGGCTGAGAACGGTGGCGAAGGTGCCTTTGCCTGCCCTTTCGGCGCGAAGGATGCGCTCGAGTTGACGCATGCGCTCCGCGCCGCGCAGCCCGGCGAAGGTCAGCGCCCGCCAGGCGATCCGCAAGGCCACCCCGAGTGCGGCCTCGTCGGGTCCGTGTCCGGCGACATCACCGATCATCACGTGCACGGTGCGGTCCGGCGTCTGGACGATGTCGAAGAAGTCTCCGCCGAGCAGTGCGTTCTGCCGGCTCGGACGGTACTGGGTGACGATGCTGACGCCGGGGTCGTCGAGCAGCAGCGGCGAAGGCAGCAGCCCCCGCTCCAGCCGGGCATTCTCTCGCTCGCGAGACCGCGTGGCATGCAGGTCGACCGCGGTCAGTTCCGCGCGTTTGCGTTCGATCGCGTAGAGCACGGCGCGCCGCAAGGTCTCCGGATCGACTCGACCCTTGACCAGATAGTCCTGTGCGCCGGAGGCGACGGCCGCCGACGCGACGTGTTCGTCGTTCAGACCGGTCAGCACCACGACCGGAACGGTCGCGTCCCGGGCGGTGATGCGCGCCAGTCCCGCCACTCCCTCGGTGTCGTGCAGATGCAGATCCAGCAGTACGCAGTCGGGCCGCGACCCGTCGATCGCCTTCTCGGCGTCGGCCATCGACTCGGCCCACACCACATGAATGTCGACGCCGGCGTCGGCGATCAGCTCTTCGACCAGGACGGCGTCGCCGCGATCGTCCTCGACGAGCAGGACCTGCAGCGGCCCCCCGTCGCCCGGGACAGTCAGCTGACCCGGTGCTTCTCCGTGCGGCTCGTCACGCACGCTGACATCTTCGATTGACAATTCGCAAGACATTACCCGGGCAGTCACAGGATCTTCAGAGGCGGGCTGCGGCGGCGTTGCGAGGCCTCTCCATCCAGCTTGCGCTGGTAACCTGCGTCCGGTCGCCGGTGTTTTCACCTCCGGGGAGGCGACCTGTCCCGTTGCCCCGAGGATCGACGCCGTCGTCACCGCTTCGACGTTTTTCGAGGTGGTTCGTCGAGACCGAAATGAGTCGTGTGCGCACCGGTGAGATCAGGGCCCTGTCGGGGCTGCGCATCGTGGCCGCGCTGTGGGTGGTGCTGTTCCACTTCCGGCCGCTGCTGGCCGAGGCGTCCCCCGGGGTGCGCAACGCGCTGGCGCCGATCCTGAACGCCGGAGCCCAGGGTGTCGACCTGTTCTTCATCCTCAGCGGGTTCGTGTTGACGTGGAACTATCTCGACCGCATGGGTGAATCCTGGTCGACGCGCGCCACGCTGCGGTTCCTGTGGCTGCGGCTCGCGCGCGTCTGGCCCGTGTACCTGGTGACCATGCACCTGGCCGCGGCGTTCGCGGTGTTCACCCTCTACGTGGGACGGTTCCCGCTTCCGCCGGACGTCATCGCATCACTGAACGCGTTGAGTTGGCTCAAACAAGTGTTCCTCGTGCAGCTGTGGTTCCAGCCGTTCTTCGACGGTTCGAGTTGGGACGGCCCGGCCTGGTCGATCAGCGCCGAGTGGCTGGCCTACCTGCTGTTCGGCGGGCTGGTCCTGGTGGTGTTCCGCATCGCGGCGGTGACCCGGGCGCGCGGCTTGATGTGGCTGGCGGTCGCGGCCGCGCTGGCGCCCACGCTGCTGCTGCTCGCCCATGGCGTCTTCTACACGCCGTGGAGCTGGCTGCCCCGCATCATCATGCAGTTCACCGCCGGGGCGCTGGCCTGCGCTGCGGTGCGCCGGCTACAGCTCACCGACCGCGGCCGGCGCGCCGCCGGCGTCGCCGCGCTGGGTCTGGGCGCCGCGATCGTCGGCGGGCTCTACCTCCTCGACGCGTATCCGCCCCAGGACATGCTCGACGCCGGCGGGCTCATCGACGTGTTGTTCGTCCCGCTGGTCATCACGCTGGCCATCGGCGCAGGAACGCTGTCCGCGTTCCTGTCCACGTCCGTGATGGTCTACCTCGGTCACATCTCGTTCGGGCTGTACATGGTCCACGAGATCGTGCACACGATGTGGAACTGGGCGGTCCAGCAGTTCGCGATCACCCTGGTCCCCAGCTGGTCGGCGAAGTTCACCGTGATGGGCCTCGTCCTGCTGTCCGGGCTGCTGGCCGCGCTGCTCTACCACGTCGTCGAGGAGCCGGCACGCCGCTGGATGCGTCGGATGATCGAGCCCCGCAGACCGCCGGCCAGCCTCTCGGGTTCGCCGCAGGGCCGGCTGCAGACGGTCACTGCGAGGGCGGGATGAGGCGCGATCGTGATGCGCGGCGCGTCGGCGCGCGCGCCCGGCCGGACCGACCCTAGGCTGGTCCAGTGAGTCGTGCGCTGACGTGGATCCTCGCTGCCGCCTTGCTGTTCGGCGCCTTCAGCGCGCCCGCCCCGACGGTCACTCATCGCCAGGTGCGCACCCTCGACTATGCGATCAACCGGGTCGCGGTGATCGGTGATTCCTACACGACGGGAAGCGATCAGGGCGGTAACGGGCCGCAGGGCTGGGCTCCGCAGGTGTGGCAGGCGCTCAGCGATCACGGTATCCCGGTCACGCCCACCGTCGCCGCGGAAGGCGGCGCCGGGTACTGCACGCGCGGCAACCGCGGCAGCGTCTTCGAGGACCTGACGGTGCGGGCGGTCAAACCCAACGACACGCTGGTCGTGTTCTTCGGGTCGCGAAACGACATGAAGGTCGAACCGACGCGGCTGTCGATCGCGATGTACGGCACGTTGAATCTGGCCCGCCAGATCGCCCGGTCGGCGAAGATGCTGGTCATCGGCCCCCCGTGGCCGACGGCCGATCCGCCGCCGGAGATCCTGAGGATTCGCGACATGCTGGGCTACCAGGCCCAACTCGCCGGCGCGACGTTCGTCGACCCGATCGCCGCCCGGTGGTTCGTCGGCCGGCCCGACCTCATCGGGGCGGACGGTGTGCACCCCACCGACGCGGGCCACGCCTACATGGCGGACAAGATCGCACCGCTCATCGGTACTCAGCTCGCGCCCTACTGAGGAGCTGTTACGGTGCGCGAGTGATCCGCAACGTGGTGCTTGCCAAGCTCAAAGACGGTTACGACGCCGCCGAACTCGCGCAGATCCAGCAGGGCCTGCGGGAGCTGAACTGCCCTGGCACGGTGGCGTACTCGGCGGGGACCGATGCGGGCCTGCGCGAGGGCAATTGGGATTTCGTCATCGTCGCCGACTTCGCCGACATCGACTCCTACCGCGCGTATGACGCCGACGCCGAGCACAATGCGCTGCGGGCTCGCCTGGCCCCGATGGTCGAGCAGATCGCGCGGGCGCAGATGGAGATTCCGCCCGGCTAGCGGGCGTACCTGGCCGCAAAGGCGCGCAGGATAGCCATCGGGTGGGTGACCCTGCGGGCGCGCGCGGCATTCTTGAGCGTCTCCGCGGTCTCGGGCGCGAAGTAGCCGTCGTTCTTGTAGGCGTCGATGCGCGTGCACAACCCGTCGACGTCGAGCTCCGGATGGAACTGCGTGGCGTAGACGTTGGCGCCGACCCGGAACGCCTGGACGGGACAGTCAGGAGAGCGGGCCAGTCGGGTGATGTGATCGGGCAGGACCGAGGCTGCCTCCTTGTGTCCGCCGAACGCGTCGAAGGTGTCGGGCAGACCGGCGAACAGGGGATCGGCGCGCCCGTCGTCGGTCAGTTCGACGGTCAGCGGCCCGACGGGCTCACTGTGCGAGCGGTCGATACGCGCCCCGACCGCGGCGCCGACGATGCCGATGCCGTAGCAGCAGCCCAGGAACGGGAAGTCCGCGACGATGACGGCGGCCGTCAGGTCGGCGAGTTCGTCCTCGACGCGCTGTTGCACCGGCGATTTCGTGGCCGGATCATCGCTCACCGTGAAGGGCCCGCCGCCGAGGATGATGCCCGACCAGTCGTCCAGGTCCAGCTCGCCGAGCGGTCGATGGGTGAGCCCGATGCGGTGCAGGCTCCGCCCGTCGAGCCCGGCGAACCGCATCACCGATGCGTACTCGTCGGCAGCAGCGTCGTCCTCGCCACGGATCGACAACAGCAGGAATGGGGCACCGGCCACCGATCCAGCGTAGTCACGGGCTAGCTTGTCGAGCAGTGAGAACTCTGATCGATCTCGACGACGCACCCGTGTTCGCGATCCCCGCCGCCGGCGGCCCGCGGTTCGGGGTTCTGCTGGAGGGCCCGCAGGGCTGGGGTGAATTCAGCCCGCCCCCTGGGGCTTCCGACGAGGTGGCGGCGCGCTGGCTGACCGCGGCCATGGAGCCGAGCACGGTCGGCTGGCCCGACGCGCTTCGCGGGCGGGTGCCCGTCGATGCCGCCCGCCCGCCGGTGTCCGTCGGGTGCGACGGAGTCGACGCTGTCGACACGGCGGTCGCACGCATCCAGGGGGCCGGTCTGGACGTGGCCCATCTCGTCGACTGCAGCGCCCAGCAGGCCTCCGCGATCCGGGCCTGTGTCGACGTCCCGGTCGCCGTCGACGCCGACGTCCTCACCGCGGATCCGGACTGCGCCGATGTCGTCGCACTGCGGTGCGGGCCTCTCGGCGGAGTTCGTCGCGCGATGCGCCGCGCCGAGCGGCTCGCAATGCCGGTGCTGGTGGCGTTCAGCGGAACCACCAGCATCGGGGTCGCCGCCGACGTCGCACTCGCCGCCGCGCTGCCCGACCTGCCCTACCCCTGCGGTCCCGTCCCGCAGTGGCTGCGCGACGGTGACGTGGTGTCGAGCGCGCGGTCGCTGGTGCCCTCCGACGGTCACCTTCCCGCCGCGCCGATGCCCGCCGGGCCCGACGCGACCCGCCTCGCGCAGTTCCGCGTCACCGACGCCGCGATCGTCGCGCAGTGGCGCGACCTGCTGCGCCGCGCCGCCGCGCTGCTGTAGGGCGTCAATCCTGCTTGCTGATCAGCCGAGTCAAGGCCTCGCGGTCGGGGTTGAGTAGCTCGTCGATCCGCGGCTGGTTCACGTCGGCGACGATGATCTCGCCGACCTCCTGGTAGACGTCGCTGAAGATGCCGTGGCTCTTCATCTTCTCGGTCTGATAGATGTTGTCCTCGGTGGGCGTGACGTAGTAGACGATCTCGGCCTTGAAGCGGTGGATCAGCCACAAATGGATCACGTCCATCAACCGCTTCTGCCGCAACTGCTCGGCGAACGTGTTCTGATCGCGCACCGTCAGGATGCTGCGGCCGTGCCGATCCTTGATCGGGTCGACGACGACGTTGGCCAGCGGCTCCTCCCCGTCACCCAGGATCTGCAGATCCAGCACGTCCGAGCCGGCCCGTCGAGGACGCAGCTGCACGTGCAGCTTCTCCGGCAGTTCGTTGTGCGCACTCCACAGCGCCAGCCAGTCCTCGAGCAGCTTCTTGGGCACCTCGGTCTGCACCAGGTGCTGGTGCTGCGTGGAGCCCTTGCCCATCGACTTCGTGGTCGCCGTCCGCCCGGACGAGGCCGCCAGCGCGGCGTCGGAGCGCGGGCCACCGACGAGCGTTTGCGGTGTGCGATACGGCGATTCGACGAGGCGCATCTTGCGCTGCAACCGCGCCAGGGCCAGCATGCCCTCCTGGCGTAGCGACGTCGCGAACTCCTCGGACGCCACGCCGTCGACCTGATGGCCGCCGTAGGTGATGAAGTTGAAGACGAACCCCATCTTCCCGATCTCCTCGGGGAACGCGCGCATCTCCTCGTCGGTCATCCCGGTGGTGTCCCAGTTGAACGACGGCGAGAGGTTATAGGCGAGCATCTTGTCCGGATAGACCGCATGGATGGCGTCGGCGAACTGCTTGGCGTCGGCCAGGTCAGCGGTCTTGGTCTCCATCCACAGGATGTCGGCGAACGGGGCGGCGGCCAGGGACTTCGCGATCGCGTAGGGGATGCCGCCGCGCACCTGGTAGTACCCCTCGGGCGTCTTGGCCCGTTCGCAGTCCCACGCCGCGTCGGCACCGAGTTCCTTGGCTTTCTCCCGCGCGATGTAGAGCGGTGCGCGTTCGGCGAACTCGCGCCACTGGCTGGCGCTCATCGCCGCCGACTCGCCTTCGCGCTCCCGGAATTCCAGCAGGTCGGCGACCGCGCCGGCGTAGGTGTCGAGGCCGGCGTCGTCCTGCCAGGCATCGACGAAGCGGGACTCGACGGTGTCGAACGCCGCGTCAAGGGATTGCTCTGCCCCGTCCTGCCATGCGGCCGCGGTCTGGTCGATGACCTCCAACACGCCATGGCGGCCCAGCCAGGCCTCGGCGGTGGCGTACTCGCCGTCGGGCAGCGCGTAGAGCAGGTGACCGTTCAGCTCGGTCACGCCCTTGTCGTAGAAGCGACGCACCATCGCCAGGAAGCACGACTTGTACGACGGAATCCTGAGATTGGTGACGCCGAGCAGGAACGGCTGATCGCGTTCGTCGGCCCGGCTGTCGATCAGGTTGGCCGCCTCGGCGTCGGTGCGCGCGACGATGATGCCGGGCACCCGCATGACGTCGAGCTGGAAGCGAGCGGTGTTGAGCCGCTTGATCTGCTCGTCCGACGGCACCAGCACCTTGCCACCTTGGTGGCCGCACTTCTTGGTTCCCGGGCGCTGGTCCTCGATGTGGTATCCGGGCACTCCGTTCTCGACGAAGCGACGAATCAGGTTGCGCACGTGAGGATCTCCGCCATGGCCGGTGTCGGCATCGGCGATGATGAACGGCCGGTAGTCGTATTCCGGGGTGGCCGCCCGCTGTTCGGGAGTCATCTGCAGCCGCAGATACTGCTGGTTACGGTCGGCAGTCAACAACGCGCGCACGATGCCGGCGGCCTCCTCGGGCACCTGGCTGAGCGGATAGCTGGCCAGATCAGGTCCCGGGTCCTCGCTGATCGACCCCTTCGCCGAGGTGGCCCAGCCGCCGAGGTAGATGCCTTCGATGCCCATCCGCTTCATCACCACGGCCTGGCCGGGGGAGTAGGGGCCGAAGGTGGTGATGCTCTTGCCCTGGGCGAACAGCTCGCGCAGGTGGGGGTGGAACGCGGTGGCGGCCTCACGCGCCACCGGGTAGTCGGCGGGGATCGTGCCGCGCTGCTCGGCGACCTGACGTGCGGTGTAGAGGCGGATGATGCCCTCGAAACGGGGACTGTCGAAATAGCGCTGGGTGTCGACGACATCGCGCTCGAACGGGGTCTGGGGCGCGAGGTCAGCTTCGGTGATGGCCATGACCCACCCTAGAGCCGGGCATGAGCGGGCGGGGAGCTATTTGGTGCCGAAGATGCGGTCGCCGATGTCGCCGAGGCCGGGCAGGATGTAGCCGTTGCTGTCGAGCTCCCGATCGATGGCGGCGGTGAAGATCGGCACGTCGGGGTGCGCCTTCGTCATCGCCGCGATCCCTTCCGGACAGGTGACCAGGCAGACGAATTTGACCGATGTGGGGTGGAGCTCGCGGACCCGCTCGACTGCCGCGACCGCCGAGTGTCCGGTGGCGAGAAGCGGATCGAGCACCACGACGTCGCGCTCGGCCAGATCGCTCGGCATCTTGAAGTAATACTCCACGGTGACTTGGCTTTTCGGCTCGCGGTAGAGCCCGATGTGGCCGACGCGAGCCGAGGGCACCACGTCGAGCATGCCGTCGAGGATTCCGGTGCCCGCCCGCAGCACCGAAACGAACACCACCTTCTTGCCGTCGATGACAGTGCCGGTGGTGGTCTCCATCGGAGTGTCGACCTCGACCTCGTGCACGGCGAGGTCACGTAGCACCTCGTAGGCCATCAGGGCCGACACCTCGCGTACCAGGCGACGGAAGGTGTTCGTCGACGCGTCGCGGCGCCGCATGAGCGTGATCTTGTGCTGGACCAGCGGATGGTCGACCAGGTGCACCCCGGACACAGAGGAAGTCATCTAGAACACCGTCCCGTCACTGACCACGTTCAGCGGGGGCAGCCCGCCGCGTAACCGCTGCGCGGATTCCCGCCCGGCCGCCCATGTACCGCCTTCCAGCACGCACGCGAGCGGCAACTCCTCGACCCCGAGCCGCTCACGCACCAGCGGGGCGATCTCGTCGAGCAGGGCCACGGTCAACCCACGCCATTCGACCACCAGTTCGTCGGCGGGCGTCCACGGTCGAGCGGCGACCGCGGGATCGCGCAGCCGCACTACGGCGCCGTCCAGTAACAGGCCGCCGTTGCGGTACTCGGGCAGCCCGGTCAGCGCGTCGATCCCGGTCACCGTCACACCGGCCCACTGCAGCGGCTCGATCAGTGAATAGGTGAGCCACTGCGAGAGCTTGTGAAACGGAAGCCAGCCCGCGGTCGCGCCGGGACCCGCCACCGCGTCGTGGCGCCAGCAGTCGCCGAGTGGTTCACCGTCGATGACGTTGTGCGACGGCCAGATTCGCGATAGCGAGGTGAGCAGCAGGACCAGCAGGTCGTGGGCGTCCACTGTGCCGGAGGAGGACGAGGAGGCGTCGAACAGGCCGCCGGGCCTGCCGTGCGGACCGAACACATCGGGTTGGTCGGCGAGCGCGGCGCCGAGACTGCGCATCAGCGCAACCCGGCCGGACAGGCCGACGAGCGGATTGTCGGCGGACACCTGCAGGACGCTGGCGAGATCGTCGTCGGTCAGGCCGCGCAGCGCGTCAGCATCGACCTGCAGCAGGTGGTCCGGATCGCTGGAGAACGCGCCCGCCGTGAAGCCGTGCCAGCTGGCCACCGCGAGGCCCTCCGAGCGGTGGTAGCGCACTCCGTTCTCGACGAACGCCCACTGCGCACCGGCCCCGGCGTCGAGCAGCACGCTCACCGCGGTGAGGTCGATCATGGCCCGGGCGCGGTCGCTGTCCGGCACGTCACCGAGCAGATGCGTGAGCTGGCCGGTGCGGTCGACACCGCCGGCGGCGAAATGCCGCCAGCGGCTGTGCGGCGGGATGTCGAGATCGGGAAACCGGCTGCGGGTCAGCGCAGCGACGTCGTCGGCGACGCGCTGGAGGGCGCCGTCGTCGACGGTGAACCAGCGGGAGTCACCCGCCCGGGCACGGTCGAGCAGCGACGCCGACCGTGTCCGCACCGCCGTCGTGGTGCGCAGCACCTCCGCAGCCTCAGCGGCCTCGGCCGGGGCCGTCACCCCTGCAGCCCCCTGCCTTTGACTTGCTTGAGTTCTTCGGCGTCGGGAACCTCACCGGGCGTGTAGTAGCCGGCGGCCATCTTCGCGTCGATCTCGACGCGGGCATCGGCGGGGATCAGCTCGTCGGGAATGGAGACACGTTCGCCCACGGCGATGCCCGCACCGGTGATCGCGTCGTACTTCATGTTGCTCATCGACACCAACCGGTGGATCTTCGTCACCCCGAACCAGTGCAGGACATCGGGCATCAACTCCTGGAAACGCATGTCCTGCACGCCCGCAACGCATTCGGTGCGAGTGAAGTACTGGTCTGCGGTGTCACCGCCGACCTGGCGTTTGCGCGCGTTGTACACGAGGAACTTGGTCACCTCGCCCAGCGCGCGACCTTCCTTGCGGGAGTACGCGACCAGCCCGACCCCGCCGCGCTGGGCGCCCATGATGCACTCCTCGATGGCGTGGGTCAGGTACGGCCGGCAGGTGCAGATGTCGGAGCCGAAGACGTCCGAGCCGTTGCACTCGTCGTGCACCCGCGCGGTGAGCTCGACGGTCGGGTCGGCCAAGTGCTGGGGGTCGCCGAAGATGTACACCGTCTGACCGCCGATCGGAGGCAGGAATACCTCGAGGTCCGGACGCGTCACCAGTTCGGGATACATGCCGCCGGTCTCTTCGAAAAGCACACGGCGCAAATCGTTTTCGCTGCATCCGAAGCGTGCGGCGACACCGGGCAGGTGCCACACCGGTTCGACGGCGGCCTTGGTGACCTGCGCCGCGCCGGTCCCGAGCAGGATGCGCCCGTCAGGGATCAGCCGGCCTTTCGCGAGCGCATCGGCGATCTCGGGCAGGATGACCTGCGCTTTGGTCACCGCGATGGTGGGCCTGATGTCGATGCCTGCGGCGATCTGGTCGGCGAACGCCTCGGTGACCATCGCCCCCCACGGGTCCAGACTGACGATGGTCGTCGGGTCCGTCCACTGCGGGAACGGGCCGATGCGATCGGTCGGCGCTGTGTCGGTCAGGTCGGCGCGGTGGTCGGGGGACAGCTTGCCCGCGGCGACGGCCAGCGCCCGGTAGACGCCGTAGGCGCCACTGTGCGCGCCGATCACGTTGCGGTTCGCACGGGCGGTGGTACCGACGATCGGACCGCGCTCGGCGGCCGTCTTCGCGCCCCAGTGCAGAGCGGGCGCGTCGATCCCCCCGCTGTGCGACGTCAGTCGGACGTGTCCGGTGGGCATCGGTGTCCTCCGTTTGCTCGGTCCGACCAGAGAATCCGCCAGCTTAGCCACTACGTGGCGGATGCGCCCGCGATCGCCTGCGGCCACGTCTCATGCCGGTGCGCGGCGTCGAAGAACATCCATTCGTAGCGGGAGGTGGTCACGAAATGCGCGCGGGCGGCGGCTTCGTCGGCCTCGGTGAGCGTGGGCCCCACCCGGTCGGCGAGCGCGATGACCTCGGAGACGGTCGCGGCGAACTCGTCGCCGCCGTAGCTGTCGATCCAGCGTTGGTATCGCGGGTCGGTCGAGCCCCGCTGGGCCAGCTCAGCACCCACCTCGGCGTAGATCCAGTAGCAGGGCAACACCGCGGCGAGCCCGTCGGCGAACGAGCCCTCGTAGACCGTCGCGATCAGGTAGCTGTTGTAGGCCTGTGTGGTCGGGGCGACGGGGACGGCGTCCACCGCCTCGGCGGACAGACCGAGCGCGGGCAGCAGCGCAGAATGCAGTTCGAGCTCGACGTCGAAGACCTCGGCCGCGTGCCGGGCGAACATCGCGGTATCGGCGAGCGTGCCCGCCTTGGCGCCGACGACCGCCAGCGCCCGGGCGTAAGCCCGCAGGTAGTGGACGTCCTGTGCCACATAGTGGGCGAAGGCCGCGGGGTCGAGGGTGCCGTCGGTCAGCCCGGTGAGAAAGGGGTGGGCGGTGATCGCGTCGAAGATCGGGGCGATGTCGCGCCACAGTCGTGAGCTCCAGGAATCGGTGCGGCCAGAACCGATGCGGGGCGCGACCCCGATGCGCAATGTCATGCCGATCATCCTGTCAGCGATGAATTCTGTGTGCCCGTCCGGTCAAAACTGACGACCCGTTGCCCCACCGTTGACAGGATGGTCCGAATGAGCCAGTCCGCCCTTCCCCCCGTCGTCGACTCCGCCACGTGGCGCGCGGAGCTCGACGAGCTGCGCGCCCGCGAGAAGGCCGCCACCCGCGAACTCGACGCGATCGCCGCGCAGCGCCGTCGGCTGCCGATGGTCGAGATGGGTGATTACACGTTGATCGGAGCCGACGGCCCGGTCCGGCTCGCCGACATCTTCGACGGACGAAGCCAACTCATCGTCTACAACCACATGTGGAGCGACGGCCAGACGTGGCAGTGCGGCGGCTGTACCGGGTTCACCTCGCAGTTCACCCGCTTGGATTTCCTCGACAGTTACGACGCCCGGTTCGTCATCGTCACTGCGGGCCCGATCGAGGAGGCGCTGGCCTACAAAAAGCGGGTCGGGAACCAGATGGAGTGGTACTCATCGTCGCAGAGTTCGTTCGCCGCCGACGTCGACGCCGCGCCGGGAACGGGTTTCGGGGTCAACGTGTTCGTGCGGGACGGGGACCGCGTCTATCGCACCTGGCACACCAACGGCCGGGGCACCGAGCAGTTGAGCCACTCGTTCGCGTTGCTCGACATCCTGCCGTGGGGCCGCCAGGAGGTCTGGCAGGACTCACCGCAGGGCTGGCCTCAGCGCCCGACGTACTCGGGGTGGCTGGATTCGCCCGACATCGCGCGCATCTACGGCGATCCGGAGGCCTGACCCGGGCGCGACGAAACCGTCGCCGCTTGGCACACTGTGCGCATGGCACAGATAACTTTGCGTGGAAACCCGATCAACACCGTTGGAGAGCTTCCCGCTGTCGGATCGTCGGCACCCGGGTTCACGCTCGTCGGAACCGATCTCGGCACCGTCGGCGACGATCAGTTCCGTGGTAAGCCGCTGCTGCTGAACATCTTTCCCTCCGTCGACACCCCGGTGTGTGCGGCCAGCGTGCGCACGTTCAACGAGCGCGCGGCCGCGGCGGGTGGCACCGTGCTCTGCGTGTCGAACGATCTGCCGTTCGCCCAGAAGCGATTCTGCGGCGCCGAGGACATCGAGAACGTGACCCCGGCCTCGGCGTTCCGGGACAGCTTCGGCGACGACTACGGCGTCACGATCACTGACGGCCCGATGGCCGGCCTGCTGGCGCGCGCGGTCGTGGTGGTCGGCGCCGATGGCACCGTCTCCTACACCGAACTGGTGCCCGAGATCGGCCAGGAGCCCGATTACGACGCTGCGCTGGCCGCCCTGGGCGCGTGATGCGCGACACACCCTAGAGGCCGACGCGCCGGCATAGGTCACCGTTCGATCCCGGTCGGGCATCTGATTGATTCGCAGTCCTGCGACGACGTAAAAACACCCGCTCAGGTGGTGTAGAAGTGGTCATAGTGACTGTTGTGATCTGGTGTCGATGAGATCAGCGCCTCGGCGGTGCTGACAGAAAGCGGTGGAAGTGCCATGCGAGCGGTTCGTGGGTTTGTCGTCCTGGTTCTCGGGTTCGCGCTGAGCCTGGCCCTGATGGTCGCGGCGCCCGGCCTCGCGGGCGCTCAGCCCACGCGCTCGGCCACCAACCAGAAGGCCGTCGAGATCGTCATCGCCCGCGCGCTGTCCCAGCGCGGCGTCCCCTTCGCCTACGGCGGTGGCGGCGCGTCCGGGCCCAGCAAGGGCACGGCCGCCGCGCCCGCCGATCCGGCACAGCCGGATCAGGCGGCCTCGGATGCCTCCGCCCTCGACCTGACCACTCCCGGGCTCAACCTGCCCGCTGCCGTTCCGACACCGGCACCGGCTCCTCGGGTCGAGGTGGTGGGCTTCGACGCATCCGGTCTGATGGTCTACTCCTACGCCGGAGTGGGCGTGAAGTTGCCGCGCTCTTCTGGCGAGATGTACAAGGTCGGCCAGAAGGTGATGCCGTCGCTGGCGCTGCCGGGTGACCTGCTGTTCTACGGCCCGGACGGTACCCAGAGCGTCGCACTGTTCATCGGCAACGGAAAGATGGTGGAGACCACCGATTCCGGCGTCGCCGTGTCCGAGGTACGAACCAAGGACATGACCCCCTACCTGGTTCGCATCATCGCCTGACCGATTGCGCCACAGAGGGATTCATGCCCGCGTCCAGGCCTTCTAGGATGCGGGCATGAGCCTTCGAGCCGGACGGCGCGTCCCGATCGAGTCAGGGCTGCTGCAGATCGAGGACTGTCTGGCCGCCGACGGTCACATCGATCTGCCCGACGGCACCACCTTCGTCTCGCTGATCGACCGCAACATCGCCCATGTCGGTGACGAGGTCGCCTACCGCTACCTCGACTTCTCCGGTCCCGCCACGACGACCCGCGACATCACGTGGAGCCGGCTCGGTGTGCGGATGGCCGCGATCGCCGCCCAGCTGCAGAGCCTGACGGCCGCGGGGGAGCGCGTCGCGGTGCTCGCACCGCAGGGAATCGACTACATCACCGGGTTTTTCGCCGCGATCAAGGCCGGCACGATCGCGGTCCCCCTGTTCGCGCCCGAACTGCCGGGCCACGCCGAACGTCTCGACGTCGCACTACACGATTCACGCCCCGCCGCGATCCTGACGACGCGCGCCGCACGGGAATCCGTGGTGGCGTTCCTCGATCAGATGACGGGTCTGAACCGGCCGCCGATCGTCACCGTCGACGACGTACCGGACGGCGCGGCAACCGAGTTCGTCCCGACCAGCCTCGACGTCGACGATGTCTCGCATCTGCAGTACACGGGTGGCGCCACCCGCGCGCCGGTCGGTGTCGAGATCACCCACCGGGCGGTCGGCACCAACCTGGTGCAGATGATCCTGTCGATCGACCTGCTGGACCGCAACACCCACGGGGTCAGCTGGCTGCCCCTTTACCACGACATGGGTCTGTCGATGATCGGGTTCCCGGCTGTCTACGGCGGCCATTCGACACTGATGTCGCCGACGGCGTTCCTGCGCAGGCCCCTTCGCTGGGTGGAGGCGCTGTCGGCCGGGTCAGCGGCCGGCCGCGTGGTCACCGCCGCTCCGAATTTCGCCTACGAGTGGACCGCGGCCCGGGGCGTTCCTGCCGCCGATTCGGCCGTCGACCTCGCCAACGTCGTGTTGATCATCGGCTCCGAACCGGTCAGCCTCGACGCCATCGATGCTTTCACCGCGTCGTTCTCCCCGTTCGGCCTGCCTCCCTCCGCGTTCAAACCCTCGTACGGGATCGCCGAGGCGACACTGCTCGTCGCGACGACAGCGCCCACGGCGGCCCCACGCGTGCTCCATGTCGATCGTGACGAACTGGCCCGCGGTGTCGCGATTCCCGTCCCGCGCGGCCACGAGCGCGCGGTGGCACACGTGTCATGCGGGCAGGTCGCCCGCAGCCAGTGGTGCGCCATCGTCGATCCGGACACCGAAAGTGAGGTCCCCGACGGACAAGTGGGCGAGCCCTGGCTACAGGGGGACAACCTCGGCCGCGGCTACTGGAACCGCGCCGACGAGACACGCCGCACCTTCGGCGCGCGCCTGGCGTCCCGTCTCGATGACGGCAGCCACGCCACGGGTGCGGACCTCGGTCGATCATGGCTGCGCACCGGCGATCTCGGGTTCTATCTCGACGGCGAGCTGTACATCGTCGGCCGGATCGCCGATGTCGTGGTGCTCGGCGAGCAGCGCTACTCGCCGCTGGATCTGGAGTCGACCGCTGCGGACGCCTCACCGATGGTGCGCCGAGGTTACGTCGCGGCGTTCGCGGTAGGCGATCGCCTGGTCATCGTCGCCGAGCGTGCGACGGGCAGCGGGCGCAGCGATCCGACTGTCGCCGCCGAAGCCGTCACCGACACTGTCCGGCAACGTCATCGAGCGACGGTGAGTGACGTCCGTATCGTCCCTGCCGGGACGATCCCGCGCACCACCAGTGGCAAGTTGGCACGGCGAGCATGCCGCGACGCATACCTCGCCGGCACTTTCGACTAGGTGACCGCCACCGTCACGTCACAGAGACGAACGGACTCAGCACGTCCCTGACGAACTGCGTCACGTTGGTCTTGGGATTGCTGTCCGGAAAGCTCACCGTGGCAAGCACATTGCCACCGGCATCGGCGAAGTTGCCGTCCGCGCGGTCCTGGTGTGACGACGACGTGACCAGGATGATGCCCGAGGCGCCGGCGTCGCGGGCCAACGGCACCGAGAACTGCGCGTTCTGCACGGTGCTGTTGGCGCGATCCTCGACGATGATCCTGTCGTCGGGCAGCCCGAGAACGCGCAGCGTCTTGCGCATCTCGCCGGCCTCGGTGCGTCCGTTGTGCGGATTGCCGCCCGTCACGATGACCGGCGACTGCGGGAACATCTGCGCCACGGCGAGCCCGGTGAGCACGCGGGTGTAGAGGATCGGCCGCATGGTGCCGTTGTCCTTGAGTCCGTATCCCAGGATCACGATGGCCGGCTTCGAGAAGTCCTTGGCCGCAAGGGGAGGGGCCGCGTGTGAAGCGGGCGCCACACCGACGAGCACCGCGAGCATGGCCGTGAGCGCGTACACCAGTCGCGCCGCGGTACCGGATTGGGTCACGATTGTTCATCGCCACACAGCCGCCGCGTATTACGGTCCGGTCTCGAAGACTCAACGATGCGGGAGTATCCGTCGTCGTTGTTGGCGCGATCGACGCGGACGTGGTCTGGTGGAAGATGATGTCTTCCTCGATGTCTTCCCACATTCGCATCCGAGCGGCGCTGGCCGTGACCGCCGGCGCTGTAGCCCTGCTCGCCGCCGCTCCGTCGGCCGCCTCGACCCCTCCATCGGACAGTCAGGGATATGTCGATTCCACCGCGCGGTGCGCTGCGCCGGCGACCGTGGTCGTGTTCGGCAGCACGTCGGGCTCACGTGTGGCGATCTGCAAGGGCACCGACGGGGAACTCGAGTACCGCGGGGTGAGGGTGCGCGACGGCGCCAAACTGATCGCTCCGGCGACTCAGTCCGCTGACGGTGCCTTCACCGCCACCCGGGACGGCATCGAGTACATGGTGACCTCCGACGCGCTGGTCATCAGTGCTGCCGAGAAGGTCATCCGCGACGAAGAGATGCTCGATTTCCACCGGCCGGGCAGCGCCGCCGCGCCGCAGACACCCAATGCCCAGACACCCAAGACGTCGACCACCCCGCTTCCGCCCCCACTGCCTGCCGAGGTCGGCGGCGACGGGAGCTGACGGTCACTGCACCGGCTGCACCGTCACCTCGTCGCCCACGCGCAAGGTTCCTGAACTCAGGAGCCGACAGACCGACCCGCCGCGCCGTGACATCGCAGCAGCGGCACCGGGACCGATCCAGTCGTCGAGCAGCCGGCACGGGGCGCTGAGTCGCACCACCTCCAGATCGACGTCGCCGATGCGGATCCGGGTGCCGGGCTTGGTGGGGACGTCTCCGCGGTCGACGGTGATGTTGCGGCGCGTCGCGCCGGAATCGACAGGTCGGCCGAGTTGAGCGGCGGCAGCGTCGAGCGCTTCTCGGGACTGAAGTGTCACGTGCCGGTGGCGGGTGCCGTGGTATCGATCGCCCACCAACCCCTTGCCCTCTTCGGCGATCACCGACTCCACTGACCGCGTCGGGATGCGCCGGCCGGGCGCCACGTGGATCTCAAGGATGTGCACGACTGGCGAGCCTACTCATCGCCGGAGCTGACGGAATGGCGTAAGAATTTGCTCACATGTGGTGGCCGAATTAACTGACGTGCCCGTCAGCAAATCGATCGACACAAATTATTCCTCGCGTTTCGGTGGACAATTCATCACATTCTGGATACGTTTCACGCGGTCGGGGCCACACAGCAACATGGAGGGGTCGCGTCATGCGCACTACCGCACGTTCTTATGTCACCGCCGGCGTAGCCCTGATGGGGGCCGGAGTCATCTCCGCCACACCGGTCACCCCGAACCTCGACCTGCAGATGAAGAGCTATGACGTGGGGTTGGTCGCCGCCACGCAGAGTTGCGCCGCGGGCAGCACGAGCGCCCTGTGCGCGCCCCCGACGACGGGCCTCCCGTCGGCGGCCCCGTTCGCGACCACCACAGACAGCACGAACATTCTCAACATTCCGGCGAACCTGTTTATCGCACTTGCCAATACGCCGTACAACTTCTTCAACGCCCTCGGCGAGGGCAACGTCGCGCTCGGTTCCGATCCCAACGGTGACTTCAGCTTCCAGCCCACCTACGAGGGGGTGACGCTGACCCAGCCGGAGGGCAGCGTCGTCGGCCTCGGTCGCAACCTCCGCTACACCGGCAACTGGTGGGTGTACAGCCAGACCAACATCCTGGGCACCGATCCGGCGGATCCGTCGCGGTATCAGGCGCTGACCAACGTGCTCGTGCCGTTCCCGGCGCTGTCGGTCCCGCTGGGGAACATGGTCGCAGCGATCGCGGCCTCGCAGCTACCCATGGATGTCGGATGCACCGGAACCGGCCCCGGCGCGTGTGACCATCCCGAGGCAATTCTCAGCAAAATGTTTGATCTTCGTCACGTGGTGGCGCTGTTTTCGCCCGATGGCTACACGTATCCCGAAACCCGTGCCGGCATCACGTGCAGCGCGGACGGCCAGTGCTACGTCAAGGACGAGGACGGTCCCGAGGTGCCGTGGTCCGGTGAGACCGTGAAGCTCGACCCGACAGCGCCGTTCACCAGCTTCTACAACAGCCTCACCAAGACGCCCGACTTCTCCGAGATCAAGCCGGTGACACCGCAATTCGTGGCAGGGAGCCTGACGAGCCTCGCCAACGGCATCAACACCGACTTCAACCCGTTCGTCCTCGGCACGCAGTGCACCGTGTGCGCGCCGTTCGTGCCCAACCCGGACAACAAGCCGATTCCGGGACCGGTGTTCACCGATCCCGACAGCTCGACTGCCACGACGCTGGCCGCCGACGAGAAGACCGCCGCGCCCGAGGCCACGCCTGAGACGAAGACCGACGAGAAGGCCGTTACTCCCGCCGAGGTGAAGACCTCCGCCGCGGACGAGGCCGTCTCCGACACCACAGGCAGCACGAGCACCACGTCGGGACCCAAGCACCGCAAGCCCACCGCGACGAGCACGGCGATCAAGCAGGTGCGCGACTCGATCAACGCGAGCGTCTCGAAGGTGACCGACAGCCTCTCGAAGAAGCCGAAGGCCACCGAGTCGAGCAGCAGCACGAGCGCCAGCAAGAGCAGCGACTCGGGCAAGGGCGGTTCCGAGGACTGAGTGCGGCGCGGGTGGGTTGCGCCGCGACGCGCAGCCCACCCGCAGCCACGCTCACAGGTAGGGGTCGGCCCAGGCGCTGATGATCCGGGCCGCGCGGGCGGCCTGATTCTTCTCGGTCAGCAGATGGTCGGCACCCTCCAGCGACACGAAGCTGCGGGGGTGCCGCGCGGCGCGGAAGATGTCGCTGGCATTGCCGATGCCGACGGTGTTGTCGGTGGGCGAATGCATGACCAGCAGTGCGCGCCGCAGCGTCTTGATGCGCTCGCGCAGGTCAGCGTCGCGGACGTCCTCGATGAAGTGCCGCCGCAGTGTGAGCGCCTTGCCACCGATGAGAAGCGGTGCCTCCCCGTCGGATTCGATGCGTTCGACCAGTGCGTCGTAGATGTGCTCCACATGGGCGGGCTGGAACGGCGCGCCGACACTGGCCACCGCGGTCACCGTCGGGCACTCGTGGGCCGCCGCAATCGCGGCGGAACCGCCGAAGGAGTGACCGACCAGCAGACGTACCTCGCGCCCGGAGTCGTTCATGAATTCGACCGCGCGCACGGTGTCGGCGACCTTGTGGGAGAACGATCCGTCACCCCAGTCACCCTCGGAGTGGCCCAGGCCGAGGTTGTCGAAGCGCAGCATCCCGATGCCCTCGCTGGCCAGTTGCTTGCACATGCGGCTGGCGGCCGGGCAGTCCTTGCCCAGCGTGAAGCCGTGTGCGAAGACGCCCCAGCCGCGGATCTCGCCGTCCGGGGTGTCGATCAGGCCGGCCAACGCCGGACCGCTGCTGCTGGGGAACTTCACGCGTTCTGCCACGCCGTCATCCTCTCAGTTCTCCCCGTGGCGCATCCTGGTGAGGAGCGACGGGAGCAGATGTGGCGATGAAGGTGCGGTTCGGAGTCAGCCTGGGCACGGATGTAGGCCCCGACGGGTTGGGCGATGTCGTCGACCGACTCGAAGCCGAGGGGGTCGATTCCCTGTGGTTTTCCGAGCTCGTGTACTCGCCGGCGATCGACCCGACCGTCGGCATGGCTGTCGCGCTGGCGCGCACCGAGCACCTCAAGGTGGGAACGTCGGTCGCGGTGCTTCCCGGCCGGCACCCGGTGCTGGTCGCCAAACAGCTGCTGTCGCTGGCGACGCTGGCGCCCAAAAGGGTGTTACCCGTGTTCGGGTTGCGCTCGGCACTGCCGGCCGAGCGCGATCTGTTCGTCGTGCCCGAGGGCAAGCGCGGTGCGGTGTTCGACGAGTCGTTGACGCTGCTGCGCCGTGTGCTACGGGAGGACTCAGTGACGTTCACCGGGGAGTTCTTCTCGGTGCGCGACGCCGCGATCACTCCGAAACCCGCTGCGCGACTGGATGTGTGGCTGGGCGGATCCTCGGCGGCGGGGTATCGGCGCATCGGGACCTACGCCGACGGATGGTTGGGCAGCTTCCTCACCCCTGACGAGACCCGGGGCGCGGTGGAGGAGATCCGCGCGGCCGCCGCCAAGGCCGGCCGGCACGTCCCCGACGACCACTTCGGCATCAACGTGGCGGTCGGCGCCGGCGATCTGCCTGATGCGGTGCGGGCGGCGGTCCACGCTCGACGGCCCGACGTCGACGCCGCGGAACTCGTAGCTCGCGACTGGACTTCGCTGCATGCGATGCTCGACGGCTACATCGACGCGGGCCTGACGAAGTTCGTCATCCGTCCACTCGGCTCGGCCGACACGGGTGAGTTCCTG
The DNA here is from genome assembly GCF_055419565.1 of Mycobacterium sp. IDUB_5. Classification (NCBI taxonomy): domain Bacteria; kingdom Bacillati; phylum Actinomycetota; class Actinomycetes; order Mycobacteriales; family Mycobacteriaceae; genus Mycobacterium; species Mycobacterium sp. IDUB_5. The sequence goes on from NZ_JBVAXX010000005.1 coordinate 352,750, forward strand.
GACAGGTTCGTCGAAGAGCTTCTGCCGCGGCAGAACTGATCTCGCACGACAACGCGAGCACGATCGTCAGACGGTGACGTCGAAGCCCAGGTCGACATCACAGGCAGCCCTGCCACCACGAATGCCCCAGTTTTCGAGCGCGCTGTCACGCACGACGATGGTCACGTGATCAGGCGGGATGCCCAACGCGCTCAGGCGATTCACGATCTCCTGATACAACCTGCGCTTGGCCTGCACCGAGCGACCGGCAAAGCAGTCGACGGCCACGAACGTGTACCGCTCCGGCTGAGCCAACGTGGGATTGTGCGCGAACCGATGCGGCTCGTGACTGACGAGCCGAACGTGCTTGTCTTCCCGGGGAATCTGGAACGCCACCACCAGGGCTTCGTGTACGGCGTCGATGATCGCGATCTCCTCATCGACGCGGTATCGCTGCCGAACTTCGATCACAGTGCTGGGCATCGCAGCATCCTCACACACGGTCCGGCTGACGGTCAGCTGGATTTCAGCGCAGCGGATCAGCCGCACGTGCCACACTGCGAACCATGATCGAGATGCTGTCGGACCTGCCGCCGGGCGTCGCGGGATTCCGGGTGTCCGGCCGCCTCGACGGTGCCGATCTGCGGGAGTTCCAGCCCTCGGTGGAGGAGATGCTCGCGACGGGGGAGATCCGGCTCGTCGAGGTGATCGCCGACGACTACGAGGGGTTCGGCCCGGGCGGCCTGGCCGAGGACCTGCGGCTCGGGCTCGATGTGCTGAGGCATCACCATGGCGCGTTCCGCCGGATCGCCGTGGTCACCGACAAGGACTGGGTGATCCACGCGCTGCACGCCTTTGCCTGGCTGGTACCCGGCGAGGCTGCGCTGTTCTCCCTCTCCGAGCTGGACGCGGCGGTCAGCTGGGCGGCCGGGTCAGCGCCGGCCCAGTAGCCACGCGCGTCCGTCTCCCTCGCCGGCGGCGATCACGTCGAGAGCGGCGAACGCCCGGGTGAGTTCTCCGGCCGGTGCGCGATAGCGGCCGGGTCCCGCGCCGACCTCGCTGAGCACGCTGACGGCCATCAGCCCGCCGCGCACCACCCGCTCGATCATCGATCGGTACAGCGCAGGTGCGCGAAACATGCTGCACAGCAACACATCCGCCGGCTCACCGAGGGGCAGACCGTCGTCGAGGTCGGCTACCGCGACGTGGCAGCTCGGCAGAACGCCGCTCGTGTCGGCCAGTGCCCGCGCCGCATCCACCGCGGCGGGGGAGATGTCGTAGGCGTGGACGGTCACCCCCCGCTGCGCCAGCCACACCGCGGCGCCGCCGCGCCCGCACGCGAGATCGAGCGCACGACCGCGCCGAGGCATCACGTCGGCGAACGGGTGAAAGGGCGCGGGGAGGCCGACGGCACCGTCGTCTCCCGGGGGCAGCGATCGGTAGCGCTCCTCCCACCGGAGACGGTCGTCGTCGGACACGCCGTCATGGTAGGTCCGCCGCGCGGATACGGATCGGGCCGCGCCAGTCGCCGTCAGGGTCGAGGACCTCACCGCGCTGGGTGATCTCGACCAGGCCGCGCCGGGCGAGGCGGCGGGAGATGTCGCGGGCGGTGTCCATCGAGGCCCGCCAGTCCGCGCCGCCGACAGCGCGGGCGGCGTCCGAGGGACAGGTGCTGCTGGTGGCTCCGCGGTGTCCGGCCAGCGCGCGGATCGCCGCGTCGAGTCGCTGCTCGAGCGGACCATCACCCAACGCGGCGCGGGCGGTACCGGCGTGCGGGCCCGGGCCGTCGGCGATCGTCTCGAGTTCGGTGCGGAGGCGGTCGGACACAGGTCCAGTGAAGCAGCCCGACGCTGTGAGGTGTGCCACACCGTGCGTTTATCCGCGACACGGACCGGTTAGTACTTAGCAGTACTCAACGACCGTGGGCCGACCAGGCCCGAAAGGGGAGTTTCACCGATGAAGTTGACTCAGGTTCTTGCCAGCGCAGCCGTGTTCGGCGGCCTCACCGCCGGTGCGTTGGGTGTCGCCGGTTCTGCGGTCGCGCAGCCCGGCTGGACACCGCCGCCGGTTCCGCCCGCCGGGCCGAATACGGGAACCGCCCCGGCATGGGCCCCGCCCAAGCCCGTCGATCCCACCTGGGCCGCCGGCAACCCGCAGGTGTGGGACGAGGGCTGGCAGCACTGGGGTGTATGGCTGAATGGCGTCTTCGTTCCGACCTACTGATCGATGTGCAACGGCCGCCGCGGATCCACCGGGTCCGCGGCGGCCGTGTGTCATGAGTGACTCTGAGTGCCCATGAGCGCCGACGCCGAGCACTACATCGTCATCAAGGGCAGACGATGGCGGGCCACCGATCCCGCCATCCCCGAACAGCGCCGCGACGAGCTGACCCGCGTCTTGATGGCGTGGCGCCGGGAAGTGCGACGCACCCGCGGCACGCCAGAGGAAGCCGCATCGCGGGCGGGCGTGCAGGCGGCCAAAGTGGCTCTCGGGGAACGCGGTTCACCGCCATGGTGGGAGCAGTCCGACGACGAGCGCCGCGCCCGCTGGGAGACCCCGGTGCCGGCACCCGAATAGCGCGAACCGGCCGCAACGTGATTCGTTGCGGCCGGACGCGTTAATTGATCAGGCGCCGAGGGTGCGCTGGATGTCGGGCTTCATCGCGTTCAGCTGTGCCCCCCAATAACCCCAGCCGTGCGTTCCGTTGGCCGGGAAGTTGAACGTCGCGTTGCGTCCGCCGTCAGCCGTGTAGGCCTTCTGGAAGGCCCGGTTGCTGTCGCCGGTGATGCTCTCCAGCACCTGACCGGGGATGTCACCGCCGCCGCCGAGGTCACCCGGGCGTCCGTTGCCGGTGTAGATCCACAGCCGCGTGCCGTTGCCCACGAGCCGTCCCGCCTGCAGGGTCGGGTCGTTGCGCTGCCACGCCGGCCCGCCGCCGGGCCCCCACATCGCGGTGGCGTCAAAGCCGCCCGCGTCGCGCATCGCGAAGCCGACCAGCGTCGGCCAGATGCCCTGCGAGAGGTTGAGGAAGCCCGATAGTGATGCGGCGTAACTGAATTGGCCGGGGTGGTAGGCGGCGAGGATCAGCGCGGCACTGCCCGACATCGACAGGCCGACGACGGCGTTGCCGGTCGTGGAGATGCCCTTGTTGGCCGCGAGGTAGGCGGGCAGCTCCGAGGTCAGGAACGTCTCCCACTGGTAGTTGTACGTCTGCCCGTTGCCGACTGCGGGACCTTGCCAGTTGGTGTAGAAGCTGGACATGCCGCCGACGGGCATGACCACCGACAGACCGGACTGGTAGTAGTTCTCGAAGGCCGCGGTCTCGATGTCCCAGCCGCTGTTGTCGTCTCGGGCGCGCAGTCCGTCGAGCAGATAGACCGCCTTGGGCCCGCCGCCCTGGAACTTGACCGGGATGTCGCGACCCATCGCCGCCGAGGGCACCATCAGCGTCTCGACGGGTAGTCCGGGCCGGGAGTAGGCCGCGGCGGTCGCTGATCCGCCGGCGACGGCAACGAGCCCCGGCAGCAGCAGCGCCACCATCGCGCCGGCGATCAGCCGGCGTCTCAATGCGAGCAAGTACTTCATGGTTGTGTGTGCCGTCCTCTCCACCACGCGCCGTCACGGCGCGCGTCACGGGAACTGTCAACGGTCGGCCTGGAAGCCGTGGCGATGCTGTTGCTTCACACCGCGCCCGCGTGGACTAGTTCGTCACGTGACGTATCGGCGTTACCGGCCTGACGGTTTCGTCACAGATTGTGGTGAGCGGGCTGCTTGGGCTTGCGACCGAACTGCGGCACCCCCGCGAGCAAGCCGCGCTGCGGCACACCGAGGATCGGTTCCGCCGCCGCCCCGAGTTCGGCGAGCACGTCATTGGCCGCGAGCACGCCCGACATCGCGGAGCGTTCCATGAGCCCCGACAGATAGGGGGTGTCGACGTAGTCGCCGGCCACCCGCAGGCCCCGCGCGTCGGTGCGCACCGTGGGCCGGGTGCCCGCCGAGCCGGGCGGGAACGCCGGCGCGGTGGCTTCGAGTCGGTCGTGGGTGTGCAGAATCCGCGCCGCGGAGGTTTCTGGCCACAGGCTTTCCAATTCCTTGCGCAGCGCCGTCGCGGCGGTCGCGGCGTCCGGCAACCGGCACGAGTAGGAGTGCAGTTCCACGATCGACCCGCCGGTGGCGCGCGCCCACTGCACACTCGGCTCCTCGATGCGTGAGTAGACGGCGATCGAGTCGAGAGTCGGCTGTCCACTGACGGCGCAGAACGGCGCCCGGTCCACGGCCACGTCACGGTCGTACCAGATTCGACTGACAGCGAAAGGTGGTGCCACCGAGAGATTCTCGCAAGATTGCGCCAGCCGCGGGGCGGCCTGCGCGGCGCCGGGCGATCGACCGAGGACACCTTTGAGCGCCCCGGGATCGAGCGCCATGATCACGTGGCGGGTGTCGATCACTCCCGTCGTAGTGGCGATCCGCCAACCGTGGCCCTGCGGTTCGACGGAGACGCACCCGGTGCCCATCTGAACCTCCGCGCCGTGCTGCTGCAGATGACGTCGCAGGGGATCCCAGATCGCGGTGGCGTAATCGGTGGACGGGACGTCGAAGCCGATGCCCTCCGGGTTGCCCAAAAAGTAGTAGTGGAACATCGCGATCAGCTCGGCGGCCGACAGCTGGCCCTGATTGCAGAAGAAGGACCGCGCGAAGGCTTCGAACAGCATGCTGCGACTGCGCTCGGTCATCCCGAACCCGTCGAGGAATGCCGCGGCGTCGATGGCGTCGAATTCGGCATAGGTGCTCGCGCGGTCATAGGCCAGCAGCGCCCGGCCGGTGTCGGCGTCGGCCCGCAGCAGTTCCCGGCGCGTCAGACTCTTCGAGCGCACCGCCAGAGCCAGCAGGTTGAGCGGGGGAGCGGCGGGCAGCCCGGAGAGGTCTTCGGCGGGCCATTCGGCGGAGATCACCGGGTAGCTCTTCACCGGCGCGAGAAACGAGAGCGTCGGGTCGGCGCGCCGCAGAATCGCCCGCCAGGTGTAGTAGTGCCGGAAGAAGGCATGGAAGCCGTGCTCGATGATCTGGTCGGCACCGTCGGGCAGGCGCTCCGGCCACGCGCCCAGCCTGCCGCCCAGATGGCCTGCCGCCTCGAGCAGAGTCACCGCGACACCGCGCTCGGCGAGCACCACCGCGGCCGAGACGCCGGCGATTCCCCCGCCGACGACGACAGCCTCGCTGCCGGCGGGTACCTGCTTGGGCTGCAACGGATCCGGCACCACGAGACGGCGCGGCCGCATGCGCAACGGTGCGGCGCGACTGGTCAGGACATCACTCATCAGTGCGGCTCCTCGCCGTCGATCGGTCGGCACGGATATGGCCGAACACGCGGGCCGCGAACGGCAGCGCAACCACCCCCATCAGCAGCCCGCCGGTGATCGCCGAGCCGGGCAGACCGAAGAACACCGCGTGCGCCAGCACCGACGAGAAGTACACCCACAGGTAGAGCGCTGCGGCGGGACCGGAGTACGACGACTCCTCACGCGAGGGCAGCACCGCATGCAGGACCACCATCATCACGGTCGAAACAAGCAGCCAGCCAGCGTAATTCGTCGACGGAATCTCGGGTATCAGGGGCAGCGTGTGGGTGGCGTCGAACCACCTCCAGTGACCCGCCGCGACCATCTGCGGGTCGAGAAAGACATCCCAGGCAGTCAGCGCATACGCGGCGACGGCGACGACGGCCGGTCCCCGCCGGGCCAGGGTGCGCCCGACGATCAGCGCCGGCCAGGCCATCATCACCCACGCCATCGGCACGATCACCGGAACGCCGAGCACCTCGGGGCCCAGCGTGCCGGTGTAGGTGTAGTCCCCGAACGGAATCCCGGTCGAGACGCCGATCGCTTCGGCGACCAGACCGCCACCGCCCGCGACGGCTGCCAGGGTGAGCGCCCCGCGCGGCCCGTGGACGCGCCCCACGTCGGCCAGCGAGGCGAGGAAGAAGATCGCCACACTGCACACCGTCACCGGGGTGCGCCACGCCTCGGGCATCAACGGATAGACGATCTGCACGACGACGGCGGAGATCACCAGCGCCCACACCACCGGGCGCCAGCGCACCGCGGCAGTGTCGGCGCTGCGTACCGCAACCGCCACCGGCAGAACCTCCACCTCGAGAGTCTGTCTGGCCGTACGGCCCGTGCCGCCGGCGCTGCGCCATCGCCGAACTGCGTAGAGTTTGCAGGTGCCCGATGCGCGCCTTGTCGAAATCCTACGCGCCGCGACGGCGGTCGGATCGGCGCTCGCCTGCCTGGGCACCCTGCATGAGCTGGTGAATCTGCGTCTGCTGCGCCGGCCGGACGAGCGGCCGAACCCGGTGGTGGCGACCGTGTCGGTGCTGATTCCGGCCCGCGACGAGGCGCACCGGATCGCACCCACCATCTGCTCGGTGCTGGCGCAGCGCGGTCTGCCGGACGCCGAGATCCTGGTGCTCGACGACGGGTCGACCGACGGTACGGCCGACGTCGTCCGGCGTGCCGCCGGTGACGATCCCCGGGTGAAGGTCCTGACCGGGTCTGCGCTGCCGCGTGGCTTGCTGGGCAAGCCGCACGCGTGTGCGCAGCTGGCCGCCGCGGCGCGCGGCGACGTCCTGGTCTACGTCGACGCCGATGTGGTGCTCGCGCCGACCGCTGTCGCGGGTGCGGCGGCGATGCTGCTGGGACCCCAGGCCCCGGATCTCGTCAGCGTGTGGCCGCGTCAGGTCGCCGCGGGCGTGCTGGGACACCTCGTACAGCCGCTGCTGGCCTGGTCGTGGTTGACGACGGTGCCGTTGCGATTCGCCGAACGGTCGCGGCGGCCATCCATGGCGGTCGCCAACGGACAGTTCCTGGCGATGCGCGCCGAGGCGCTGGCCCGCGCGGGCGGCTGGGCCGCGGTGGCCGACGCAGTACTCGATGACATCGGGCTCGCGCGGGCGGTGCGGATCAGCGGGGGACGCACCGGCGTCGCCGACGGGTCCGGCGTCGCCACCTGTCAGATGTATGCCACCGGCCGCGAACTCAGCGCCGGCTACCGGAAGTCGCTGTGGGCCGCGTTCGGATCTCCCCTCGGCGCCGCGGCCGTCGGGGCTGCCCTGTGTCTGGTGTACGTCGTGCCGCCTGCGGCGGCCGTGACCGGTTCGCGGGTCGGAGCGCTCGGCTACGCAGCGGCCGTCGCGGGTCGGATCCCGGTACGCCGATGGTGTGGGCGCGGCGGCGCGGGGGATCTGCTCGACGCCGCCGGCCATCCGGCGTCGGTGGTGGCTCTGCTGGGGTTGCTGGGCTCGTCGTGGATGGGCCGACGGCGTGGGACCCTCCGGTGGAAGGGCCGGGTCGTATGAGCCGCGTGGTGGTGATCGGGGCCGGCCTGGGCGGATTGGCCGCCGCCGCCCGGCTCGCCGCGCTCGGTCATCAGGTCACCGTGTGTGAGGCCGCCTCGACCGTCGGCGGCAAGCTGGGGATATTCCAGCGCGACGGCTTCACCTTCGACACCGGACCGTCCCTGCTGACGATGCCAGGCCTGCTGAGCGAGCTGTTCGCCGCCACAGGCGGTCCGTCCGAGCTGCCCGTGGAGCGTGTGGACCCGGCGTGCGCCTACCGCTTCGCCGACGGCACCGAGTTGACGCTGCCTCACGACCCGACTGAGGTGGGGCCTGCGATCGACGAGGCGTTGGGCCTGGACGCGGGGGAGTCCTGGCGCCGTCTTCACGAGCGATCCCGGCGGCTGTGGGAGCTCGTGGGTGATCCCGTGCTGCGGCAACCGATTTCGCTGCCCGCACTGGTGCGGATGAGCGTGCGGCCGGCCGATCTGAAGGCGGTCGCTCCGTGGCGGACCATCGACGGGCTGGGTCGCGCCGCGTTCGCCGATCCCAGGTTGCGGATGTGGTTGAACCGCTACGCGACCTATTCCGGCTCGGATCCGAGGCGCACCCCGTCGGTCCTGGCGGTCACCTCGTTCGTCGAGCAGGAGTTCGGCGCCTGGTACGTCTCCAGGGGGCTGCGTCGGATCGTCGAGACGGTTGCCTGGCGCTGCGCCGAGCTCGGCGTCGAGATCCGGACCGACTGTCCGGTGGACGAGGTGATGACGGGCGGCGGCCGGGTGTACGGCGTGCGCTGCGGCGGCACGACGGTGACCGCTGATGTGGTGGTCAGCGACGCCGACGCCGGCGAGCTGTACGGCAGGCTGGTGCCTGCGCCGGCTCGGTTGACCAGGCGGTTGCGCAGAACCCCGCGCTCGATGGCCGGCTTCGTGATGATGCTCGGACTGTCCGGTCGAGAGCCGGGCGCGGCGCACCGCATCTTCTTTCCCCGCGACTACGGCGCCGAGTTCGATGCGATCTTCGGCCGGCGGCCGCATCCGGTCGCCGATCCGACGGTGTACGTGCACGCCCCTGACGACCCGGCGCTGCGGCCGGGCGACGATGCCGAGGGATGGTTCGTCCTGGTCAACGCTCCGGCCCACGATCCGGCGGGTGGTATCGACTGGGACGCCGACGGCCTGGCCGACACCTACGCCGAGCACGTCCTGGACGTCCTGGCCGAACGCGGTGTGGACGTCCGGCCCCGGCTGCGTTTCGTCGAGGTCATCACGCCGGCCGACCTGGAACGCCGCACCGGCGCTCCCGGCGGCGCGATCTACGGCACCGCTTCCCACGGTCCGCGGGCCGCGCTGCGCCGCCCTGCCAATCGCAGCCCGATCCCCGGCCTGTTCCTGGTCGGGGGGTCGGCTCACCCCGGCGGCGGCATCCCCCTGGTGTTGATGTCGGCCGAGATCGTGGCGGGTCTCATCGGTCCGGCGGGAACGTCGCAGGCATCGACCGGCGAATCCCGTGGAGCAGCTGGGCCATCCCGACCACGCCGACCGCGGTCCACGCGATCGTGAACACTGCTGCCCACTGCCAGCCCGGCCCCGGCGTCCCACCGGGCAACACCGCCACCGCGCCCGCCGCCATCGCGACCACGATGAGGCGGGTCGGGCGCTCGGCGACGGTGACTGCGCCGACACCCGGCATCCCGATCGCCTGGGCACGGGCCCGCACGTACTCGAGCAGGAGCACCGACGTCACCGCGGCGAGCACCCAGCCCAGCGGAGCGCCCAGCCCGTACAGCACAGCGCCGAGCAGCAGATCACCGATGCGGTCGGCCACCGAGTCGACGAGCGCGCCCATCGGGCGGGCCCGGCCGGTGCCCAGCGCGACGGCGCCGTCGAGTCCGTCCAGCACTCCGGCGATCAGCACCAGGGGAACGACCACACCCGGCCACCCCAGCACGACGACAACGGCCCAGGCCGCGGCCAGGGCGAGCACGCCGGCCAGCGACAGCACGTCCGGCGGAACGCGGGAGACAGGCCCGGCGGACAGCGCACGCATGATGCGCAACCAGCCGCGCACCACGGGTGACGGCTGCACACCGCCATGCAGATGCGACCACCCCGCGTCGTCGCCGCCGGGTCTGGCGGGTATGTCAGGGCACATGGTGTCAGCCTGCCAGCGCAGCCCGCGACCGGAGGAGGACATGCCGTGAGTCGATTGCGGCAGTTCGCCGCAGGCGTTCGAACGACGTTTCCGGGCAGCGATCTCGCGTTGTGGGCGGCCGGCGCCACGTACTTCGGGGTCATCGGTCTGGTGCCGCTGGCGCTCGCGGCGCTGTGGGCCGTCGGCGCGCTGGCGGGCCATGACACGGTCACCACGGCCATGACGGCGGCGATCGACGGGCTGCCGGGCGGGCATGGCACGCCGGAGGCGCTGCGCACCCTGACCCGGGTGGCGCTGTCCATGTCATGGGTCCAGGCGCTGGTCGTGCTGTTCCCCGCGAGTCTGTACGGGGAGGGGCTGCGCCGCGCGTTCGTGCAGATGTCGGCGGAGCCGGATTCGCTGACGGGGTGGCGGGGGCGGGCCGGCCTGCTGGGTGTGGCGGCGGTGGCGCCGTTCCTGGTCCTGGCCGTGCTGCTGTCGGCTCCCTATATCGCCCCGCTGTACACAGCGGGTGGGTGGTCGCTGGTGTGGGGAGTGGTCGTGGCCTTCCACATCGTGTGGGTCACCGTGTCGACGGCGTTGCTCGGAGTGTTCGGGCTCATCGGGCCCGGCCGTATCGGCTGGCGTGCGTTGGCGATCGGCGCGTTCGCCACCGGGTCGATCCTGTCGGGCTTCCTGCAGGGCTTCGTGTTGTTCCTCGCGATCCCGATCCCGTGGTCCGCGCCGTTCGGCGGCCTGCCCATCGTGGGCGCGGTGACCGCGCTGGCGCTGTGGCTCTACATCATGCACATCCTGGTGCTGTGCGGGTTCCGGGCCACGGTCGTGCTCGACCAGATGAACTAGTCGTCTCAGCGGGACAGCTGACGCTGGGTGCGATGTGTTCAGGACCTTCGATGACGGTTGGGGCGCGCGCTGCGGGGTCGGCCGTTGCCGCCGCAGCTGACACCGGATTCGAGGCAGGTGTGCTCGACGAGGAATCGAGAGACGCCGTGCTTGGTGCAGAAGATCGGCACCGCGCACGGCAGCAGTGAAACCAACATGATTCTCCGAACCGTCAACGATGTCTTCAGAGGTGACGTCGAGCGACATCAAGATTTGTCGGTGGTCGAATGTATGTTCGAAGTATGGTTGGCGTGCGGGAGGCGGTGGCGGTCCTACGGGCCGCGGTCGACGGCGTGCTCGCGTGCAATCTGGACCTGTCGACGGCTGCGGAGCTCACGGAGTTGCTCGACGAGCTGGAATCCGCCGGGTGCCGGTTGCCGGCCGCCCAGCACCGGGCGTTGGCACGGCTGCAGGCCGAGACGACCCCGCAGCAGATGGGCGCCAAGAACTGGAAAGACGTCCTCGCTGTGCGTTACCGGATCAGCGGTCCGGAAGCGAACCGTCGGTTGACCGAGGCCGCGCTGCTCGGTCCGCGGGTGTCGCTGACCGGAGAGCCGTTGCCGCCGGTGCTGCCCGCCGCCGCCGCCGCACAGGAGCAGGGACAGATCACCCCGGAGCATGTGGAGATCATCCGTAAAGCCGTCGACAAGCTGCCCGGCTTCGTCGACACGATCACCGCCGAGCAGTTCGAGGCCGATGTCGTGCGCATCGCGGCCGGTGCCGGCCCAAAAGCCACCCAGGATGCCGCCGATCTGGAGCTGTTCCTTCTCGATCAGGACGGCCCCGAACCCGACGATGCGGAACGTGTCCGCAAGCGGGGTTTGAAGAAGTCTCGGCAGTGTCGGGACGGGATGACGGCGTGGTGGGCGGATCTGACCCCGGAAGCGGCCGCGGTGTGGGAGGCGATCTTCGCCAAGTACGCCGCCCCCGGGATGTGCAACCCCGACGACCCCGAACCGTGTGTCTCCGGCACACCGACGCAGGCGCAGATCGACAACGATCACCGCAGCCTCGCCCAACGCCAACACGACGCGCTGCTCGCGGTGGGGCGGATCGCCCTGATGAGCGGGGAGTTAGGTCAGCTCAACGGGCTACCGGTCACGGTGATCGTGCGCACCACCCTGCAAGACCTCGAATCCCGCGCCGGAATCGGCACCACCGGTGGCGGCACCCGGCTGCCCATCCGCGACGTGATCCGGATGGGCGCGCACGCCTCCCACTACCTGGCCGTCTTCGACCGGGCCACCGGGGCGGCACTCGACCTGTTCCGAACCCGACGCACTGCCTCGCCAGCCCAGAGAATCATGTTGATTGCGCGCGACGGTGGCTGCACCAAACCGGGCTGCCGAGTCGGCGCCTACGGCTGCCAGGTCCACCACGTCACACAGGATTGGGCCGCGGGCGGGCTGACCAACATCGATCACCTCGGCCTGGCCTGTCCACCCGACAACCGATCCGTCGCACCCGGCGGCTGGACCACCGCGATGAACACCCGCCACGACGTCGAATGGACCCCACCACCCGACCTCGACACCGGACAGTCGAAGGTCAACACCCACCACACCCCCGAACGCCTCCTCCGCCCACCCGAACAGGAGGAAGTATCGGGAAAAGCCGTCGACCCCGCAGAACCCGGCGGACCCGCACCACCCGACAACCAAGTTGCCTGAGGGCCGCTAGTTGAGGACGCGCTCGTTGCTCGGCAGTGGGGGCAGCAGCGCGGGCCTGACGAGGTGACCGCGCAGCTGTCGATTGGACTCCCGGAAGAGATGGGTCAGCGCGGCGACGTTGCCCGCGACGTCGTCGCGCGCGGTCAGGTACGTCCAGCGGTGCCGCTCGGGAAGCTCGAAGAACTGTTCGAAGAATGCGGGCACGTCGGCGGGCGGCATCCGAAGCAGTGCTTCCAGCCCGACGCGGCGCAGATGGTGGACGATCCGGGCGCTGCGCGGCCACACGGTGTCGCGGGCGGCGGCGATCGCGCGATCGGTTCCGCGTGGCAAGTGGGTCGCGACCGCCGAGGCCACCTGCGGCGCGAGGCGCAGCGCCGCGGCGAGGCTGAAGCCGGTCGCCGGGTGGATCAGCGGCGCGGCGGCACCGAACCCCAGGACACCGGGAGCGCGGTGTCGCGGATGGTCCACGGTGAATGCCACCCGCTCCACGGGCGCGTCGGCGGGCGGGGCGATGCCGTAGCGGGCCAGGCGGGCGCTGAGGCGGCGATGAAGGACGGGCAGCGGCAGGCCCGGCCGCCGGGCCAGCGACGTCTCCTCGACCAGCACGCGGCCGCCGCCCAGGGGGATCACGTACAGAAACGTCGGCCAGCCGTCTTCGCCGTGTTCCTGGCGCCAGTCCATGAACAAAGCTTCACCCGGGGCGATCAGCGGCGCCGCGGTCTGTTCGTCGAGGAACATCCCGTAGGCGGTCTGGGCGGCGCGTTCCCGTCCTCTGCGCCGCGTGTTCAGCGGTCGGGCCTGGCCGCCGGCGTCGACGACGACCGAAGCCCGGATCTCCGTGCCGTCGGCGAGCGCCACGACGCCGGGCTGCGGGGACCCGACAACGCGACCCGACTGCACGCGCACTCCGGTCAGGCCGCCTACGAGATGGGACTGCAGGGCGGGGACGTCGAGGACGGCGTACTCCCAGCCCAGGAGCCGGTCGGTCAGCGCGACCACCCTGCCCGCCGCGCGTGCGGCGACGACCTCGGCCGGCAGCTCGGGCGGCAATTCGGGGGCCCACATGCCGTAGGTCGCCTTCCAGGGCCGCTCAGGTGCCACGTCGACCAGGCCCGTGGTCAGGCCGAGGCGTTGACACGCCCCGGCCAGTGCCACTCCCGCCGGGCCGGCCCCGACCACGCACACGTCCATTGGTCCCATCGTGCCGGTCCGGCCACCGCGCTGTCAGCCGCAACGGGTGACGCGTCGGCGAGATTTCCCCGGTGACGATGAGTTCAGCCCGCCGTGTGAGTCACTATGGCGACTGCCCGCACTCTGATCGGAGGAGCCGTGCCCCGAACTCATCTGTCGATGTCGATCTCCGCTGACGGCTTCGTCGCCGGCCCGCACCAGGGCCGGGACCATCCACTCGGGATCGGTGGTGAACGGTTGCACGGATGGCACCTCGGACCGGAGAAGGATTACCCGGCCAATCGGCAGGTGGTGTCCGACATGATGGACGGAATGGGCGCAGTGATCATGGGCCGCAACATGTTCGGCCCGATTCGCGGCCCCTGGGACGATTCCGGATGGCGGGGGTGGTGGGGAGATGAGCCGCCATATCACTGTCCGGTGTACGTGCTGACGCATCATGCACACGACCCAATCGAGATGGGTGGTGGCACCACGTTCCATTTCGTAACCGAGGGGATCGAGGCGGCATACGCGCAGGCCGAGGCGGCCGCGGGCGATCGGGCCATCTCGATCGCGGGCGGTGCGTCGTGCGCTCGGCAGGCCATCAGCGCCGGTCTGGTGGACGAAATCGACCTGCAACTGAACCCGGTCCTGCTCGGCTCCGGGGAGCGACTGTTCGACGGCTTCCCGCTCGGCACTCCCGACCTGCGGCTCGAGCGGGTGCTCGAGGCGCCGGGAGTGGTCCACCTCCGATTCGGAGTCACCCGACGCTGAAGACACCCAGCAGCGACTCGACGGGGTCGGCGACCGGCATCCACGCCGCCACCGCGGCGGCCACGAAGGCAGCGGTCACCGTCGCCCCGGCGACCCCGGCACCGCGCGGGAGTCGGCGCGCGGCGTACCCGGTGCATACTGCACAGCCGATCGCCATCACGGTGACCGTGAGCGCGAGTGCTGTGAGATACGTGCGCTGACTGTCCATCATCACCACGAGCGCCGGCTTACCGGCAAAAGCGCTGTCGGCGTGGGCAAGTCCGTCGTGGATCTGACTCATGGCCATCCGGAGATCGCCGGGAGGCGGATCGGAGGGCAGCAGCGGCAACAGCGCAGACAGGGGTGCCGCGGTCGCCTGGATGTTGGCGGCCACCGCGACGAGTCCGCCCAGTATCAGCAGGCTTGCCGCCACAGCGGCCGCGCCGCCGCCCCAGCGTCGCGCGCAGGACGCCCCGGCCACGAGAGACTGCCTCCACAACGCCGCGGACAGCGCGAGCATCGTCGCGGTGAACAGCAGAGAGATCAGTACTTTGAGGGCGTGCCACCGTCGCCAGAGGTCGATCAGATCGGCGAGCCCGGGCGTCACACCGGATGCCTGTGCATTCCAGAACGCGGTGAGTTCGATGGCGAACGCGCGGGTGAGGGGCGCGTTGTCGCTCACCGTGGCCAGTCCGCCACCGACCAGCAGCGCCGGCACGACAGCAAACGCCGCAAGGAGGATCAGTGCGAGACCGCCCAGGATCACGATGCGGCGCACGCACTCTCCCTTCCCGGTCGTCGTAGCATGCCTACCATGGCGATCAGGCTCGAAAACGTCGGCATTGCGGTGTCCGATCTCGATGCGGCCATCGCGTTCTTCACCGACCTGGGTCTGTCGCTCATCGGTCGCGACACCGTCAGCGGCGAGTGGGCGGATACAGCGGTCGGTCTCGACGGCAACCACGCGATGATCGCAATGCTGCAGACACCCGACGGGCACGGCCGGCTCGAACTGTTCGAGTACATCCACCCGACCGCGATCGCGACAGAGCCGACGCTGCCCCACGAGATCGGCATGCACCGCGTGGCATTCTCCGTCGACGATCTCGACGAGGCGCTCGCCATCGCGGCGCGGCACGGGTGCCATCCCCTCCGCGGTGTGGCGACCTATCAGGACGTCTACAAACTGACCTATGTCCGAGGCCCCAGCGGCATCCTCGTGATGCTCGCCCAGGAACTCACCGGCGGGTGACCGCGGCCGCGATCGCGACCAGTCTGTCGACGACCTCCTCGGGAGGACACACCGTGACGATCTCGTGCGTCGCCGCCTGCCGCAGAAGCGGTTCCACCTCGGCGATATCACGCGCGATCTGTCGACGCTCGGACTCGTTCTTGCCGAAGGGATTGTCGGTTCGGGTCGCGATGCGCTCGAAGGTGATCGCGCTGGGCGCGCTCAGTAAGACGACGGCATCGAAGCGCTCGTAGAACACACCCTGGTTGGCCACTGTGCCCGCCACGAAAAGTGCTGTTGTACGCGGCCTTTCGAGCAGCGCATCGATGGGTGGCTCACGCCACAACGGTTCGCCGTCGACGAGTTCGATCCACGGTCCGTCGTCGGTGTCGACGGTGGCGAAGCCGCGCAGCGCCAGGCCGTTCAGTGCCGTGGTCTTGCCGGCGCCCGACATTCCGGTGATCAGCACCGCGGCGTGTACCGGCACCGCTCAGCGCACCGTCGTCACGTAGTCCAGCGTCGGGTCCGAGGCGCTGATCGGATTGCCCGCCGCCCGAAGCGAACTCAGCAGACCGATCACCTCGGCGCTGAGCCGCTCACCGGGCATCACCAGCGGGATGCCGGGCGGATACGGGGTGATGGCCTCGGCGGCGATACGGCCGACGGACTCGGCCAGCGCGACAGTCGATCGGGCAGCGAAGAAGGCCTCGCGCGGGGTGAGCACCACCTCCGGCCGCACGGCCAGCAGGTCGCCGGTCCACGTACCGGCGACCTCGCCGTGCCGCTGCCCGAAATGCCCGGAGACTTCGGCGAAAGCGGTTGTGAGCCGGTCGAAATCGGCATCAGTGTTTCCGATAGTGCTGATGCAGAGCACATGTCCGGTTCCGGCGAGTTCGGGCTGCACGCCATGCACCCGGTTGAGCCGCGAGAGGATCTCGCGGGCGTCGGCGTCGAGACCGGCTACACCGATCAACAGCTTGGTCTCGTCCAATTGGTGAAGTCCCGTGCCGGCCCCGGCCAGGTCCTGCGGTCGCAGCACTGTCAACCCCGGAACACGCAGGAGCTTGTCCGCAGCGACACGCGCCCGGCCCAGCGCGTCGTCCAGCAAGGCTCGCCCGTCGGTGACCATCTGCCGGCGCGCCAGGTCGATCGACGCCATGATCGCGAAGTGCGGGCTCGTCGTCTGGACGAGTTGCAGCGAGCGCCGCACCGACGCCTCGTCGAGCTGCGCCGTGTCGACGTGCAGCACCGCGGCCTGACTCAACCCGGAGAGAATCTTGTGCACCGACTGCACCGTGGCTGCGGCACCCGAACACTCTGCACTGGTGGGCAATTCGGGGTGGAAGGCGAAATGTGGAGAGTGCGCTCCGTCGACCAGCAGACGCACTCCACGCTGCCGGCACAGCGCCGCGAGGGCGACGATGTCGCCGGTGGTGCCGTAGTACGTGGGATGCAACACCCACAGCGCGCGCGCATCGGTCTCGGCGAGTGCCTTTTCGACGACGGCGAGGTCGAGCCCGTGGGCGACGCCGAACCGATCGTCCCAACGCGGTTCCAGCCAGATCGGTCGGGCGCCGACCTGGACGAGCCCGGCAAGCACCGATTTGTGGGCGTTGCGCGCGACGAGCACCGGTTCGTCAGGGTGCAGCGCGGTCAGCGCAACGGCGATGTTGCCACCGGTGGAGCCCTGGACCATCACGAAACTCTGCGGTACGCCCCAGGCGTCGGCGATCAACTGCTCTGCCGCGAGAATCGGCCCCTCAGGGCAGTGCAGGGTGTCGGTGTCGGGCAGGTTGTTCAGGTCGAGGGCAGCGATGTTAGCCCGGAACCACGGATCGAACGTGCGGCCCCCTTTGTGACCGGGGGAGTAGAACGGCGCCTGATCGCGCTCGACAAACGACCGCAGCGACTCGAACAGGGGCGCCCGGCTGTGGTCACTGCTCATCGCCGTCAAAGCCCGTAGACGCGTCGCGCGTTGGTCGTACCGATCATGTCGACGATGCGGATCGCGTCGGATTCGGCGCAGTCACCGGACCGGATCCAGTCGCCCAACACCACACCCACGGCGCGCCGCCACAGGACCGAGCCCAGCACATGCAGCTCGGGCGGACCGAACGCGTCCGAGGAGTAAAGCTGCTTGGCGAACGGGGCAACTTCCAGCGCCTCGGCGACCAGGCCGGTGGACCGCGTACCCAGGTAGTTGATCGCCAGGCCGACGTCGAAGTTCACGTGGTCGAACGCCTGTGCCAGATAACCGGCGTGGCGGTGGAAGGGGTAACAGTGCAGCAGCAGAACCGGCACCGGTGGCATGATCCGCAGCAGCGGCAGCAACAGCAACGGGTCGCACCGGTGCAGATCGAGATCGCGGTCACCGAACCCGACGTGCACCTGCACAGGGAGTCCGTGGGCGGCGGCCTCGTGCACGCCGAACGCGATGAGTGTCGGATCGTCGACGCGTGTGGGACCGGGGCGCGCCGCCAGTGCCTGCGCGTGGGTGACGACGTCGGCGTCGCTGGGGCGGGTCCAGTCGATGTCGAATCCGGTGCGGTAGGCCACGATGGTCTTGGCGCCCACCACGGTCGGATCGGCCGATGCGCCCGCGAGCGCCGCGCGCATCGCGTCGGGGTAGTCCTGCGCGGAGGTGCCGCCGTCGAGGAGATCCTCGGCGACCCGTTCCAGCCGCACGATCTCCGACGTTCGTCCCGACGCGAGCTCGGCCAGTCGACGGTGGGTGGTGATCTGGTCGCCCTTGAACCCGGTGTCGACGATCCAGTGCGAGACGCCGGCGGCACGCAGCATCGTGGCGGCCAGCTCGTCGGCACCGAACTCACAGCGCCGCCTCCAGTACGTCTCCCCGTCGACTCTCGCTGGCAGTCCGAGAAGTGGTGCGCACCAACGTCGTATCGACAGCCCGAGCGGCGA
This sequence comes from Mycobacterium sp. IDUB_5, assembly GCF_055419565.1. NCBI lineage: Bacteria > Bacillati > Actinomycetota > Actinomycetes > Mycobacteriales > Mycobacteriaceae > Mycobacterium > Mycobacterium sp. IDUB_5. Next base: position 370,850 of record NZ_JBVAXX010000005.1, read on the forward strand.
GTCGAAGTTCGTCATCCACGGCGGCACCGGGTCGTTGGACCCCTCGTTGATGGAGAACTCGAACGTCGCTCGGTCGATGTCCGCACTGAACGTGCCGTGCACATGGTGGTCGATCAGTGACACCGTGCGCAGGTGGTCGGCGAGTCCCTCGGGAACCGACGCCTCGATTCCCCCGAACACGTCGTCCAGCTCACCACCCGGCATACTTCGCGACCTCCTCGGCGTCGACCCTCCCTGCAGCCGCATCGGCGATGGCTGTCCCGAGGATGTCTGCCGCCGTTGCTGCCTGCGCTTCGGTCAGCACCAACGGCGGGGTGATCTCCAGGACGTTCCCACCGACGTAGTAAACGACCGCACCCAACTCCCAGGCACGGTAGACCACCGCGGCGGCCAGCCGGGGGTCCCGGTCACCGGTAGCAGGATCGACGAGCTCCAGCCCGATGGCCAGCCCACGACCGCGAACGTCGCCGATGCGGTCGCCGCCGGGCATGTCCGCGAGGTCGCGCAGGGCGCCGGCCAGCATCGCACCCACCGTCGCTGCGTTCTCGATGAGCCCGTCCTCCACCACCGTTGTGAGCACGGCGCGTCCGGCCGCGGTGCACACCGGGTTGCCCGCGGTGGTCAGGAGCGCGGCGGCCGGGGGCTCGTCCAGGATCGCGGCCGGCCCGACCGCGGCGGACAGGGGGAGCCCACCGCCGAGTACCTTGCCGAAGGTGACGATGTCGGGCACGACACCGTCGTGCTCGAACGCGTGCAGAGTGCCGGGCCTGCCCAGTCCCATCTTGACTTCGTCGCAGATCAGCGGGACGTCGTGGCGCCGACAGATCTGATGCAGCTGGGCGAGAAACCCGTCCGGCGGCACGACGAGCCCGCCGTCGGACAGGATGGGCTCGACGATCAGGCAGGCCACCCGTCCGCCCGCGAGGTGCTGTTCGGCCAGCGAAAGGCAGTTCGCGACATCGGCGTCGATACCCTGCGGGCCGGGCCGGAACGGGTTCGGATACGGCAGGAACACTGCCTCCGGATCGGCGGGCACACCCGCGTCGACGTGCACGCCGGACACACCCATCGCGACACCGACGCCGCCGTGGTAGCTGTGCTCGAAGGCCACCACGGTCGGCCGTCCGGTGGCGTGCCGGCACGCACGCAGCGCGACGTCATTGGCGTCGGACCCGGCGTGGCCGAGGTAGACCCGCCGCTCGCCGCTGCCGGGCACCAGGGCGAGCAGGTCCTCGGCCAGGCCGACGGAGTCGGGGTGAACCGCAGAAAGTCCCCCCGAACCGGGTGCGGTGCGAATGGCACGGCTGACCGCGTCGACGATGGCGGGATGGCCGTGTCCCAGCCCGGAGGCCGTCCATGTGGCCGACAGATCCAGCAGTTCGCGGCCGTCGGGGGTGACGAGGATGCAGCCGTGCCCGGACTCCACTTCCAGCGGGAAGAAGCGCAGCTTCTCGATGCCGGCGATGACGGCCTCATCGCGGGCGTAGAGCGTGCTCACGCCGGCCGGGTCGAATCAGCGGTGGGCGTCATGTTCAGTTCCATCGCCAGCGATTCACCGACACGTTTGGCGATCCCCGACAGGGCGATCGCGATGACGAGACCGAGTGCACACCAGTACAGGCCGAGCAGGGGTGCAGCTGACCAGCTTTCGGCGTCTTTGACGTTGAACCACAGCACGGTGACGATCACGAGCGCGCCGAGCAGGGGCAGGACCAAGCCCGCGATCTTGCCCGTGCCGTTGTGCACCGGCATGAACTTCGGCGCTCCCATGAAGTAGGCGGCGGCGAGTTCGACGAGCAGATAGCACACCATCAGACACACCGAGCCCGCGACGGCGAACAGGAAGTACGCATCGATCGCGTCGTTGCCGGTGCCCATGTCGGGCCAGCCGGTGGCGCCGCAGATCAGGTCGACGACGAGAGCGACGACGACGACCAGCCAGGTGGCACGACGAGGGCCGCCGGTGTCGGCGTGGATGTGCGCCAGCGCTTTCGGGCCGAAGCCGTCACGTCCGAAGGCGTAGAGCATCCGACCCGAGGTCGCCGAGGTGGCGAGGTGGCAACCGAATGCGGAGACGACCGCGGTGAAGATGATGACCAGGGAGAACCACTGCCCGATGTAGGTTCCGCCGAGGTCGCCGAGGGTGTTACCCGAACTCTGGAAGGCTTCCAAACCTGCTGCGTCGGTGCCGAATCCGACGACCTGGGCGAACATCACCACGACGAACAGCACCCCGGTGAGGATCAGCGTCCCGGCCAGTGCGCGGGGGATGTTGCGTTTCGGGTCGTCGGTCTCCTCACCCATGGAGGCACACGCCTCGAAACCCGCCCACGACAGGAACGCGGCCACTACACCGGCGAGCACCGCGGATCCGGAGACGTCGCCACCGGAGAACGAGAAGACCGAGAAGTCGATCCCCGTGGTGGGCGCGCCACCCTTGGCGAAGATGGCGATCACGAGCACGATCATCGCCAGGATGCCGATGCCCTCGATCGCCAGCAGGATCTTGGCGAGGAGCTGAATGTCACGGCCGGACAACAGGAACGAGATGACCGCGCCGATGACGACGATGATCAGCCAGGGCACCTGGTAGGGATCGTCGACGCCGGGCTGCAGCGCGGCGATGAAGGAGTTCACGAACGCCGCGGTCAGCGCGAGCGTCCCGATCGAGAAACCCCAGTAGGCTCCCAGCATTGCGAAGCCGGAGAAGAATCCGGTGCGCGGACCGATCGTGCCGCCCACCAGCCCATAGGCCGATCCGGCGTGATTCAGGTGCCGTGTCAGGCGCACGAAGCTGTACCCGACCAGGGAGACGCCGACCAGGCCGATGAGGAACACCAGCGGGATCGATTTGCCGACGGTCCCGATCAATCCCTGGCCGTTGCCCGACATGGCCAGTGTCGGGCCGACGAGCGCGACGGACAACGCGAGCGCCACCCAGAACGGGAGTCGGCGGTGCGGGATCTGATCGGGCGCATCAGATGTTCCTGCGGTCACGGATGTCTCCTTCATCTCAGCAGGTCCAGGCGAGCCGGACGGCGTCGCAGATCTGTTCTGGCGATTGGTCTCCATAGGTCTTCTGCTCGTATCGACGTACGGCCAGAAGTGCGTCCACGACGTCGGCGCCCAGCAGCTCGGCGGCGACCTGAGAGGTCTCCATCGCGTCGAGCGCCTCCCGCTGGGCCAGCGGCAGCGGTCGGGTCTCGATGTCCGAGTGTGCCGGGTTCTCCGGGATCTCCTCCGGCAGGTCAAGGGCGCGATCGATCCCGCGGAGTGCGCTGCCCAGAAACGCGGCGGCGGCCAGGTAAGGGTTCGCGCTCGGATCGATGAGCTTGCACTCGATGTTCGCACCGTGCGGATTACCGGGTGTGGCGGCGACGAATCGGACGGCTGCTTCCCGGTTTTCGAGTCCCCAGCATGCGGTGGCGCCCGCCCAGTTGCCGGGCTTGAGCCGCAGCGGCGAGACGACCGAGCCGGCATAGACGCCGATCAGATCCGGCAGGGTGTCGATGACCCCGGCAATGGCGTGCCCGCCGGATGTGCGCAGGCCGTGGGGACCGCTACCTCCCGACAGCACCGGCCCCTGCGCATCGGACAGTGAGAGATGCAGGTGCGCCCCGTTGCCGGCTGCGCCGTCGAAAGGCACCGGCGAGAACGAGATTCGTAGACCGTGGCGGGCGGCGACGCGGCTGAGCACGATCCGCGCCAGGATGACGGCGTCCACTGCGGCCACGGGCGTGTCTGGGGCCAGAGACATCTCGAGCTGGTCGTGTCCGTACTCGGTGTGCAGCTGCTCGACGGACAGGCCGGCGCGCTGAGCGCTCACGGCAAGATCGACCAGGAATCCCGACCGGTCGAGTGATGTCCTGATTCCGTAGGGCGACCACGGCTCGGTGGTCGCGGGGCCGGCATCGGCGGCCAGCATCGTGCATTCCAGTTCTGCACCCATGCGCACCTGCAGGCCATGCTCGGCGGCTGCCTGCTCGGCCATGACGAGCCGGGTCCGCGTGCACAGGGGTGCCGGTCGACCCTGCTGATCGGTCAAAGTGCCCGGCGCCCAACCCACCCCGTTCTCGACCACCCGCACCTCGTTCTGGTCGATCCGGATCCGGAGATCACCGGCGACCCCGATCGTCGGTGTGAAGGCGATACCGCTGTCCACACAGAACACGCTCCAGGACGGGGACACCCCCATCCCGGAACGGGTGAACGCCCCGAGCCGTGACGTCGGCACGTATTTCGCTCGAGTCACGCCAGCGAGGTCCGTGACCGAGCCCGCGACGATGGCGACGCCCTCCTCACGCAGAGCGTCGACGTAGGCGGTCAGGTCGGGGTCCTCCATGGGCAACGAACTCCTCGGAACTCCTCAGGCGGTGGCGGTCACGTTCACGCTATGTCATAAATGTTTCAGAGTCTTTAACTTTGTCTGTTTATGATCGATTCATTAGATTCGACGAACGGGGATGCCGATGTGCCGGCTGTTGGGCGTTGCGTCGGCCGAACCGACCTCGGTGGCCGACGTCGTGGGCGAGGCGGTACTCACCGACTTCCTCGCGCTGACGAAGATCCACGGCGACGGCTGGGGCGTGGCCTCTGTGATCGAGCCCGATGACGTTCCGCGAGTCGAGGTTTCACCCGACAGCGCGATCGGCGATCCCCGGTTCGGCACGGCGGTCAAGGAGTCGGCGCGCGCGTCAGTGGTCCACCTGCGGTGGGCGACCAACGGCTTGGCGGTCAGGCCGGAGAATTCTCACCCCTTCGGGGCCGATGGGCTGGCGATGGCCCACAACGGCTCGATCAAGCCGATCGCCGCGCTCGACCAGCTGCTGGACCCCTCGATGGTGGCCGCGTTGCAGGGCAGCACCGACAGCGAGCGCTACTTCGCACTGATTCGCCAGCACCGGCCAACGGCCCCCGATCTCGCCGAGGCCGTGCGGCGGGCGGTCGCCCAGTTGCGCGGCATCTATCCCGATGCCAGCCTCAACGCGCTGGTGCTGGGGGAGGGTCGACTCATCGCGGTGCACGCGCATGCCCGAAGTGTGTTGCTGGACGAGGACATCGAGGAGATCAGCGCAACCGATCTACCCGCCGAGCATCTGGAGGACTACTTTTCGTTGCGCGTTGCCCGCCTCGACGACGGGACGGTGGTCATCGGCTCCACCGGTTTCGGCGATCTGCCGTGGCTGCCGCTGCCCCCCGAGAGCGTGGCGGAGGTCGTGCTCGACGATCTGTCGATGACGGTGCGGCCGATCATGGCAGATTGACCTGCATGACCGAACACAGCGAGTCGGTGGCAGCGCGGACCAGTGCCGCGTTGGCCGGGCTGAGCCGTGCAGAACGTCGGGTGGGCAGAGCACTGCTGGCCGACTATCCGAGCGCCGGCCTGAGCAGCGCCGCCCGGCTCGCCGAACGAGCTGAGGTGAGCCCGCCGACGGTGCTGCGCTTCGCGCAGTCACTGGGCTACGACGGGTTCGCCGGCCTGCAGGTGGCACTGCGTGCAGAACTCACCCGGCAGTCGAGCGGGCCACTGACCCGGCTCGCCGATGCGCCTCCCCCTGCCGGGAGTCACCTCGAGCGGCTACTGCATCAGGCGCGTGCGCAGAACGAGCGCGCCGAGCAGACGCTGGCGCAGCTGCCGGTGACGACGCTCGAGGCCGCGGTGACGCTGATGGCCGACATCACGCGGCCACTGCATCTTCACGGCGGCCGGTTCTCCCACCTCTTGGCCGTCTATCTGGCGGCACATCTGGAGCAGTTGCGGCCGGGTGTGCGGTTGCTCTCAGATCCGAAGGGCAGCGATCTCGGCACGATCATGGACCTCAGCCGGCGAGATGTGGTGGTGCTCTTCGACTATCACCGTTATCACCGCAGCGCCGCAGAACTCGCCGACGACGTTCATCGGGCCGGGGCGACGCTGCTGCTCATCACCGACGACATGGCCTGCCCGGTGGCGCCCGACGCCGAAGTCGTGCTGGCCGCCTCGAGCACGGTCGGCACGGTGTACCAGAGCATGTCGGCAGGCTTCCTGCTCACCGAACTCTTGATCCCGCTGGTGATGGACGCGATCGGCGAGCCGGCGCGCACGCGCATGGCGCTGTGGGAAGAGCGGCGGCGAGGCGAAGTGCTGGATCAAACCTGACCCGCCGTCACCAGCCCGTCGTGAGGACACGGTCGAGGCTGTCCACGAAATAATCCGCCGATTCGCGCGACACGCACAGGGGCGGCTTGATCTTCAGCACATTCAGGTAGTCACCGGTGGGTTGCATGATCACCCCCAGCGTCAGAAGGCGGTCGCAGATCGCCGCCGTCTCTTCGGTGGCAGGCTCCAGTGTCTCTCTGTCGCGGATGAATTCGAGCCCGAGGTAGAGACCCGAGCCGTGCACGGTTCCGACGATCGGATGCGACTCGGCGAGCTGAGCCAACCGATTCTTCAGATGCGCGCCGACGACACGGGCGTTCTCCTGCAGGCCCTCTCGCTGGATCACATCCAGGACAGCGAGGCCGATCGCCGACGACACCGGTGAGCCGCCCGTGGAGGAGAAGAAGTACCCCTGGGTCCGGTAGCGGGCCGCGATCGCTCGGCGGGTGACGACGATGCCGATCGGTTGTCCGGCGCCCACCGATTTCGCGACGGCCACGACGTCGGGCACGACCGCCTGCTGCTGGAATCCCCAGAACCATTCGCCGAGACGCCCATAGCCGACCTGCACCTCGTCCGCGATCGCGATGCCGCCGTGCCGGCGCACCGCCGTGTACACCTGATCGAGGTATCCGTCGGGCAATGCGACGCCGCCGGCGTTGCCGAAGAAGGATTCGCAGATGAATCCCGCGGGCGGTGTGCCCGCATCGGCGAGCGCATCGATCACCGACACGGCCTCTGGTGCATACCTGTCGGCGTCGGCGCCGCGATGCACTCCGCGATAGCCGTTCGCGGCGTCGACGGTGTGCACCCAAGCCGGCCGCGTGGCCAGCGCGTTCGGGTTGTCCGCGATCGACGTGGACACCGCGTCGCTGGCGAAGGTCCAGCCGTGGTAGGCCTCCCGCATCGCCACGATGTCCGGGCGGCCGGTGGCGGCCATCGCGATCCGAATCGCGAGATCGGTTGCCTCGGAACCGGAATTGACGAAGAAGACGGTGTCGAGTTCGTCGGGCAGCGTGGCCGAGACCCGTTCGGCGAACTCGGTGATCACGCCGTAGTTGAACCGCGAGTTGGTGTTCAGCAGTCGCATCTGCCTGTTGGCCGCCTCCACCACCTGTGGGTGGGCGTGCCCGACGGACGCGACGTTGTTGACCATGTCCAGGTATACCCGGCCGTCGGTGTCGGCGAGGTATTCACGCCAGCCGCGCTCGATGCGGGGAGGCTCGGCGTAGTAATGCTCCTGTACGTCGGCGAGTACCCGGTGTCGGCGCACGAGCGTGTCGTCGCGCCGCTCGCCCGCCTGCGGTGGCAGTCCGATCAGGGGAGCCGGGTCACCGGCCATGCGGCGCCAACCGCCGGCGGAGCGGGCGTCGACCAGCAGCGGGACCGGGTCCTGGTTCGCGCGGGTGTGCTGGATCTCGATCGGCGTGCGCGCCGGCAGTGCACTTCCGTTGGGAGAGAAGCCCGTCACGCGCACCACATGGTGGTCAGCCGTCGAGACCACGACCCCGTCGTCGGTGTCCTCCAGTCGCGCGCCCGCAGGGATGTCGAGGGAGGTGTCGTGCGCCAGCCAGACAGTGAGCGCGGTGGGCACGGTCATGGGGACGGCGGGGGTACGCATCGGCGCACCGGTGAGCCGCGGGCGCCACGCCGGAATCACCGCGGCGGGAGCGCCTTCGGAGAGCGCGGCCAGCGCAACCTGGCCCAGCGTGGCCTCGTCGGTCCACCGTCCCTCGTCGTTGATCACGGCCGTCGTGCCGACGTCGAGAACCGTCGCACCGGCGAGGCCGGCGATCAGTGGCCCTGCGCTCCACACCGGCCCGGGGCGGACCGGCATGTCCACCGCGTCGCGGATCAGCGTGTTCATCACCGGGAAAGGAACAGATATCGCCTGCTCGAGGATGAGGAGTTCGCGATCGAGCGCGGAATCGGCGTAGGCGTTCTGTGCATCGATGCGGACCTGCTGCCGACCGCTGAGCACCAACACCACGCCGCGCAGCGCGACCAGCGGCCAGAGCGCGTCGACCTCGTCCTCGGTCAGGGGGCGCCGCGCATGGAACGCGCCGATGGCGGGCAGCGCGTCGACCGGGCTCAGCCCATCGTGGTGTAGCAGCGACGAGACGGTCACGGCGATTTCGCCGACCGCCCATGATTCGCTGACATCGCCGAAATCGATGATGCCGTCCGGCAGTGCGCAGGGCCCGTGCGGGACGACGACGTTGTCGTCGGTCAGGTCGAAATGCCCGAGCTGCAGGGGAAGTCGGGATGCGACGGGCGCGAGATGGCTGCGGGCGGCGTCAGCGACGGAGACGGCGAGATCGCGGATGCGAGAGTCCGGTTCGTCGCGCAGCAGCGTATCGATCACCCGGTCGGCGTGGCGCAGATCCCACTGCAGCACGCGGCCTGACGCGGGGTGCGTCAGGCCGGACAGCGCCACGCTGACCTTCGCCGCGAGCTCGCCCATACGTGCAACGGTCGCGGGGGAGAGGTAGCCCGATCCCGTCAGCGTCGTGCCGCCCACGAACTCGAGAACACGTGCGTGCAGGCGACCGGCGGTGGTGTCCCACCATGCGGACATGGGGCCGCCGGACCCGAGGACGACGCGGGGAACACGCAGGCTCGGCTCGCGCTCGGCAACGGTGTCGGCGGCCAGACTCTGCAGGTCGATCTCCGATTCGCTGAAGGCAGGGTTGGTCAGCTTGAGCACGCCGATCGGCTCGCCGGTGTCCGGATCGGTGAGCAGAAAGTTCTGATCCTGCTGACTCCCCAGCTCTTTGAGGTCGCAGGTCGCGGAAAAGGACTCCTGCAGATGACGGCGGACCTCGTCGACGGCGAGACCCGGGGCGGGCAACTCGGCGTGTGCGAAGAAGTCGAACACCTCGGTCTCGATCATCAGATGCCTCGTCTCGACGGGGTGTCGCCGCCTGAGGCGACGATGGGGTTTCAGAGCGGTGAGCCTACGGTGGTCGCCATCGCACCCGCGACGGCTCCGTCATCGCATCGAGCGACGGCGACGATCAGTGGGCCGTAGGGCGGGCGCCATTCGCTGTGCGCGCGGTCGTGTCGACCGACGGGCACCACACACGTGCCCTCGTTCACAGGCACCCGCTCGCCGTCGACGAACGCGGTGATCTGCAGAGCGGAGTCGCCGTCAGCGTCCACGTGGAAGTTCAGCATGATGCGGCCGTCGACGTCGCGGTGGGTCGTCACGTCCGACACGTGGATGCGCAGTTCACCGCCGCCCGGGCGGCACGGCTTCTCGAACACTCCCTCGTCGGGCAACGCCGGGGTGCGCGGCGGGGGAGTGCGGCGCGTCCGAAGCCCCTCGACCGAGAGGGCCAGTCGCAGCAGCGTCGTGTCCGAGTACGCCGCACCCGCGACCGTCAGACCGACCGGCATGCCCGTGTCCTCCATCGTGCCCATCGGCACGGTGACCGTCGGAATGCCGAGGTGTCGGGGCACCAGGTTGCCGTTGGACACCCAGACACCGTTGCGCCAGGCGATCTCGGCCGAGCCGGCGTCGACATCGGCGTCGGCTCGGCCGACGTCGGCTGCCGCAGGGAAGATGACAGCGTCGAAGCCGTTGTCGGACAACCAGTTCTCGAAGTCGACACGCCGGGTCTCCTCTAGGCCCCGCATTCCCGCTTCCACCGAGGGGATCCTGTCGAAGGGCACGACGCCGGCGCGAGCCCGATCGACGTACTCCGCGAGGTCGTAGGCGATGTCGAACGGGAAGACTCCGTACTGGTCCGGCAGGGCTCCTGTCGGTGCGGGGAAGATGAGCGGCCCGTCCGCGGCTGCGAGATCATCAGGCCCCGAACCGTCCACCGACCGGAGGAAGGCATCGAAAGCCCACATCGACAGATCCCACACCTCGCGTTCGAGGAACTCGGCTGGAACCAGACCGCGTTCGACCATGGTGCGCGAATCCGGATGCAGCCCTTCGTAGTTCTCCACGACGGGGAAGTCGGTCTCGACGATCTCGGCGCCGGCAGCGACCAGGTCGTCGCGCATGGATCGCCACAGTGTCATCACCGAGTCGCGGGTGCGGATCGGGAAAGCGCTGTCGGGATCGCCGTTGATGTAGAGCCGGGGCACCGCCAGGCGTAACCCCTGCATGGGCAGCGCTGCGAGGTCGGTGAACGATGGCGGTCGCACGGCCGAGGCGGCAGGGATGTCGACCCATTCCTGCATCCTCCAGAGGTCCCCGTCGCGCACCGCATCGTCGTCGACGACGACGTCGAGGAGCTGGAGCAGATCGTCCACCGAACGCGCGTGGGGGACAACGACGTCCATCGTCGGCACCAGCGGCCAGTTACCACGGATGGAAATCATGCCCCGCGACGGGGTGTAAGCGACGAGCGCATTGTTCGACGCGGGAGCACGCCCTGATGACCAGGTCTCCTCGGCCAGGCCGAAGGCGCCGAAGCTCGCCGCGGTGGCGGTTCCCGAGCCGTTCGACGATCCCGAACCGAAGGCAGAGGTCAAATAATCTGCGCTGTAGGGACTTTCGGCGCGACCGTACAGCCCGCGTTGCATGCCGCCGGCCGCCATCGGGGGCATATTGGTCAGCCCGAGGCAGATGGCCCCAGCCGAGCGCAGTCGGCCCACCGCGAACGCGTCGTCATCGGCGACGAGATCGGCGAACGCCGGCGAACCGGCGGTCACCGGCAAACCGCGAACCTTGAAACTGGCCTTGGCGGTGAACGGGATGCCGTCCATTGGCCCGAGGGTCTGTCCACGCGCCCGGCGCAAGTCTGAGGCTCGCGCCTCGTCGAAGGCTTCGGGATTGAGTACCGGAACCGCATTGAGCAGGATTCCGGAGCGGTCGTAGTGGCCGATCCTGTTGAGGTACCGCGCGACGAGCTCGACGCTCGTCACGGCCCCGCGCTCCAGAGCGCTGCGCAAGACCCCGAGGTCGGCATCGACGACCGTGAAATCACCGGGTGTCATGTGGTGGGCACTGTGTATTCGACCGACACGCGATAAAACATACACTGTCGGTTTATGCTCGGGGCGGATTCGTCGTTCCGGCCCGAGAGGAGAACGCCATCGCTCGACCATCTCGTCCGCTTCTCCACAGGGACCTGATCGCCCGCACCGCGCTGGCGCTCATCGATCGTCATGGCACCGACGGAGCCAGCATGCGGCGGGTGGCGCAGAAGCTGAACGTCAATCCGACGTCGCTGTACAACCACGTACCGGACCGGGCCGCCATGATCGAAGACGTCCGCGCCCTGGTATCGGCGCACATCGACTCGCGACCGCTACGCGAGCGGCCGTGGGATGAGGGCCTTCTCGAGTGGGCTCGCTCCTACCGCGTCGCGTTCGCGCGCCACCCCCGCGCCATCCCCCTGCTGATGACCACCCGGGCCTCCGCACCGGTCCTGCTCGCCGAGTACGAGGATTTCGTGGTCGCGGCCGAGGCGGCCGGCTGGCCGACCGACGAGATCCTTCCGCTGCTGACCGCGTTCGAATCGTTCATCCTCGGCAGCGTGCTCGACATGTCCGGCCCCACCGTGCTGTTCGACCCGACCGGGCAGGAGGAACGGTTCCCCCGCTTCACTGCCGCCTACGCGACGCTGGCCGACCACGACGTCGCCGACCCTGTCGCGACACGGGCATTCGAGCGTGGGCTGGCGATGCTGGTGGCCTCGGCGAGACCTCCGACGTCCTAGTCTGATCGGCGTGGAGTGGGAGTTCGATGCCGACGTCTTCCAATGGCGCGGCCCGGCACCGTACTTTTTCGTCGAAACCCCGCCGGACGTCGACGATTTCCTGCACGCGCAGTCGAGCGAACTGACCTACGGGTGGGGTGTCATCCCGGCGCAGGTGCGCATCGGGAGCACCGAGGTGACGACGTCGCTGATCCCGCGCGACGACGTCTACCTGGTCCCGCTGAAGGTGGCGTTGCGTCGTGCCGAGGACGTCGACGACGGCGATCGGGTGCAGATCCGATTACGGGTGGGAACCGCTAGGACGAACTGACGCGCCGGCTCAGGCGGTGGCGTCGAGGATCTTGATCGCGAAGACCAGGGAGTCACCGGGAAGGATGCCGGCGGCGGGCTGACCATTGGGGTAGCCGTCCGCCGACGTCATCGCCACGGCGACGGTCGAGCCGACGCGTTGACCGGCGATGGCCTTCTGGAAGCCCGGCACCACGCCGTTGAGCGGGAAGTCGACGGGGGTGCCGCGCTGGTAGCTGCTGTCGAACACGGAGCCGTCGCGTCCGTTGACACCCTGGTAGCAGACGGACACCGTCGCGTCGTCGCCGACGACGGCACCGGACCCGGCCTGCAGCGTGTGCACCTGAGTTTCGGCGACGGTGAACGGCGGGGTCACAGTGACGAGCGGAGCCGTGGAGTCGGTCGAGCCGGTGACGGCGACACTGCCGGTGGCACCGGGGAGGGTCCATTCGGCGGCGGTGGCGCTGCTCGGAGCGGCTGTCGGACACGCTGCTGCCTGAGCCTCAGAGGAACCGCAGGCGGTCAGGGCCAGGGTCGACCCGACACAGACGGCGACAGCGAGCGAGGACGGCAGACGGCGCAGAAGCATTCGTGCCACGCTACCGGCCCGCAGGTTTGAGGACGTGGTGGGTCTGGGCAATGAGGAACACATGAGCGACGACAACAAGGTGATAGTGGAACGGACCATCGACGCGTCCGCCGACGCTGTCTTCGACGTCCTGTCCAATCCACATCGGCATGCGGCCCTTGACGGCTCCGGATTCATCCGCAGTGTCGACCATGCCGACCGCATCCAGAAGGTCGGCGACGTGTTCACGATGAACATGGCCGGCGATCACATGGGTGGCGAGTACAAGACCGACAACCATGTCACCGGTTACGCCAAAGACAAGTTGCTGGCATGGCAGACCGCTCCCGCCGGCACCGAGCCTCCCGGCTGGGAATGGTTGTGGGAGATCGAGGCTCAGGGACCCAACGCGACACTGGTACGCCATACCTACGACTGGTCCAAGGTCACCGACAAGGATCTGCTGAAGAAGGTCAAGTTCCCGTTGGTGACCGAGGATCAGCTCAGCGACACCCTCTCTCGGCTGGCGGCCGAAACCTCGTCCTGAGCCGTCCGCCGGCCCACGTCAGACTGGGTTGATGCGCGCACTGGTGATGGACAGTATCGGCGGCCCGCTCTCGGTCCGGACCGTCCCCGATCCGAGTCCGCGACCCGACGGCGTCGTCGTCGCGGTGCGGGCCACCGGCTTGTGCCGCAGCGACTGGCACGCCTGGGCAGGACACGAGCATCTGACGCTCCCGCACGTTCCCGGCCATGAGCTGGCGGGCGTCGTGCAGGCGGTCGGCCCGGACGTGCGCTGCTGGGGGGTGGGCGACCGGGTGACTGTGCCGTTCGTGTGCGGGTGCGGAATCTGCACGTGGTGTCGATCCGGGAACTCACAGGTGTGCCCGCACCAGGAGCAGCCCGGGTTCACCTACTGGGGATCGTTCGCGCAGTACGTCGCGCTGCCCGCCGCCGACACCAACCTCGTGCGACTTCCCGACTCTGTCTCTTTCGCTGCCGCGGCCGGACTGGGATGCCGATTCGCGACCGCATACCGCGCTCTGACAGCCGTGGGCGGTGTCGAGCGCGGACAGTGGCTGACGGTCGTCGGCGCCGGAGGGGTCGGCTTGAGCGCGGTGATGATCGGCAAAGCGCTGGGCGCCAACGTGATTGCGGTCGACCGCACTGCCCGCGCACTGGTCGCCGCCACGGCTCTCGGTGCTGATCACACGCTCGCCGACGGCGCCGAGACAGCGGCACGGATTCACGAGATCACTGGCGGCGGAAGTCATGTGGGAGTAGACGCGGTGGGCTCCGAATCGGCGTGCGCGCTGTCCATCCTCAGCCTTCGCCGACGGGGTCGTCACGTGCAGGTCGGCTTGCTGCCTCCTGTCGACGGGCATCCACGCCTTCCCATGGATCGGGTGATCGCGTGGGAGCTCTCCGTGCTGGGCAGCCACGGAATGGCGGCGGCGGATTACCCGCCGATGGTGGCGATGATCGAACACGGCGACCTGCGACCGCAGGACCTGATCGAACGCACCATCAGCCTCGAGCAAGCAGCGGAGGCCCTGCCTGCCGTCGACAGCGCGTCGCCGGCCGGCATCACGATCATCGAGCCGAACGTTCGACGTTAAGCCGAACCCAGCGTGACCTGTGCGGTCCGCGTCGCGCCGCTGTCGTCGCGATAGGTGACAGACACCTGGTCACCCGGCGCCTTGGAGCGCACGGCCGCAGTCAGTGCCTCCGGCCCGTCGATGACCTGGTCGTTGATTTTCGTGATCACCGCTCCGCTGGACAGACCGGCCGCAGCGGCGGGGCTTCCGGCGGCCACCTGTGCGACGGCTGCGCCGTCTGAGCCACCCGTGTCGCCACCCGTGTCGGTGCCCAGTTGCACTCCCAGCGAGCCGTGGCTGGCCTTTCCGGAGGAGATCAACTCGTCGGCGATGCGCTTGGCCTGGTCGGACGGGATCGCGAACCCGAGTCCGATCGAGCCGCCGCCGGATCCGGACCCCATGCTGGCGCCGGCCGAATTCACGCCGATCAGGTCGCCGTTCATATCCACCAGCGGGCCGCCCGAGTTGCCGGGATTGATGGCGGCATCGGTTTGCAGGGCATCGAGAACGACGGGGGAGCTGCCCTCGCCGTCACCGGCGGCCACCGGCCGGTTCAGGGCGCTGACGATGCCTTTGGTGACCGTGCCCTGCAAGCCGAGCGGAGATCCGATGGCGACGACCTCCTGGCCGATCTTGACGCCCTTCGAGGAGCCGATCGTGATCGGCGTGAGGCCGCTGACGCCTTGGGCGCGCACAACAGCCAGGTCACCGGTGGGATCAGTGCCCACGACGGTGAACGGCACGCTGCGGCCGTCGGAGAACGTGACCGTCGCCGGGGATTCGCCTCCGTCGAAAGCCGCGGGCTGCGCACCCGTGCCGCCCGCAGTGACAGGCGCGACCACGTGGTTGTTGGTCAAGATCAGTCCATCGGGGCTCAGCACGATGCCCGATCCTTCGGCCATCCCCTGACCTGCGACGATCTGCAACTTGACGACACTGGGCATCACCTTGGCGGCGACAGCCTCCACCGAGCCCGGCGCGGCGTTGGCAGCGGGTTTCACCGGCTGGGCAGGAATCGCTGCTGGTGTCGTAGCGGCGGACTGCTGGTGGTCGTTCACGGCTACCGCAGCCGCCGCGCCGATGCCGCCGCCGGCGATCGCCACAGCCGCCGCGCCCGCGAGTACCAGAGCACGCGGGGTGCGCGACTGCCGGTTTCGGCGCGGCATGTGCGGCCCACCTGGTGCGGGCGGTTGCGGCCACGGTGTCGGGCTGCCGGGCACCGGGGTGTGGGGGGCAGGCCAGCTTCCGCGCGCCCAGTCGTGACTGTGCGGGGCAGGTGGGGGCGTGGTCGCCATCGGTGGTGTTCCCTTCGAAGATGGGCATGAAAGGTCGGTTGTCTCCAACCTGCCCACCGCAACTGAGACCCGACTGAGAGCACGCTCAGCAAACACCGAGAAGGTTGCGCTCAGCGGTAGAGGCTGGCCATCCCGTTGACGGGACCGAGGCCGTGACCGAGGGGGTAGGCCTCGCGGATGCACTCGGTCACCCACATTTTGCCGAACGCGACCGAGTCGGGAACCGAATAGCCGTGTGCCAACGCCGCCGTGATCGCCGCGCCGAGGGTGTCGCCGGCGCCGTGGTCGTCTCGGGTGTCCACCCGGGCAGCAGCGAACTCGTGGAATTCCGAACCGTCGAAGAGCAGGTCCGAGCTCACGTGGGAGGTTCGGAGGTGGCCGCCTTTGACCAGAGCCCACTGCGGTCCCAGCGCATGCAACGCCCGGGCCGCGGCGCGCTGGGTGTCGGCGTCGGTGACATCGATGCCCACCAGAAGTCGTACTTCGTCGAGGTTCGGCGTGACCAGCGTGGCCAACGGAATCAGTTCGTCGCGCATCGCATCGAGCGCACTGGGGTGCAGCAACGGCTCACCGGCATTGGATGCGCACACCGGATCGACCACGAAAGGGACTGTGCCGGTAAGCTTCTCGGCCGTCCAGGTGGCCACGATCGCCTGGATGATCGCCGTCGAGGCGAGCATGCCCGTCTTCGCTGCTTCGATCCCGATGTCGGAGGCCACTGCGCTGATCTGGGCGGCGACCACCTCTACTGGGATCTCGTGAAAAGCTCTGACACCCAACGAGTTCTGCACCGTCACAGCCGTCACCGCAGCGCAGCCGTGCACACCCAGCATCGCGAACGTGCGCATGTCGGCTTGCAGGCCGGCGCTGCCACCGGAGTCCGAACCCGCGATCGTCATCACGCGGCGCGGCGTCTGTCCGGGCGAAGTCAGCGGGAGACGGTTCGTCATCACGGGTGATTGTAAATGGCTGTTCGGCGCCGGGACGCTGATCTACGACGGGCGAAGCGCTCCCGGTTGGCCGAAGAGATAGCCCTGACCCCACGTGACGCCGAGTTCTGACAAGGTCGCCTGTTCGTCGTGTTTCTCGATCGCCTCGGCGATCGTCATGGCGCCCATCTCTGCGCAGAGCCGGACGATGGCGATCACCAGGGCACGTTTGGCCGGATCGCGGTCGATACCCGACGTGAGCGATCCATCGATCTTGATGATGTCCGGCCGCAGCTGCAGCATCTGCTTGAAGCTGGCGTAACCGGCTCCGGCGTCGTCGATCGCCAAACGAATACCTCTGTCCCGCAATGGCTTCAGAGCGTCAGCCAGGCCATCAGGAAACGGCTCGTGCTCGGTGATCTCCAGCACCAGCGGCGCACCCACAGCCAGCAAGGCATCGTGCAACCGGGCGTCCATAGCCGTCGAGGGACTGGCGTTCACGGCGAGGAAGCAGTCGGGAGGGACACTTCCGACCTCCGCGAGCACCGTGGACAGCGCAGCCAATTCGAGGGGAACGCCGCGTCCGAGACGGCGGGCGACATCGAACCAGTAGGCAGGGGACCGTTCTGCGCCGCTGGGGAAACGACACAGACCCTCGAACCCCACGACGGATTCCGACGCCAGGTTCACGATCGGCTGGTATGCGGCCCGAAGCGGCGACGGCGCCGCCAGCAGGTCGTTCACGTGCTGGTGCAGCGCATCCTCGCGCGCCATGTCGGGCAGCAGAACGGACGCCAGGAACTGTGCGGCCAGGTCGCGACCCTCGTGGTGGGGATCGCCGAGGAAGTCGTCGAGCATCGACGCGAGTTCGGTGTGTGACCCGATCAGAGCCGAGATGAAGCGGGCGGTCGCCTCCATCGCCGAGATGTCGCGTTCGGTGAATCGACACGTGTCGACAGCTGTGAGACTCAGAGCCCCGATCCCGTTGCCACGGTGCAGGAGCGGGATCACGACGAGGGACCCGATACCGAGGCGCGCACCGATGGTGCGGACCTCGTCTGTCAGATCAGGGTCCGCCAGCGGGTCGAGACTGATCTGCGGACGCCCGGTTTCGATGGCCCGCCCCTGGAACGTTCCCTCCCGGGGCAGAGTCAGCCCCAGTAGCGGTGCGACCAGACCGTGCGCCGAGACGACCACGAACCGGTCCTCGGGCGTCAACAGACTGACCGCCGCTCCGTCGGCTTTGGGCGTGAGGAGGCACATCTGCTCGGCGATCCTCTGCATGAGCGCTGAAGGATCGATGGACGCGTTGATCGCCGCGACGAGATTCTGCAACGTCGGACCCTAGCGACGTCCGCAATTCTCGTGGCTGATGCCCATTTCTGACTTCCTCCCCGCAGCTTGCGCTGGCTGCAGCCAACGTATCAGCGAGCGCTCGCCAGGTGTGCCGATACGCGAATCACTTGTCGTCGCGCCAGGCGAGCACGTCTTTGAGCGGACCGAGGTCGTAGCCGTCGTCGGCGGTGAGCTCGGTCTGGAACAACGTGACACCGGCCTCGCGGAAGCTGTCCGCGGTGTGCCTGTTCTGCCAGAGCGTCGAGCGTTCGATGTCCGCGCCGCTGCGGCCGAACGTTGCGGCCAGCTCGTCGACCCGGTCGCTGAGCCGGCGGAACGTGTCGAGTTCGGCGAATGCGTGCCAGATGTCGGCATGACGGGCGACGGCGGGGAGAGAGCGCTTGGGTCCCGTGCCGCCGATGAGGATCGGCAGCTTGCGCACGGGCGGCGGGATCAGCGCGGCGAGCCGATTCTCGATGCGGATCAGGCTCTCGTCGAACAGGTCGAAACGGGATCCGAAGGTGCCGAAGTCGTATCCGTAAGTGGTGTAGTCCTTTTCGTACCAGCCGGCGCCGAGGCCGAGGATGAGACGACCGCCGCTGATGTGATCGACCGTGCGCGCCATGTCCGCCAGCAGGTCAGGGTTGCGGTAACCCACGCCGGTCACGAGCAGCCCGATGTCGGCATGCGAGGTGATCTCGCCCCACGACGCCAGCGCCGTCCATCCCTCGAAGTTGGCGACGTCGGGTTGCACCTCGGACAGCACGGGCTTGCCGTCGACCAGGGCGTCCATCACCGGGCGGTGGAAGTGGTCGTAGCCGAAGATCACGTCGACCCCGAGATCGTCGGCAGCGACCACGGCATCGCGCCAGCTGCGGTAGTCAGGCGTTCCGCCGGGCTGAATCTGTACGGCTACACGGACGGGACGGGTCATGGGTGCTCCTGAGTCGGGGGAGGGGGGCGACTCTTGAGCCAATTCCGAAGCCGGCTCGTTTATTCCGACCCGAGCGGCGATGCGGGTTCAGCGCCGCACAGACTGGGCACTCTGGCACGAATCGCCGAGTCGGCGATCTTGCCCCCAGAGAGGACTCCGCGAACATGACGATGCCCAGCGACGCTGCCGACGCCGTCGAGCCGGCAGGCTCCAATGACGGGCCGCGCGATCACGAGGGGGTCGACACCGAGCACTCCGCTTACGTCGACGAGAACAACGTTCCCCACCCGGGGGATGCCAACGAGCAACGCTGACCCGCACCAAGAGGGGGCCTGGCAGTACCCGTATCGCGGGCATCTGCCTGACGTCTGGCCTACCGCCTAGCGTGCGAAGCGGCATCGATCCAGCGGTGCCGGCAAGCGCGGAAAGGCGACACGTGGTCATCAACCAGTTCTCGGCGCATCACGATCTCTTCGATCTGACGGGCAAGCGCGCGCTTGTCACGGGGGGTACGAAGGGCATCGGTCTGATGATCGCGCGCGGCCTGCTTCAGGCGGGCGCCGCGGTAGTCGTCAGTTCCCGTAGCGACGACGCATGCGCTCGTGCGGAGGCGGACCTGTCCGCATTCGGCGAGGTGAGCGCCGTGCCAGCCGATCTGTCGATGCACGAGGAGTGCACGCGGCTGGTCGACATCGTCACTGCGGAAGGCGGACGACTCGACATCCTCGTCAACAACGCGGGCGCCCTGTGGGATGAACCGCTGGACAGTTTCCCCGACGCTGCCTGGGACACGGTCATCGATCTCAACCTCAAGGCCCCGTTCTGGCTGGTGCAGGGTCTCCTACCGGCACTTCGGAGCGCCGGGACCGCCGACGATCCTGCACGGATCATCAACATCGGCAGCATCGCCGCCATCCACGTCCCACGTCGGCCCAATTACTCCTACTCCAGTAGCAAGGCCGCTCTGCATCAGCTGACCCGGGCGCTCGCCCTCGAATTGGGGCCACAGCACATCACGGTGAACGCGGTGGCCCCGGGACCGTTCCCGTCGGCCATGATGGCCGAAACGCTGGATGCACTGGGGGAGTCGATCGCGGCGTCGGCTCCGCTGCGCCGCATCGGTCGCGACGACGACATGGCGGGCGTCGCGGTGTTTCTCGCGAGCAGGGCAGGCGCCTACCTGACCGGTGCTGTCATCCCCGTCGACGGAGGCATCGCGACGACGGCGTGACGTCCTTCGGACCTACAGTGGGGCGGATGGAGGTCAGCCTGGATCTACGCGCCGAGATCCGAGAGTTCTTGACGTCGCGCCGAGCCCGCATTGCTCCGGAGACGGCCGGCTTGTCTGCGTACGGGCGTCGCCGTCGTGTGAAAGGCCTGCGACGGGAGGAGGTCGCGATGCTCGCGGGCGTCTCGGTCGAGTACTACGTACGCATCGAGCGCGGGAGTCTGGCCGGAACCTCCGACGGTGTCCTCGAGGCGCTCGCCACGGCGCTGCAACTCGACGCCGCGGAGCACGAGCACCTGTTCCGCCTCGCGCGCCGATCGGGAACACCGGGTGATCGGTCCCTGCCGTCATCGTGCGTCTCCGTACGTCCGGAGCTGCACGAGATGCTCGCCGCCTTTACCGGCGCCCCGGCGTGGATCCGCAATGCTCGCCACGATGTGCTCGCGATGAACGATCTCGGGCGCGCGCTGTATTCGCCGGTTCTGTCCGATCCCCGACGACCCGCCAACACCGCCCGCTTCGTGTACCTGGACTCCGTTGAGGCACAGAAGTTCTTCGTCGACTACGACAAGGTGGTGCACAACATGGCGGCGGTGCTGAGGTTGGAGTACGGGCGCAATCCACACGACGGGCAGCTCGATGCGCTGATCGGCGAATTATCCGCCGGCAGTGCGGTGTTTCGGCAGCAGTGGGCTTCGCAGGATGTCCGGCTGCACGGCTCGGGGTCCAAACGCGTGAACCATCCGGTGGTGGGCCGGCTCGAGTTGAACTACGAATCCATGGATCTGCCCAGCGATCCGGGACTGCAGTTGAATGTCTACACGGTGCCGGCTGTCGGAGAAGCAGCGGCGAAGATTGCGGAATTGGCTGCATGGGCTCGCGGGCAGTCTGCCGCGACAGGAATCGGCGCACCTGTCAGATGAGATACGTTCCGTGCCCCTCGATGACGAGATCGCCGGCGAAGCGCAGGACTTCGTTGACGAGCCCGCCCCGCTGGTTTCGGTAGTTGATGACGATGACGTCGACGCCTTGGTAGACGGCCTCGAGGGTGAAATGCAGATCGGGGCGCAGACTCAGCGCACGGACCCAGTAGTCGTGTAACGCCGCTTTGCCTTCGACCCGGCCGCCGGTCACCGGGAGCACCTGCGCGGCGACCGGCGAGGTGAACACGACCGCGTCGTCGAAGTGGTGGAGGACTGCGTCCACGTCGTGAGCGTTCCACGCGTCGACCCACTGCTGGCTGAACGTCTCGGCATCGATCCCCATGCGGCACGCTAACGAGCCGAATATGGCGCCGTCTACTGCTTTTCCGGTTGGCGACCGGACACGCAGAGATGGTTCTGCTCCGGGTCGGTCGCAGCCTCATACGAGTTTCCGCAGAGGGGGCAGGGGTCCACCGCGTCGGTTCGGGCCGACGGATCGGGAGGCCGACCCGGGAGTGCCAACCGCAGGTGGAGGCGACCTCTTCCGTCTGGGGGATTCGAGTGCCTGACGAACTCCAACGCCGGCCCGGACGAGCCGCACTGCACGGACGTGAGCTCGGAATCGCTCCCGGTCACCGGTGCGTCGACGAGCGCAGCCCAGAACCGGCCGACGGTCTGCGGTTGCCTCGCCTGCGTGACGACCGCCGCGAGAGGACCGGAGTCGAGATACTCCTCGCGCGGTTCCAGGACGCAGAAAAGGTTGCCTTCGGGATCGGCCATCACACGCCACGGCACCTCACCCTGACCGATGTCGACATGCTGGGCGCCCAGGGCCAGTGCTCGCGCGACCAACGCTGCCTGGTGTGTCAGCGATGCCGAGGCCACGTCCAGGTGCTGGCGGTGGGGTTCGTGGTGCAACGCCGCCGACGGGAGAAACAGGAGGACAGTGCGGTGGGCGACCTCTATCACGCAGCTACCGGCGTCGGCGCGGAGACGGCACCCGAGCAGTTGCGCCCAGAACTCGCCCAGCAGCTGCGGATTCCGTGATTCCACCACCACGGTCATGCGGTCGACGCCCACGCCCCGACGGTAGCGCTTCCCCTGCCTGGACTCGGCAGTGCTGCAGCAGATGTGGTTTCTCGTCGAATGCCGACATACCGTTGTCGCGGGGCTGCCCGATGCTGTCGGTATGACCGAGAACGCAATCACGATGACGACGACCGAAGCGACCGCGGATGCGGCGCTCGCAGTGTGGCTGACGATGTGGAACAGCGGCGGCGAGATCGCCCGCCGCATCTGCAGTGACGATTTCCGGATTCACTTCCTGAACTCCGAGATCGACGGCTCGAACCCGGGTGACGACGTCCTCGGCGCGGAGAGCTTCGCCCGATACCTCGATGCGTATCGCGGGCGCCATCCAGACGTGGTCTTCACCGAGGTGAGCCGGGCCGTGGACGGTGCGCACGGGCGACTGCTGTGGGACGTGCGAACCGGAGACGTCCGTGCCGGAGGGGTCGATGTCTTCGACTTCACCGACGACGGGTTGATCAGCCAGGTGTGGTCGGTGGGCGGAACGCGGCCGCACCGCGCCTGAGATCGGGGAGACTTGCGTCATGAGGCGGGCGGAGCGGTTGTACGCGCTGGTCGACCTCATGCGGGGATCACGCCGACCGATGTCTGCTGCACGGCTCGCTGAGGAATTCGCGGTGTCCAAGCGCACGATCGAGCGTGACATCCAGTCACTTCAGCTGGCGGGCGTCCCGATCTATGCCGATCGCGGGGCGTCGGGCGGATACTCGATCCTTCGCGAACACTCCCTACCTCCGTTGAATCTGACGGTCACGGAGTCGTTGGCGGTGCTGGCTGGGCTCGCCCTCCTCGAGACGTCGCCGTACGGTGCGGCGGCCCGGCGGGCTCGGGCGAAGGTCCTCGCGATCAGCAGAGAGGATCAGTTGGCGCCGGTCGACGACGCGTTGGCATCGATGTTCGTCATCGATGCCGAACCTCCGACGGAGGCGGCGATCGCGCTCGTTCCCGAAGCGATCGCCGCCCGCAGGGTGGTTCGGCTCGAATACGTCGCCGACGACGGACACACTCGCACCAAGCGGGACGTCGAGGCGATGGGACTGCTACGCGGTGGTGATGCCTGGGTATTCGTCGGATGGTGTCGCTTGCGCAAAGGCATCAGAGGTTTCCACCTCGACCGTATCCGGCACCTGGAGATCACCGACGAAGTCTTTTCCGAACGGGATCCTGCGGTGCTCGATGCCGACCTGTCGCGGTGGCGCACTCGTCGGCTCGGGTGAGTGTGCGGGGCTGGGCAGCACACCGCCGGGGAATTGGGCCCGTCTCGAGGTGGTTGAGGGAGCTGTGAAAAAGATCGGCTTCTTGTCCTTCGGGCACTGGTCAGACAGCCCTCACTCGAAGGTGCGCTCCGCAGCGGACGCCCTGCTGCAGTCGGTCGAACTCGCAGTCGCCGCCGAAGAGGTGGGTGCCGATGGTGCGTACTTCCGGGTGCACCACTTCGCCAGGCAGCTCGGCTCGCCGTTCCCGTTGCTCGCCGCAGCGGCTGCCCGCACCGATCGCATCGAACTCGGCACCGGCATCATCGACATGCGATACGAGAATCCGCTCTACATGGCCGAGGACGCAGGTGCTGCTGATCTGATTTCCGGCGGCAGACTCCAACTCGGCATCAGCCGTGGATCGCCCGAGCAGGTGATCGACGGCTACCGCTACTTCGGCTACCAACCCGGCGAGGACGACACCGACGGCGCCGCGATGGCGCGCGAACACACGCGGGTATTCCTCGAGGTTTTGAAGGGGGAAGGGTTCGCGCACCCCAATCCCCGCCCCATGTTCCCGAACCCGCCCGGTCTCCTGAGAGTCGAGCCGCACTCGCCCGGTTTGCGAGAACGGATCTGGTGGGGTGCAGGCAGTCGATCCACTGCGGAGTGGACGGCCCAGCAGGGGATGAACCTGATGAGCTCCACGCTGCTGACCGAAGACACGGGCGTGCCCTTCCATCAGCTGCAGGCCGAGCAGATTCAGCGTTTCCGGGACGCATGGCGCGCGGCAGGTCACCAGCGTGAACCGCGTGTCTCGGTGAGCCGCAGCATCTTTCCGATCGTCAACGACCTGGACAAGCAACTGTTCTGGCACAACCGCAACAGCACCGACGAGGTCGGGATTCTCGACGGCGGCAAAGCCCGCTTCGGTAAAACCTATGCGGGCGAGCCCGACAAGCTCATTTCCCAGCTCGCCGAGGACGAGGCAATCGCCGCGGCTGACACTCTGCTGCTGACGGTCCCCAATCAGCTCGGCGTCGACTACAACGCGCACGTGATCGAGAACGTGCTCACCCATGTTGCGCCAGAACTCGGGTGGCGGTGACGGATTCGAGGGGTGCCGCTGTCATGTCCGATTCGTTCAAGACAGTGGTGTGACGGCGATCTAACGTCACGCGTATGCACATTCGCCCCCTTGCTGCCGCCGTCGAGATCGTGACCGCCGACCTGGACACGTCCGTCCGTTTCTACCGCTTGGTCGGTCTGGTCGTCCCTGCCGGCGACGGCCCTCACATCGACATCGAACTTCCCGGTGGGAACCGTCTGATGCTCGACACGGAGGACACGATCGCGGGCATGCACCCCGGGTGGGCCCCGCCGACGTCGGCGGGGCGCGTCGCCCTCGCCTTCGGGTTCGACCGGCCTGCAGACGTCGATGCGGTGTTCAGCCGGCTGACCGCAGCCGGGCATCCCGCATCGTTGGAGCCGTTCGACGCCCCGTGGGGGCAGCGCTATGCGACGGTGCTGGATCCCGACGGAACCTCGGTCGATTTGTTTGCGGCACTGACGAACTGACGAACGGAGACGCCCGCGAACTCGCGCATCTCCCGCGAGAGGTGCGCCTGATCTGCGTACCCGCTCACCTGCGCCACGTCAGCGGCCGTAGCACCGGCTCTCAGCTTGTGGACCGCTGCACGGAACCGCAGGATGCGCCGCAGCGTCGATGGACCGTATCCGTACACAGCCGTGCAGTGCCGGTGCAACGTCCGTGTCGAGCAGCCGATCTCCTGTGCCACCGACGTGGCCGACGCACCTGCAGCGAACCGCGCCGTGACATGGGCCAGTTGTGCCACCGGCCACGGCGCGGTGTCGGCGACGGCATCTCGGGTCAGCAGATGCGTCGCCACATCCAGCATCGTGCCGCGCGGAACGTCATATCGCACATCGCTGAGTACCACACGGGCGCCGACGAATTCAGAAGCGGGAATCCCGAGCAGGCGGGGTAACGCACCAGGGCGGAACCGGATTCCGGTGGCGCCCGCACTGCGGTGACCGGTGACATGAGCGGTGGCGTCCGGTCCGGCGATCACCACGTCGCCATCCATCTCGATGAGATCCATACATCCGTCGGGCAGGATGCGTGCCGCGCCGGCAGCTTCGGCCACCCACCGGCACTCCGCAAGATTCTCGAGCGGCACTGGTGCCGCGAACTCGGAGTAACTCATCACCGTCAGGTTAGCGACCCGGCGTTTAGGCGGCACTGGAGCGGGAAGCCGGGCGGTCGACCTGAGTGGGCACATGCAGTGGTGCCCGCCCACGAGAGAGGGGGCGCAATGGCCGCAGACCGCGGAGCCAAGGAAACCATCAAGAGCGTCGTCAAGGACGCGAAAGACAAAGTGGTAGAGGTCGCCGAACGGATGCAGCAGCACAGTCCGAGCTACATTCCCGGCGCACCGGGACCGGAGCCGGCTCCCTTCGATGAGCCGACATCTGCGCGCGAGCCGCTACCGCCGAAGCCGGATCAGGGCGGACCCGATCTCCGGACTGCGACAGGCACGGCCGTCGGTGGCGGTCAGACCGCCCGCGGACAGCAGGGGGAGTACCTCACCACGGCACAGGGCGCGCGCCTGTACGACACCGACCACTCTCTGAAGGCCGGACGGCGGGGGCCGACACTCCTGCAGGACCATCACCTACGGGAGAAGATCACTCACTTCGATCACGAGCGAATCCCGGAGCGCGCGGTCCACGCCCGCGGCGCAGCCGCACACGGCGTGTTCCAGGCCAACGGCGCCGCCGAAAAGATCACTGCCGCTGGCTTCCTGAAGTCGGGCGCGAAAACCGGTGTCTTCGTGCGCTTCTCGACGGTGCTTGGGTCTCGCGGATCAGCGGACACCGTGCGCGACACCCGCGGTTTCGCGACGAAGTTCTACACCGACGAGGGCACGTTCGACCTGGTCGGCAACAACATTCCCGTGTTCTTCATCCAGGACGGCATCAAATTCCCCGACGTCGTCCATGCCGCCAAACCCCACCCCGATCGCGAGATACCTCAGGCCCAGAGCGCGCACGACACCTTCTGGGACTTCGTGTCCCTTCACACCGAAGCCCAGGCGCACACCATGTGGAACATGTCCGACCGAGGAATTCCGCGGTCCTATCGCATGATGGAGGGCTTCGGCGTCCACACGTTCCGGCTCACGGGTCCAGATGGTTCGACGTCTCTGGTCAAGTTCCACTGGAAGCCGCGCCTCGGTGTGCACTCGCTCGTGTGGGAGGAGGCGCAAATCGCGGCCGGAATGGATCCCGATCTCCACCGCCGCGACCTCGCCGATGCTATCGAGAAGGGCGCGTACCCCCAGTGGGAGCTCGGTGTGCAGGTCATGCCGGACACCCCGGATCAGATGTTCGAGGGCATCGACCTGCTCGACCCCACCAAGCTGGTGCCCGAAGAACTGGTGCCGGTTCAGGTGATCGGGACCATGGAGCTGAATCGCAATCCCACCAACTACTTTGCCGAGACCGAGCAGGTGGCTTTCCATCCCGGACACCTCGTTCCGGGTATCGACGTCACCGACGATCCGCTGCTGCAGGCTCGACTCTTCTCGTACCTGGACACTCAACTCAGCCGGCTGGGCGGCCCGAACTTCGGGCAGATCCCGATCAACCGTCCGCACGCACCCGTCAACGACATGCTCCGCGACGGTTTCCACCAACACGGCGTGCATCCGGGCGTTGCGCCCTACCACCCGAATTCACTCGACGGCGGATGCCCGTTCTTCGCCGGCGCCGATACCGGCGCGTTCATCGAGGCGCCCGCCGTGGTGACCGAATCGACGAAAGTCCGTGCGGCCCCGGCCTCCTACGATGACCACTTCAGTCAGGTGACGATGTTCTACCGCAGCCTCAGTCCTGTCGAGCAGGCCCATGTGGCCGACGCGTACACGTTCGAACTGGGCAAGTGCTACGAGCAGGCGGTCAAGGAGCGGCAGCTGGCGGTGCTGGCGAACATCGACACCGAGCTGTGCGCGACGGTCGCCGCGGGGCTGGGTCTCGAGCCGCCGGCACCCACCGTGCCGCCCGCCGAGCCGACTGTGCTGAGCCCGGCGGTGAGTCAGGTGGGCCGGCAGTGGCCGGTGGAAGGCCGCAACATCGGCATACTCGTCGGTCCCGACTCCGACGTCAGCGACGTCTCGACCGTGGTCGACGCGCTCGGGGCGGCGAAGCTGGTACCCCTGGTGATCGCGCCGCACGGCGGCACGCTGGCCCACGACGGCGGCAGCGTACCGATCTCTCGCACGTATGCGACCGCGCGGTCGATCGAATTCGATGCCCTGGTCGTCGCCGGCTCACCCGGCACTGTCCAGGCCAAGATCCTCGTCGACGAGGTGTTCCGGCACTTCAAGGGCATCGCGGTCCTGCCGCAGGGCACAGACCTGCTGACGCGAGCTGGGGTGACCGACGGCGCTGAGGGTGTGTTGAGCGGGTCCGAGGCATCAGCGCTCGCCGCCTCACTGATCGAGAGTCTCGGCGAGCACCGGGTGTGGAGCCGCGACGTCGCAGTCTGAACCCGGACGGCGCCGATGAGTCGAGATGTCAGAAATGGCAGGGACTCACGGCGCTGTCAGGGGGTATCGCACGGGGGTCAGTGAACAATAAATGGAGGTGCAGGACATGGCGTCAGGCGTGGCAACCGTGTGGTTACCGGTCAAGGACATGAAGCGCGCGTTGAGCTTCTACAGCGACACCCTCGGTCTCGAGGTGAAGAAAGAGACGGACGAGTGGTCCGAGTTGGACGCCAACGGGTTGATGATCGGCCTCAACGCTCGCGAGTCGACCGGAGCGGACGGCGGTGGTGGCGCGCTGCTGACGTTCCAGCCAGACGGCAGTATCGACGATGAGGTGTCGCGATTGAAAGCCGAAGGTGTGTCGTTCGTCGGTGACATCAGCGATCACCCGTGGGGCCGGATCGCCTCCTTCAAGGACTCAGAGGGCAACGATCTTCAGGTGTACGAGCCGCCGTCCTAGGCACTTCCAGATCGGTTCGAGGTCCCCCGAGGCGCGGGTCGTTACGCGAGACCCGACCACCCGGCCACGGTCAGCACGTGATTGGCGGTCCCGCCCGGTGTGAGGGATCGTGCACCCCGTCCAGGGTGACGACGGGCAGGGCGATGACCGGGGCGGCGCGCGAGTGAGACGCGAATGAACGCATATCGCGAATCACCCTGTGCTGTACCGAAGTTGTGGCGATATGCGTGGATCACCACATCGACGAAGTCGGGGTTGTCGAACGCGCTGATCAGTTGTCGGAGATCGTCGGCCAGCGCGGCCCGCTCACCCGAGCGCCATGTGGGACGAGCCGCGGCGTCACGTCGTCGAAAGCGTGCACATCGTAGGGAAACCCGTGACAGAGGACCCAACCGTCAGCGTCGCCGTCTTCCGAGAGGACGCTGGACGTCACTCCCGTGCCCGCAACGCGGCGACCGGGCAGGCAGTGACCGCCGACGCGGCGTGATTCTGGAGATGATCGGGAATCGACTCGTTCTCGTGGCTGAACATCAGCTGACCGTCGTCGTCCAGTTCGAATAACTCCGGGGCCCGTTCGGTGCACAGGCCGTGGCCCTCACAGAGATCCCATTCGACGTCGATGCGCACGATCAGCTCTCCTTCTGAGATGAGGCGGCCTTCGGTCGCCGTGGAATGAGTTCCACCGGCAGCGATTCCCAGCGGTAGATGATGTTGTTGATCGCTCGTACCCCAGGGCCGATGCGACGGATTCGCTCGACCCGGTCACACAACGCCGACAGGATCGCCGCGGTCTCCATCCGGGCCAGGCCCTGACCGCCGCAGGTGTGGGTCCCGTGCCCGAAGCCGAGTTGTCCTGTCGTGTCGCGGTGAATGTCGAATCTGTCCGCCTCACCGAACACGGCTCCGTCGCGGTTCGCCGAAGCGAAGAGGACCAGCAGTTGCGAACCACCCGGGATGACGTGGCCCGCAAGCGAGGTCGCACCGTTCACGCGTCGAGTGAAGGCCCGCAACGGGGACGCGTGCCGAACCACCTCGTTCACGGCGTTCGACATCAGCGTGCGGTCGCGGCGCAGGTCTTCGAACTGCTCGGGATGGTCGGCGAAGAGCTGCACAGCAGCGGCGATGATGCTGGCGGTGGTGTCGATCGAGGGTGCAAGCACATCGATCAGAAGTAAGGCGCACTGGGACTTCGTCAGGGCGCCGGCCTCGACGGCCTGCAGCAGTTCGTCGGCGATGCCACCGGGCGCGACGTCGCCCGTGCGCACCAACCTCGCGACGAACAGCCGCATTGCGATGACCCCGGGCAGGGACCGCAGGAACAGCCTGTTGGCCGGCCCGGCGTAGTCGAAGGCGGCGACTCCCCATGACAGCAGATTGTCCCGACCTCGGGCCGGCCATCCCATCATGTCGGGCACGACGGTCATCGGCATCGCCAGGGCCATGTCGGCCACACCGTCGACTCGACCCTTTCGGATCGCACTGTCGACGATGTCAGCAGCCATCGACTCGATATCGGGCTTCAGCGACCTCAGAGCCCGCGGTGTCAGGCGTGCGGTGACCAACGCGCGGCGCGCTCGATGTGGCTCGCCGTCACTGACGATGGTCGTCTTGCGACCGGTCAGCTGGGCGAGGCGGGTCATCGCAACCGCATTCCCTGACCGAAACGAATCGTCATCGGCGAGTGCGGCGCGCACCGAATCGTAGCGCGCAGCGGCGTACATCCGGTGCCTGCTCAACCACACCACAGAACCGAGCTCACGCAGTGCCGCATAGTGCGGGTACGGATCCGCGATCGCCGACGCCGAAAAGACATCGCGGTCGTAGACAGGCAGGGGCTGGCTCGAAAGTGACTGCGCTGATTGCAATTCCGTAGGCGACGCAGGCGAGTGCGGGCACCGCGTGGCGTGTTCGTCGCGCTGTTCTCGGGTCACCGTCTCAGCAAACAGGGAACGTGCCAGTCATGTCCTGGACTGCAGACCAGGGATGTCGCACCGGATTGCCCTCGGATGCAACGACGGCAGCCCCGCGCTCATGTCCCTGTCTTTCCACCGAGGTGGGCGCACAGATCGAGCGCCGCAACGACGATGCTGTCAGTGTCGATGCCGTGATAGCGGTACACGGATTCGAGGTCCCCGACCTGCCCGAATGAGCTGACTCCCAACGACTTACACCGCACCCGATTGATCGTCGCGAGAAATGCCAAGGTGTGAGGGTGCCCGTCGAGCACCGTGACCATCGGTGCGGCTCGCTCGGCCGGGAAGACCTGATCCAGAATCCACGCTGGCTCCTCGGCCAGCCCATCGCGAGCACGAAGGGCGCGGTAGAGCAGGTCGGGGCTCGTCACGCAGACGACTTCTGCCTCGACGCCCAGATCCGCGAGCCGGTTCGCAGCGTCCACGGCTTCGGTGACCAAGGCACCCACGGCCGCGATGCAGACGGCGGGCGTGACGGCCGGACGCAAGGTGTACGCACCGGCGAGGACATGGCGGCGACGGCGGTCCCGGGCGGCGGGATCTGAAGGAATTCCGGCCAACTCCTGACGCACCGGACGAGTGGACAGCCGTAGGTAGGACGATGTTCCGTCGGGTCTGCCCAGATGGGCGATGCAATGCAGCAGGATCCACTCGACTTCGGTGGCGAAAGCCGGCTCGTAACTGATGCAGCCAGGCTGCTCGAGACCGATGGACGGCGTCGTGATCGACTGGTGCGCGCCACCTTCGGCAGCCAGCGTGACCCCGGACGGGGTGCCGACCAGGATGGACTGCCCACCGGCGTAGATCCCGAAGGACCAGGGTTCCAGTGCGCGTTCGACGAACGGGTCGTAGAGCACGCCGATGGGAAACAGGGGTTGACCCCATCGGCTCCACGTGGCACCCAGCTCGCCCAGTAGGCCGACCAGATTGACCTCGGCGATGCCGAGCTCCATGTGTTGGCCCGTCGGTCGTTCACGCCAGTGCATGATGGTGTCGGCGTCATCGGCGAACCAATCCGGCCGCTCCGACGGCGACCACACGCCCACCTTGTTCAGCCAGCCCGCCAGGTTGGTGCTCGAGCTGACATCCGGGCTCACAGTGACCACGCGCCGTGCCACGTCCGGCGCGTCGCGGGTGAGGTCGAGCAGCGTACGTCCCAGTGCACTCTGGGTATTGGACAGTGCCGGCGGGGTGCGCCCGATGTCAGTCGGCACCCGTGGTGGTTCGACGCGGCGAACGTCCTCCCGACGTAAGCGTTCGGCGACCCGCCGGCACAGCCGGCCGTGTGCCGACTGAGGATCGAACCGGCGAAAGGGCTGCTGCGGATCCTCGCCCACGGTGTGAGCCAGCTCGGCGAACTGTTCGTCGGTCAGAAGCGACGAGTGGTTCTGGGGATGTCCTTGAACGGGCAGGCCATAACCCTTGATGGTGTAGGCGAGGATGACTGTGGGGCGGGTGTCGTCGATCTGCTGGTAGGCGTCCAGCATCGTCGTGAGGTCGTGGCCGCCGAGATTGGCGATCGCCCGAACGAGGGTGGCATCGTCGAGGTCGGCGATCACCGCGGCCACTCCGGCCGATTCCTTCCCGTCGCCGGGCAACCTGGTGCGCAGTTCTTCGGCCGAACACCGCAGCAGGCGTTGGTATTCGGGATTGGGCATGGTCAGGATGCGGGAGCGCAGGTCGTCGCCGCCCGGGCGGCTGAACAACGTCTCGAGCAGAGTTCCGAACTTCACGGTGATGACCTGCCATCCCGCGGCCGCGAACATCGCCTCCAGTCGTCCCGAGGCGATGTGGGGAACCACTCGGTCCAGGGACTGGCGATTCATGTCGACGATCCAGACGATCTCGCCGAGTTCCGGCACCACCGGATCCAGTACTGCTTCCCAGATCGCGCCCTCATCGAGTTCCGCGTCGCCGACGAGAGAGTACTGGCGGCCGGATGCGGCTCCACCGAAAGCAGTTTCGACATAGCGTCGAGCAAAGGTGGCCCAAATCGGCGCGGTAGCTCCGATACCCACCGACCCCGTCGAATAGTCGACCGGGTCGGGGTCTTTGGTCCGGCTCGGGTAACTCTGCAGCCCACCGAACTCTCGCAGGGTGGTCATGTGGCGCTCGTCGAGTAACCCGAGCAGGTAATTGATGCTGTGGAGCACTGGGGAGGCATGGGGTTTCACCGACACCCTGTCTCCGGCCTCGAGTTGCCCGAAGTACAGCGAGGTCATGATGCCCACGATCGACGCAGACGACGCCTGATGGCCACCGACTTTCAAGCCACTCGGGTTCGGGCGTATCCGATTGGCGTGGTGCACCATTGCCGTCGACAACCACAGGACACGCGTGGCGATCTCGTCGAGGTCCGACACGAATGCCGGATCCGTGGCAGCGGGCACGGACGCGGGCGGATGGGCGAGCGTCACTGTGTCACCTGTCCTTCGGTCTCGGCGGAGTGTTCTCCGGAATGGGTGCTCGCATGGGGGTAGACCTCACTCCACGAGCGCTCGACAAACGTCCGGAGTGCGTCGACCGACGTCGGGCCGGTGCGGGAGCGCCACACCACGTGCCCATCGGGTCGCACCACGACGGCGCCGTGCTCGCCGACCTCGAGCAGGTCGACGGCGCGGCCTTCGGCCTCGGTGCGGACCACGGCGACGATCGACAGCGGCGCGGATACTGGTGCGCCGGCGAGGGCCTCGGCCCAGCCGTGTGGGTCGGCGGTGAACAGTGTGAGTCCTCGCGGCCTGATCCTGTCGTGAGTCGACCATTCGGCCGCGTTCTCGTCGGTGATGATCGCGTGTGGTAGGCGCGCACCCGGGTGCGTGGTCGGGTGGTACAGGGCGACGTCTCCTTCGGGACACGGTCCTTCCGCGGTGTCGATCAGCGCACTCCGGTAGGCATAGCCGAACTCCAGACCGCTGGCCACGAAGTGTTCTTCCTGCCCGGGTATCGCCTCCGCCATCCGACGTCGCAGTCGCGTGCTGCGCGCGTTCTCCTTGAGCAGACGCCGAGTTCGCGACGTCTGAGCCGTGGTCAGTGCGTCCGCGACACGCGCGATCACCCGATGGGGGACCCAGTTCAAGGGCAGCTTGCCGATGAGCTCGGTCGCGCGGTGCAGCGATCGGTTGGTGATTCCCAGGGGTGCGGTGACCTGGTCGAGAGTGAAGTGGTTGTGGGTGCTCTGCGTGGCGAACCGCTCGATGACGGGCCGTCGTTCGGCCTCATAGGTGTCGAGCAAGGAGTCCGGTGCGTCGTCGCACAGCACAGCGGCAACCTTCCAGGCGAGGTTGTGAGCGTCCTGAACGCCGCTGTTGAGCCCGAAGCCACCCGTGTGGGGGAATCGGTGCGCGGCGTCTCCGACGAGGAGGAGCGGCCCCCGGCGGAATCGGTCGGCGATCTGCTTGGTCATGGTCCAGGTTCCGGTCGAACGAATTCGGTAGTCCTCGGATCCGATCACGTCGGGAAGGATCGCGTTCCAGTATCGACGACTCGCACTCGCGATCGCCTGACTGGCATGCAGATACGGAGTCATCAACACGTAGTCGTCGTCCGCGTGGGCGATCATCACCCCGCTGAAGCGCGGATGGTAGATCCAGCTCAGTAGCGGTCGGCTCGTGCCAGTCGGGTAGAGGCCGGGTGCGTGGAAGAACACACTTCCCATATTGGCCAGGACAGGTCCGGTCATGGTGATACCGGCGGCGTCGCGCAACGAGCTGTTCGCGCCGTCCGCGGCGACGACGATTCGGGGCACGGCGACAACAGGATCGCTGCCCGCCGACCGCAGAATCACCCTTCTGCCGGCCAGTTCCGCGCGGGTGCCGCGGCGGAAATCGATGAGGGGCTCGTTGTCCACGGCGTTCCACAGCTGCGGCATGAGCAGATGTTGACCGATGTGCGAGATGAGATGGGGGCTGTGGGTGCGAACCTCGGCGAGTCGGTCCGGTTGGGAGAGCAGATCGATCTCCCCGATCGGATCAGAACGGACGTCGGTGCACCAGCGGATGATGTTGACGCTGTCGATCGGTGGTGTGATCGTGTTCAGGGCGGCGCCCAAGGCAGGGGAGGCCTGATTCCAGATTTCCAAGGTCCGTGCGTTGATGACGTGCGCAGCCGGGTGAAGGCGCGTGTCGTGACGCTCTTCGATGAGCGTGCTGGAGACGCCGTAGCGAGCCAGCAGTAGCGCCATCGTGGACCCCGCGGCGCCGGCACCGACGATGATTACTGGTTCATTGGCCATGTGTCACAGCGTCTTCCAGGTGATGGCGCGCTTGTTGGACCGCTGCTTGGTGCCGGGACGGGTGCCGGCGCCCCGGGTGAGGAGCTGCTGTCGGTCGGCACCGCCGCGAAGCTGCTCGAGCAGATAGTCCGGGTCGATGTTGGTGCCGATCGGGTTGTCGTCGAAGTCCCTGCTGTTGAAGTAATCCGCCGTCTGCTGCGCCGTGGGGAAGTTCTCGGTCTGGAATTCCAGCCGGATCCCCTCGGGGTCTTCGTAGTAGAGGCTGGTCGTGGGCCCGTGATTGATGGCCCACACCGGGGTGATGCCGACGCCCTTGAGGCGTTCGTAGGTCAGCAGCAACTTCTCCACCGTGACGAAGGTGAAGGCCAGGTGGTCGATGCCGTAGGTCTTGCGGCGCCACCGGGACAGAGGGAAGACATAACGCAGCGGTGGGGGGAGTTTCACCAATGCCAATCGGTGGCTCTCGTGATCCCATGTGAGAAAGGCGATCTGACTGTCTTCGTGAACAACACGGGCGCCGAAGACATGGCCGTACCACTCGATCATCTCGGCGCTTCGCGCGGTCTTGACCACCCAGTGCGCGATGAAGTCGGGCACCAGGCGGTCGGGCAGCTCGTCGAGGTCCGGCGCGTGGACGGTGTCGTCTTCGTCCTTGGCAGGTTGCGACGGATGTTGCAAGGGATGAGGTGTCGCGCTCATGATTCGAGTTCTCCTGTCAGCGATTGGCGGCGGTGATGGTGGTGCGCTGGGTGCCCAGGTCGAGTGTTCCGGCGGCGTTGCGGATGGAGGCGGTCACGACATCTCCGGACCGTAGATACGGCTTGCGCTGGTTCATCTTGACGAATGCGGCCCATAGCTTGTTCTCGGGAAGCAGTGCGGTGGCCAGGCGTCGGACCACGGCCGGCGGCGAGCCCGCCACGATGCCGTGCGGGGTGCCGGTCAGCAGAACGTCTCCGGGGTCGGAGTTGCAGAATTCGCTCAGCTCGCGCAGCGTTTCGGCGGGCTTGTAGAGCATGTTCGCGGTGTTGTCGGTCTGGCGTAACGAACCGTTGACCTCCAGTCGCAACTCGAGATCGTCCAACAGCGGGAAGTCTTCCGGCTCCAGCACCGCCAGCACCGGCCCCAGGGGGCAGAATCCGCGATAGCTCTTGCCCTTGAGGAATTGTCCCTGCGGCAGCTGAACGTCTCTGGCGGAGAGGTCGTTGGCGATGGTGACTCCGAAGACGTACTCGTGCAGATTCTCGGCGGTGACGGTGACCGGTGCGTCTACTCCACCGCGCAGAACCAGCGCGAGTTCGATCTCGTAGTCGAGCAGGCTCACATGAGCGGGCCGCGCGACCGGGTCACACGGTCCGGTGACGGCCGCGTCGGTCTTGTCGAAGAACAGATTGAACTCGCGCGCGTCGGGGTCCATCCCGGACTCGATGGCATGCTGACGGTAGTTGGCGCCCTGGCACATCACCCGGCACGGAACGGTGACGGGGGAGAGCAGGGCGACATCGGCCGCGTTCACCTCGGCGGGCCGCGAAGCCGCTGCCGTCCAATCCGATTCGCCGTGGCGGATCAGGTCGGCGGTGCGCGGGTAGTCACCGCTCAGCGGTGCGATGTGATCTCCGCCGAGTACTCCCCACGAGGCGCGCTTGTCGAGCTCGTATCGGACGAGGTGGACGACCATCGACAACTCCCGGGTCTGCCGGTCGTTCGACCGGCTCGACGACCAGTCAACTGCGCGTCAACCCGGCGAATCCTGTGCTCGAATCCAGATTCGGCGGGGCAGGCTGAGCTCTCAGTCCAAGGGGTGTGGCGCCGGCCGCAGCACCGCGTCACCGAGTTCTTCGGCAAGGGCGAGCGCGGCGTGCAGCTGGAGTCGTCGCACCGTTGCGGGCTGACCTCGGAGTTGTTCAGCGCGTTGCACCCGGTAGGCGACGGTGTTGCGCGCGATCTGGAGGTCGGCTGCGGCACCGGCCAGGCTCCGGTCCCGATCGAGGTAGCACTTGAGCGTGTGACGCACTGTTCTGGTCGAATCGGCGCTGCCGGCCAGTTCTCCCAGTTCGCGCAGAACGAACTCCCGGGCGGCGGGCAGGTCGGCGCTGAGCATCGCGACGATGTCGACGTCTTGATAACGGAACGCCCAGTCCTGCCGTGTGGACATCGAGCCGAGCCGCGCTGCCTCCGCGGCCCGTCGGTGACTCTGCCGAAAACCGTCGACACCGGACCCTGCCGTTCCGATTGCGACACGAACGCCCGGCGGCGGTGAGATCGCGGGGATGACGGGCTCAGGCGGTGTCGATGTCCGCGAGCCCCACGCCCACACCCGCTGCGCGCCTACGGGGAGTACGAGGGTCGACGCACACCCGGCGGCGGAGAGCATCTGCGCCGCAACGGCTTTCAGGTGCGTCGGTTCCGCGGTTGCCGCAGCCCCGGTCCACACGACGATTCCGAGATGCCAGCGAGTCAGGTCGTAGCCGAGAATGCGGGTGGCACGGTCCATGGGCACAGCGTTGCCGGCCAGCAGGTCCTCGACGATCTGGGTGCGCAGAGCTGCCGAACCCGCTATCCATTCCTCGTGCGCGCGCGTGTACTCCTCGGCCATGCGCGTGGTGAGGACGTCGACGATGCCCAACAGCGCCTCGTTGATGCGCCGCATCTCGGTGAACCGTTGCGCCTCCGGTACCACACGTTCGGCAGCGTCGAGCAGCACGCCGACCGCGGTGGAATGGGCGAGATGAATGCTGCGGAGCATGTGCTCGATGCCGATGCCGCGCGCCACGACCTCCGTGGGCCCCGCGAGGATTTCGGGCATCTGCGCGAAAGACACGTCGTCGTCAAGCGCGATCAACGACAGCGCACCGAGTGCCACGGCTTCGCACCCTTTTGCGACCTCGCTGGCGATCACGTCCACTGCCAGCTCCGGGATCGCGGTGGTGACGCGCGCCGCCATGAATGCGCCCAGTTCGACAGCCCAGCCGACCGGACCGGGACCCAACTGCGCGGCGAGCATCTGGGCGCGCTCAGGCAACACGGAGTTCGCGGGGAATGCCTCGGGTGCCGAGGCTTCCAGCTCGGCGAACCAGGGTCTCATCGCCGGGTACGTGCCGACGTTCCGGCGGTCGGCGGCCGCCGATCCAGCGGACGCTTCCTAGGCAAGGCTGACCGGTAGCGTCGCCCATCCGCGCAGCACGCGGGTGTCGCGGCGTCGGCCGCCACCGGTCAGCTCGGAGTGCGGATGGCGCGCGAAGAACGCGCGCAGGCCGACGGCTCCCTCCGACCTGGCGAGGGCTGCACCGAGACAGAAATGCCGGCCGCCGGAGAACGAGAGGTGCCGTCCGGCGTTGTCGCGCGTCACGTCGAAGGTGTGGGGGGAGGAGAACACCTCAGGATCTCGGTTGGCGCCCGCCAAGTGCAGCACCATCGCGTCGCCGGCCCGGATCGTTCGGCCCGCCACCTCGGTGTCCTGCACGGCATGGCGCGCCGTCAGTTGCACGGGAGACTCGAACCGCAAGATCTCTTCGACGGCGTTGGGCCACAATTCCGGCCGTTCACGCAGCAGTTCGAGTTGGTCGGGGTGGCGCAGCAGAAGATCGATGCCGCTTCCGAGGAGATTCACCGTGGTCTCGAAACCCGCAGCCAATACCAGCCCAGCGGTGGCAAGGAGCTCCTGGTCGTCGAGGCGCGCGCCCTCATCGGTCGCCTCGATGAGCTGACTCATCAGGTCGTCACCTGGGGCCTGCCGCAACTGGCGGATGTGATCGGTCAGCCACTCGGTGAATCCCTCCAAGCCCTCTTCGACGCGAAGATACTGGGGCCAGGACAGGCCGACGTCGAGGCTGGGAGCCGCGAGTTCCCCGAATTCGAGGATCTTGGGGCGATCCTCCTCCGGCACGCCGAGGATGTCGCCGATAACCGTGACCGGCAGCCGTGAGCAATACCGGTCGACGATGTCCACGACTCCCGGCCCCTCGGCGATCTCGTCGACCAGAACCTTGGCAGCCGACTCGATGCGTTCTTCGAGAGCAGACACGGCGCGGGCGGTGAAGACCGAC
Source organism: Mycobacterium sp. IDUB_5 (assembly GCF_055419565.1). Taxonomy (NCBI): domain Bacteria; kingdom Bacillati; phylum Actinomycetota; class Actinomycetes; order Mycobacteriales; family Mycobacteriaceae; genus Mycobacterium; species Mycobacterium sp. IDUB_5. The sequence continues at coordinate 409,328 of NZ_JBVAXX010000005.1, forward strand.
GAGACGGTGCGGCGGTAGCGGGTGTGGTCGGGCGGCTCCACCGACAGCAGGGACGGCGGGAGCAGGGGGTGGACGCGACCGCTGACGCGCAGGCGCTCCTCGATCCTGCCCAGGAACGCGGGCAGCGACTTCCCGCTCGCCGTCACCGCGAAATCGTCGGATCGCAGCACCTGATGGGCGACGGCGTGATCTGCCGTCAGCCACGCCGCGCGGGCCCGAACGACCCTGCCGTGACGGCGGATCTCGTCGGAGAATTCGCCCGGGTTGGCGCGGGCGGCGGGATCTGCGATCAGTCGCCCCTGAAGGTCCCCGCGGCGGGCACCGAGTGTGGTCAGCGCGCGGATCACGCCGTGCAGTGTCAACCAATGCAGGCGTTGTCGGGCGGTCATCCGTTCAGGATAGGAGACTCAGGTTCCATCCACATGGATCACAGTCCAAACGGAACGGCGTGAAACAGTATCGGGAACCACACGGACGATCCGCCAAAGCCGTGAAGATGAGGTCGGGAAAGGGTCTCTCTACGCGGCGATCCGAGAGCGCACGATGGGGTTCGGCGACCGGATTCTTCTCCTGAGATCCTCCCCGGCGATCGGCTGGGATTGGAGGGCCACGACGTGATCGTCGTTGCCGCGGGGCAATCCGATCACGCCACTTCGTCGTACGTTCGCCTGCCAGAACTCAATGCCGCCGTCGTCGGCGACATCGCCTACAACGACGTGCATTGCGCGCTGATGGGCAGCCGCGAACACGAGGAACGCAGGCAGTGGATCGACACGATCAGGGAAGTGCAAGCGTGGCAACCGGACATCGTCGTGGCCTCGCATCGGCGCCCCGACGCGCCGAACGATGCCCGTGTCCTGACGGAGACGATCGACTACCTCGACATGCGGATCGAGTCCTGGCCAGCGAGCCGACCGCCGCCGATTTCGTCCAACAGATGCTGACGTCCCACCCGACCCGGCTGAACACCAGCACCGTGCTGTACGGGGCAGCTGCACTCGGGCTCGAGTGAACGACGTGGGCTACCTACCGAAAACTGACGGGTCCCGTCGTCGCGTGATCGCGTAGAGCACCGAGGCGGCGATAACGGCCTCAGTCAGGGACACAACCGTCGTCAGCCCCATGAGCGCGGGCATGGACTGGTCGGGGAGCATCACCGGGGTGCCGTGGTGATGAACGGGCGTGGACCAGTGCACAGCGATCATGCCCAGATTCATGACGGCCACCACGGCCCATGTCCGGGGGCCGCAGGCTCGCCACATCTCGTAGGCGCAGAACAGACACGCTCCGGCCATCGCGACGATGAGCACAGCCAGCGCTGAGCTGCGTGCGTGGACGACCATCATCGCGTGAAGGACTGCAGAGCCGGCGGCAACTGCCGCGCACAGCCGCCGCCCACAGACCGCGGAGACGGCTCGTAGACCCGACATTCCCCTAACTCTGGCAGCATCGAGGCGGCGGCGCAGAGCGAACGGTCCGAGGTGCGATATCGGGAGAGCTGTCGCCCGACGGGAACTAGGTGGCGTCTTTGTCGTCGTCGCGGTGGGCGGCTTCGATGACCTCCGGCGGAACCGGCTTCTGTAGCCACGCCCGCATCCGCACCAAACCCGCCGCGACGGTGCCGACAGCGATCACCCCGATGACGATCCAGACTGCGGCGGACATGTCGCCATTGTCCACCTTCGACGAGCCCGAGAGGCGGAATGCAGTCCGACGCGTCATCCTTGCGCGGTGAAAGGAAACGCCGGGAGACTGACGTGCTGATAGCTCAGCTCTCCGACCTGCACGTCCGTCCGCCCGGAGTCCTGTATCACGGCGTGACCGACTCGAACCAGGCGCTCGTCGAGGCCATCGATCACCTGCTCGCCATGGACCGCCGACCGGATCTGGTGCTGCTTACCGGCGATCTAGTCGACGAGGGCCAGCCGGAGGAGTACGCAACCCTGAGGCGCATCCTGGCGACACTCACCATTCCGTACCTGGTCATCCCGGGAAATCACGACGACCGCGAGAACCTTCGAACGGCGTTCTCAGACCACACCTATCTTCCGCGATCCGGACCGCTTCACTACTGCGTCGATGACTATCCGGTGCGGGTCATCGGACTCGACTCCACCCTGCCTGGCGAACACCACGGCCACATCGATCGTGATGGACTCGAATGGCTCGGCGAGGTGCTCGCCCATGACGCGATCACACCGACGATCCTGATGCTGCACCACCCCCCGTTCGTCAGCGGGATTTCCTACATGGACGAGTACCGCTATGTCGAAGGAGGCGAATTGCGTTCAGTGGTAAAGCGTTTCGACAACATCGAGATCGTGCTCTGCGGACACGTGCATCGACCGATGGTCAAGCGATGGGCGAACACAGTGATCTGCACCAGTCCGAGCACTGTGACGCAGATCGATCTGAACCTGGCAGGCGCGGAGCCCAGCAGTCACGTCGGACCCCGCGCATGCATGCTGCATCTGTGGAACGCCCGACACGGACTGATCAGCCACAGCAGCCACATCGGCGACTACGACGGCCCGTATCCCTTCGCCTGACGACCACTCAGGGAGAACGACATTCGCCACATCGACTGCAGATGGGCTACTGGGTTCGTCGTTGCACATAGTCGAGCTGATCCAGGCTGAAGAGCAGTGCTCCTGCGCGGGAGTGGGGACTTCGGCTCAGCGCCCACCACAGGTGCAGGGGCGAGGCGTGGGCGCCGGAGCTGTTCTGGGCGCGACGAGCGGCGTGAAAAATGATGGCCTTGGCGTTGGGGCCGTACATGAGGTGGACGAACCGCGGGTCCTGACGTGACCCCAATGCGTGATCGATGTCCGCGAACATTTTCTGAAGATCGATTCCCCGGGATCGCAGAGCACCCACGACAGGGTCAGCGTCGTCGGTCACGAGCGCCAGCAGCAGGTGAAGGCTGCCGATGTGGTCGCTGTGACGGTGGTGCGCCTCGTCATGTGCGCGATTCACGGCCAGCTCTGCCGCAGGGTCGAGGCACGAAAGCGCCCAAGCGAGATCTGCGATCGTGATGTCGTCCGGCGGCAGTGATGACCTGCTGAGAGCTTGTTGCATGCGAAGACCTCGTTCCACCCCGTCGTGGTGCACGCCGACTCGGCGCATCGCGGGGCCTTCAGCAACAATATCGCCGTATTGCTTTGGCGGCACGGTTTGGCGCGCCATGAGGGTCGTCGCGCACTCGAATGCGGGTGCGGATTCTGCGGAGCAGCCCTCGGGGCCGGCTGTTCCTCCAGGCCGGACGAGCAGTCTCAGTCGGGCAGTTGACCGCGGCTGAGCAGGCGATTAACGGCAGTTTCCCAGCGGGTCAGTTGCGCTTCGGTAGTGAACGGTCTGGGAAGTTGGCGGTCGATGTGTCGACGTAGGATGATGGCACCCAGCGCCAGCATGAGGGGATTCAGGGCTGCCCAGGTGACATCGAGTTCGGCTCCGTGTTCGCTGGAATCAGCAACGTTTTGCCAATGGCTCCTGATGATCTCGACCATCGCATCGAAGAATGCCGATCCGGCGTCGGAGTGCGTCACGATCATCTGCGCGAAATAGTCCACCTCGCGCAGGTGCTTCGCGATCAGGGAGTGCACCCTCTGGCCGAGTTCGTCCACCGCCTGTGGCGCCGACTCAGGCAACGCCGCCGACAGACCTGTGGCGACGACGGTCAACACGTGGCCGTCGATGGCCTCGATGAGTCGGTCCTTGGAGCCGAAGTAGTGCTGCACCAAACCCACGGACACGCCGGCAGTCTGGGCGACATCGCGCAACGTCACGGATGAAGCCCCGTGTCTGGAGAACAACTCGAGTGCCGCATCACGAATGCGCTCGTGACTCGTAAAGCCGCCGCCGCTGTCATCCGCCATCTCGGCTCATATATAGCATCCGGCGCGCGTGTGCGAGTTCGTGTTCGCTACGTACCGGGGTCACGCGGCGGACGGCGAGCCCCACGGCGAACCGGTCGACCCGCTGTCGCTCCCAGCCAGTCGCTCGTCGACGTCCACACGGAGATTCGCAATCGGCCAGTCTGGGGATCAATGCCGGAGGTCATGGAGCCTCGTGAATCGAGTCCACTCGGATCGTCACGATGAGCCTGGTGTGAACGGGCCCACCGAGTTCGGCCAACGACGTGCCCAGATATTTCCTCGCGAGTTGGTCGAAGTGGACCATGCCATGGTCCTCGACGATGGCCACCACTGTTGCGCGCGCGGCGAAGTAGTGCCGCGGGTTGTCTGGATCGGCGATGGCCAGGCTAACCCTGGGATCACGAAGAACATTGCGCGCTTTGAGTGTTCCGGCAGGGATGTTGACGAGTGCGTGTTCGCCGTCGGTGTCCACCCATGTCATCGTGGTGTGCGGCGAGCCGTCACTCATGATCGTGGTGATGAAGACGTGCGTGTCCCGGCGCAACAGAGCGTGGAACGTGTGTGTTGCCAAGGTGTATGCCCTACCTTCCCAATCGTCACTCGGGGCGGGGCAGGTGCTCGGACGGGATGGCACCGAACCGACCCGCCTGATAGTCCCGCTGGGCCTGGTAGACCTCTGCGAGAGTGTTCATGACGAACGGGCCCACGTGGACGATGGGCTCCCGGATCGGCCGACCGCCAAGCAGTAGCACGTCCAAGTTCGGCTCCGCGGAGCGCTGCCGTGCCCGCGCAGCCAACGTGAAGGAGTCCCCGGCGCCGAAGACGGCGAGTTGACCCTTCTGGATCGGTTGCGCCGCAGTGCCGACGGTGCCGTTACCGGCGAGCACGTAGGCCAGGCAGTTGAAATCGGCCTGCCATGGAATTGTCAGGCGCGCGCCGGGACTGATGGTGGCATGCACGTAGGTGATCGGCGTGTAGGTGATGCCCGGCCCCGTGTGACCGGCAATGTCTCCAGCGATCACTCTCAGGAGCGCGCCGCCGTCCGCCGATGACAGGAGCTCGGCCTGCTGAGCGCGAATGTCCTGATATCTGGGGCTGACGAACTTGTTCGCTCGCGGCAGGTTGACCCACAGCTGCGCACCGTGGAACAGCCCGCCGGACACGACGAGGCCTTCCGGCGGCTGCTCGATGTGCAGGATCCCGCTCCCCGCGGTCATCCACTGGGTGTCGCCGTTCGTGATCGTTCCGCCGCCGCCGTGAGAGTCCGTGTGTTCGAACGCTCCGTCGATGATGTAGGTGACCGTCTCGAACCCACGGTGGGGGTGCCATGGTGTTCCCTTGGGTTCGCCTGCGGCCCAATCGATTGCGCCGATCTCGTCCATGTGGATGAACGGATCCAACGACTCAGGTGACACCCAGGCGAACACGCGCCGCACGGGAAACCCCTCACCCTCCCACGCGCTCGGCGCGGTGGTCACGGATTCCACTGGTCGCTGTGTGGTTGTAGCGGGGTCAGGAAGAGGGATTCGGGGCAGTGTGAGTGTGTCTGCGGTGATGGCTGGCATCGGTGGCCTCCTTGAAGGTTGACTGAAGCTCTGGGTTCGAACGATTCGGGGGACAGGCTCTCGCGACGACTACGGGCTGACACGCAGAAGGGCGACACTGAAGTCGGCGGCCTCGTCGGCCATGCCGTTGACCGCGTAGGCGCTGTGGGCGTTGCGGTCGAGGCCGCCCGGCTCGCAGACCGGATCTCCTGGGGCGCAGAGGCTGAGCGTCTTCGCGGCAAAGGCGGGGCCGATGTCGACGGGAGGGGCGCCGTGGTGCAGCATCCCGAGCAGCCCCGGTGAGGGTGTGCCGAACAGAACCACTGCCGCGATCTTCCGGGCAATGTCCTGAGGTAGGGGAGTCAGCGCGTATCCGGCGGGAACTGTTGCGCTGGTGAGATAACCGGTGACGGCGGCGCCCTGTGAGTAGCCACCGAGGACGATCTCGGTCGCGGGGCACGTGGCCACGAGGTGGGCCAGGTACCCGTCGGCATCGAGGATGCCGTCGACAGCGCGACCGAATTCCAGTGACGCCGGGTAGTTGACGGCATAGACAGCCACCTCGCGGTTCGGAAGACGTTGACGCAGTGCCGCGACGAACGGTTCGCCACTTTGCCCACTCCCGGACTCTCGAACGTGCCTCGAGCGAAGACGACCTCGACGTCGGCGCACGCTGTGACGGCGACAGACGCCGGGTCACCGTGGGCCTGACCCGCGGTCGTACTGCTGAACAGTGCCGCGATCGCAGCGCCGACGGCCATCGCACAGAGAGGCAGGCGCACTGCGGTCCGCTCCGGTCGGGGTGAAAAGAGTTGTTCACATGTCGATCTCGTCATCGCGACACATCCTGTGCTCGGGTCACGGTTTCCCGTCGACACAATCGGCTGGTCTGTGCGATGAGGGTTGCAGCACCGCTGTCACGTTCGCGTCGGTGAGATTCCCTTATACAACCCGGTTCCGGGTGCCATCACCTCAACGCACTCCCTGAAACACGATCGACAGCACCCCGTCGATGTGGGCGGGTTCCAAGGGCATGGCGTGAATCAGCCGGTACTCGATCACCCCGTAGAGGATGTCGCGCATGGTCTGCCAATCGGCGTCGGCACGCAGCTCACCGCGCTGTTGCGCCAAACCGGTGCGGGCGCGAAAGTCCTCGATGTTGGGCTCGATGATCTGCTGGAAAAGCGCGTGCAGAAGGCCGGGGTCAGACTGGCCGGCGGCGATGAGGCAACGATACGCAGGTCCGAAGCCCGTCGTGGAAATGAGATCCAGGATGGCGGTGAGTTGGGTGCGCAGGTCGGCTACGAGGTCGCCGGTGTCGGGAATGGTGACGACGGCGCCGAGGCTTTCGGTAGCAGCTTCGAGAATCACCGCACCTTTGGACGGCCACCAGCGGTAGATCGTCTGCTTGCTCACGCCGGCCCGTCGGGCGATGGCTTCGATCGAGATGTTGTCGTAGCCGAGTTCTCCGATCATCGAGACGGAGGCATCGAGGATGGCCCGACGCGATTGCTCACTGCGGTTGGCGGGCATGGTCCTCACCGTAAACGAGACAACACGCCGTTATTGCGATACGGAGCGGTCCGTATTGACGAATCGCAGGTCGTCTCCTACGGTTTGTGAGGGGGCGAGGCGTCGCCCATCGCGGCCTGATGACCATGGCTCCGCGGGGATATGGCGCCCGCGAAGGAAGGAAGCCAGCCTTGTCCGTTCCACTGGTCGATCCGGGCGAAGCGACTCCGAACCAGCAACCGTTCCCCGCGGGGGCCACGGCAGAGCGGATCGACGCGGATCTCCTGGGCCGGCGTCTGGAGTGCACAACCATCGATCGGCTCGTGGCCGAGGCGTCGGAGGGACGCAGCGGCGTGCTGGTTCTGCGCGGTGAAGCGGGAATCGGAAAGTCCGCGCTGCTCCATTACGCGCGAAACCGCGCGATCTCGGCGGGGATTCGGGTGGAATCGTCACTCGGAGTGGAGGCGGAGGCACAGTTCGCTTTCGCCGGTCTGCACCAATTGTGCGCGACGCTGATCGACGGCGCAGAGTCTCTTCCGGATCCACAGCGCACCGCTCTCGACGTTGCGCTCGGCCGCGTCACCGGCGACCCGCCGGACCGATTCCTGGTGGCGCTCGCCGTCCTCAACGTCCTCGCCGACGGGGGACCGATGCTCTGCCTCGTCGACGACGCACAGTGGCTGGATCAAGCGTCAGCGCAGGTCCTCTCGTTCGTGGCGCGCCGAGTGGCAGCCGATCGGCTGGCCTTCGTGTTCGCCGTGCGCGACTCCGGTGACAGCGGCGCCGACCCGTTGGCCGGATTGCCCGAGATGCGCTTGGAGGGGCTCGGAGACACCGACGCGCGGGCGTTGCTGGCCACCGCAGTCGGACCATCGCTCGATCCAGGGGTCCGCGAACGCATCGTCGCTGAGGCCCGCGGCAACCCGCTGGCACTGTTGGAGCTGCCCTCCGGCGTGCACCTTGCCGGTGGATTCGAATCCGCTGACCTCCGAAGCGTTCCGCGACGGATCGAGGACACCTACCAACAGCGCTCGAACAACCTTCCGGCGCAGACGCGACAGCTCCTGTTGGTAGCCGCCGCGGACCCGACCGGCGATGCGGCACTGCTCTGGCGCGCAGCCAAGCACGTGGGGATCGGTCGCGAAGCAGCAGCACCCGCGGAAGCTGCGGGGCTACTCGAGATCGACACTCACATCCGATTTCGCCATCCCTTGGTGCGCTCGGCGGTCTACCGCGCCGCGACAGCACCCGAACACCGTCAGGCTCATGCCGCTCTGGCCTCGACGACCGACCCGCAGGTCGACCCTGACCGCCGCGCGTGGCACTACGCGCAATCAGTGCTCGGCACCGATGAACACGCTGCCGCCGACCTGGAGCGCTGCGCCGACCGTGCGCTGGCCCGCGGCGGCTTCGGCGCCGCGGCCGCGTTTCTTCAGAGGTCGACCGATCTGACCATGGACCCCGCGAACCGTGCCAGACGTGCGTTGGATGCCGCCAATGCCACCCACTGCGCCGGGGCACCCGAAGCTGCGCTTGGCGTGCTGGAAAGCGTTGACGCACAGCACCTCAACGAGCTACAGCGCGCACGTCTGGAGCTGCTTCGCGCACAGATCACGTTCCATCTCGGCCACGGCAGCGAGGTTCCGGGAATTCTCATGGGCGCGGCACGGATGCTGACGCCGCTGGATCCGTCGCTCGCTCGCGAGACTTACCTGCAGGCCTTCGATGCAGCGACGATCACAGGCAGCTTGGCTCTGGACACCGCGCTGGTCGAGATCGCCGACGCCGTCCAGGCAGCACCTGCGCCGCACGGACCGGCAGACCTGTTACTCGGCGGCCTCGTGACCGTCCACGTGAGTGGATACGAAGCCGGTGCCGCCATCCTGCGGGAAGCGCTGGAGGCATTCCGCGATCACGAGTTCCCGGTCGAGACCGTCGGAGTCGGGGACGCCGGCAACTGGTTGTGGCTGGCCACTCGAACAGCGATAGCGCTGTTCGAGGACGAGTTGGCCATCGAGTTGGCCGACCGATACGTGCGACGAGCGCGCGACGTCGGCGCGCTCGCAACACTGCCCGCAGCCTTGGTCGTATCGGCTTTCGCGTGGGTCTACACCGGTGAGCTCGCCCGTGCCACCGAGTTCTCCGACGAGGCCGCCGCGATATCGCAGGCGTCTGGCGCTATGCCTCTGACCTACGCCCATACCTACCTGGACGCGTGGCGCGGACTGGATGTGGCGGCGACCACCGGTCGCGATACCCGGGACTCACGGAGGCCAGAGCGCACGCGGGGGATCGAAGCCACGGTGTCCACCCTTGCCATGGCAGTGCTCCACAACGGTCGCGGCAACTATCCGGCGGCGCAGAAGGCGGCCTCGCAAGCGTGCGACACGTATGAACTGTCGATCCGCGGACTGGCGCTCTACGAGTTGGTCGAGGCTGCTTCGCGTGCAGGCGATCCCGGCACCGCCTCGGGCGCGATGGAAGAACTCAGCGCGAGAGCGCGCGCCAGCGGTACCGAATGGGCGCTCGGTGTCGCCGCACACGCCCGCGCGCTCACCACCGAATCACCCGACGCAGAAGGGCACTACCGCGAAGCGATCGAGCGACTGCAGAACTGCCGCATGCGCGTCTTCCTCGCCCGCACTCACCTCGTCTTCGGCGAATGGCTGCGCCGCGCGGGTCGCCGCCACGAGGCACGCGAACAACTCCGCATCGCACACAACTTCCTCGCCGATATGGGCGCAGAGCCGCTCGCCGCTCGTGCCGCCCGCGAACTGCGTGCTACCGGCGAACATCCGCGCAAACGAAGCGCCCAACCCACCGACGCCCTCACCGCTCAAGAACTGACCATCGCACGCCTGGTCGCGACCGGAGCGACCTCCCGAGAGGTCGGTGCACAACTCTTCTTGAGCCCCCGCACGATCGAAGCCCACCTTCGAAACATCTTCCGAAAACTGGGAATCACGTCGCGCCGACAACTCAGGGAGCTGCCGATCTAATGCGACGCGGGGTCGGTCATGATCTCCACCAAGGCCGTTCCCGGCCGGCTCAGCGCCTCCTCGATGGCCGACCGGACGTCAGATGAATCGGTCACACGCGTGCCGTGGGCACCGCAGTCGCGCGCGAACGCCGAAAAGTTCGGGTTCAGCAGCGACGTCTGCCACACCGCGTACTCGGCGCTGCGCTGCTCCTCGCTGATCTTCGCGAGCTCCCCGTTGTTGAGCAGGATGTGGGTGATGTTCATGTCGTACTTCACCGCCGTGGTGAAATCCGCCAGGTACTGGCCGAATCCGCCGTCGCCGGTGATGGCGACGACCGGACGGCCCGGTGCCGCCGCACTCGCGCCCAGGGCAGCGGGGAAGCCGAAGCCGATCGAGCCGAGATAGCCGGACATCAGAACGTCCTGCGTCGTCGCTTCGAAGTACCGTCCGAAGGAATACGCGTGATTGCCCACATCGACTGTCAAGATGGCATTTTCGGGTGTCACCCGGCTCAGTTCGTGGAAGATCCTGGCCGCCGACACGCGTCCGACGGCCGGCACCACCGCCGCCCGTCGAGCCTTTTCCGCACGCCACACAGCCCAGCGTTCGGCGATCTCCTGACGCTGGTCGACGATTGCCGGCCCAACGCGGAGCGCTTCTGTCAACGCGCGTGCGGTGACACCGACATCGCCGAGGATGGGAACCGTGACGGGACGGAACCGGCCGAGCATCAGCGGATCGGTGTCGACCTGCACCGTCGGCTTGTAGGGCGAAATACCACTGTGGTTGGAAAACGATGCGCCGAACACCAGCAGAAGGTCGGCCTTGTTCATCATCCAGGATGCCACGGGAGTCCCGGAGCGGCCGAGAACGCCGCAGGCCAGCGGATGCCTGTCGGAAATCTGCCCCTTGGCCTTGAACGTGGTGACGACCGGTGCGTGCATTCGGTCCGCCAACGAGATCACCTGTGCCATATCCACTTTGGCGCCGTATCCGACGACGATCACCGGCCGGTTCGCCGCTGCGATGAGATCGAGTGCGTCAGCGAGCGCCTCTGCGGGCGGGCCCATGCTGAGGTCCGGCATGCGCCCGGCGGGGCCGACGGCGGGCTGATCCGGCGCCGGGAGCACCTGGACCTCATCGGGTAGCACGAGGTGGCCGACTCCCCGGCCCAGGATGGCGTGTTTGAGTGCCAGCGCCATCAGTTCCGCATGATCGGAGCCCGAGCGGACCATGGTCGAGTACGTCGCGACGTCGGCGAAGGCGGCGAGGAGATCGATGTCCTGGAAGGCACCCTTGCCGGCGACGGAGGAGTCCACGTTGCCCGACAAGGCAAGTACCGGAGCGCGGTCGGCCTTCGCGTCGTAGAGCCCGGTCAGCAGGTTCGTGGAACCTGGCCCCGCAATGCCGAAGCACGCGGCGGGCCGGCCGGTCAGCTTTCCGTAGGCCGATGCCGCGAACGCCGCCGTCCCTTCGTGGCGGATGCCGATGTAGCGAAGCTTGTTCTCGGCCTCAGCGCGACGCAGCGCCTCCGCCATACCGAGATTCGAGTGCCCGACCATTCCGAACACTGTGTCGACACCCCAGTTCGTCATTGTCTCGACGAGCGCGTCGCTGACGGTGCGAACATGTGGTGTGGGCGGGGGCGTGCCTACGTAGACGCCGTCACCGCGGACCTCGACGGGATAAGTGGCGACGTTGAAATCCGGTCCGCCGGCCGCCTCGCCGGTGAACGGATCGAAATCGAAGCCATGCCAGGGGCATCGGATCTTGCCGTTCTCCAGGGTTCCCTGGCCCAGGGGACCGCCTTGGTGCGGGCAGCGGTTGTCGATCGCGCCGTACTCACCCCGCAGCTTCGTGAGCGCGACGGACTTCACACCGACCGGGCACACCGTCACTTCTCCTTCGTCGAGAGAGTCGGTGGAAATTGCCCTGTGCCAGTGCATGTCCCGGTCCTTCTCGTGCCCACCGATACTCACAGCGGCATCACCCCCGCGTAGGGGACCCCACTGAGATAGGCGAGGTCGCGATCGAACGTGACCAGATCCTCGACGGTGAAATCGGCGAGGCGTCGGTGACCGCACGCTCGGGCGAGGACCGTCATCAGCTCCACGGTCGATTGCAGAAAGCGGTTCAGCCGCGCAGCGGCGCGGTCGACGGGCAACCGCGCCCGCAGGTGGGGCTGCTGGGTGGCGATCCCCACGGGGCAGGCGTTGGTGTTGCAGGCGCGCATGCCCACGCAGCCGATGGCCTGCAGCGCCGAAGTGGACAATCCGATGGCGTCAGCCCCCAGCGCGAGTGCCTTGACCATGTCCGCCGCTGTGCGGATACCCCCGGTGACGGCGAGCGTGACGTCGTCGGCTGAGCATGCGATCAAATGTTTACGAGCCCTGGCGAGCGCAGGGATCGTAGGGACGGAGATGTTGTCGCGGAACAACAGTGGCGCGGCACCGGTCCCACCGCCGCGACCGTCGAGGATGATGTAGTCGACGCCGATGGTGAGCGCTGCGTCGATGTCGCGTTCGATCTGTTGGGCACTCATCTTGTAACCGACGGGGATTCCGCCCGACTCCTCGCGGACGAGCGTGGCGAAATCACGGAATCGGTCGACCGAGGTCCAGTCGGGGAAGCGGGCCGGGGAGATCGCCGCGGCGCCCTCGGGAAGGCCCCGCACTTCGGCGATCTTGCCGATGACCTTGCTTCCGGGTAGGTGACCGCCTGTTCCGGTCTTCGCGCCCTGGCCGCCCTTGAAGTGGAAGGCCTGCACCTTCTGCAGGTGGTCGACGTTCCACCCGAAGCGGGCCGAGGCCAGTTCGTAGAGGTACCGCGAGTTGCGCCGTTGCTCGTCTGGAAGCATGCCTCCCTCGCCGGAGCAGATCCCGGTGCCCGCCAGTTGCGCCCCCGCGGACAGAGCGACCTTGGCCTCCTCGGATAGCGCCCCAAAGCTCATATCGCTGACGAACAACGGAATGTCCAGCCGCAGTGGCCGTCTGGCTCCCGGACCGATCACGGTTGCCGTGTCGACCGGTTCGGCCTCGAGCAACGGCATTCGCGCCAGCTGCCCGGTCACGAGCTGTATCGACTCCCATGTCGGTAGCTGATCCCTGGGCACACCCATGGCTGCCATGGGTCCGTGATGGCCGACCCTGTCGAGCCCGTGTGCTGCGACCTCATGAATCTGGGTGACGAAGGGCTCCTCAGCGGAGTCGGCCGGCGTGATCCACCGACCCTGGTATCCGTCGTCGTCGTAGATCACCGCACCTTTTCGTCGAAAGTCAGCGACCGCCGTCGCATCGACGTACACGACTCCGTCTGACACCCACACCGGAAACGTGGTGAGAGCGGCCGACGGGTTCACTGGCGAGATTCCCGTGGTGGCGTCGTAGCGCCAGCCGTGGACCCCGCAGACGAGCACATCGCCGTCGATGTGCCCATCGCTCAGGAGCACCCCACGATGGAGGCACCGCCCTGACAGCGCCGACACGTTCTCGCCCCGTCGTACCAGGGCGATGTCCACACCATCGACCACAACGGGAAATGGCCGCTCGGACGTCAGGTCGGTGAAGGACACCACGGGTGTTGCCCTGGGCTCAACTTTCACGAGAATCCTTTGTTGATCGAGAGGGTGTTCATTGCAGCCACTGAATCAATGGATGCACGAAGTAGCGCAGGGAGAACGCTTCGTACACTGCGCCCGCGACGAGCAAGACGATGGCTGCCAAGGACAGCCAGCCGAGTTGGCGCAGACCTGTGACATAAGCACTTCGGCGGTTGGCGGCTCCCACAGCGCGCGGCGACGGCGTCGGTGGACGGAACGAGGGTCACACCCGTGATGAGCGCCCACGAGGCGAACAACACGATGCCGGCGAAGGGCACGATCATCGACGGGAGAACGATGGTCGCAGCGCCGATCGTCACGGTGTTCACCCCGAGAATCGTCACAGCGAACAGCCACGGATTCCCGATCAGCGACTGCACGAGATCCACTGTGCCGTCGTCGTGTAATCGTGATACCTCGGCCTCGTTGAGGGAGGGGAACAGCAATCCGGCGGCGAAGCCGACAGCGCAGACGCCGTATGCGAGCGCGTTCAGGACGAGGTAGGCACGGACGTTGGTGCGCACGATGCCGAGTGCAGTCATGATGTGCCGAATATGCGGGGTTAGTTCACGACGGTGATACCGAGCACGAAGTCGGTCTGCTCGAGCCCGTGGGTCTTGAGGTTGAGTTCTAACAGACCGGCGTACTCCAGGGCTCGTGCCATCGACAAGGGACCGGCGTCCAGGGGACGGAATCCCATGCTCTCGGCGAACGCCGACACTTCTGCTTTCGCCTGTGCGTCGTCGCCGGCAAGGAAGACGCTGAGCGGTCGATCCGCGGCCGGGGGAGTCGCGAGGATCTCGGCGAACACGGTGTTGAATCCTTTGACGATACGTGTATCTGCGGGAGCGGCTTTCGCGGTTTCTTGCGCACCGGAGCTGCCGTCGGGGGTGACGAGGCCCGACAGATCAGGGGCGAATGGGTTCGTGATGTCGACGAGGATCTTGCCGGCCAGTGCGTCGCCGAAGGCGCCGACCGCAGCTGCGGCGCTCGCGTAGGGCACGGCGAGAACCACGATGTCTCCTGCCGGGAGCTCACCGAATGTCCCGACGGTGGCGCCGCCGAGCGTGCCCGCCAACGCCTTCGCCTTCTCGGGATCACGCCCCAGGATCTCGACGGTGTTGCCGGCACGGAGTGCCCGTCCGGCCAGGGCGGTGGCCATGTGGCCCAGACCGATGATGCTGATGCTGCTCATACTGATTGCCTCAATCTCGATGATGTAGGTGTGGCGGGAAGGCCGGAAGGGGCCACCTTCTGCGCATCACAAGACTCGCTGCGCCGGACTCTGTTCGCGTCGGTAGACATCCCTTAATCAGAACTGGCTGACCCCGCCGTCGACGTAGACCTCTGAGCCCGTCATGAAGGAGCTGTCGTCGGAGGCGAGGAACGCGATCACGGTGGCGATCTCCTCAGGGCTGGCACGGCGCTTCATGGGCACGGTGGCGGTCAAATCGTCCAGAGCGTCGCCGGATTCGGAGAAGAGATCGGCCAGACCGGGTGTCTGGGTGAGTCCCGGGGCAATGACGTTGACGCGGATTCCGCGCTCGACGAGTTCTGCGGCCCAGCTGCGCGCCAGAGACCGGATCGCGGCCTTGGACGCCGCGTACACGCTCGCTCCCGGGGCCGCTTTCACGTCACCGTTGGAACCGCACAAGATGATCGACGCACCGTCACGCAGCAGGGGGAGCGTGGCCTGGACGGCGAAGGTCACTCCGCCGACGTTGGTGTCGAAGATCTTCCTGTGGTGCTCCCAGGTGAGAGCGCCCAGTGTCGCGAACTCGTTGATGCCCGCATTGGCGAACACGACGTCGAGACGGCGTCCAGTGGCATCGACGATGGCGGCGACACGATCCAGATCCGCAGGCACGGTCACATCGGCACGGATGGCGGTCGCCTGGGTGGTGCCGATGCCGGCGACGGCGTCGTCGAGGGCGTCCTGGCGCCGCCCGACGAGGAAGACATGAGCGCCCTCCTGCGCGAGTGCTCGCGCTGCGGCGAGCCCGATTCCGGATGTCGCTCCAGTCACGAGCGCGTTCTTCCCTGTCAGGCGGGGCATGATGATCCTCCAGTTTTGTACCGATCGGTTACAGCGCGACCATAGCAGTTTTGTACCGTTCGGTATGGGTGGCGCGTCGCGAGGCTAGAATCGGCGAATGGGCGCAGCGCAACGGCACGCTGGGGGCCGGCCGCGGGCCTTCGACACAACTGCGGCGCTCGATGCCGCGATCGAGGTGTTCTGGCGTCGCGGATACGAAGGGGCATCACTGGCGGAGCTCACCGAGGCCATGGGCATCAACAAGCCGAGCTTGTATGCCGTGTTCGGCAGCAAGGAAGAACTCTTCGCTCGCGCCCTCGAACGTTACGGACAGCGTTACCACGGGCACTTGAGTCAGTTGCTGTCTCAACCCCGCGCCTACGACATCCTCGAGTCCTATCTGCGCGACACCGCGACGGCGGTGCGGGCCGGCGACGCGCTGGGGTGCCTGTCCATCCAGGGCGGCATCTCCTGTGGCCCGAACAACGCACGGATACCGCAATTGCTCGCCGACTATCGACACGGAATCGAAGACGTCATTGCGAAAGCACTTGCCGCAGCGCAGGATGCGTCCGACATCGACCCCGCCTCGCTTGCCGGATTCGCCGTCACGATCGGACAGGGGCTCGCGGTGGATGCGGCCGGGGGAGTGTCGCAGCCCCGGCTCGACGCCGCTGTCGACGTGGCACTCAATGGCCTGGCGCTGTTACTCTGCCGCGGACCTGCTGATCCGAGTGGCCGCTGACGTAGACCCCCGGCGTGGCTCTCGACTATCGCGACCCGGCCCTAGCGTCGAGTCAAGCGCGCCGGGGGGGCGACGTGTTCCCCCCATGCGCGGGGACGCCTCGACAACACTGGCCACCATGACCACAGCGCGCGATGTCAATATCCACCATGGTCGGGCCTGGGTCGGCACGGATGTTGCGGTTCGCATCGGCTACACGGTCGTCACGCCGCCGGAACCCACCAAGACCGTGGTGCTTCTCCACGGTGCGCCCCAGACGCGATACGAGTGGCGCAAAGTGATGATGCCGTTGGCCGCCGCCGGCTACCGGGTGATCATGCCCGACTATCGCGGTGCCGGCGCGTCCGACAAACCTCGTGACGGCTACGACAAATGGACCATGGCCGGTGACATTCACGGTCTCGTGCGCGAGACCCTCGGCGTGGCCGAGCCTGTCTCCCTTGTCGGCCACGATCTCGGGTCGACTCTGGCTCTGGGTTACGCATTGCGGTATCGCGATGACGTCGCAAGCGTCACCTTCATGGAAGCTCCACTGCCGGGCACTGCCTACTACGACTGGCGCGTGACTCAGAAGTCGGCGTGGCAGTTCTCCTTTCACGCCAACCCCGACATCGCGGTGTACCTCACGCACGGACGTGAACGGTGGTACATCAACCGGTTCTTCGAGGAACTGACCTATCAACCGGATGCGATCTCGAACGACGACCTGGACGTGTACGCCCGGGCGTTCGAAGCTCCGGGTGCCATGCGCGCGATGTGTGAGACCTACCGAGAACTGGACCGCGATGCCGAGGACAATCGCGCAGCGCTGCGACAACACGGCAAGCTCGCTGTCCCGGTACTGGCCTCGGGAGGTGCTTCCGGGCCCCTGGGCAGCCACTTCCGAGCGATGTGTGAAGAGGTCGCCGATTCGGTGACCGAAAATCTCGTTCCAGACTGCGGCCATTGGGTTGCCGAGGAGCAGCCCGAGTACTTCACCAGGATGTTCTGCGAGTTCGACACCGCGGCCCGGGGGCTAGCCGGCTCATTCCCGCAGTGAGGGGGTGTAACGCTCCCCCCGAAAACCCCCGGATGGCTCTTAGCGTGGTCTCGGTGACGCAGATCCGGGCGGAAGTCCGAGGCGCTGCGAATCACGAAGAGACGCAGAGAAAGTGAGGAAGTCGCCATGGTGAAGATGAACCCGCAGACGATCAGAATCGCCGGAAAGGAGGTGTCGCGCTTGGGTTTCGGGTCGATGAGATTCACGGGCCGCGGAATCTGGGGTGAACCCCAAGACCGCGACGAGTGCATCGCCGTGGCCCGTCGGGCGGTCGACCTCGGCGTGCAGTTCATCGACACCGCCGACTCCTACGGACCGCACGTCGCGGAGCAGATCCTGCGCGAGGCCCTGCACCCGTACCCCGATGACGTCGTGATCGCGACGAAGGCGGGCCTGACGCGAAACGGACCCGATGTCATCGACACCGACTCTGGTCCGAAGCGCCTCGGCCCGGCGGCGTGGCCACCGGTCGGACGACCCGAATACCTGCGGCAGCAAGTACTGATGAGCATGCGCCGCTTGGGGGTCGATCAGATCGACCTACTGCAGCTGCACCGGGTCGATCCCAAAGTGCCGTTGGCAGACCAGATCGGTGAGCTCAAGGCGCTTCAGGATGAGGGCAAGATCCGTGACATCGGCATGTCGCAATGCACCGTGGAGCAGCTGGACGAGGCGCGAGAGATCACCGAGATCGTCAGCGTTCAAAGTAGATTCAACGTCATCGACCGCAGCGCCGACGACATCCTTGCAGTCTGCGAACGCGACGGTCTCGCCTTCATTCCGTGGGCGCCGGTGGCCCAGGGTGGCCTCGCCGCGGCTCACCAAGCTCTCGCCGACATCGCTCGGGCGCACCGATGCACGGTGGGCCAGGTGGCGATCGCGTGGTTGTTGCAGGCCTCACCGGTGATGCTCCCCATTCCCGGCACATCGCGTCGCGCCCACCTGGAAGAGAACCTGGCTGCCGCTGGCGTGCAGTTGACACCCGAAGAGATCGACCAACTCAGCGCTGCTACGCCGATGCGGTCTGCGTCGTGAGCGATTGCAGCAGGGCGACAGCGTCGGGAGACGGGCCGTTCTCGAGCGCACAGTAGACGAACAGGCGCTGATCGGGCGCATCGGCTACCTCGAGCGCCTCGAAGTGGAGGTGGAGTTCGCCGACCTGCGGATGGTGAAAAACCTTGTCCTCGCTGGCGCGCGGGCGAACGTCGTGGGTTGCCCATAGCTCCGCGAACGCCGAGCTGCGAGTGGAGATCTCATCGACCACCTCGGCCACACGGCGGTCGTTCGGGAACCGGGTCAGGCCAGAACGGAGGTTGCCGACGACCTGTGTCGCGACGTGGTGCCAATCTCTGTAGAAGTCTCCGGCCGCAGGGTCGAGAAACACCATGTGGGCCAAGTTGTCCGTGTCGCCGAAACCGCTGTACATGGCACGACCGGCCGCATTGATCGCAAGAATGTTGAGGCCGACATCGACGACGAATGCCGGCACTCTCAGGCCGGAATCGAGCAGAAGCCGGACCCCTGCCGACACGGCTGTCGCGCGAGCCGGCATCGCGTCAGGGATGGGATGGACAAGCGAGATGAGGTAGGCAGTCGCATGGGCATCGAGCAGCAGCGCTCGCGCGAGGGCACGGAGCACTTGTAGCGACGGCCGGTGCTCGCGGCCTTGTTCGAGCCTTCGGTAGTAGTCGGTGCTCAGTCCGGCGAGGAGCGCCAGCTCCTCTCGCCGCAGGCCCGGAACTCGTCGACCGTCGCCGGGGACGAGGCCGGCGGCCTGGGGCGTGACCGCTTCGCGCCTCGCCCGCAAGAACGACGAAAGCTCCGCCGATCGATCTGCCATGGAGTCATCCTGCGCCGCCACCCTGGAGCTGGCAAGGCGGCACCCGTCTTCAGCGAGCGACCCAGTTCCACACCGACATGTCGCCCTTGGGGTAGTTCATGCAGACATCGGTGGCGTGGGCGACGACGCCCTTGTTGTTGAAGAAGATCTTGGCCCAGTTGCCCCACCGTGTGGCGACCTGCTCGTAATACACGTTGGTCGCGGTGTCTTCGGAGTACTGGCGACGTCCGACCGGATCGAGCGAGAAGAACCAGTGGATGCGATCGAAGGCCATCTGCTGGATGTCGGCCGGCCGGTTGCTCCGGTCGATCATGTACCGCTCGAAGTACACAGGGCTGGTGTCGCGCGCCGCGGCCAGGTACTGCTCGACGTCGCAAGTGGTGTGGATGATGCGACTCGGAATCGGATAGTCATCGGTGGAATCAGCGAGAGCCCTCGGCGCAGCCAACGCCGCCACCATCGCCGCTGCCAGGATCAACATCACTGCCCGCATCACCCATCGGAGGTCCCGCGCGCTCGTTACAGCGTGATCAGTGTCTCTCACACCGTCACCTCCCGCGCGACGCGTGGCCAGGGTTTCGGCTTGGGCCGCGGGCGCACATGTGTCGGCCACCAGAACCACTTGCCCATCAGCGCCGCGATCGACGGGGTCATCAGCGACCGCACGATCAGGGTGTCGAAGAGCAGGCCCATACCGATGGTGCTGCCCACCTGTCCGATGACGATCATGTCGCTGACGATCATGCCGATCATCGTGAACGCGAAGACGAATCCAGCTGCAGTGACGACGGATCCGGTGCCGGCCATCGACCGGATGATGCCGGTCTTCACCCCGGCATGGATCTCCTCCTTCATGCGTGACACCAGCAGGAGGTTGTAGTCCGCCCCGACCGCGAGCAGAACGATCACCGTCATCGGCAGCACCATCCAACTCAGAGGGATACCGATGATGTGTTGCCACACCAGGACTGACAGCCCGAACGAGGTGCCCAGACTCAAGACGACGGTGCCGACGATGACGGCAGCCGCCGCCACGGCCCGGGTGAGGATCACCATGATCAGGAAGATCAGGATCAGCGAAGCGACGGCAGCGATCAGCAAGTCGTAGTTGGCACCCTGCTGCATGTCCTTGTACATCGCCGCGCTGCCACCGACATAGACCGTCGACCCTTCCAACGGAGTGCCCTTGATGGCGTCCGCGGCGGCGACGCGCATCGGCTCGATGCGTGCCGTGCCGACCTCGGTCAGGGGGTCACCTTGATGGAAGACGGTGAATCGCACTGCTTTTCCATCCGGCGACATCATGAGTTTCATACCGCGCTGGAAATCCGCGGTCTGAAAGGCTTCCGGCGGCAGGTAGAAGGTGTCGTCGTTGCGTGCGGTGTCGTACGCCTCGCCCATCGCCGTGCTGTCCTCCTGCATGGCGATGTTCTGATCCTGCTGCATCTTCTGCGCCTGGTACTGGTTGAGCATCATCTGCTTCTGGTTCTTCATCGTCTGGATCATCGCCGGCATCAGAGCGGCCATCTGCGGCGTCAGCTGCGCCATCCGCTCGATGTCGGGGACCAGTTCGCTGAAGTCGTCGGACATCGTGCTGATGCCGTCGAGGCTGTCGAAGATCGACCGCAGAGCCCAGCACATCGGGATGTCGTAGCAGTGCGGCTCCCAGTAGAAGTAGTTGCGCAACGGCCGGAACTGGTCGTCGAAATCAGCCAGATGGTCCCGGACTTCGTTGAGGTTGGCAGACGTGTCCTTCATCTTGTCGGCCATCCGGCGCGTCACATCGGCGAGCTCCAGCGTGATGCCCTGCATCTTGGTCATCGAATCGATGGTCACCTGCATCTCGTTGGCCTGCTGCAGGGTGTTGTCCAGAACCTTCTGCTGGAAATCGTTGTTCATGATCTGGCCGTTGCCACTCTGGCTCACTGTGTAGGCGAGCGAAGCGTGCTTGATCGGCTTGCCGTCCGGGCGGGTGATCGTGGTGACTGACGCGACACCATGCACGCCGACAAGCGCTTTGGCGATCTTCTCGATGACCAGGAAGTCTGCCGGATTGCGCATGTCGTGATCAGCTTCGACCATCACCAGATCGGGGTTCATCTTGGCGTCGGAGAAATGCCGGTCAGCAGCGGCGTAACCGATGTTGGCGGGCACGTCACCGGGCAGGTAGATCCGATCGTTGTAGGTGGTGTGGTACCCGGGCAGTGCCAGCAGGCCGACCAGGCACGTCACCATCGCCATGATGAGGATGGCGCCCGGCCAGCGGACCGTGGCTGCACCGAGCCGGCGCCAGCCCCTGGCACGTCCTTTGCCTTTGGGGTCCAGCACTTTTCCGAAGCGGGTCACGATCGATATCAGCGCTGGGCCTAGTGTGAGTGCGGCCGCGACCACGATAGACATGCCGACCGCCAGCGGGATGCCCATGCTCTGGAAGTACGGCAACCGGGTGAAGTGCAGGCACAGTGTCGCGCCGGCGATCGTCATGCCGGATGCGAGCACCACGTGGGCGGTGCCGTGGAACATGTCGTAGTAGGCGGACTCTTTGTCCATGCCGGAACGGCGGGCTTCCTGATATCGGCCGATCAGGAAGATCGCGTAATCGGTCGCGGCGGCGATGGCCAGCGTCACCACCATGCTCGTCGCGAAGGTGGTCAGTCCGAAGACGTCATGGAACCCGAGGAAGGACACGATGCCGCGCGCCGACAGCAGTCCGACGATGACCATCGACATCGTGACCAGCATCGTGACGACCGACCGGTAGACGATCAGCAGCATCACGATGATGATGCCTATCGTCACGCCCTCGATGGTTTTCATGCTGGCGTCGCCGACGATGTTCTGGTCGGTGGTCAGCGCAGCAGGCCCGGTGACGTACGCCTTGACGCCCGGCGGTGCCTGCGTCTGGTCGACGATGTCGCGAACGGCCTGCACCGACTCGTTCGCCAGCGCCTCGCCCTGATCACCGGCGATGTAGACCTGCACATAGGACGCTTTGCCGTCGATGCTCTGAGCGCCTGCGGCGGTGAGCGTGTCGCCCCAGAAGTCCTGCACGTGCTGCACATGGGTGGAATCGGCGTCGAGCTTACGGACGATCTCGTCGTAATAGGTGTGTGCATCCGGACCCAGCTTGTTGTCGCCCTCCAGGACGATCATCACCGAACTGCTGGTGTCGTACTCCTCGAACTTCTGGCCCACGTGCTTGGTCGCGATCAGCGAGGGTGCATCGTTGGGGCTCATCGAGACGGCGCGGAGCTTGCCGACCTCCTCGAGCTGCGGCACGACGGTGTTGAGCAAGCCGACGATGGCGATCCAGCCCAGCACGATGGGGATGGCGAACATCCGGATGACACGTGGCAGCACCGGGCGCTTGACGGCCGCGTGCCGAGGCAGGACATCGGTGCGCGCCTCGTCGGTATCCGTATCCGTTGTCATGCGGCCTTGACCAGGCAGTAGGTGGCGGCGTTCATGCCGTCGGCCGTCCTTTCGTCTTTGACCTCGTCGTCGACCGTGACGCGGCAGGTGATGGAGTGACCGTCGCCCTGGGCCATGATGTTGGGCATCACGGATGGCAACGTCGTCTCGAGCCGCAGGCTCCACGGCAGACTCACATCGCCCGTGCGCTGCGGCTTCCCGTCGAGATCGGCGTAGCTGATCTTCGCGGAGGATCCGGTGCCGAAGACTTCGTAGACGACGACCTTGGGGTTGAAGTTCTCGGCGGTGTCGGCGTCGATGGGCGTGACAACCGCGCCATGGGATCCGAAGACAGAGCGGAGGTTCGAAACCGCCAGCCCGCCGACGACCACCGCGACGACGATCAGGACGGGCAACCAGACCCGTTTGACGACGGTGATCACCTGCGGCTCACCAAATTTGGGCGCGCGAGTACTGCAGGCAAGGTCATGCCTTTCAGGTGGGGGATACCGCGAGCCGCCAGCTGGCCAGCGATCTTGGTTAGGAAATCTAAGACCACAAATGGATAGAGTCAATCCGGTTGTGGTGTTTTAGTAAGGGAAGTCACTAAACTGGCGTCCGTGATTGACAAAACAGGCGGTGGCCTGCGCAAGGATGCCGAACGCAACCGGCGACGCATCCTCGAGGCCGCGCGCGACCTGTGCGCGACGCGCGGGCTCGACGCGACGCTCAACGAGGTGGCCCACCATGCGGGTCTCGGTGTCGGAACGGTGTATCGGCGATTCGCCACCAAAGAGGAGTTGTTCGAAGCGATCTTCGAGGACGGCATCGATCAGCTCGTCGCGCTCGCCGAAACTGCCCTGCAGTCCGAGAATTCCTGGGAGGGGCTGTCCTGGTGGATGTGGAAGATGTGCGAAATGACCGCGACGGACCGCGGCCTGCGAGAGATCGCATTCAGCCGCGCGTACTGCGGGGGACGTGTGGATGCCGGGCGCACCCGACTGCACCCGCCCGTGGGGGAGCTCGTGGAAAGGGCCAAGCGCGATGGACATCTGCGGCCTGAGGTGTCGGCTACCGATATGCCGTTGTGCGGATTGATGGCAGGCGCAGTGAGTGAATATGCGGGCGGAGTGTCGCCGGATCTGTGGCGGCGATACGTCGGGGTGCTGCTGCAGGGGTTGAGGCGCCAGCCTGGACAGACGCCGCTGTCGGTGGCTCCGCTGAGTGAGGACGAAATAGAGGCAGCAATGACGGCGTGGCAGCCGGGAGCAGGGCAGGCGTAGGGGAGTGAGTCACCCGGGCCGGCGTTGGACACACCAACGCCCGGCCCGGGCGTTGCGACACGAGTGCGAATGGAGCTACAAAACCCTCACCTCATGGGCGCCAGAGACGAAAGGGCATCCCCGGACCGCCGCCCACGGGTCCGATCGCAGGTCCCATTCCCATCCCCGGCCCCGGCCCGAGTCCCAGTCCTGGCCCTGGAGCCGGGGGCGGCGGCCCCTGGCAGGGCAGCAACGGTAGGCAGATGCCCGGGGCCCCAAATGGCGCTGCACTGGCGCTTGCGGCCAGTCCGAGTCCGGTGACTGCCAGGCCCGCACAGACGGCGGTCGAACCCAACAGCAACCGGGTCCTGGGGTGTCGTGCTTTCATTCGTCCTCCAACTGTTCTCGGTGTTGTGTGCACGTTTGACGCTAAGTCCGGTAGGTGGGCATGAGCTGTGTTGAGTGTGTGCTGTCGGTAGATGTCGTTGCGAAACAACATCTTCGACGTTCATCAGAATCTGACAGCCAGAAATCGCTCTGCGGTGCGATGCGGCTACGAAGGCTAGGATCGCTGCGAAACGGAGGAGAGCGCGCTCATCCGGAAGGGCGCCGACCGTCTCAATGCCGAGCTCGTCGTGCCGAGCACCCGGCAGTCGCTACCCCTCAGCCGCGCAGCGGTTCAGTCAGGTCGTAGAGCATCACGCCGTCGACGGTGACCGTCGCGAAGTTCTGCTTGACCCAGTCCTTGATGCGGGTGGCCTGATTGTCTCGGTCGGCGCCCGGCGGACGCGGCGCATCCTGATCGGATCCGAATCCCATTGCAGAAATTCTCGATTCGATGTAGTAATGCACCTCGCCGTCAGCGACATACCGCTGGAACTGCTCGAGCGTCGGAGCAGGGTCACCCGAGCTGAACCCGCCGAGTGCCATTACGGGACGATCGGTGGCGAGCTGATAGTAGGCGGCATCTGTGGATCCGGACACCGCTGCCACCCAGGTGTAGTCATCGGCATCGGCGAGCAGGGTGCTCACCGTGGCATCGGAGACCGTGATCTCGGACATCGGTCCCGGTCCGCCGTTCTTCCCAGCGAAATCGTCGCCGGCGATCGCCGGTCCGGCAGTGACGATGCCACCGGTGTGGGAGGTGCTGACGGTCTGAATGGAGTACGACAGCGGTCCGGCCAGCGCCACCACGATCCCGAGCGCCGCCGCCCACGTCTGCAACCGAGGGCGATACGCGTTCGGCAGGGCAGTGACCACCAGCGCCGCTGCGACGATGACGCTCAGTGCGAGGATCACCCAGCGTAGCCACGGAACGAAGTCCGGGGTTCGATTGAGCAAGACCCACGACCAGCCTCCTGTGCCGGCGACTGCCAGCGCGAGAACCGTTACCGCCCAGACGTTGTGGCGTCGTTGCCACACATCGACGGTCCCAATGCCGACGAGTGCAGCGACAGCGGGGGAGAGCGCCACCGTGTAGTAGTCGTGAAACAGACCCGACATGAAGCTGAAGACCCCGGCGGTGCCGACGAGCCAGCCGCCCCACATCAGATATTGGGCGCGGTTGAGGTCGGTGCGCCGCCGGCGTCCGTAGACCACCAGTCCGGCGACCAGCAAGAGGAGCGCGGCGGGAAGTAGCCAGGAAATTTGTGCGCCGGATTCGCCGGTGAACAGCCGGGTGATTCCGGGAGTGCTGAAGAAGTTGCCGCCACCGCCAGGCATCTCGGTCATATCCGCCGGCGGGTGCATTCCACCACCGAGACCGTTGTTGTCACTGCCGAGTAGTCGGCCAAAGCCGTTGTACCCGAATGTCAGGTCCAGAAAGCTGTTGTTCTCCGAGCCACCGATATAGGGCCGGCTGTCGGTCGGCCAGACCTCGACAAGCAACACCCACCAACCGGCGGCGACGAGCATGGAGCCGAGTCCGGCGATCAACTGCGCCAGGCGGATACGGAGTCGCGGCGGTCCAGCGAGGAGGTAGGTCAGTGCGAGGCCCGGCATGACGAGCAGAACCTGCAGCTGTTTGGTCAAGAAGCCGAGCCCCAGTAGCGCTCCGCACAGCACCATCCAGCGGGTGCGGCCATCGGAAACCGCACGCATCGTCGCCCACACGGCGGCGACCATCAGGAAGACCAGCAGTGCGTCGGGGTTGTCGTAGCGGAACATCAACGTGGCCACTGGTGTCAGAGCGAGTGCAGCGCCGCCGATCAGACCTGCGGCCGGCCCGAACTGCTTCTTCACGATGACGTACAGCAGCGCGACCGAGGCCACTCCGAGCAACACCTGCGGCAGCTGGATCGACCACGTGTTGAGGCCGAAGATGCGAGCCGAGATTTCCATCGGCCACAGGGAGGCCGGCGGTTTGTCGACGGTGATGAGGTTGGCCGCGTCCGAGGAGCCGAAGAGAAATGCCTTCCAGCTCGTGGTTCCGGCCTGAACGGCCGCCGAGTAGAACGCGTTGGCCCAGCCATTCCGGCTCAGCCCGAAACTCCAGAACGCGGCGGTCGCGATCAGCACGGCGAACAGCGCCGGGCGTGCCCAACGGGGATCTGACTGTGGTTCGTCGGTCGTGGTTGAGCAGGGGCGGTGCGCCGTGGCGGCAGTGCTGGTCAAGGTGATCGTCTCGCTTCGGGGGTGTCGTGATTCGTGCTGGGTCAGTCGCGGTTGGGGTGGAACACCCAGCCACGCAGGAGGGCGAAGCGCAGCACGGTGGCCGTGAGGTTGGCGACCACAAGCACCGCGAGTTCCAGCCGGTGCGGAGTCGGCGCGACCAAGCTGTGGACGGCAGACAACGAGCCGCTGGTGACGGCCAGGGCGAGCGCGAACACGGCGAGGCCTTCCAGGTGATGCCGCAGTGCGCCTTCATTACCGCGGACGCCGAAGGTGAAGCGGCGATTTGCCGCAGTGTTACCGATCGCGGTGATCAGCAGGGCGACCAGGTTGGCGGCCTGGGAGCCGATGCTGGCGTGCAGGCCTGCGAAGATGATCAGGTAGGCCAGGGTCGAGATGATGCCGACGCTGGCGAACCGGACACCTTGGCGCAGCAGACTACGGGGTGCCGCGGCCCGTCCGGAACCGAGCTGTGCAGCGATGTTGCGTACCGGAATCGAACCGTTGCCAAAGCCTTTCAGCAGCCGGCCGATGCCTTTGAGATCGGCGGTTGCAGTGGCGACGATGTCGACACGGCTGTCGGGATCGTCGACCCAGTCCACCGGCACTTCGTGGATGCGCAAACCGGTGCGCTCGGCCAGCACGAGGATCTCGGTGTCGAAGAACCAGCCGGTGTCGACGACGTGGGGCAGTAGCGTATGAGCGACGTCGGCGCGGATCGCTTTGAACCCACACTGGGCGTCGGAGAACTTCGCCGACAACGTCGAGCGCAGGATCAGGTTGTAGCAGCGGGAGATGACCTCTCGCTTGGCGCCGCGGACGACGCGCGAGCTCCGGGCGAGCCGGGTGCCGATCGCCAGGTCGGAATGTCCGGAGATCAGCGGGGCCAGCAGCGGCTGCAGAGCGGCCAGGTCGGTGGAGAGATCGACATCCATGTAAGCCAGCACGGGGGAGTCAGAGCGCGACCACACGGTGTGCAGCGCACGTCCACGTCCCTTCTGCTCCAGTCGCACGTGGCGCACACCGTCGAGTTCGTCGGCCAATTCTGCCGCAATGCGCGGGGTGTCGTCGATACTGGCGTTGTCGGCGATGGTGATCCGCACGGGCATCGACAGCGTCTCGGCGACGTAGCGGTGCAGGCGGCGGATTGAACCGGCCAAAGCGGTCTGCTCGTTGTAGACCGGCACGACGATGTCGACGACGGGAACACCGCGTTCCTGTGCCTCCAGGACGGCGTTGGGCCGCGCTGCGGCTGTTGAGCTGACGATCGAGTCAAGCAGGCTCCGTGTCATGTTCTCAGCGTGAGGCAGCACACTGGGTGCCGCATTGGTCGAACCTATGCGGTTTCTATGAGCCAGAACGTGGACGCTGACCAGCAAGCACGGCCTGCAGTGCGTTGGCGCCCGTCGAGAACCCAGGCGATGTGTCCGAATCGCTCCGCGGCACGTTGCATCAGGCGAGCCCGCTGTGTCGGGTCGTCGACATCAGCGGCGATCGCCAATACTTGAGAGGCACTCGTTCCCAACAGAACTCGGGTCAAGGAGGTGGCGTGTCGAGCGGTGACCACGGCACGCCGACCGCTGGCCAGCAGCTCGCGCGCCAACTCGTAGCCTGCATCGCAATCTGCATGGATGATCAACACCACGTCATCGCCAGCCAGGATAGGCCGGCTTCGCGGCCGGTTGTTCGTCATAGAACCCATGAAACCGAGGTCCGATGAGTGTTGCCTATGGCTTGACTGTGGATTGGCATCATCAGTTCGCTTCTCGCTTATCGCTTCTCGCCATCACACAGCTCTTACGGGAGAGAACAACAGATGAGGCATGACTCGACGGAGTGATTCCATGTGCGCCTTCGTGCGTGCGGGCGCGGCCCCGCGCCTTCACGCCGCACCCTTTATTCGGCGGTGGGGTGTCGCCTAGTGCAGGATCGCCCGGGCCGCACGCTCGGCGATCAGCATCACCGGGGCGTTGGTGTTGCCGGAGGTGATCGTGGGCATCGCCGAAGCATCGATGACCCGAAGGCCGGCAACGCGGTAGACGCGGCAGTCGGTGTCCAGGACCGTGGCAGGCGAGCGCGGCACACCGCGTTCATCGAATGCACCCATCGCGCAGGTGCCCACCGGATGAAAGATCGTGGTTCCCAATTCACTGGCCGCAGCTTGAAGGTCGTCGTCGCTGACCAGGTGCGGACCGGGAAGCACCTCTTCCGGCCGGTAGCGGGCGAGTGCCGGGGACGCCATGATCTCTCGGGTCATCCGCAGTCCACGCACGGCGACGTCGCGGTCGACGTCGGTGGACAGATAGTTGCACGAGATCTTCGGGTAGGTCAGCGGATCCGCATCGGCCAGCCGTACGTGGCCACGCGAGGTGGGCCGCAAATTGCAGACCGACGGAGTGATGGCGCCGTACGGGTGCAGGGGTTCGCCGAACTTCGGCAGGGACAAGGGCTGCACATGCCACTCCAGATCGGGACTGGCCATTTCGGGATCGCTCGTGGCGAACGCGCCCAGGGTGGACGGAGGCATCGTCAAGGGCCCTGACCGCATGAGTAGGTACTGAATCCCCATGCCCGCCCGGGTGAACCAGTTTCGGTACAGCGTGTTGACGGTGCGGGCCTTCTGGACGCGGTAGACGGAGCGAATCTGTAGGTGGTCCTGGAGATTCTCACCGACCCCGGGCAGGTCGACGACCACCGGCACGTCGTGCCGGGCGAGCAGCTCGGCGGGACCCAGCCCTGAAACCTGCATCAGGTGAGGCGAACCGATGGCCCCGGCACTGAGGATCACCTCGCGGCGGGCTCGGACGTCGACGATCTGGCCGTCTCTGAGCAACCTCAGACCGGTGGCGCGGTGGTGCGCGGTGGTCCAGGCACCGCGCCGCTGCTCGTCTCCGACCTGACCGTCCAT
Organism: Mycobacterium sp. IDUB_5; assembly: GCF_055419565.1. Lineage (NCBI taxonomy): Bacteria > Bacillati > Actinomycetota > Actinomycetes > Mycobacteriales > Mycobacteriaceae > Mycobacterium > Mycobacterium sp. IDUB_5. The sequence goes on from NZ_JBVAXX010000005.1 coordinate 438,688, forward strand.
CAGCACCTGCAGTGCCTGGGTCTGGGTGTAGACGGTCAGATTGTGGCGGTGGGCGATGGGGTGCAGGAACGCGTCTGCCATCGACCATCGCCGGCCGCGCCGTTGATTGACGTGGAAATACGCGCTGCCGGAGTTGTCACCGCGGTTGAATTCCTCGATCGGCTCGATGCCCGATTGGGCGGCGGCGGCCTGCCAGGCGTCCAGGATCTTCCAGCGAACGCGTGGCCGCTCGACGCGGATCTCGCCGTCCGCCCCATGCCAGTCGTCGGCTCCGTCGAAGTAGTTCTCCAGCTCCTTGTAGATCTGGAGTGTGTCACCGGGGCCGCCTGGGCCGCCCCAGAGCCACCGCTCATCCCCAGTAGCGTGCGCCCACAATTCGTAATCGCTTGCCTGGCCGCGCATGTGGATCATGGCGTTGATCGACGAGCAGCCGCCGATGACGCGGCCGCGCGCGTAGATGATGCTGCGGCCGGCCAGACCTGGATCGGGCTCAGTGGTGAAGCACCAGTCAGTGCGGGGGTTGGCGATCGTGTACAGGTATCCCACGGGGACCTTGATCCAGAACCAATCGTCGTTCCCCCCGGCCTCCACCAACAGCACGCGGTGATCGGGGTTGGCGCTGAGCCGATTGGCGAGCAGGCAACCGGCACTGCCCGCTCCCACGATGACGTAGTCGAATTCGGCCACCGGGTGGGTTTCTGGCACCGTTCCTCCATTGCGCTTCATTGCAGGTCCTAGTCTGCGCGATGTCTATGTGCGGTGCGATCGCTGGGTGGTGATCACCACTATCGCCTCGGCCGCTCCGTCGACCGCGGCGAACCGGTGGCGCCGATCGCTCGACCAACTCAGTGTCGATCCCTCCTCGATCACGGTCTCCTCGCCGACGGGTCCGGCCAGCACCCGTCCGTCGACCACAGTGAGATGTTCGCGGGTTCCCTCGCCGTGGGATGGAGAGACGTGGTCCGCGCCGGCGGGGAACTCCAGTCGGAACACCTCGACGGTGACCCGGGCCAGATGCCGCACGGACAGCAATACCGTCCGCATTCCACCGTCTGCGGTTGAGCGGGCGCCGGGCGTCTCGCCGACGAGCGCGGTCAGAGGTACGTCCAGTGGTGCGCACAGCGCATAGAGGGTCTCGACCGTCGGATTGCGTTTTCCTGCTTCGATTTCCGACAGCGAGCCCTTGCCGACCCCGGCACGCCGCGCGAGTTCGGACAGGGTGAGTCCTCGCTCGGACCGAAGCTCACGAATTCGGCGGCCGACATCTCCAGCATTCATCCAGCCATGCTACGTTCTGTTTACAGAACGATGGGTTGCGATGGATAAGGACGTGTCGAGGGCGGTGCCGGTGGGCGCCGGTGTGGTGTGCGCGCTCGTGGGGTTCTCCTCGTCGTTCGCGGTGGTGCTCGCGGGTTTGCGTGCGGTAGGGGCGGACCAGTATCAGGCGTCGTCGGGCCTGATGGCGGTGAGCGTGGCGATGGGCCTGGCGTCAGTTCTGCTGTCGTGGCGGTTCCGGATGCCGATCACCAGTGCGTGGTCGACGCCGGGAGCGGCGCTGCTGATCAGCAGCGGCTCGGTGGCCGGCGGGTGGCCTGCGGCCGTCGGCGCTTTCGCTCTGACGGCGGTGCTGCTGCTCGCCACCGGACTGTGGCCGACGCTGGCTCGCGCTGTGGCCCGTATTCCCAACCCCGTTGCCCAGGGGATGCTGGCCGGAGTGCTGCTGCCGCTGTGCATCACTCCGGTCACTGCACTGGCCAGCGATCCGTCGGTGATCGCTCCCGTGCTGGTGGTGTGGCTGATCGTGTCGATAACCCGGCCCCGCTGGGCGGTACCGGCAGCGTTCGGCGTCGCCGTGCTCGTGTTGGCAGTGACGTTGATGCGCGACGACACGGTGCCCGCGGCCTCAGCGTGGATCCCGCATCTCGAGGTGACTGCGCCGAGCCTCACGGTGGCGGCTGTCACCGGCATCGCCCTGCCGCTCTACATCGTCACCATGGCCGCGCAGAACATCCCCGGCGTCGCCGTCATGGCCGGGTTCGGCTACCGCGTTCCGTGGCGCCCGGCGCTGACGGTCACAGCAGTCGCCTCCCTCGTGGCGACCCCGTTCGGCGGTCACGCCGTCAACCTCGCTGCCATCAGCGCCGCGTTGGCCGCAGGACCGGATGCCGATCCCAACCCCCGGCGTCGCTGGATCGCCGGAATCACCACCGGAATCGTCTATTGCGCGCTCGGTTTGACCTCGGCGGGAATGGCTGCCGTGATGATCGCCGCCCCAGCCGGCCTCGTGCAGGCGGTCGCCGGGGTCGCGCTGCTCGGTGCGTTCGCCAGCGCATGCGCCGACGCCCTCGCCGACACGTCGGCGCGCCTTCCTGCCGCGGTGACCCTGGTGGTCGCGGCCTCCGGCGCGACCGTCGCCGGGGTCGGCGCAGCGTTCTGGGCACTACTGATCGGCATGATCGTTTACCGGTTGGTCGCGCGAAAACGACGGCACCCGAACTCGATCGATGACGTCGACGACGATTGAGGGGCTCCATCTGTCATCGATCGAGATCAACGAGCCTGCGAGGTCGTCAGCCGCCGAAGACGAGGGACCAGGGCTCGCGAAAATCACTTGTTCGCAGCTTGTCTGCGTTGAGATGCCAGGGCAGTTTCAGAACGTCGATCGGTACATCGACGTGTGGGCCCGTGCCGGGACGATAACGAATGGTGACCGCCGCCGTCCGGTTGCCCGCGTCGATCGCATCAACGGCTGCCTCCAGCCACGGCAGTTGTGTGTCGAATTTGCTTCCCCACCACCAGTTTTCACGGACACCGAGGCCATTTTGGCCAATGGTCCCGCGATGCAGGTACGAGACTCCGTCAGAGAGGTAATGCACCACCACAACCGGTTTCGACAAGCCGGCGTCGAAAGCCTGCGAATCGCGCAATGAGATGATGGTGTCGTCGATCGACACTGCGAGGAAACCGGGCAATTCTCGGGCATGGAGAGGCCTCAACTCTACGGAGACCGGAAACGGGTCCGTCGCTTTGTTCAGCTTGAGGACTCGTGACTCGTCTAGCCACCCCATCGCGCGCATGTTGGCTGAACTGAGCCCGGGTCCGGTCAGCCCGTAGAGTCCGAAGAAGCCCTGACATTGCGGACCACTCATGACGTCATAGGGATCGCCGTACTCGCCGGATTCAAACGGCCCTTGCGCCGAACGGGAGTGTTCGAGTCCGTAGTTGTGGCCCATTTCCTGCGATACGAGTTGCGGCGTGGTGGCGATGGAGGCGACTGCGCCAACGGGCGTGACATTTCCGAACAGGTCGACACCGGGGTTGGTCAGTACCAAGACACTGAAGAAGGGGGACACGTCGATGCCGTCATCTGACGCAACAGCTTTGGCGTGGGCGATGAGTCCGTTGCGGTTCAATTTGCCTGGCGGCGTCTGGGCGGGCGGCACGTTGCCGATGTAGTCGGTCCTCGGTACGCCCAGGTCGAGCCAGCCGAAGACGCGCGATCCGCGAAGGTCGACGGCGCCGTGCGAGATCGAGTCGAAGAAATCGATGACGTTCCCGGAGCCTGCACCGGCCTCGGTGTAGAGATCACGCAAGTGGTCCAGTGAGTCTGTCTCTTGGCTCGGAGAATCGCTGAACCTGCATGCCAGAATTGCCCACGGCGTCGAACGAACCACATCGAACCCCTCATGCGATCTTGTCAGGCCATGTGAGATTAGCTCCCTACACCAGATACACGCGCCCATTCAGCGCCAGCGGTTACGCCGGACCGTACGCATGCTCGTTCCGACTTGATCGGCAGCGGTATTGACCTTGCCCTTGGGGGAGACCGCACGGTGACTCCACACCGAGATCATCACGGCCCACCAGTGCGGGCTTTCAACGAAGGGGACAACTGACGTGTACGAACAGTTCGGCAAGTACGGCGCCTGGCTCAATCCCGCACTGGGGGATGCCCCACGTATCGACTACGCGGCTCAGCTCGAAGATCTGGGTTATCACACGATCTGGGTGGGAATCGGTGCAGACCCCGTAGGTGACATGGCGCTGCTCGAGCAGATGATTGCGGCGACAAGAACTGCGATCATCGCGACGGCGATCATCAACATGTGGAACGACGATCCCCGCAACATCGCCCATCACTACCACCGGATCGTCGACCTCCACGGACCCCGGTTCCTGCTGGGCATCGGTCTCGGCCACCCCGAGAGCCGCAACGCTTACGAGCGACCGTTCACACGGATGACGGAATACGTCGATGCGCTCCTCGAGGGCGGCGTGCCGGCCGAGGCGATCGTCATCGCCGCCCTGGGCAAGAAAACACTTAAACTTGCCGGCGAGAAGACGTTGGGGGCACACCCCTATCTGACCACGCCCGAACACACCCGCTACGCGCGAGAAGTACTGGGCATCAATGCCTTTCTGGCGCCCGAGCACAAGGTGGTCCTGTGTCAGGACCCCGACCGGGCGCGGAGGATCGGCCGGTCTCTGGTCAACGACCCCTACCTCGGCCTGCGCAATTACACCAACAACCTGCTGCGGCACGGGTTCACCGAGGCCGATATCGACCGACCCGGCAGCGACGCGCTCATAGATGCCCTGATTGCGCACGGTTCCCCGGAGGCCGTCCACGCAGAGGTCGACAAACACTTCTCGGCGGGCGCTGACCATGTCGGAATCCAGGTGCTCGCCGAGGATCTCACCGCCTCGCCGGTAGAGGCCTTCCGGACCCTCGCCGAGCACCGAACCGCTCTCTGACACTCCGGGATACTGGCCGTCGGAGGCGCTGTTCAGAAGCCGGTAGTGATCGACGGCGAGCTGGCCGTCGGAACTGTCGTGACGGTCACGCTGTCGGCTGATCACCGAGCGGTCGACGGCGCCGTAGCCGCGCGCTGGATGGCGGCGTTCGTACGTCGGATCGAGAATCCGCTGACGATCCTCATCTGACGCTGAGGACCCGTATTCCACGATGGTCTTCCTCGGAAGCCACACTAACCAGCGCCTGATTGGGAGCGACCGCCTGCAGCATCGACAGATGTCAGCAAATCTGTTTGGACCATGCGTGCCCGGATCCAGCGCCGGCGCGGCCGAATTCATTCGCCGCCGCAAGAACCTTCCGCAGGTGAACCCAGATGCGGTCCGGCGCGACATCGACAACCTGATCGACCCGTCGCTGCGACGGAAGCTTTGAGCCAGGGGATGCTGGACACCTCCACGGCCGTTGCTCTTTTCAGGTGATGTGGTTCAGGATTCATACATGACGACGGAACGCCGGGCGAGCCTACGATTGCCCGGCTCCGTGCGCTCTCTCGCTGCCTGGGACGCGGGCAGCCCGATCTTGGCCGCTGGGTTCGAGGGCAGCGATTTCGCCGACACCATGGTGTGCGCTGTCGATGTCAACGCCAAGGTGTTGTGGCACAGGCGATTCGAAGGAAGATCGTCCGCCCTGCGGTTGACCGGAGATCGAACAGCGTGGATAGCGCACGGCGGTGACCAACGCGCGGAACTGAGTCAACTGGATGCCACCGGGGACGTCGTCGGCAGGTGCACACCTGAGTACGACCCGTCGGAGAAGCTCGGCGCGTTCCTAATGCTGCCCGACGGTTTCATAGCGTTGTGGTTGCCGGCCCGGCGCGGCGCTTTCGTGTCGCCGCTGGCGCCGTCCAGATGGGGCCAGCTGAGGAGGTGGTTCCCGAGCAGAAGTGCCCGTGACGCGCCTCCGTATCGGCATGCACGACTGGCTCGCCACGACTTCGATGGGCGGACGATGTGGTCGACGCGTTTGCCATTGCGCAACATCGCATTCCGAGGTTGTGTGTACCTGAGCCGTTCCGCGGGCGGAGAAGTTCGGCAGAGCCCACCGTGGACGCCTCGATCCATCGAAGCCGGCCGGCCGACGGCGTTGCTGGTGTCGGGATCGCGCACCGCGGCCACCGTCATGTGCGGTGACAGCGGCATTGCGGTGACCTTTTTCGTCGACACCGATTCCGGACAGATGATCGGGACAACTGCGCCCGGGCCGACGGGTCTGCAGGCGATCGCCGGTACAGGCGAATTCCTCATCGGCTCGCAAGGATACGGCGATTTTCGGACCCGCAGATACGATGCCGCCGGTGTCGTTGCCGACGAGTGGCCCACGCACGCACACATGCTTGTCGATCACCGGGGCTTGATATCGGGTCCGGAGTCGCAGAACAGCTCGCAACCACAGGGTTACGTCCGCTTCGGCACGAACGGCAAAGTGCACCGCGGCCCCGTACTGAGCGGATACCACACCGCTTATCCCGCCCTCGACGACCACGGCGCCGCCGTGTTCTGGCGTGACGGCTGGCTACAGGCTGTCACCGCAGACCAGCGCATGCGCAGACTCCTCGAGCTCAACGCTGAATGGGGTGGCAAGGTTTTGCTGCTCGACGACGGCCACCTCGTTGTCGACCTGGCCGGCGAGTTGGCCATCGTGCACGATCGGCGCCTGGGGGCGCTGAGCGAAGGCATGTGGCCTTGCTCCGACGGCGGTCTGACCGGCAACCCAGTCATCTTGTGAGACCTAGGCATACCGGGGGGCCGGGCGACTGATTCATCCGATGCAGTAGGAGTGGTTTACTGGTAGCCCGCCATATTCGATCCCGCCGTATTCCTCCGGCTATGCGACAGCGAATCGCCCGAACACGACGGGGAGGGGCGCTGACTTGTGGGACAGATCGCCAGAGGCGACCAAGCCGGGACCCGCTACCGCGGTCTGTAGCACGTGTGTTTGCTACACGGCGGTCGTCGCATCGCTTTCGGTGGTCATTTCGACCGCGCTCTTGTGAACGTTGCTGTCGTCGAGCACGTGCCGTGATGCGGCGCGAGGGGGACGGGCGACCGGGTCAGCGGCCGGGTGTCGGGTCCGACAGCACGGCGCTGATGTAGGTCAGGTCGGCGAGTTCGGTCATCATCTCGTGGTCGGGCAGGGCGAAACCGTTGGCGGCGTACAGGTCTACGGTGCCTCGGGCGGTGACCTGCCAGCCGGCGCCGCTCAGGTAAGCGGGCACCTGGGCGCGCTCACCTTGGTAGACGAGGTCGGTCCATTGGTCTGCCATGCCGTAGCGCTGCCAGCGCTGGGCGAATTCGGCCATGCGGTCGTCGTCGGCGAGAATGCTGAGATCGGGAACGTGTTCGGTGGCCAGCGCGCTGCCGGGGGCACTGAGCGCGGTGATGTCGTCGAAGAGGCGGTCCTGAGCCTCCGGCGGCAGATAGATCAGCAGCCCCTCGGCGCTCCACGCCGTCGGTTGGTCGGGGTTGAAGCCCCGCTCGCGCAGGGCGGTCGACCAGTCCGCGCGCAGGTCGATGCCGACGGTGCGAAGCTCGGCGGTCGGGGTGGCACCCAACTCGGCCAGCGTGCGGGTCTTGAATTCGATGACCTTAGGCTGGTCGATTTCGTAGACCACCGTGCCGGCCGGCCAGGGCAGCCGGTAGGCGCGGGTGTCCAGGCCGCTGGCCAGGATCACGGCCTGCCGGATGCCTGCGGCTCCGGCCCGAAGGAAGAAGTCGTCGAAGAACCGGGTGCGCACGGTGACCTGTTCGGCCATCTGCTGACGGTTGAAGACCGGGTCGTCGGCGACCTCGTCGGCGTCCTCGCTGATCATGCGGGTGAACGCGTCCAGACCAACGGCGCGAACCAGTGGTTCGGCGTAGGGGTCATCGAGTAGGGGCTCCGGTCCGCGGGCTGCCAGCGCGCGGCCGGCGGCGACTCCGGTGGCGGTGGCTCCCACGCTGGAGGCCAGGTCCCAACTGTCGTGATCGATGCGTGCCATGGTTGCGTCCTGTTTCTGGTCGTCTCGGATCGGTCAGGGAAAGCTGTGAGTGGTGGGTGGCCTACGGCGCGGGGGTCGACGGCTGGACGAGCTCGGTAGCGATTTTCAGAGCGGCGGCGCGGCGGTCGGTCTCGTCGCCGGCGGGTTCGAGGTCGGGATCGGACAGGGTGGCCAGTTGCAGTGCAGCCAGGGCGACCTGTGCACGTAGCCGGTTTTCAGTGGACTCGCCGGGCCCGGCCAGCACATCGATCAGCGCGGCGAAGTGAGCACGAATCTTCAGGCCCAGTGCCAACTCTGGGATCTTCGCCATGCCCTCGCGCATGAAGCGGGCCAGCTGCGCGGTGCGCCCGGTCAGCAGTGCGCTGTAGCGACGCAGTACCTCCTCGCGGACGTCGACGTCGGAGGGCTGTCCATGGGCCCACTCCACCAGCGTATCCAGCTGAAGGAGGAAGTCCTCGATCACGCTGGCGAGGATGTCTTCCTTGGTGCGGAAGTGGTAGTACAGCGCGGCCTTGGTGACGTGCAGCCGCTCGGCGATCCCCCGCAGCGAAGCGCGGTCGTATCCCCTCTCGGCGAACAGCTCCAGAGCCACGGACTGGATCTGCTCGCGGGTATCGGTTCGTCGCTGATCCATCCGCTCACCTGCCTGCCTCGACGGTTGATCTGGCTCCACCATAGCGCACTAACTTGCCGACCGGCTAGTGACTACTGCGACGATCGTTGTGCTCGCGTGCCGGGTGCGGTTTCTCCAGTGGTTCAGGGTTCAGTCGACCGTGTTCCCGCAGAGGATTTCGAGGCTCTCCAACAGTATTCGGGTCCGGTCGGGGGTCAGGAGGCGAAGTCGCTGGGCCAAGCTGGGTCGAAGCCGGGCCCCGATATCGTCAGTGGTCTGCACACCGTTGTGCGTCAAACGAATCCGCGATCGTCGCGAGTCCGCGAGATCAATTTCGCGGGTCACCAATCCCGCGTCGGCGAGCTTGGACAACGCCCTACTGAGAACCGACGGATTGAGTCCGAGATCGCTGACGAGATCGCTGGGAGTGTCGACGCCCAGTTTGACCGTGCGCAGGACCAGGAAGTCCACGAGGTCCAGATCTGCGGTAGCGGCGACGTGCACGCGGGCGTCGGCCACGACCAATTTGTTGAGTCGGTAGAGCGCGTCGAGGAGCTGCAGCTCCGGAGCTTCGGTGTCAACCATGGGAGAAACCTAACATCTGATCATTATTGACAAACGTCAACTGTTGCGGTTTGAGTATGGGTATGACTGATGACAGCACCACCACACCCGGCCGCATCGACTTTCACCATCACTTCATGCCGACCAGCATGCTCACCTCGGGCCTCTTTGGCGATACGTCCGGCTGGAAGTTCCAAAAGGACGAGGCGGGTTGGTCACCGCAGGTCAGTGTGGACTTCATGGATCAGCTACAGATCGATACTGCGATCCTGTCCATACCCAACGACATCGAATCGCGGCTCCCCGAGGACAAGCGTCGTCACGTCGCCCGCGAGTTGAACACGTTGACCCGTCAGGCAATGGAAGACCACCCCGGACGGTTCGGTCTGTTTGCGCATCTTCCCACCCCGACGGACGTCGACGCCGCGCTGGAAGAGCTGACCTACGCCTTCGACGTGTTGGGGGCTGACGGGATCACCCTCACCAACGTCTACGGCGTCGGCGATGAGGCCCGATCCCTGGGCGACCCGATCTTCGAACCACTGTGGGCCGAACTCGACCGTCGCCGCGCGCTGGTGTTCTTACACGGTGAGCAGACACCCGGTAGCAACCGGGCGCCGAGCGAGTTCTTGCCCACCCCGGTCAGTGAAACTCCGAACGAAACCTACAAGGGCGCAGCAGATCTCGTGACCAGCGGACGCAAACGGCAGTTCCCGAACGTGAGGATCATCCTCTCCCATTCTGGTGGTAGCACACCAGTTCTCGCCGCTCGCGTCGCCGCATTGGGCGCGTTCCATCTCGGCTGCGAACTGAGTCCAGAAGAAATCCTCGCCGACTTCCGGACGTTCTACTACGAGACCGCCCTATCAGGTTTCGAGACCAACCTGGTGGCTCTCGAGAGCTTCGTCGAGCCGGACCACATTCTCTTCGGCACCGACTTCCCTGCCGCCAACCCGAAAACCGTGAATTGGTTTACGAACAACGTCGACGCGTACTTCGAAGCTCGGCCCGACATGCTCGCGCGGGTCATGCACGACAACGCATACGACCTCTTGCCCCGGCTGACCAACGGAGCCCCGGCGGAACAGTAGATCCGTGGCAGTCGAGTACGGGGTACGACTATTGCCGCCGTGGGCAGACGTTCATGCCACGTCGCAAGTGGTCTACGCCGTGCGCAGCAACCCGACGGCGAATGACGTTGCAGCCAAATGGGAACGAAGGTTCCAGTCGGCCGACTGCTCAACGGATTGACCAGTAGCGTAATTCACCCGCGGTGCGAGATATGACGCACCGACGAGCGCAGTACGTCGTATTCGTGCTGCAAACATTCAGGTTGCGGCGGCCGACTTCCTCATCGCGTTACGTATCTCGCCCAGGTCCTGCCGGCTTCCGCGGCGTGCTTCTGGGCGACTTGGTCGCTATAGCCGAGCATTTCGGCGACCAGGGAAGCGGGGATCTCGGAGGCGAGTGTTGGTAGGGCAGTGTTGCGTGCGCCTTGCAGGTTGATGCCGAGCGCCTTCAATCGCATCATGATGGTCGGCGAGTCAATGTGCCGGCCGGGTCGGTTGCTGGTGAAACGTCCGGATAAGATGGCGCGTGGTGGGCCGGAGGCGAGGTACTCGTCGATGTCTTGTGGTGTGCAACCCGCTAAACGTTTGGCGTCGAGGCGCTTTGACCCAATTGACTTGGCGTGTCGGATGAGGGTTACTACTCGGAACGTCGGTGATTTAGCTGTCGAACACGGCGTCTTTTAGTGGTAACCCGCCATATTCGATCCGGTCGTATCCGTCCCGATATGTGGCAGCGAATCTGACTGAACGCGACGGGGGAGAGGTGTTGCCTGCTGGCCATATCGCCACATGCGGCCGGCTCGGCTCTGGTGCCTTGGCAACGGTCTTTCTTTCAGCGTCTTGGTTCTGAATGCAGCGCGCCCAGCGGTAAGCGCGTCGTTGGTGGGAAGTTCGGCCGCGGTGTGCGACCTGTGAATGCAACGAGTCGGTCAAGTGCCGCAGCGGCATCCGCAATCGGTACGGGGTCATCAAAGCCGGCGCTGAGACGGCTTTGGGGCGTGATGATCTGGCGCGCTAAACCCAGAACGTAGTCGCAGTGGACGGCGCCCACCGATAGTGGCTGCCCGACCGCTTGCGCGAAATCCCATCCGTGCACTACGAGTTCCACCGACAGCACGCCCAGAGCAAGGTGAGCCGGCATCTCCCGACCGCTGAAGATGACAGTGCCCTCGGTGCCGCGTCGCCGCCACGCGTCCACGACGTTGCGGGTTACGTTAGCTACCCGCGCCTCCACGGTGGACGCGGGCGGCGGAGCCATCACGAGTCCGATGGACGAACCGACCAGAGAAACTGTCCCCACGAGATGTTCTCCCAAAGTAGCGACGTCGAATCCCGGGCAGGGCGTCGCTTTGTGTAGATCGTCTTCGCTGATAGCCGTCAATACGGGAATTATTGCCGCCAAAGCGGTTTCGGCGCTGCCGATTTCATTCATGGCTGGAGTCCGATCGACGCGGGTAGCACTTCAGGTGGATCTCGTATGACTGATACTGCTGCGTTGACCACTGCTGCGTTATAGGTCGAATGACTACATCTTGGCGGGAAAGGAAAGATCGGCCCGTGGTCCCACGACCATCCGATCCACCGGATAATCAGCTCTCATCAGGGGTCATTCTGCGGATACCGGCAGCGCGCTGGGCGTGTTCTAGTGAATGTTGTTACGCCTTTTCGCCGACGGTCCTCGCCGATCGGCAGTCAAATCTGCACGTCGATATTCCGAAAGGCAGCCCTGCCATGTCCATGACATACCGAGCGGTGGAAGTCACCGAGCCAAGCGGCGCGCTACAACTCACCAATCATCCGTTGCGCGAACCAGGGCCTGCCCAGGTCCGTGTACGAGTCGAGGCATGCGGGGTGTGTCACTCGGATTCGCAGATCGCCGCGGGTGCGCTGCCAGGAACGACGTTCCCGGTCACCCCCGGCCACGAGATCGCCGGGCGAATCGACGCCATCGGGGCCGGCATTGAGGACTGGGAGGTCGGCGACCGTGTCGCCGTCGGATGGGCGGGGTTCTACTGTGGGCGCTGCTACCGCTGCAGGCGAGGCGATTTCGTCCACTGCGAGCATGCGCTGATCACCGGTGCGAACTTTCCCGGCGGGTACGCCGAAGTGGTGGTGGTGCCGGAGTCGGCGCTGGCGCGCATCCCGGAGGGTCTCGACTCCGTCGATGCAGCTCCGTTGGCGTGTGCCGGAGTGACGATGTTCAATTCCCTGCGCCATACCGGAGCTGGCCCGGGCGATGTGGTGGCCATTCTGGGCATCGGTGGCCTCGGTCATCTCGGAGTGCAGTTCGCCGCGAAGATGGGTTTCCGAACGGTCGCGATCGCACGCGGAAGCGAGAAGGCCGAACTCGCACACCAACTAGGTGCCCACCATTACATCGACGCGACAACCGAAGATGTCGCCGCAGCACTTCGCCGCCTCGGTGGTGCCCGAGTCGTGGCCGCGACGGCGACCAACCGGGACGCAATGAGCGCCACAATCGACGGACTGGCCCCGCACGGCGAGCTTCTTACCTTAGCGGTCCTCGATGAATCGTTGCATGTCACGCCGCTGCAGTTGATCAACAGCTCCGGTACGGTGCACGGCCACCCCGCAGGGGTGGCGTCAGACACCGAAGATACGTTGAACTTCGCCGCGCTACACGGCATTCGCCCGTGGACCGAACCAATTCCGCTGGAGGATGCGGCAGCCGGATATGACCGGATGATGCGCAATCAAGCCCGTTTCCGCGTAGTGCTGAGGATGTGAGCCACGATCGATCGGTTGTTGAACAACAGCACAGCGGAGGAACCGTGCCGTCTTGCCTGTCGTTCGAAGCCCGTCCCGATGTCCTCCAGGTGAGTTAGCGGCAGCAACGCCCGACGTCGTATCACCGGTGATACACTTGCTCGCATGGACAAGGTGACGGTGCGCGATCTTCGGAACAATGGGGGAGAAGTTCTACGCCGCGTCGAGCACGGCGAACGCATCGTCGTTACTCGCGACGGCGCGCCGGTGGCGGAGTTGCGCCCCCTGCGCCGATCCAGCGCCGGCCCAGCTGAACTCATTCGTCGCCGCAAGAACCTTCCGCGTGTAAGTCCAGATACGCTCCGGCGCGATATCGACGACCTGATCGACCCGTCGCTGTGACTGGATCATCGAGCCAGGGGATGCTGGACACCTCCACGGTGATCCTCCTCGGCCAAATATCCGACCCAACCGAGCTTCCGGACGAATCGGTGATTAGCGCGATAACTCTGGCCGAACTTTCGGTGGGTCCGCATGTGGCGCACGACGACACCGAGCGCAGTGCCCGTCAGCAGCACCTGCAGCAGGCCGAGGCGGACTTCGATGTTCTTCCGTTCGATGGCGACTGCGCGCGGGCATTTGGCGCCGTCGCCGCGGCACTGCGCGCATCAGGCCGTAAGCCTGCGGCACGAGCGTATGACGCGCTCATCGCGGCTAGCGCGATCGCGCACGCGTTGCCGCTCTACACATGCAATGCAGCCGACTTCGCAGGAATCCCTCGGCTCGAGCTCCGGACCGTCACGCATCCTGATCACTTGTAGGAAAGTTGCTACTTCGTTGCTCAGCTCGGTATTGAAAAACGTTGGTCAGCAACACAATACGAAGTGGCTTAGTGGTAGCCCGCCATATTCGATCTGGTCGTATTCCTCGCGGGGACGAGATCTCGGACGTGGTGTAGTTGCGAGCAGATCAGCACTATCCAAGGGCCGCTGTCCGCACGCACCATCTGATGAAAACGGCGTACTTTACTGGTAATCCTTCCTATTCGATTGCTGCATATTCTCCGTTCGCGGCTGATGTAGCCGGCTGACGACGCGTGCGTATATACTTAATCAAGAATTCGTATATACGTGAGGGTGGCGAGATGACCAAGCGTTTGATTGACCTCGATGACGACCTGTTGGCTGCCGCGCAAAAGGAACTTCAGACTTCCGGCGTATCAGATACCGTCCGCATAGCGTTGCAGCAGGCTGCAGCGGCGTCTGCACGCGCTCGCCAGATCGCATGGCTGAAGTCTGGCGGTATGGGGGAGATGACTGACCCCGGTAAACGAGGTGATGTGTGGCGGTAGTAGCGCGGTATCTCATCGACACCAGTGCCGCGGCACGGATGACAAACCCCGAGGTCGCCGACCGACTTGCTCCGCTTATCGAGGCCGGATTGGTCGCAACGACCGCTCAGCTTGATGCCGAGGCGCTCTACAGCGCCCGGACCGCCGCGGACTACGCGCAGATATGGTCAGATCGCCGCCTCGCATACGAATACCTGCCGACCAACGATGAACACTGGCAGGCGGCGTTGGGTGCGCAGCGATCGCTGGCCGGCACTGGTCGTCATCGTGCCGTCGGCATGGCCGACCTACTGATCGCCACCCTTGCCAAAGCCCATGATGTGACACTGCTGCACTACGACGCTGATTTCGAGATCGCTGCCGAGGTATTGCCCTTCCAGCATCGGTGGGCGTTGGAACGGGGCGCTATCAATTAGGTCTGGGCAGGGCGTGGTCGAGTTGAAACCCGTTGCCGTGCAGTGCAATATGCAGTGGTTAACTTGACATAATGTGGCTTATCGGTAGATCACCGTTGCAGCTTTAACGCTGATGATCTGAGCCCAATCCGGAACTAGTTGGGAGCAATCCGGGAATACCTGACAGCTGTCCGACTTATCGCCCTTGCGTTCCAGAACTATCCGACCGACAGTGCCACCCGCCCAGCCCATGCTCACGGTTATTGGCCCAGAACGACCCGACAGCGCCGACACCCCGCGGCATCGAAACTCTGCGCCCCATGCCTAATTCGTCACTGTGACGTTATCGCCATGGTCGGCGGCCTCCCGCCTGCCCAGCCCACAGCCGTGCAGATAGCGATAGTGTGAAAAAGGTTGAGGCTGCCTCCGTGATGGCGCTGGGCCTCGAGCTCCGACCAGCTGAATGCGCGGACCGGGACGTTTGACGATCCATAAATGCTGGCACCGGCGAACACTGCGCGCCTTGAAACACTTTGAAGCACTGCTGAATTCGTCACTGTGACGTTAACCTCATTGTGGAGATGATAGGCCCGTAATGAATTCAGCTGCTGTAAAGGTGAATTGGCAGACGCGACCGGTACGCGTAACCAGTAATGCGCTCACCATTCAACTGCGACGCACCGCTGCGTCTATCCCGAGACGACGAGAACTCCGGGCCAGCAGCGCAGGTCGTCCTTTCACCGTTCTACTTCGCTCGCAGGCCGTCGAGGGCAGCCTGTGCGATGGGCTTAACATGGTGGGCATCACCGTGAATGCGGGCGACAGCGACCATCAAGTCGAGCATCTGGCCGATGTCGAGGTCGCTGCGAAACTCACTAGACCGTTGCGCCTCAGCGAGCAGGGGCTGTGCCGCGGTACAGAATTTTCGGCGGTCGGTGGTGAACAGCGGATTGTCCACGCCCCCGGACTGGATAATCAGCTCAGTTGCAATGGCGTTGCGGGCGAAGGCGAAGTCGAAGAAGCGGGTGAGCCAGATCTCCAAGGATTCGCCAGGGGTGCATCCGCGGGCTGGTCTGGCGGCTGCGCAGAGTGCGTCGACCTCGTCGGTGAATATGGCCTCCATCAGCTGTCGTTTTCCGGGAAAGTTGCGGTACAGCGTGGCCATGCCCACGTCGGCACGTCGGGCGATCTCCGCCATCGACACGTCGGCGGCGTTCGTACCATCGAAGGCGGCACGGGCTACTGCGACAATCCTTTCGCGGTTGCGGCTGGCATCCGCCCGACGCTTGACGAGCGGCTTCGGATCTACGGCCACGTCAGCCCGCCTTTGCCATCCTCGGAAGGTCGCGCCGTCTGCTCACCGATGCACGCCCAGTGCCGCGCTGCCGCGAGTTCCTCGGCGCTCGACGTCGTCAGCTTATCGGTAGATCACCGTTGCAGCTTTAACGCTGATGATCTGAGCCCAATCCGGAACTAGTTGGGAGCAATCCGGGAATACCTGACAGCTGTCCGACTTATCGCCCTTGCGTTCCAGAACTATCCGACCGACAGTGCCACCCGCCCAGCCCATGCTCACGGTTATTGGCCCAGAACGACCCGACAGCGCCGACACCCCGCGGCATCGAAACTCTGCGCCCCATGCCTAATTCGTCACTGTGACGTTATCGCCATGGTCGGCGGCCTCCCGCCTGCCCAGCCCACAGCCGTGCAGATAGCGATAGTGTGAAAAAGGTTGAGGCTGCCTCCGTGATGGCGCTGGGCCTCGAGCTCCGACCAGCTGAATGCGCGGACCGGGACGTTTGACGATCCATAAATGCTGGCACCGGCGAACACTGCGCGCCTTGAAACACTTTGAAGCACTGCTGAATTCGTCACTGTGACGTTAACCTCATTGTGGAGATGATAGGCCCGTAATGAATTCAGCTGCTGTAAAGGTGAATTGGCAGACGCGACCGGTACGCGTAACCAGTAATGCGCTCACCATTCAACTGCGACGCACCGCTGCGTCTATCCCGAGACGACGAGAACTCCGGGCCAGCAGCGCAGGTCGTCCTTTCACCGTTCTACTTCGCTCGCAGGCCGTCGAGGGCAGCCTGTGCGATGGGCTTAACATGGTGGGCATCACCGTGAATGCGGGCGACAGCGACCATCAAGTCGAGCATCTGGCCGATGTCGAGGTCGCTGCGAAACTCACTAGACCGTTGCGCCTCAGCGAGCAGGGGCTGTGCCGCGGTACAGAATTTTCGGCGGTCGGTGGTGAACAGCGGATTGTCCACGCCCCCGGACTGGATAATCAGCTCAGTTGCAATGGCGTTGCGGGCGAAGGCGAAGTCGAAGAAGCGGGTGAGCCAGATCTCCAAGGATTCGCCAGGGGTGCATCCGCGGGCTGGTCTGGCGGCTGCGCAGAGTGCGTCGACCTCGTCGGTGAATATGGCCTCCATCAGCTGTCGTTTTCCGGGAAAGTTGCGGTACAGCGTGGCCATGCCCACGTCGGCACGTCGGGCGATCTCCGCCATCGACACGTCGGCGGCGTTCGTACCATCGAAGGCGGCACGGGCTACTGCGACAATCCTTTCGCGGTTGCGGCTGGCATCCGCCCGACGCTTGACGAGCGGCTTCGGATCTACGGCCACGTCAGCCCGCCTTTGCCATCCTCGGAAGGTCGCGCCGTCTGCTCACCGATGCACGCCCAGTGCCGCGCTGCCGCGAGTTCCTCGGCGCTCGACGTCGTCAGCAGCCAAGCCACTGATGCTCACGCTCCCCCACCGAATACTTCGGCATCGCAACCCGATTCAGCTTGGCAGTCACTCGTCGTTCTCAATTCGAGGGGTCGAGGGTCGAGGCAGCCCGCTCGCCCATGGGTCGGCGGCGAAGAACGGCGTGCTGCATCGCCGGGGGCTGATATGCCATGTCCAGTGCGCCGATGTCGGTGCCGGGGGCGACGATCTCGTCGATCCGGTCCAGAATGTCGTCGCCCAGGGTGGTTTCGAGGCCCGTCAAAGTATCCTCGAGATGCTGCATGGTGCGCGGTCCGATCAGCGCGGACGTGACCGCGGGATGGGCGATTGCGAAGCCCATCGCCATCTGCGTCATTGACATGCCCGCCTCCTTGGCGAGCGGGATGAGCTGCTCGACGACGTCGAGCCGACGTTCGTCGTGAAGGTGCTGGAAGCCGGCGCTGGCTCGCTTGCTATCGGTGTCGCGGCCCTTGCGGTAGCGGCCGGTCAGCATGCCCTGGGCCAACGGGCTCCACACCAGTACACCCATTCCGTAGCGCTGACAGACCGGCAGCACCTCGCGTTCAATGCCACGATTGAGGATCGAGTATGGCGGTTGTTCGGTCTGAAATCGCACCAGACCGCGGCGCTCGGCCGTCCACTGCGCCTCGACGATGTCCGAGGCCGGAAACGACGACGCGCCCACCACCCGGACCTTGCCGCTGTGCACGAGATCTGACATTGCCGAAAGCGTCTCTTCTACATCGGTCGATGGGTCCGGACGATGAAGTTGAAACAGGTCGAGGTGGTCGGTTTGTAGCCGGCGCAGCGAATTCTCGACTTCGGTGACAAGCCAACGGCGCGAACCTCCCTGCTGATTCGGATCATCACCCATCGAGCCGGACACCTTCGACGCCAAGACGACCTCGTCGCGGTGACCCTTCAACGCCTTGCCCACGATCTCCTCGGATTCACCGTGGGAGTACACGTCGGCACTGTCGACGAAATTGATTCCCGCGTCCAATGCGCGATGGATGATGGCGATGGATTCATCGTGATTGGGGTTGCCCTGGGCGCCGAACATCATTGCCCCCAGACAGTAGGGGCTGACCTTCATCCCGGTCCGACCCAACGTGCGGTAGTCCATCATCACTCCTCTATCGATGCACCCGTTCGACGCTGTGGCGTCTGCAGCCGACCTTAGTGGATAGCCTGTCCACTTGTGCTTCATGGCCACCCTGTTCATCACCGAGGGTCGGTATCGCCGCCTTTCGGGGCACTCCCATATGCGCCCGATGGTCGCGAGGTTCGCCGTCCGTAGGCCGAGTGGTGACCGTGTCCACCAGCTCGCTGATGGTGTCGTCGACGCGTTCTACCCGCATGTCCCACGTGGCTTGCACCTTGGCCCAACCGCCGAGTGTCAGCGCTTCCGATAGCGATACGAACGTGACGTGTTGCGGTTCGCGGACTTCGGCGACGTAGTGCTGGATGACGAGCGTGCCGCCGATGTTCTCGACGCTGCAAGCTGTCGCACACCGATTGCTCCCCGCGCTCATCGACAGACTGCACCGCGTCGAGCTCGCCGGAGCGCCGACGTGGGCGATCAACAACATCATTCGACGCCATGAGCGGCTATCGATCAAACTCGTTGACGTCTAGACGATCTCGCCGCTCCAGCGCGCGTGAGGAACTCGACATCATCAGCGGCGTTGGCAGAGGAACGGAATGCGCGATGATTGCGCGGCGCGGACGCGGGCCGTCGGTCCACCGCGTTGGGCCAGTTACCGGGCGAGGAGACGGTGGGCGTTCGCGGTGGTCAACGACCGCCAGTCCGCCTTCTGCTGCTCCATCACCTGCACCTGATAGGCGGCGCCCATCGCGGGCGTCCAGCAATAGTCGCTGCCAAACAGAATCCGATCGGAACCGACTGCATCGGCGAGGGCAGCCGCCGACGCGGGGAATGGCGTGCCCGCCAAGTCGAACCAAAACCGTTGCAGCTGTTCCCGAGTCGTCAGCGTCGATGACGGGCGCCCGTGCGAACCGGGAAGGATGCTACGGAAGAGCTCGACCCGATCGAGCACGACGCTCAACGTCGCGCCGCAGTGCGGGATCACGAAGCGGATGTCCGGGTAGCGTTCCTGAACCCCCGCGAAGATCAGATCGGTCACCGTCCTGGTGGTCTCGAACAGGAATTCCAGCATCGGCCGCGGCCTACCCAACGCCACCGCGTCGACATCGGGAGGCGAGGTGGGATGCTCGAACACGATGCCACGCCGACGATTCAGCACCTCCCACAATGGATCCAGCACAGGATCCCCAAGATAGAGTCCGGCGCTGTTGCTCATGACTATCAGCCCCAACGCGCCAAGCGTGTCCATCGCGTAGACCGCCTCGTCGACTGCGGCCTCGACACACGGCAAGGGCAGTGACGCGAAGAAACTGAACCGGTCCCGGCGTTCGGCGACCACGTCAGAGGCGAACTGGTTGACGTGGCGTGCCAGCTCGACGGCGGCACCATCCTCACCGAAGTGCACCCCCGGGGAGGAGATCGAGAGCACTGCATGGCCGATGCGGTTCTCGTCCATCAATCCCAGGTGGTCTTCGACCGTCCAGCTGGGCCAGCTCGGCATCCCATCCGGCTGCGTGACACCCGCCGCCTTGGCCGATTCGACGTAGCGGTCGGTGAGGAAGTGCGCGTGAACGTCGATCAGCGCGTCGGGGCTGCCCTGTGCCATGCCTCATGCTAGACGATTGCCTCATCGGTGAGGAATCCGTCAGAGCAGCCGGCGACGGCCGAGAGCTGTCAAGCCGGCGAGGGGTGATTTCTGCCCCAGAATCGTCCCGGCAGGCCGCGGATGCGTCGCATCGTGCGTTCGACCAGGGGCCGCACCCGCCGCCACCACCCCATGGTTCCGGCGCGAATGACGCGCACCCGCGGCTGCGGCCCGTCAGGTCAGCGGCGCGTCGACGATCGCGTCGAACACGGCCTCCAGCAGTTGCACAAGCTGATCGGGACGGCGGCCGTTGAGCGCCGCGGTGCCCATCACTCTCCGCATCAGCAGGACCCCGCTAATCACCGACAGCAGCACGTCGCTGCGCAACTGGCGCCCCGGTGCAGATAGTTGCCGGGCCAAGCGCCTCCCCACATTCCGCTCTATCGCGTCGCGGACGATTTCCGCAGCACGCGGATTCGACGCCGACCTCAGCATGATCAGGAACGGTTCGAGGTGGTCGGCATCCGGACCGGAGCGCGCGACCAGCGCCGCCGCGGCGTCGCGCGATACATCGCCGGATCTCTCGGCGATGAAAACCGGGGACGAGAACGAGGTCTCGACAGCTTCGGCGAACAGTCGCTCTTTCGACCCGAAGTACCTATTCACCAGCATGGCGGTCACCCCGGCGTCGCCGGCGATGTCACGCACGCCGACACCGTCGTACCCGGCACTCGCAAAATTGCGGATGGCGGAGGCCAATATCGCTTCACGGGTGGCGGCGGCGTTGCGCGGGCGCACACGGTCGGTAGGCATGCCCAGACCGTAGGGAATACCGCGGGCAATGTCTACGTCTGTATATTTCATTCATGTCTACAGTCGTATACCGATGGAACTCGATGGGAGAACCGGTGAGCACAGAATCGCACGTCATCCTCGTCTCCGGCGCCGCGCGCGGGCTCGGACGCCACATCACCGAAGCTGCCCTCAACGCAGGGCATCGCGTCGTCGCCGGCGTCCGTACCCTCTCTGCGCTCGATGACATCGCTCTTGCGCACCCCGACCGCCTCGCCATCGTCGAGCTCGACGTAGCCAACGACGACCACGTTCGCGCCGCCATCGCCACCGCCCTTGACCGTTTCGGCCGGCTCGACGTTGTGGTCAACAATGCCGGCTACGCGAACATGGGCGCCATCGAGGACGTCGACTTCGAAGACTTCCGCGCCCAAGTCGACACGAATTTCTTCGGCGTGGTGCGGTTGACTCGAGCGGCGTTGCCGGTCATGCGGACACAACGCAGCGGGCACATCGTCCAGGTGTCGTCGGTGGGTGGCCGGATGGCGCGACCCGGCCTCGCGGCGTATCAATCGTCGAAGTGGGCCGTCACCGGTTTTTCGGGGGTACTCGCTCAAGAGGTCGCCCCGTTGGGCATCAAGGTCACCGTCTTGGAACCAGGCGGCATGCGGACCGATTGGGCCGGTTCCTCGATGCGCATCGACCCGGTGCGCGAAGACTATGAGTCCACTGTCGGCGCCGCTGCGGCGCTGAGTAATTCGATGTCCATCGGCGCCAGCGACCCCGCGAAGGTCGCCGCGCTGCTCCTCGAGATCATCGACATGGCCGAGCCGCCCCACAGACTCCTCGTCGGCCCCGACGCCTTCCGCTACGGTACCGCGGCGGGGCGCGACCTGTTGGCCGCCGACGAGCAACACGAACAACTCAGCGTGTCGACCGCCGCCGACGACGCCACCGCCGATCAGCTCGACCCGCTGGCCTCCCGAGGTCGCTAGACGACCATGGAGCTACACATCTACACGCTGAGAGACTCCGAGGCTCTGCGCCGCTACGCCGAGGACTTCTGGCCCCGGCACGTCCTGGGTCTCTGCACGACGGCACCCATGGATTTCGCCGACGACGTACCGGTCGGTGGCGCTTTGGCCTGATTCCACGACCACCCGACAGCGCTGGAACAGACGACCGGCAGTCCGCAATTACTTGAACGCGCCGCACACCCCGTACCCTCCAAGTCCAGCGGCACACAACTCAATTCGTCACTGTGACGTTTTGGCGGAGATGTTGGGGCCCGTCACGTCTCCGCCAACAGCCTTGATGCGATCGTCGACAACGCCCTCACTGCCGGTGTGACGTCACGCTGGAACTGCGCTTGCACGACAGCACCATCAATGGCCACGCCGAGCGCCTGTGCCGCCCGGGCGCGGTTCGGGCCCGGCGGAATCGTCGCCTTGATCGCCGCGACCATATCCGCTTTGTGACGAGTAGCGATGGCACAGACCTCGGGCAGGTCGGTGCCGATCTCATTGACGCTGTTGATGAAGGCGCACCCGCGGAAGGATTCCGCCGTCAGCCATTCCTCCACCGCGGCGACCACTGCAATCCGGCGCCTACTGTTAGCAGCGTGGCGGGCAAGCGCATCGACAAACCAGTCCATCCAACGGCGATGCCGTAGATCCAAGAACGCCAAAATCAGTGCGTCTTTGCTCGGGAAGTGTCGATAGAACGTCACCTTGGTGACGCCAGCTTCGGCTATCACCTTGTCGATGCCGGTAGCTCGGATTCCCTGGGCATAGAACAGTCGATACGCGGTAGCCAGTATCCGGTCCCGAGCCGGCAAAGTCGACACATCAACCTGCGGATCGAGAGTCTCAGAGATGCTCACACTGTCATAGTAGACAGTTCTGTCCACATAGTCACCACGCCCAGTAGACAGACTTGTCTACATACCGTACGGTACTGGCTATGTAGACAGGTTCGTCTACATGGAAGAAGCCACTCGACCCAACCTCCGAGAAAGAAGACGACTATGACCACGGCTACCCCCGTCACCGCGAAGCCACCTGTCCCACCGTTCACCGAAGCAACGGCCATCAGGAAAGTCCGGCTCGCTGAAAACGCCTGGAACAGCTGTGACCCGGAGGTCGTCGCACAGGGCTACTCGATCGATAGCGTCTGGCGTAATCGCTCTGTGTTCGTCACAGGCCGAGCCCAGATCATCGACTTTCTCAGCGGCAAATGGGATCGCGAACACGAGTACCGCCTCATCAAAGAGTTGTGGGCGCACGGCGAGGACCGCATCGCGGTCCGATTTGCCTACGAGTATCACGACGATTCGGGCCAATGGTTCCGCGCCTACGGCAACGAGAACTGGCTGTACAACAAACACGGCCTCATGACGCACCGCCACGCCAGCATCAACGACATACAGATCGACGAAGGTGAACGCAAATTTTTCTGGGGCCGAGGCGCATCTCGACCGGACGATCACCCAAGCTTGTCCGACCTCGGTTTGTGAGCACACTTCGACGTCCCCACCATTCTTACGGCGCCAAAACGACCAGGCCTTTGCATCGAAGGCGCGTCTGCGAGCGCGAGTTGCGCCGGTTACCTGCGCACCATTCCGGATTCGATCAGCGTCACGGCTATGACCCATCGTCGAAGAACGCGGCGAGGTACGGCGCGGTGCGGCTCACCGTATCGGCAGCGACCACCGCCGGTACCCCGGCCACAACGACGCGTCCTCCGTCCTCGCCGCCACCGGGGCCGAGGTCTATGACGTAATCCGCGCTTGCCACCACGGACATGTCGTGCTCGGCCACCACGACGGTATTGCCGGCGTCGACGAGGCCGTGCAGCTGGCGTTCCAACAACTCGACGTCGGAGGGATGCAGCCCCGTGGTGGGCTCGTCGAGCACGTAGAGCGTGTGCCCCCTCTTGGCGCGTTGCAACTCCGATGCCAGTTTGATGCGTTGCGCCTCGCCACCGGAGAGTTCTGTGGCCGGTTGTCCGAGTCGCAGGTATCCCAGACCCACATCACGCAATGCTGCCAAACTTCTTGACGCAGAGGGCAAGTCAGCCATGAACTCTGCAGCTTCATCAACAGTCTGAGCGAGCACGTCGGCGATGGTGTTGTCTCGATACCTGATCTCGAGCGTCTCGTCAGAATAGCGCGCTCCCCCACACGCCGGACATTTCGCGTAGGTGCCGGGCAAGAACAACAGTTCCACCGCGACAAACCCTTCGCCGCGACAGGTGGCGCAGCGGCCTTCGGCGACATTGAACGAGAACCGGCCCGCGCTCCAGCCACGTCGCCGCGCTTCTGGGGTATCGGCGAATGCCTTACGGACCGTATCGAAGAGTCCGGTGTACGTCGCGAGGTTTGAGCGCGGAGTGCGGCCGATGGGTCGCTGATCCACGGTGACGAGACGGCCGAGCACCTCGGCGCCCTCGACGGATACCCCCACACTCGAATCGATGTCGATATCGAGGAGTTCGGCGTCGCTGTCGTCAGCATCGTCGACGAGTTCGACGTGCGTACCCCGCTGCCTGGCCATGACATCACTGAGTACTTTGCAGACCAGTGTCGACTTGCCTGATCCTGACACACCGGTGACTGCGACGAACACACCCAAGGGAATATCGACGTCGATGCCGCGCAGGTTGTGAAACGAGATGTTACGCAACCGCATCACGCCGACCGGTCCACGCGCGGGGCGGCGGGCAGCTGGCCCGTCGCGGAACAGGAATCGCCGGGTGACCGAGGTGTCGACGTCGGCGAGGCCGGCCACCGGTCCGCTATACAGCACGGCGCCGCCTAGTTCGCCGGCGCCAGGGCCGACATCGACGATCCAGTCGGCGCGGCGCACCACATCCATGTCGTGTTCGACCACGAACAACGAATTGCCGGCGCGGCGGAGCCGGTCCAGCACGTCGAGCAGCGGCTCGGCGTCGGCGGGATGCAGCCCTGCCGAAGGCTCGTCGAGGACGTACAGGACACCGAACAGTCCGGCCCGCAGTTGGGTGGCCAACCGCAAGCGTTGCAGTTCGCCGGGTGACACGGTCGGTGTGCGACGGTTGAGACTCAGGTAACCGAGCCCCAATTCGACGAGCACGGATATCCGCGCCACCAGATCAGCCGCGATCATGGTCGCCACTTCGGTGAACTCACCCGACTCGGTGGATTCGTAGGCCGCGGCGAACTCCGTCCTGATCGCCGCCGGCGAGAGTACGTCGGTGAGCGCAGTGAGCGGCAGGGCCGCCAGCTCGGCGATGGTGCGGCCGGCGAAGGTCACCGCGAGCGCTTCGGGTCGCAGCCCGGAGCCGCCACAGACTGGGCATTCAGTGCTGTGCACGAATTGCAGAACCCGTCGTCGCATCGCCGTGCTCTGCGAGTTGGCCAGCGTGTGGCGAACGTGACGCTCGGCGCTGGAGAATGTGCCGTTGTAGTAATAGTCCGCGGTGACCGGATGCTGGCTCGGATCGATTTCGACGGTGGGCTGATCCTCGGTGAACAGAATCCAGTCCCGTTGCCGCTTAGGGAGTTTGCGCCACGGCTTATCGATGTCGTAGCCGAGAGTGATGAGGATATCGCGTAGATTTTGTCCCTGCCACGCTCCGGGCCATGCCGCCACCGCGCCTTCTCGGATGGTCAGCGACGGGTCGGGCACCAGTGTCTGTTCGGTGACCTCGTGGATGCGGCCGAGACCGTGGCACGCCGGGCACGCGCCGATCGTGGTGTTCGGTGAGAACGCATCAGAGTCGAGCCGCTCGGTGGCTCCCGACGGGTAGCTTCCTGCGCGGGAGTACAACATGCGCAGCAGATTCGACAACGTGGTGATCGTGCCGACGGTCGAGCGGGACGTCGCCGAACCTCGTCGCTGCTGCAGGGCGACCGCCGGCGGCAGTCCTGTGATGTCATCGACTTTCGGCGCATCCTGGGGTAGGAGCAGTCGGCGGGCGTAGGGTGCCACCGACTCGAAGTAACGGCGCTGGGCCTCGGCGTAGATGGTGCCGAATGCCAAGGACGATTTGCCCGACCCCGACACCCCGGTGAACGCCACGAACGAGTCCCGCGGCGCGGCGACGTCTACGGTTTTCAGGTTGTGTACCCGGGATGCGTATACACGGATGTATGGATCCGGTCCATCCCAGCCGGCCCCCGGACCGCCGTCTACGTAGTCCATTCTGTACGACTGCCCCACATCTTCGGACTCATGTCACGCGGTTGTGACCCGGATCTGAATTCGGCCATGATCACGCTCATCAGGCACCCCAGCCTCCCGCGCGGCGCTCTAGTCGATCTCCCCGGTCAGTCCCACGTGGCGCTGCTCGAGATCCGCCAGCACGGCGGTGTAGAGATCGTGGGTATCGATGGTGGTACCAGTGACCCGGACGACGCGCGTGTTTTGTTGTGATTCGAGGTGGACCCGTCCATGGGGATTCAGTGGGGTGTACTCACCGGTCGCCGTAGCATCGCTCACCGCGACTGCCTCGTAGTTGTAGCGCTGAAGCTCCTGGTAAACGGTCGAGAGGATGTCCGACTCGAGTTCCTCAGCGGTGGTCTGATCCGGCAGGATCACTTTGAGTGATGGCATCTTCTCACGCTAGCCCCCTCGGATGGCCTGGAGCACAGATTCCAGACAAGCCAGAGCGACACCGTGGGGTCCTTCGTTCGACCGCATAGTCTGCATCGACGGGGTCGTCTGAAGGCGGCCATGTCGACTGAAGCCGTTGTGTCACAGCAAAGATCCGATAGCTGGAAGCCCGAGATGGTGATCTCCGATCGCAACCGGTATCGGAACTCACTGTAGTACTGCTGGAATCCGCGGTCGTCGCCAGTGAAGCAGTAACCGAGCGCCTCAACGGACGGCATCGGTATGAAGGCGACCAGCCACATGCGAGTGTGTCAAACCCTGCGGCCTTTGTTGTCTCCTGTCGGTGCTAGTGCGTGTCGTGGTGTGGCGCAAATGCGGGCTCGATGGTTCGGTGCCTTACCCGCGGCGGGCGGGGATCCTCCCTGCTGAGAGGGGGCGCCAGTGAGGGTTGTTGTCGCGCGTTCGACGTTGTGGATGACGGCCTGATCGTTAAGCGAGCATGGGTTTCGGCTCGTGCGACCATGCGTTTACGACAGGCTCAGAAATGTATTTTCAGGGTCGCGGACGCCCGGCTTCATTCGGTGTAGGTGCTCACTTCGAGGCTGGCTGCCCGGTTGTTCCATTGCGGAGGCAACTCCAGGACATCTGCAAAGAACGCGGCGGTCTCACCCTCGAAGTTCGGCTTCTCCCAGAGTTGGACTTTCATGCCAGTGGGAATGAGCATCGTCGAAAGTGTGCCCACTCCTAGTGAGTTGGCCGCTAAGTCGGGATACTTGCCCGCTTTCAGCAAGAGTGCCGGACGTGACCACGTGTAATCCAGGGCGACGATGTAGTCGATCACGGGTGGCCCGTCTGCAGCCTTATAGACAATCAGCGAAGAGATGCGATCGTTCCAATCCATCGGGACCGCGGGGGTATCGGCGGTGAAGTCGATGAACGCGCCCTGGAACCACGCGTGGTCGTAACCGCGCACGGCGAGACCGTCGGGAACCTTGAGTGCACTGATCGCATCGTTGCCGACGAGAATCTGTCCCCTGGAGTCGTCATAGCGTCCTAAAGAGAGCTTCTGCGATCGGCCAGGAATGCCTTGCCAGTCCGCTGCGAAGTCGGCGTGGGTGAACACCTCGACCTGCTCGCTGGAGTGTTCGATCCGTTCCGGGATCTTCAGGCCGTCAGGAAGGGTAAGGGTGAAGTACTCGGCGGCGGAGATGCTGTCGACCACCTCGGATACATGACGATCCAACGCATTCAGTTCGTCGGTGATCGCGGTGTTCCACGTGGAGACGGTAGCGGCGTCGGGAGGGGAAGCAAAGTATTGCGGGTGCAACTGAATGATTTCCAGATCGTTGCGAATCTGTAGGAGCTGGAGGCGCTTCTTCATGCTGTCTTCGAGCACCTGCTGTTGCTTTTTGAGGTCGAACCAGTTTGGCGCCGAGGGAAATACGAGGGTGTCGTAGGAAGCGGCTTGCACCGAGTACGCCTTGGGGCTCTGTTGCACTGAGTTGGCAAAGGTCTTCAAGCGGGCCATGACCTCTTCAATCGTTCCTGTGTAGGAGATTTGGTCGCCGGACCCACCCTTCTGGTAGATCGACACGCGGACCTCTGAGCGCTGTCTCAGCTCGGACATCTTCGTTTGCACGCTGGCGTCGATCGAGCCTGAGGCCAACAGTCCATCGAAGCTGGACTTCAAGGAAACGGCGAGTTCGCGCTGAGTCTGTTGCTCCTGTGACGTGATGGAGAGGACGGCGATGTACTCGCCGCCGGTCTTGATTCCGCGAATGAACATGTCGCCGTACCGGTTACGGAATATGTCTTGCTTGCCGTCGGCGATCAGCTGCGCCGCGTCCGCGACAGGGACCGGGGCCTTGATGCGCTTGAAAGCGTTTTGGATGTCGGCCCTGGCCACCAGGAATGTCGAGGTCGAGTTGAAGCGCGACTCCTCGGCGAATTTGAACTTTCCTTCTGCACTGAACAATCCATAGCGACCTTCCACAGCCACACTCACGCCGAGTGACTCATACATCTGTTCGGCGGAGTAGATCAAAGTGGTGTCGTAATGGGCTTCCATGCCCTCATCGCCGGCGGCAACCTCGATGTCGGCAAAGGTGACGGACTCGAGCGTGCCCACCTCGCCCGTCAGGTCGTTGATACCGAGGCCAAGTGCCATGCCGTCAGTGAAGGATAGGGTTCGTTGTTGCGGCGCCACGAGTGTGCCTTTCGCTAGGTCATTGACTTTCTCAAGCGTGTACGGCTGACGGCTCGCGGGCGTGAGTAGTCAACTACTCGTTTTTGGCACGATGTGGCACCGATAGGACCGAGAGCGCACGGATCGGCGTTCCTGATCCTGCATGCCGTGGTCGGCTGCGTGTGCATACCCGGCCTCCCCCGGTAAGCCGACCGAGCCACCGCCTTCCGCGACCTCGATGACGCCCGATCTGCGTTGAGCGTCGTCCGACCGCCCGTTCCGCTGTTCGCGCCGCGGCCGCGTGCCTGTGGAGGTGCCGAATCACGGCGGGCTTCATCCGCCGCAGCGTCCACATCTCCAACGCGAATGGCAACACGGGAAACAGAACCGGCAACCCGTCCGAGACGAGGCGGTCATCAGGGGCGGCGGAAGGACTTCCAGTCCCCGATCGCCGCCAGGCGCCGTCGCTGCTGGACTGCCGCACCGCTGTCAAGGCCGCGGTCGCGGGTCTCGAGGTTGGCGATGACGCGTTGGCGGTGCTCGACGGGGTTGTGGTCGTCGTACTTGAACTTCGCCTCCGCGCGCACCACCGCCAGCCGCGACCCGCGGATACCGGGCAGCATGCGGGCGTAGGGGTGGCGCAAGTCGCCAGGGTGCTGGCCTGGCCACCGACGAGCGGGTGTTGAACGCCGCCGGGAGGCGAAGCCCCGGTCAGCGTTGGGTCGATTTGCCGTTGGCCAACAACACCTTCAATGCGTCGCGATAGTGACGGGCGTTCGACCAGGTACGCCTCTCCAGTGCACAATCTCGTCGTCGATCGCAGTCGCCATGACATCGAGTAAATGAGGCGCAAGTTGTTGTTCGACTACATAATTGACGCGATCTCCACCACGGGGAACGCGTGCCGTGCGGCGAAGTGCCGGGCGGCGTCCCCTGCGAGGACGTCTCCCTCATCAGTGACGAGTTCACATGCGGCGGCGACCGGTTGGTAGCCGGCCATCGCGACCAATCTCATCGCGATGCTCCAGCGGTCCGTCGCGTCCGCTGGGTCGTCGTCAGCGCATCGGATGGGCAAGATGTGGCCCGGCCGGGTCACATCGGCCGGCACTGATTCGGGATCGGCGAGGACCCGTAGCGTGCGCGCGCGGTCGCGGGCCGATATTCCCGTGCCGATGTTGCAGGCGGCGTCGACGGCGACGGTAAATCTGCACCCGTTGTTCTCGGAGCCTAGAACGGGTTGATCCGGGATGCGAAGGCGGTCCAGTCTCGACGATTGCATCACGGCGTGGATGAGTCCGGTCGAATGCCGGACCGCGAAACCGACCTGCGATGGTGTGGCCGCAGAAGCTGGAAAGACGAGTGCAGCAACGGGTTCGGTGATCATTATTGCAACACCCCGGCCGATGAATTCAGCGACGAGGCCCGGCGGAAAGTCGGCCGCTGAACTCACTTGATATCCGGCGATGACAGCTGTGCTCATAGCGGTTGTTCCCTGTCCCAATGAGTTTGACGACGATGTGTGGTCAGTGCAGGAGGCGGTGATACGACGATCCGTGAAAAACTAATGGTCTGCGGCCGTTCTCGTCGGCGCTGATATCGACGATGCGCAGCAGCACGAGCTGGTGATCGCCCGCGGGCACGATATCTTCTATACCCACCGTGATGTGCAAGGAGCCGCCGACGATGAAGAGAGCACCGTCCTCGCCGGCCTGCCACTCGACATGGGCAAAGCGGTCGCTGCCTCGCGTGGAAAGGGATTGGCTGGCGTGCTCTTGCCCCTCGGTCAGGACGGTCAGACCGAGAAACGCGGCATCGCGCAGGATCGGCCACGTCGTCGACGAGTTCGCAACGGAGATGGAAACCAGTGGTGGGTCGAGCGACATCGACACGAACGAGCTGACCGTCATGCCGACCGGTGCGTCGCCGACGACAGCGCCAACGGCAACGACTCCGGTCGGGTAGTGGGCGAACGCCCTCCGGAGCGCGTGAGCGGTAATCACCATGCCGTTACCCCACCGTCGACCGGGAAGGCGACACCAGTAACGAACGACGAGTCAGGTGACAACAGATAGCAAATCGCCGACGCCACCTCGTCTGGCGTTCCGAAGCGTTTGATGAGGTTCCTTGCAAAGAAAGCCTTTTCGGCATCATCGCGCGCGCTCTCAGGCACTCCGGACAGGTATGCCCGGGGCATCGGCGTGTCGATCGTCGCGGGGCAGACAGCGTTGACCCGAATGTGGTCCTCGGCGAGATCCATCGCCAGCGCGCGCGTTAGTCCCACACATGCGGTCTTCGATGCCACGTAGGCAGGCATTGACGGGAACGCCACGAGGCCCGCCGTCGACGACAGGTTCACGACGCTGCCCCGCGCGGCGCGTAGGTACGGCAGCATGTCCTTGATCAGGAAGAACATCGCCTTGGCGTTGACCCCCATGAGGTGGTCCCACACCTCGTACGTGGTCTCGGTGAGAGGGAGGCCGGAGATGACGCCTGCATTGTTCACCAGGCCCGCGAGCGCGGCGCCCTGTTGGGTGACGAGTTGTCCGAGCTGCGAACGGAATTCGTCGCAGGTGACGTCGCCAAGAGCTGCCTCGACAGGCACATCGAGATGGTCGACGGCCGCTCGCGTCCCATCCAGAGAGGCCTTGGTGACATCGGTGATGACCAAGGAGTACCCCCGCGCCGCCAGCGCGAGGCAGGTCGCCCTGCCGATTCCGCCGCCCGCGCCGGTCACGAGGGCCAAGGGTCGGGTGCTCATACCAACACCGCCTTCACCGCCGCCAGCGCGACCTGTTCGTCCTCGCTGTAGTGGGCACCGCTGACGCCGACCGCGCCGATGACGCCGAGGTTGGGGTCGCTGATGCGCTCACCGCCGCCGAACACCGCGTATCCGGGAACGTTGGTCATCCCGTATAGGAGCGCGGGGTCGGTCTTGATGAACTCGAAGAATTCGCCGGTGTTGAATCCGGATGTCGCGGCAGTGCGCGCTTTTCGGACGGCGACGTCGGTCGACAGGACAGAAGCGCCCTCCATCCGCTGGTAGGCCTTGAGCACACCGTTGGGGTCGGTGACGGCAATGGTCACCGCGATGTTCATCTCTCGCGCCTTGGCCAAGCCGGCGTCGATCGCGGAATTGGCCGCAGCAAGGGTGATGGCGCTGGTGGTGAAACTCTGAGATTCCATGTGTCCGTTCGCTTTCTGCGTTGAGAGGTGCGTGCTGTCGATCAATTACGAGGTCGGGAAACGTGCGACCCATGACTCGACCTCGCGGAGGCCGAGAAGCTCGTTGAGATCGCCGAACTGGTACCACTGCGAAGGGTCGTGGGATTTTCCGAGTTCACGGAGAACCGATCTGCTCGCCGCCAGCGCGCTGAGCAGCAATTCGATGGGATAAATGGCCGTCGAATAACCCAGCTCCCGCATCTGGTCGACGGTCAGCGCCGGGCTACGCCCCGTCGTCGCGGCATTGAAGAGCAACGGACCGTCGACGGTGTCGCGAATGCGCTTCATCGCATCGATGCTGGGAACCGCATCGACGAATGTCATGTCAGCCCCGACCGAACGGTAGACGCGCGCGCGTTCGATCGCGGCGTTCAGCCCCTCCGTATGCAGTGCGTCAGTCCGGGCGATGACGACGGGGGCGTCGCGACCGAAGTACTCGGCCGCAGAGATGGCCGCCGACACCCGGGCAGCTGCCTCCTTCACCGGCACCACGGGATCGTGCTCGAGATGTCCACAGCGCTTCGGATTGGCTTGATCCTCGATGTGGAAACCGGCAACGCCGAGTTCGACGACCTGTTCGACCGTCCTGCGGATGTTGGCAGCGTTGCCGTAACCGGTGTCGATGTCGACGACCATCGGCAGCTCAGTGGCCGCTTTGATTCTGCGATACGTGCCGATCAACTCTGTTCCGGTGATCAGTCCGACGTCCGGAAGGCCGAAGCTGCTGGCGATCGAGGCGAAACCGCCGACATAGACGCCCTCGGCTCCGGACTGGTGAACCAATCTGCTCGTTACGGCGTCGTAGGCACCCGGGAGGACCAGCGGCTCCTCGAAGGCGATCCGTCTGCGTAACCACTCGGCGGGCGTCGTGCCCGCCACCTGTCGGTGTTCTTCCTTGACATTGGGCATGTGAGCAATTTAACTGGCTTGGCCAGTTAGGTCAACTGGCTAGGCCAGTAGACGAGACCTCATCGGCGGCACTACTGCCGCTGCCCGATTTCTGGAGGACACAAATGATCGACCCGTACCGAGAGCAGATTCCGCGACACGAGAACCCCCTGCTCCGCAGCCCGAACAAGCTCAAGATCGGCGTCTTCGGCGCGAACTGCAGCGGCGGCACCACGATGAGCACTCATCCCGGGCTTGTAGAGGCCCGTTGGAACGAGTCGGTGGAGATCGCCCGTGCCGCGGAAGCCGCTGGACTGGAAGCGATGGTGCCCATCGGCCGCTGGCGTGGGATGGGTGGCCAGACGAACTTCCAGTACCGCAGCTTCGAGACCCTCACCTGGGCCGCCGGCATCGCGGCGGCGACCAACACCATTGGCGTCTTCGCCACCGTTCACGTCCCGACCATTCATCCGGTCCGGCTGGCCAAGACCTGCGCGACCATCGATCACATCTCGCGCGGTCGGTTCGGGCTGAACGTCGTCGCAGGCTGGAACGAGAAGGAAATCGGCATGTTCGCCGACAATCAGCTTCCCCACGACGAACGCTACGACGTTGCATCGGAATGGATGGAACTCACCTCGAAGCTGTGGACCACCGACGGTGAGTTCGACTTCGCGGGCAAGTACTTCCGCGCGCCGGGGGCCGTCAGCGATCCCAAACCCATCCAGCAGGACGGGCCGGTGGTCATGAGCGCCGGGAACAGCCCCCGTGGCGTACGGTTCGCCGCCGAATGGTGCGACCTGAACTTCGTCGCGGCCCCCTCCATCGAAGAGGCGGGAGCCACCGCTCGCTCGGTGAAAACCCAAGCGCGGGAACAGTTCGGCAAGGAACTGGCTGTATTCAGCCAGGCCTACATCATCTGCCGGGACACCGACGCCGAGGCTCGCGACGTCTACGACACGATCGCCGGTGTCCAGGGCGACCAGGAAGGGGCGGACAATCTGCTCAACGCATTCGTGCCGAACTCGGGCAGCGCGGACTGGAACGCCATGCGAACGGCGATAATCGCCGGGTGGGGAAGCTATCCCCTGGTCGGCAGCCCCACCACTGTGGCCGACGGATTGATCGCCCTGTCCGAACAGGGCCTCGACGGGATGGTCGTTAGCTGGCCGCACTATCACGAGGGCATTCGACAGTTCGACGAACTGGTGATGCCCTATCTGGAGAAGGCCGGAGTCCGGTCCCGTGTCCGCGCCTGAGATCGACGCACCGCGGGCGATCACCGTCCTCGGCGCCGGACTGATGGGTCACGCCATCGCGTATGTTGTCGCCTCACACGACATCCCCGTCCATGTCTACGACCCGTCCGAACGCGCGCTCAGCTCCCTCGACGAACGCCTGCAGGCGTGTGCTGATGCCGCGGGGCGGGGGTATCGAGACGTCTCACGTGGGTCGATGCTGACAGACGCCGTCAAGGGCGCCGACCTCGTATTCGAAGCCGTCCCCGAAGACCTGACGCTCAAGGCCGAACTGCTTAGTGCGGTGTACGCCGCCAACCCGGCTGCGGTGTTGGCCACCAACACTTCTGTGATCCCCGTCCGCGACATCGAAGAGCAATTGCCCACCACCGCAACGCTCGTCGGCACCCACTGGTGGAACCCTGCCCACCTGATCCGGGTGGTCGAGGTGGTGCCCGGCCGCAGAACCGGCCAAGCCGCTGTGGACCGGGTGACCGACCTGCTGGTGGCGCTGGGTAAACGCCCCGTCACGGTGGCCGACGCACCGGGTTTCGTGGGCAATAGGCTGCAGTTCGCGCTGTGGCGTGAGGCCATGCACATCGTCGATTCCGGCATCGCCGACGCCGAAACAGTGGACCTGATCGTCCGCGAGACGTTCGGACGGCGCCTTCCCGTGCTCGGCCCCTTGGAAAACGCTGATTACATCGGCCTGCCCCTGACCGAGCAGATCATGTCGTATGTGCTCCCCCATCTTTCGAACAGTGCGGTGCCCCCGCACGGCCTGGTGGAGCGTAACAAGTTGGGAAAGAACGGAACTCGGTCCGGATCTGGATTCCTGTCGTGGCCCGACGGCCGCGCCGAGGAGGTCCGTCGCCGTCTCGACCTACAACTGCAATCAGCGAGAGAGGTTGCGTCATGAAGCGCACCGTTCTGGTCACGGGGTCGACCACCGGGATCGGCGAAGCCACCGCCACCGCGTTCGCGGCGTGCGGCGAACGTGTGGTAATCAACGGCCGAGACGAGTCCCGCGTTCGCGCTGCCTGTGACCGTATCCGTCACGCAGCCGAGGGCGACGTAGATGTCGTCGGGGTGGCCGCGGACATTGCCACCGCGGACGGTGCCGCCACGCTTCTCGACGCCGTCCCTGATGTCGACGTCCTGGTCAACAACGCTGGGATCTTCGAGGCGAAACCGGTTTTCGACGTGTCGGACGCCGAGTGGATGACCTACTTCGACGTAAACGTCCTGAGCGGAATACGCCTCGCGCGCCAATACGTTGCGGGGATGAAACGACGCGGTTGGGGACGCATCATCTTCGTCAGCAGCGATTCCTCGGTCTTCGTGCCCACCGCGATGGTCCATTACGCGACGACGAAGACCGCCCAGCTGACGGTGGCCAGGGGGATGGCGCAGGAACTTGCCGGCTCCGGCGTGACCGTCAACAGTGTGCTGCCGGGTCCCACGCGCACCAGCGGCGTCAAGACGTTCATTACGGACAACTTCGGCGCTGGCGTGACTTATGCTGACGCCGAAAAACGATTCGTCGCACAGGAACTCACGACTTCCCTGATTCAGCGCCTCATCGAACCGGAAGAGGTTGCGAAGATGATCTGCTACGTGGGGTCGTCCGCTGCGTCGGCGACGACGGGCGCCGCGCTGCGGGTGGACGGCGGCGTCCTTCCCAGCATCATCCCGTAACCGAGCCATATGGCCTATACTGGCCTGGCCAGTATAGGCCATGGCGTCCCGCACCGTCCCGGAGGTGATGATGGCTTTCGAGCCGATCGAGAAACGGCGCGCCCACGAGCGCGTGGTCGTGCAGATCGAACAGAGCATTGCCGACGGCACATTCGCGCCCGGCGACCGTTTTCCGTCCGAACGCGAACTGGTCGAGCAGTTCGACATCAGTCGGCCCACGGTACGTGAGGGGCTCCGCGTGGCGGAGAGCCTCGGTCTCATCGAGGTCCGGCCGGGCAATCCGAACGGAAGCATCATCACCGCGCATTACCCCAAGGGGCTCGCGCGCGTCATCGAAGGCGTGCTTCGGGGGAAGGCAGCATCGCTGGCCCACGTCGTGGAGATGAGGATGCTACTCGAAGGCCAGGCGTCCTACTATGCAGCGCAGCAGGGTGGCGAAGCGATTGAATCGATGCGCGATGCACTCGACCGTATGCGGCATGCCGCCAACCTCGCCGAGCTGGAGAAAGCGGATGTGATGTTTCACGAAGCTCAGGGAGCAGCCAGCGGCAACCCGTTGATCGCCCTGATGGTCACCGCGATGCGGGACGTCACGAAAGCAACCATAAATGTCGGGTTGCCGTCGCTGGGCTGGCCGGATGCGCGAGACAAGGCCATCGAGCGCCACAGCGCGATCCTCGCCGCGGTTGAGACTGGCGATGGC
The DNA here is from genome assembly GCF_055419565.1 of Mycobacterium sp. IDUB_5. Lineage (NCBI taxonomy): Bacteria > Bacillati > Actinomycetota > Actinomycetes > Mycobacteriales > Mycobacteriaceae > Mycobacterium > Mycobacterium sp. IDUB_5. Next base: position 474,952 of record NZ_JBVAXX010000005.1, read on the forward strand.
GCTGCCGCCTGCAAGATCGCTCGGAGCAACCTGATGGCGACCTATGAACCGCTGGTGTCCGACGTTGCCGGGCGGATGAAAGCGCTCGTCCTGGCCAGCCCGGCTGAGCTGACCCTCTAGGCGATCAGGAACCGAGTATTGGATCGACCAGCGGCATCGGACTGGCCTTGGCCGGGGCGACGATCCGACTTGGTGTCACGTGATGGAGCGGTAACGCGCGCACTCCCAGTCACTCACGGCGTTCTGCCATTGCTGGAGTTCCCATTCTCGGGTCTGGGCGTAGTATTCGGCGAAATCGTCTCCCAGCAGGGTCGTGAACGCCGGATCGTTGCGAAACGCCGCGACAGCCGATTCAAGACTGGCGGGTAGCAGGTGACGATCGTCTGCAGGCGTCGATGCGTCGCCTGCCACCGGCGCCGGCGGCTCGACAGCCTCACGTATTCCTTCGCAGACGGCCACCACGAGAGCCGACAAGACGAGATAGGGATTCGTGTCAGCTCCTGGTCTGCGTACCTCGATTCGAGCGTTGCGTTCGGCCAAGGCCACCGCGCGCACTGAGGTCGAGCGATTGTCGACACCCCAGCTGGCCGTGGTGGGGGCAAAGAATCCAGGGACCAGCCGCTTGTAAGAGTTGATTGTCGGGTTCATGATGGCCGACATTGCGGGCAGATGTCGCAAGATGCCCCCGATGGCATGACGCATGGTGACGTTGGGCGTCATCGGGTCATCCGGGATCATCACATTGTTGTCACCGGACCACAGTGACAGGTGCACATGCCCGCTCGATCCTTCCTCGCCAGGGACGGGTTTGGCGAGGAAGCTTGCTTGCAAACCATTTTCACGTGCCACTGCGTGTATCGCGTATCTGAGCAATATGGCGTTGTCTGCCGCGCGCAGACCCTGCGCCGGGTCCAGGTTGACCTCGACCAACCCGGCTCCGCCCTCGGTGTGGATGACGGACAAGCCCAGGTCGAGGCTTTCGCTGGCCGCGTGCAGTTGGTCGCAGAACTCGGCGATTTGATCGACGCCTGCGGCGCTGTAGCACTGGGGTCCCGTCGCGGCCTTGCCATCCTCGAGTCGTCGCAAACGCAACTCATATTCGAACGCCACGACGGTCCGCAACCCCAGTTCCTCCAGCTGCCCGAGTGCCGCTCGCAGAACCTGACGACTGGACAGATCACAGGGAGACCCATCGGACCAGGTCAGGTCGCCAAGGCAGATCCGACCATCGGTCCGCCAAGACACGGGCCGCAGTGTGGACTGGTCGGCAATCAACAGCACGTCGCCCGATCCCGCAGCAGGCCCGATGTTCTGCAACGTCGTGATCGGGGCGTCGACGGGGTCAATGGCAAGGATGATGTCAGGGGTGGCCACATGTGGCTGCTCGCAGAGACGATCGAATGCCGCGTACGTGTAAGACTTTCCGCGGATGACGCCGTTGACATCGGTGAAGCCCAGAAATGTGAAGCTCATGTGTTCTCCATTCGAGGACAGGGCGACTGTCCCGCCGCGAGATCGAAAGCCCGCCCCGATCGGCACCCGGGTGACGCGTCATTGGTCGGAAATGAAGACATTTTTCTCCTCGGTGAACGACATCAACGCCTCGGGTCCCAACTCGCGGCCGATGCCCGACTGCTTGACGCCCCCGAACGGTGTCCAATAACGCACCGAGGAGTTCGAATTGACGCTCAGCGTGCCGGTTTCCACCGCCCGCGCAACTCGCATCGCCCTGCCGACGTCGCGAGTGAACACAGAACCCGACAGTCCGTATTCGGTGTCGTTGGCCATCGCGACGGCGTCAGCCTCATCGCCGAAGGGCATGACCGCCAGGACCGGCCCGAACACTTCCTCGCGCCAGACTCGCTCGGCGGGGTCGTGTACTGAGACCACCGTCGGCGGGCACCAGTATCCCGCTCCGTCCGGGGCTGATCCCTGAAACGCCACAGCACAGTCGGTCAAGAAGCTGCGCACCCGGTCTCGGTGCGCCGATGAGATCAACGGACCCATGTCGCTGGCCGGATCGGCCGGATCGCCGACGCGCATTTGCCCGACACGCGCTTCGAGTAGGGTCATGAACTCATCGAACACGTTGCGCTGCAGCAGTAACCGCGACCGCGCGCAGCAATCCTGGCCGGCGTTGTCGAAGACGGCGGACGGGGTGCTCGCCGCGGCAGCGGCTAAGTCGGCATCGGCGAAGACGATCATGGCACTCTTGCCGCCAAGTTCGAGCGTGACACGTTTGATCTGATCGGAACATCCCGCCATGATTCGCCTGCCCACGGCGGTGGACCCGGTGAAGCACACTTTCCGTACGGCGGGATGCGACACGAACCGTTCACCGACGACCGCTCCTTCCCCGGGGAGCACCGTGAACACACCCTCGGGAATCCCGGCCTCCTCGGCGAGCTCACCCAACCTGATCGCTGTCAACGGCGTCAGTTCAGACGGCTTGAGAACGACGACATTTCCAGCAGCCAAGGCTGGCGCAAACCCAAACGCAGCGATCGGCATGGGAAAGTTCCACGGCACGATGATGCCGACCACCCCGAGAGGTTCGCGGAAGGTGACATTCACACCCCCTGGCACCGGAATCTGTTGTCCGATATTGCGTTCAGGAGCACCCGAGTAGTAGTCGAGGATGTCTCGGACGAGCCCTGCCTCGGCGACTGCGTTTCGGCGAACGTGGCCAGCGTTGGCGACTTCGAGATCAGCCAATTCGTCGGTATGGGCGTCGACCGCGGCGGCAAATCGGCGCAGCAGTCTGCCGCGGGTGGCGGCTGGCGTACCTCGCCACCCGATGTACGCCTGGGCGGCTAGGTCGATAGCACGATCGGTGGCGGCACGGTCGGCCCAGCGCACGGTGGTGATCACCTCCTCGGTGGCCGGATTGACGACGCCATGTTGACTCATCACTTTTGCCCCGGTGCGGTCAGCGCTGTGCCTCGACGGCCGACGGGGCTCGCCGCCGCCTCTTCGCGACGGACGGGACTGGGCAACCAGGGTCGGGCGGTGTCGATCTCGCGGGCTAGCCGGGACCCATCGAAGACCGCATCGGCGATCAGTCGCGGAGTCACGCAATCCCCCACCCGGTACACCGCAGTGATGCCGCAGCGGGCCAACCGTTGATCATCGCCGACCAACTCATGGTAAAGGGCATCTTCGGAAAGTCGTTGCGTCACCAGGACAACAGCGTCGGAGGGCACAGCAAAATGCACACCATATTCGTCGAGCACGACTCCAGAGCGCGTGACTCGACGCAGCTGGCAGTCTCGCCGCACCTCGATCTGAAGACGGCGCAGTCGCTGCCGTACGTAGCCACCTTCAAGCGTCTCGTCGGCGAAAGGCGCCACTGTCGCAAACGGCGTGACGAACTGCACGTCGAAGCCTTCATCGTGCAGGAGTTCGGCGAGCGCGCTGCCCATGAAGTATCCCTCGGAGTCATAGACCACGACCCGACGCCCTGGGGGTAACTTGCCCTGCACCATGATCTGTTCGGGTGTCAGCACGTGGTCGCACCGGGCGTCGCAGCCGGGGATCGCTTCGTGTGTCAAATGATTCATTCCATCAGTGGCCCAGCGAGAACCCGAGGCGATCACAACGATCTGCGCACCGTAGTCAAGGACGTCCGCCAGTTCCAGCCGATTTCCACAGGCCACTTGGACGTTGCGCAGTTGACGCAGCTGGGTTTCCCGCCACTCCCACACGCGAGCCCACTCTCCGAGGCCCGGTAGCCGACACATCCATCGAAGCGCTCCACCGAGGTGCGCACCGGCGTCGACAAGATGGACGTAATCAAGCCCGCGCTTGCCGAGCACCATCGCGCATTCCATCCCTGCAGGACCGCCGCCCACTACTAGCACCGGCGTGTCCCGTGCGGCGATGGACACCATCGTCTCCGGGTGCCACCCGCGGCGGTATTCCTCTCCTGCCGTTGGGTTCTGCGTACACGAGAGGTGACCCAGGTTCCCAGTGGCGATACATACGTTGCACCCGATGCACTCGCGGATGTCGTCGATATGACCCGACTCGACTTTGCGAGGTAGGAAGGGGTCGGCAATCGAGGGGCGGGCCGCGCCGATCAGTGCCAGTTCACCCGTGCGGATGATGCGAGCCATCTCATCGGGGTTGGTCATCCGCCCCACACCCACGACGGGCGTGGGAGTAATTGCTTGGACCTGGCTAGACCAGCGCAGTTGGGAACCCTGTGTGACGAAGCGAGACGGCCCCGAATCCAGGGACCAGGTGACCTGGGTTCCGACGTGAATGTCCCACAGGTCTACCAGATGATCTGTCAGCGAGACGAATTCGAGTGTTTCTTCGATACCGACTCCGACCGGCCCTTCCGGGGTTACCCCCATGCGAATTGCGATCGCGCAGTCCTCGCCTACCGCGGCGCGTACCATCTCGGTGGTCTCGAGCCAGAATCGTGCGCGATTGCGAAGGTTCCCGCCGTACTGGTCTGTGCGGTGGTTGTAGAACCGGGACAGGAACTGTGTCGGCAGATGGGTGTGGCCACCGTAGACGTAGACGATGTCGAAGCCGGCCTCCCTCGACCGGCGCGCTGCTTCGACCCAATCATGCTGAACCCGGCGGATGTCGGTGAGTTCCATCTGCTTGGGTACACGAGTGGCGTGGGCATCGCTGGCCAGCTGGCTCGGTCCGATCAACGGCCACCGTGATTCCCTGGCACTGGCGTCGGCACCGCCGTGGCCGAGTTCGATCGCCGCCAAGGCTCCGTGCTGATGAACCCCGTCAGCGAACACAGCCAGCCGCGCGACGTCTTCGTCGTCCCACATCCGCTCGGTACGCACGGGCGTGATGTCGGCATCGGGACTGATCGTGCAGATGCCCGTCGACACTGCGGCCCAGCCCCCTTCGGCTTGGGTGGCGGCGTAACGGGCGCGCGTTCGGTATTTTTCCGTACCGAATCCAGGCCCGTGGGGTACCTGATAGAAGCGGTTTCGCAAGATCTTCGGTCCAATGGCAAGTGGTTCGAAGAGCGCAGCGTGCTCTGGCCGCGTCATGTTGTTCCCATCGTTGGGCCGGTCGCGCAATCGATACGCACCACAGCTCGGCTTTATGGCCTCGTAACGAGGCCAAATCTACGATGGCCCGGCGAGGGTGTCAACATTAGAAGGAGTTGGCTGTCAGCTGCCCGGCGTTTCCCGCCACGAAAGCGGGGAACCGATGCCACGACGGCGTCGCGCGGCGTCGATCAGGCTCCCAATGACTCGGCTCCGGTCATTGGCTTCCGGATGCCATTGCACGCCAACGGCGTAGGTGTGCCTGCTCGACTCGACCGCTTCGATGACCCCATCGCCAGCGTGCGCGACGGCACGCAGATGATCGCCGAGGCGGTCGACAGCTTGGTGATGGTGACAGTGGACTTGGTGGTCCGCCTCGCCGATAGCGTCGAATAGGGCAGACCCGGCATGCACCGCCACCGTGTGCTCCGTTCCCGAGAAAGTGCCCAGTGCCCGACGGTGAACAGCACGCTGTGCGTTGTCGAGATGCTGAATCAGTGTGCCTCCGAGGGCGACGTTCAGAATCTGCATGCCCCGGCAGATTCCGAGCAGGGGAATGTCACGTTGCAGCGCAGCCGCTGCGACGGCGAGTTCGTGTTCGTCTCTTTCTGGATTGCTCGCTTCGGTGTGTTCTTCGCGCCGCGCGCCGTAGATCGCGGGGTCCACATCGACACCACCGATGAGCAGCACGCCGTCCACCCGATCCAGCACGGTATGGACGTGTGCGCTGGATGAGGATGTCGGTGGAATCAGCACCGACAGTGCGTGGGACCTGGATATGGCGCGCAGGTAGTTGCCGGGCGCGATGGCCGCCTCGGCGTCCCAGAAGCCCCAACGAGCGCGTTCCAGGTTCGTGCAGACGGCGATGACGGCTCCGGGGCGAGGCACATGAATACCTTTCTATGGCTCCTTATTAAAGCCATAGACTAACGCAGCTCACGGCATCTCCGGTCGAGCCCGGGCTGACGGTGCTCAGCTGCCCTTGGCGCGGTAGGAGCTGGAGGTGCCGATCAGGACCCGAACCCCGGCTTCGGTTGGTCCGAGGTGCTCGCCCATGGCTCGCGCTGCCCGAACCGGATCGGAGGCGTAGATGGCGTCGAGAATCGCTTCGTGCTCGCTGTTGATCCGTTCGTGCCACATGGCAGTTCCGGGTTGCGCCCAGATGGCTTGGTTGAGGGTGATGCGCACTTGCCGCACGGCTGCCGCAAGGTGTTCGATGCCAGTAGATTTGGCGATCAAAATATGGAATTCCGTATCCAGCTGGTGAAATTGGAGAGGATCGTCGGTCTCGCGCATCCGCGTCATCAGCCCTCTGAGCCGATTGAGGCAGTCCGAGTCTGCGGTTCGTGCGGCTTCGGCAGCTGCGCCTTCCTCAATGATCCTGCGGAATCGGACAGCATCTTCGAGCTCGTCGCCTGCCAGTCGAATCTCCAGCAACCGCCGCTCGTGGCCGTCGCCATCTAGACGAGGGTCGGTGACGAAGGTCCCCCCAGAGCGGCCGCGGCGTGTCTCGATCAACTTCTCCAACTCGAGGATGTGCAGGGCTGCCTTGATGGTGTTGCGACCGACTCGCAGCATCTGAGCGAGGTCACGTTCCGTTGGCAGTGCTGCACCGACCGGAATGAGCCCGAGCAGGATGTGGTGGCGCAGTTGCTCGGCCACGTACTCATGCGCACGCACCGGTTCGATCGGCGTGAAAGCCATCAACGGCTCCCTGTTCTGTGTCGGTGCGCCGCCTTCGTCCACAGTAGACATCCGTTTATGGTACGCAATTGGTACCGCAAAGCCAGGGGCCTGGCAGAGCTCCTGTGCCCATGCAGGCGGAATGCTGCTGAACCGCGGAGAGACTTTGGAAGGTGGCATCTGGTGGCCGAGGGATCATTCTGGAACGCCGTCGACGACTACGTCATTCGCTACGGGGCTACATTTACTCCGCGTGTGATCGAACGGGCACAGGGTTCGTACGTCTATGACTCGGCGGGCGAGGCCATCCTCGACTTCACCTCCGGCCAGATGAGTTCCATTCTTGGCCATTGCCATCCGGAGATCGTCTCTGCCACCTCGAGTGCCATTGCGTCGTTGGACCATCTCTACAGCGGCATGTTGAGCGCGCCGGTGGTGCAGTTGGCCACCAGACTGGCGGCGACGCTTCCCGCTCCCCTGCAAAAGTCCATGCTGTTGACCACCGGCGCCGAAGCGAACGAAGCCGCGCTCAAGATTGCGAAGCTCTACACCGGAAAGTACGAGGTGGTCTCGTTCGACCGGTCTTGGCATGGCATGACTTCCGGGGCGGCGGCGGCTACCTTCTCTGCTGGGCGCCGAGGTTACGGCCCACCGGTCCCGGGAAACCTCACGCTGCCCACGCCGAATGCCTACCGGTCGCCGTTCCGCAAGCCCGACCAGTCCTACGACTGGGAAGCCGAACTCGCCTACGGATTCGCGTTGGTCGACCGCCAGTCGTCAGGCAGTCTGGCGGCCTGCATCGTTGAGCCGATCCTGTCGTCGGGCGGAATCATCGAACCGCCTGCGGGCTACTTCCGCGAGCTCAAGTCGATGTGCGAGCAGCGTGGAATGCTGCTGATCGTCGACGAAGCCCAGACCGGCCTCGGCAGGACCGGCTCCATGTACGCCTTCGAGCGGGACGGTATCGTCCCCGACATCCTGACGCTGTCAAAGACGTTGGGGGCCGGCCTACCGGTGGCGGCCACGATCACCACGGCAGAGATCGAACAGAGCTGCCATGACCGGGGTTTCTTGTTCTTCACCACACACGTGTCCGACCCGCTTGCCGGCGCGGTCGCACTCACTGTTCTCGACGTCATCGAGCGAGAGGGGCTGGTGGCCCGCGCGGCGCAGCTTGGTGCGCAGCTGACTCAACGGCTGATTGAGATCCGCGACCGATTCGAAGTCGTCGGCGACGTACGGGGTCGTGGACTTCTCCAAGGTGTGGAACTGGTCCGCGACAAGCACAGCAAGACTCCTGCAGATCGGCTCGGAGCCACGATCACCGCGGAATGCTTGTCGCGTGGTCTGCACATGAACATCGTGCAACTTCCGGGGATGGGCGGCATCTTCCGCATCGCCCCGCCGTTGACCATCACCGAGACCGACCTGCATCGCGGACTGGACACTCTGCAGGCATCCATCGGCGCCGTCGTTGCATCGGGCGCGGCACACGGCTGACTGTTCGAAGGTTGACGCACGGCCGCTCCTATCCTAGGTTTAATGGACTTGCATTGGAGCCTTTAATCGCCAGCGCCTCGTGATTCTTCGGAACCCTGTTAGGAAATTGAGCGTGCACACCGTCTCACCATCGCCTGCGGGCCGCGCCCGAGCTGGCGCCTTCCGGCCAACGGTCAGCAGCGGCACATCGATCGCCGTGGCGCGGTGGTTCGCCCAGCTGCTGGTGGTTCTGCTTATCGTGTCGGTCGCGGTATTCGTGGCGACCCGTGTACTGCCCAGCGATCCGGCCCAAATCAAACTCGGTCCCCGCGCCAGCCTGCCGGCGCTGGCAGAGCTTCGTTCGCAGATGGGACTCGATCGAAGCTTGTTCGTGCAGTACGTGAGCTACATGGCCGGCGTTCTTCGCGGTGATCTCGGTCAGTCCTGGGATGGCCGGTCGGTGGCGGCTCTGATCGCCGAACGTGCACCGCTGAGCCTGATGCTGCTGGCCGGTGGCTTAACGGCTAGTGTAGCGATCGCCGTTCCCCTTGCCCTGATCTCCGCCGCGCGGCGAGATCGCATGGCAGACCAAACTATTCGAGCGCTGGCTCTCGTGGCCCTCTTCCTACCATCGTTCTGGGTGGCGTTCATCGCCATTCGGTTCGTCGCCCTCCAGACCGGATGGTTTCCCGTCTCTGGGTTGGGTTCGACGCCCGACGACCTCGTTCGCTCCCTGGTACTTCCCTCGCTGACTATCGGCTTCACCACCGCTCCGTTGCTGGTTCGCAGTCTGCGGAGCAGTCTCATAGAAATCCTTGAATCCGACTACGTCGCAGTGGCGCGTGCTCTCAAGGTCCGCCGGTGGCGCTTGACCACGCACCACATCCTGCGCAATGCCGTGGGACCGTCGATCGCCATTCTTGCCGTGCTCTTCGGTCTGCTCCTGTTCGACGTGGTCGTCATCGAATACGCCTTCGACATTCCCGGGCTGGGCTCGGCGCTGATCGACGGAGCCCGCCACAGAGATGTCTCCGTCGTCCAGGGACTCGCGCTGCTGTTCTCCGTAGCCGTCGTCATCGCCAACTCCCTAGCCGACGGCGCGGCGAAGTGGCTGGACCCCCGACAGAGGACGCGATGACGACAACCGCAGATCGCACCACCGGGCCTCGGCGGATGGTGCCCGAAAGTCGCCGCAGCTCGCGGGGACTGGGAAAGTTGCTCGCCGGCGGACTCGTCGTCGCGGCGTTCCTGGTGGTGGCGTCGGCGCCGAGCCTGATCGCGCCTTTCGACCCGATGCACCAGGACCTCGCCAATGCGCTGGTAGCACCGGATGGCGAGCACCTGCTCGGCACCGACAGCCTCGGCCGAGACGTGTTCTCGCGCCTGGTATACGCCACCCGGGTGGACTTGCGGGTGGGGGTGCTGGGTGCGGTGTTGCCGATGGTCATCGGCAGTACCGTCGGCCTGATCGCAGGGATGGCTCACCCGTGGGTTCGTGCCGCTCTGATGCGGCTCGCTGACGTCGTGCTTGCTTTCCCTGTTCTCGTTTTGTTCATGGTGCTGGTGGGTCTGATGGGGCCTGGTGACGGCGTTCTCTTCCTCGGGCCAGGTGAGGCGCCTGTGCTCCTGGGCTTCGCGTTGGTGGGATGGCCGGTCTATGCGCGACTTTTGAACGCAGAAGTGCGACGGGTCACGTCCTTGGGCTACTACGAAGCAGCCCGAGCGGGTGGGCTGCCGGTTCCTCGTATCATCGCCCGGCACGTCCTGCCCAACAGCATCGGACAAGTTCTGGTCTACGCCTGCGTGGACATCGCCCTTGCCATCCTGGCCCTGTCGACCCTGTCCTTCATCGGCCTAGGCGTGCCGCCCGGAGTGCCGGAATGGGGATCGATGATTGCCGACGGCAGTCAGGCGATGGTGACCAGTTGGTGGCTCGTCGTCGCCCCCGGCATCGTGATCTGCGTTCTCGGTGTCGCTTTGGCGCTCATCGGCGACGGCCTCGACGACCGGCTGAAAGGAAGCTGAACGTATGACCGTGCCGGTGCTGGGCGTGCGGGGGTTGACGGTCGCGGCTGGTCGAACTCGGCGCGCCCGAATCGTCGAGAACGTGACATTCGAGCTGCATGCGGGCCGCTGCCTGGGCATCGTGGGTGAGTCCGGCAGCGGCAAAAGCATGACCCTGCGCGCGATCATGGGACTGGCGCCGGCACGAATCACCGCCGGGACGGTCGCGGCCGGGACGCTCTCGATGATTTTCCAAGACGCCATGAGCGCTCTGAATCCGGCCATGCGTGTCGGTGAATTGGTGGCTGAAGGTCTTCGTGCTCAACGGGTTCCGAGATCGAAGCTGCGTGCCCGAGCACTGGAACTGTTGGCCGAGGTGGGCGTACCCGACCCGCGGCGGCGAGCGAACAGCTGGCCTCACGAACTTTCGGGCGGTCTGCGGCAGCGCGTCATGATCGCAATGGCGTTGTCGGTGGAGCCGCAGGTGTTGCTGTGTGACGAACCGACCACGGCGCTCGATGTCACGATCCAGGACCAGGTACTGTCGCTGCTGGAGAGGCTCCGTGTCGAGCGCGACCTGGCCATGGTGTTCGTCAGCCATGACCTGGCGGTGATCTCCCGCATCGCCGACGACGTGGCGGTCATGTACAGCGGTAGCTTCGTGGAAGTCGGTGCGGCGTCGCAATTGCTGACCCTCCCCCGCCATCCGTACACCCGGAGTCTTCTTTCGGCGGCTCCGGACGCCGGTCGACCCAAGGGCCGCTTGACCACCATTCCCGGCCTTCCGCCCGATGTCGGTTCCCGGCCCCCGGGTTGTGTCTTCGCTCCCCGCTGTGCGATGAGCGAGGAGGAATGCACGACCGCGAGGCCGCCGTTGCGCACTGTTGCAGAACGGCACCAATCAGCCTGCCGGCGGCAGGAAGTCGTCTCAGAGGCGGTGCGATGACTCCGATAATCGAGCTGAACGACGTGTGCGTGCGCTTTAGCGGACTCACCGCGGTGGACGAGGTCAGCTTTGCGGTTGACCGCGGAACGGCCATCGGTATTGTCGGCGAGTCTGGTTGTGGCAAATCGACTTTGGCGCGCGTCATGGTCGGTCTACAGAAACCCTGCGCGGGCGAGGTGCTGATAGACGGTAGTCCTGCAGGCGCACACCGCTCGAGGGAGCAACGTCGCCGCATCCAGATGGTGTTCCAGGACCCGACCTCCTCGTTGAACCCACGCATGACCGTGGGCTCTATGCTGCGCGAACTGCTCGTCGCACACGGCCATCGAAGCCGCGACGCTCTCCACACACGCGTTCGTGAACTGGTCGACCTGGTGGGGCTACCCCAGTACGTGCTCGAGCAAAGGCCCAGAGTGCTTTCCGGGGGACAGCGACAGCGAGTGTCGATTGCGCGGGCCCTCGCAGTCGAGCCCGACGTGCTGGTCGCCGACGAGGCGGTGGCGGCCCTCGACGTGTCGGTTCAGGCAACCATCGTCAATCTCCTGGTCGAACTACAGGAGCAGTTGGGATTGACACTAGTATTCATCTCGCACGATCTGGGTGTCGTCCGCGCGGTGTGTGACGACGTGGCCGTGATGTATTTGGGTCGCGTCGTCGAGGTGGCGCCGGCCGATCAAATCTTCCGGTCGCCGGGACATCCGTACACTCGAGCGCTCCTGCGCGCTGCACCGACGATCCGCACCACAGCTGATGCGCCGGCCTCGGAAGTCCTGCACGGTGAATTGCCGAGCGCGTTCGACATCCCGAGCGGATGCCGTTTCCACCCTCGTTGCCCGGAAGCCATCACAGGATGCGACAGTCACGACCCGGTCTTGCGCTCCGCCGGATCCGACCACCAAGTGGCCTGTGTGCTGCCCGCGCCGCGACTCTGAACTAGGGCGGGATGCGGTCAGGAGGAGGCGCGGCTGAGCGGAGCGACCGAAAAGCCTGTTGACACAGGTGCTTCGAAACCCTCGATGCCAGCCTGCACCGCGAAGGTTTGTTTCTTGGAGACCAGCGGTATCACCGAAGCGCTGTCGTAGGCCCACCGCTCGTAGAACTCGCTCGCGGCTTGTAGCTCGTTCTGATTCTGGGCGTCGTAGAGCATCTGAACAGCAGCACGGGCCGCCGTGGCGTCGTCACCGGCGTAATAGTTCTCCGTATCGGCCAAGAATCCGACCGGGTCCAGAGGGGTGGGCGCCAGCGCGGTGTTCTCCAACAGTGCCAGCTGGTACTCCCCCTTGGTCAACCTGTCAGTTTGCGTCGCACCTTCGACTTTCTCGATCACCGCGTTGATGCCCACCGATGCCAGCATGGGGACCAACGCCTGGCCGGCAAGATCGGTCGATCCGCCGCCGGTGAGGATGGTGATGGGCTGGCCGGTGTAGCCGGCTGAGCTGACGAGTCGCTTCGCCTCTGGAACGTCATGACGACCCCAGTCGCACGTCGGGCATGGCATGACGTTGGGAACGATCTGTGGCGCAACGGTTGTCGCGGATACCGCTTCACCCTTGTAAACGCTCGAAACAAGGGCCTCGCGGTCGACCGCCAACGAGATGGCTCGGCGCATATCCGGTGAGGCCAGCACCGCATCGCGCACGTTGACAATCAGCAGATCTTGCCAGAACGACGGAGAACGCCGCAAAACCTCCTGCGGATACTGCACCGCGTCGGTCGGGCTGATCTCGCTCACGATGTCGAGCTGTTTCGATTGAAATTGCACCAGGCGCTGATTGGCATCGGGGATTACGTCGAACTCGACCCTTTTGAAGAACATGTCGTCGCGCCTGCCGTAGTGGGGATTGGCAACGACTACGACCTGCTCGGACAATCGGGCCGATTCAACTGCGTAGGGGCCGGATCCGACCGGCTTTCGGAAGAAGTCTTCCCGCGACATCCCCGCGAAGTCCTTGGGGAGGATCGACGCCGTGCCGATGGCCAAGACCCCCAATGACGCCAGGCCGGTGGAGCTGAGGTGCAGGATCGCCGAGTGCGGATCCGGAGTGGTAACCCGGTCGATGGATGCGTACCAGGAACCGTAGGAGGCGCTTTGCTTCCACACGTCGACCGAGAAAGCGACGTCGGCCGAAGTGACCGGCTTGCCGTCGGAGAACTTGGCCGCGGGGTCCAGGGCGAAGGTGATGGTGTGCGCTGGCGCGTCGACTTCGTACTTGGTGGCGAGCCCGGGAACGATGGCGCCTTTGGGGTCGAGCGCGACCAGCGTTTGAAAGATGTTGGCTAGAACGGCGAACGATCCGGTCTGATAGGCCACAGACGGGTCCAGTGTGTCGACCGGGGCGGCGAGTGACATCGTCAGGGTGTCCCCCGCGCCACCGCTGCGAATGGATGCTGGACTGCAGCCCGATAAGGCCAGCCCCATCGCGAGACAGACCGTCGCGACAGCTCGAAGATTCATCGTCACGCTCCCCTATAAACAAAGGCTCTTTGGCTCTTGTTCGGAGCCTTTATGCTGCATCATGGAATCCGCGCCGTCAAGGACTGCGCCCCTCGCGGACCGCGCGGGCCACTCCGAACCAAGAGTCAGGACCGATCGTGACAGCAACGCACTCCCCCGATGGACGTCCGCGCGCCCGCGCACTGGGCATCTCCTTCGGAGGCGATCCCGGTGCCCTCAATGCCATCACCGACGTTCCCGGCATCGAGGTGGGTACCACCACCCTGATCGAAGGGGACGGCTCATTGGTGGTAGGCAAGGGCCCAGTCAGAACCGGCGTTACCGCTGTCCTGCCGCGCGGCAGATCCGGCCTTGGAGAACCCTGCGCGGCCGGCTGGTACTCCCTGAACGGCAACGGCGAGATGACCGGCACTACATGGGTCGACGAGGCAGGCTACCTGGACATGCCGGTGGTGCTTTCCAATACGCATGCCATCGGTACCTGCCACGCGGCCGTCATCGCCTGGGCCAACGACGTCGATCCGCGGTTGTCACGGCGGTGGCTGCTTCCAATCTGCGCCGAGACCTACGACGGTTACCTCAACGACATCAACGGACACCACGTGACCGAGGCGCACGTTCGCGCAGCACTCGATGGCGCGACAAGCGGACCGGTCGCCGAAGGGTCCGTTGGCGGCGGTACGGGAATGAGCTGTTATGACTACAGCGGCGGTAACGGCACCTCGTCGCGGCTGGTGGCTTACGGCACCACGTCCTACACGGTCGCGGTGTTCGCCCAGACGAATTTCGGGGTCCGCACCGAACTCACCATCTCCGGAACGCATGTTGGTCCTTCTCTCGCACAGGACAATCCGATCGCCGAGCCGTGGCACGGAGCAGATCCCACAACACCTGTTCCACCCGGCGCAGGGTCACTCATCGTCCTAGTGGCAACCGACGCGCCGCTGCTCCCTGGCCAGTGCAAGGCTCTGGCGCGACGAGTCCCCCTGGGAATAGCTAGGACCGGGACCACGGGCAGCCACTTCTCAGGGGACATTTTCCTGGCCTTCTCAACCGCGCCGGCGCCGGGACTGTCGAGCGACTATCCGCGAGGCGAACCGGATGTGAAATCGTTGTCCTTCATCCCCTGGGGACGTATGGACGATCTTTACACCGCCGCCGTGCAAGCGGTCGAAGAAGCCATTATCAATTCGATGGTGGTCAACGAGGAGATGACGGGCCGCGACGGCCACCGACTTCCAGCCCTTCCGCTGCGTCGCCTCGACGAGCTCCTCCGGGGGTAGCTGCACACGGCCGCGAGCGACATCCGGCGCAGGCACCGAGACGACGTCCGCGAAAGCTTCGACTGCGCACGCACGGCCCATAGGGCAGGTTGTCGGTGGCAGACACTCTAGGCCGCGGTTAGTCGCTAGACATGCGCGTCGACTTGCGCTGAATGCTTGTCGCCGACATTGTTGAACTTGATCGGATTTCGCGGATTTGGGCCGACTTGGTCGGCCTTGAAGCGGCGATAATTGATCGTCGGGGTGACCGAGCAGGAAGCGGCGATCTCACCCACGGCTAATTGGCGCGAGTCATACATCCGCTCGGCCTTGGCGATCGGGGCCGGTGTCATCTTTGGTGTGCGCCCCGACGTCCGCCTGCGCAGCAGCGGCGAGGCCGGCGCCTCGGGACCGGCCTGAAGGGCGTTGGGCCAGCGTGGCTATCGCGCCAATCTGGCAGCTCGCCGCGCCGGTGCCGGCTCGAACAGCCCCCGGCAAGTCTTGACGCCCGCCCCTCCAAAACCACGTTGAATCACAACTGAATTGGATATCCAGCGAGTATTCCATTCTCGTTCTGCAGCGAGGACTCTGCATCCCGCGGTGCACGCAACTGGTCATCGCGAATGCTGCAGTGTCATACACGTCGAGGACAACACCCGCGACATGGGAGAACGCTCCCCAGTGACCGGTTTGTCAGTCCATCCTCGACGGGCCTAGCCGGGCGAGCCGATGAACTCCATCCCGGCGTCGATCGCCGGACGGTGCCGCAGGATTCGGTAGTGCGCCAGCCGGCCAAGCCCCCGGGTCGTCATCAATTGAGCGCCCGGCCAGATGGTCGACAGTCGCGCCGTCGCGGCGTACGGGCTATCCGGGTCATCGGGGTCGTGGATGAGCAGCAACGGCGGATAGTTCGCGCGGCGGCCGAGGTGCGACATGTTGGTCTCGGCCAGCCGCATGCCGATCCGCCTCTCCAGACGACGGTGTAAACCGCCACGAATCCGGGGACCGAAGTCGTGTCGCGCAGCGAAAAGATCCAGGTACAAAGGGAAGTCACCCATGGGAGCCAACAACACCAGTCGCCCGACGGGTGCACCGTCTGCCGCAGCGAGTGCAGTCGCATTGGCCCCCAACGAATGCGCCACCACCGCGTGGGCGGGACCGTGTGCCCGGATCATCGCCGCAATCGCGTCGGCGCACTCAGTGGCGGTGGTGCGCCCGGGCGCCAGCTCCCCCGGCTCGGATGCGTTGTGGCTGGGTAGATCGAAAGCAATAGCTCGAAAGCCACTCTTTATCAACGGTTTGACGAATACCGCAAGGTGCGCGCGCTGCCCGCCCCAGCCATGCACCAGGTACACCGGCGGCCCGTCGCCCCACTGCTCGCCCACCACCCGGTGTCCGTCACCCCAGTAGGCGTCGATGGGCTCACCCGGACCGACGCCGGGAGGCATACGCAGAGCTGATTCCAGCACCGGCGGTGTGCACCACAGCTCGACCGCCCAGCGCGACCCCACCCACGGCGCCAGCCGCTCCAACCACCGGAACGCCCGGCGCACCCTGGAATCGACCGGCGGCAACACACCCGAGCCTGCGATGTCGAGCGGTGCGATGGCGCTCGCCTGGCCCGGCGCGCGTGCAGAAGCCTCTTCGGTCACCCGAAGATCATGGCACTAGGGGCATCACACCGACCGCGACCACCTGCCCTCTCGGCACGTGAGCGCGACGTCGGACTGCTCGGAGCGGCGCCGATGCTGACCGCGTCCGGTCAGCCCTTCTGCACGACATTCCGAAACCCGTTGCCCACGCAGGCACCGGCTCGTCAGCGAACGGTGTCGTTCATCAGTCAAGTGGGGCCGTCTTGCTCACTCGAGACACCGAGCTCAGATGATGCGCGCCTTGGTGATACGGATTCTGGTCAGCAGGCCGGGCGGGGCATCCTTCGGTGGGAAATGTTCGCTGGAGCCGAGCATGACCTCCGCCAACTCGGTCAACAGTTCGGGGGCGCCACCCTCGACGACACTGGCCTCACCCGTCACGGTCAAATACGAGGTCAGAGCTCCGGGATGGGGCTGCCTGGACAAGATGGTCACCGCCACGCGCGGGTCCCGACGGATATTGCGGGTCTTCTGATACTCCGCCAGATGAGCGGTGACCAGTTCGTCCCCGTCGGGCGTCGACTGCAGCACCATCCACACGACCGACACCTGTGGACTGCCGTCGGAATTGAGAGTGACCAGCGTGGCGTCGGCACCGTCGCCGATGATGGCGCGCGCGTCGGCGTCGAGTCTCATGGTGGTCTCCTTCATGTCGGTGTGGACGTCACGTCCACCATCATGATGCCGCACGCCGATAGAAGTCGACATGCGCGGCAGCCGCGGCGTCCCACGTCATGCTCGACGCCAACGCACGACCCGGCGCCGCGTCGGGTGGTGTGGCGATTGCTTCCAGGAGCCGAGTGGCGAAACCCACCGGTTCGGACGCGTAGGTCACGGTACTTCCGAACACTTCACGCAGAACGGGAAGGTCCCGTGCCACCACGGGTCTGCCCGCGGCCAACGCCTCCATGGCGGCCAGACCGAACCCCTCCTTGGTGGACGGGAAGGCGAACACCTCGCATGCGGCCACCAGACTCGGTAGTGCGTCGTTCTCGACGGTACCGAGGATCACTGGGGAGACGCCCAGTTCAGCGCAGCGCTCGTCGTATGCGGACCGGTAGTCGCGATAGTCGAAAAGCGTTTCACCACCAGCGATCACCAGCGAGACTGTCGGTTCATGCGCCCGAAGCACAGCCATCGCCTCGACCAGATCTACCGTCCCTTTGCGGGGCTCGATCCCCCCGACCGCCAGGACATACCGACCGAGCTCTGCGTGCCACCGTTGCTGCGCCGCCACATCGTGTGATGCATCGATGAAC
Source organism: Mycobacterium sp. IDUB_5 (assembly GCF_055419565.1). Lineage (NCBI taxonomy): Bacteria > Bacillati > Actinomycetota > Actinomycetes > Mycobacteriales > Mycobacteriaceae > Mycobacterium > Mycobacterium sp. IDUB_5. The sequence goes on from NZ_JBVAXX010000005.1 coordinate 492,716, forward strand.
CGTTGCGCTTGAACACCATTGGGTATCACCGTCGGCGACAGACCCCAGCAGGCGCGGACTTCGTCGGCCACCGCCTGTGAGACACAGATCCGGGCGTATGGCTCGACGATGGCGCGCTCGTGGCATTCGGCGAGGACGGGGGTCGTGAACTGGTCGAGATGGTGGATCGTGCGGATACACCGCCCCACCGCATTGGCGCTGATGCAGTCCTGCGCGTGCACGATGTCGAAATCATTCGCACAGAACGCGTCTCGCAGTGTCGCGATCGAACGCACGATCCGATCGGTGACGGTGTCGCCGGGCAGATCGGTGAACTCGACGAGATTGACGGTCACGGCAGGATCGACGGCACGGAAGAAGCCGCGATCACCGGCGCGCGCCAACGACCACACCGTCACATCGACCCCGCGGTGCGCCAGCGCTTCGGCCAGGTTCAGCGTGTGCACCACACCGCCGCGCGGTTTGGTCGAGTACGTCAGCAGGGCGACACGCATCGTCACGACCCGCTCCGGTAGGTGTCCGGGCGCAGTTCCGCGAGGTGGTTGAGCACCTTGCGGGCGCGACTGATCTCGGCGTCCACGTCGATCTCCGCCTTCGCGAGCCCCCCTTTTGCTCGGGTGGTCGCCAGAATGTCCCCGCCCGGCCCCACCACCTTGGCCTGACCGAGGAAACGCAGATTGCCCATCACACCAGTCTGATTGGACGACACCAACACCACCTGGTTCTCGGCGGCGCGAGCGCAATCGTACAAGTCGAACAGACGTGACTGACGGTCGGCGGGCAGCCGAGAGGCGCGATCGGTGATACTGGCCGGCCACGCCGACAGAGCGGCGATGACGTGCGCGCCTTCGGCCGCCAGGGTGCGCGCCGCTTCCGGGAAGGTCTTGTCGTAGTCGATCAACATCCCGAGTCTCCCCACAGGGGTGTCGAATGCCGAAAAGTCCTCACCTGCAAGGTAGGTCAGTGATTCGCCTGCCGGCTGGTGCACCTTGCGATAGGTGCCCAGGACGCCGTCGCCGGTGACGCAGATGGCGGCGTTGTACCGGCCGCCACCGGCGGCTGCCTCCGCATATCCCAAGCAGACGGTCATCGGCCCTGCCGCGGCGATGACGTCGGCGATCTCGGGACCGTCAGGATCGAGCGCAGGCGGCGGGTCCGCCGGGTCGGGGGCACGGAAGTCGCCGATGTACCCACCCAGGCACGCGTCGGGCAGGACAAGCAGATCGACGCCGTCCTGTCGGGCGGATGCGATGATGCCGACGACTTTCTCGACACAGCGAGGGAGGTCGCGCCCGAAGTGCGCGGCCACCGCAGCCAGGGTCACCGATGTCATCGGCTGTAGCCTACGACGGCCCCAGCCCCGTCACCGCAGGCGCGAGCGCGTTCGTCACCATTCCGTCGGGCCACCGCAGCCGCACGCCGGGTTCGGCTGTCAGCACACCGCATTCGGCGCTGTCGACGCCGGCGGGCGGGGCGTGCACCGACTGCGGTCCCGCGGTCAGCATCCCGTACCCCGGGAAGCAGGTCAGCCAGTCCCCCATCGCCGCATCAGTGGGCCGAGGGACCGACGCAACGTCGATCTCCGCTCCGGTGCCGCACGCTTCGGCCATCATGCCGAGGGTGCCGGCGATGCCGGCCATACTCACGTCTTTCGCCGACTTCGGCGACGCCTGCGCCACCAGGCCCGTCATGGCCACCAGGTCGGCGCTACTGCGTCTGCCGGCCGAATCCCACTGCCGCCCGTGATATCCCGGCCGCCATCGACCCGAGGTGTCTGCGGTCAACCGCACCGTGTCCCCCACTGCGGCTCCTCCGGCTCGAACGGGGGCACTGCTGCGTCCCAGCGCAGTGACGGACAGGGCTGCCGGCACACCGAGCTGGGTGTGTCCGCCGAGAACCGGTACCTGCCAGGCCGCCGACGCCCGGGCGACGCCGGCGATCACCTTGTCGAGCAGGGCCCGGGTAGGAGCGCCCACAGCATCGAGGAGACCGATCGGGCGCGCTCCCATGGCGGTCAGATCGTTGACGTTGACCAGAACCGAACACCAGCCGGCCCATTCAGGGTCCCGTTCCACCATGGACGGGATGATCGCGTCGCACGCGGCAATCAGGTCGCTTCCCGGCACCGGCACGCCGTCGTCACCGACGAAACCCGCGGGCCCGAGTGCTCCCGGCACAGTTCGTAGGGGCGCCAACGCATCACCGAGAAACGACTTGGTGGCGGTGGCGACTCGTTGGATCGATGTGATCGGCCATCGCATCCAGGCGTGCTCCTGTCCGGCGACCACCCGCCCACCGACGAGATGCCATCCCAGGCTCTCGAACAACCGGGAGTACCGCCGTTGCACGGTCGCCTCGAATCGCAGCACGCCGGCCGACTCGGCATGGGCGCAGGCCGCCCGCACCAGCGCGGGCCCTACACCGTCGGACCGAACGCCGGGGTGGACCACCAGCCTGCTGCCGGTCCACCATCCGATGTCGGGGTCGGTGGCCGGGGCCAGCCGCACTCCCCCGAGCACACTCCCATCGGGGGCGGTGGCCAGCAGGACGACTGTGCGTGGATCGTCGTCGATGTCGTCGCGGTCGGAACCCGTGAACAGGCCTTGAGCGGAGACGAACTCTTCTCGGCGCAGGTGCCGGTAAGCCGTGATCTCTGACGAGCTCGACGCCGGGGTGATCAGGAACGGAGCTGCCGGGCGCGGCGTGCCGGACAGGATCGACAGTCCTACAGGGGCGTGCGCGCTCGCTGCGAACGGGATCATCACGCCCCCAGGTTCTGCAGGACGCTGCACGCTCCGCATGCGGCGCACCCCGCCCGCTGGTCGGCTCCTGTCATGCCGGCTGACTGCAGCATCAGGGCGACTTCGCGGCTGACCTTCTCGACCACCGATGCCTCTGGGGCACAAGCACCATCGACGTCGACGGCAAGCGATCCAGACTGCGGACGGAACGGGACGACGAACGGGTACACCCCCATGTCGATCAGTTCTGCTGCGCCACCGATCAACTCCTGCGGGTCTTCCCCGAGTCCGACGAGCAGGTAGGTCGACACCTGGTTGCGCCCGAATACCCGTACCGCCTCACGCCAGGCCTCCCGATAGCGCTCGACAGTGACCTGGGCTTTGCCGGGCATCCATCGTTTCCGGACCTCGTCGTCGAGCGATTCGATGTGGATGCCGATGGCGTCGGCGCCGGCCTCGCGCAGTTCGGTCAACACCTCCAGGTCCGCAGGCGGCTCGCACTGCACCTGGATGGGCAGCGACGGCACCGCACCCTTGACCGCACGGACACAGCGGGCCAGGTGGCGAGCACCGCGGTCGCTGCCCGCCGATGTGCCGGTCGTCATCACCATCTGGGTGACGCCATCCAGACGCACGGCCGCAGCGGCCACCTCGGCCAGCTCAGAGGGCCGTTTCACCGCAGTGGTGGCCCCCGTTCGCAGCGATTCCTCGATCGTGCAGAACCGGCACCGCTGGTCTTCGGCGTACCGGATGCATGTCTGAACCACAGTGGTGGCCAGCACGTCGCGGCCGTGCAGGCGGGCCAGCTTCTCGTAGGGCACACCGTCGACCGTGCACAGGTCATAGAACCGTGGCCGAGTCACCACCTCGACGTCCAGCCCGGTGTCCTCACCGTCGAGCATCACTCGCGTTCCGTCGAAGACGAAGGGACTGTCCGGGTTACGTGGAATGGCGGCATTGAGGCCGTCGATGACCAGGTGACCGTCAGCACTGGGCCCGGCACCCGCCGTGCGACTCACGGGTGGTGTGCCCCGAAAACCCAACAGCGCAAGATCAACTCGGGTGGATACAGTCATGAAATGCCTCCTACGCTCGTGCGGTCTTCTGTGCGTGGAAGGCACGTCGATGTGCCGTAGGTGCGGATGTCATGGCGTCAGCTCCCGACGGCGAGTCGTAGCACTGACTCGTGGTAGCCGCTGATGATGGTGGCGGCGATGTGCGAGGCATCGCGGTCGATGCCGAGGAACCGGCCCGATCCCCACGTGTGCATCCACGGCAGACCGACGAAGCTCAGCCCCGGCACCGATGTGACCCCACGAGTCTGCATCGGCCGGCCACCACCGTCGAACGCGCTGGCCTCTATCCACCGGTAGTCCGGCCGGTAGCCGATGGCCCACACGATGCTGGTGACGTTCTCGGCGGCCACATCCAGTGTGGTGGGCTCTGCCTCGGGCTCCCATACTGGCTCATAGCGGGTGGCCGGCGGCGCGGTGATGCCCTCGCGTTCGATGTAGGCGTCGATGTCCGAGCAGATCGAGTTGTAGACGGCGTCGGCATGGTCGAGGGCAGCCCGCAGGGTGGGCTCGAAGCACAGCAAGGTGTCCTTGCCGTCGGACAGCGCCCCGTAGAGCTTCATGCCCTCCAAGGCGAACTGCCGCAGATCCACATCGCGGCCACCGTCTCGTCCTGTCACGTAGTGATTGGTCTTCTCGATCGCGGCTTTTCCACCCGGATACTGTTGCGCAGCTCGGTCGTAGAGCCCCATGTCGGAAAGCCACGTCATGCAGTCACGGCCGCGGTAGAACCGTGCGACGCGAGGTGCGCTCCCCACGGCGAGGTGCACCTGGCGGCCGGCGAGGTGGAGATCCTCGGCAATCTGCGCTCCCGATTGTCCGGTCCCCACGACCAGCACCGCGCCGTCGGGCAGTTGATCGGCGTTGCGGTACTGCTCAGAGTGGAACTGAGTGACGCCCTCGGCCAGTGACGCGGCGTAGGCCGGTATGACCGGCAGCGGGTATCCGCCCGTGGCGATCACCGCGTTCTCACACGTCAGAATCTCTGTCCCGCTGGGAGTCTGGAGGGTGAGCTCGAATCCACTGTCCAGTCGCTGCGCCAACCTGGTGACCCGGGTGTGGGTTCGCAGCGGCGCGTCGAACGTCTCCAACCAGCCGTGCAGCCAGGCCACCACCTCGTCGCGGGTCATGAAGCCATCGGGATCCGGACCGTCGTAGGTGTAGCCGGGCAGTTTGCAGTGCAAGTTTGGAGTGACCAGGGTGAAGTTGTCCCAACGACTGTCGGCCCAGGCGTGCACCGGGGTGGCGGCTTCGAGCACCACATGGTCGATGCCGACTCGATTCAGGTACCAGCTGACCGACAACCCGGCTTGCCCGCCGCCGATGATGGCGACCGGCACATGCGGCGGGGTTGTCATGCCCACCCCGATGCAGGACGCATTTCGGTGATGACGACCTCTGCGTCGGCGGGAAACCGGCTGCCGGCATGCACGATCTGCTCCTTGGTGGCCGATGCCGACGTGCACGCGAACCCGTACTTGGCGCGCACTCTGTCGCTGGCCTCCTGAAGCGCCACACCTACACGGTTCAGCAAGTCGCTGACGGTGTAGCGCTCGCCCGCGGTCAGGAAGTCGTACATCACCAGGCTCGGGGAATAGCACGACTGCGTGGAGCCGTCTGGCCAACGGATGTCGAACGTCATCTCAGGCATGGGCCAGCCCCGCCCACTTCGCTGTCTCGGTGTCGGTCAGCGGACCGTAGACGTCGGGCCTGCGGTCACGCAGGTGGAACATGCCGGCGCGCATCGTGCGGAAGGTCGCGTCGATATCGACCTCCGCCACTGCCATACCGCTGCCGAGCAGCGTCGTGGCGAGGATGTTGCCGCCCGGGTCGACCACTTTGGCGTTGCCGACGTAGCGCAACGACCCGAAGGTACCGCTCTGGTTGGCAGCCACCCAGAACACCTGGTTGTCCAGGGCGCGGGCGATGTCGAACTGGTTGAACCGGTACGTCCAGCGGTCCTCCTGCAGATTCTCAGCGGTCGCTGTGCGGGCCGCCGGCCACGCAGAGAGGCTGGCGATGATCTGTGCGCCGTCGAGGGCCATCATTCGTGCCGCCTCGGGAAACGCTTTGTCGTAGCATATCTGTAGTCCGATCCGACCGGCCGGGGTGTCCCAGACGTCGTAGCGATCTCCCGCCGAGTAGGACATGCCCTCCCCCAACGGCTGATGCACCTTGCGATACACCCCGTACACCGTGCCGCCATCGAGCAGAGCCGCTGCGTTGTAACGGTTTTCGCCGTCATCGGAGAGTTCGCAGAATCCGATAGCCACGACCAGATCACCGGCGAGCTGCTGCACCCGACGGATCTCGGGTCCGTCGACACGGATGGCCGGCGGCAGCGAGCGAGTGGTGGTCTTTACGGTGTCCCCATGGTTCCCCAGTGACGACAGGTACCCCCCGATGGCCGCTTCGGGCAGCGCCAGGAAATCGACCCCACGGTCGCGAGCCTCGTCGACCAGCGACGTGATCAGAGCGTAGTTCTGTTCCAGATCCCGGGTGAAGTTCGCGGAAGCCGCTGCAATAGTGGTCATTTCGTCGTCACACCATGTAGGTGGAGTTGATGATGGCGCCCTTGCGAGCGTAGTAGATGAGGGCATCCTGCACGTCCAGGGGATGTGCAGGGATGACACCCTCGATCAAGTCTTCTTCGCGGCCGCCGTGCAGGGCCAGGCCGAACCGGCAGGCGAACACGGTGCCGCCCTCCTTGATGAATGTGGCCAGCGCGTCGTTGATGTTCTGCTCACCGGGAAAACCGGAGTCACCGGTCGTGGGAAAGCCGCGGGTGGCCAGGCAGTTGATGGCGCCGGGGCCGTAGAAGTAGATGGCGGACTCGAATCCTTTGCGCAGCGCGCGGGTCGCCTGCAGCACTGCGACGAAGCTCACCGACGATTCGTGGGCGATGCCGTGCACGAGGGTGAAGTAGCTCTCCCCTTCCTCGGCCTGGTAGTTCGGGAAGATCTTGGTGCCGCCGTAGATGTTGCTGCCCTTGGGCAGTGACGGATGGGGGATCTCGGCCAGCGAGGTGGCGATGTTGTCTGCGATTGATGCGTCAAAAGCCATGGGGCGCTCCGATGTTGATGTCGAGGTTGCCGACGGGTCACAGTGATCCGCCGGGGTACGTGGACCGAAGAACGATTCGGTTGAGAGCCATTAGACGGCTCAGCTGTTGCGCACTGGTTATGACGGGAATACGGGTGCATTTCCGTCGGTCCGTGTTCGACCCTTTTCCCGCAACAGGTAGGTAACACGGCCGATCCCACGGAATAGCGCCCACCCATCCGACGTTGCGCCACGAGGTCGACGCAAACAGGAGGATCACTGTGCGGATCGGAATCATCGGAGCAGGCCTGATCGGCGGAACACTGACTCGCCGTCTCAGAGCACTCGGTCACGACGTGTACGTCGCCAACTCACGATCACCGGAGACTCTCGCGGACCTCGCGACCGAGACGGGCGCCACCGCAGTCTGGGCGCGTGACGCCGCGAGCGATGCTGACTTGGTGATCATCAGCATCCCGCAGAAGAACGTTCCGGACCTCGCCGACGGCATCGTCGATGCGCGAAAGCCGGACGCCCCGGTGATCGAGACCAACAACTACTACCCGCAGCAGCGCGACGGTGAGATCGCCGCCATCGAAGACGGGCAGGTCGAAAGCGCCTGGGTCGCCGATCAGATCGGGGCGCCCGTCTTCAAGGTCTTCAACGGCATCTGGTGGAAGCATCTGCTCGAAAGCGGCAAGCCCAGCGGAGTGGCCGATCGGATCGCACTCCCGGTCGCAGGTGACGAGGGCCCCGGCCGCGACCTCGTGCACGGCATCGTCGACGATCTCGGCTTCGACCCCGTTGATGCCGGCCCGATCTCCCAATCGTGGCGGCAACAGCCCGGAACTCCGGTGTACGGCAAAGACTTCGATGTGGAGAAGACCGTGACGGCGCTGGCCGAAGCGTCTCCTGAGCGGACACCGGAGTGGAGCGCCCGCACCTAGATCGCGCCCGAAAGGCGCAGATTCTTCAGGGGTGGCACGCCAGGGAGATGAGCACCGGTGCCACGACGAGTCCGATCATCGTCACGCTCGACACGACGCGCTCGGCCAGAAGCGCCCGCGCCGCGGCAGGAGTGGCCAGACGCTGAGCCCGCTCGAGAACCGCAGTGTCAGCTGCTCCGAGCGCCCCACCTGATGCGCGTGGTGCACCCGCAAGGCTGATGAGACCGCCCAGAACGGACTCACTGCCGTGCCGCCGGACGGCTGCGTCGTCGGCGCGCATCTCCAACAGTGAGCCGACCCTCTCGCTAGCTGACCGAAACAACGGCAGCCGGGGAAGCGAGCCCGCCAGCGCGCGAAGCACCATCATCACCTGAGGATGGCGGCCTGCCAAATGTGCACGTTCATGCGCCAGCACCGCATCGAGTTCCCGCTCTGCCAGCGTGGCCACCGCTGCACTGGTGACGACGATGGCATCCGGGCGCCCGGCGACGCAGTACGCGGCCGCGCAGTCGTTGTGCACGACGACGACACCGGGCATTCCGGATGGAGTGCCGAGGATGTGCGCGGCATCAGCATGCTCACGACTCCCTGCCACCAACCTGCTGATGGCCAGAACGAGACGGCGTGCGACCACCACGGTGGCGGCGAGGACGGCTGCACTTCCCGCGAGGACGACGAGGTGGCCCGCCCAGCCGAGATCGTTGACCGCGAGAAGCGCGTCGAGGCAGTGACGCAACGGACCTGCCGCGTGGCGACCCAGACCCTCCGTGGTCATGCCGGCCACGCCGACCACCCACGACGCCAGCGCCACCACGATGGCGGTCAGCCACATGGAGATGAGCAGCCGAGGGCTGCCTGCCGTGCGGGAGACTCTGCGCAGCAGCGGCGGCGCCAACCACACCACGACTGCTCCGTAGAGAAGAACGCACAGCGCGGCGTTCATGATGTGCGGGAACGGCGCGCGACCTTGCGCAGCGCGGCGCGCAGCCGGGCGGCCTCGTCGTCGTCCATCTGCCGGAGGAAGAAATTCAGCACGAGATCGGCATCGCCGCCTGACTGAAACGCATCACGCATGAGGTTGGCCGACCGCTCTTCGCGCGTCATCGTGGGCCAGTAGCTGTACGCCTTTCCGACGCGCCGACGATCCAGCCAACCTTTGCGATGCAGATTGTCCATCGTGGACATCACCGTGGTGTAGGCGATATCTCGTTGGGTTGTCATCTCGTCGAAGATGTCGCGAACGGTGACCTCACCGTCGTATGCCCAGATGCAGTCCATGACCGCAGCTTCCAGGTCGCCGAATCCTCGCTGCTGCACCTGATCTTTCCTCGCGTTCTGGGTTGCGTTTCCGCTCATGGTAGCGGTGGGTGCCACACGGCAGCACCGTTCAGGACCGCAGAGCGTTCCCGGCGACCCACTGCGTCCACGGCACACTCCAGTCACCGTTCTGCCATTGCTCCAGCGGTGCACCGCCGGTGTTCCGGATCTCGACCACATCACCGGGTCTGGACAGCTCGTAGAACCATTTCGCGTTGTCGAGGCTCAGATTCAGACATCCCGCGGAGACATTGGTGGTGCCTTGCGCCCACACCGTGGCCTCCCGCTCGTGGAGGTAGATGCCGTCGGGACTGATGCGGACGGCGTACGGGACGCTGATCTTGTACCCCGACGGCGGGTCGACCGGCAGTCCGTAGGTGGACGAGTCCATCAAGACCGGATTCTGCTTGTCCATCACGGTGTACACGCCGGGCTGCGTCCAGAACGCGATGGTCTTGCCACCGACCGCTTCCGTGCCTCCGCGGCCCATCGACGTGGGCATCACGCGCCGCAGCGTCCCGTCTTCGTACACGCTCACCTGCTTGGTCGCGTCGTCGGCGATCGTGATCCTGGAGGGGCCGATGGAGAATTCGACCGTGCGGTCCGCCGCGCCGAAAGTCCCACCGCCTACATCGATTCCGTATAGGGACGCGTCGACGGACACACGAGTGCCGGCAGGGTAATACTTCTGAGGTCGCCAATGAGCCTTGCGATCGGTGATCCAGTTCCACGCCCCCTCCACCTTCGGCGAAGTCCGCACCGTCAGACTCCGTTCGGCGGCGGCTCGATCCACGATCGGTCGGTCGAACGCGGCAACGATGACGGTTCCGACGCCGTATGTTCCCCCTTCGGCCAGCTGCGCGCCAGAGGTGGTCCTCAACGCCACGGCCACCTGTTGGCGCGGCGTAAGGGTGGAGAACTGCGATTCCGCGGTCGCGATGCGTCCGTCGGTGCCGCGGCCGGTGGCGACGATCGAGTACGTCCGGCCGTATCCGAGCTTTTCCGTTGGCTCCCACTCGCGGCCTCCACCGATGATCCGCCCCGCGATCAGCCGACCAGTTTCGTTGCGCATGCGCACATCGGTCAATGCGCCCGACCTCGCGGTCACTTGTGCCGCTCCGACGACTCCGACGTTCAGTACACCAGCTGGCGGCGAGATGGCGATGGAGATGGGCATCGAGATGGGCATCGACGGCTGGCGTTCACTGGTCTCCGGCGACTGCCCGGACCCGGTGACACCACGCGTCGCGGAACTCTGGGACACCGTGACGAGCACGCCCACAGCGAGGGCAATACTCGTGGCCACGATCCCGCCTTTGTATCGCACGTGCATCCCACGCATTCCGTCGTGTCGGCCAACCCTGTTGATCTACGTACCCACATAGTAGATGCTCATGCCGGCAGCCTGCCGGACGAGAACTCGGCAGAGTCAGCTGGCGAGCGCCTTGTCCAGTGCGTCGGTCAGATCCTGATAGCTCCTCGGCTGCAGACGAGCGCCATCGAGGAAGAACGATGGCGTGCCGGCAACGCCGAGTGCTGTGCCGTCGGCGACGTCGAGCTGAACACGAGCGGCTGTCGCTGGGTCGCTGTAGGCAGCGTCGTAGGCGGTCATGTCGAGACCCATATCGGCCGCGAATCCCCTGAACACCTCGTCGGCAGGGACGCGCTTCTCGCCCCAACTCTGTTGTGTCTCATACATCTTCTTGTACATGTCCTCGAACTTGCCCTGCTGCGCAGCTGCTTCCACTGCTCGTGCGGCTCGCTCCGAGTTGAAGTGCCCCGGCAACGGGAAGTACCGGATGACGAAGTTGACACGATCTCCGTAGTCACTGCGTAACTGTTCGATCACCGGGAACAGCGCTCTGCACCCTTCACACTCGAAATCGAGGAATTCGACGAACGTCACGTCACTGTCGGGAACGGTGTTGAGCCGACGGCTGCTCTCGCGAACCACTTCCCCCGGTGGAGCAGAATCGCGCGGCAGCGGGTCGGCTGCAGCCTGGCTCTGTGCCTCGACCCGACCTGGCGCCGGTGAACTCCGCACGTTCAGCACGACTATCCCGACGACGACGATCAGGACGACGACGATGCCGGTGAGCCACCACCGCGCTTTCTGCTGCATCGACGTCGTCGCCCCTCGCTCGATCTACTATTTCACTTAGTAGGTTACAGGACGCGGCGACGTGGCCTCGACGACCGAGTCGGCTAGATTGCGCCCAGAAGGATTTGGCTCAGACCGGTTGTAGTCTGCACTCCGTCGTCGTAGCCGCCTTCGCCCGCGAGGTTGTTCATGATCGCCAGGGTGTAGCGCTGTTGCGGTCCGGCGAAACCGACGGAGTTGACGACCCATCCACCCGCTTCCGAGGACCATCCGTTCTTGCTGCCGGGCGTCATGCCCGCACCGGCTCCCCACACTCCCCAGCGTTGGTCATCGACGACTCGTTGCATCTCGGCGACGACCGCGGCGGTGTTCGTCGGATCGAGTCGTGTGAGAACGAAATTCATGATCGCGTCGAAGTCGTCCGCCGCCGCTTTCTGAAAGCCCCAGTAGGGATAGACGTCACCGAAGCCGGCCTGCGGCTGCACGCTTGACATCCCGTATCGGACGAAGTCGGCGTTGAACACGCCGGACGGGCCTCCGTAGCGAGACCACAGCGCGTCGGCGGCCGAATTGTCGGAGCGGCGCAGCATGTCGGTCATCTGTTGCCTGTCCGTCGCAGTCAGGCGGATCCCACCTGACTCCTCCCGGGCGAGCAGATCGGCCACCATCGCCAGCTTGATCGACGAGGCAGTCCAGATGGGTGTTCCGGCAGCGCCATTGCGATACCGGGCACCGGTGGCTCGATCGCGCAGCACGAACCCGGTCGTTCCAGGACGCCCGGCCAGGTACCTCTCTGCCATCTCCAGACGACCCCCGAGTTCGCACTGCTGGTCGGCCGAGGCACACGAACTCGCGCCCGCCGGCTGAGCGTTCACCGAAGTTGACAGCATGACCGATAGGACGACCACGGTCGGAGCCAGAACCAGCCGCATCATCGCGCGCCCAGCACGGAGACCAGATCGCGCCGTCCGACCGAGTGCCATCACGTCTCCTCATGTTCGGCTACGAAGGCATGTGTAGCACGAGCGAGACAACCGAACGCCGAAGCTGTACTGACGCTCCGATCAGGCCGGTACGTTGCCGTGCCGGCACTGCGCCGGCACCGGTGGGCCCGCCTGCAGGAGCTCCGGCAGCGACCGCAACCGATCGCCGTCGCGCAGTGCGACCACGGGCGGCAACGACAGCCGGACCTCGACGACCAGCGATCCCGTCCCGGTGGCTTTGCGGCAGCCGATCCCCACACGCTCGCCCGCACCAGCACCGAGGTCGTCGTCGACGCGTTCGCGAAGTGCGTTGAGGGTCAACCGAGCTCCCGCCACATCGCGGAATATCGGATCGAACGCTGAGCGAGCTTCCTGGGTCAGTGTGGCGGCGTCGCCGAAGTAGTCGTCGGGAGAGACACCCGAGCACGTGCCGTGGGTGTACCACTCGTGTCGGGTCAGCGATGCAGAGTTCACCGTCGTTGCCGCCAGAACCTGGTTTACCTCGCGATCGAGATCGACGCGCGGCAGCGCCGTCTCCTCGACGTCGGGTGCCAGGCCGCAATATCGTCGGTCCGGCGGCTGGGGCCACAAACCGTGGAGCAACATCGTCTCACCCGCACGCTGGGCGTCACCCGAGGTGCATCCCGGATTGGCGGGTTCGGCGACGCAGAAGCTGGGCGCCCACGTCAGCACGAGCCAACTCGAAGAGTCGTCGGTCACCATCGCCGACGGGTCGGGCTTTGCGTCGAGGACGACGACGCTGTACGTGACAGCGGCGACGACGATCGCCACCAGCGCAGCCGAAATCGACATTACGGCGACGTCGCCTCGCGCCATGGTGCACCCTTCTACAGGGCAAGCCTCCCACAGCAGCGTGCCGACAGGAGGACTTCCGGGTGAACGACATCGACCGGTGGTTCGAGCGGGCGGGACGCGAGGACCACCGCACAGTGTCGCTGTATGCCTGCTTGCTGACTGGAAAAATGTTGAGCTACTTCTGGTATCGCTTGCGATACGCCCTTCTGGTCGACGGCATCACGTTCGTCATCCACGTCGCCGAGTTCCTGATCATTCTCACCAGCCTGGGGGGACTCGCCGCGTTCACGGTGATGATCCTTCGGGTGGGCAGCCTCATCGTCAGCGGGGCGTGGTGGGGTCTGCTCGAGATCATGCGCGAACGGCTCCGCGCGTTCTCGGTGTCCGGTGACCGCGAGGCCGTCGCCACCGAGATCGGCTCATGGTTGAGGTTGTCCTACCTCACCTCGGGCGCTGTGACCGTCGCCGGTGCGACCGCACTGCTGGCGTTGGCTCCATCTGGTGACGACCCCCTCGGACGCCTCTATGCCTTTCTGGTCCTGATCGAGCTGGCCGCACGAATTCCGTTGCGGGTGCTGCACTCCGGAATGTTCGCCACGCAGCGGATCTTCCGCCCGCCGTGGACACTGTTCGCGCCGGCCCTCGCGCAGATCAGCGTTCTCGGCATAGGCGCACTGTTCTATCCGACCGCCGCGGTGATCATCGCGATCGTCGTATCCAATGCGATGTCGATCTGGATCACCGTTCACTACACGCTGCGTCTGTACCGACTCAACGGACTGACTCCACGGTGGCGCCAACGGCATCAACGCCTTCCGGTCGTGCCACTGCGGCACGCGGTCGAGGCGACGCTCGCAGGTCTCGGGCTGCGCCTGGACGCCGTCGCCGTGTTGGCGATCGCCGGAATCTACGGCACCAGTACTCGTTCCTATGACCTGACGGCCGGGTTCGAGGCGTGGCGTGACATCGACGCGTTCCAGTTCTTCTACCTCGTGTTGCCGCTGCTGCGAGGCGCCTACGAGACCACCGCCGTGTTCTACTTCGATTTCGTTCGGCTGCGCCGTATCCCGGCTCTTCGCGAGTATCGCGTGTGGTTCTTCCATCGTCTGCTCTGGGTCACTCCGATGGTCACGATGTACTTCTGGGCCCTCGCTGTCGCCCTAGGCGTCTTCGTCCTGCCCGATGTGCCGCTCACCTTTCTCCTCGCGCTGCTTCCCCTGTTCCTCGCCCGCAGCTTCATCGGCACGTACCAGATGCGACTGTTCGCCGAGGGGCGCTTCCGCGCGCTCAACGTGACGATCCTGTTCTCCGGTGTGCTGTTCGCACTGGTGTGGGTCGACATCAACCCCGCATCCGATCTCGTCGAACTCTCTGCGGCGATGCTCGTCCTGCTCCTGGTTCACATCAACGTCCAACACCTGCAGGACCGCTCTCCCCCGCGACCGAGCCAGTTACCCCTCGGGGACTGGATTCGCGCTCTCGCCGAGGAGCCCGGACCGGTGTGCGCCGGCACGATCACTGTTCCGGAGTGGATTCCGGCGCGACAGCGCCGCGCTGCGGTCGACATGTTGCGAAAGGCACTGCACAGCAGGGGCGCTCTGGCCTTCACATCGGCGACGACGTTGATCTTCTACGAGCGTGGCCCACGGAGCGAGCCGCCGGTGCATGTGTCGCTGCAGGATGGCACAGGTGGTGCAGCCCACCGCGGACGGTGTTGGCGCCAGCCCGCTGCTGACGGTCGTGCAGCGCTCACCCGCATCGTCGACGACACATGGTTGGCCGGCCTGACAGGGGTGCCGCAGCCACCGACGAATCCGCGCACGTTGACGCCGGAGTTCCTGTCCAGATTCCCAGCCGGTATCGCAGCCGACGTGAGCACGCGCAGTGGGCGGCAGGCTCTGCGAAGCCTCGACCATGATCTGCTGGCGATGACTTTACCCGCAGCAGTCCGCAGCCTCGATGACGATGCGCTGGTGGTTTTGGTTGCGCGACGGTGGCTTTCGCCCATCTTCCACCACAACAGGGTACGAATGCTGTTCGTTCTTCCACCCGACCCCGACCCCGAGCAGTTCCGTGGATGGCTGCAGACGCTGCGGAAATGGCGCCTGGGCGAGTGGCCCGAAGGTGGTATCGATCGTGCCTCTTGAACCCGTCGACATCGAGCGGCGACTCATCGATCCGACGACCTACGACGAGACGATTCTGCGGATCTACACCAAGCGCTCCGAACGCGGGCTCGGACACGCGGAGTTCCACCCGCACATCACCTACTTCGCGGCCGCAGCCGACCGTCGCGCTCTGGCCCGTGCCATCGCCTCCAGCGTCGCCGCCGCCACCTACCGACCCCAACCCGTCGATCAGTGGGTCCTGGAGACGGGCGGGAAACGTCGCACCGCGCACACCGCGGCGTTCGTCGACCACGTCGTGGGCTCCGCGCTATTCAAACTGTTGTCGCACAATGCCCGCTGCCGCGGGCTACCCGGCGTGTACTCCTATCTCCCCGGCCTGACCAACCTCACCGCAATGCGCGCATTCGCGGCGTTCGTGCGTGAGCATCGCCGCCGCGCAGGGCCCCGCAGCGGCCCGCTGTACGTACTGCAGTCGGACTTCGAGAAATACGGAGACAACCTCCCAGTCGGCCCCGACGCAGCGGTGTGGAGGATGCTGCGCGAGGTCGCCTCCCTGGGCGCACCGTCCGGACAGATCAGTTGTGCCGCCTGGAACATCATCACCACGCTGGTCCGTCCCGTCGTCCGCGACGCGGACGGCGCCGAGTTCACTCGGCTCAACGGCGTGGCCATGGGAACGCCACTGGTTCCCGCACTGGGCAATCTCGCCGTCGTCCCGATGGACGATGCGATCACAGACATCGACGGCGTGTTCTATGCCCGATACAACGACGATTTTCTGGTAGCGCACCCCGACCTGAGCGCTGTTCACGAGGCAGATCGACGTATCGATGTCCTCGTCGGAGAGCTCGGCGTCAGGAGAAAGATCTCGAAAGACCTGCGGACGGCACTCAGTGGCCACGGCCGGCCGTGCCAGGTCGATCCGGCGTACCGAGGTCGCGACCGGATCAACTGCCTGGGGATGTCGGTGCTCTTCGACGGCACGGTGGCGCTGGGACCTCATCGGCTTCGGCGCCTGGTAGCCCGCATTGCCGCCCGAATCGATGGTGCCGCAGTCACACTCGCAGACGAAGCTGTCGCGGAACGCATCCACCACCTCATCGCGGCCACCAACGTGATGCTCGATGTCACGAATCCGTTTGCCGTTGCCGGTGTATCAGCATTGCTCGACGCGACCACCGACAGAGGGACGCTCAAGGATCTGGACTATCGGATTGCGCGCAAGATCGTGCAATCCGGCACGGGGATCTCCGGTGTGCGGGGTTTCCGCACGTTTCCTCCCGCGGCGCTCTACGACATGGGGCTCGTATCGCTGGTGAAGTTGCGCAACGCTCGGTGAGCCGAGGTGTTACCGTGAGCCGGCGCGGATCCTGCACGTAGTGCGGTCACAGCGAGAGATCACAGAGGTTGCGGCTTTCGGTCTCTCTTTTTCGGCGTTTTCTCCCGCGCACCAACGTGTGATTGACTGCTGCGATGGCGACGTCCGACGCTCATTTCTACCGTCCCGCAGACGGCACCGGGCTCCCCCACGATCCGTTCAACGCCATCATCGGGCCGCGGCCGATCGGCTGGATCTCCACCGTGAGCGCAGACGGCACGCCTAACCTGGCTCCCTACAGCTTCTTCAACGGGTTCAACTATCACCCGCCGGTGATCGGCTTCGCCTCGATCGGCTGGAAGGACAGCGTCGCCAACATCGAGGCCACCGGCGAGTTCGTGTGGAACCTCGCGTGCCGCCCGATCGCTGCAGCAATGAACGAGACGGCGGCCAGCGCAGACCCCGACGTCGACGAGTTCACCCTCGGCGGGCTCACGCCCGTGGACTCCGCCGAAGTCAAGCCGTCGCGGGTCCTCGAAAGCCCCGTCAACTTCGAATGCGTTCTGACGCAGCTCATTCAGCTTCACGACAGAGACAGGTCGCCGATCGACACGTGGCTGGTGCTGGGTGAGGTCATCGCGGTCCACATCGACCGGCAGTACCTGGTCGACGGCGTCTACGACACAGCGGCCGCCCGCCCCATCCTTCGCGCCGGCGGGCCTGCGACCTACTTCGACGTGCTACCCGAAGCGCGGTTCGAAATGATCCGCCCCAGCTGAGGGATCCTCAGCCCTGACTGCGGTTCCATTCGATCCACCCCGTCCCGGTGCGGCCGTCATCGGTGGTGACCGTGGCCCAGGATCGCGGGAAACGACTGAGTCGGCCGTCGGGAGAGCTCAGCAACACCGGTGCGTGACCCACTGTCGTGATCGTCGCGGTCAGCCCGTCGTAGTCGACCACTGCCGAAACGGGTCGTTCGCCGTCCCAGACAGTCTCGCGCGCTTCGACTTTGGTGAGCTCCACCAGCGGCTCACCACGGCACTGCCGGTAGCCCACCGACAGCGCAGGGGCGCCGGGGATGCGGATGTCCACGCCGTGCAGATGTGTCCCGTCGTCGAGGTGAAGAGCACTCCACACCCAGTCCATCCCCCACCAGTCCCGCGACGCCCACGAATGATCGCGCTGCCCGGCGACGCCGGTGATGATGTACGAATGTCCGTCGGCCGTGACCGTGCCCGACACCCGGCACGGAATCTCGTAGCGTGGCGACACCCGGTACTGAAAGGGCGTCCCCTCGCTCGTCCACTCGAGCTCCACTGCGACATCGACGGGCCTGCCCGCCTCGCCGCGCAGCAGCGCGCCCGGATCGTCATGAGCCTGCCCCCGTCCGCGCAGCGTCACCGAAAAGCGGACAAGAGGTTCGGCGACCTCCATGCTGAACTCCGCACCATCGGCAGCCACCACGGTGTGGTCCTCGGGCAGAGGTGCCTCGAAGTCCAGCACTGCCACGGTGGGACGGCCCGGGCCGCAGAGCAGACCGTTGACCCAGGCGTGGCCCTGGTTGGGGATGAGGCCGAGCCGGAACCAGCCGCCCGCGTTCTGACTGGGGTCGACGAAGTCGAAGTACCAACTCTCACTCCAGAGCGGCTCGTTGGTCGGGGTGTGTCGCCCTTCGTCGGATGCGTTCGGCTGCAACGGTTCCGGCGTCGACGGCGGCGGCAGCAGCGAGAGTGCATCGGTGTCGAGCACGTGCTGGCAGTGCCGGGCGATCATCGCCATGAACATCTCGTCACCCCGGGCTGTCCTCTCCACCAGCATCGGCGACACGATGGCCATCAGAACCCCGAAGAACGCCTGCCGCCGTACGCCCTCGCGCACCTCGTCCACAGTGACGCCGGAAGCTCCGCCGAGTGCATCGTGATAGGCGGTGAGCAGCTCGTCGTACCGGGCGCGTCGCTCCTCGACAGGTAGAGCGCACCCGAGGAAATAGGCGACATCGGTGAACGCCGGACCCCACGTCACCGTCTGCCAATCGACGACGGTCAGCGGCCGGTCGGCCCCCGGCTGGCCGAACAGCATGTTGTCCAGCCGGAAATCGCCGTGGACCAGGCCGCGCCGGCCGTTGCCGCCCTCTGCGGCCATGTACGCGTCGAACGCGCTCACGAACTGCTCGCAGACCGCGCGATGTTCCGGAGCCACCTGGTCGGCGTAGCGGTCGATGAACCCGGCGTACAGCGCGCTGATCAATCCCTGGTTGACCGGCGACTCACGGTTGAGCCACGCTGCATCGGCGAGCGCCTCGTTGCCCAGCAGCGGAGCGTGCACCAGACCGAGTTGGCGCATCGCGAGGTCCGCTTGGTTCCGGGTCGCACCGCGGATCTCGTCACCGACGGTCGCCGGGGCGGCGTCGTCGAGCAGCAGATC
Organism: Mycobacterium sp. IDUB_5; assembly: GCF_055419565.1. Lineage (NCBI taxonomy): Bacteria > Bacillati > Actinomycetota > Actinomycetes > Mycobacteriales > Mycobacteriaceae > Mycobacterium > Mycobacterium sp. IDUB_5. The sequence continues at coordinate 511,607 of NZ_JBVAXX010000005.1, forward strand.
GAACGCCCCCGTCGCGCTGTCGTATGCCGCGTGATGACAGGGCGCGACCGGACCGCCGAGGCCCGGTGCGATGTCGGTGTAGAAGCGGACCTCACGCTCGTAGAGCCCCATCGCCAGCCCGGTCTGACGGCTGCTCGGATCAGCGGCGGCCACCTTGAGGACCACCGATGCCGGACGCTCATCTCCTGAGGCGTACTGCACGTCCACCCGGTAGCACTCACTCATCTGACCGGTGCCGATGCGGGTGACCGAGAAGGTCGACACGTCGCGCTCGAGTGCGGAGCTGAGCCATTCGACGGTCAGGTCGGCGGGGCTTTCCAGGAGCGGTGGTGGCGTGGACACCCGGTCAACGTATAGCAGCAGGGTCGCCGCGACGGACACATCCGACAAACTAATTGACGCCCGTCAATTGCGGGCCGGGCGGCGTGACAGCCTGATCATGACCATGGGTTCCCCCGTGGGGCGCCCGGGCAGAAAACGGGTATAAAGCGCGTCGTGGAATCGGAGGGCTCATGTTGGTACTGATCACCGGCGGCACCGGCTTCGTCGGCGCGTGGACCGCGAAGGCAGCGCAGGACGCCGGGCACAAGGTTCGTTTCCTGGTGCGCAATGCGGGCAGGCTGGCCACCAGCGCGGAGAAGATCGGCGTCGACATCGCCGACCACGTGCTCGGCGACATCGCCGACGCCGAGAGCACGGAAGCCGCGCTCCAGGGATGCGACGCCGTGATCCACTGCGCGGCCATGGTGTCGACCGATCCGAGCCGAGCAGACGAGATGCTGCACACCAACCTCGAAGGCGCACGCAACGTCCTCGGCGGCGCCGTCGCGGCCGGGATCGATCCGATCGTGCACGTGTCGAGCTTCACCGCGTTGTTCCGCCCCGACCTCGACGTGCTGCACGCCGACCTCCCGGTGGTCGGCGGCAGCGACGGTTACGGCCGCTCCAAAGCAGCCGTAGAGGCGTACGCGCGCGGCCTGCAGGACGCCGGTGCACCCGTGAACATCACCTATCCCGGCATGGTGCTGGGTCCGCCCGCAGGCGATCAGTTCGGCGAGGCAGCCGAAGGTGTCGAGGCGTCGGCGAAGATGCACGCCGTGCCGGGTCGCGGCGCTGGCTGGATCGTCATCGACGTGCGCGACCTGGCCGACCTCCACGTCGCCCTCCTGGAGCCGGGCCGCGGACCGCGGCGCTACATGGCCGGTGGCCAGCGAGTGTCGGTCAACCAACTCGCGCAGATGATCGGCCGCGCGACAAACCGCACACTCGCCGTCGTCCCGGTGCCCGATGTGGCGCTGCGCAGCGCAGGCCGCGTCTTCGACGTCGTCGGGCCTTTCCTGCCGTTTGAGACGCCGATCAACTCTGCGGCCATGCAGTACTACACGCAGATGCCGGCCTGCGACGACGCACCGAGCACGCGCGACTTCGGGCTGCACTGGCGAGATCCGGCCGAGACGATCGCCGACACCGCCGAAGGGCTGCGTCAGGTCGGACGGCTCTGAGGGCGGTCCAGCACCCCGCTCAGCACCAGGTCCGCCAATTTCGCCGCCGCATCATCGAGGTCGGTCACCTTACGCACACACACCGCGTACCACGCGGCTCCGGCGATGACGTCCATGACGGTGTCGGCGTCGACGCCGGATCGGGCGGCCTCGGAACGCACCAGATGTTCTGCGAGGTTGCGGCGCGCCGCCGCTTCCAGCCGGTCGTTGAGCAGTCTGCGCATCGCCGGTTCCAGCCGCAGATCGTGGAGTAGACCTGGAACCGCCTCACGCACAACGGGATCGGCGTACATGACGAGTGCTCCCCGGCACAGGCGGGTGATCTCCGCCGCGAGGTCGTCCTCCTGGGGTGTTGCGCCGAGATCCGGAAACGCCGCCTCGTGGATGAGGTGTGCTTTCGTGCGCCAGCGGCGGTAGATGGCGGGCCGGCTCACCTTGGCGGTCGCCGCGATCAGGTCGATGGACGTCGCCGCGTACCCGCGCGTCACCAACAGCGCGCGGGCGGCCTCGAGAACGGACGTATCGATCGCCGGGTCGCGGCGCGACCCGTGGTGTCGCCGGGCGCTCGGCGGCGATCTGTCCACCGCAGATCCATCCACGAAACCCCATCCTCCGTCGGCCGATTGTCGATACAGTGTGTCACGACACAGGGGGTTCGATGACCGACATTGGCCAACTCGCGGGCATCGGCGAGGACGGACTCCACCTCTACACGTGCCCACTGTGTGAAGCGATGTGCGGCTTGCAGATTCGGGTCGAACAGGGGCGCGTGAGCGACGTCCGGCCTAACCGGGACGACGTGTGGAGCCGCGGGCACATCTGCCCCAAGGGCGCCTCCCTCGGTGCCATTCACGACGATCCCGACCGAATCCGGACGCCGATGATCAAGCTCGACGGGCAGTGGCACGAGGTGGATTGGCACACCGCGTTCGCCCGCTGCACCGAACTGCTCGCGCCAGTCATCGCCGAACACGGAATCGCCGCTGTCACCGCCTACACCGGCAATCCGCTGGCCCATTCGTTCTCGCTGGCGCGCTACGCCGGGGTGCTGCTCGGACTCTCGGGAATGCCTCTGACCTATTCGCCCGGCACGGTCGATCAATGGCCGAAAAACCTGTCTTCGCATCTGATGTACGGCGGCTGGTGGACGTTCCCCGTGCCCGACATCGAGCGCACCGACCTCTTGGTCGTCATGGGCGCCAATCCTGCTGCGTCGCAGGGTTCGCTGTTGGCAGCTCCCGATGTCATGGGGCTGATCGAGGCTGTCCGCCGTCGCGGCACGGTCGTCGTCGTGGACCCCGTCCGCACCCGAACCGCCGAACGCGCCGACGAGTGGCTCCCCATCACCCCGGGCACCGACGCCGCGCTGCTGCTCGCGGTGGTGCACACGTTGTTCGCCGAGGATCTGGTGACACTGGGTGGGCTGGAACCGCATGTGGACGGAGTCGAGACGCTGCGCGCGCTGGCCGCGGACTGGCAGCCCGAGCGCGTGTCCGCGGTGACCGGCATCGGCGCCGACCGCATCCGCGAGCTGGCTCGGCAGCTGAGCAGCACACCTCGCGCGGTGGTCTACGGCCGTATCGGAACCTGCAACCAGGAGTTCGGCAGCCTGGCGAGCTGGCTCGTCGACGTCGTCAACATCCTGACCGGACATTTCGACACCCCGGGCGGCGCCATGTTCCCCACCGCGGCGGCCTGGTCGGTGACGGTGCAACCCATCCCCGGACTCGAGGACGGCGCCGCCGACTTCGGCCGCTTTCGCACGCGGGTGCGCGGCGCCAAAGAAGTGCTGGGCCAGGTTCCGGTGTCGTGTCTGGCCGAGGAGATCGCGACGCCCGGCGACGGCCAGATCAAGGCGCTGATCACCGTCGCCGGCAATCCCGTGCTGTCCACCCCGGCGGGAGATCGCCTCGACGACGCACTCCCCCTGCTCGACGCGATGATCTCGATCGACCTGTGGCTCAACGAAACAACCCGCCACGCCGACGTGATCCTGCCCGGCCCATCACCATTGGAGCAGCCTCACCACGACGACCTCATCCTGCACTTCGCCGTCAACAGCGTCGCCAACTACTCGCCACCCGTGTTCACCAAACCGAATCCCTCGGCACCGGACGAATGGGAGATCCTGATCCGGCTGACCGGCCTGTGCACGGGCACACCGGCCGAGGACGTCGACGTCGGCGCGATCGACGACGGCTTCTTCGACTACCTGTGCTTCACCCAGGGACTCGACGGCGCGACGGTGCGGGCGCACTACGAGCACGCTGGGCCCGAACGCATCCTGGACCTCACCTTGCGTACGGGCCCCTTCGGGGACCGCTACGGCGAGAATCCCGGCGGGCTGACCCTGGCGACGCTCAGAGAGCACCCCAACGGGATCAATTTCGGTCCGATGGTGCCCCGCATCCCGGACATCCTCGGGACCGCTGACCGGAAGATCCGGGTGGCACCGCCGTACCTGACGGACGATCTGCCGCGGCTCGCTCGGCGGCTCGACCGCGCGCCGGACGGCCTCGTCCTGGTCAGCAGGCGCCACCTGCGCTCCAACAATTCCTGGCTGCACAACGTGGCACCGCTGATGAAGGGCCGCGATCGCTGCACACTCCTGATCCACCGCGACGACGCGCACCGGCGCGGCATCACCACCGGCGACATCGTCACCGTCACGTCCTCCGGAGGCAGCATCGACGTGCCGGCCGAACTCACCGACGAGATCAAACCGGGGGTGGTCTCGATGCCGCACGGCTGGGGCCACGGCAAAGCAGGTACCCGCCTGGACGTGGCCAACAGCTCCCCCGGCGTCAACACCAATGTCCTGTCGCCCGTGGACTTCCTGGACGAGCCATCGGGCAACGGCGCCCTCAACGGCATCCCGGTCGAAGTCAGCCGGACACGCTGACCACCCGCAGCCTTAGCGCCCGCGCGGTCGCCGGCCCGACGATTCCGTCCACCACCAAACCCGTTGTGCGGCGCTGGAATTCCAGGACAGCAGCTTCGGTTCGCGGTCCGAACACACCGTCGACCACGAGGTCTCCCGCGTAGCTGGTGTAGGCCGCTTTCAGGCGTCGCTGCAGTTCGGCGACCTGGGGGCCACGAGATCCACGCTGCAGCAGGATGTCGGCGTACTCGTCGCCGGGCGGCCGCGGGGCGGTCTGGTCCTCGGCGATGTCGCGCCGCAGAATGGTCATGTCGATCGCGCCGGGGTCCCATTTGCCCTGGGCGCGACCCGCGTACTCCTTGTGTCCGATGACCCGGTCGGCGGAGTGGCCCAGCCGACGGCAGATCGCGGCACAGCTGCGCAGCAGAGCGACGTACTGGGCGTAGGGCCAGTGCGTGCGATGCGGGGCCGTCGGGCTCGTTCCACTGTTCGCGCACTCGATGCCGATCATGTGCCGATTCGCGCCGTTGACGGGCAGCCACGGGAACGAGCCCTTGCCGGCGTGCCAGGAGACCCCCGCCGCCACCACTGTCACGGTGCCTGTGCGCGCAATGTGCAGCGCGGACAGCGGACCGGACAGGTCGGGCCTACCCCGTGCGATGGATTCGGCTGTCGCGGTATCCGACCCCGTGTGGTGCACCATCACCCCGCGGATGTCGGCGAAATCACCGTGACCACGGCCGCGCCAGCCCGGGAACTCCGCCACGTCGAGGCCCTCGGCGCGCAACACGTCGGCGAGCCACAGCGGGTCACCGTTCCACACCGCGGGCATTGCCGGCACCTCCTTGTCGAATGCGGCCCCAATGGAACCAGACGGGCCACGTTTGCCCGCGCAGGGCGCGGGTAGTTCGACTCGATGACGACAGAACCCGAGGACATCGAGAGCACGCCGGTCGTCTCGCGTGACACGTCAGCGTCGCGCCACGACGTCTGGGCCGTGATCGCCGACGGCTGGACCTATTCGCAATGGGTGGTGGGCAACAGCCGGATGCGCGCCGTCGACGCGACGTGGCCGGCGCCTGGCAGCACCATCCACCACTCCATCGGCGTCTGGCCGCTGGTGCTCAACGACAGCACAGTCGTCGAATCGTGCGATCCCGAAACCGAACTCGTCCTGATCGCCAACGGCAGACCGTTCGGTAAAGCGCGAGTCACCCTTCGCCTCACCGACCTGGACGGCGGCGGCTGCCGCATCGACATGGCCGAGGTGCCGGTGTCACCGCCGCTGAACTTGCTGCCCAAACAGGTGGCGCTGACCGCCGCTTTCCCCCGCAACCGAGAGACCACATGGCGGCTGGCCGCGATGGCCGAGCGCCGCACCCGGGATGACAGCTGAGGCTCGTCGAGTGCTTCCGCCGGTGAGAAGCCATGGCTGCGGACCCGCCGATTTCGCGACCGGGAACGCTATTCCGCGCCGGTGACGGGCCGTGGTGATGGCAGCACCCGGGCGTTGGCTACCGTACTCGGTATGCATCCCTTCCGCCAGGCCGTCGAGGCGCGCGACGCAGCCGCCATCGAGGCGTTGCTCGCCGACGACGTCGTCTTCACCAGCCCGGTGGCGTTCAAGCCCTACACCGGGAAGCCGATCACCGCGGCTATCCTGCGCGCGGTCATGCGCGTGTTCGCCGACTTCCGCTACATCAGGGAGATCGGCGACGCCACCAGTCCCGATCATGCGCTCCTCTTCGAGGCAACGGTCGACGGCAGGAAGATCACCGGGTGCGACTTCCTCCACGTCGACGAGAACGGGCTCATCGACGACCTGATGGTGATGGTGCGGCCGCTCTCGGGGGCGACCGCCCTGGCCGAGGCCATGGGCGCTCAGTTCGAGCGCATCCAGCGCGAGGCCTTCGAAGCGGCTCGCACGGACTGATGCTGCCTTCCGACAACCACGTGCACACGCGGTGGTCCTGGGACACCGCCGACACCTCGACGATGGAGGCCACCTGCCGACGCGCGGTCGAACTCGGGATCCCGGCGGTGGCCTTCACCGAGCACGTGGATTTCACAGAGTGGGGTGACGACGACGCTTCCGCTCACGGGATGACACTCGCTGATCGACCCCGCGTCGCACCGCTCGAGATCGAGGGCTACCTCGCCGATGTCGAGCGCTGCCGTGAGATGTTCCCCGATCTGCGAATCCTGTCGGGAATCGAAGCCGGTGAGCCTCACTGGTTTTCCGGCAGTGTCGCGGCTGTCCTCGCCGCCGGTGGGTTCGACCGGGTGCTGGGAAGCCTGCACGGGATCCCGGTGGCAGGCCGCCTCGAAGGGATCAGCAGGCGGTTGTTCGCCGACCACGATCCCCACGAACTGGTGCGCCTTTACTTCGCCGACATGGTCACGCTGATCGAGCGGTCGGACGTGTTCACCGTCCTCGCCCACTGCGACTATCCACGCCGCTACTGGCCCGCCGACCGCGCCGGCGCCTACCGCGAGACCGACTTCGAGGAGCACTACCGGACGGTGTTCGCCGCGCTGGCCGGAACGGGGCGGGCGCTGGAGATCAACACCAAATCTCCCTTGGCGTCAGTCGATCTCGTGCGGTGGTGGTGGCAAGAAGGCGGCGACGCCGTGTCGTTCGGCAGTGACGCCCACCAGCCCGCTCACGTCGGCAACCGGTTCGAGTTGGCGGTCGACATCGTCGAGGCCGCCGGCTTCCGCCCGGGCCGTGACCCGTTCGATTTCTGGCGGCGCTGAGGCCGAGGCACGCCCAGCGTTCACAGGCGCGACTGCACCTCGATCGCGGTGTCGGTGCGCCTCAGCGGACGGATCAGTCCTTCCTGAGAGAACGACGCGAGAAGTTCACCCTCATCGGTGTGTACCGTTCCGCGGACATAGGACATCCCTGAACCGGCTTGTGTGCTCTCGTGGGTGTACAGCAGCCAACCCCGCCAGGACACCGGCTCGTGGAAGCTGACGGTGACAGTCATCGGTGCGGTGGACACTGTGTGGTGCGCTTGCGCCGTTCCGATTCCCGCATGGGCCCGCATTGTGGTGGAAATGCCCAAATGACCGGTGAAGTATGCCAACAACGCCTTCGCCAATGCGTCACTCGGGGGAACGCTGTCGTAGTGCACCCACGCGTGGAGTTCCGGCGGCCCGACCTCGTCGGGGCTGTTGACATCGACCACGTCCACCATACGGATTTGCCGCCCGACCATCGGCATGTCCGCCTCGTGGGCTTCAGCGGGCTTGCCGACCTCGGCGCGCGGCACATGGTGCCTTATGACGTCAGCCGACGGAACATCGGCCAGCACCGTCATCGTGATCGCCCGCCGTCCCTCCTGCACCGCCGACACGACGGCAGTAGCAGTGGATCTCCCCTCGGCGACCACGTCGATCACCAGTTCCACCGGTGCGCCAACCATGATCGCCCGACTGAACACCGCGTGTGCAGAACGAATCGACTTGTCCGCGAACCGCTTTCCCACGGCTACGATCGCCTGCGACAGCACCTGGGTGCCCTCGACCACCTGACGGTCGTCTACGCCGGCCAAGCCCGTCTCGCCGACGAACCGGTCCGTCCCGTCGGCGTTCACATCGAACAAGCCCAGCAAGTCTGCCAGCGACCAGAGTCCCGCTTTCGAATCTGTTGTCATGTCAACATCCGCCTCCGTCTATCCTTCGGGAGTAACTGGGTTTGCCCATCTTGAGCACGCTCTGAGCGATCATGTTCCTGAACACCTCGAGAGTGCCCCCGTAGATGCCCATCGGGACGGCTAATCGGAACATGTGTTCCACTGCGCCGTCGTCGATGGAGCCTTCGGTGTCCGCGGGAAGGCTCGACTCCGCCCCGACGACATCCATGAGTTCTGGCGCAACGTCACGCATCATCTGGGCCAGCGCGACGCGCCCGAACATCCCGGGTGCGCTCAGCGCCGCCTCCATTCGAGCGACGATGCGGCCGAAGCGGAATCGAACGGAATCGTCCTCTATCCGGCGACGCCCGTCGGGTCGAACGTCTCCTATCGCTGCCGCGACACCGTCGACTGCCTGGGCCATGAGTGTCCCGTGATGTGACATCGTCGAAATAGACTGCAACCCGGAGCCATTGCGCTCTTGAACGCCATGTTCGACCGCGAGCGCTTCCCGCATCACGCTCCAGCCGTCATTCACCGAACCGATGCGGTACCTGTCGTCAACGCGGACATCGTCGTAGAAGACGAGGTTGGTCCGGTCGCCGTCCACAGTCCGAATTCCACGGATCTCTACACCTGCGGTGTCGAGGGGAACGAGGAACATGGTCAGGCTGCGATGTTTCGGCGCAGCCGGATCGGTGTTGGTGAGCAGGAAGACATACCGGCTGTGGTGGGCGTTCGAGGTGTACATCTTGGAGCCGCTGACCACCCAGACATCGGCGTCTCGCACGGCCCTGGTTCTGCACGTGGCGACGTCAGACCCGCCGTCGGGTTCGGTGAATCCCAGACATATCCGGATCTGGCCTGACAGCACGCCCGGCAGGATCTCGTCGACCAGTTCTGGCGACCCGAGCTTCTCGACGATACGGGCGACCATGGCGGTGGTGCCCCAGTGAAACCATGGCGTTCGCGCCCGTCCCACTTCGAGCTCCCAGATCCGGCGTCGGACCGGGCTGAATCCACCATGGGATTCTGGGAGGAAGTCTCCGGCCAAGAAGCCTTGTTCGCCGAGTGCGAGATGGACAGCCTCGTCGAAGTTGTCGCCGGTCTCCCGAGCGCGTCGGATCACCTCGTCGGTGACGCATGTTCGCAACGAGGTTCGGACGCGATCCACGAAATGCTGGTCGTCGCCTGACAGCGGTAGTCGGGAGAAGTCCACCGCTACGCCGTCGTGTCGAAGCGTCTCTCGCGCGCCACGACGATGTCGGCGATCCGCTTGGCGGCGACGCTGACGTCACCGCCGGCGAGTGGCCACCCCTTGGCGCGGACCAGATACGCCGACGCCGCCGCCTCGACCGTGACGCCGAGACCGCCCTGCACGTGGACGGCCATCGTCGCAGCTTTGGCCGCCTCTTCGGTCATGAACACGAATACCGACGCCGCGAGCTCAGAGCGCTCGCCGGGTTCATGGTCGAGGAACCACGCCGCTCGTCGAGCCAGATTGCGGCCACTCTGGACGACGACTGTGATATTGGCCATCGGGTGCGAGATGGCTTGCAGCGTCGAGATCGGAACGCCGAGGGTCTGCCGGTTCTTAGCGAATTCGACTGCGCCGTCGAGTGTCTTCTCCACAAGTCCCACCAACGCTGAGGCCGTCAACAGTCGCCACTCGTCCACCGCTTGCTCGTACTTCTCGAGGGCGGCGCGTCCGGAAGCCACCACCGTTCTGCTGTCTGCAGTAGCCGGATCAATCCACGCCATGGGCAGACGGCCGATATTGTCGACGACCGCGCGATCGGAGCCGAATGTCAGGAGAACGATGTCGTCTCCCTCGACGAGGACCACCTGGCGGGCGATGGCGCCGGCGGCGATGAGTCGCCTATCCCCGGAAACCCTCGTACGCGGGTCCATGGCCGCGACGCACCTGCCGCGAAGCAGGTCACCAGCCAGGACCTGGTCGACGTCGAAGGCTCCCAATTCGGCGAGCAGACGTGTCGTGACCACATGATCGATCCACGGCACCGGTGCGATCGCGCGTCCGACCTCCTCGGCCACCAGGGTCAGATCGAGCAGCGTGCCCGCGTCACCACCGTGGGACTCAGGCAAGGCCATCGTCGTCGCGCCCATGGCGCACAGACGATCCCACAGCCCGGCGTCGAACCCGGAGGCCTCGGCGGCGCGAACGACGTCGATCGAGCAGCGAGATTCGAAGAACCCCCGGTATGCGATCTGTAGGTCGACGTGGTCTTCGGTGAGGCTGTAGTCAAGCCTGCGTAACTCGTAACGGTCCATGTCAGATTCCGCCGTTCGGACCTCGCGCCCGAATGATCGACGATTCAGTCTCCCGCTAGGTCGTGGTCAAGTTCTTCTGGGCGTAGAGTTGCGCCCACTCGCTGCGCGACCTGATGGACACGTCGACGTCGGATGCCTTGGCGCGCAACGCCCCCACAGAAGCCTGGTCTTTCGGCGTCCTCGCGAACGGGTCCCAGCCGAAGAACCTGCACGAGTTCTGCCAGGTGATCTTGTCGATGTCCTCGTCGTCGGCTCCCGCTCCGTTCAACTCCGCCAGTACCTGCTCAGGCGCGTCCGGCCAGAAGCAGTCCGAGTGCGGATAGTCGCACTCCCAGGCGATGATGTCGATGCCGATCTCGTGGCGCAGTTTCAGCGACGTCTTGTCGGTCACGTAACAAGCCAGGGAGTGCGCGCGGAACACTTCGCTCGGGAGCTTGTCGCCGAAGTCGCGGCGCAGCCACTTCTGGTTGGTGTAATGCCGGTCGCTGCGGTCGAGATAGAAAGGTATCCAACCGATCCCACCTTCGGAGAAGGCGAACTTCAAGTCCGGGTAGTCGCGCATCGCCGGACCCCACAGCAGATCCTGCGCACACATCGCCGACACCTGCGTGGCCAGGATGATGAGGTTGTCGATAGGGGCGTTGGGCGCCATGCTGATCGCCCCGAAACCCGTACCGATGTGCAGACACATGACCACGCCCAGCTCAGACAGGGTCCGGAACACCGGACCCCAGTACTCACCATCGTGGTAGCTCGGCAGCCCCTCCAAATGCGGCAATTCCGGCATCGTCACAGCCCGGCAACCCTTGGCTGCCACGCGGCGGATCTCCGCGCACATCGCCTCCGGGTTCCAGGTGGGCATCACCGCAATGGGGATGAATCGATCTGGGTAGCTGCCCGCCCACTCGTCGATGTGCCAATCGTTATACGCCGACACCATGATCAGCGTGACATCTTCGCGGAACTGGTTGAGATGGCGGGCGGAGAACCCCGTGAAGGTGGGGAAGCACATCGAGGCGAGGATGCCGTTGCGGTTCATGTCGCGGACGCGCTCGTGCACGTTGTAAACACCCGGTCGCATCTCGGCGAAGCCGGCGGGATCACGGCCCCACTCCTCGGGCGGCCATGACACCACAGCGTTGAGCCCACTGACACCCTGCGGCTTGCCCTGATACATCCATTGGTCCACGCCCTTGTCGTCGGTGACGACGATCGGCGCATCGGATTTGTACTTCGCGGGCACATGGTTGAGGAACATGTCGGGCGGCTCGACCGCATGGTCGTCGATGCTCACCAGAATCAGATCGTCGACGTTCAAGCTGGTACCTCCGATACACCCGCCGCCTCGAGGGGCGGACCTAGTCTCACGATGACAGATCCATCGCGTGTTGTAAAGACGCGACGGATTGAAACAGACTGTGGCAGAACAGATTTCACTAAACAGAGCCGGATACTCGCAGCGGGTGGCCGCGACTGTATTTCCATCGCCTGTCTACTCATTGATCCTCAGACGGGGTCGAAGGACGAGATCAGCCACTTGCCGCCTACATCGGTGAGGCCCACCTTCACCGAACTGGCCGTGAACGAGCCTTCGGGGTTCTCCTTGCTGACAGTCGTCTGGTTCAGGAACAGCAGAACCACAGCGGAACCCGGTTTCAGTTCCGAAACCGCCGATTGCGCCACTGCTGCAGTGGTTTTCACCGCCTTCTGCTGGACGGCAGGAGTGACGACGTCGTGGGTGAACTGACTGTAATAGGAGAGGAAGTCACCAGTGAGATGCGCTTTGGCCGCTGCGAAGTCCTTGTCCATCGACTCGGGCGCATACGACAACATCGCCACGGATCCGTCGCTCGCCGCCTTGATGACGTCACCCGCGACCGAGGCATTCGTCTCCCGATCTGGCCGGAACGTCGTGACATACAGCCACGCCGCGAAGCCTGCCGAGCCGAGCAACGCAGCTACGAGCACGATGGGAACGGCGAGGCGCCTGCTCCGGGAGCGCCCGGATGTCGCGTCCGAGTCCGCGCCCGCATCAACGCCTGACACCGCGTCGGCGGCGGAGTCGCCTTGCGCACCTTCGGTCGAAGCGTCCGCCGTCGACTCGACACCGATCACGCCGGCGGTTCCATCATCGTCTGGCTTCACGGTACGAACTCCACTTTCGCCAGCTTGAGTTGACCGCCGTCGCGCGCCATGTCCACTCGAAGTCGCCAGGATCGCGGCTGCTGCTCTTTGCTTGCGGCATTGGAGACCTTCGTGGTGACCGCGACGAGCACAGTAGCGGTGTCCGCGGTCATGGCCTGCACGCCCGTCGCGGTGACTGTCGCCTCGGTGATGACCTTCGAGGCCTGCGCAACCGAGGCGAACTGCTCGGACTGGCCTTCGAAGTCCTTCTTGAAGTCGCCAGTCGTGTTGTCGAGGATGCGTTTGACGTCGTCTTGAGCATTGTTGAAATTCAACGACATCAGCGTGACAACGCCTTGGCGGGCGGCAGCCGCGAACTCCGCCGTACGCTGCTGCTCCGTCACGACCTTGTGGTGCTGCCACAGCATGTATCCAGAGGCCCCTACGAAGCCCAGCGTGCAAATGACCACCACCGTGGCGGCCACTATCCTGAGCGAGATCGAGGGCGCGCGCAGACGTGAGCGACGCCTTTTCGACACGCTCCCGTCGGAAGATTCAGATGTCTCCGAGGCCGTCGAGGTGACCGGCGGAACGGGCGCGCCTGCGGCCATCTCGTCATCGTCCGCGGCATCGGTGGTTCGTGATTCTTCGATCAGCGGCCCGGCATCGACGATGTCGGGCGACGCAGGTGACGCAACTTCTTCCGCCTCCGCCGGTGTGGCGGCCGCACTCGCCTGCCTGCGCATCTTCACCGCCCGGGCACGCGCTCGCGCCGCCGCCGCGGTGGCCTCAGCTGCCAGCGCCTCGGCTTCGGCCTCCTGCGCGAGCGCCGCCAAGTGTTCGGCACCGAGGTTCGCGCCGTCACTGTCGCGCGTCATGATCGCGTGCCCGGCGCCCCTGCCGTTGAGCGTGGATGAGGGTCGCTCCAGATTGGACATCTGCCCTCCCCTCTCAGATCGGCCGGTCGTCGCGGCACGAGAATCACGTTTCCAAAATTGCCTATTGCCCTTAGCGTACCCGAGAATCTCACGTTCGGAATGCCCTTTTTTACAGCGAAAATGTGGTTCTCCGGGTTGACCTGGCGATCAGCGGAGACTGTCCTTGACCACTTTGCCACTGGCATTGGTAGGTAGGCAGTCGACGAACTCTACAAATCGCGGAACCTTGTAACCGGCCATCTGCTGACGAGTCCAGCGGACCAGGGCCTCGGCGGTGAGCAGTCCGCCCGGGCGCAGTACGACGAAGGCTTTGCCGACTTCACCCAACCGGGGGTCGGGCACGCCGACAACGGCCGCTTGTGCGACGGCCGGATGCTCTGTGAGAACACCTTCGATCTCAGCCGGGTAGGCGTTGAATCCCCCGACGATGAACATGTCCTTCTTTCGCCCGATGATGCGCAAGCGGCCCGATTCCGTGCACTCCCCGACGTCACCGGTATGCAACCAACCCTGGTCGTCGATGGCCTCGGCTGTCGCCGCAGGGTCGTCGAGGTATCCCTGCATGACGCCGTATCCACTCACGAGGACCTCACCGTCCTCGCCCAGGCGCACGTTCACTCCGTCGCAGGGCACTCCGGCCGTGGTCGCGACGTCGACCAACGAGTCGCCGGGCCGAGAGAGCGTCACGTTGCCTGCCTCGGTCAGGCCGTATCCCGTCATCAGGGTCTCGAAAGGCAGTTCGGCGTGCACTCGACGGACCAGCTCGACGGGAATGTCGGACGCGCCGGTCACCCCTGCTCGCAGCGACGCCAGCCTGGTTTTGTCTTCGACGTCGAGGAGGGAGTGGTACAGCGTTGGCGGACCGGGCAGCATCGTGATGCGTTCGCGCTCGATCAAGTCGACCACCCGATCGATGTCGAATTGAGCGACCGGCAGCATGGTCGCTCCGCGCAGAAACGCGGCCACCAGACCGGCCTTCAAACCGAAGGTGTGGAAGAACGGGTTGACCATGAGGTAGCGGTCACCTTCGCGCAGATCCGCGAGAGTGGCCCATTCCTCGTACATACGCAGCGTCTGGCGGTGATTCATCATGGCGCCCTTGGGTTTACCCGTCGTCCCAGACGTGTAGACGACGTCGGCGATTTCGTCGCCGCTCGCTGGGCACCAGTAGGGCTTCCCAGAAGCCAAGACATCCGATCGAACGTCGACCGCTGTGACCCCCGGTGAGACGTCGAAGTCGCGACCCAGAAATCCCCGTTGCACGAGCACGGCTTTGGCTCCGCTACGGCTGATGACATCCGCCGCCTCACCGTCGGCGAATCGCGTGTTCACGGGAACGAGCACGCCACCAGCGGCCATCACGCCGAAGGCGGCGACGATCCAGTGCACAGAATTCGGGGCCCACAGCGCGACACGGTCGCCGCGTTGGATGCCAAAGTCGGCAAGGGCACCCGACGCGCGACCGATCCGGTCGACGAGTTCGGCGAAACTGAGGCGCACCGAACCGTCTACGACGGCTTCGCTGTCGCCGAAGCGATCCGCTGAACTCGCGACCAGCTCGGGAATGGTCGTCCAGTGACCTGCTGGAGTCACGCAAGGATGAGGCGGGACAAGTTGCCGCCCATGATCTTTGCCTGATCGTCGACCGAGAGATGATCGAGCGCGGTGACATAGTGGGTGGGCTCGGCCAACCCTTCTGGATGCGGCCAATCGGATCCGTAGAGCACCTGATCGACACCGATGAGGTTGATCAGATCGTCGATGCCCTCCTCATAGAAGGGGCTGACATAGATACGGTTCTTGATCTCTTCGATCGGATTGCCTAGGAACGCCTCGGGGGCCTTCTTGTAGACCTCGGCCATGGAATCCAAAAGGGGGAACATCCATTTGGAGCCAGCTTCCACGATGCCGACCTTGAGCTTGGGGTGCCGGAACAGAGCACCATGGATGACCCATGAGGCGACAGCGTCCTGGATGGGGCGCCACTCATTGAGAATCGACATGGCATTCGTTTGGAACGGCAGCATCTCCTGCGCCTGGCCGTCCCACTCGGAGGTGTAGCGGGAGTAGCCACTGTCGCTCGAGTGCATACCGACGAAGACATCATGGTGAACGACCCGCTCCCAGAAAGGGTCGAACTCGGGAAGGGCGAATGAGCGGGGCCCCCGGAAACCGGGCACCGGCGCGGGCCGAATCAGGATCGCGCGGGCACCTCGCGCCACCGCCCATTCCAGTTCCTCGATCGCCTTCTCCAGAATCGGCAGCGTGATGACCGGGGTGGTGAAGATGCGGTTCTGATAGTTGAAGCCCCAGACCTCGTGAAGCCACTCGTTGAGCGAGTGGATCAGAACGTGGATGGCGATCGGATCGTCGGCGAGACGTTCCTCGATCAGGCTGGCCAACGTGGGGAACATCAGTGACCGCTGGATGCCGAGCTCGTCCATCTTCTCCAGACGGGGTGCGGGCTCGAAGAAGGCCGGGATCGCCTTCATCGGCTCGCCGAACAGTTCGCGCTTGCTCTTACCGTCCGGGTTGCCGAATTTGAAGTACTCCTCCCAGGCGCCGGGCCTGGCCACCACGGAGAACGTCGGATTGGGGATGTAGTTGCTGATCTGCCCCTTGAGCGCGATCTTCGTTCGGCCGTTGATCTCGACGTACTGGACGACGTCCTTGTATTCCTTCGGCAGGTACTTGGTCAGAGCTTCGGGCGGCTCGTAGAGGTGGTTGTCTGCGTCGAACAGCGGAAAGGGGATGTCGACCCGGTGCGAAAGCTGACCCATGCGGAATTCTCCTTATCGTTTGTGAGAATCATATTCTCATGCGCGCCGACTGGCAATGCTCGACCGGGTCAAGCGCCCCGCCGGACCGACTCTCGCACCCTGAACTTCTGCACTTTGCCGCTGGCCGTGCGGGGAAAGTCGTCCACTTCGTGCAGTTCCTCCGGCCACTTCTGCCGGGCTACACCGACAGCCCGGAAACGTTCGCGCACCTGCGACAACGTGGGCATCGCAGCGTCGGCGCGGATCCGCAGCACCGCCGCGACGCGCTCGCCGAACCGATGATCGGGGGCAGCTACCACGACAGCCTCGACCACCTCAGGCATCCCGAGGAGCACCTCCTCGACCTCGAGCGCGCTGATGTTCTCGCCACCTCGGATGATCACGTCCGACCGACGGTCGATGATCGTGAGGTATCCGTCGGCATCGAGCACGCCGATGTCGCCGGTCCGGTACCAGCCCTCGTCGTCGAAAGCCTGGGCCGTCAGCTCGGGATCGGTATAGCCCAGGCAGAGGTCTGGCCCGCGGCTGAGGATTTCGCCGTCTTCGTCGAGCTTCAGCTCGACCCCCGGACGCGCTCTGCCGTCGGTGTAGAGCCGCTTGCTCTCCGGCGTGTCGGGCGATGATCCGGTGATCGATGGATGTTCCGTGCTGCCGTAGGACCGGAACACGAAGAAGCCCAGGTCCGCAAGACGCGTGGTCAGCGCGGCCGGCACCGTCGATCCGCCAAGCCCCACCGTGGTGAATAGGCGTCGATGGTCCTCAGTGCAGTCCGGATGGTCCAGCAGGCTTGTCACGAAGTAGGGCGGCCCACCGCCAATTGACAACCCCTCAGACTTCATCAGTGCGAGGACCTTCGCTGGATCCCACGCATCGACCAGGTCGACCGGGGCCCCCTCGATGACCGGGATCAAGAACGCGCAGACCATGCCGATGAAGTGGCCGACCGGCGTGGCCGTGATCTGCCGGCCGCGGTCGGGCGGGTAGGAAGCCAGCAGCTGACGGGTTTCGCAGCTCAGGGTCTGATGACTGTGCACGACGCCCTTCGGGTCGCGGGTGGTGCCAGAGGTGAACGCGATCAACGCGGGCGCACCGGGGTCGGCCGCGACAGTCCCCGCCAAGGGACGATCGGCGAGCAGCGCGTCGAAACCGCGCTCGCCCTCGGAGCCGACCAACGCGACGATCGGTACGTCGCTGCACAGCTCAGGCGAGAACGTCATCCGACCAAAGTGCTCAGTGGTGACGAAGGCCCGGGGTGCGGCGGTACGCAGGATGTGGCTGACCTCTTTGGAACCGTAGAAATGCACGATCGGCACCACGGTGGCACCGAGCAGCGCCGTCGCCCAGAACGTCGCGGCGGCCTCCATCCAATTCGGCAACTGCATGGCGACCACATCGCCTGGCCCGACCCCACGTTCTCGCAATCCGGCGGCGAGCCGACGGGCCACGAGTTCGACGTCGCCGAAGGTGCCCGACCAGGGTCGCTCCTCGGAATGCACCCGAAAACTCACCGCAGGATGCGCCCCCAAGCCCGCTGCCAGCATGTCGCCGAGCGTCTCCGGCCGCCACCAGCCCTCTAGCTCGTAGCGTGTGGCGAGGTCGCGCGGGACGACCCGCACCGGGGTTGCGAACACGTGGGCGATGCTATTCTCCGTTATTGAGAATGCCAATGCCATGCAATGAGAACGGCAGGTCAATCCATGGTCGATCTGGACATTGACGACGGCGTTGCCGTCGTCACCATCGACCGCCCGCATGCGCGCAATGCCATCTCGCTGGAGACGATGGATCAGCTCGACAGAGCCCTGGACGGAGCTGCGTGCGCTCGGGCACTGGTGATCAGGGGTGCAGGAGACAAGGCATTCGTGTCCGGCGGCGACCTGAAGGAACTCGCCGCCCTTCGCAGCGAAGCCGATGCGGCGGCGATGGCCAGGCGGATGCGTGCGGTCTGCGATCGGATCGCCGGCTTCCCCGGTCCGGTGCTGGCGGCGCTGAACGGGCACGCCTTTGGCGGTGGCGCCGAGGTGGCGGTAGCTGCCGACATCCGACTGGCCGCCGACGACGTGAAGATCGGCTTCAATCAAGTCGCGCTGGCGATCATGCCGGCTTGGGGTGGCGCCGAGCGCCTCGCTGACATCGTCGGAAAGAGCCGCGCTCTGCTTCTGGCAGGCACCGGGCACGTACTCGACGCGCACGAGGCCCAGCGCGTGGGCCTCATCGACGTCGTGGTCCCCCGCGACTCTTTCGAGGACCAGTGGCGCACTCTGGCACGCAAGCTGGCGGCCGCACCGGTCACCGCCATCAAGCGTGTGATCGCGGGAGCCACGCCCGAGGAGGCGATCGATTCCTTCGCCAAGCTGTGGGTGTCCGACGCCCACTGGGCCGCCGCCGAGCGAGTGATGAAGCGCCCGGAGCAACCGAAGGCGTAATCGGGTCTCGAGCCACCGGAGGCACAGTTGGCAAGCACGATGATTCAGCCCGCCGCGTTCCTACGCACCACTCTGCCACTCTCCCTGGATGTCCTGGCGGAGTACGACTCTGGGCGTTACCACTCGATCTGGCTGCCCGACCACATGGTCAGCTTTTGGCCGGACTCCATCTGGACACCCGAGTTCACCGACCTGGCGACGGTGTCACCGTCGCCGCACCGCCATCTCGACGGAATGGCCGTAGCCGCCGCGGCGGCTGTCCTGACGACCAGAACGCCCCTCGTGACGAGTGTGGTGGACACCGTCCGCAGACACCCGGCCATGCTTGCCCAGACCGCTCTGACCGTCGACCATCTCAGCGGCGGTCGCTTCATCCTGGGACTGGGCTCGGGCGAGTTGGAGAACACCGTGCCCTACGGGTTCGATTTCGCCAAGCCCGTCAGCCGCTTCGAAGAGGCGATCCAGGTGATCAAGACGCTCTGGGAAAGCGATGGACCCGTCGACTTCGCCGGCGACTTCTTCCGACTCGAGCACGCGCGACTCGACACCGAACTCGTCGACGGACGACCACCCCCTATCTGGATCGGCGCCGCCGGGCCACGAATGCTCGAGATCACCGGCAGGCATGCCGACGGATGGTGGCCGAACGGGGCATACACCCCGGAGGCTTACGCAGAGAAGCTCGCGGTAATCCACCGATCTGCCGAGCGCTCCGGTCGCGACCCCGCGGCGATCGTGCCCGCGCTCACCCAGATCTGCCTCATCGGTGACGACGACGAAATCGCCGAGATGCTCGAGTCGCCCATGGTCAAGGCGATCATTCTGCTGATGACCGCCGAGGATCTGCTCACCTTCGGGTACCAACACCCGATGGGCCCGCAGTGGCGCGGTGTCATGGACTTCGACCCTGTCAGTCTGTCTCGAGAAAGGATCGTCGAGTTCTGCCGAGAAGTGGACACTCAGGCCGTCCGCGACGTGTTCCCCTGCGGCACACCGCACGAGGTGGCCAAGAGAATCGTCGGCTTCGGCGAAGCAGGCATGCGGGTGTTCAAGCTGATGGAGTACGGAGCGATGGCCGGCATCCGCTTCGCGGAGCGTTCCGCCGCCAAGGTCCGCGACACCGAAGACGAAGTGCTCCGCCTGCTGACCGGGGCCGTGCCGTCCGCGCCGACGGGAAGTCGCCTCGACGCGAATGCGCTGCTCGAGTCGGCCTGCAGGGATACCGGCTTGTCAGACTGGGGCGATACCACGTTGCCCGACCGGTTCGCGTCCGCCGTCGAGCACCTCACCCGGGTAGCGCTCGATGCGGCCGGACGACACGCGGCGGCGGAGAACTGCCGCTGGCTGTTGACCACGCGTCTGAGGTTCATCGAGGACCGCCACCGGTACGACCTCGCCGACGAGATCATCGACCGACCCACCTTCGTCACTGGCGAGCCCCGATCGGGGACGACGCTGATGCATGCCCTGATGTCTGTCGACCCCAACGCCAGAGCCCTGCGCTTCTGGGAGGTGATGTACCCGTCACCGCCGCCGGGGGTGGCGGCTCCCGACGACGACCGGCAGGCTCGTGCCGATGCCGACTGGCGCGAGATCAACGCCCGGCTACCCAGGTGGCTTCACTCCCATCCGTACAACGACATGCTCGGCGACGGGTTGCCCGAGGACGAACGGTGCTGGGCGTTCGACTTCCGCGTCATGACACCGACCGCGTGGTGGCGGGTTCCGATACAGAGCCTCGTCTCCGGTCTGCCGACCGATGCCGCGGCCCAGTACCGCATCCACCGTGCGATGCTGCAGCAGATGCAATACCGCCGACCGTCAAAGCGGTGGGTACTCAAGGGCTTCCACGGCGCACGGTTGTCCGACTTCTTCGACGCGTACCCCGATGCCCGGCTGATCTGGCTGCACCGCGACCCAGTGCAGGTAGCCGCATCGCGCGCGATGATGATGGCCGACATCATGGACGGACTACTCCATGGCACAGACGCGACTTTCGACCTCGCGACCGAGACCAGGGCGCATTTGGAGATGACCCGCGCAAGCGTCGCCAACACCATGACCAACCCACTCACCGCCGACCCCCGCATTCATCACGTCCGCTACACCGACTTCGTCGCCGATCCAGTGGGGACGATTCGCGGCTGCTACACATTCGCCGACCGCGAGCTCTCCCCCGATGCAGAGCGGGCGATGCGGACCTATCTCACCGAGAACAAGAGCGACCGTCACGGGAAGTTCCGCTACTCGACCACGCTGCTTACCGACATCGGTGAGGATGTGGATCGACTACACGAGGAGTTCCGACCGTTTCGGGAACGATTCGGCGTCGTCATCGAGAATCGGGATTAGATGCATCCGCGAGTGTCACTGCACCAGGTCGCGTTCCTCAATGAATCCACCGAGACGTTCCTGGACCACTGCCGCAGCATCGGCGTCGGGAACGTCTCGTTGATCTCCACCTCATTGACCGAACTCGACGCCTACGACGCCGCGCGCCGCGCCGTCCACACTGACGGCCTCACGGTGACTGCACTCAACCACCCCTTCGCAGTACACCCCGATCTGGATCGGGACACCGGGTTGGCAGTCGAAAAGCTCTACGAAGCAATCGATCTCGCTGGCAGTCTCGGCGCTGGCATCGTCTACATGATCACGGGCGGTCGCGGATACCTGCGGTGGGAGCAGGCCGCCGAACGCTTCGCCGATCTCGTCTCACAGTGCACGGCCCATGCGGCGGCCTACGGCGTTCACCTCCTCGTCGAGAACGCCTCGGCCTTCAACGCCGACATCCACTTCGTGCACACCCTCACCGACGCCATCACCGTCGCCGAGATCGCCGACGTGGGCACATGCGTCGAGCTGCACGCCTGTTGGACCGAGGGTGGGCTCTTCGCACTGCTCGAGCGGGCGTTGCCGCGAACCGGACTCATACAGGTCAGCGACTACGTGCTCGGCGATCGATCCGCACCCTGCCGCGCGGTACCCGGTGATGGCGTGATCCCGTTGCAAGACATCCTCGCCCACGTTCTGGCCGCGGGCTACCAGGGCATCTTCGACGTCGAGTTGGTCGGCCCCCGGATCGATGCGGAGGGTGCCCGGGAGGCAACCGCACGCGGTGCACGTTACGTGTCCGACCTGTTGACACGATTGGGAGCCTGACGTGGCCATCGGCGATGGACCCGCCGACCAGTCACTTCGCGACGCCTGGCACCACTTCTGCGACCAGCTGAAGACCGCAGGCGACGCCGCCTTCAAGGACGTCAATCCCGCTGCACCGATCATGCGGGCCGACGCGTTTCGCTTCTTGACCCAGAATCTCGGCCAAGCCTTCGATCTGGCACTCGAGACCAAAGATCCGGCCTACCCGCAGCTTCACTGGTTCTGCACGCCCACCTGCAAGCTCGGTGGTGATGTCGCGGACTTCACCTATCGACAGGCCTGGATCGATGGTCGCCACACCTATCGAATCACCGGGCGCCGCGGTTCGGCGCGCTGGCTCAACGTGACCGTGCAGGGCCCACGACC
This sequence comes from Mycobacterium sp. IDUB_5, assembly GCF_055419565.1. Lineage (NCBI taxonomy): Bacteria > Bacillati > Actinomycetota > Actinomycetes > Mycobacteriales > Mycobacteriaceae > Mycobacterium > Mycobacterium sp. IDUB_5. The sequence continues at coordinate 533,716 of NZ_JBVAXX010000005.1, forward strand.
CGAGTTCATTCCCGGTACCGACGTGCCTAGCTTGCACGAACCGTTCGGCGACGTCCCCGAGAGCAACATCTTCGGTCATCAGATCGACACCGATGCCAACGGCACCTTCGAACTCTTCGTCGGGGGGGAGCGCCGCGCCGCCAACTGGCTGCCGACGACACCGGGGTCTCGAAAACTGTTCATCCGTGAAGCTTTCGATGCCTGGACCGAGACCCCCACCGCGATGACCATCGAGCGCGTCGGCATGGACTCACCTCGCCCGGTACCGGGGCCTACGCAACTGACTGACGCCATGGAATGGGCAGGAGCTTTCCTCGTCGGCGCGATGCGTGACTGGCCTGAGCATTCCTGGCGGCACTCCGGGGGCGTGTGCGATCCCACCTTCACCAACTCTTTCCCACCAGACAAGGTCGCCGACTCCGCGGCGGATGCGACGCGGGGACGAATGGCGGCGCACATGGTGTGGCACCTGCGACCGAACGAGGCGCTGATCGTGGAGATGGATGCCCACGACGGGTTCTGGGTCTTCGGGATGGGCGGAGTGTTCGGCGGCAGCATGGACTTCCTGCACCGCTCGGTCAGTTTCACGCCGGCACGGACCGTCGTCGATGGAGACGGTGTCATCCGTTTCGTCATCGCCCACGACGACCCCGGAGTGCACAATTGGCTTGATACCCAATCGTTTTCCGACGGCAATCTCACCTACCGTAATCTCGCGAGCACCCATCGGGCAGTGTTCCGCACCCGCCTCCTGTCGCGATCGGCGGTGCTCGACGAACTGCCACCCGACACCGCGCTCGTCGACCGCGCCGGCAGAGCTCGGCAACTGCACGAACGCTACCGCGCTGTGAAGTTGCGATATGGCATCTGACGTCGTGAGCCGCGCAGTCACCGTGGCACTCCCGCCAGGGTTCGGCAGCGACCGAATCGCGCTTTCTCGGCCATCGGAGTAAAGCACGTTCTAAAATACGGAAATGCGCTTTCCTTCGAGGAACCGCCCACCCGCACCCGCCGTCTGCCGCGGCCAGATGGCGCTCGCGCCGCTGTTACTCACAGCGGCACTCGTGCCCGGTGCAGTGATCGCCGGTCCCGTCGCGCACGCCGATGATGCTCCTCCGCCAGGCCCGCCGATGCACACGGTCACGTACACCGTGTTCTCCGAGGCCCCGTTCCGCAATGCCGAGATCTACTATCACGCAGTCGATCCGCCGAACTTCGCGGACTACAGCCACAACCCCTACGTATTCACCCCGAACGTGGAGGCCGATCTGGGCCCGACTCAGCCGTGGACCCTGGACGTCCAGCTCGCCAACCCGGACGACTGGGCGATGGTGACGGTCACGAGCCTGGATTCACCGAGGAGACCCAACTTCCACTGCACACTCGCCGTAGATGGCACGGTCGTGGTGTCCAATACGGGACCGATAGGGACGCTGTGCTCCATACGGAACTATTAGCGTCACCCCGAGACGCTCAGCCCGTCCGTCGGTTCGGTCGTGACGGGCCGACGCTCACCCTCCATCCGGTGCAACCACGACTCGCAGAACGCGAGCGTCTCTGCGTGGCCGCCCGACATCCCCAGCGCCTGCTCCATGACCAGTACGCGAGTCAGGCTCGTCGCGAACACCGCCCACACGACCGGCGGCACCTCCGACACGTCGTAGCCGTAGCGACCAAGCGCCGTGGTGATCGCATCCACCTGTTGTCTGCGGAATTGCTCGGCGTACGCGCCGATCTCGGCCCGCAGCGCCTTTCGGTGATTGGCGAGCCCCATGAACTCCATCGTGAGTCGGGTGCCCGCGGGATCGATGCCGAATTCCCACAGCGCCCACAATGGTTGTGGCGAGTCCAGCGCGCGCGCCTGCACCTCGAGCCCCTGAACCGCTCGGCGACGGAAGATCTCGATGAACATCTCGTCCATCGTGCGGAAGTAGTAGTGCACCAGTTGGGGCTTCAGCCCAGCGCGCTCGGCGACCCGCCGGGACGTCACCGCCGCATAACCGTCTTCCAGCATCAATTGCTCGGCCGCGTCGAGCAGCACGGCGCGGTTCTTCGCCTCGGGTCCCGCGACCCGCCGATCCGATGCCATGCCGCCACCTGCCCTCTCGTGTGAATGACAGCGCCTCCCAGGCGAATGGTAGGCGCGACGCACCCGGACTCTCTTGACCGGGCCACCACGTAATGCTAAGCATGTGCTCAGCATCTATGGCAGCCCAGCCCCCCGACGGCAGATCATCCGTCGCCCAACCTCATCCGTCGCCCAAGCGGGCACTGGAAGGACAACCCCGACAATGACTGCAGATTTCGACGCCATCGACTATTTCACCGACCAGTCGTTGGTGCCGGATCCGCACCCGTACTTCGACCACCTGCGCAGCAAGTGTCCGGTCGTGCGCGAGCCGAACTACGGCGTGCTGGCCATCACCGGCTATGACGAGGCCAACACGGTGTTGAAGGACACCGACACCTACTCATCGTGCATTGCGGTCGCCGGACCGTTCCCGCCACTGCCGTTCACCCCGGAAGGCGACGACATCACGGCGCAGATCGCCGAGCACCGGCAGCTGATGCCGATGTTCGAGCACATGGTCACCATGGATCCGCCGGACCACACCAACGCCCGTTCGCTCCTGAACCGCCTGCTGACCCCCCGCCGCCTGAAGGAGAACGAGGCCTTCATGTGGCGCCTGGCCGATGAATGTCTCGACGAAATCGTGCCCCACGGGAAGTGCGAATTCCTCTCCGCATATGCAAAACCGTTCTCGCTTCTGGTCATTGCCGATCTTCTCGGTGTGCCGCACGAGGATCACGAAGAGTTCCGCACCGTTCTCGGCGCACCGCGACCCGGCGCGACGGTGGGATCACTCGAAGGAGAGCTGGTCGCGACCAACCCCCTGGCGTGGCTCGATGACAAGTTCGTTGCGTATCTGGAGGACCGCCGCGAGAACCCGCGTGACGACGTCCTGACCGCGCTGGCGACGGCCAAGTTTCCCGACGGGTCGACACCTCCGGTCATCGAGGTCGCCCGGTCGGCGACATTCCTTTTCGCGGCCGGCCAGGAGACCACCACGAAACTACTGTCTGCGTCGATCAGGGTCCTCGGCGACCGCCCCGACATCCAGGACGCTCTGCGCAAGGATCGAAGTCGCATACCGGTGTTCGTCGAAGAGGCGCTTCGCATGGATGCCCCCGTCAAGAGCCAGTTCCGGCTGGCCAAGAAGACCACCGTCCTCAACGGCACCGAAGTTCCAGCCGGAACGACGTTGATGATCTGCCCGGGAGCGGTCAATCGCGACCCGATGCGCTTCGAGAACCCGCATGAATTCGACATCAATCGCAAGAACGTCCGCGAACACATCGCGTTCGGGCGGGGCGTCCACTCCTGCCCCGGCGGGCCGCTGGCTCGCGTGGAGGGGCGGGTGTCGATGGAGCGCATCCTCGACCGCATGAACGACATCCGCATCGACGAGGAGAAACACGGGCCGGCCGGCGCTCGCAGCTACAACTACGAGCCCACATTCATCCTGCGCGGACTGACCGAGATCAACATCGAATTCACCCCGGCGGTGTCGAACTGACCGGCGGGCGGTGGCGGCGCCCAGCAGCATCACTGCTGGGCGCATCGTTGACGGCAGCGGCCACCATATCGGCGCCGATCGCCGGCGCCGACCCGCATATGCCGTTGGGAAACTACGAGGTACTCAACAACCGGTGGAACGACCACTCGTGGATCTGGTCGGTGACCCACTCATGCAACGACGATCCCGAGTGTGGAACCTACTACGAGGATCCCGTGTTGGCCCCACACACCGACAACCTCAACGTGATCGCGATAGCGCGGCCACCGAAGAGCCAGCGTTTCCAGAACATCGCGTTCTATGCCGACGGGCGCTACACCCTGACCGTGGACGTCATCGACGGGGTGCGCTGCATCGGGTACAACCTGCCCTCGCACGACGTCTACTCATGGGACGCAACAACCCTGGCAGGAACGATCGTGTCGACGTACAACGCGGGGTGTTACGGCGCCCCGGGCGGCGTCAGCACGTATACCTTTGCCCTGCAACGCTACTGACGCGTACCCAAGGACATCATGTGTCCCCGCGCATCCACCTGCTTTCGCCGTCGCGCGCGTCGCACGACAGGAACAATCCGTCGGGCGCCTGAGCCATCTCCCCGTCGCGACCTGAACAGTTGGAGCCTTCGAGTTTGACACCACGCAGCTCGGTGGATCGGAACCACCGCGGAGCGTAGCGCCTCGGAGAACCGCAGAACAGCACGCGGCCCCAATCAGTCACTCCGAACACGTAATACGTCGTCTGATAACACGGCGCACCGAGAACGGCGCCCGGTTGGATCCCCGGCACGCAGGCTGGTTCGTTGCACGATGTCGGATCGTCGGCGGGCGCCGGATCAGCCGGATCGGCGGCCGCTGACGGCGCGAGGACCAATCCTGACATCAGGATTCCGGCCGCGACGACGCTGGCGATGTGCACACCCCGATTCTGTCATGGGCCGAACAGGATTTCGTCCGATCCATCGCATCAATCGGCGCCGATTTCACTCGCAATGGCCGAAAACGCGTGACGGCCCGGCGCTCGGCGGTAAATGTTATTCTCTGTGGCAGAACGACATTGCGGTGAGCGAGGACCGAGGAGACGACATGGAGGCAGTCAGGCCCCTCGCCGGAGCGCTCGCGATCGCCGCGGCGTCGGCCATCTGTGCACCCACCGCGCAGGCCGATTACGAGCAGTACGCGATGAACGGCACCTATTCGGTGGTCTCCAACGGCGAATGGGCCAGGAACAACGACCGCTACCAGGACGAACCGACGGTGCGCAGCACGTGGACCGTCACCTCCACCTGCACCACGGCGATGACCTGCGCCGGGAAGGTCACCAGCTCACTGGGGTGGACTGAAGACGTCTACACGATCTCCGGGGCGGACTGGTACGTCAAACACGCTGTTCCTGACTGGATCCCGTGCCCGGATGGCAGCAGGGCCCCCGGTCTACAGGTCTACCACTTCTATCCCGCAGACGACGCCGGGCTCGTCAAGCGGATCTCGGACATGTGGCTGGGGACCGACCAGACCACCGGGATCAGCGGGAACTGTGGTCGCAACAAGTCGCTCGTCGTCAACCTTCCGGTCAAAATCGTCAAGATCTCCTGACCCCTCTCTCTTTCGCCGGCTAATGCGGCATCAGATCCCGCCACGTCGTCGGCATCGGGTCAGCGAACGCCAGGTTGGTCACTTTGTAGAGCTTGCCGTCCGAGCCGACATACTCCCCCGTCCTGGGATTGTATTGTGCTACAGCAACTTTCGGCTTCTTACCGGATCGTCCCGCAGAGAAGCCGCTCGGTGCGACGGGCGTCGCGCCGCCGCTGCCTGCGGGGGCGTCGGGGATGCTCGCGGGCGGTGAAGGTTCAGGTGTCCCCTGCGCCGGGGCACTCACGGGCGGTAACGGTTGACCGTTCAACGAGTTTCCGACCGGCGGGGGCGGCGCGACCGGTACCTCGAGCGGTGACACGGGCTGGCCACCCGGCGGGGTTCCGTACGGGACGGCTCCGGGCGGCAACGGGGTGCCCTCTACAGGTGCGTAAATGTCATTGTCGAGCGTCGTTCGATCGTCGAGGGGAATCCCCTGGGCGATCAAACTCGGATCGAGGGGCACCGGCCCCAACACGTGAGGTCGCATCGCCAATGGCGTGAATGGCTTGTCGCTGTTGCAGATCGCGATGGTCGGGGCGCGCTTGCCGGGCTTTCTGATGCAGGGGAAGTTGCGGGCACCACGCACCGCGATGGGCGAATCCTGAGGCAGCTTGCAGTACAACCCGTCGGGGGTGTCGATGTCGGACACGTCATCGGGTGAACGCCACGACGACGGTGGCAGGAAGCCGACCGTACACGCCGGCGGGTCGTTGACGGTGATGGCGAAGTCACCGCGAGCGCCACCGGTGGAGTCCGACGTGCTCGAGTAACCCTGCTGTTGGGCCATATATGGCGGCAGAAGCACCAGCAGCTGCTCGAGCGACGCGTTGTAGGTCATCAGGATCTCGCCCACCGTGCTCAAATTGCCGATCAGAACGGGCAGCGTGGGCTTTAGCTCATTCAACAACCCCGAGACCTCGCTACTGAATCCGGGAAAGGTCTGCAACACCGTACGCAGCTGCGGATCGCTCTCGACCAACTGGCCCGTCACGCCGGCGACACTGCGTGCCCACGTCCGTATCGCATCGGCCCCCTGGGCCTGACCCTCGAGCAGCGGGCGGGCGTCGTCCGCGAGCGCCCGACTCTGCGCTGCAACGCCATTGAGGTCTGCGCTCAGGACCGAGCCGGAGTCGAGCAACGAACCGAAGTCCTCACCGGCACCGTTGAGTCCCTTGTAGGTCTCGTCCAGCAGGTCGGCCAGCCGATCTTTGGGGAAGGTTCCGACTAGGGTGTTCACCTTGTCCAACACCGGGCCGATGGGCATCGGGATGGTCGCATTGTCTCTGGTGATGACAGCGTGATCCTGAAGGTAGGGACCAGAATCGGTGCGCGGCATCAAGTCGACGTACTGCTCGCCCACTGCCGACACGCTCTTGACGCTCGCCTCCAGGTCCGCAGGAATCTGCGGCGACGTCGCGATCGACAACGTCGCCACCGCACCATCGGGGGCCAACCGCACATCGGTGACCTTGCCGATCTGCACACCGCGGTAGGTGACGTTGCTGAGCTGGTAAAGGCCACCGCTGCTCGGCAACTCGAGCGTCACCGTGAGCCTCCCGATGCCAAGCAGCGTGGGTGCCTGCATGTAGGAGATCGCCATCACCAGCAGGCCGACGACCGACACCACGGTGAATATCGCCAATTGGATCTTGATGAAACGGGTCAGCATCAGTTGCCGCCCTCCTGCGCAGGCGGTGGTGCCGCGGGTGCTGGCGCCGCGGGCGGTGGGGCCGCGGGTGCTGGCGCCGCGGGTGCCGGAATCGACCCGGGTCCCGGCAGGCTCTTGTCCGCCCCGGGCGGATCGGCCTGCAAACCGGGGGTCGGCGGATTGCCCGGCAGAGGACCGAGCGGGCCGCCGGATGGAGGAGGTCGCAGTGGTCGGCCCAGCGGATCGAGCGTGTACGTCTGGAAGTACGGTTCACCCGGCAGAGGCACGAGATCGCGGCCCTCCTGGCCGCCTCGTGTGCCCAAGAACAGCGACTTGCGCAACCGCGGGCCGGAGATGTCGACCGTGACGAAGATGTTGATGAAGTCACCTCTGATGCCGCGGTCGATCACGCCCTGTCCGTACGGGAAAACCGTGGCGTAGGCCAACGCGGCGTCCAGATCGGGTCCCACGTCGGCAAGGGCCTTGATCGTGGGCGCCAGGTTCGTCAAGTTGGTGACCAGGTCTGCCTGGGTGTCGTTCACCAGCCGGTTGGCCGTATCGCTGAACTGACCCAGTTTGGTGAGCGCTGTGGTCAACCGTGGCCGTTCCCGGTCCAGCACCTCCAAGGCACGCGGAATACGCTGCAGCGCTTGATCGAGGGTGTCCTTTCGATTGGCGAAGGTCGAGGCGACCCGGTTCAGTGCGTCGATGGTGGCAACGATGCTCTGTCGCTGCTGATCGAGGGTGCCGACGAAGGTGTCGAGTTGGGTGAGCAGATCGCGGAAGTCACTCTCACGTCCGGACAATGCCGTGTTGAAGGTGTGCACGATGTCGCCGATCTGGCCCAGTCCGCCCGCGTTGACCACGACCGACAGCGCTGACAGCGTCTGCTCCGTCGTCGGATACGTGGACGAGTCGTTCAGTCCGATGGTGGCGCCCGAGGGCAGCTCTCCCGTGGGCTGTTGACCGGCAGGCGGATTCAAGGCGAGGTGCATCGAACCGAGCAGACTCGTCTGACCGACGCTGGCGACCGCATTGGCGGGAACCACCACGTCGGGCTTGATCGTCACGTCGACCTCGGCATGCCAGCCCTCGACACGCATTGCCTTGACGCTGCCCACCACCACGTCGTTCATCAGCACCGGCGAATTCGTCTCCAACGTCGCGATATTCGCGATCTCCACGTGGTAGAGGTGCGCGTCGGAACCTCGTCCCACCGCACCTGGCAGAGGCAGGGAGTTGATCCCCTGGAACGCACATCCCGTGGAAATCGTCGCGATACCGGCAACGATGCTCAGCAGGGCCATCGGCCTTCTCGGGATCATGACGGCGGCGTCCCCTCGGTCGGCGGGGCAGGCTCGGGAGCCGGCGGAGCCTCGGCGGGAAGCAGCACTTGCGGCAGGCTCGGTGGGCCCGCGGCGGCGGGAGATTCCTGACCTGGAGGGCCGCCAGGCAGGATCTGCGGCGGATCCGTGGGCACGGGCGCGCCGGGATACAGCGCGGGGAACGGCGCCACGGGGAGACGATTGTTCTCCGGGAGCGGGACGCCGGGTGGGCCCATGCCCGGCGGCGGCGGGACGTCGCCGTCGAGACCGGTGTAGGCAGACACTGACGGCGGAATCTCCGGTGGCGACGGCGCACCGCCGGTACCACCCGGTGCCAACGCGGGGTCTGCGTAGATGACGTGATCCGGGCTCGCTGACTTGGCGAGATACGGATTGATCGGTACCGGAATGTAATTGAGATTGAGCAGTCGCAGAGCCGGCCCCAGGTAGTCGTTGCACAGTTTGGCTGTCTCTGGCGCGGTCGTGTTGGCGGTTGCGCCGACCGTGCCACAGATCAACTGCATGGGGTTCGCGAGGTTGGGGATAGAGAACGCCCCACGGACCGCGCCGATATCGGGATCGTAGATGTTGTACGCGTTGGCGAATGCGTTGGGCGTGACGTGCAGGACCTGTTCCAGATCGTCCTTCGACTCGACCAACGTCTGGGTCACCTGCGCCAATCCCTTGACCTGCTCGACGGTCTGATTCCTGGTACCGGCGACGAAGCGTGTGACCTCGTTCACCGCGGCAGCCAGGTTCGTCAACGCACCGTCGAGTTCCGACTTGCTTCCGTCGAGCACGCTGGACAACGTCGCGAGCCGGTCGTTGAAGGAGACGATCTGTTGGTTGCTGTCGCGCAGTGCGGTGACGAAAATCTGCAAGTTCTTGATCGTGCCGACCAGATCTCCGCTACCACTACTCAGGATCCGTCCGACTCCCGATAGTTGAGCCAAGGTCTGACGAAGTTTGTCGCCGTTGCCATCGAGCGCGTTCGCTGCGCTGTCGATGAACCGGCCCACCGAGGACGTCGACATGTCTCCCGTCGGCCCCAAATCCGTTGCCAGCCGGTCGAGTTGGAGTTTGACCTCATCCCATTCCACCGGGACGGCGGTGCGCTCCACGGGGATGACGGCTCCGTCGGCCATGGTGGGACCGGTGGACCGGTAGGCCGGCGTCAGTTGGACGTACCGGGCGGCGATCAAGTTCTGAGCGACGATCACCGCCTTGGCGTCTGCCGGCACCGACACGGAATGGTCGACGCTCAGGACGATCTTGGCCTGTGTGCCTTGCGGCTCGATCGCGCTGATGGTCCCGACCTTCACTCCGGCGACCTTGACGTCGTCGCCGGGGTAGATGGAGGTGGCGGTCCGGAAGTAGGCGGTGATCGTCGAGGGCGCGAAGAACGCGGCGCGCAGGACCAGGAACCCTCCCCCGATCAGCGCGACGATCAGTGCCAACGCAACGAAGGGCGTCAGCCAGCGTCGCACTCGAGTCGTCATCGTGACCCACCCGGAATGGCGTTGTAGGGCAACTGGAGTTCAGCGCGCGGCCCGGTCTCCGGCGTGGTGGGGGGCGCCCCGGAACCGAATGGGCCGCGCCGGAATCCGAAGGCGTAGTCCAAGAACGGCTGCAAGTACTGTCCGAAGGAGACGTTCGGCACGTAGGCGATGTAGTAGGGACCGCTGGAGACGGCCTCGCTCTGTGTCAACTGATATTTCGCCAGGCCCGGAATCGCTTTGGCGATGTTGTCGCGATTACGGATGAGAACCTCGTTCACTTTGTTCAACCGTTCCAACGTCGGCGCGAGCTCCTTCTCGTTGTCCGCGACGAGATTGACGAGCTGCTGAGAGACGGCGGTGGTGTTTGCCAGCAGATCGACGATGGCCTGCCGACGTTCCACGAGAACACCCAGCAGATCGTTGGCGTTGAGGATCAGGCTGTTCACCTGTTGGCTGCGCTCGGACAAGATGCCGGTGACGGCCGACGCGGCCTGCAGGAGATCGCGCAGGCTTTCGTTGCGGCCGTTCAACGCAGTGGACAGGCGGGTCAGCCCGTCGAACGTGGGGCCGAGCCTGGGCGCCACCTGGTCAAGGGTCTGGGACAGGGTGTCGAGCGAGAGGTTCAGCTGCTGGGTATCGGTGCCCGCGGTGTTCGCGGCAAGCTCGCCGACCGCGTCGGTGAGTGAGTACGGCGATGACGTTCGCTCCACCGGGATGGGTTCTGATCGGTCGAGGGCGCGGCTACCACTCGACTCCAGAGCCAGAACCCGTTGCCCGAGAAGAGATCCCGTTCGGATGTGGGCGGAGGTCTCCGAACCCAGGGGGTACTTGCTCTGCACGGTGAAGCCGACCAGTGCGTCGCCGTCGGCGAGCGACACACGTGTCACAGAACCCACCTTGATGCCCGAGATCGTGACGTCGTTGCCGACGTAGAGGCCACCGGCATCGGCGAAGCGCGCCTGGTAGGTCAATGACGTCGCATACGCGAGCAACCTCTCAGGTTGCAGCCCGACCGCGATGACCAGGATGGCGAGCACGACACCGATGAAACCGGCTTTGACGAGGGTTGCGCTGGCGCGATACTTCAGCATTACGGCTCAGCACACCTTCCGTTTTCCTGTTTCACGACCGGGAACAATGCGGCCCTACCCTGAAGATCCGTGACGCGGACCTGAAGCGCACAGATGTAGTACTGCACGAAGGATCCGTAAGCCCCTACACGCGCGAGCTTGCGGTAGTTGCCGGGTGCGCGCTGCAGCGCTCCGTCGAGGACACCCTTGCCGCTCTCCAGGTTAGGCGCAAGACGATTGAGCTGATCGACCGTAGCCGCCAGCGGTGGCCGAGCCTGTGCGAGCAGGTCGGCCAGCGAGGCCGTGCCCTGGTCCAGCGACGTAATCGCGGTGCCGATCGGATCGCGGTCCTGGGCCAATCCGTCGATCAGCTTCTCGAGCCGGTCGATGGCATCGCCGAACTGGTCGCCATCCTTGGCGATCGTGTCCAGCGTCGTTTTCAGGTTGTCGAGCAGGGCCTGGACCGTCCGGTCGTCGTCGGCCACGGTGTTGGTGAATGACGACGTCTTCGACAACAGCGAGTCCAAGGTGCCGCCCTGTCCCTGGAACACCTGCACCAGCGAGGCCGTCAGGGCGTTGACGTCTGTCGGATTGAGGCCCTGGACCACGGGTTTGAGGCCGCTGAGCAACAGGTCGAGGTCCAGCGCCGGTGTGGTTCGGCTCTTCGGTATCTGGGCGCCGGGCGGGAGCGGTGCAGTGGAGCCGGGACCATCGACGAGGTCGAGAAAGCGGTCGCCGGTGAGATTGAGATAGCGGATCTGAGCTTTGGTTCCGTCGGTGAGATTGATGCTGCGGTCGGCGTCGAAGTCGACGACGACCTCGCCGCCCTGCCCTAGGGACACCTCGGTCACCGTGCCGACCCGGATGCCTGCGACTCGCACCGTGTCACCCGACTTCAGCCGGGACGCATCGGTGAACACGGCCGAGTAACCGTTGGTGGAGCCCGTTCGATATTGGCCGAAAGTGAAGAACAGGAACACGGTCAGCAGAATCATGACGGCGGCAAAGGCGCCGAATTTCACCATCGTTGCGCGAGAGCCGGTCATCCGGGCATCCCGACCTGACCGGTGTTACGCGGCGGCCCATCGAGTGGTCCGAACAATGCCTGCTTGAGTCCGTCGGAATTCAACAGGAGCCCCTGGTTGCCATATTTCCATGGGTTCGCGCCGACATCGGTGACCAGAAATGGCGGCCGCTTCCCGTTCGGTACGACCGGTAGCATCTGTTCCTTGCACGAAATCCCGCTCTTCGCCGCAACTTTGGGAAGGTCGGTTGGATACCGGTAGCGGTCGATGCCGAGTGTGAAGGTCGCCGAGATGTTCAGTCCAGAGTTGTCGAACGGCGGGGTCTTGGTGAAGGTGGCGAGACCCTGCACGCCGCAGCGCAGATTGTCGCTGTACTTGCTGGCGACTGACGTCGTGGGAACCAACATGTGCAGGAGGTCGGTCAGCCCTTGGCGGTTGGATCCGACCACATCATTCCCCGTTTCGGCGAGCCCGATCGAGCTGAGGAGGAACATATCGATCGCCTGTGCTTGGTCGACCACCGTGTCGCTCACCTTGGTGGTGTTGGCGAGCACGTCGGCGAGGTCGGGGGCCGCGTCGGCGTAGGCGTTCACCGCGACCGGCGCCACTTCTAGGTCACGGCTGATGCTGCCCATGCTGGGGTTGAGGTTCTGTAGAAAGCGGTCGAGATCGGTGACGGTCTGTCCCAGCTTCTCGCCGCGGCCCCGCAGGCCGCCCGAGGCGGCGCCCAGGGTCTGGTTCAACTTGACCGGATCTATGGCCTTGAGGACCGAGTTCAACTGTTGGAAAACCGTATTCGTCTCCACGGTCACGTGTTCGACGTCGATCTCGGCTCCCTTCGACAACGGTGTCGGCGACGGATTGGGCGGGTCGGCCAGTTGGACCGACTTCGCGCCGAACACCGTCGATGAGCTGATGTCGACGACGACGTTGGACGGAATGTTGCGCAGCTCGTCGGGATCCATCGCCAGGTGCAGGACGACCTTGCCGTCGGGACGAGTCTCTATCGACTCGACCTGTCCGACTTGGACACCACGCATTTGAACCTTGGCCTCCGGGTTCATCACCAGGCCGGCCCGTTCCGCGACCACGGTCACCGGAACGGTCTGACCGAAACCGCCCAGGAACATCGCGATCGCCAACACGATGGCCGCCACGATCACCAGGACCATGCCCAACCCCACCAGGGGACGAAGGATTGTGCTCGACATCGATATCCCCCTATCCCGACAGGTTGAAGTGGCCGTTGGAGCCGTACACGGCAAGCGAGATCAGCAGGGTGACCGACACGACGATGATCAGCGACGTGCGCACGGCATTGCCGACGGCCACCCCCACCCCCGATGGCCCACCGCTGGCGAAGTATCCGTAGTAGGTGTGCACGAGCAGGATCGACAGCGCCATGAGCAGGGCCTGTAAAAAGGACCACATCAGATCGACCGGGTTGAGAAAAGTCTCGAAGTAGTGGTCGTACAAACCTCCGGATTGTCCGAAGAGCACAACGGTGGTGAATCTGGATGCGAGGAAGGACAGGATCACCGCGACTGCGTACAGCGGAGTGATGGCGAGCATCCCCGCCACGATGCGAGTGGACACCAGGTATTCGACGGAGGGGATGCCCATGGTTTCCAGGGCGTCGATCTCCTCGTTGATGCGCATCGCTCCCAGCTGTGCGGTGACGCCGGCACCGAAGGTGGCTGCCAGACCGATGCCGGCCACCACCGGGGCGGCGATGCGGACGTTGATGAAGGCGGCCAGGAAGCCGGTCAGTGCCTCGATGCCGATGTTGCCCAGCGACGAGTAGCCCTGTACGGCCAGAGTGCCGCCGGTGGCCAGGGTGAGGAAGCCGACGATGACCAGTGTGCCGCCGATCATTGCCAGCACGCCGGCGCCCATCGAGATCTCGGCGATCAGGCGCACGACCTCTGTGCGAAAGTGCGCTGCCGCGTGCGGCGTTCCGGCAAGGGCCTTGCCGAAGAACATGGTCTGGTCACCGAGCCGACCCAGCCTGCTGATCGGACGGTTCGCCGTGGACACCAGCCGCGGGAACCGGCTGCGCACCACCTGCAACGTGCCCATGGCTCGCCTACCTCGCCGTCAGCTGGATGCCGATGGCGGTGACCACCACATTGATGACGAACAACGCCATGAAGGCGAAGACGACGGTCTCGTTGACGGCGTTACCGACGGCCTTGGCTCCGCCACCGGTGATGGTCAGTCCTCGGTAGCAGGCGATCAGGCCGGCAAAGAGCCCGAACAACGCCGCCTTCACACACGAGATGATGACCTCGGGTACACCGGTGAGCAGGGTGATACCCGCGGCGAATGCGCCGGGATTGACGTCTTGGACGAACACCGAGAAGAAGTAGCCGCCGAGGATCCCGATGATGACCACGAGGCTGTTCAACAGGAACGCGATCAGTCCCGAGGCCAGCATGCGTGGAGTCACAAGCCGCTGAACGGGGTTGATGCCCAATACCTCCATGGCATCGATTTCCTCGCGGATCGTTCGCGAACCGAGGTCTGCGCACATGGCCGTGGCCCCCGCCCCGGCCACGATCAGCACGGTGACGAGCGGACCGACCTGGGTGACCGCGCCGAACGCCGCGCCGGCTCCGGACAGGTCGGCCGCGCCCAGCTCGCGCAGCAGGATGTTGAGAATGAAGCTCACCAGCACGGTGAACGGAATGGCCACCAGGAGCGTCGGCAACAGTGACACCCGCGCCACGAACCAACACTGTTCCAGGAACTCCCGTGTCTGGAAGGGCCGCACGAACACGAAGCGCATCGCATCGAGACCCATGGAGAACAGGCCGCCCACGGCCCCCATCGGCGACCGCAAACTCTTCGGCAGCGAGATACCCGTCGACCAACGTTCGGGCCCCTTGACCGCCATGGGTTTCAGGTCCTTTCCTGTCGAACACCGTGGGCGTCAATATCCAGTGCCACAGCACATTTCGTCACAAGCGGGAACCGCGCTGCCTCGGGCGGTCGAACCGGCTTCACGCACTGTGGCACACGAGGGCCTTTGCTGGGGGCGCCTTCGGCGAAGTAGTTCGCACTGACTGGTGACGATGCCATCGGAAATGAAGGCGCCTCAATCGATGGGGCGACATCGTGGCATCTCTGAACTGCCGGACGATGTCGTCCGCTTCGATGTGACGCTTCGAACATGTCGCCTTCCGCGCCTAGGTGACCGCGCCGGCGGTCTTCAGCTCGATGATGCGGTCCCAGTCCATGCCCAACTCCATCAGGATCTCGTCGGTCTGAGCGGCGAAACCCGGCGCGGGTTGGGTTCGCGGCGCGGCGACGTCGAACTGAACCGGGTTCGCGACGAGGTCGAGATCACCTGCCCGCACGATGTATTCGTTCGCGAGGACCTGAGCGTCGGCGGCGGCCTGCAACGTGTCCTGAACGGGCGCCCACGGTCCCGCCAGCGTGGCGAAGCGCTCACTCCACTCGGGCAGGGTTCGGGTGGCGATGACGCTCCGGAGGATTTCCACGGCGGCGGCAGTGTTCTGCGCGATGGACTCAGCGGTTGAGAACCGCGGGTCGTCGATCAGGTCGTCGCGATCGATGTGCCGGCAGACGTCCGCCCAGAACTTGATGGGCTGCATCATCAGCAGAGAGATGTAGCGGTCGTCTTTCGTCGCATAAACGCCGGCGAGAGGGTTGACCGGTGACCCGTGCACGCCAGGCGTCGGGGCGATGAGGCGCTGGCCGAGGTGCGACGTCAACGCGATGGTGTGGCCCATGGCCCACAGCCCGCTTCCCAGCAGAGACACGTCGACCGTCGACGGCTCCCCCGTGCGTTCACGCTTGAGCAACGCGGCGGCGATACCTCCGGCCAGATTGGTGCCGGAGATGGTGTCGCCGTATGCGGGGCCGGGAGGAGCGATCATGCCTTCGACACCCGGGGGCGTGATGGTGGCTGCAGTTCCGGCGCGGCACCAGAACGCGGTCATGTCGTAGCCGCCCTTGGTGGCTTCCAGGCCGCGGGGGCCGAGGGCGCTTCCTCTGGCGTAGATCACCTGGGGATTCACCGCGCGGATGTCGTCGACGTCGATGCCGAACTTCTCCCGGTGGCCGGGCAGGAAGCTGGTCAAGAAGACGTCTGCGTGACTGGCGAGTTCGAGGAGAACCTCGCGGCCCTCCGGCGTCGAGGCGTCGAGACCGATACTGCGCTTGCCACGGTTGGCGTGTTCGATGTTGGGATTGGGGTCGCCCTCGACGCGAAGTGATCCGGTCTGGCGAAGGCCGCGCTGCGGGTCGCCGGTGACCGCGTGCTCGACCTTGATCACATCGGCACCCCACTCTGCGAGGACCGCTCCCGCCGACGGCACGAACCCGTACATCGCGACTTCCAGGACGCGAATCCCCGCCAGTGGCAGGCTCACGACGCAGAATCCGGGACGACAGTGGCGAAGGTCTTGCGCTCCTGGAACTCCTCGAGGCCGGCCAGACCCATTTCTCGACCGATGCCCGACTGTTTGTAGCCACCGAAGGGAGCGTCGGGACTGAAGTAGTTGCCGCCGTTGATCGAGAATGTGCCCGTTCGGATACGACGGGCCATCGCCACCGCGCGCTCCTCGCTTCCGAACACCGCGCCGGACAGACCGTATATGGAGTTGTTCGCGATCCGGACCGCGTCGTCGTCGTCGTCGTAAGCGATGACGACGAGCACCGGTCCGAAGACCTCTTCCTGTGCGATCTCGGCGTCTGCGTCCACGTTGGTGAGCAGGGTGGGGGTGTAGAAGAAGCCGGGATCCTTCTTCTCTCCGCCGACAACCAGAGTTGCACCCGCGGCCACTGCGCGCTGGACCATGCCGTCGACTTTGTCTCGCTGGCGCTCGCTGATCAGAGGACCCATGTAGGTCTTCGGGTTGTGCGGGTCGCCGTAGCGGACATGGGCGAAGTTGGTCTTGACCATTTCCACGATCTCGTCGTGGTGTGCCCGGGGCACCAGGAGCCGTGAGGTCAGTGCGCAACCCTGGCCTGCGTGGGTGACCATGCTGAAGGCCGCGAACATTGCAGCGGTCGCGAAGTCGGCGTCGTCGAGCACGATGGCCGCCGACTTTCCACCGAGTTCGAGAAACACTCTTTTGAGAGTGGTGCTGGCGGCCGCCATGATCGCCCGACCGGTGGGAGTGGAACCGGTGAACGTGACGATGTCCACCTCAGGGCTGGCCACCAGTGCGGCACCGACCTCCGGGTCCGACGAGCTCAAGACATTGACCACCCCGGCAGGGATGTCGGTGTGGTTGGCGATGATCTCGCCGAGGGCCAGGGTGACGAGCGGCGTGTCGGGCGCCCCCTTGAGCACGACGGTGCAGCCCGCGGCCAGCGACGGTGCGAGCTTCGCGAGCGCCAGCTGATTGGGGTAGTTGTAGGCCACGATGGCTGCCACCACACCGCCGGCCTCCTTCTCCACCCAGCGGTGGTGCTGCATCCCACGGCTTTCGATGTTGCCGAGATCTTCGGTCAGCGGGATCGTCTCGAGCAGGTCCGCGTAGTAGCGCACGATCTCGATCGGCTGGTCGAGCTGAGCGCCCGCGAGCAGCGCGGGGGTGGCGCCCACTTCGGCAATGGTCAACGCGGCCAGCTCGTCGCGATGCTCGATCAGCGCCCGATGGAACTGATCCAGGCAACGCATCCGCAGCTCGACGTCGGTCGCCCACCGCCCCTCATCGAAGGCCCTGCGGGCCGCGGTCACAGCCGCATCCGCGTCGGAGACCGTCCCGTCCGGTGCGTGACCGACGACCTCGCCGGTCGCCGGGTTGATCGAGGCGAACGAACGTTGCGCTTCGACGAGATGGCCGTCGATCAGCATGCGTCGATCGGGTGCTTCGGGATGCGTCTCGGACCGCTCTCCTGTGGTGACCGCGGGTGACTGCCCCATCCTGCTCCTCAAGTGTGATGTAAATTCCATTCTCACTTGCGGCAAATCATACATTCAGCCTGTGGGAACACAAATATCGGCATATGCCCTTGTCGCGACGTCCTGCACTGATGTCGTCGTTCTGTCGCAAAGATCTCTCAGGGACGCATTTGTTGCGTGTCAACAGCAGTTGAGAGTACGGTTCTCGCATTCGGAAGTAGGATTCTTGGGTAGTGCGACGTCATCGGGAGGCCATGCAGTGAGGAACGCCGTCGTCACCGGGGGCGCATCGGGCATCGGCCGGGCGATCGCCGATCGGTTACGTTCTGATGGCTATCACGTGGCGACTCTCGACCTGACGCCGTCGGACGAGAAATTCTCCTACGTCGCCGACGTCACCGACCGCGCGGCGATCGACACCGCGCTCGACGCCATCCACTCCGACTTGGGGCCGGTCACCGTTCTGGTCAATGCCGCAGGCCTCGACGGTTTCAAGCGTTTCCTCGACATCGACTTCGACACCTGGCAGCGGGTGGTGAACGTCAACCTCCACGGTGTCTTCCACTGCATTCAGGCCGTGCTGCCCGACATGATAGAGGCAGGCTGGGGTCGCATCGTGAACATCTCCTCGTCGAGCACCCACTCGGGAACGCCGTACATGTCGCACTATGTATCGGCCAAATCGGCGGTCAACGGGCTCACCAAGAGCTTGGCGCTCGAGTACGGGCCGGCCGGGATCACGGTCAATGCCGTTCCTCCCGGCTTCATCGACACCCCGATGCTGCGCAAGGCCGCGAGTCGCGGGTTCCTGGGCGACATCGACGAGAACATCGAGCGCACGCCGGTGCGCCGCATCGGACGGCCCGAGGACATCGCGGCCGCGTGCTCCTTCTTCGTCTCGGAAGAAGCCGACTACGTGACAGGACAGATCTTGGGTGTCAACGGCGGCAGAAACACCTGACCCGAGGGCATCGATCACGGACACGAGAGGACACGCATGGGACGGGTTGACGGCAAGGTCGCATTCATTACGGGTGCGGCGCGCGGGCAGGGCCGTAGTCACGCGATCCGACTGGCCGAAGAGGGCGCCGACATCATCGCCGTCGATTTGTGCGAAGACATCGCCTCCATCGGTTATCCACTGGCCACCGCGGAAGATCTGGAGGAAACGGTCAACTACGTCGAGAAGACGGGCCGACGCATCATCGCGGTCAAGGCTGACGTGCGACAGGTCACCGAGCTCAAGAGCGCACTCGACCGGGGCCTCGCAGAATTCGGCAAGCTCGACGTCGTGGTCGCCCAGGCCGGCGTCGCGGGGATGAAGGGTGAGCCGCAGATCGACGCCTGGTGCGACGTCATCAACACCAACTTGGTCGGCACCATCAACGCGATCCAGGTGGCCCTCCCCCATCTCGGCGAAGGCGCCTCGATCATCGCCACCGGGTCGACCGCCGCCCTCATGGACGTGGCCAAGGTGGACAATCCCGGAGCCGATCTCGGCGGAGTGGCGTACATGACCTCCAAGCGTGCGCTGTCCGGCTATGTCTACGATCTCGCCACCCACCTCGCTCCGCGCGGAATCCGGGCCAACGTCGTCCATCCGACCAACTGCAACACCGACATGCTGCAGAGTGCGCCGATGTACCGGTCCTTCCGACCCGACCTGGACAAGCCCAGCCGCGCGGACGCCGAGCCCGCGTTCAGAGTGCAGCAGGCCATGAATATCCCCTACGTCGAAGCGTCAGACATCAGCAACATGGTCTTGTTCCTCGCCTCCGAGGAGTCGCGGTACGTGACCGGTATGCAGATGCGCGTTGACGGCGGGGGCTATCTCAAGTGGTACGACTACCACATCTGAATCGAAAGAGGTTGTCGACGTGAGAGTTTCAGTTGACGGACAACGCTGCCAGGGCCACACCCTGTGTTCGATGATCGCACCCGACTCGTTCCAGCTCGACGACGTGGACGGTCATGCATCGCCCGTGACCAACATCGTTCCCGCCGACCGGGAAGATCAGGTCAGAGAAGCCGCCCACTCGTGTCCCGAGCAGGCGATCATCCTCGAATGACCTCTAGCCCAACACAATAGGAGACACCGCCGTGAGTATCGACGACGTCGTGGGCGACGAGCACCGCAAGAAGAACACGTTCCGTTTCGACCGGCACGCACCGGAGTATCGGGAGCAGTTCCAGCAGATCACCGAAGAGATGCATGCGAAGTGTCCGGTGGCGTGGACCGACATGTACGACGGGCATTGGGTGGCGGCCGGCAGTAACGAGGTCTTCGAGCTGGCTCGCTGTCCCGCGATCTCCAACGACCACGACCTGCACGGTGAACGGCGGGGCTACCAGGGCATCACGATTCCGAGGGCGCAGCGAGCCACTGTCGTTCGCGGCGGCATCCTCGAGATGGACGAGCCCGACCACAGTATCTATCGAGGTGCACTGAACCCGTACCTGTCGCCTGCCGCAGTGAAGCGGTGGGCGCCCTTCGTCGACGAGATCACCCGCGCGGCGATCGACGAGAAGATCGAGACCGGCCGCATCGACTTCGTCGACGATCTGGCGAACATCGTGCCCGCGGTCCTCACTCTCGCCATGATGGGCATACAGCTCGACAAGTGGCCCGTTTACAGTGAGCCCGCCCATCTGTCGGTCTCCACGCCCGAGCACTCACCCGACGCGCCTCGCGTCGCGGAGATGAGCAGACAAATGGGCATCGACATGATCACCACGATGATGGAGATCCGCGAGAATCGCCGCCCCGGTCTGGTGAACGCGCTACTGCAACTGCGGATCGACGGCGAGCCCGCACCGGATCTGGAGATCCTGGGCAACCTGGGGCTGGTCATCGGCGGCGGGTTCGACACCACCACGGCTCTCACCGCCCATGCGCTGGAGTGGCTGTCGGAGAATCCCGGCGAGCGCGACCGACTCAGCCGCGAGCGTGACACGCTGCTGCACCCGGCCACCGAGGAATTCCTGCGCTTCTTCACTCCCGCCCCCGGGGACGGACGGACGTTCGCCGAGGACATCGAGGTCGTGGGCCAGCAGTTCAAAGAGGGCGAGCGGTTGTGGCTGTCGTGGGCCATGGCCAACCGCGACCCATCGGTTTTCGACGAACCGGGCAAGGTCATTCTGGATCGGAAGGGCAACCGTCACTTCAGCTTTGGCATCGGTGTGCACCGGTGCGTCGGATCCAACGTGGCCCGCACGGTGTTCAAGTCGATGCTGACGGCGGTCCTCGACCGCATGCCGGATTATGTCTGTGATCCGGCGGGCACAGAACATTACGAGAGCATCGGCGTCATCCAGGGTATGAAGCACCTACCCGCCACATTCACCCCCGGCACGCGGCTCGGGCCCGGCCTCGACGAGACCCTGGCGAGGTTGCAGCGAGTGTGCGACGAGCAATTGCCCGCAAGACCGATCACCGAGCACAAGGACGCCGTCGTCATCGATTGGTGACGTCTCGATCTGCGCGTCCGATTGCCATCAGTTGCATCGCAGTCAGCCGGCAAGCCTCCGATACAGCAGGGCGACGTTGAAATAAGTGAGGTACGCAGCCGTCGCAGCGAGCCCGGGGCGCCGGGTACCGGGGTGCAGCACCGCCAAGCCCAGCACGGTTTCGATGCTGCCGTTGACGACAACGTGGGCACGGATGTTGTCTGCGAAGGCCATTCGATTGACTGATTCGAAAGCACGTGGACACAGCACATGGGCAACACCGGACAGGACCAGAGCTGACCCGCCGATCTGTGACCACCGTCCGGATCGTGTGCGCAAGGAGATCAAATAACTGCCCCGTCATGGAGAACCACGGGTAAGTGTGTCGGGCCGCGTAGGGAGCTGTTGGTGGACCACGTCGTCGGGCCGGTGAGCGAGATTCGCGAGACGCGGCCGACCAGCTCGCGGAGAACGGCTTGGGCCTCCATGCGCGCAAGTGGTGCACCGAGGCACAGGTGGGGACCATAGCCAAAGCCCAGATGGCTGCGTGGGTTTCGATCGGCGCGGAAGGTGTTGGGGTCATCGAAGGCCAGTGGGTCGCGGTTGGCGGCCCCGAATGACATCAATATGCGCGAACCAGTGGGAATGGTGACCTCACCGACCTGATAGTCGTCGCGGGTATAGCGGTAGAGATTCTGGATGGGACTGCTGTAGCGCAGGTGTTCCTCGATGGCCTGCGGAATGAGCTCTGGATTGGCTCGAATCATGTCGTATTGGTCGGGGTGTCGAGCGTAGGTGTGAAGCATCCCGCCGAGAAGATTTGTCGTGGTCTCGTTTCCGGCGATCAGCAGCAGGATGGCGATGTAGAACAACTGGTTGTCCGTAAGTTCGCCGTCGCTGCTGTGGGCGAGCAGACGACCGAGCACGGTGTTCGACCCCTTGAGGTGTCCGTCTTTGAGATGTCGCAAGAAATAGCGACGCAATGCTGCTGCGGCGCGAAGAGAACGCGCCGTGTTCACCATGCCTCTCGGCGTTGGACTGACGTTGATCATCTGGGTGCAGTCTTCTGACCAACGACGAAAGTCCGCGATGTCAGTGTCAGGGACCCCGAGTATCGCGGCGATGACCCGAAGCGGGAGAGGCACGGTCAACTGCTGCACCGCGTCACCGCCGTTCGCCGCGACCATCTCGTCGACCAGTTCTGCGGCGAGCGTGTCGATGATGCTGCGCCAACGATCAAGTGCACCTTTGGTGAACGCCGGCTGCACCTGCTTGCGGAGACGGCTGTGTCGATCACCGTCGGTGACCACGACCAAGTCGGCGACCATCCGTGCTCGGGTCACCCCGTGGCTACTGGTCACCCGGTCCGTATCGCGCAGGGCTGCGCGGACGTCGTCGAGTCGGTGCAGTATGAAGGTCGCCCGCTTCGGGTTGTAGTGGACACGCCCGCCGCGGTGCAGGGCGTCGTATGCAGCGTGGGGATGTGCTGCAACGCTCGGATCCAATGGGTCGTAGTCGGTGTTGATGGCCCCGGTCCAACCGCCATAACCGCGTCTGCGCGTGCGGATTGCCGCTGCCACATTCAACTGTCCCGCAGCGATGAGTGGTGACAGCACCGCGGTCGCGCCGTCAGTAGCTTTCATCAGCGGGTTCGGCATGAACACTCACTCCCTGTCGCAGTTGTGTCCAGATTCGGCGCGCACATCGAAGTGGTCAATGCCAGGAGCTGAAGTTGACATGCCCGGCATCAGGGCGATGAGTCGACGCTCGAGGCGAGATCCTCCTAGCTGCACACACGAGTGAGACATTCGAAGCGATCTGTCTCGCGGTGCGAAAGCGGATTCGTTGTCTTTCACCACCGCGACGGGAATGCTGAAGACCATGGCACGCAGGGATTGGGTCCTCGGCGCGGATCGAAGCGCGGTGGCGCTGGATCGAATCCTGCTCGAAGCATCAGAAATAGTTTCTCGCAATGGTTTCCAAGCATTCGCCATCGATGCGTTGGCTGCCCGGCTGAACTGTTCGCCCGCGACCATCTACCGGCAAGCAGGCGGAAAAGCCGCGATTCTCGAACGCCTCATCTCCATGTTGTCCCAGCGCGTCACCCACCGAGTGCGCGAAGCCATCGCGGGGACCGAGGGAACCGAGCGCGTCGCCACGGCCATCGTCGTCGGACTGCAGTGCATGCGGACCGAGCCGCTGGGAAAACTGATCATGGGCGACATCAGTCCAGACCACGACATCGGCCACGTCACGGCGTCACCGCTCGTGGCCAAGATCGCCGAAGAGATCATCGGGCGTGACGATCCCCTCGCTGCGCAATGGCTGATCCGAATCACCTTCGCCCTCTGGTACTGGCCGGTGAAGGACAAGCAGACCGAGTACGAACTGGTGACACGGTTTGCCGCGCCGTCAGTGACGTCGGGGCTTCGCGAATGACGCTCCCACAGCATGTCAGGCTGCAGGCTGATTGCAGGCCACACGGCCGTCGGCGTCGATCGACGTCGGAGATCACAGTGCGAAGGAGAAGCCTCCGTTGACCGGAATTGTCTGTCCGGTGATCCACGAGCCGTGCTCGCTCGCGAGCAACGCGGCGAGGCGGGTGACGTCGTCCGCGGTGCCGGGGCGCCGGATGACGTAGTTGCGCAGGATCGCCTCGTGCTGTGGGGTTTTCGGCTGGCTCCACAGCACTTCGGTCAGCGGTGTCCGCATGGTTCCCAGTGCGATGTTGTTCGCGGTGATCCCGTATCGGCCCATCTCCGCCGCGATCGAGCGCGTGAACCCCGCAGCCCCGGCCTTCGCTGTCGCGTACGCAGCCGACGTGGGATCGCCCGTTCGACCGGCATCGGACACGATCGTGATGATGCGGCCCCTGCTGCGGTCGACCATTGCAGGCAGCACAGCGCGGGTGCAGTGCAAGACACCGTAGAGATTCACCCGCAGAAATGGCTCCCAGTCTGCCGGTTCGGTCGCTGCGAAGCTTCGTCCAGTGAGGAAGTCGTTGGCGCCCGCGTTGCCGGCGTTGTTGACCAAGACGTCCACAGCTCCGGCCGCCGCGATCGCGTCGGTGACGGCACCGTAGTCGGTCACGTCGAACACGGACGCATGTGCGAATCCCCCTGCAGCACAGGAAGCCTCGACGACGTCGTCGGCGCGTTCCGCGCGCAGATCGTTGACCAGCACCTCGGCGCCGGCAGCCGCGAACGCCAGCGCCAAGCCGCGGCCGATGCCCTGTCCGGCTCCGGTGATCAGGACCCGCAGACCGGTGAGATCGATCTCCAGCGTCATCCGGAACCCCCTCGGGATCAGCGGGGCGGTCGGGGCAGCCCCAGTACCTGTTGGGCGATGATGTTGCGCTGAATCTCCGAGGTGCCGCCAGCGATCGTTCCCGAGAAGCTGCGCGCGAAGCGTTCGAACCAACTCGCGAAGTAGTGGTCGAGATTCATGGGCGCATACGCGCCCGACGTGGACGGGTGGGTCAGACCCTCGGGCCCGATGGCGGTCAAGATGTTGGCAGACGCGTTCATCTCCGCCTCGGAGCCGAAGAGCTTGAGCACTGACACCGAGGCGACGTCGACCTCGCCGCGTGCGGCGCGAGCCAGGGAGATCGAACCCATCGCGCGCAGCGCCTGATAATCCATGACGATGGTCGCGAACTGATCGCGCTCGAGTTCCGAACTCGGGGAGAAGTCGTTGATCATGTTGTCGATCCGGTCGGCGAAACCGAGCCACATCATCGTGCGCTCGTGGCCCAGGGATCCGTTGACGACGCCCCAACCACCGTTGATCGGGCCGACCAGGTTCTCGGCAGGCACCCGAACATCGGTGAAGAACACCTCGTTGAAGTCGTCGTTCTGCTGGCCGCACAGATCGGCGAACGGCCGACGGACGACACCCTCGAGATCGGTCGGGATGAGCAGCGCGCTGATGCCCTTGTGCTTCGGCGCGTCGGGGTCGGTGCGCACGAAGGTCAGCAGGAAGTCTGCGTCGTGCGCACCGGATGTCCATACCTTCTGGCCGTTGACGACGAACGCGTCACCGTCGCGGATCGCGCGGGTCCGCAGCGAGGCGAGATCGGAGCCGGCGCTGGGCTCGCTCATGCCCAGTGACGCGGTTTTGTCGCCACGTAGCACGGGCACGGCCCACTCGTGCTTCTGCTCTTCGCTGCCGAACGTCAGCAGCGATGCCGCAACGATGTTCACGCCCTGGGGGTTGAAGCTGTGGTAGATCCGGCGGCGGCAGAGCTCTTCGAGGTGCACGTACGTCTGCAGCACCGAGGCGTTGCGACCACCGAATTCCGGCGGTTGCGCAGGCAGCAACCAGCCGTTGTCGAACAACAACCGCTGCCAGTCCCGCGCCCACTGGGGAAGGTGCGACACCGAGCGGGGCCGCTCGAGAGTCTCTGCCGAGGTGGGCAGGTTCTCATCGAGGAAGGCTACGAACTCCGCACGGAAGTCCTCGACGTCTGAGTCAAAGGTCAACTGCATCAGCAGGTTCCGTACTCTGCGGCGATGACGGCTCGATGCGCGGCCGCGCCGCCGAGCATGTGCTCGCCGGCTTTGGCGCGTTTGAGAGCGAATTGCAGATCGTTCTCCCAGGTGAATCCCATGGCGCCGAACAGCTGTAAGCCGTGGCGGAACACGAGCGACTGACACTCCCCCGCCGATGCCTTGGCCATGGCCGCGGCCAGCCGCCGGCGGGGATCGTCGGCGGCGATCGTCAGCGCCGCGAAGTACGACAGTGCGCGGGCCCGCTCGATTGCGACGTGCATGTCGGCTGCTTTGTGCTGCACCGCCTGAAAAGACCCGATCGGTACCCCGAACTGATGGCGATTCTTGACGTGGTCCAGCGCCAGATCGAGCACCCGTTGACAGGCTCCCACCATGGTGATGGCCATTCCCGTCAAAGCGACGTGGTGCGCGCGCTCGGCATCGACGGCGAGTCGGTCGCTGTCGGGCACGTGCATGCCGAGGAGGCTCACCTCGCCGACGTGCAGGACCGGGTCGAAGACGGCAGCGCGGCGAGTGAGGACGGCCGGATCATCGGCATCGATCACGAACACCCCGGCGGCGGTCACCACCGCGAATCGGTGCGCCCGGTCTGCTTCGAGGACGTGGCGGCTCGTCCCGGACAGAATCCACCCGTCGGCGTCGCGGTGAGCACTGATGCCCTCGAGCAACGCAGCCCCTGGGCGCTGAGGATCGAAGCGATCGCCGACCAACGGCGCGAACTGCGTCAGCGTCGCGAGGAAAGGAGTCGGGTCGGTCGCCCGGCCGAGTTCCTCGAGCAGAATCGCCAATTCGACGGCATTCTCGGAATCGGCGAGCTCGGTCCACCCGGCGCTGACGTAGGTCGTCCACAGCGGCGTCGAGTCAGCATCCGACTCAGCCACCTCACGCACCAGGGTGGCCGGGCACTGTTTGCTCACCGCGTCACGGACCGTCTCCTGCCAGAGTCGCTGATCAGAGTCCAATTCCAACAGCATGCCGCGCCTCCCGTGGTGATGGTCCTTGGCGAGAATAACATTCTCATTCATGGATTACTGATTCTCTTCGACTGCCATCGACGGTCATCTTCGAGCTGCGGGAAGCCGATGGGTCCGACGACATCACCCGCGCTCATGGCGACCACGAGCGGACGAGAACATAATTCTTGCAACAGAAGAACAAGGATCTACACTGATTCGATGGGCACGGCACCGCATGCGCGCGGCAGGGGGCAGGAAACGTGATGGAACTGCATGACGACGCTGGTGCGGCGTGGACCACACCGGTCATCGACGCCAGCGTGCATATCTTCTGTCAGTCCAACGCCGACCTTCGGCAGACCTACATGCACGAACCGTTTCGAAGCCGCGGATTCCCGGACTACGAGATGGATTGGTACGGCGCACCCGGCGGCGAATACGTCGCCGGCAGCACCGGCCCGGACGGTCAGTACCCCGGTTCCGACCCCGCGGTGGTGGCGCACGACCTGTTCGAGCGGCGCGGCGTCGACATCGCCATCCTGCATCCCATGACGCGAGGGGTCATGCCCGACCGTCACCTCGGCACCGCTATCGCCTCGGCTCACAACGACATGATGGTCAGAAGGTGGCTCGACGGAGAGTTCGGTGATCGCTTTCGCGGAACCATCCGGGTCAATCCCGATGACGTCGCGGGCGCCATCCGGGAGATCGAGAAGTATCGCGACCATCCGCGCGTCGTCCAGATCGGCATCCCGCTGCAGTCCCGTGAGCTCTACGGCAAGCCGCAGTACTGGCCCCTGTGGGATGCCGCCGTGGCGGCTGACCTCCCGGTGGCGGTACACATCGAGGTGGGTACGGGCATCGCCGCGGCGCCCACACCGTCGGGCAACACGCGCACCTACGAGCAGTACGCCGGTTTCATGGCGCTGAACTACCTCTATCACCTGATGAACATGATCGCCGAGGGCGTGTTCGAGCGGTTACCCGAGTTGAAGTTCGTGTGGGCAGACGGCGCTGCCGATCTCCTGACACCGTTCATGTGGCGGATGGACTGCTTCGGTCGCCCGCATCTGGAGCAGACTCCGTGGGCGCCGAGAATGCCGA
Organism: Mycobacterium sp. IDUB_5; assembly: GCF_055419565.1. NCBI lineage: Bacteria > Bacillati > Actinomycetota > Actinomycetes > Mycobacteriales > Mycobacteriaceae > Mycobacterium > Mycobacterium sp. IDUB_5. The sequence continues at coordinate 561,391 of NZ_JBVAXX010000005.1, forward strand.
GTGACTACCTGCCCGGCCACGTGTACTTCGTCGAGGGCGATCTCGACGGGCCTGGTGACGTGCCCTTTGCGGGCGAATGGGCCGGCTTCACCGGAAAGGACGACATGGTGATGTTCGGCTCGAGCTACCCGCACTGGCAGTGCAACGAACTCGTGGTGCCCGCCAGCTACACCGCGGACCAGCGGGACAAGTTGTGTTGGCGCAACGCCGCCGAGCTGTACGGCATCGACGTCTCGGCCACCGTGGCCGCAACGTAGCCAGAGGAGGCCTCGTGACAGTGACAGCCAATCCCAGAGTGGCGGCGGCCGAACGCGTGGCCGTCCGGTGCGTCGACTCTGACGTCCATCCGACACCGCGTCGCGGCGAACTCGTCGAGTACCTGCCAGAACCTTGGCGCAGCAACTACTTCGGCACCCACCCGGTCGGTGACCAGATCTATTACGACGCTCCTGACTACGCACACGCCTACGCCATGCGTGTCGACAGCTTCCCGTCCGACGGCGAATTCCCCGGCAGCAGTCCAGATCTGGCGTTCCAGCAACTCATCATGGAAGCCGGCGCCGACATCGCCATCTTGGAGCCGGCGTCCTATTCAGCCAGGCTTCCGGGTGCCAACACGGCGATGTGCTCGGCGTTAAACGACTGGCAGGCCAACCACTGGTTGGACGGTCACAACAACTGGCACGAACGATGGCGCGGTTCGATCTGCGCCAACATCGAGGAGCCCGAAGCCGCCGCGAGGGAGATCGAGAAGTGGGCCGGGCACGAATTCATGGCCCAGGTACTCATCAAGGCCGAACCGCGGCCGTCGTGGGGCGACCCGAAGTACGACCCGCTGTGGGCGGCGGCAACCAAACACGACATCACGGTGAGCTGCCATCTGTCCCGTGGCCACTTCGAGGAATTGCCGTTTCCGCCGGTCGGGCTGCCCAGCTACAACCACGACTTCATGGTGACTTACTCACTGCTGGCAGCGAACCAGGTGATGAGTCTGGTGTTCGACGGCACCTTCGACCGATTCCCGACATTGCGAATCGTGTTCGTGGAGCATGCCTTCACCTGGATCCTGCCGCTGATGTGGCGGATGGACGCCATCTACGAGCGGCGCAAGAAGTGGATGACGATCACCCGCAAACCGTCCGAGATCGTCAAGGAACACATCAAGTTCACGACCCAACCACTGGATTACCCCGAGGACAAGACAGAGTTGAGCAGGGCCCTCGAGTGGATGGAATGCGAGAAGATCCTGTTGTACTCCTCTGACTATCCGCACTGGACATTCGACGATCCCCGCTGGTTGGTCAAGCACCTGCCCGCGTATGCCCGCGAGCAGGTGATGTTCCGCAACGGAATCCAGACCTACCACCTACCGGACACCGTTCCCGCCCTCGAGGGTCAGGTCAGGGTGTTCTGATGCGGCGGGCAGGAGCGCAGCGACCCGGGAACAGGTTGCGGCGGGCAGGAGCGCAGCGACCCGGGAACAGGTTGCGGCGGGCAGGAGCGCAGCGACCCGGGAATTGGCAACAGTGACAGAACACGTCGAACCGGCCAGGCTCGCGCAGGGCCGTGAGCACATCGTGGCCACCGTGGCCGACATTCCGCCGGGGACCCACAAACTCGTCCCGATCGGCAGGCACGGCGTCGGCGTCTACAACGTCAGCGGTACGTTCTACGCCATCGCCAACTACTGTCCGCACGAGGGCGGCCCACTGTGCTCGGGACGCACCCGGGGACGCAACGTGGTGGACGAGTCGGCGCCGGGAGACGCAGTGATGGTCCGCGATCACGAATACATCTTCTGCCCTTGGCATCAATGGGGTTTCGAGCTCGCCACCGGCACCACCGCGGTGAAACCGGAATGGAGCATTCGGACATACCCCGTGCGGGTCGTCGGCGACGACGTGCTGGTACAGGCCTGAGAACGGAAGCCAGGACATGCCGGTCGAACGAATGGTGATCAACGGCGGTGCCGTCGTCTACGAGATGCTCGGTGATGCCGGGGACGTGATCGCGTTGACCCCTGGTGGCCGATTCAGCAAGGACATCCCCGGGCTGAGGCCGTTGGCCGACGCACTGGTACGCGGTGGCTATCGGGTGTTGCTGTGGGACCGACCCAACTGTGGTGCTTCGGATGTCCAGTTTTACGGCTACAGCGAATCTCACATGCGCGCCGAAACGTTGATGCACCTCGTCACCGAACTCGGCGTCGGTCCGTGCATCATCGCAGGCGGTTCCGGGGGTGCCCGCGATTCGATCATCACGACCATCCTGTACCCGGAGTTGGTGACCAAGCTGGTGGTCTGGAACATCGTCGGCGGCGTGTACGGTTCGTTCGCGCTCGGAGGGCACTACATCATCCCGAGCATCCTGGCAGTCCGGGGCTTGGGCATCGACGGGTTGTTGACGATCGGTGAGTGGCAGGACCGGATCGCGGCCAACCCGGCCAACGAGAAGCGGATACGCGACCTGGACGCCGACGCCTTCCTCAAGGTGATGCTGCGTTGGCTCAATGCCTTCGTGCCCAAGCCGGGTCAGACGATTCCAGGTGTCGAAGACGGCCTCTTCGCCGACATCTCGGTGCCGACGTTGATCATCCGTGGCGGGGAAGACGACTGGGATCACCCCAAGCGCACGTCGCTCGAGATCAATTGCCTGATCAAAGGTTCGCAACTGATGGATCCCCCGTGGCCGGAGGATGCCTGGGAGCGTGCCGGCGAGAAGTTCGCCGCGAGTGGCTACAAGGATTTCTGCCTGTTCGACACCTGGGTTCAGGCCGCGCCCGCCATCCTCGAATTCCTCGGCAGGTAGGCGGTGGGATCATCTCGTGACGATGCGGACCTCACAGTTCAGCGAAGCCTCCAGCGCAGTGTGCACCCGGCTCTCCGGCACCCGCGCCAGCGCCGCCTCGGGCAGCGTCACGGTCACGATGTCCCACCCGCGTGGGTCCGGGCAGCGCTCGACCACACCCGTCAGTCCCATTCCTGCGAGCACGCCGTGAGCATCGTCGTCGGTACCGCGGCTGACGTAGGTGAGCGCACCCAGGGTCGGTGTCGCCCCGAGTCGGCCGAAACAGCTGTCGCACAGGCGGAGAGCCGTGTCCTGCAGCTGACTGGGATCATCGCCGGCGATGAGGATCTCGACCTGACGACGACCGGGCGGCAGCGCCGCGAGGTCGACATCGAGCACGCTCGCCCCGACAGCCGACACCGAGTCACGAAGGGACGCCATGGCCTCGCGTAGCCGGGATGGTTCGAGTCGGCCCGTCGGGTCCACGTCGACACGCACCACAGCAGTCCTCACCTCCGCCACCCTATCGGCGCCGACGACGGAGGGGCACCCATGACGGCAGCAGCGCCAGAGTTGCACGTGGCATGTTGGCCGGACATCGCGCCTCGGTTGCTACGAACCACCGGTGGCACGGAAGATCTCGCGCAGTACGACGACACCGGCGGTTATCAGCCGCTCGATGATCCGGATGCTCTCCTCACCGAGATCGACCTGTCGGGATTACTTGGCCGCGGTGGCGCCGCATTCCCGTTGGCGGTCAAGATGCGAGCCGTGCGGGAATCCGGCCACTCCGGCCACCCCACCGTGATGCTGGCCAATGGCGAAGAGGGAGAACCAGCTTCGATCAAGGACAGGTGGTTGATGCGCCACCGGCCCCACCTGGTGCTCGACGGTATCCGGTTGGCAGCCCGCATCGTGTCCGCCGAGCGAGCATGTCTCTACCTCTCCGACGCCGCTTCGTCACGTGCCCTCCGCGACGCCATTCACACCGCACCCGTCGACCTTCCGATCTCGGTCCTGACAGTCGAAAGCGGTTACATAGCAGGTGAAGAAACAGCCGCGGTCCGAGCGGTGAACGGTGGTCCGGCCAAACCCACCGACAAGCCACCGCGCCCTTTTGAACGGGGTGTGAGCGGACACCCGACCCTGGTCAGCAATGTCGAGACGCTGGCCAACCTACCGTTCTTGCTGCGCCACGGCGCGGATTCCTTCCGCGCGGTGGGCACCTCTGCCTCACCCGGCACCTTCCTGGCGACTGTCACCGGTGCAGACAAACCGCCTGCGCTTTACGAACTTCCGCACGGAGTGGCGTTCGCCGACGTACTGGCTCACCACGGTGTGTCGAACGATGACGTCATCGGCGTCCTGATGGGCGGTTACTTCACCGGCCTGTTCAACACCGACGTCCTCGACGCCAGCCTCGATCACGAGTCGATGCGCCGACTCGGGGGCGGGTTGGGCTGCGGAGCCATCTCGATCCTCACCGGAGAATGCCCGGTCGCCGTCGCGGCCTCGGTCATGGCGTACTTCGACCGCGAAAACGCGGGCCAGTGCGGGTCGTGTTTCAACGGCACCGCGGCGATGTCGGCGGTGACGACCGCACTGCGAGATGGCAGGGCGACGCCGGAGGACCTCGTCCGCCTCGAGCGATGGTCGGTCGTCCTTCGGGGGCGGGGTGCCTGCGCAACATTGGACGCGGCGACGAACATGGCTGCCACCTTGCTGCGTAACTTCCCGCAGATCGTCGGGCAGCACGTGGACGAGTCCTGCGAGTCCTGCCGGGCGGGCGCGTTCACAGACCTGCGCCCCTTCGAAGTGGAGGCACTCTAGGTGAGAATCCGGATGGACCGGACCTTGTGCGACGGTTTCGGTACCTGCGCACGGCATGCACCGCAGTACTTTTCGCTCGACGACTGGGGCTACGCTTCGTTGATCGGCAACGGCACGGTTCCCGAGAGTGACCACGACGCGGTGGTGCGCGCACTGCTGGACTGCCCCGCGCACGCGATCTTCGAGATCGATCAGCAGGACGGGACGGCGACCTGACGTGTCCGACGAACCGGGCCGTCCGCTACCGCAGGTGACCGTGGCCAATGAGTATTTCTGGACCTCTGGCGCTGACGGTCTACTGCGCATTCAGGAATGTCGGTCGTGTCAGGCATTGATTCATCCGCCTGCCCCGATCTGCCGGTACTGCCGTAGTAGAGATCTGGGCGTCAGGGTCGTGTCGGGAATGGCCAGTCTGTCGGCATTCACCGTCAACCATCGCTTCGGTTCTCCCGCGATGCCCCCGCCGTACGTCATCGCGCAGGTGGCAATTGCCGAGGATCCCCGAGTTCGGTTGACCACCAACATCGTCGACTGCGTGCCGGAGGATCTCGAAGTCGGTCAAACCGTCGAGGTGGTGTTCCATCAACTCGCCGACGTGTGGTTGCCGTTGTTCCGCCCGTCAACGGAGAGCGCCCCCGCCCCGCAAGCGGTCGACGAGATCGAGCCCCGCGAGTTCCCGCGCCATGTGCGACGCGCGACGACGACGGCCAAATTCGAGGACCGGTCGGCCATCACCGGGATCGGCGCATCGCGGATGGGACGCCGACTGATGGTGGCACCGCTGGCGCTGACGGTGGAGGCATGTGAGGCGGCGGTCGCAGACGCGGGCCTGACTTTCGACGACATCGATGGGCTGTCGACGTACCCGGGGATCGACGTGGCAGGCATGGGCGAAGGCGGGGTGAGCGCACTGGAGGGCGCTCTCGGGTTGCGGCCGACGTGGATCAACGGCGGCATGGACACCTTCGGACCCGGTGGTTCGGTGATCGCGGCCATGATGGCGGTCGCCACCGGCATGGCTCGCCATGTGTTGTGCTTCCGCACGCTGTGGGAAGCCACATTCGGCCAGCTGATGAAAGAGGGCAAGGCGTCTCCACCGGGTGGGACACGCACCACCAGTTGGCAGGTGCCCTTCGGTGCCACCTCGGCCGCGCACACTCTGGCGATGAACGCGCAGCGGCACTTTCACCGGTACGGCACCACGCGTGAGACGCTGGGCTGGATCGCGCTCAACCAGCGGGCCAATGCCGCACTGAACCCGACGGCCATCTACCGAGATCCGTTGACGATGGACGACTATCTGGGCGCCCGGCTCATCACCACGCCGTTCGGTCTGTACGACTGCGACGTTCCCTGCGACGGGGCGGTGGCCGTCATCGTCTCCGCCGTCGACGTCGCGCGTGACATGCGGCCGAGGCCGGTGTTCTTCGAGGCAGTGGGCACGCAGATCGTCGAGCGCACCGACTGGGATCAGTCGACGTTGACCCACGAGCCTCAGGTGCTGGGGCAGGCCGCCCACCTGTGGACCAGAACCTCGATGCGGCCACCCGACGTCGATGTCGCGCAGCTGTACGACGGGTTCACGTTCAACTGCCTGTCCTGGCTGGAGGCGCTCGGCTTCTGCGGCATCGGCGAGGCCAAGGACTTCCTGGACGGTGGCCACAACATCGCACGCGACGGCCTCATCCCTCTCAACACTCACGGCGGCCAGCTGTCCCACGGCCGGACCCACGGTATGGGTCTCCTGCACGAGGCGGTCGTTCAGCTGCGCGAGGAGGCAGGTGAGCGCCAGGTGACCGATGCCAGAGTGGCGGTGGTGAGCACCGGCGGACTGACCCCCAGCGGTGCGATTCTGTTGAGGACGGACGCGTGAACTCCGGCCCCCGCCCCCGCGTCATCATGGTCGACGGCATCCCGATGTCGGCGTTGGCCATTCGAGTGCCGCAGCCGCGCGCGGTGATCGTGGCCGTGCACGGCGGCGGCGTCACCTCCCGGTACTTCGACTGCCCCGGCCAGCCGCGGTTGTCGTTGATGCGCGCAGCCGCAACTCGGGGATTCACGGTGATCGCACTCGACCGCCCCGGTTACGGGACCTCGGCGCTCTACCAGGACGAGATGACAGAGGGCGAACGGCGACTCGAGTTGGCCTGCGGCGCGGTGGACGCGATCGTCGCCGGCGACGGCGGCGCCGGTCTGTTCGTGATGGCCCATTCCTCAGGATGCGAACTCGCACTGCGTATGGCGGGTGAGGACATCCGCGACGACGTGGTGGGAGTCGAGATAGCCGGCACGGGGATTCGTTTCGCTCCGGGGGTTCGAGCAGCCATGGGCGAGGCGACCACGGTGTCGCGGCCGACTGGGTTACGCGACCTGCTGTGGCAACCCACCGAGTTGTATCCCGCCGAGGTGCTCAGCGGGCAGCTCGCGGCGCCGGGCGCCGCCTACGAGGCCGACGTCACGTCCCGATGGACGGACCGGGGCTTCGCCGACGCCGCCTCCCGGGTCGCGGTACCTGTCCAGTTCAGCGTCGCCGAACACGAACGCGTGTGGGAGACGTCGCCGGAGGCACTGTCCGACATCTCGGCACTCTTCGTCAGGTCACCCCGCGTGACGATCAACGAAATGCGAGACAGCGGACACAATCTGAGCGTCGGACTGACGGCCGTGGACTACCACCAGAGGGTGCTGTCCTTTGCCGACCGGTGCTTGATCGACACCGACAACAAAGCCGGCACCGACAACGAAGTGGAGGCGCTGTGATGCGCGTCGGGTTCATCGGCTTGGGGAGCCAGGGCGCGCCCATGGCGCGCCGCATCGTCGAGGGCGGTTTCCCACTCACGCTGTGGGGTCGGCGTCCCGAGTCCGTGGCACAGTTCGCCGACACGGCGGCGCAGACCGCCTCCTCCCCCGCCGAGCTGGCCGCGGTCAGCGATCTCGTCTGCCTCTGCGTGGTCGGTGACGACGACGTTCGGCAGGTCCTCGAAGGTCCCACCGGTGTGCTCGCCGGTCTCGCAGCGGGGGCCACCGTCGCCATTCACAGCACGGTGCACCCGGATACCTGCCGGTTGATCGCAGAACATGCTGGCAGCCATGGTGTTTCAGTAGTCGACGCGCCGGTCAGCGGGGGTGGACCGGCCGCAGCCGAGGGCAGACTTCTCGTCATGGCCGGCGGCACCGACCCCGACGTCGAGAAGTGCCGCCCGGTGTTCGCCACGTTCTCCGATGCGGTCGTGCACCTCGGGCCGGTGGGCAGCGGCCAGGTGACGAAGATACTGAACAATCTGTTGTTCAGCGCCAATCTCGGTGCGGCGCTGAGCACGCTGGAACTCGGTGAGAGTCTCGGTGTTCCACGAACCGCCTTGTGCGAGGTGCTGGCCCGGGGATCAGCGGAGAGCAAAGCCATCCACAGCATCGGTCGGGCCGGAGGCACCCTCGCGTCGCTCGCGCCGATCGCGGGAGCCTTGCTCCAGAAGGACGTCCGGCATGCGGCGAGTCTCGCAGAGGGTGCATCAGCCCCGGAGGGCACCGTCTTCGCTGTCGCCGACAGCGCTCTTCACGCCATGGACCACCCGCGCTGATGAACGTCGGGTTCGCCGGCGCGGGTCGGATGGGCGCGCCCATGGTGCGTCGGCTCGTTAGCGCCGGCCACGACGTCACCGTCCTGAGCCGGAGTGACGACCGGGCACGGGCCATCGAGGATCTGGGTGGACGCCCGGAATCGGACATGAGGATCGTCACCTCGGCCGCAGAGGTCGTCGTCGTCAACGTCTTCAGCGACGATCAGGTCCGAAGAGTGTGTGTTGAGGGGGGCCTGCTGGCCGGGATGGAACCCGGCTCGTCTCTGGTCGTGCACACGACCGGGAGCCCGAGCACGGCAGCACTTTTGGCTGCGCAGCGGGATGATGTCGCGACCGTCGATGCCCCGGTCAGCGGTGGACCGCACGATGTCGCGGCGGGGTCGGTCACGCTGTTCGTCGGCGGTGACGAGGCAGCGGTGGCCCGGGTCCGACCGGTGCTCGCCGCCTACGCCGATCCCGTTCTCCACGTCGGCGGCATCGGCGCCGGTCAAGCGATGAAGCTCCTCAACAACGTCCTCTTCGCGGCTCAGGTCGGCCTGATCGACGCGGCCACCCGAGTGGGTGCGCATCTCGGCATTTCACAGAAGGGCCTGCTCCAAGCGTTGCCCCACGGCAGCTCCGGCAGCAAAGCGATGGAGATGGTTCTTTCGTCGGGTTCGGTCGATGCTTTCGTGGCCGCGGTGGGGAGCTTCCTGACCAAAGACGTTGCCACGTTGCGCCACAACGTCTCCGAGCTAGGCGTCGACCTGGGCATCCTCGGCGCCGCCGTCGAGGTGTTCGGGCAGCGGCCTACAGACCCGAGATGACGACCGCGTTGCAGTCAGCCGCGGCCTGGCGCAGCTTTGCCGCCTGTTGGTAATCCTCGGAGTGGTACCACTCGTTCGCCGCGTCGACCGACTCGAATTCGAGAAGAACGGTCTGGGTCCCGTGCCACTGACCCTCCAGCGTCGCGACGGCGGGACTGAACGCCAATAACTTCGCCGTGGACATCGCCTTGCGGGCAAGCTTGCCGTACTCCGCCATTCCCGCTGGGTCTTGGACGTCCTCGGTGATGATCACGTACCCCTTGGGCGTTTCAGACATAGTGAATCTCCCTTTGTGTCAGTCGATCTCGCGAATAGCCCGCTCGGGGCAGCTGTCGATGGCCGCACGGACGGCGGGCTCGGCATCCTGAGGAACATCGTCGCCCACGGCAACCGCCCATCCGCTGTCCGTCAGTTCGAAGACCTCGGGGCAGAGCGTCAGACACATGCCGTGCCCCGCGCACCGGTCCTCGTCGACGGTGACTTTCACGAGACGTCGAACTCGATGTGCAGCTCGGTCAACCCGCGCAGGATGTAGGTCGGAATATACTGGTAGTTGCGTTGTCCCGTCGGCCCATGGTGCTTCTCACTGATGCGCAGGTCAGTTGTCCGATCGAGCAACCGTTCCAGACCGACACGAGTCTCGGCCCGTGCGAGTGGCGCTCCCGGGCAGCTGTGGATCCCCCGGCCGAAGGCGAGATGCTGGCGGGCGTTCTTGCGGTCCGGGTCGAAGGCATCGGGATTCTCGAACCGCCGCGGATCACGATTCGCAGCACCGTTGATGACCATCAGAGTGCTTCCCGCCGGGATCTTTTCGTCACCGACCTCAGTCGGCACGCGGGACAACCGGAAGTCACCCTTCACAGGACTCTCGATGCGCAAGCATTCCTCGATGAAGTTGCCGAGAAGGCTGCGGTCGTCCCGCAGCCGCTGCTGGATCTCGGGTTGATCCCCCATGACCTTCATCGCGGTACTGAGCAATCGGACCGTCGTCTCCTGGCCCGCCGAGAAGACGTTGGTGGCCACGCGAACGACGTCACCGACCTCTGGCATGGTTCCGTCGGGGAAGGTGGCGGTGGCCAGGCCGGTCAGCACGTCGTCGCGGGGCTTCGCGCGACGATCCTGGACGTACTGGCCGAAAATGTCGTACAGGTATTCCAGAGGGGTCTTCTTCATCGCCTTGTCGGCGTTGCCCAATCCGCTCCCGTGGGTGCCGCGAGCCAGCCGATCGAGCAACTCGGGGCGATCCTCGTCCGGAACGCCCAGTAGATCGGCGATGACACGCAGCGTGAAGGGTGCGGCGAACCCGGAGATGAAGTCGCCCTCACCCGGAGCCATGAACTCGTCGAGCACATCGTCGGCGATCTGCCACATCGCGTCCTCGTTCTCCTTGAGACGCTTGGGCGTGATCAACCGCATGAGGAGGGCCCGGTGGTTGGTGTGCGTCGGCGGATCCAGCGTGGGCAACTGGTCACTGAAGGGGATCTCGTCGCGGTGCTCGACGATCAGATCGGTGACGTCGTCACCCTCGAGGGGCACAGGGAAGCCGGGAAAGGGCCCCGTCACCGAGATGCACGACGAGAAGGTGTCCGCGTCGTTGTAGACGTCGACCGCCTCCTGCCAACCCGTCACCATCGTGACGCCGTAGTGGTTCTCCCGGCTCACCGGGCACTTGGTCCGCAGCGCCTCGTAGAAGGGGTACGGATCGGCAACCAGTCGGTCGTCCCGAAAGAAGTCGACCGATGTCAGATCTTCCGCCATGTGCGCTCCATCCCCGATCTCGCTCAGCGAGAATACGATTCTCATCTGTGCGCATAACATTTTCATACGTGCGGCCGACCGTCAATCGTGTTCGGGCGCTACGGCGAGTGTGTTCACCACCAAAGCGAGCATCTGATAGCCCCCGATCGTGAACAGGAGGTCCAGACGCTGGGCGTCGTCGAAGTGCACGCCCAGCTCACTCCACGTGTCGTCGGCGACGGCGTGACCCTCGTGCAGGTCGTCGACCGCGGCCACGACGGTCCGGTCGACCGGGTCGGAGGGGCGACCTGTCCGGATGTCGTCGACGACCTCGAACGTGATCCCCGCCCGCTCTGCGATCGGAAGATGGTGACTCCAGAGGTAATCCGATCCGTTGACGAGCGCGGTCCGCAACACCGCGACCTCTCGCGTTCGCACCGGCAGCGTCGAGTCGAGCAGGAGGTAGGCGTTGAACGTCAGGTAGGCCTTCACCAAGGGTTGATGCCGCACGAGCGTCGCCAAGACGTTGCCCGCGTGCTGCGGGTTCGCCCGAGCGGTCGGCAACAGCGGGCTCAACGCGTCGCGCACGCCGTCGTCCCAATCCTCGGGCGGTAAGGGTGCGATGCGCGGTGGGGTCATCAGCGGATGGCCTCGTCACCGAGCACTGTGGTACGCAGCATCTCGCGCGGCGAATCCGCGTCGTAGGGCGCAGCACGGTGCAGTACTCCGTTGTTGTGCCAGATAACGGTGTCGCCCACTTCCCACCGGTGGCGGTAGACGAACTCGGGTCGGGTTGCGCGGGCTAGCAATTCGCCCAGCAGTGCGCGGCCTTCGTCGAGGTCCATTCCCACGACGTGATCGGCCGAGGCGCCGAGCACCATCGATTTGCGGCCGTCGCGATGCGTCCACACCAACGGGTGTTCATGAGTCGGACGAGCCCGCCACCTCGCCAGTTGCTCGGGTGACGGATCAGGCTCGACGCGTCGCTGGGACGCCTCCAGGGAGTGCACGACACGCAACTGCTCATACGTCGCCTTCTCCGTCTCGGTGAGAGCGTCATACGCTGCGAACGAACTCGCGAACTCGGTCTCTCCGCCGCTGTCTGCCACCCGCCGGGCCGTCAGGACAGTCGCCTTCTGCGGACACTCGCCGCGCAGAGGCGTACAGCCGTCGATGTGCCATTCGAAGGTCGCCCGCAGGAAGGCCGCCGACGCGTTCTTGGTGGCGTCCAGTGTCACCGGGTAGATCCCGGCGACCGGATGGTGTCCGTCCGACGAGTGGTCGACGTCGCCGATCCGCCGGGCGAACGCCACCTGGGTCTCGGGCGCAAGACCGAGCCCGGGGAACACCAGCACGCCGTTCTCCTCGAGCGCGTCGACGATCGCCGATCGCAAGTCGTCATCAGTGGCAAGGCCTTCGGCGTCGACGCCGGAGACTCGGGCGCCGACCGAATCGGTCAGCCGGTCGATCGTCAATACAGTCACGCCGCCATCCTCATTCCTCATGGCACCGGTGCTCCGACACGGTCAATCACGGCGTCCGCCGAATCAGCCGGCTTCTGTGTTCCGAAGACCTCGACCGCCATCGAGATCATGATCATCGAATAGATCAGGTACAGCAGGTTCAGAACGTCATCGGGCAGATCGTCGAGCGGAAACCCGTCGCAGTAATCGATCGCCTCTTCGAACCGTGGGGAGAACGCGTCGTAGAAGTCGTGAATATCCGACATGGGGGTCGCAAGCCTCATCGTCCAGCGCTCGGGCTCGGTGGCAAGACACCACTTCTCGGCGAACCGCTCGAGGTCGACAAATGCACCGGGCAGCCGGCCCGCCCCGTTCACACTCGCACCGCTTCCTTTTCGGCAACGTACTTCTGGATCCAGTCGACCGACACCTTGTGGAGGTGGCGTACCAGGATCTCCTGGTCGTTGAGTGGGTAGTCGTCGACGACGTCGTACTCCAGCGCGGCCTGAGTTCCACTGAGCATGCCGGCGTCCTGCAGCGCGAACTCCTTGAGCACCACCGAAGCGACCTCGTGCTCGATGCGCTCCCGCACGCTGCGCGCTGGGTGAAACGCGTTGTACGCCTCGAAATCATGGGTGTTGTGCGAGGTCGGCCAATAGCGGTAGAGCAGGTACCAACCGTGGTAGATCAAGATCTCCAAGTTGGGAAATATCTGGAAATTGGTGATGCCCCAGGGTTCTATGCCGCCGGGGTTGAGTCCAGCCGACTGGTGGGTTTCCGGTGTTCGCCACGGGCCCACCAGTCCGCTTCGCGTTGCCCTTTCGACGGGATACATGAACTCGGGTGCCAGTAACCACCGCCGGGTGCCGGCGGTCGAGACCAACCGGTGCGGGCCGTCGATTTGAAAATGACCGCACGTGAACGTCTGGTTGGGTCGGCGCACCTCCGTGGGCACCTGCTGACTGTGCAGCGATGGCACGTGGTAGTACTCCTGGAAGGCATCCGCGAAGATCTTCCAGTTGCTGTCGTTGTGCGCGACGAAGTCGTAACGCTCGGTCATCAATTTGAAGGGATAGTCATCCAACGCGGTGATCATCGGCCCGAGAAACTCACGCAGTGTCTGAGCGGGCTCAGGGTCGAAGTTGATGAAGACGAACCCGTTCCAGACGTCGCAGTGAACCGGTCGAAGGCCGTACTCGGCACGGTCCAGTCTGAAGAACTCCGACTCCTGTTGAACGAAATTCAGTTGCCCGTCCAGCCCGTAACGCCAACCGTGGTACTTACACGTGAACTGACGGCAGGTGCCCTTGGTCTCGACGCCGGGAAAATCGTTCCACACCAACTTGTTTCCGCGATGCCGACAGACGTTGTAGAACGCCCGGATCGCGCCGTCACGGTCCTTCACCACGATCACGGACGCCTTCGCGGCTGCGATGTCCTTGGTCAGATAGCTGCCCACCCGGGGCAGCTCTTCGACGCGGGCGACGTTCAACCAGGCGCGCTTGAAGACGGCTTCGCGCTCCAGTTCGTAGAACTCCGGTGAAATCGAGTCCCGGAAGGAGACTGGGCCGGTACCCAGTTCGGGATAGTGCTCGGTCCACGATCCCTCTGCGGGCTTGGGCCACTCAGCCATGCCAACCTCCTCCTTGTCTGTTTCTGCGCCGTCTGTCTCTGCGCCGTCCGTCTCTGCGTCGCACTCACATCACCGATCCACCGTTGACACCCAGCGTCTGGCCGGTGATGAACCCGGCTTCCTCGGAACAGAGGAAGCCGACCGCCGCAGCGATGTCGTCGCCGGTACCGAGGCGACCCAGTGGGATGCTGGCCGCCATCTGCTCGTTGGATGGCAGATTTCCCGCCGCCTGACCCTGATGTTGCATGGGCGTCTCGATGCCCGAGGGCGGGATGTTGTTCACCGTGATGCCGATCGGACCGTATTCGCGCGCAAGGGACTTGGTCAGCGAAATCAAGGCCCCCTTGGAGGCCGCATAGTGCGCCATGCCCGGCGAGCCGCGCTGAGCGCTGGACGACGAGATGATCACGATGCGGCCCCACCCGGCGTCGATCATGTCGCGCAGCGCGGCCTGGGCACAGTAGAAGGTCCCGGTCAGGTTGACGTCGATCACGCGCTGCCAGGCCGTCGGGGTGATGTCGACCGAGGGCGTCCAGTCCACCACGCCGGCGCTGGTGACCAGAATGTTAACCGGGCCGAGCTGGGTGCGAATCATGGTGAAGGCGTGGGTGACGGCGTCGTGATCACTGACGTCGGCGGCGACTGCCACCGCCGCGATTCCGTCGGCACGCAGCGCGTCCACAACCCGCTGTGCGGCAACCACATCGAGATCCAGGACCGCTACCGAGTGGCCGCGGCGCCCCAGCTCGTGGCAGGTCGCTTCGCCCATGCCCGAGGCACCCCCGGTCACCACGGCAACCCGTCCGGTCATCACCCTCTCCTACTCGTAGACGACGCGAAGCGTCGGACTCGCGGGCAGCGACTGACACGTCAGGACCCACCCCTCCGCCACTTCGTCGTCGTCCAACGCGTCGTTGTTCAACATCCGGGCGCTACCCTCGATCACCCTCGCCATACATGTTCCGCAGGAACCGGTCTCGCATGACGCCGGCGCCTTGAGACCGGCCATCCGAGCTGTCTGCAGAAGCGTCTCTCCCGAGCGGTGCGACGTCGCGGTCGTCTTGCGATCCAGGACGAAGACGATCTCGTCGGCCTGCACGGACGCACCGCCCAGTGCGTCGGGCACCACCGGAGCCGCCGTGAAGCGTTCCAGGCGCACGCGCGTTGCGGAGACGCCGGCGGCCAGTACCCGGGCCTCCACGGTCTCCATGAACGGACCAGGGCCGCAAATGTAGTAATCGCCATGATCGCCCGAGCCGATGAAGTCATCGACGACGCCCTGGGGGAGGATCCCGGCATCCTGATCGAAGTGGTAGACGATGGAGATTCGGTCGGGGTGTGACGTCACCAGACGCTCGAGCGCAGGGCCGAAGATCACCGCGTCGCGGTTCCGGTTGGCGTACAACAATCGCACCCGCCGGGTCGAGTTCTCCAACACCGTCCTGATGAGCGAGAAGATGGGCGTGATTCCGCTGCCGCCGGCGAATGCGATGAAGTCGTCGACGGATTCGTCGTCACCGAGGGTGAAGCGCCCCTCCGGTGGGGCCGCGTGCAATTCGGCGCCCTCAGATGCGTTGTCGTTCAGCCAGTTCGACACCATGCCGCCGGGATCACGTTTGACGGTGATCTGCAGCATGGCCTCGCTGGGCGCGGACGACATGGAGTAACAGCGCCGAAGCTCCTGGCCGTCGAGATCGACCTTCACGGTCAAGAACTGCCCGGCACGGAAGGCGAAGTCGGCAGATCGGTCCGTCGGCACGTCGAGGACCAGCGAGACTGCGTCTGCCGTTTCCCGCACCACGCGCGCAATGCGCAGTGACGAAAATCCCTCCGTGTGCTGACTCATCGTCGACCATGTTATCAAGTACTTGTCATTAAACTCAAGTACCCGCCACTCGGGTCCTGCGTGATCAGTTTCTACTCGATGTGGTCGGCATGCAGCCGGTGACCCGTGCCCTGCTCGACAACCCGCCCCAGCAGCTCCCTCAGCGTCTTCTGCTCTGCCGCGCTCAACACCCCGAACACCCTGTCGTGAGCGGCGATGGCGTCGCTCACCACGGCTTCGGCCACAGTGCGGCCCTCGTCGGTCAGGAACGCCTGCAGTATCCGACCGTGCTGCGGATCTTGTTTGCGCTCAACGAGTTCACGACGCTCGAGCTCCTTGAGCGCCAACTGCACGCCCTGGGGACTGATCAGCAGGCGACGGGCCAGATCGGCGCCGGACAGTCCAGGTTCGGAAGCCAATTGGCGCAAGAGGCCGATCTGCGCAGTACTCACCCCATGCTCGCTGACGGAGTCGTTCACGGTCGTGAGCGCGAAGTACCATGCCTGCTTGAGCAACCAGAGAATGTTGTCGGTCTGCTCCATGGCCCCTGCCCTACCTCTCCCGCGTCAGCGCTTGAACACCTCACCATTCTTCATCACGAAGCGCACGTCCAGGGTCACCGCGATGTCGAGGGACGGATCGCCCGGCACGGCGACGACGTCGGCGCGGTAGCCGGGGGCGAGCTGGCCCAGTTCGTCGTCGGCGGCGATCAGTTCCGCACCGGTGAGCGTGGCGGCCCGAAGGGCCTGCATGGGCGTCATCCCTCGCCGCACCAACGCCACGATCTCCTTGGCGTTCTGCCCGTGCGGAATGGCCGGAGCATCGGTCCCACAGGCAATGCGCACACCCGCGGCGATCGCCTTCGGCAGCATCGCCTGCGCTTGCGGGAAAACCACCTCCGCCTTCTTGCGGAGTTCCGGGGCTATCCGGTCGACCGCCATCGCTTCGGTGAGATACGTGGTGGACACCAGAAAGGTGCCGGTGTCGGCCATCATTCGAATCGTGTCGTCGGTCGCGAGGAAGCCGTGTTCGATGCAGTCGATGCCCGCCCGGATGCAGGCGCGAATGGCACTGTCCCCGACGGCATGAGCGGCGACGCGAACCCCGGCCCGGTGCGCCTCGTCGGCGATCGCCACGAATTCTTCGTCCGAATATTGTTGCGCCCCAGGGGCCGTACTGTGCGACATCACCCCGCCCGAGGCCGACACCTTGATCAACTTGGCACCGTGGCGCACTTGATACCGGACACAGGCGCGAACCTCGTCGACACCGTTGGCGATGCCCTCGGCCACCGACAGCGGCATGATGCCCGGGGCCAGCCGTTGGAACACAGTGGGGTCGAGGTGGCCACCGTAGGGAGTGACCGCATGGCCTGCGGGAAAGATGCGCGGTCCGGGGTGCCAGCCGTTGTCGATGGCCCGCATGAGCGCGACGTCCAGGAGGTAGCCACCGGTCTTCACCATCAGGCCGAGGTTGCGCACCGTCGTGAATCCGGCGGCGAGGGTCGCTCGCGCGTTCACGGCACCGCGAAGGGTCCGGTAGGCGGGATCATCCTGCACCCCGTGCATCGGGTTGGGCAAGCCTTCGGGCCCACCGGGGCCGCCGATGAGCAGGTTCAGCTCCATGTCCATCAACCCGGGCAGCAGCGTGACGTCCCCCAGATCGATGATCTCCGCCGGGTCATCGGGGAGCACGTCGGGATTGACGGACTGGATCCGCTCACCCTCGATGACGAGTACGGCCGGTGAGCGCACCTCCCCCGCCGCCACGTCGGCCCAGCGGGCCGCACGCAGAACAGTCGTCACGGGACGGGCTCGATGACGCAATCCAACGACGTCGCACCGGTGTCCGGGACACGTGGCTGTTTCCAGCATTCAACTGGAAACGACACCGAGATCATGGAGTACAGCATGTGCATCAGGTTCAGAACATCCTCGGGAAGTTCGTCGAGCGAGAACTTGTCGCAGTAGGAGATGGCCTCTTCCGCGCGTGCTGTGATCGCATCGTAGAACGCAATCAGCTCGGTCATCGAGCTCGCCAGCCGTTTGGCATAGCGCTCCTGCTCGGTGCCCAGACACCAGTCGGAGAATTGCTCGAGATCGGCGAATTCGGGAGGCAGCAGGGACGTTGCCACGATCGTCACACTCCCGCCGTCTTGCGCTGGTAGTCCTGCACCCAGGCTGCCGTCTCGACGTGCAGGTGGCGGATGAGCACCTCCTGGTCGCACAGGACGAAATCGTCGAGCACTCCCGTCTCGATCATCGCCTGCGTGGCCTCGAGCGTGTTGGCGTCCTGCAAGCCGTACTCCTTGAACGACACGGCAGCGAGCTCCTGGGCTATGCGTTCACGCGGTGTACGGGGTTCGGGGAAGTAGAGGGTGCACTCGAAGGTGTGACTGCTGACCGACGTCGGCCAGTAGTGGTACGTCAGGTACCAGCCCTGCCCCCAGAACAAGATGACGAAGTTGGGGAAGAGCTGGAAGGAATCCAGCCCCCAGGGATCACACTTGGCGGGGTTGAGACCGACGGGCATAGGCCCGAGATCTGCTGCCTCCCAGGGGCCGAAGAGCCCGCTCCGACAGATGTCCTCGATCGGCTTGCGCATCTCGTCCGACATCTCCCACGCTTTGACGCCAGACGTGCTCACCAGTCGATGCGGGCCCTCGATCCGATAGTGCGGCGCCTCGAAACCCGCCTCGGCAGCAGCCTTCGAGTAGGCCGTCGGTGACTGATTCGCATGCAGCACGGGGGCGTGATAGAACTCCTGGAACGCGTCCATGTACAGCTTCCAGTTCGCCTTGACCTCGGAACGGTAGGTGAACCGCGAGGTGAGTTTTCCGAACGGGTATCCGTCGAGCGCCGTGATCATCGGCCCCAGAAAGTCGCGCAGTGACTGCTCCGGCTCGGCGGCGAAGTTGACGAAGATGAAGCCTTCCCAGACGTCGCAGTGCACGCCGACGAGGCCGTATCGACTCTTGTCCAGGTCGAAGAACTCCTCCTCCTGCTGCACGAACGCCAGGTTGCCCTCGAGGTCGTACCGCCACGCGTGGTACTTGCAGGTGAACTGACGGCACACGCCGCTGGTCTCCTCGCGCGGCATCTCGTTCCACACCAACTTGTTTCCGCGATGACGACACACATTGTGATAGGCCTTCACCGCACCATCAGCAGTGCGCACCACGATGATCGAGGTGTTGGCAGCCTTGAGTTCTTTCGTGAAGTAACTTCCCTTGCGCGGCAGGCTTTCGACGCGGCCGACGTTCAGCCAGGCGCGCTTGAACACCGCCTTGCGCTCGACTTCGTAGAACTCGGGATCCGTTGAGTCCTTGTACGAGACCGGACCGGTGCCCAGATGCGGATAGTGCTCGGTCCAGCTGCCCTCAGCCGGTTTGGGGAAGCGCGCCACGAGATCCTCCTGTCGACGCGA
This sequence comes from Mycobacterium sp. IDUB_5, assembly GCF_055419565.1. Lineage (NCBI taxonomy): Bacteria > Bacillati > Actinomycetota > Actinomycetes > Mycobacteriales > Mycobacteriaceae > Mycobacterium > Mycobacterium sp. IDUB_5. Next base: position 580,476 of record NZ_JBVAXX010000005.1, read on the forward strand.
CCGGCCGCACGCATGTCACGCAACGCCCCAGTCGGTCCGCGGGTATTCCGTCAGCCACCTGACACCTATCGGCAATCAGGCCAGCCGTCGAACCTGACCGTATATGCTGGACCCGGCAATCACAAGTAGTTGACACTGCCGCGTCGACGGCGGCGAAACGGAGATCCTGGATGCACCATGGCGAGCTGTTCATCGGCGGAAAGTGGCTGCATCCCAGCGGCACTGAACACATCGACGTCGTGTCTCCATCCACCGAAGAGCAGGTGGCGCGCGTCGCCGCTGCGCAGCCCGGCGACGCCGACTCAGCGGTCGCGTGCGCGCGAGCAGCCTTCGACGAGGGCCCCTGGCCGCGGATGACACCCGCAGAACGCATCGCAGTCATCCGCCGACTGGCGACGCTGTACGGACAGAGGCGAACTGAGATGGCCGAGGCGATCACCTCGGAGCTCGGTGCGCCGATCAGCTTCGCCAAGCGCGCTCAGGTGGCGCTGCCGTGGACGATGATGAACGCCTTCTGCGACCTCGCCGAGACGTACCCGTGGCGGGAGGATCGCGGTGGGATGTACGGCTCCGATATCCGCGTGCTGCGCGAGCCGGTCGGCGTGGCGGTGGCCATCGTGCCGTGGAACATGCCCCAGTTCCTCATCGTCACGAAGCTGATCCCTGCGCTGCTCGCGGGGTGCACGGTCATCGTCAAGCCGGCCCCCGAGACGCCGCTGAACGCGCTTCTCCTCGCCGAGATCCTCGCCGAGGCCGACCTGCCCGCCGGCGTGGTGAGCGTGCTGCCCGGCGGACGGGATCTAGGCGAGTACCTGGTTGAACACCCTGGAGTCGACAAAGTTTCGTTCACGGGCTCAACCCGTGCCGGTAAGTCGGTTGCAGCGGCCTGCGCCGCAGGCCTGAGACGAGTGAGCCTCGAACTCGGCGGCAAGTCGGCAGCTATAGCCCTCGACGACGCAGATCCCGCCGCCGTCGCAACCGCCGTTCGGTCGGCCAGCTTGTCGAACGCCGGCCAGATCTGCAACGCCCTCACCCGCGTGCTGGTGCCGGCCCGGCGAGCCGACGAGTTCATCGATGCACTGGCCACCGAGGTCGACGGCCTGCGGGTGGGCGACCCGCGCGACGACGCCACTCACGTCGGGCCGTTGGTCTCGCGGCGACAGCAGGAACTGGTACGCGACTACATCGACCTCGGCCAACGCGAGGGCGCCCGACTCGTCGTCGGCGGCACCGAGTTGCCAGAGGGCGTCGACCGCGGCTGGTACGTGCGTCCCACAGTGTTCGCTGACGTGCACAACTCGATGCGCGTGGCCCGCGAAGAGATCTTCGGTCCGGTTCTGACTGTGATCGCCTACTCCGACGAGGCCGAGGCCGTCGCGATCGCCAACGATTCCGACTACGGCCTGGCCGGATCCGTGTTCACCGATGATGCCGACCGCGGAATGGCTGTCGCAGAACGCATTCGGACGGGTACGTTCGGCGTGAACCAGGGCTATCCCATGGATCCTTTCGCTCCCTTCGGCGGGGTCAAGGGCAGCGGTTACGGACGCGAACTGGGCCGCGAGGGCATCGACGGCTACACCCACACGAAGTCCATCGCGGTGGCCGGAGCAGTCAGAGCGTGACGGCGGAGAACGAGACAGGCGCAATGATGTCGTCGGTGCGCCGGGAGACGAACTTCGCCCGACCGGTCGCGCCGCACCGCGGGCGCATCTATCTCGCCACCGGACTGTTCACGGCCGCCGTGTTCCTCGGGGTGACCATCGGGGTCCACATCGGCGTCATCGCACCGACGTTCACCACCGACGTCGTCGTCAACCTGATCTTCGGCGTTCCTGTCCTTCTACTCCCCCTGGTCATCCTGTGGAACGCCCCGGGTGAGAACCGGACGTCCCTCGACAGGGCCGCCGAACTCGTCCTGTTCTATCTCCCCTACACCGCGGGTAGCCAGATCGGGTACGAGCTGATGTTCCTCATCGGCCACCCTCTTGGGTTGTGGACACCTACCGACGACCCCGGCTGGAAGTGGCTGTGGTGGCAATACGGCTTGGCCGACACCCGCTACGTGAGCGGCAATCCATGGGTCTTCGCCCTCGAGGTGGTCGGCGTGCTGACGGGCGCTCTGCTCCTCGTAATGTGGACGCGGCTGATCCGTCCGCGACTGCCGACCGAGTCGCGTATCCGGTGCCTGTGGTTGACGTTCGCCGGCGTCGCCGTCTTGATGAGCAGCACCGCCGTCTACTTCGTCTCCGAGATCGGCGCCGGCTTCAGTGACATCGGCCAAGGCGCTTTCGGGTTGGGATTCAAGTTCATCGCCGAGAACGTCCCCTTCATCGTCCTGCCGCCGGTGGTGCTGTATGCCATCTACCTGCAGATCGACCATCTCACGCGGCTGGCAGCCCGAGAACTCGTTGGGCGATGATGTTGCGCTGGATCTCCGACGTACCTCCGGCGATCGTGCCCGAGAAACTGCCGAGGTACCGCGTGAACCAGTTGGCGGTGAATTGACCTGGGGCGTAGGGATTGTCGGGCGCAGACAGAGCGGAGTCGGTCAGAGAATCCGATTGGCCCGCGTCCAGCCGGTCCTCGTAGGCCCGCTGCTCGGCTTCCGAGCCGAGCACCTTCAGAACGGACAGACCGGGCACATCGACCTCGCCACGGGAGGCCCGCGCAAGCGCCCTGGAGCCGAGGAGGCGCAGCGCCTGGTGGTCCATGACCGAGGTGGCCAGGCGATCCCGCTCCAGGGCGGTTCGCGGCCGAACGCCCTGCAGCGTCTGATCCAACCGGGTGGCGAACGACATCCACATCATCGTGCGTTCATGGCCGAGCGAGCCGTTCGCCACCCGCCACCCCTCGTGTAGCGGCCCGATGAGGTTCTCCACCGGAACGCGGACGTCGGCGAAGAAGACTTCGTTGAAGTCGAGGTCGTCGCGGTCGTACACGTTCGCAAACGGGCGGCGCGTCACTCCGGGACTGCCCGTCGGAATGAGCAGGGCACTGATCCCCTTGTGCTTCGGGGCTGTCGGGTCGGTCCGCACGAAGGTCAGGATCACGTCTGCGTCGTGCGCTCCGGACGTCCAGACCTTTTGACCGTTCACCACGAAGTGGTCACCGTCGCGAACGGCGCGCGTGGCCAAGCCGGCCAGATCGGAACCCGCCCCCGGTTCGCTCATTCCCAATGACGCCGTGATGTCGGCCCGCAGGATGGGCGCCGCCCAGCGCGCCTTTTGTTCCTCGGTTCCGAACGACAGCAGCGACGCCGCGACGATGCCGACGCCCTGCGGATTGAACGCGTGGTACAGCCGTCGCCGGTTCAGCTCCTCGCGGTGGACGAACTGTTCGAGGATTCCGGCATTGCGGCCACCGAACTCTGGCGGATTTCCCGGCACCAGCCAGCCGTGGTCGAATTGCAGTCGCTGCCAGCGCCTCGCCCATTCCGGAACGTGCGCGGTGGAGCGAGAGCGCTCTGCGGAAGCCTCCGCTGCCGAAGGCAGGTGTGCATCGAGAAAGGCACTGAATTCTGCTCGGAACGCCTCGATCTCGTGATCGAACACGAGTTTCATGTGCCGATGATATCAAGTACTTAATATTTGTGAAGGCCTGGCAACAAGTGCCCTCCGAAACAGAGCGCGCGAAGGATCGTCTCAGGATCACGCGCGGCGCGCGCGTGTCAGCTGGCGGGGATGAGGTCCGCCGCCACCGAGGGCTTGATCATTGCGCCGCTCCGAAACATCTCCGAGGCGCCGATGTCGGCGAATCCCGGGTCGATGGCCCGTAAGGCCTGCGCCTTGAAAGCGCGTGCGGCAGCACTCAATTGGTGATGAACAGAATCCACGGTGTCGTCCAGTTCGGCGGGACAACGCTCCCCCCACAGAGTCACTTCCGTGAGTCCATGGTCAAGCGCCTCGAGCACGCCCTGTCGGACGCGAGCGTCGGCAGCGAACAACTCTGCCGCGACCGCCACGGTGTGCGGGTGGGGCTGATCCGCCCACATCGCCAGCGCTTCTTCGAGATCATGAACCGCGACGCCGAGAATCTCCAGGGCTCGGAAATCCTCCGCGCCGTCGATGAGCACCGTGACGTCCCACCCAGCCATCACTCGGTCGACGATGAAGCCGCCGGCGCACTTCACGACGTCGTGAACCGAAGGCCCCACCACGTCCAGCCGGTACCTCATCGCGCACTCCTGTCGACGGGTTCGAAATCTCTGGCCAGCGTCTGCGCGTACCCCGTGAAGACCTCGACCAGGGGTATCGAAGGATCGAGCAACCATGCGGACTCCATTCCGTTGATGAAGGCGAGAATTTCGACGGCCTTGATGGCCGGGTCGAAGTCAGAGCGGTACACACCAGTGTCTTGCGCACGTCGGATGAAGTCGGTGACGATGCGCACCGCCGCGTGTTGGCGCCTCACCAGACGATCGTGCAACGGCGCGTCGGGAGCGATGTTCTCGGCGAGTAGAACCGTGAAGGTGCCGATCAGTTCGGGCTGACGATCGAAACGTTCCGCGACTCGGCAGATCTCGGTGATGAGGTCACCCATCCGGTCAGCGTGCTGGTCGTCGTCGGCATCGCGGGCATCGAGCACGGCATTGAGCAGATGCTCCTTGGACGCGTAGTGGTGCAAGAGTCCCGCAGGGCTCACGCCCGCTTCCTTCGCGATCTGCGCCAACGATGTGTTGCGCCAGCCGTTGCGGGCGAGCAGCCGTTCGGCGACCTGGAGGATGAGCACTCGGCGGTCTTCACCCTTGGCCAACAGAGACGCGTAGGGGCGTGTCGAGCGGTCCCCCGTCACCACCTCGAGGCTCTGGTCGCTCACCACACTCCCACCGTCGAACCAACCTAGTGAACACACAGTAGGTAGGTTTGGCCGCTGTGACAAGGGTCTCTTTTCGGACCCGGTGGCTGCGTGGTGGCCGCCGCTACAGGCCGAGCGATTTGGCGATGATGACCTTCATGACCTCGCTGGTGCCGGCGTAGATGCGGGCCACACGGGCGTCCGTGTAGAGCCGCGCGATCGGATACTCCATCATGTAGCCGTAGCCGCCGAACAACTGAAGGCAACGGTCGACGACGCGCTGCTGCATCTCGGTGCAGAACAGCTTGACCCTGGCCGCGTCGGCGCCAGACAACTGCCCCTCGACGTGCAACGAGACGGCGCGGTCCAGCATCGCCTGTGCCGCCTCCACCTCGGTCGAACACGCGGCAAGCTCGAACTTAGTGTTCTGGAAGGACGCCACCGACGAACCAAAAGCTTTGCGGTCCTTCGTGTAATCGATTGCTGCGGTGATGGCAGATCGCGCCTGCGCAACTGACCCGACCGCCACCGTCAGACGCTCCTGCGGCAAGTTGTGGCCTAGATAGCCGAAGGCCTCGCCGACCTCGCCGAGCACGTTGGCAGCCGGGACCCGGACATCCACGAACGACAATTCGGCGGTGTCCTGGACCTTGCACCCCATCTTCTCGAGCTCGCGCCCCCGGGTGAAGCCTGGCATACCGTCCTCGACGACCAGCAGGGTCAGGCCCTTGCGGCGGTTGTCCGGATCGATGGAGGTGCGTGCCACCACGACCACCAGATCGGCCTGCATGCCGCCGGTGATGAACGTCTTGGCGCCGTTAAGGACGTAATCGGCGCCGTCGACCACCGCGGTGCTCCGCATGCCCGCCAGATCCGAACCGGTGCCCGGCTCGGTCATCGCCACGGCCGTCAGCAGCGAGCCAGCCGCCAGACCCGGGAACCAGCGTTCGCGCTGTTCGGTGTTCGCATAGTGCAGGAAGTACGGCAGGATCACTTCGATCTGCGTGCGCACGGTGGACAGCGTCACCAGCGCCCGCGCCGCCTCTTCCTGCAGCACGACGTTGTACCGGTAGTCGCTCGTACCACCGCCGCCGAACTCTTCCGGGATCGCCATACCCAGCAGGCCGAGCTCACCCATCCGCTCGAACACCTCGCGTGGTAGCCGACCACCTTTCTCCCAGCTGGGATAGTGCGGCACAACCTCCTTCTCGACGAATGTGCGCACCAGAGCACGAAATGCTTCGTGGTCTTCGTCGAAGAGGTCACGGCGCATGGGTGTTCCTTTCGCTGGCGTCAGGCAGGGGTCTCGGCGGCGACGGAGGTGAAACCGCCCATTCGCCAGAGAAAGTCGGCTCACGTTTGGCTGCGAACGCGGCATACGCTTCCGCCGCGTCCGTCGTCGCGAAGTTTCCGGGCTGAGCGCGGGCCTCGTTCGCCAGTGCCGACTGCAACGTGCTACTCGCGCCATCGTTGAGGAGAGCCTTGCTCTGCGCCAACGCGAACGGCGGCCCAGCCGCCAACCGACCGGCCAGACCGTCGACGAAGGCGTCGATGTCGTCGGCCGCACGCACCCAGGTCACCAGACCGAGTGCACGAGCCTCGTCGGCATCGATCATGTCTCCCAACAGGATCAGGCGCTTCGCCTGCTGCAGGCCGACCAGCTTCGGCAGCAGCCATGACCCACCGAGGTCCACCGACAGTCCGCGTTTGGCGAATATCTGGCAGAACTGCGATTCGGGGGTGGCCGCCACGAGGTCACATCCGAGGGCGAGGTTCCAGCCGGCGCCGACCGCAATCCCAGTCACCTTCGCCACCGTCGGGACCGCGAGTTCGTGGAGAGCAAGTGCCACATCGGTGAGCCGTTGCAGTTTGTAGCGGGGATGGATGTCCTCGCCGGTGCCGATGTCGGCTCCCGAGCAGAACGCCCCACCCGCACCGGTGAGCACCAGGACCCGAACGGCGGGATCGCGTGCAGTGGCCCGCAACGCGTCGGCGAGCTCCCACCAGGCGCGGGCGTCGAGCGCGTTCTTGCGGAGCGGCCGATTGAGCGTGACGGTGCGAACGCCCCTCGCGTCGTCGTCCACGAGGACGGGCTCATCGGTCATCGGTACACCGGGCCGATCGCTCCCTCGTCCCGAAGCGCCGCGATCTCCTCAGTGGTCAGGCCCAGCTCGGCGAGAACGAGATCGGTGTGTTCGCCCAGCCCCGGTACCGCGCCCATCGGGGCCTCGTAGCCGTCGATCACCGGCGGCGGCATCAGCGAAGGAATACTGCCGACGGGCGAGCCGATCTGACGCCAGCGGCGGCGTGCGCGCAGCTGGGGGTGGCTCAGCACGTCGGATGGCAGGTTGTACCGCGCGTTGCCGATTCCCGCAGCGTCCGCGATCTCCTGGATATCCTCTAGCTCGCGTGTGGCGCACCATGATCCGATGGCCTCGTCGAGGATCTCCCGGTGCGCACACCGACCGGCGTTCGTCGCGAATCGCGCATCAAGGGCTAGATCGGGTCGGCCGATGACGTCCTTGGCCAGACGTTGCCACTCGCGGTCGTTGGTGGTGCCGAGCACGACGGTATGGCCGTCTCCGGTGGGGAACGATCCGTACGGCGCGACAGCCGGTGCGCTGACGCCCAACGGCACCTGGTCGACACCGGTGTGCTGGGTGTACGTCAGTTGATATCCCATGATGTCGGTCATGACGTCGAACAGGCTCAATTCCACCGCCGGCGCCACCCCCTCGGCGCGTCCCCCACGGGCCACGAGAAGCGCCATGATCGACAGGGCGGCGTAGAGACCGGTGGTGAAGTCGGCCATCGCCGGCCCCGGTTTGGCCGGCAGACCCGGGTGGCCAGTCACCGCACAGGAGCCCGACTCCGCCTGCACGAGAAGGTCGTATGCACGCTTGTGGGAAATGGGACCACCGGGTCCGTAGCCGTCGATCTCCACCGGAATGACATTGGGATGGCGGGCTGCGAGATCGGCTCGGCCAAGCCCGAGCCGGGCCGTGGCACCGGGCGCGAGATTCGACACGAACGCGTCGGCTCCGTCGAGAAGACGGTGCAGGACGTCGATCCCGTTCGGCGACTTCAGATTCAGCGTGATCGACTCCTTGCCCCGGTTGCACCAGACGAAATGCGCACCGAGACCGCCCGGGCCGTTGACGACGTCGTCGTAATCGCGGGCGAAGTCTCCCCCGGACGGGTTCTCCACCTTGATGACGCGGGCACCGAAATCGGCGAGCACCCGCGTGCAGATGGGGGCCGCCACGGCCTGCTCCATGGCGACGATCGTGATGCCCGCGAGGGGGCCGAGGTTGGTCACGATGCGCCGGTCACATCACCATGCCGCCGTCCACGGGCAGCACCTGACCCGTGATGTAGGACGCGGCATCGGATGCGAGGAAGACGAAGGCGCCCGCAACCTCGTCCGGTTCAGCCCAGCGCTGCAACGGGATTCGGCGCATCATGTTCGCGGCGAATTTCTCGTTGGTGCGAATGGTCTCGGTCATCGGGGTCGCAGCCAGCGGCGCCAACGCATTGACAAGGATGTTCTTGCGTGCGAGCTCGCGGGCCAACGACTTGGTGAATCCGATGATTCCGGCTTTGGCCATCGAATAGTTGACCTGCCCGAGCGTGCCGGTGATACCAGCCGCCGAGGTCACGTTCACGACGCGCCCGGTGCCATCGGTTGCGAGGAACGGAAGCGCCGCCTGGGTGACGCGGAAGGCGCCCATCACGTGAATGTCGAGCAGTCGGTTGACATTGTCCTCGGTGATGTCCGAGAACATCGCGGGCGCGGTCACTCCCGCATTGTTGACAACGATATTGAGCACACCACCGGTCATTGCCGCCGCCCGTGCGGCCGCGGCGTCGGCGGATTCCCGGTCGGCGACGTCCAGTCCCGCGCTCCCGGCTCTGCCTCCCCGATCGTTGATTCCGTTGGCGACCTCGGCCGCGGCGTTCTCGTCGAGGTCGGTCACGAAGACCGACGCACCAGCAGTGGCGAGAGCTCCCGCGACCGCCGAGCCGATCCCGCCGGCAGCGCCCGTCACGAGAGCGGACCGACCCGTGAGGTCGAAGAGCGGATTGGCACCCATCAGTAGCTCCTGGGCAGGCCAAGCACCTTCGAGGCCAGGAAGTTCAGGATCATCTCCTGACTCACCGGGGCGATCTTCATCAGTCGGGACTCACGGAAGAAGCGCGAGATGTGGTACTCCTCGGAGTAACCCATGCCGCCGTGCGTCTGCATGGCACGGTCGGCTGCATCGAATCCGGCGTCCGCGCACAGGTACTTGGCCATGTTGGCCTCCCGGCCGCAGGACCGACCGTTGTCGTAGAGCCACGTGGCCTTACGCAAGACGAGCTCCGCGGCATCGAGTCGTGCCAGCGAGTCGGCCAGGGGGAACTGGATGCCCTGGTTCATGCCTATCGGTCGATCGAAGACGACGCGCTCGTTGGCGTATCTGACTGCACGGTCCAAGGCCACCCGCCCGATGCCCAGCGCCTCCGCTGCGATCAGCATCCGCTCCGGATTGAGACCGTGCAGGATGTACTCGAAGCCCCTACCCTCCTCGCCGATGCGATCCGCGACCGGAATGCGGAGGTCGTCGATGAACAACTCGTTGCTGCTGACCGCGTTCCTCCCCATCTTCGTGATGGGCCGCACGTCGACGTGGTCGCGATCGAGATCGGTGAGGAACAACGTCAGCCCGTCGGTCTTCTTGGCGACGTCGTCGTAGGGCGTGGTCCGGGTCAGCAACAGAATCTTCTCGGACTCCATGGCCTTGGAGATCCACACCTTACGTCCGTTGACCACGTACGAGTCCCCGTCACGCCTGGCGAACGTGGTGATGCGCGACGTATCAAGGCCTGCACCGGGTTCGGTGACACCGAAGCAGACGTGAAGATCGCCGTCGACGATTCTGGGCAGGGTCGCGGCCTTCATCTCTTCCGACCCGAACACCACCACGGGCTGCATGCCGAAGATGGACATGTGAATCGCACTGGCTGCGTTCATCCCGCCGCCGGAGCGGGCCACTTCCTCGGCGAGGATGGTCGCCTCGGTGATGCCGAGACCATGACCGCCGTATGCCTCGGGGATGGTCATGCCGAGCCAACCTCCGGAGGCGACGGCATCGTAGAACTCCTGGGGGAATTCGTGACGCTGGTCCTTGTCCATCCAGTACTGGTCGTCGAAGCGCCCCGCCAGTTCGGCCACCGACTTACGGATCAGCTCCTGATCCTCGGTCAGTGCGAAGTTCATCCCACCGGTCACTGAATCTCTCCTCGTCGAAGGGCGGTCCGATGCCGCCGCGGGCCACCTCGGCCCGACGGAGAACGCCGCAGCACCTCCACGCCGGCGGTCAGGGTTCACCCGACCAGTAGACGAAAACTATCCTCTCGTTTGCGGAGAATCAACCGCCAGGCCGGTCCATAAGGGCACATGCCTGGGGATTCCCGGGTGCGGCCTGCAGCGGATGCGGTGAACTCGACGCACCCCACCGTTGACGATCGAGCGTCGACGTGAAAATCTGTTAGTCGAATATGAGAATGCAATTCTCGGAGCGCCCAGTAACCCCGACACTCCCCGAAGGAGAAGCCGTGCGCATACCGCCGTTGCCTGCTGCCGAGTGGGACGACGCCGTGTTGACCGCACTGCGGATGATGCCTGAAGAACTCCGCAACCCCACAGCAGCAGGGAACGCGATCGGCACCCTGGTCAATCATCCCGACCTCACCCGCCCGTTCCTGAATTTCAGCTTCTACCTGCTCACGCGCTCGACCCTCGACCCGCGGGTCCGCGAGATGGCCATTCTGCGGGTTGCCCACCGCACCGCGTGTGCGTACGAGTGGGACGAGCACGTAGCGATCGGAACCGATGCTGGGCTGACCGCGGACGACATCGCGACGGCACAAGGCATCAGGGGCGCCGCAGGCTTCGACCGCGTCGTGTTGGCGGCGGTCGATGAACTCGTCGACGGTGCCAGTGTCGGCGACGATACGTGGGCAGCGTTGTCCGAACACCTCGGCAAGCGCGAGTTGATGGACTTCGTCTTCACAGTTGGCGGCTACAACATGCTGGCCATGGCCCTGAACACATTCGGTGTGGAACCCAAGAAGGAGAACTGATCGCGTGGCATTCTTCCCCAAACCCGAGGCGGGTAGCTGGACCGAGAACTGGCCAGAATTGGGCACGGCACCAGTGGATTACACCGATTCGATCGATCCTGACCACTGGATGCTGGAGCAACAAGCCATCTTCCGCAAGACGTGGCTGCACCTCGGTCGCGTCGAGCTGCTTCCCAAGACGGGCAGCTACTTCACGCGCGAGATGCCCTCGGTGGGGAAGGGAACCTCGATCATCGTCAACAAGGACAAGGACGGCACCATCCGGGCCTTTTACAACATGTGCAGGCACCGGGGAAACAAGTTGGTCTGGAACGACTACCCGGGCGAAGAGGTCTCCGGCAACTGCCGCCAGTTCGTCTGCAAATACCACGCATGGCGGTACGACCTGAAGGGCGACCTGACCTTCATTCAGCAAGAGGGCGAGTTCTTCGACATCGACAAGGCCGACTACCCGCTCAAGGCGGTGCGGTGCGAGGTGTGGGAGGGCTTCATTTTCGTCAACTTCGACGACGACGCCCAGCCCCTGGCTGAATACCTGGGCGAGTTCGGCGAGGGCCTGAAGGGCTACCCGTTCCACGAGATGACCGAGCACTACAGCTACCGGTCAGAAGTCAAGGCGAACTGGAAGCTGTTCATCGACGCGTTCACGGAGTTCTACCACGCGCCGATCCTGCACATGAAGCAGGCCGAGAAGGCGGAGGCCGAGAAACTCGCCAAGTTCGGATTCGAGGCGCTCGCCTACGACATCAAGGGCGATCACTCGATGGTGTCGTCGTGGGGCGGCATGTCCCCGCCCAAGGACATCAACATGGTCAAGCCCATCGAGCAGATACTGCACAGCGGTCTCTTCGGCCCCTGGGACCGGCCGGACATCAAGGGCATTCTGCCCGACGAGTTGCCGCCCGCCATCAACCCTGGCCGGCACAAGACCTGGGGCACAGACTCGTTCGAATTCTTTCCGAACTGGACGCTGCTGTTCTGGGCACCGGGCTGGTACCTCACCTACAACTACTGGCCGACCGGCGTCGATTCTCACATCTTCGAGGCAGATCTGTACTTCGTGCCGCCGAAGAACCTGCGCCAGAGGCTTTCTCAGGAGCTCGCGGCGGTCACTTTCAAGGAGTACGCGTTCCAGGATGCGAACACCCTCGAGGCGACGCAGACCCAGATCGGCACCCGGGCCGTCACAGAGTTCCCGCTCTGCGATCAGGAGATTCTGCTGCGACATCTCCACATGACCGCTCACAAGTACGTGGACCGGTACAAGGCATCTCTGGCCGAGACCAACGGCGTGCACGCCGCTACGACAGACGAGAAGGATCGCGTACATGTCTAAGCTGCCCGCGGAGTTCGCCGATCTCGAACGATTCGCAGAATGGTGCCTGCCGACCGAGGAGGAGCGTTACGCCAAGCGTCTCGCATCGACGATGGACGAGATGCAGGAGTTGTACGACGCCGGCATGGCGCGTCTCGAGGACATCATGGTCTACGTCGACGAACGCTTTCCTCTCGCGGGCATGCCCGAGGACGCCAAAGCACTGGTCCACCTCGGACAGTCCATCGTCATGGTGAGCTTCCCCATCGAGGTGTGGAAGCAACCGCGTGTGCTCGACAGTGGCGCGGCCTACATCCAATTGGTCAAGGAGCCGGTGGTCTAGTCGTGCTGACCGTCAAGGCTGCGGGTTACGTCGACGTCGACGCGGGTGAGGTGATCCGACCGGCCGTCGTCAGGATCGAGGGTGACCGGATCGTCGGCATCGGCGGGGACGTCCCGAACGGCTCGGATAACGAGGTGCTCGACCTCGGAGAGTCCATCCTGCTGCCGGGTCTGATGGACATGGAGGTCAACCTGCTCATGGGTGGCCGCGGGGAGAACCCGGGTCTTTCTCAAGTGCAGGACGACCCGCCCACCCGTGTGCTTCGCGCCGTGGGCAACTCCCGCCGCACGCTGCGAGCGGGCTTCACCACGGTCCGCAACCTGGGGCTGTTCGTCAAGACGGGTGGCTATCTGCTCGACGTCGCATTGAGCAAGGCCATTGACGCCGGTTGGATCGACGGGCCGCGCGTGGTGCCCGCGGGCCATGCGATCACGCCGACGGGCGGGCATCTCGACCCCACGATGTTCGCCGCCTTCATGCCCGGTGCGCTCGAGCTGACGGTCGAGGAAGGCATTGCCAACGGCGTCGACGAGATCCGCAAGGCGGTGCGCTACCAGATCAAGCACGGCGCCCAGCTGATCAAGGTGTGCGTCTCGGGCGGAGTGATGTCTCTGACCGGAGAGGCTGGTGCGCAACACTATTCGGACGAGGAACTGTCCGCAATCGTGGACGAGGCGCACCGACGCGGACTGCGAGTGGCCGCCCACACACATGGTGCCGAGGCCGTCAAGCACGCCGTCGCGGTCGGCATCGACTGCATCGAACACGGATTCCTCATGGACGACGAGGCCATTCAGATGCTCGTCGAGCACGACCGCTTCCTCGTCACCACCCGTCGACTTGCCGAGGCAATGGACGTGTCGAAGGCTCCGAAAGCACTGCAGGACAAGGCTGCCGAGATGTTCCCCAAGGCGCGCACGTCGCTGGTCGCAGCCTACGAGGCCGGCGTGAAGATCGCGGTCGGCACCGACGCGCCCGCCATCCCGCACGGCCGCAACGCCGACGAGCTCGTCACGCTCGTCGACTGGGGCATGCCCGCGGCGGCCGTGCTGCGGGCCGCGACTGTCGTTGCCGCCGACCTCATCGGCGTCACCGACCGGGGTCGCATCGCCGAAGGCCTGCTGGCCGACATCATCGCCGTCCCGGGTGACCCTCTGCAGGACATCAGCGTCACCCAACACGTCGGCTTCGTTATGAAGGGCGGAAAGGTCTTCCGACATGACAACCTCTAGGACCCGGCCGTCGCGCACCGACGACCTCGTCGAAATCCATCAGCTGTTGGCCAAGTACGCGGTCACCATCACCCAGGGAGACGTCGACGGACTCGTCACGGTCTTCACGCCGGACGGCACCTACAGCGCGTTCGGTTCGACCTACAGCCTGGCGCGGTTTCCCGAGCTCGTCGCGGCCGCCCCCAGCGGCTTGTTCATGACGGGGACGGCACTTGTCGACCTCGACGACGGCGCCGACACCGCAACCGGTACCCAACCACTGTGCTTCGTCGAGCACTCCACGCACGACATGCGCATCGGCTACTACCGTGACAGCTACCTCCGCACAGACGACGGATGGCGTCTGAAGGCCCGCGCCATGACATTCATCCGGCGCAACGGCGACCACGACTCGGGCCGTCCACACGCCATCGGCAGGCCGGAGGCAGGGTGACGACGTTCGCCGGCGTTCCCAGCGTCGCAGAGTTCCGATCCGGACTGCGCAAGTGGCTCGATGAGAACGACTTGACTCCCCCGGCCGACCACTCGCTGGAAGCTCATCAAGCGCAGCACACACGCGTGCTCGGAGCACTCTACGACGCCCGTTGGATGCGGTGGGGCTGGCCTGAAAAGGCCGGTGGTTTCGGCGGACCCGCTGTTCTGCGCGCCGTCGTGGGCGAGGAGATCGTGGGCCAGCGCCTCGACGAACCGGGCCCCTATTCGATGCTCGAAGTACTGGCGCCCACGATGATCGACTACGCGAGCCCGGAGTTGGCCGCGGAGATGGTGCCGCGCCTGCTGTCCGGACGGGAGACGTGGTGTCAGGGGTTCTCCGAGCCCGGCGCCGGGAGCGATCTGGCCTCGCTGAGCACCCGAGCGGAGCAACGCGGAGACTCCTGGGTGGTCAGCGGACAGAAGGTGTGGACTAGCTATGCGCAGTTCTCGTCCAAGTGCATTCTGCTGACCCGCACCGGGGGCACCGACACTCCGAAGAACCAGGCCCTCACCGCGTTCTTCGTCGACATGGACAGCCCCGGCATCGATGTTCGACCGCTGCAGACGATGCACGGCGTGGACGAGTTCTGCGAGGTGTATTTCGACGACGTCGTGGTGCCCGCCGATCGCATGCTCGGAAACCCAGGTGACGGTTGGCAACTCGCCATGGACCTGCTGCCCTATGAGCGCTCGACCTGCTTCTGGCAGCGAATCGCCTATCTCTACTCCCGACTCGATGCGCTCGTCCTCGACGTCAAGCATCTGGGCCGCGATGTCGACGGCGACATGGGAGAGGCGTATCTGGCTCTTCATACGCTCCGATGCCGTTCTCTGGCCACGCAACGACGATTGGACGACGGGGCCAAGCTGGGTCCAGAGACCTCCGTGGACAAACTCCTGCTGTCGGGCGCAGAGCAGCGCCTCTACGACACCGTGTTCGAGTTACTCCCGGAGGCAATCGATCTGGATGACACGGAGTGGCGCACGGAGTACCTCTACTCTCGCGCATCGACCATCTACGGTGGTACCGCCGAGGTCCAGCGAAACATCGTCGCGCGTCGCCTGCTCGACCTTGGGAAAGAGTGATCGTGGATCCAGACGAACTGAAGATGCTCGAGGCGACCCTGCACAAGACGATGCAGTCGTCGTCCGGCAGCGATCTGGACCGCGCGCTCGCCGAGTTGGGCTGGGCCGAGATGCTCACCGAGTCGGCGGAGACGATCATTCCTGTGGTTTTCCGCCTGCTCGGCGAGACAGGGGCGCACGCGTCGATAGTGAACGACGTGGTGTTGCGATCCAGCCGTCGCGAGCTCGGCGGGTCCCCCGCACTGCCCTTCGCGGGAAATGTTCAGGTGGTGTGGGATCGGCACGCCGACGGCACGGCGAGCGCGGTCATGGGTGGGCTACCCCTGCGCCGGACCGATGAAGGCGAGCTGTTGCGCCTCGCAGAAGGCCGTCGGGCGCTGGGCTGGTGGCTGATTGGATGTTCGCGGGCCATGCTGGCGCTGGCCCGTCGCCACTCCCTGGATCGCACGCAGTTCGGCAGACCGATCGCGTCCTTCCAAGCGGTTCGACACCGACTGGCAGACGCGCTGGTCGCCATCGAGGGTGCCGAGGCGACCCTGACCCTGCCGGGAGTCGACAACCCGGATCTGACTGCGTTACTTGCCAAAGCGGCCGCCGGCCGGGCCGCCCTCACAGCTGCCCGGCACTGCCAGCAGGTGCTCGGCGGCATCGGTTTCACCGCCGAACACGCTCTGCACCACCACGTGAAGCGGGTGCTGGTTCTCGACGGATTGCTCGGCAGCTCGGGGGAACTGACCATCAAGGCCGGCGCCGGCCTGCGTGCCCGCGGCTCGGTGCCGAGGCTGGCCGAACTGTAGCGGTGGCGCCGGTGGCGGCGCGGGCCGCTAACGGGGCAAACCGAGTACGCGTTGCGCGATGATGTTGCGTTGGATCTCCGAGGTGCCACCGGCAATGGTTCCGGCGAACGACCGGATGTAGCGGTCGGCCCAACTCCCCGAGTAGTGGTCGTGATTGAGCGGTACATAGGGCGCCGACATGCCGGATTGCCTCAGCCCGTCAGCGCCCTGCCCGGAGAGCGCGTGCTCGGTGGCGGCCTGCACCGAATCAGCTCCGTGAACCTTGAGAACAGACAGCGAGGCGACGTCCTCGTCACCGCGAGCTGCGCGCGCGAGCGCAGCGGAGCCCATCAGCCGCAACGCATGGTTGTCCATCACCAGCGTCGCGTACCGGTCCCGTTCGATCACAGACGTCGGGTGCCAGTCGTCTACCAGGTCCTGCAGCCGATCGGCGTAGCTGAGCCACAGCATGTTCCGTTCATGGCCCAACGACCCGGTGGCGACACTCCAGCCCTTGCCCAGCTCACCGACGAGGTTGGCCGCAGGCACCCGGACGTCGGAGAAGAACACCTCGTTGAAGTCCAGGTCGTCGCGGTCGGCAGCGGAGGCGAACGGCCGACATGTCACGCCTGCCGAGGCGGTCGGGATCAGGAGAACGCTGATGCCACGATGCTTGACAGCCGCGGGGTCGGTGCGCACGAAAGTCAGGATCACGTCGGATTCGTGGGCACCCGAGGTCCACACCTTTTGGCCGTTGACGACGAATTCGTCCCCATCCCGCACAGCGGTCGTGCGTAGCGACGCCAGATCCGAGCCGGCACCCGGCTCACTCATGCCGAGGGCAGCGGTGATCTCTGCGCGAAGGATGGGCACTGCCCACTTCGCCTGCTGTTCGGGAGTGCCGAACGTCAACAGAGACGCGGCGATGATGCCCACGCCCTGCGGGTTGAAGCTCGACACCATCCGCCGACGGGCCAGCTCGATCTGGTGCACGTACTGCTGCATCAGCGTGGCGTTACGACCGCCGAATGCCGGCGGATTCCCCGGCACCAGCCACCCGTTGTCGAAGAGCAGACGCTGCCAAGCGCGAGCCCAGTCCGGCATGTGCGCAGACGAATGCGGTCGAAGGACGCCGTCAGCATCGGACGGGGCGTGTTCGTCGAGAAAGGCGGCGAACTCGCAGCGGTAGGCCTCGACGTCGTCATCAAAGGTCAGCTGCACGAGCGTCCATTCCGTACCTAAGCGTCAGTCTTTTCCTTCGGACTTTCAGAGAATACTATTCTCGTTGTGGGAAAGTTACAATCTCTGACACGCGGGTCTCGGCTGGGCGTAGCGCACTGTTCAATGCCGTTCTCCGGTATAGTTCATCCATGTTCTCCCGAATCGGCCCAGGTCAGAGGCGTCGATGACTACTAGCCCCAGCGAAGAGCCGGCCTGGAAGCAGCGCGCGGTCGAACGCTCCATCAAGACGGCGAAAGTGCGTGCGGCGCAACGGGTTCAGCGCTTCCTCGATGCCGCTCAGGCGATCATCATCGAGAAGGGCAGCACCGACTTCACGGTGCAAGAGGTCGTCGACCGTTCGCGACAGTCGCTTCGCAGCTTCTACCTCCAGTTCGACGGCAAACACGAACTGCTCTTGGCCCTGTTCGAAGACGCGCTGAGCCGCTCGGCCGAGCAGATTCGCGCAGCGACGACCAATCATGCCGATCCGCTGGAGCGGCTGAAGGTCGCGATCCAACTCCTGTTCGAATCCTCCCGGCCCGACCCAGTCGCGAAGCGTCCCCTGTTCACGGATTTCGCACCTCGCCTACTCGTCACGCATCCGTCCGAAGTCAAGGTCGCGCACGCTCCACTCGTGATGCTGCTGACCGAACTCATGGAGGACGCCGCGGCGGCCGGTCAGTTGCGCCCCGGCGTGAACCCCAAGCGGATCGCCGCGATGACGATGCAGACGGTGATGTTCGTCGCTCAGAGCAGCGGTTCGGAAGACGTGGCGACGACGCCGATCTCTGCCGATGAGGTATGGGATTTCGTGTCGCACGGATTCGCATCCGAGGACTGACTCTCGAATTCGACCGTCGGCGAATTCACCGACGGTAGCGTCACCCCCTGTCCGAGAAGCACTCTCGGCTGGCCCGCGCCTCGATCACGTCACAACAGCAATTCATCGTCCCACGCCGTTGACACGACCCGACATGCGGTGACAGAGTGCTGAGCAGGTGCACAGCATGTGCGATCTTCAACGGATTCGAGGGAACAGATGTCACAACGGGTGGCGGGCAAGGTCGCTTTCATCACCGGTGCGGCGCGGGGCCAGGGCCGCAGCCACGCGGTGCGATTGGCCGAAGAGGGCGCCGACATCATCGCCGTCGACGTCTGCAAGCCGATGACCGCGCCGGGCGGCATCCCGGCGTCGACGCCCGAAGACCTGGCCGAAACAGCCTCCCTGGTGAAGAATCTCGACCGCCGGATCGTCACCGCCGAGGTGGACGTGCGCGATTACGCAGCCTTGAAGGAGGCGGTCGACGGCGGCGTCGAGCAGCTGGGGCGGCTGGACATCGTCGTCGCGAACGCCGGCATCGGCAACGGCGGAGCGACTCTGGACCAGACCGGTGAAGACGACTGGAACGACATGATCGGCACCAACCTCACGGGCGTCTGGAAAACCGTCAAGGCGGCAGTCCCCCACATGATCGCAGGCGGTGCAGGCGGTTCCATCGTTCTGACGAGCTCTGTGGGCGGCCTGAAGGCATATCCCAACACCGGACATTACGTTGCGGCCAAGCACGGCGTCGTCGGCTTGATGCGTGCGTTCGCAGTGGAGCTGGGCCAACACATGATTCGGGTGAACTCTGTGCATCCCACTCACGTGAGCACCCAGATGCTGCACAACGACGCCACGTTCAAGATGTTTCGGCCCGACCTGGAGAACCCGGGAGCCGACGACATGGCACCGATCTGTCAGATGTTCCACACGCTGCCCATCCCCTGGGTGGACCCCATCGACGTCAGCAATGCCGTGCTGTTCTTCGCGTCCGACGAGGGCCGTTACCTGACCGGCGTGACGCTGCCGATCGATGCCGGCAGCTGCCTGAAGTAGCGGACGCCTGACGGTCTGCGATCACGAGATCGCAGACCGCGCAGCGCGTCTCGGCGTCACAGTACGGTCACGAGAAGCTACTGATACGAGCTGCTAGTCCCTCACCTTGTTCTTGGCAGCGGGTACGACAGGGGGCGCATCGCGCCAGTTCGGCACGCCGTCGCTCTCGTTGGCGACCGGGAATCCGCCGCCGTGCACCTGCGACCAGTGGCTGTGGTTGAGTTGGTGCAACGTGAAGCAGGCGTTGAGCGCGTTGTAGAAGCCCTGATTGTCCTGAGTCTGGTTGACCGATTCCTTCACGAGCAGAGCCGCCATCGTCGGCACCTTGGCGATGCGCCGGGCGAACTCCAAGGTTCGGTCAGCCAGCTCGTGGGCCGGGAACACTTTGGACACCATGCCCAGCGCGTGCGCTTCGTCCACCGGCAGTGAGTCTCCGGTGAGCATGAGCTCCTTTGTCTTTCGAGCTCCGAATTCCCACGGGTGGGCGAAGTACTCGACGCCGCACATGCCGAGCCGAGTCCCGACGACATCGGCGAAAGTCGTGTCCTCGGCGGCCACGATGAGGTCACAGGCCCACATGAGCATCAAGGCCGCGGCGTACACCTCACCGTGGACCTGCGCGATCGTGATCTTGCGGAGGTTGCGCCACCGGCGGGTGTTCTCGAAGAAGTGGTGCCACTCCTGCAGCATCATCTTCTCTGCACCTTCACGGGTGGCTCCGTTCTCGGTGAAGCTCGGATGCTGGCCGGGGCCGGGCTGATACTCCTGCATCATCACCTTCGATCCAAGATCATGACCCGAGGAGAACATCGGTCCGTTGCCGCCCAGAATCACCACGCGTACCGTGTCGTCGGCCTCGGCCGCGAGGAACGCCGCAGTGAGCTCGACCAACAGCCCGCGCTGCTGGGCGTTGCGCTGCTCCGGCCGGTTGAGCATGATGCGGACGATGGTGCCCTGGTCGAGCGTCTCGTACGTGATGAAGCGGTAATCATCCATGGGCCACGCGCCTTTCAGAATGTGATGACGTTGTGCCCGAGAGTGTTTGGTGAGATCACAACGACACGATGGTGGCCGAGGCGGTGCCCGGTGCACCGTAGACCTGCGCCAAGCCCACCCGGGGGGCGCCGGGCACCTGCCGTTCGCCGGCCTCGCCGCGCAGTTGGCGTACCAGCTCGTGCATCTGCCGCAGACCTGATGCGCCGATCGGTTCGCCATTGGCAATCAGGCCACCGTCGGTGTTCACCGGCAGCGATCCGCCGATCTCGGTCTCACCGTCAGCCAAGAGCTTCTCTTGATCGCCGTCGGCACACAGCCCGGTCTCCGCCATGTGGATGATCTCGGCGCCGGCATCGGTGTCTTGCAGTTGCGCGACGTCCACGTCCTCCGGTCCGATCCCCGCAGCCTCGTAGGCGGCCCGCGCGGCGTACACCGTCGGCGACACATCTTCTTCCAGCGGCGCGGACGTCGCGTGTACCTCGTAGGCACCGAAGCGACGCGTCCGGATTTCGCTGGCGCGTACGAAAACCGGCTTGTCGGTGTAGCGGTGGGCAATGTCCCCCCGGCACATGATGACGGCGGCGGCACCCTCGTCCGGGGCGCAGAACATGAATTGCCGCAGCGGGTAGTTCAGTACCGGCGAAGCCATGATGTCTTCTTCGGAGATCGGCTTGCGCCGGAACGCATTGGGGTTGAGCGCACCGTTGCGAAAGTTCTTGGCCGCGACCCTGGCCAGCGTCTCCTCGGAGATCCCGTGCCTCTGCAGGTACTGATTGGCCTTCATCCCGAAGAATTTCGTGGTGACGAATTGACCGTTTTCGGCATACCACTGTGGCAGTGCGAGTTTCGCAGGATCGTCAGTGAACGCTCCGCGGGGATGCTTGTCGAGTCCGACGGCGATGCCGATGTCGTACTTGCCCAGCCGGATGGTGTCGGCCGTCTGCTGGATCGCGCTCGCCGAGGTCGCGCAGGCATTGAACACATTGGTGAACGTGATGCCGGTGAGCCCGACGAGCCGGGTGACAGAGTCGGGATTGGAGACCTCGTAGCTGCCACCGAAGCCGAATTGCACGTCTTGCCAGGTAATACCGGCGTCCGCCAGAGCAGACCGGATCGCCTCGGCTCCCATCTCGACAGCGGACTTGTCGAATCGACCGAACGGGTGGATGCCCACGCCGATGATGGCGACGTCGTTCGTCATGCGATCTCTCCCTGTTTTCTGCTCTTCGCGCAACCGCCCACTGCTACACCGGCCGGAAGGCGAAGGTCACGATCTCGTTGCCGTCGGGGTCGGTCGTGAGCGGAATCATCGTGAGCTCGACTTCCATGCCGCACGACAGCTGCCCCGGATCGTTTTCGGTGAGCCGCCCCTCGACGCGTACGACATCGCCCAACTCGACGAGACCCACGCCGTAGGGAACGAAGTCCTCACCTGTGGGGCCGATGTAGGGCGCGCCCGGAGGGAAACCCTGAGTCGTCCAGGCCACGACGGTCCCGCGCCGCGGCAGAAGAACGTCGGTGGTTTCGGACCGACTGCACTTCGGACAGTGACTCTGGCGGGGGAACACCGTCGCTCCGCATGCCCCGCACTCAGTTCCGATCAACTGCGGTTCGTCGGCCGGCCAGGTCGAGATCGCAGGATCCAGCGCCTTTCGCACGAAGCCTCCTCACACTACGGGCTAACACATTAGCGAAATCGTACAGCATCGCTTCTCATAAATGGAAATATCATTCTCATCATTGATTGCCCGCCGGATCCGACTGTCGCAGAAGCGACTTCGTTGCCGAGTACACATCGGTACGGCCCGTGGCGACCCGGGCGGCGAGGTCGTCGAGCTCGGGGTGGGAACGCAGGACGCTCTGCGCCAGAGAGAGCAGCTGGGCCCGAGCACGTGCGGTGCGACGCGCTGGATCGTCGGCACGCAGGTGTGTGTCGACGGCTTCGACCAACGCGGTCACGCCCTCGTTCTTCACGGCGACGATCTTGAGGATCGGCACGTCGGTCTCGGCTCGCAGGTCTCGCGCGGTCTGATCGGCGCCGTCGCGGTCGGCCTTATTGATCACGACGATGTCGGCCACCTCGAGCAGACCCGCCTTGGCGGCCTGGATCGCGTCGCCCGCACCAGGATTGAGTACGACGATGGCGGGGTCGGCAACGGCCGCGATTTCGATCTCGGATTGCCCGACGCCCACCGTTTCGACCAGCACCATGTCGAACGACAGTGCGGCGAGAACCCTGACGGCAGCGGGCACACCCTCGGAAAGGCCGCCGAGGTGCCCCCGGGTGGCCAGCGAGCGGATGAGCACGTCGGGATCGTCGATGTGCGCAGCCATGCGGATACGATCCCCCAGCAGTGCACCACCGCTGTACGGCGACGACGGGTCGACGGCCAGCACCGCAACCCGCTTTCCCTGTTGCCGATAGGCGGACACCAGAGCGGCAATGGTGGTGGACTTACCTGCACCCGGCGGACCGGTGATACCGATGACTCGAATGGGTTGGGCGTCCAGCGCCTCGAGAACCTCGTCGCGCCTGCTGCTTTCGGCCATGGTCAACAGCCGACCCGCCGCACGCAAGGAACCCTTGCGTGCCGCGGCCACGAGATCGTCGATGGTCATCGGGCGTGAGTCTAAGGAGCCGGAACCTCGATGACCGTCGCCGAACCGATCCCGCCCCCTGCGCACATCGCTGCGACGCCGATGCCTCCACCGCGGCGTCTGAGTTCATGGACCAACGAGACGATCATGCGAGCGCCGCTGGCTGCGACAGGGTGCCCCAATGAGCAACCGCTGCCGCCGACGTTGACGATGTCGGGATCGATGTCGAGCATCTTGACGGTGGCCACGGTCATCGCGGCAAATGCCTCGTTGATCTCGAACAGGTCGACGTCGGGGATCGAGAGCCCGGCCCTCTTGAGTGCTTTCGGAATGGCCTCGACCGGAGCGAGTCCGGTGAAGGCGGGGTCCACGCCCACGGACGCCCACGCCCTGACTGTGGCCAGCGCGGGCAGACCCAACCGGTCGCTCGCGACGACGAGCGCGGCGGCCGCGTCGTTCGCCCCACTTGCGTTGCCTGCCGTGATCGAGAACCCGTCGATCTCCGGATGCAGGACCTTCAGGGATGCCAACTTCTCCAGGCTCGTGTCGCGGCGCGGGTGTTCATCGGTGTCGAAATACCCGTATGGAGTGTCGATCCCGACGATCTCGGCTGTGAACCGGCCCTCGTCAATCGCCGTGATCGCCTTTCGGTGCGAATTGAACGCCCACTCGTCCATCTCCTCGCGGGTCACGCCGGCCCTGACCGCGGAATTCCACCCCACCGTGATCGACATGTCCATGTTCGGAGCCTCGGGACTGTCCGGGTGTGTCGGCGGAAACCACGCCACCGTCTCGGCGTCCTTCGCGCTGCTCGCCTTGCGCGTGAAGCGTGGCGAGGTTGACGCCGAATTCACTCCACCGGCGATGACGAGTTGGTCCATACCGGCGCGGATGCTCGCGGCGGCAACCTGTACGGCGGCCTGACCCGCAGCGCAGTGTCTGTTCACCGCCAGCCCCGGCACACCCGTCAGGCCCGCCGTGATCGCGGCGTGCCGAGCGACGACGCCGCCGCCATACAGGCCTTCGCCCAGGATCACGTCATCCACCGCAGCCGGGTCGAGACCTGCCGCTGCATGGCACACGACGTGGTCGGCAAGGGTGTAGGCGTCGGTGTCCCGCAGGGTGCCCCGCATCGCTGTGCCGATCGGCGTGCGAAGGGCCGAAACGATCACTGCTTCGGGCATGGTCTGTCCCTTTCGACGGAGTATGAGAATGATATTCTCATACTCCGAGAGCGACAGTTGCACGAAAGGCGGCACATGCACATCGAAGGAAACTCCGCGCTGGTGGTCGGTGGGGCCGGAGGGTTGGGAGAGGCGACAGTCCGCCGTCTCCACTCCGCGGGCGCGAAGGTCGTCGTCGCCGACATGGCCGACGACAAGGGCAAAGCGCTCGAACACGAACTCGGCGTGCGCTACGTCAAAACCGACGCCACCTCCGAGGACTCCGTCCTCGCGGCCATCGCGGAGGCGCAATCTCTTGGCCCGCTCCGCATCTCGGTGGACACCCACGGTGGTCCCGCCACCGGCGGGCGCTTGGTCGGCAAAGACGGCTCCGCACTGGATCTGGACGGCTTCAAGAAGACCATCGAGTTCTATCTGACTGCCGTGTTCAACGTGATGCGGCTGTCGGCCGCGGCCATCGCCAAGACCGAACCCCTCGACGAGGGCGGCCGCGGCGTCATCGTGAACACCGCCTCGATCGCCGGGTACGAAGGGCAGATCGGCCAGCTCCCCTACGCCGCCGCCAAGGGTGGCGTACTCGGCATGACGCTCGTGGCCGCACGCGATCTCTCGCCGCTAGGCATCCGCGTCGTCACGATCGCTCCCGGAACGATCAACACCCCGGCGTACGGCCAGGCCGGCGAGCAGTTGGAGAAGTACTGGGGTCCCCAGGTGCCCTTTCCCAAGCGAATGGGCCGGTCTTCTGAATACGCGCAGCTCGCGGTGAGCATCGTCGAGAACGACTACCTCAACGGTGAGACCATCCGGCTCGACGGCGCGCTGCGCTTCCCCCCGAAGTGAGGGCGGCAGGTCATTTCTTGGCGATCAACCCGTCGACGATTCGGTTGAAGTCCGCGGTGCCGAAGGACACGTACTCCGCCAGGTTGGCGTAGTCCAGCGATGCCATCACCGACTTCTCGAGCTGAATGTTCATCAACCTCTTGGTGGCTTCCACCGCCTGCTGCGGCAAACTCATCATCTTCCTCGCGCACGCGATCGCCTCGGTCAGCGGGTCGGCGACGACGTGGTTGGCCAAACCGAGTTCCACGGCCCGCTGCGCCTTGATGCGCACACCGGTGAGCGCAAACTCCTTGGCGTGCAACAGACTGATCTGCGACGGCCACACCAGCGGTCCTCCGTCAGCGGCCACCAGCCCGATCTGCACATGCGGATCAGCGAAGAACGCCGTCTCGGCGATGTAGACGACGTCCGACAGTGCCGCCAGGCTGCACCCCAACCCGACGGCAGGGCCGTTGACAGCCGCGATAACCGGTATACGACACCGCACCATGCCGATCACCAGTTCTCGCCCGTGCTTGATCGTCTTCTGTCGCAACGCTTCGTCACTGCGAAGTTCGTCGAGGTAATTGAAGTCACCGCCCGCGGAGAAAGCCCGCCCCGCGCCGGTGATGACTGCCGCGCGCGCCTCGGCGTCCTCGTCGAGAGCCGCCCAGACCTTCGCCAAACCGACGTGGAGATCGTCGTTGACCGCATTGAGATCGTCCGGCCGGTTCAGGGTGATGATGCGTAGTCCGCCGTCAGCGGCGACGTCGAGTTCTGCTGGCAGGTCGTACATGTCGTCCTAAGCTCCCAATCCGAGAATGCGCTGAGCAATGATGTTCTTCTGGATCTGTGATGTTCCGCCCATGACGCTCTGGGCCCGGCTGTACATGTAGGCGCCGAACATCTCGGGGTCGTGCGTACCGACCGTAGCGAGCGCGGCATGCCCGACACACTGTTCAACCCACGTCATCAACAGCTTGTCGAGTGATCCCTGCGGTCCGTGCGTGATGCCGTCCATCTGCTCCGACAATCGCCGTCGTACGTGCAGGCGCAGCATCTCCGTTTGCACCCATGCCCACGACAACTCGTCGGATGCCGGTCCGTCCGTGTGCATCGACAACTGCCGCACCATCTTTCCGTAGCGAGCGGAGAAGCCCAGCGTCGAGGGTTCACGCTCGTGGCTGACGACGGTCATCGCAAGCTTCCACCCGTCCCCCGGCTCGCCGACCATGTTGTCGGCCGACACTCTCGCACCGTCGAACTCCACCTGGCCGAACTCCTTGGTCACACCGCTGATCATCTTCAACGGACGCTGTGTGACGCCGGGCTGGTGCATCGACACGATGAACGCCGAGATACCCCTGTGCTTGGGCACGGTCTTGTCGGTGCGGGCCAACAGCAGGCACCAATCCGCGATATCGGAGTAGCTGGTCCAGATCTTGTGGCCGCTGATGACGTACTCATCGCCGTCCTTCACCGCCGTCGTCGTCAACGACGCGAGATCCGAACCGGCGCCTGGTTCGCTGAACCCCTGGCACCACCGTTCGGTGCCGTTGATCATGCCGGGAAGGAAACGCCGGGCGAGAGCTTCACTTCCGTGGTGACTCAGTCCGACGACGAGGTAGCCGAGGCTGGGCCGGGCGGGTGCCCCGGCCTTGGCGATCTCTTCGTCGACGATCACGTCGTACACAGCCGAAAGATCCTGCCCGCCATACTGCTTGGGCCAGGTCATGCCGAAGAACCCCGCGGCGTAGAGAGCCCGGTGCCACTCCGCCGCCTTGGCCCAGTACTCGTCGCCCGAGGTGGGGAATCGGCCTTTCTGCTCGTTGAGCCAGAGCCGCAGCCGATCCCTGAAAGCGGCTTCCGCTGGTGAGTCACGAAAGTCCAATGGTCAACTCCTCCAGCTTCACGGGCCACGATTCCGTCGCGACCAGCGCCCGGCGCAGATACACGTGCGCAAGGCATTCCCAGGTGTTGCCGATCCCGCCGTGGACCTGAATCGACGTCTCACAAACCGTGCGCGCCGAACGCTGGCTGTAGAGCTTGGCGATCCTCGCCGCCTCGACGGCTTCGGCCGAGGGCAGTTCATCGACAGCCCACGCGGCGTGGCGAAGGACGCTGACACTTCCCTCTATGAGTGCGAGACCCTCTGCGAGCAGATGCCGCACCGCTTGATATGAACCGATGGGCGATCCGTACTGCTCGCGGACCTTTGCGTAGTCCGCGGCCAAGGTCAGTGCGCCGCGGGCGACGCCCACCAGATCTGCGGTCGTCGCCGTGAGGGCGAGCGCGTACCACCGGGCCGCGTCCTCGGGCGCCAGCTCGGCGAGCTCGGGGGGCGACTCGACCGCGCCCACGAAGCTCTTCGTCACATCGACTGTGTCGACTTCACCTGCGAGACGTTCAGTTTCGCGACCGAGCCGGTACGAGAGGTCGTCGTCGAGGACCGGGCCGACGAAAGGGACGTCGACGAGTCGCCTGGCGAACTCCTCGACGACGAGAGCGACCTCGACTCCTGTCGCCCCATCGGACCGCAGCGATCGCCATCCGGTCGAGTTCACCGCGCGCTCGAGCCGCGCGATGCGGCCGTCGTCCGCGAGATCAGCCACCGAGCCCGGCCCGAGATCGTCCGCCAGTTTGGCCGCGGCGTCGCGCAATTGTCGCTGTTCAGCTGTCAGTCGGACGTCCATAAACGCTCCTTGAGCACTCGGCGCAACACCTTTCCGGAGGGGAGACGGGGGATGTCGGAAACGAAGAGAATGCGGCTCGGCCGCTTGTAGGAAGCCAGCCGATCGGCGATCAACCGGATCAGGTCGTGGTCTTCCACGGGCGCGCAGCGTGACACGGCGGCGACGATCGCCTCACCGTGTGCCGCGTCGGGTACCCCGAACACAGCGCAGTCAGCGACGGCAGGGTGTTCGTGCAGCACGCTCTCGATCTCGGCGGGGGCGACCTGAAAGCCGCGGACCTTGATCATCTCCTTCGCGCGGTCGGTGATACGGAGCCAGCCCTCGCTGTCGAGGTAACCCACGTCCCCGGTGCGGTACCAGCCGTCGACCAGCACTGCGGCAGTTTCCCCGTCGGGCAGGTAGCCCGCCATGACCGAGGGTGAGCGCACCTCGATTTCGCCGACCTCTCCAGGCCCCACCTCTACAGGCACTGCCGGGTCGGCGGATTGGGCTGCAGCCACGCGGATCTGAACTCCCGGAACGGCGCGACCCACGGTGTCGAGGTGTCCCCCATCTAGCGCGTTGCAGGAAATGACGGGCAGTTCGCTTGCGCCGTAGGCGGTAGCCCAACGCACGCCCGTGCGCCGGGTCACCTCGTCAGCCACGCTGCGCGCGACGGGCGTCGCGCACCACATCAGGTAGCGCAGTGACGACAGGTCGAAGTCCTCCAGCCTCGGATGCGCAGCCAGCGCCAGAGCGATCGGGGCGACGGCCATCTCGACGGTGATGCGATCGGACTCGATGTGGCGCAACATCACATCGACATCGAACCGGGGGTGCAGGCGAATCCACGCACCGACGTCGAGTGCGGTGGCGATGTTGAGCAGACCGAGGATGTGCGAGGGCGGAGTCAGGATCTGCATCCGGTCCTTCGACGACAAAGCCAGCGCTGTCCGCCAATGGGCGACGGCCTGACTGAATGCGCCGTGAGTGTGCCTGACCGCCTTAGGCATACCGGTGGTCCCCGAACTGAACACCAGCAGCGCGTCGGACGACGGATCCACCGGCGCGAACTCCCGACATCTCGCAGTGACATGGTCATCGAGGTGCAGCATCGGCATGAGCTCTGCCAGCACCTCGTGGTCCCCGACTGCGTGCGACGGACTGGTGAGGGACAGCGCGTAACTCACCTCGGTCCTCTTCCATGACGCACTGACGAGTACGACTGCCGCCCCGAGCGACCAGATGGCCCGCACCGCGACGACGAACTCCGGCCGGTTGGACGACATCAGAGCCACGCGGTCCCCGGCGCGCACTCCACGATGTTCCAGTTCGGTCGCCATTCCGCCGACCAGTGCGTCGAGGTCAGCGCGGGAGTATCGACGATCACCGAAAGCGAGCACGGGCGCTCCGATGGCGTGCGATCCTTCGATCACCTCAGCCCGACCTCCCGACTCAACCCGTTGAGAATATCCTATCCTGAAAAGAGAATAGTATTCTCATTCGACCAGAAGGACGACGCCAGGAGTGTCTCGATGACTGCAGAATCCGTACCCACCCCCCACACCGGTGGCGAACACGCGGCGCAACTCGCCGCCGGGGATGTGACGATCCTCCTGGACCGCAAGACGACGACCATGTCCAGACAGGCCGGTGAAACGTTGCTCGAGTGCGCACGTCGGGGAGGCCTGACCCCGCCGTTCTCTTGCGAGGCCGGCAACTGCGGCACGTGCATGGCCCGACTGACCGACGGCACTGCCACGATGCGCGTCAACGACGCACTGACCGACGACGAGGTCGCCGAAGGCTACGTGCTCACCTGCCAGGCCGTGCCGGACGAAGGCCACGTCACCGTCGACTACGAGGACTGAGCCTCGGCGACACCTGAATGTTGCCCCAACGTCGGCGGTGGAAGGTACTGCGGATCGTGGCCGACGACCCGGATGGAACTACGCACGAGGTCGAACTGCCCTGAGCGAACAATGACCTCCGGCGTGTCCCGCAACGCCTCGGGCAAGGTGCGCACCGCAGCGGCCGGGATGCCGAGTGGCCGCAACCGTACCTCCCATCCCGCTGCGGAATCCGTCGCCAGTACGGCCGAGACCACCGCCAGCACCTCCTCGCGGTGCGCCGCCCGCTCGGCCATCGTCGGAAAGCCCGCGATTCCGGCCTCTTTACAGAACGAACGCCAGAACGCGTCGTGCGTGACGAAGAGCGCCAGATAGCCGTCCGCGGTCGCGAACAACTGCGCAGGAACGTAATACGAATGTGCACCGTTCGGTTGACGGCGCGGTTGGACACCGTCGTTGAGATACGCGGACGCGCGATAGTTCAACTGAGAGAGCATCACGTCGCGCAACGACACGTCGATCTGTCCGCCACGCCCCGACACGATCTGGGCGAGCAAGCCGATCGCCGCCGTCAGGCCGGTGGAATTGTCCGCAGACGAATAGCCGGGCAACGTGGGGGGTCCATCGGGATCCCCCGTCAGCGAGGCGATTCCCGTCACGGCCTGGATCACATAGTCGAAGGCAGGATCGTCGGCCGCGTCGAGTCCGTAACCGGTCAACGCCACGCAGACGATCTTGTCGTTGTGGCACCGCAGCGCGTCATAGGTCAGCCCGAGCCTGCGGATACTCGATGGCTTCAGATTCACAAGCAGCGCATGGGATTCCGCGACCAGTTCACCGAGCCGTCGTTGTCCTGCGTCACTGCCCAGTTCGAGGCATACGCTGCGCTTGCCTCGGTTGAGGCTCGCGAAGTAACTGTCCCCCACCTGTCGTGAGATGTCCCCGCCCGGTGGTTCGATCTTGGTGACCTCGGCGCCGAGGTCGGCGAGCATCATCGTGGCATAGGGGCCGGCCAGCATGTGGCCGACTTCGAGGACCCGGATGCCCGCCAGCGGACCGGCAGTGGGCAGTGTCTCCGCCCGGCTGTCCGTCGAGCTCATCGCACAGCCTGGGCGAGTTCGCCGATCATCTCCCTGGTCCTGTACTTCGATGCGATGAGTTCTTCACGGGTGTCTCCGATCGGAAGCAACCGCACCGAGAGATCGGTCACCCCCGCGTCCGCGAAGGAGCGGAAGCGCCGCAGGATGTCCTCCATGTCACCGGCTGCGCAGAGATCCCCGACGGTTCGCGCGTCGCCCCTGTCGAGCAGCTTCTGATAATTGGGCGACGTCTCCGCCTCGGCGAGAATCCTGTTGGCCCGCTCCTTCGCCTCCTCGATCTGGGAGGTCGCGCAAAGACACACGGGGATACCTGCCACGATCCGCGGCGGCGGCCTGTTCGCCCCTGCTGCAGCGTGATTGATCTTCGGCGCGATGTGATCACCGATGGCTCGCTCGTCTGCCATCCACAGCACGGTGCCGTCAGCATGTTCGCCGGCGATCTTCAACATCACCGGGCCGAGCGCCGCCACCAGAACGGGCATCGGCGCGACCGGTGGTAGATCAAGCGGATTGTGCACCGTGAACGTCTCGTTCTCGACGTCGACCGGACCGGGATTGTCGAACGCAGCGTGCAGCACCTCGAGATAGTCACGCGTGTAGGAGGCGGGCTTTTGGTAGGGCAGGCCCAACATGTCGCCGACGATCCAGTGGTGCGACGGCCCCACGCCCAACGTCAACCGTCCGCCGGCCAGCGCCTGCACCGACAATGCCTGGCGCGCCAACGCGATCGGATGTTGCGCCTGCAGCGGCACGACGGCGGTACCCAGTTCGATCCGGGTGGTACGGCCGGCCATCAACGCCACCATTGTCAGCGCGTCGAAGTCATTGGGCACCTGCGGCATCCACGCCGTGTCCAAACCAGCGGACTCGGCCCACTCGATGTCGGAGACGAGCTTGGCGACCTTACGGTTCGAGTCGCCGCGCTCGGCGCCGATCATCACGCCGAGGCGCATCACAGTTCTCCGTCGTTCTCGGTGAGCGCACGCACGTCGCGAACAAGGGTGTCGAGTGGGGTTCCTGTCGGAAACACCGCCGCTGCACCGGCATCGAGCAGCTTCTGAACGTCGGCCTGCGGGATGGTGCCCCCCACCACGACTGCGATGTCGCCTGCGTCAGCGGCACGCAAGGCGTCGACCACTCGGGCAGTCAATCCCACGTGTGCACCCGAGAGGATCGACAACCCGACGAGCTTCACGTCCTCCTGCAGCGCGATCGACACGATGTCCTCGATGCGCTGCCGGATACCGGTGTAGATGACCTCGAAACCGGCGTCGCGCAGGGTGCGTGCGACGATCTTCGCGCCCCGATCATGACCGTCCAAACCGGGTTTGGCCACCAGTACACGCGTGCCCATCAGGCCTGTCTCCTCTTCGCGCAAGCGCTCATCAGGCTCCTCGCTTCTTCGCGCAAGCGCTCATCAGAACACCACCGGTTGCTGGAACTCTCCCCATACCGCCTTCAGCGCCGCCACCATCTCACCAATCGTGCAGTATGCATTCGCGCAATCGATGAGCGCGTGCATCAGGTTGTCGTCGCTGCGCTCGGCCGCACGCGAGAGCGCGGCCAGCGTGTCCCGCACAGCCCCGGGATCGCGCTCGGCCTTCACCCTCGCCAGCCGCTTCAACTGCAGATCGCGGCCGTCGGCATTCAGCTCGTAGGTGTCGATGTCAGGAGCGGCCTCGTCGGTGACGAACCTGTTCACCCCAACCACAGGCCTGCTGCCCGATTCGACTTCGTGGTGGATCTTGAACGCCTCGTCAGCGATCAGGCCCTGCAGGTAGCCGTCTTCGATGCAACGCACCATCCCCCCGTGCTCTTCGAGGTCGTGCATGATCTCGACGATTTTGGCCTCGGTCGCATCGGTCAGCGCCTCGACGAAGTACGACCCGCCCAACGGGTCCGCCACCTTCGTCACACCGGTTTCGTAGGCGAGGATCTGCTGGGTGCGTAAGGCCAGTGTCGCCGACTCCTCGCTCGGCAGCGCGAAAGGCTCGTCCCACGCCGCCGTGAACATCGACTGGACACCACCGAGTACGGCAGCCATCGACTCGTAGGCAACGCGCACCAGATTGTTCTGCGCCTGTGGCGCATAGAGCGACGCCCCGCCGGCCACGCAACCGAAGCGGAACATCGACGCCTTGTCGGTGGTTGCGCCGTAGCGCTCGCGCACTATGGTCGCCCAGCGGCGACGGCCCGCTCGATACTTGGCGATCTCCTCGAAGAAGTCGCCGTGCGTGTAGAAGAAGAACGAGATCTGGGGGGCGAACTTGTCGATCGTCATCCGGCCTCGTTCGACCACGGTGTCGCAATACGTCACGCCGTCGGCCAACGTGAACGCCATCTCCTGCACCGCATTGGCGCCCGCATCTCGAAAGTGCGCGCCGGCCACAGAGATCGCGTTGAAGCGGGGCACCTCGGCTGCACAGAACTCTATGGTGTCTGCGATCAGCCGCAACGACGGTTCCGGCGGCCAGATCCATGTGCCGCGCGACGCGTACTCCTTGAGAATGTCGTTCTGAATGGTGCCGGTGAGCTTCTCGCGGGGCACGCCCTTCTTCTCGGCGGCCGCGACGTAGAACGCCAACAGGATCGCGGCGGTGCCGTTGATCGTGAAGCTGGTGCTGATCTGGTCCAGTGGTATCCCGTCGAACAGGACCTCTGCGTCGGCCAGGGTGTCCACCGCGACGCCGACGCGGCCGACTTCCTCGCCGTACTCGTCGTCGTCGGAGTCGTAGCCACATTGGGTCGGCAGGTCGAGCGCTACTGAAAGGCCGGTGCCACCCTGATCCAGCAGGTACCGATATCGCTCGTTCGACTCCTCCGCGGTACCGAACCCAGAATACTGACGGAACGTCCAGGTCTTCCCCCGATAGCCGGACGCGAAGTTGCCTCGGGTGAAGGGGTATTCACCGGGCGGAGGTGGTTCCGACGCCACGTCGGCAGCGCCGTACACGGCCTCCAGCGGGATGCCCGACGGGGTCTCCACCCGCGGGCCGGCATGCTCGCTCATCGAGGATAACGTACTTGCAAAAAATGAGAATGCCAATACCGATAGGAGCCATGATGGCCCCGGCGCACTCGCATCGCCAGGTTCAGCGCATCGCGGACATCACGCCGGGAACAGCCAACCCTCGGCATGGTCGATAGCGAGCATTGTGTTTTCAGAAATGAGAATGCCACTATCATCTTGCTAGCATCAAGGGTGAACGAGCGGAGGGAGATGCAAGGGTGAGTCCGCTTCCACTGGCCGACCGGACGCTGGTGGTGTCCGGCGGCAGCCGCGGTATAGGTCTGGCAGTCGCCCTCGGCGCAGCCAGACTCGGCGCCAACGCCGTTCTGCTCGCCAAGACCAGTGAGCCGCACCCCAAGCTGCCTGGGACGGTGCACACCGCCGTCGCCGACATCGAGGCGGCGGGCGGCAAAGCACTCGCCGTCGTGGGTGACGTTCGCAACGAGGACGACGTCGCGCGTGCCGTGGACGAGGCCGTCGAACACTTCGGCGGCGTCGACATCGTCGTCAACAACGCCAGCGCCATCGCGACCGATCCCACCGAACAGCTGTCCACCAAGAAGTTCGACCTGATGATGGACATCAACGTCCGCGGCGCATTCCTCCTGACCAGGGCGGCACTCCCCCACCTGCGCAAGTCCGCCCACGCCCACGTGGTGACAGTCGCACCGCCGCTGAACATGAGTAGCCACTGGCTCGGCGCGCATCCGGCCTACACGCTCTCCAAGTACGGAATGACACTGCTCTCACTCGGCTGGGCCTCCGAAAATGCCGACGCCGGAATCGGATTCAGCTGCCTGTGGCCGCAGACGTACATCGCGACGTCGGCGGTGTCGAACCTCGCCAACGGTGATGTCTTGCTGGCTTCGTCGCGCAGCCCGCAGATCATGGCCGACGCCGCGGCCGCCATCCTGACGATGCCCCCGGCTCGCGCCAACGGTCGCTGCTTCATCGACGCCGACGTGCTCGTCGAGTCGGGTATCACCGACCTGTCGCCCTACGGCGGTGGCGACGACCCGAAGTGGGACATCTTCGTCGACCCACCGCAGGTGGAGGGCACCCCGTGACCATCTCGCTGCTGCTGGAAATGGCGGAGTCCTCGCAGCCCGACCGCGAGGCGCTCGTTTCCGGCGACGTCCGCTGGACGACAGCCGAACTCAGCCGACTCGCCGACGGGGCCGCGAGCGTGATCAGCGGCGCCGGCGCCCGGCATGTGGCCTATGTCGGTACGGGCGCGGAGATGCTCCCCCTTCTGTTGTTCGGCGCCGCGCGCGCGAGCGTCGCCGTGACGCCGCTGAACTACCGGCTCTCCACCGACGGTGTTCGCGCGCTCATCGAACGGCTGCCCGGTCCACTCATTGTGGTCGACGAGGAATACCGCGACGTCGTCGACGGCGAACGAGTCATGACGTCCACCGACTTCCTCTCTGCCGCCCGAGTCGCCGAACCGCTTTCCGGCTTCGCCGATCCGGATTCGGTGGCCGTCGTCCTGTTCACCTCGGGCACGACGTCGGCACCCAAGGCTGTCGAACTCACCCACAACAATTTGACCAGCTACGTCACCGGGACCGTCGAGTTCGACTCCGCGGAGGCGGGCGACGCAGCACTCGTCTGCGTGCCGCCTTACCACATCGCCGGTGTCGGCGCGGCACTGTCCAACGTGTACGCCGGTCGAAAGATGGTCTTTCTGAGGAACTTCGACGCTCGCGAATGGATCCGCCTGGCCAACGAGGAACGGGTGACGTCCGCGACGGTCGTACCCACCATGCTGGATCGGATCGTCGACGTGCTGGAGGAATCGGCAGCCGAACTCACGGCCCCCTCGAGCCTGCGCACCCTCGCATACGGCGGCTCGAAGGTGGCGCTGCCGCTGGTGCGCAGGGCAATGTCCGTCTTTCCCGGCGTGGGGCTCGTCAACGCCTACGGGCTCACCGAGACCAGCTCGACGATCGCAGTGCTCACCCCCGAGGACCACCGCGCGGCGCTCGCCGCGACCGACGACGACGTGCTGCGTCGTCTCGGTTCGGTGGGCCGCCCGGTCCCCGGCATCGAGGTACAGATTCGTGCCGAGGACGGCACCGTGCTCGGCGCGGGCGAGACGGGTGAACTCTACGTGCGCGGCGAGCAGGTATCGGGCCGCTACACCGATGTCGGCTCGCTGCTCGACGCCGAGGGATGGTTTCCCACCAAAGACCGCGCGATGCTCGACGACGGGGGTTATCTGTTCCTCGGTGGACGGTCCGACGACACGATCATCCGCGGTGGTGAGAACATCGCGCCCGCCGAGATCGAGGACGTCCTCGTCGAGCACCCGCACGTAAGCCATTGCGCCGTGGTGGGTCTGGAGGACCCCGAGTGGGGACAGATCATCGTCGCGGTCGTCGTCGCCACGCCCGGCCACACCCCGGATGGCGACGACCTACGGGCATACGTTCGTGCCCGACTCCGCGGCTCCAGGACCCCCGACCGCGTAGTGTTCCGTCACGAACTCCCCACGAACGCAACCGGTAAGGTGCTCCGCCGCGTACTCGTCGACGAACTAGCCGCCCACACCAAGGAGTCAGCATGATCAAGAACGGCACCCGCCTGCAGAGCCAGGTGTGCGACACCCAGGTGATCGTGGTTCGCAGCGCCGAGAGCCTCGAGGACCTTCGCGTCGGTGGCGCCCCTGTGGTGCCGCTCGGCGGCGATGTCGACGCCGGCCTGACAATCGATCCCGATCTGTCCGACGGGACCCTCATGGGCAAGCGCTACGTCGACGACACCGGTGCCGAGGTCCTGGTCACGAAAGCTGGGGCAGGCACGTTGAGCATCGGTGGAACGCCGCTGACGATCAAAGAAGCAAAGCCGCTGCCTGCAAGCGACTGACGTCAGCGGCGCCCACGGCGCTTCCGCTACAGCTGAGTCCACACCGACTTGGTCTTCAGGTAGCCCTCGAGGCCCTCCTTGCCGAATTCGTGGCCCCAACCCGACTGCTTGTAGCCACCGAACGGCACATCGTGGTCGAAGATCAACTGGCAGTTGATCTGTACGCTGCCCGCCTGCAGTCGTTTGACCAACCGATGCCCTCTGCTGATGTTGGTCGTCCAGACCGTGCCCGCCAGTCCGTAGTCGGTGTCGTTGGCCATCGCGATGGCCTCGTCCTCGTCGTCGAACGGGATGATCGACACCACGGGGCCGAAGATCTCCTGCCGGTACAGGCGCATGTCGGGAGTCACATTGGTCAGCACGGTGGGGTGGACGAAATAGCCTTTCCTGTCGAGCCGGTGACCTCCCGTCACCACCTCGGCGCCGTCTCGCTTGCCCTCCTCGATGAATCCCATCACCCGATCGAGTTGCTTGGCGCTGATGAGCGGTCCGCTCATGACGCCCTCTTCAGTCGGACCGCCGTACTTCATGAAGTTCGCCACTCCCGCAATACCTTCGACGACGCGATCGTAGACACCGCGCTGGACGAATATCCGCGAACCGCAGACGCACCCCTGCCCGGAGTGGACGAAGATGCCCATCGCCGCCCCGAAGATGGCCTGGTCCAGGTCGGCATCGTCGAAGATCAGGACCGGCGATTTGCCGCCCAGTTCGAGCATCACCTTCTTGAGGTTGCCGGCCGAGGCCCGCACGATCTCCTTGCCGACCTCAGTGGACCCGGTGAAGGCGACCTTCTCGACACCAGGGTGCGCGCTGATAGCCGCGCCAGCGGTGTGGCCGTACCCGGTGATGAGGTTGACCACACCTTCGGGCACCCCGGCCTGGTGAATCAACCGGTCCAGCAACAAGGCCGAAAGTGGGGTCTCTTCAGCGGGTTTGACCAGGCTGCTGCAGCCGGCCGCCAGGGCAGGTGCAATTTTGGCGCACGCGTTGAAGATCGGCCCGTTCCACGGAAATATCAGCCCGACAACGCCGTACGGCTCCTTGAGCGTGTATGCATGCAAATCGACATAGCTGTCCGTGGCGATTCCTGTGGTCCTCACGTCATAGGCGGTGCCGTTGACCTTGGAACACCAGCCGGCGTAGTAACGGAAGAACTCGGCGCACGTGGGCACCACCATTTCGGACTGCAACTTCATCATGCCGGTGTTGGCGGAATCGATCTCGGCGAAGTCGGCGGCGTGCTCGTCGATCAAGTCCGCGATACGCCACATGATCTTGGCCCGTTCGCGCCCGGGCAGTCCCGACCACACCCCCGCGTCGAAAGCAGTTCGAGCACGGACGACCGCGTCGTCGACCGCTCCGGCACCACAGTCGGTGAACTCGGTGATCTGTTCCTCCGTCACCGGATCGATGATCGGAATCACCTCGCCCGTGCCCGGTCGATTCCGAATCTGGTCCAACACTGACACCAAAGTCATTCTGGCCTCCACTTTCTGACTCGACGTTTCATTGAAACCGTTTCGTGCAAGCGATTTGGTGGATCACAGAATGTAGAGGTGCCAGACGTGCGACACGAAAATCACCGCTTGCTGAGCACCTGCTTAGCATCGCTGAGGGGCAGCGGTCAACACCCCGATCACCGACCCGCCCGCCGAGCGGCCTTCGCTCCGAGGTTCCTGAGCCGCTCGGACACGTGAATCGACACGAAAGGCGTGACCACGTCTTCCCGGAGGCGGGTCAGCCGTGACGACGCGATCCGCCACTGACCGTCCTTCTCGTAGGTCTCGTGGTAGTGGCCGAATCCGTTCAGGCTCAGCCCGGGCGCCAGCCGCACGATGTCGTTGAGGGCCCACACCCCGCTCGCGGTCGTGGCGGAGAGCAGATCGATCTCGGGGGCATGCACCTGATGAACGGTCAGCTGCGAAGGCTTCCCGAGAGTGCTCCGCACATAGGACACGAAACGGTCCGCACCGTTGATCACTATGCCCCCCGCCGCGCTGGTGTCGCTGATGAAGTCGTCGACGAAGACGGTTCGCCACATGAGCCAATCCTTGCCGTCCAGATAGCGGCAGTACCGAGCCTTGAGTTGGTGAATCGCTTCGATCTCGAGTAGGCGCGCTGCGTCGTCCATGGCGGGTCTCCCCGGATACTCATGTCGTGCCGTTAGCGTGGAATTCGTCGGATTGACGTCGTCACGGCCCGCCGGTCCCTATGCTGAGCAAGTGCCCAGCAGTCAACGCTATCGCATCGTGCAGTGGAACACCGGCAATGTCGGCAAAAGTTCGGTCAAGGCGATTGTCGAGAATCCGGCATTCGAGCTCGTCGGGTGCTACGCGTGGTCCAAAGACAAGGTCGGCCGCGACGTCGGCGAACTGTGCGGCGGCCCGCCGTTGGGAGTCGCCGCCACCGATGACGTCGCCGGACTTCTCGCGCTGAAGCCTGACTGCGTGGTGTACAACGCGATGTGGCCCAACGTCGAGGAATTGGTGGGCATCCTCTCGGCGGGAGTGAACGTCGTGGCCACTGCGTCCTTCATCACCGGGCACAATCTGGGCGATGGCCGTGATCAGATCCTCGAGGCCTGTGCCCGAGGCGGCGCGACGATCTTCGGGTCAGGCGTCAGCCCAGGTTTTGCCGAACTACTGGCCATCGTGGCAGCGAACGCGTGCGATCGCGTCGACAAGGTCACCATCCAGGAGTCGGCCGACACCACGTTCTACGACTCCCCCGAAACGGAGAAGCCGGTCGGATTCGGCTGTCCCATCGACGATCCCGGGCTGGCGCCAAAGGCCTCACAGGGCACCGCGATCTTCGGAGAAGCGGTTCGGCTGATCGCCGATTCGCTGGGCGTCGAACTGGACGAGATCCGCTGCGATGCCGAATATGCACAGACGACAGAGGATCTCGATCTCGGCTCGTGGACCATTCCCGCCGGATGTGTCGCCGGCGTGCACGCAAGCTGGAAGGGTCTTCGCGGAGGGGAGACCATCGTCGACGTCAATGTGCGTTGGCGTAAAGGGCAATCGTTGACACCGGATTGGCAGCTCGGCCCGGACGGCTGGAAAATCACCATCGACGGGCGACCCACGGTCACCATGCAGGTCGGCTTCCTCCCACCCCCCTACTTCGAGGCGACGACACTCGAGGAGTTCATGGTGCTGGGCCACATCATGACGGCGATGCCGCCGATTCATGCG
Organism: Mycobacterium sp. IDUB_5; assembly: GCF_055419565.1. Lineage (NCBI taxonomy): Bacteria > Bacillati > Actinomycetota > Actinomycetes > Mycobacteriales > Mycobacteriaceae > Mycobacterium > Mycobacterium sp. IDUB_5. Next base: position 620,022 of record NZ_JBVAXX010000005.1, read on the forward strand.
ATTCCGGCCGTCGTCGCTGCAGCACCCGGTATCGCGACCTACAACGACCTGCCTCTCACCCGGGCTCAGGGCGTCGTGCCGAGTCCACCCGACTGACGCGCATCCCGTGCCGGAGCGGCGAGAACGATGTCGTCGGTGCGGCGCTCCAGCACAATCGCTTGAGCGGCGGCGAGGTGGCGCCGGCTCAGTCGCTCCACCTCCTGCGGCCGGCCGGCGGCGATCTCGTCGACCAGTCGGCGGTGGGTTCGTACGGCGCCGCGGGCGGCGGCTGGCGAGGGATACCTACCGCGACTGCTGATCACGTCCGCCCACTGTCTTTCTTGAGCAGACCACAGCGCGACGAGGCTGCTCACGACGTAGCGCATCGTCTCGTTCGGCGTGAATGCGACGACGAGGTCGTGGAACTCTCGCGCGATGCGTGTGAACGCGACGCCATCGGAGACCACCTCAGCCGACGCATCGACGTTCGCGGTCAACGCCGGCACGACCACGGCCATCCGATCCGGTCGGCGCGCGACGTCTCCGACGCACTGGGGCTCCAGCCGCAGGAGGGCCTCGGCCAGGTCACCGAGGGCGACGCCCGCACCTTGGAGCACCAGGCCGAGGTGATAGGCGGCCGAGGTTTGGTCCGGACGATGCACCTGCGCACCCCCCAGGCTCCCCCGCCTGATGGTGATCAAGCCCTCGGTCTCGAGGATCCGCAGCGCCTCTCGTACCGACGGATAGCTGACGCCGAACTCGTTGACCAGGTGGTCCTGGGTGGGCAAATGGGTGGTCGTCGTCCCGGCCAGGATGCGCTGCCGTAATTCGGCCGCAACAGTTTCGGCGACGCGGCCCCGCGGGGTGCGCTCACGACCGAAGGATGTCACGGTGGAAAACTACCATCCTTATAAGGATTGCCCTACGATCGTGAGGTGGACTTCGAAATAGGCGGCGCGGCAACGACGTTGCGTCAGGAACTTCGGCGCCTGGTGAAGGAGAACGTGGCCGAGGACTACCTCGGCGCCTTCACCGCCGACCCCGCCGACCTCGAGACGGCTCAAGCGTTCTGCCGCCTGCTCGCCGAACGCGACCTCCTGTGCATGGCATGGCCACCCGAGTTCGGTGGCCGCGGCGCCTCGATCTGGGAGCAGACCGTGGTGAGAGAAGAGATGTGGGCCCATCACGAACCGCGGGGCGCGCAGTACATGGGGGTCAACTGGGTGGGGCCGACGATCATGCGCCACGGCACCCTGGAGCAGCAAGCGGCCCACCTGCCGGCCATCGCGCGCGGCGAGGTGATCTGGTGTCAGGGCTTCAGCGAACCCGAGGCCGGGTCGGACCTCGCGTCCTTGCGTACCAGCGCAACCCGCGACGGCGAAGGTTGGATCGTCAACGGTCAGAAGATCTGGACGTCCTACGCGACCATGGCTCAGTGGTGCTTTCTGCTCGCCCGCACCACGAAGCTCGCCGACGGCGCCCGAAAGCAGAGCGGGTTGACGATTTTTCTCGTGCCCATGTCGAACCCTGCGGTCACTGTCAGGCCCATCGGCTGCATGATGGGGCCGCACCACCTCAACGAGGTGTTCTTCGATGGCCTACGGGTGACCGAGGCAGATGTGCTCGGATCTGTCGACGACGGCTGGTCGATCGTCTCCGATGTACTCGCTTTCGAACGGGTCGGTATCGCCCGCTACGCCCGATGCGAACGGCTCCTGCACCTCGCGCCGTCGGCGCTGGGGAACCAGTGGGATCACCTGCCCGCGGAGCTGCATGGTCGGTGGACCCGAATGCTGACACACTGCCGCCGCGCCAGGCTGCTCGCTTACCGACTCATCGCGCTGCAGGCCGGCGGGCAGGTGAGTCCCACCGACTCGGCCGCCTATCGGATAGCTGTGACAAAGCTCGACCAGGACAGCGCCGAAGTGCTCATGGAAATCGTGGCGGCGGCCGACGACACCGCCGAGCTGTTCCGCGCCGAGGTCGAGGATCACTGGCGGTATGCGCAGGCGTCGACCGTGTCCTCGGGAAGCATCGAGATGCAACGCATCCTTCTCTCTCGTTCACTGCTGAGGACCCGATGATCGTAGACATGAGCGACGAGGCGAGAGAGTTCGGCCGCCAAGCTCTTCGCGCGTTCGAAGCCGCGGGCGGAGACCTGCTGGTGCAGCGCGCCGAGAAGGAACCGTACAGCCGCGGGGCGCTGGTCGGACCGGTCCTCGAGCAGCTCGGCGTGTTCGACCTTGCGCCACGCGACGACGCCGATTCGTTGGAAGCCGCTGCGGCAGTGTGCCGCAGCGCCGGGCATTGGGCTCTGCCCTATCCCGTCGCCGGGCGGCTGGCCCGCCCGCCCGATCTCGACGTCGCCGGTCTCACCGTCGTCGCCGGCGCCCGGCCGGCTGCTGTCATCGGCGGAACAGACATGCGGTGGGCTGCGGTGTCGCTGGACGGCCACCGCCATCTCGTCACCGCCAAGTCGGCGCCCGGTGCCGCTTTCGTCAGCACCGTGGACCTTGCGCCGCTGGACGACGACGGCACGGCCGACCTCGCCCTGGCACTGACTCTGCCGTGCTGGACACTCCTTGGGATGCTCGACAGGGCAATCGAACTCACCATCGGCCACGTTCAGTTGCGTCAGCAGTTCGGACAACCTCTGTCGCGCTTCCAGAGCGTGCAATTCCAGCTCACCGACGCCGAGGTGGAACGGGCTGGGCTGGAGATGCTGGCGAAGTACACGCTGTGGAGCATCGGCGAGATGCGGGCCGAGGCCCTCGATGATGCGCTCGCGCTGCGAACCGCCGCATTGGAGGCGGCCGAGGTAGTCTTCCGCGTCGCCCACCAGCTGCACGGCGCCATCGGGTTCTGCGACGAGACCACGCTGTCGTGGCTCTCGCGTCACAGTCAACCACTTCGGCGCCTGCCGCTCGGGCTCTCGGCGACCCGCGACATCCTGACCTCGCGCGTCCGGCGGACCGGCCTGGTGGGCCTCTACGACACAGTCGGGGAATCCGTCCGGTGACCGATCTCGACGCTTTCCGCACGCACGTGCGCCAGTGGTGTGTCGAGCACGTACCCACCGATTGGCGCACGTCCCAAACCGGCGCCGCTGACAGTGAATTCGTGGCGTTTCAGAAATGGTGGTTCGCCGAGCTGCACCGCGCGGGTTTCGCCGTACCGCACTGGCCGGCGGCATGGGGTGGTGGTATGCCGGTCGACCAACAAATCGTGCTGTATCAGGAATTGGCTGCACACGACGCCCCACGACTCGTCTTGGCCTTCGTCGGAATCCACCACGCTGCATCCACCCTGCTGATGGCGGGCACCGACGCCCAGCGTCAGCGACATCTGCCGGCCATCCTCGACGGTGAGATCTGGGTTCAGGGCTTTTCCGAGCCCGAGGCGGGATCCGACCTCGCCAGCCTACGCACGTCGGCGCGGCGCGACGGCGATGACTTCGTCGTCAACGGGCAGAAGCTCTGGGCCAGCGGCGGCGCCTACGCCGACTGGTGCCTGCTGCTGGCCCGCACCGATCCCGATGCCCCGAAACGCAAGGGCATCTCGTACTTCTTGATGGACATGACGACCCCAGGTGTCGAGGTGCGACCGATCCGCAACGCGATGGGTGACTCACATTTCTGTGAGGTGTTCCTCAACGACGTGGTCGTTCCCGCTCAGAATCTCGTCGGCGCCGAGAACGCGGGATGGGCTGTGGCACAGGCGACCCTGGGCGCAGAGCGCGGCATGACCATGTTGGAGCTCGCCGAGCGTCTCGGCAACGCCGGCTTCCGGCGGCTGGTCGAGGACTGTAGGTCCATCCAGCCGGACGGTTCTCGACTGATCGACGATGGCTCCGTCTGCGACTCCCTGGCTCGTTTCGAGACCGAACTCACCGGGCTGCGAGCGATGTGCCGCGCGGTGGTGCACAACTCGGAGAACGGCTGTGGCGGGCCAGCAGACCCGTCCATCGTCAAGCTCTACTACAGCGAATTGCTGCAGCGGATGACCGATTTCGCGGCCGACGTCAGCGGCCTCGAAGCCCACACCGTGCTGACGAAGCCGATGTCGAGCGGATGGGAATCAGGTGCCTGGATGCTCGACTTCATCGGCTCCTGGGAGTGGACTGTTCCCGGAGGCACCAGCGAGATTCAGCGCACCATCATCGGGGAACGGGGCCTCGGCCTCCCGCGTGAACCGGTGAGCTCATGACCTCGGAATTCACCGAGCTTCACGACGAGCTTCGCGCAGTCGCACGCGAGATTCTCACCTCGACCGGCGGTGAGGTCGAATGGCCCAGATTCGCCGACGCCGGTTGGCTGAGCCTTGAAATCGACGAAGCCCTGGGTGGCGCTGCGGCGTCGTTCCTCGAGACGGCGATCGTGCTCGAGGAGTTGGGCCGGGCGTCCGCACCCAGTAGGTACCTGGGAACCGTGCTCGCCGTCGGTGCTCTGCAGTTGTCGGCACCGTCTGACGCTCGAGACGGTCTACTCACTGCGGTCGGCGCCGGCACGTCGACGGCGGCACTGGTCTGTGATCTGTTCCGGCTTCGTCGCGACGCCGCTGGAATTCGGTTGTCCGGCAGGGCCGATTTCGTACTCGACGCAGTCGGCGCCGACCATCTGCTGGTCCTCGCCGATGACGACGGAGCATCGGTGCTCATCGACGCCGGCGGACTCACCGTCGCCCCACAGCCCCTGCTCGACGAGACACGGAGCGTGGGCGTCGTCAGAGCCGACGACATGTTCGTCGACGCGGCGTCGGTGTGGCGGCTCGACGGTGAGGCTGCCGCCGCCCGACTGCGGGATCGAGCAGCTGTCGCAATCGCCTGTGACAGTTTGGGGATCGGTGAGGCGATGCTCGCTGCGACGGTTGGTTACGCCGGGGTGCGTCAACAATTCGGCCGACCGATCGGATCGTTCCAGGCGGTGAAGCACGCGTGCGCCGACATGCTGGTCCGGCTGTCGATAGCGCGCGTGTTGGTCGACGCAGCCGTCACGCAGGTGGCCGACGACGTCGACGCATCGGTCGCAGCCTCGATGGCCAAGTCGTATGCGTGCGAAACGGCGGTCGATGTGGCAGGAAAGGCGATGCAACTGCACGGCGGCATCGGATACACGTGGGAGAGCGGGCTGCACGTCTACCTGAAGAGAGCGGCACTGAATCGGGCGCTGTTCGGCGCTCCCGCGGAACACCGTCGACGATTGTCCCGCCGGTACCGCTGACCGTTCACGTTTCTTTCGCCGCCAATTCCGCGAGAACCTCTGCGGTGTCGGCGCCCAATTCCGGCGCGGGCCCAGCAATGCGACCGGGTGTGCGGGAGAACCAGGTCGGCACCCCGGGCATCCGCAGCGGCCCGTGTGGCGTCTGCACCGTCTCGAACAGACCGACGGCCTGGAGGTGCGGATCGTCGAAGAGCTCCGCAGGCGTTTGAATGGGTGCAGCCGGGATCTCGAGCTCGTGGAACAAGGTCAACCACTCTGCGGTCGTGCGCTCCAGCAGGGTCTCGGCGATGAGTCCGTACATGAGGTCGATCTGTTTGGCTCGACGTTCCAGAGAAGAAAACGCCTCGCCGTACTCCGCGATCCAGGGTGGCTTCACGCGGTCGACAAACGCATTCCAGTGCTTGTCGTTGTAGATCAAGACGGCGACGTGGCCGTCCCTGGTGGCGTAGGGCTTTCGATTACGTGCCACCGTCCGCGGATAGATCGCCGGGCTCAGCGGCGGCGAGAACATCGCGCCGTTGGCGTGTTCGACGAGCATGAATGTGGCCATCGTCTCGAACATGCTCACCTCGACCTCCTGCCCCTCGCCGGTGCGCTCCCGGTGAAACAGAGCCATCATCGTGGCGTACAGCGCGGTGAGCCCCGCGACTTTGTCCGCCACGATCGTTCCGACGTAGGTGGTCTGACCGGTCAGGAGTCCCTGAACAGCGGCGAGCCCGGACTGGGCCTGAATTGTGTCGTCGTAGGCGGGAAGATCGGCGCTCGGCCCGCGTCGGCCATAGCCATAGCAATTGGTGTACACGATTGCCGGGTTGAGGGAGACCACGTCGTCATACGAGAAGCCGAGCTTCGCGATGGCCCGGGCACGCATCGAATGGATGAAGACGTCCGCTCCAGTGATCAACGCGCGCAGAGCGGACTTACCGTCGTCGGTGGTGAGATCGAGCACCACGGAGCGTTTTCCACGATTCACGTTGACGAACACGCCGCTCATCCCCGGGGCGGGGCCGACCGAGATGTAGCGCGCATTGTCGCCGTCGGCCGGTTCGACTTTGATGACGTCGGCACCCATGTCGGCCATGATCTGCGTACAGTAGGGCCCCATCACCACGGCAGTGAGATCGATGACGCGAACGCCCGCGAGCGGTCCGCTGTTCATCGTGCGGCGGCCGTCGCGGCAGCGAAGCTGTAGCCGATGTGGTCGTCGTGCCCGGACGGGACGACGGGGAACACCACCGGCTGGGTGGCGTCCCGGATGGCGTCGCTGCGCTCGGCTACCTCTTCGACGGTCCACGATGGGCGGTGCACGCCTGCGGCCTCCCCGATGAAGGCCCTGGCGATCCTGCCCGCGATAGCTATGAACAATTCCCCTGTAGCGGAACATGTTTCGTGAGTAAGCCAGCACACGGCGGGCGCGACGAGCTCGGGATCCATGGGCGGGTAGGCCGATGTGTCGAGCCCCTGCGCCATTCGGGTGACTGCCGCCGGGATGATCGCGTTACATGTCACACCGTGCTCCGCACCTTCCAGCGCCGCCACGTTCACCATGCCGATCACCCCGGCCTTCGCAGCCGCATAACCGGCCACACCGTGATTGCCGTACAGCCCGCCGATCGAGGACGTCAACACCACGCGGCCGTAGCCCGCATCGCACATCACCGGGAAAGCCGGCCGGAGTACGTGGAACGCCCCGCGCAGGTGCACGTCCAGCACGGCGTCGAAGTCGTCGTATGACATGTCGCGCAGCGGCGCCCTACGGACGTTTCCGGCGTTGTGAACGAGGATGTCGATGCGGCCGAAATGCTCGAGTGCAGCGTCGACGATCGCACGACCACCGGCCGGGGTGGCCACCGACTCAGTCGACGCGATGGCCTCCCCTCCCAGGGCGTTGATTTCGCCGGCCACATCCTCGGCGGGCCGGTGATCTGTCCCGATCCCGGTGAGGCTGCCACCGACATCGTTGACGACCACCTGCGCCCCGCGGGACGCCAGCATGAGTGCATACGCCCGGCCCAGGCCCCGGCCGGCGCCGGTGACGACGGCGACGCGGTCGTCGTATCGGAGCTCGGAGCTCATCGGCCCAGGACCAAGCCTTCCATCGCGTCGTCCGAGCGCCACTTTGCCAGCAGATCTCCGAACGCGTAGAAGCCCGGTCCGTAAGGCTCGCCGAGATGGCTGACGATGCCCTGGCCTCCGCCGCCGCCCTCGTTGTTGTAATAGCCTGGTGTACAGGCGTTGTCGAAGGCCGAGTTGTCGATCGCCGTCTCCCTGACGGTGGCGCACCACGCGTCCTGAGCCTCCTGGGCGGGTTCCACAGTGGTGATCCCGCGTGCGAGCGCCGTGGCGATGATGTACGCGATGTGTTCGCCCTGGAGTTCGTAGTTCGCAGCGATGTTCGCGGATATTCCGACCTGAGTGAATCCGGTGAAGAACTGGTTGGGGAAGCCGCGACTGGTCATGCCGTGCAGGGTCTTGAACCCGTCGCGCCAGTAGTCGTACAGGGACACGCCGTCGCGCCCATGAATCGCATCGATGCTGTAACGCCTGCTGATCTCTGTGGTGATCTCGAATCCGCTCGCATAGATCATGCAGTCGACCGGATATTCGACGCCGTTGGCCACGAAGCCGTTCTCGGTCAGCTTCTCGACGCCTTTGCTCTCGGAGACGTCGACCAATGTGACGTTGGGCCTGTTGAACGTCGGGAGGTAATCGTCGTTGGAACACGGCCGTTTACAGAGGAATCGATAGTACGGTTTGAGCGCCTCCGCAGTCGCCTCGTCTTCGACGAGGTCGGCCACGCGGCGCCGAAGCCGCTCCATCAGCTTGTAGTCTTCCTCCTCGCGCAGAGTCATGAACTGCTCGGGACTCATCGACGCCGGATCCTCGAGAGCAAGAACACGCGCGGCGGTATTGCGCCCCAGCTCTGTCCAGAAGTCGCAGACCAGATCTGGCTGGCCGAGGGCCATGCCCTCGAACGTCCAGGAGTGGAAGTTGCGTTGCCGTTCCTTTTGCCATCCCGGCTGAAGTGACTGCACCCACTGAGGGTCGGTGGGGTGGTTGTTGCGCTCGTCGACCGTCGACGGTGTGCGCTGGACGACGTAGACGTGCTTGGCGTATCTGCCGAGGTAGGGCACGATCTGCACGCCGGTCGCACCGGTGCCGACGATCGCGACGGTTTTGTCGGCGAGCTTGTCGAGCACGGGGTCGGCCGGCGTGCCACCGGTGTAGTCGTAATCCCACCGCGAGGAGTGAAAGCTGTGTCCGGTGAAGTCGTTGATTCCTGGGATGCCCGGCAGCTTGGGTCTGTTGAACGGGCCGGACGCCATCACCACGAATCGTGCTCGAAGGTCGTCACCGCGATCGGTGGTGATGCGCCAACGCTCGATGTCGTCGTCCCACATCAGGGTGCGCACCTGCGTGGAGAAGATGGCGCCGTCGTAGAGGCCGAAATGCTTGCCGATGTTGCGGCAATGCTGCTGGATCTCGGCACCGTCGGCGAACTTCTTGCTGGGGATGAAATCGAGCTCTTCGAGCAGCGGTACGTAGCAATAGGATTCGTTGTCACACTGGATACCGGGGTAGCGGTTCCAGTACCAGACCCCGCCGAAATCGCCGCCCATCTCGATGACGTGGACGTCCTCCACGCCCGCCTTTTTCAGGTGAACCGCCGACAGCAGACCACCGAAGCCCCCACCGAGCACGGCGACGTCCATGTCCAGGTCGATGGGTTCGCGCTCCACCCGCGGCGCGTGTGGGTCTACTTCGGCGAATTCCGCGTATTCCCCACCGGTCTCGACGTACTGGTTCGAGCCCTCGGAGCGAAGGCGCTTCTTTCGCTCGGCCTCGTACTTCGCCCGCAGCGCCGGGATGTCGATGTCATCCGGCGTCGGAGTGGGACCGCAGTTCGTGGTACCGGCAGTCACGTCAGCGCCGGCGCCGGTAGCGCCGCCTCGTGCAGCGGGGCGGCCATCTCGTGTGCGGCAGGCAGTACCTCCCGAGCGAACAACTTGACGCTTTCGATCGCATCGGCGTACGGCATCGTGCCGAACTGCGGCACGAGGGTCACCTCGGAGAAGGAGCAGGCTTCCTGTGCGGCCTGCAACTTCGCGAAGATCGTCTCGGGTGTGCCGATCAGCAAGTTCGATGCGTGGTAACCCGGCATCTTCTTGGTACCCGGTTCCGGCTTGTCTTGCACGGCCTCGGCCAACACGGCCGTGGCGCCTGCCTCGCGAGCCGCGTACGCCTCATACCCTCTCACGCCCTTGAAGTTCGACGCATCGGCGAAGCCGTAGTGGACGGTGACGTCCCGGTTCGCCGTCCAGATCCATTCATCGGTCTGCGCCGCATCGGGCTCGTGCTCGGTGCAGTACATGAACATCACGTTCTTGGGTTGGCAGGGCGCGTACCCCTCTTCCTGACGGAAAGTGTTGACCTTCCGAACTTCCGCGCCTGCATCCCAGATCGGTTTGTTCCCCACGAACAACGGCACCATCCCCCGTCGGGACAGAATTTCCAGCGACTCCGCGGTGGACGAAGAACTGTAGATCCGCGAGAACAGGTCCTTGCTGACGGGTTCGGGCCGCAGCGACATCTCCGGGAAGGAGAAGATCTCCCCGTCGTAGGAGAACCGCTCACCGCTAAAGGCCAGCTCGAGGATGTCCAGACACTCGTTGAACCGTTCGCGACTTTCTTCCCGCGGTACGCCGACCGCGTCGAACTCCGACTTCGACACACCGCGGCCGATCCCGATGGTGTTGTACCGGCCCTTGGAAACGATGTCGAGGTAGGCGATCTGGTGTGCCAGACGCACAGGATTCCACCACGGCGCCACCGCCACGAATGTCCCGAGACCGACGCGCTCGGTACGGCCGGCGAAGTACGTCAATGCCTGAATGGGGTTGGGAGTCATGCCATAGGGGGTGCCGCAGTGCTCGGGGAACCAAATGCCGTCGAAGCCGAGCGGCTCCGCGAGGTCGCCGAGGGCGAGCGCTCCTTCGACGCACTGCCAATCCGGCGTGTCGGGCGGGCTGGAGTAATTGCCTGCGAGCACACGGTCCCAGTCGTGGGAATTCTGCGCTCCCGTACCGAGATTCACCTTCATGTCAAGCTCCTTCGTTGAGTTCTCGGGGCGCTCCCGTGCCCATGTACTTTGACAACTGATAATGCAAATTCACCGTGCTGCGCTCGCGGTACGGGTTCGGCTTGGTGCCGGGAAACCCGAGAGACTTCATCCCCCTCTGCACCGCGGCCATGTTCGAAAAGTCCTGCGGTAGTACGGAAAGCCAGTTCGGGTCACCCACCGGCGTGTACACCCATTGCGTCTCCGGCTCCTCGCCCTTCGGGAACAGCTCGAAAACGGAAACCTCGAAGATGCACTTGTCGGGGTCATAGCTCGGGTCGGGCCGCGCGCTGTAGCACAGCGCGCTCGTCAGGCCCTGGCCGATCTGAAAATTGGGGAAGAGCTGCCACGCCGTGCCGCTCTGTCCGAGGATCTCGGCAGGGATGGTCGGCCAGATGACACCGCGGGCCGCGTCGTCATTGCGTGCTGAGGTCAGCCAGTGTTCCAGGACCTTGTCGGCCGGAGTGCCTTCAGGGAGTTCGTCGACCAGACGCTTCGCCGCGTCGACCAGGGTCCGTGTGGTGGTCGCGTTCGTCTCCTCCATGGTGTAGACCTGCATCTCGGCAGTGGAGATGCGCGGATCACCCGACCCGAGTCGAATCTTCGACTTGGTCTCGTCCATCCCCTTCGGTGCGTCGTAACCGATGTTGCTGTGTCGGCCCTGCGCCTTGGCCCATCCCTTGAATTCGCCGAACTTGTTGAACTCCGGGTGGGTTGTGAAGACGTGGTAGGTCTCGTTGAAGGCTTCCAGCGCGACCTTCCAATTGCAGTCGAAGTTCAGCCACTTGCGCCATTTGAACCGCATGTTCTCGAGTCCGAAGGGATCGAGGATCTTCGCCGCCGGGAACAGGAAATCGGCCAACGGTTCCGGATCGGTGTCCATGTTGACGAACAGCCAGCCACCCCAGGTGTCGACGTGGACCCGCGCAAGGCGCGTGTTGGCCGGAGTCAGTGCACCTTGCCAATCATCCTGCTCACGGATGTGGGTGCATTCGCCGTCGAGACCGTAACTCCAGCCGTGGAAGCCGCAGACGAAGGATTTTCTGGTGCGGCCGCAGGCGTTCTTGGCGCCGTCCGGAACGTCCACCAGTTTGCGACCGCGGTGCATGCAGACGTTGTGGTGGGCGGCAAACGTGTCGGGGCCCGTGCGCACGACGATGACCGAGTCGTCGAGGATGCCGTAGGTCAGGTAACTGCCCACCTCGGGGATCTCCTCGACCCGCCCCACCTGCTGCCATACCTTGCGCCACAACTTGTCCCGCTCGGCTCTGGCGTAGGACTCGGAGACATAGGCGTCGACGCCGATCGTCATCGGTGACGACAGCTCCTCGACGACTTCGCGGACTACGTCGTCTCTGGTGTCGGTCATCGCTGTGTGTCTCCTTCGCCCGTGGTCATGGTCGGCTGATCTCTGCGCGAAATGAATCGTCGGCCAGGAACAGCGAGGTGTGATCGGCGGCCAGATGGCTCCACTTCAAATCCAGGCCACCGTCGACAAGGAGCGTCTGGCCCGTCACGTAGCTCGCCAGGTCTGAGAGCAGAAACAGAATGGCCCCCGCCTGTTCGTCGGGGCGTCCACGGCGGCCCATCGCGATGGCGGCACGGTCCCGGTCAGGGTCGGCGTCGACGTAAGTCGCCGACGCCGTGGTCTCGGTGACACCCGGTGCGATCGCGTTGACGCGGATACCGTCGGCGGCGAGTTCCAGTGCCATCGTGCGGGTCATCGCCACCACAGCGGCCTTCGCGGTTCCGTACGCGATGTGGAACGGCGCGGTGTTCATGCCGCTGATCGACGAGATCGACACGATCGAGCCTGGGTTGCCGCGGGCACGCAGTTCGGCGGCAACGGCCTGGCTTGCGAAAAAGGCGGTTTCCAGATTCGCGGTGAAGAGATCCCGCCAGTCCGATCGCCTCACCCGGGTCGACGGCATCCACGTCGACGGTGCCGCGCCGCCCGCGACGTTGACGAGGCCGTACAGCTCGCCGTCCGTTCGTCGCACGACGTCCATCGCCGCGGCGATGCCGTCGTCCGTTGACATATCGGCCGCCACGGGAACGACAGAGAGCCCACGCGTGATCAAGGGGCCCATCTGCTCAGCGAGATTCTCGGCGGAGCGGCTGACGGCGACGACAGTGGCTCCGGCTTCGGCCGCAATGGCTGCTGTAGCGGTACCGATGCCGCCACCGCCGGCTCCCGAGATCACGACGATGCGACCGTCGAGGCCGAGTAGGCCGTTCACCGCAGACATAATCGCTTTCGTCAATTGTCCGGACAACATATGGCGCTCTTGCATTCAGAGAATACTATTCCGCAGCGCATATGCACCCGTCAAGGTCGATCCCCTCGAGCATGTAGTTATTGTCTGGACTACACGTGATTGCTATGGTCCGTGCTGTGACCGGCAGACACAGTGATCGCTACGGGGCGTCGGCGTTCCCGATGGCGGCCGAAGGGTGGGAGGTGCGGCAGCTCACTGCGCCGAGCCGCCTCTTCGGCGCGAACGGCCTGCGCACAGGACCTGACGGACGCGTCTACATCGCTCAGGTCACGGGCAGTCAGATCGCCGCGCTCGACATCACGAACGGCGAGCTGACGACGATCAGCGGCACCGGTGCTGACATCGTCGCGCCCGACGACGTCGCATTCGACGACTTCGAAAACCTCTACGCCACCGAGGTGATGGACGGTCGGGTCAGTGTGCGCCATCCGACCGGCGAGACGCGGGTGCTGCGCGACGACATACCGTCAGCCAACGGCATCACTTTTCACCGCGGCCGGCTCTTCGTGGGCGAGTGCCGCGAAGGCGGACGGCTCTTGGAGTTCGACCTCGGGGGCGGGCCACCGCGGGTCCTCCTGGAGAACGTCCCTTCCCCCAACGCCATGGAGGTCGGTCCGGACGGGCTGCTCTACTTCCCGGTGATGGGCGCGAACGAGATCTGGCGCATAGACCCCGATGGCGGCGGCGAAGTGCACACCGTCGCAACGGGTCTCGGCGTTCCCGATTCGGTGAAGTTCGACGCTGAGGGGTTCATCGTCTCGACGCAGGTGGCGACGGGGCAGGTGCTGCGAATCGACCCGCGGACCGGTACCCACACCGTTCTCGCCCAACTGACACCGGGCCTGGACAACTGCACGATCGTCGGCGCGGGTGCGGGGGCACGCCTGTTCGTGTCCAACTTCACCGGCGAGATCAGCGAGATCCACTCCGATGGCGCCGTCCACACCGCACTGCCCGGCGGTCTGAACTGGCCACTGGACCTGACGGTAGGAGCGGACGGTCGCCTGTATGTAGCTGACGGTACCTATTTCTACGTGCACGACCACGACGGCGGACTGACGACGGTCGGTATGCTTTTCACACCCGGCTATCCGGGCTTCATCCGCGGAGTGGCCGCGGCCTCGATCGATGAATTCATGGTCACCACATCGGGTGGACAAATTGCGCGCTATCGCCCCACATCAGGCGAAAGCGACGTCCTCGCAGATGGTTTCGACCAACTCTACGGACTGACCCCCGCCCTGGGTGGGGTGGTCGCCGTCGAGCAAGGCACGGGGCGGGTTCTGTTGATCGATCACTCCGGCGGTGTCTCGACGATCGCAACAGGGCTCGACACCGCAGTAGGCGTCACGAGCACGGCCGATGGTGCGGTGCTGGTCGCCGAATCCGGCGCAGGTCGAGTTCTGCGCGTCAGCCCGTCGGGAACTGAGACGGTCGTCGACGGCTTGGAGCGACCGCAAGGTCTGGTCGTCGTCGACGGCCGAGTCCTCATCACCGATGCCGGCCAGAAAACGGTCATTGCTGTGGACCTCACGACCGGTGAACGCTCGACGATCGCCACCGGACTGGCCATCGGGCCACCGCCAGGTGTCACCCCGAAACCCCTCAAGGGAATGCCGCCCTTCTCCGGCCCGCAGGGTCCGTTCGCAGGGATCGCCGCCGGAGCCGATGGCGTGCTGTACGTCTCGTGTGACGGCGATGGCAGTGTCGTCGCACTCCGCCCGGACCCACGGCCATGACCGCGGCCCGTAGTGAGCACCGCTACCTCCAGGTCGCGCAGACTCTGCGTAAGGAGATCGTCGATGGGGTGTTCCCCATCGGATCGCAACTACCCACCGAACACGAGCTCTGCGAACGTTTCTCAGTCAGTCGCTACACCGTCCGCGAGGCCCTGCGCCGCTTGCGCGACGACAATCTGGTGACGTCACGCCCGCGCGCCGGCACGACGGTGGTACCGCGTGACTCGACGAGTTCGTATGCGCAGGACAGTATGACGATCAACGACCTGCTCGCCGTCGCGAGCGGGGCCGACCTCGACATCAAGTCGATCCAGATGACCGTCGTCGATGCCGAACTCGCCGCGAGGACCACCCTGCCGCAGGGGGAAGACTGGCTGGCTGTGCTGGGCTTTCGGCAGGCCATCGATGCCGACGACACGTATTGCTGGACCGAGTACTACATCAACCGGTCCTACGCTGCTGTCGGCCGCATGCTCAGACGCCACACCGGTCCGGTATTCCCCCTCATCGAAGATCTCTTCGGAGTGAGCGTCGTCGAAGTTCAGCAGGACATCGGGGCGGTGGCGGTCACACCGGAACTGGCGCCACACCTCAAGGTTCATGCGGGTGCCCCCGCACTCGAGGTGCGCCGCGTGTACCGCACCTCCGAAGGCGGCATCGCGCAGGTCACCATCAACACCCATGCCGCGCCTCGGTTCCGGCACTCGACCACGTTGCGCCGGGTCAAGGGATAGTCACGCGTGCCCGAGTCTGGCGTCTCACGCAAAACAGTGGGACAGCGGTCGATCCGCTGGGATGACGAACTCGCCGCGCGTGCCCATGCCGACGGCCTCTGGGTGCATGACACCCTCGCAGACGCGGTCGCCGAGACCGCCCGCCTCACACCCGAGCGCACGCTCATCGTGGACGGGGACGTCCGGGTCAACTGCGTGGAGCTCAAGACGCGGGCCGAATCTCTGGCCGGTGTCCTGCGGTCGCGAATGCCCGAAGGCAGTGTGATTGCGTTCGCTCTTCCGAATTGGCACGAGGCGGCGGTCGTCTACCTCGGGGCGACCCTGGCCGGCATGGTTGTCACGCCGATTCTGCCGTCGCTGCGCGACCGCGAGGTCGGGTTCATCATAGACGACGCCGATATCCGAATGATATTCGTACCCGGCGTATTCCGCGGCTACGATCACTCGGCCATGCTCACTCGCGTGACGGAGGGACGCGATCACCCACCCGAGGTGGTGGTGGTACGCGGTGACCCCGGCCCCCACATTGCCTACGCCGACCTTCTCACCGAACCGGCCCTGACGTCGAGACCGACGCTCGACGCCAACGCCGTGCAGATGATCCTGTACACCTCCGGCACCACCGGACGACCCAAAGGGGTCATGCACACGCACAATTCGCTGCACGCACTGCTCACCCAGATTCGCGACCACTGGCGGGTCGATCCCGGCGACACCTTCCTGGTGCCCTCCCCCATCGCCCATATCGGCGGCTCCATATACGCGTTCGAGGCGCCGCTGCTACTGGGCTCGACCGCGGTACTGATGGAGAGGTGGGACGCCGCCGCTGGGGTCGAGCTGATCACTGCCGAACGATGTACCCACATGGCCGGCGCCACACCATTCCTCGAGCAGCTGTTGACCGCCGCGCAGAACGCCGACACGAGGCTGCCCGAGTTGAAAGTCTTCATCTGCGGGGGTGCGTCTGTTCCGCCGTCTCTGATCCGTAGAGCAAATGCCTATTTCGAGCGCGCCATGGTGACGCGCGTCTACGGTTCCACCGAAGTACCGGTGACCACCGTCGGTTCGCCCCACGATGCCGACCTCGCCGCCGAGACCGACGGCCGTCCGGGGATCGCCGAGATCCGCCTGGCCGAGCACGCCGCGGCGACATCGGGTTCGGGCGAGATTCGTGCCCGCGGGGCTCAAATGCTGGTCGGTTACCTGCACATCGAAGACGAAACAGAGTCCTTCGACGACGATGGCTATTTCCGGACCGGCGATCTGGGGACCTGGGCCGACGGCCACCTGGTGGTCACCGGTCGAGCCAAGGACATCATCATCCGCAATGGTGAGAACATTTCTCCCAAAGAGATCGAGGACGTCATGGTTGGTCACCAAGGCATCGCAGAGGTCGCGATCGTCGGTGTGCCTCACGCGAAGACCGGCGAGCAAGCCTGTGCGGTGATCGTGCCATCGACAGCCACGACGGCGCCGGGCCTGACCGAGCTGAGGGATTACCTCCGCGATCGCGGGGTGTCCACCTTCAAAGTTCCGGAGCGGGTGGAATTTTGGGCGGAGCTTCCGAAGAACGCGGCGGGCAAGGTGCTCAAGCAACAGATCAGGTCGACGCTAGGTCATGAAGGTGGATGAGATGCAGGTTGCGATCGTCACAGGCGCGAGCAGCGGAATCGGCTTCGGCACTGCTGTCAAGCTGGCTGCCGCCGGCATCGCAGTCCTGGGAACCGGCCGGGATCGGAGGCGCCTCGACGAACTGACCGCCACAGTCGGCGATTCCGGTCGGTTGGCCGCTGTGGCCGTAGACCTCACCGCCGACGACGGTCCTCGAAGCATCGTCGACGCCGCGATCGACCGATGGGGCCGAATCGACTTCGTGATCAACAATGCCGGCGTCGGAAAACCAAAGCCTGTGCACGAGACCGATGACGAATCCCTCGACGCGTTCCTGGGTTTGATGCTGCGGGCCCCCTTTCGACTCGCGCGAGAGGCGATCCCACACCTCGCCCCCGGATCGGCGATCATCAACGTCACGTCGACCTTCGCCGTCGTAGGCGGACTGCGAGGCGGGGCGTACTCCGCAGCCAAGGGCGGTCTGACTGCCCTGACCACCCACATCGCGTGTCAGTACGGCGCCCAGGGCATCCGGTGCAATGCCGTGGCTCCCGGCGTCACGCTGACCCCGATGGTCGCCGAGCGACTCGAAGACGATCGCTTCCGGAAGATCAACACCGAGATGACACCGCATCAGCGTCTGGGAACTGTCGAAGACGTGGCGAGCACGATCGAGTTCTTGTGTTCTCCCGGTGGCAGTTTCATCAACGGTCAGACCATCGTCGTCGACGGCGGCTGGAGCTCGACCAAGTATCTTTCCGATTTCGCTCTGTCGTCGGAATGGCTGCCGCGGTGAATGTCTTCACCGTCCTGGACCAGGCCGCTGCCCGATACGGTCGACGGGGTGCAGTCTTTCTCGGGACTGAGCAGTGCCACACATGGAGCGAACTTCGCGAGCGCTCACTGCGACTGGCCGGGTCGTTGCGACACACTCAGCCTGCCGGGTCACGTGTCGCGGTGGCAAGCGAGAACTGCCCCGAGATCGTCGAGCTGATGTTCGCGGCATGGGCGGCCGAATGCGTGATCGTGCCGATCAACTACAAGCTGCATGTTCGGGAGATGCACCAGATCCTCGACGACGCCGGTGTGTCACAGGTATTCGCGTCACCGAGGATCGCCGCCGAGCTCGCTGGGACAACTGCTGTTCCCGTGGAGGTGATCGGCTCCGACGATTTTCGACGCCGTATGGCGTCGACACCTGTCGAATCACCTCGGCGAACCGATCCCACGTCGCTGGCCTGGCTGTTCTACACCAGCGGTACCACAGGTCGCTCGAAGGGCGCGATGTTGTCGCACCGCAATCTGATGGCGATGACGGTCTCACATCTCGCAGACTTCGACGATCCGGACAGCGATTGCAGCCTGATTCACGGGGCACCGATGTCACACGGCTCCGGCCTCTACATCGCTCCCTACGTGTTGCGGGGTGCGCGACAGGTGATTCCCCAATCGAAGTCCTTCGAGCCGGAGGAGTTTCTCGACCTGTGTGAGCAGCACCCCGGCTGCAGTTGCTTTCTCGCCCCGACGATGGTCGGCCGTTTGATCCGTACCGGCCGCGACCGCCCGGCCAATCTGCGGACGATCATCTACGGCGGTGGGCCCATGTACGTGGACTCTCTGAAGAAGGCGATGGGGGCGTTCGGTCCGGTGTTCGTGCAGCTCTACGGTCAGGGCGAGGCACCGATGACGATCACCGGCCTGCGGCGGGCCGACCACGTGCAGGCCGATGACGCAACTCTCGGCTCGGTCGGATACGCCAGGTCCGGTGTGGATGTGGCCGTCCAGCGCGCCGACGGTACCGAAGCAGCCGCCGGCGAGATCGGCGAAATCGTCTGTCGCGGCGACGTGGTCATGAGCGGGTATTGGAACAACCCAGTCGCCACCGAAGCCACGTTGAGAGACGGCTGGCTGCTCACTGGTGACATGGGGTGCTTCGACTCCCGGGGTTACCTGACCCTGCGCGACCGGTCCAAGGACGTGGTCATCAGCGGTGGAAGCAACATCTACCCGCGCGAAGTCGAGGAGGTACTGCTCGAGCACCCCGCGGTCGAAGAGGCCGCGGTGGTAGGCGTGCCCGACGACGAGTGGGGCGAGATCCTCGTCGCGTTCATCGTGGGAACCGCCACCGCGGCTGACCTCGACGCCCACCTGCTCGACCGTATCGCCCGATTCAAACGCCCCAAGCACTACGCCTACCTCGACGACCTGCCCAAGAATTCCTACGGCAAGGTGCTCAAACGCGTTCTACGCCAGACGTTTACCCGTTCGACCGACCTCGACGGAAGTCGTCGCCCGATTGGAGATACATGACCGCCTTCGACGCCAGTGTCCTTCTGCTTCGCCTCGCGTTGGGCCTGACGATGGCCGCCCACGGCTACAACAAATTCTTCGGCGGTGGGCGATTGCCGGGCACCGCCGGGTGGTTCGACAGCATCGGCATGCGGCCGGGCATGTTTCATGCCCGCGTCGCCGCCACCACCGAGGTCGCCGCCGGTCTCGGCCTTGCTGTGGGTTTGCTGACGCCGGTGCCCGCGGCGGGTTTCGTCGCACTCATGCTCGTGGCCGCGTGGACGGTGCACCGCCGCAACGGCTTCTTCATCGTCAAGGAGGGGTGGGAGTACAACCTGATCCTCGCCGTCGCGGCGGTAGCCGTCGCAGGCGTCGGGCCGGGCAAGCTCAGCGCCGACTACGCGATATTCGGGCACTCCGGAGCGCTCGACTACCTCCAGGGCTGGCCGGGTCTTCTCATCGCGGTGGCGCTCGGTCTGGCCGGCGGCATCGGCCAGTTGGTGATCTTCTTCCGTCCACCCGCTGGCACATAGGCCGATGACCCGGTCGGCCGAACGGCCTCCGGCCCGGACGCGACCCGTTCGATGTCTGGCGCCGCTGACCGCTCAGCTTGTCAGTTCGGACACGATCGTCTCGATCAAAGCGACAACCTCGCCGGGGTGCGACAGCATCACCAGGTGGAGGAGTCGATTTCGGTGACGGTCGCGCTGGCTCGCTGATATCCGAAGCGCTGCACCTCAGGGTTGATCGCGGTGTCCGATGTGCAGACGACCGCCCAGGTGGGCCGCGACCGCCACGCTGCCACGGGTGCGGGCTCGGTGAACGCCACCGCGGCCAACGGCCGCTGAGACACCGCGAGCACCGCCATCAGCTTCGGATCGACGTCGGCGCCCACCACTGCCGCGAATCGGTCCGGCGCGACGGTGACATCGATTCCGTCGCCCGCGCCCGCCGTCGCCGGAAACGGCCGTTGCACCAGTGCCGCCGGAAGGACGCATCGGCGAAAGCGCCGTGGACGAGAACCACAGTGGCGTGGACAAGACCTACGGACGGGCGTGCGCAGACCGCGCTCGCGTTCAGGAGCGGATGAAGTCCAGCAGGTCGGCGTTGATGACGTCGGCGTGGGTGGTCGGCATCCCGTGTGGATACCCCGGGTAGGTCTTCAGGATCCCGTTGGGCAGCAGCTCGGCCGAGAGCGGTCCCGCGTCGGCATAGGGCACCACCTGATCGTCATCGCCGTGCATGACCAGCACGGGCAGCGTGATCTGGCGGAGATCCTCGGTGAAGTCGGTCTGCGAGAAGGCGACCACGCCGTCGTAATGGGCGATCGCGCCACCCATCATGCCCTGTCGCCACCAGTTGGCGATCACCGCCTCGATGGGCTCCACCCCGTCGCGGTTGAACCCGTAGAACGGCCCTTCGGGCACCGCCCGGTAGAACGCGGACCGGTTGGTCGCGACCTGTGTCTGGAAGTCGTCGAACACCGATTTGGGCAACCCACCGGGGTTGGCGTCGGTCTGCACCATCAGCGGCGGGACCGCGGCGATCAGCGCCGCTTTCGCCGCGCGGTCCTGCCCGTGGCGGGCCAGGAAACGCACCACTTCACCACCACCGGTGGAATGCCCGACATGGATGGCCTCGCGCAGATCCAGATGCTGCACGACAGCCGCGAGATCGTCTGCGTAGTGGTCCATGTCGTGTCCGTCGCCGACTTGGCTCGAGCGGCCGTGCCCGCGGCGATCGTGCGCGATGACGCGGTAACCGTGACCGAGGAAGAACATCATCTGGGCGTCCCAGTCGTCGGCCGACAGCGGCCAGCCGTGGCTGAACACGATGGGCTGCCCCGATCCCCAGTCCTTGTAGTAGATCTCGACACCGTCGGAGGTGGTGATGATCGGCATTGACGTCCATTTCGTCGGTGTGGTTGTTGGCGTCCTTGCATTAAACCCGTTCTGAGATCGGCGCGCTGTAGCCCTGTCATTGACGATTCCTATGGGGACCACGACGGCGATCTATCACCGCAGCGTCGCTTCACCGACCTTCACGGGGCACCCCCGGGTACTTTCTCTGACATGGCACCGCTCCCTTTGACCATCATGTTCTGGCCGGAGTCGGCCTACGGCCCGACCAATCAATGCATCGGTCTGGCGTCGATTCTGCGCGACCGCGGACACCGGATCGTCTTCGCGGCCGAAACGTCTTGGGCCGGAAAGATCGCGCCGCTCGGTTTCGTCGAGGAACTCGTCGATCTCGCCGAACCCGCACCGGATGCCGGTGACGAGGACGCCGGCGCCTTCTGGACCCAGTTCATCGCCGAGACGGCTCCCGAGTTCCGCAAGCCCACGATCGATCAGCTGTCGAGCTTCATCGCACCGACGTTCCAGGCGCTCATCGACGGCGCCCGTTACTGCGAACCGCGGCTGCGCGAGATCATCGCCACGCACCGCCCCGACGTCATCGTCGAGGACAACGTCGTGCTGTTCCCCGCGCTGACGACCGCGGGGGTTCCGTTCGTCCGCATCGTGTCCTGCAGCCCGTTGGAGGTCCCCGGCGCCGATGTACCGCCGCCGTTCTCCGGGCTGCCCAGCAACGATCCCGCGCAATGGCGTTCCTACCGTGAGGAATTCGATCGGACCCTGCGGCCGATGTGGACCGAGTTCGACGCCTGGACGCGAGACCAGGGTGCCGCAGCCCTGCCGGAGCTGGAGTTCATGCCGCGCGACAACGCGGCCAACCTGTACGTCTATCCCGCCGAAGCCGACTACGTGGACCTGCGCCCGCTCGACGGCACCTGGACCCGGATGGATTCCAGCGTCCGCGAGACCGACGAGGCCTACGTAATTCCCGCGCAGGTCGCCGACCGGCCCGCCGACAGCGCGCTGATCTATCTGTCCCTGGGGTCTCTCGGCGGTGCCGACGTCGATCTCATGCAGCGGCTCGTGGATGTCCTGGGCACCACCCGGCATCGTTACATCGTCAGCAAGGGGCCACAAGCCGATCGAATCGCTCTGGCCGACAACATGGTCGGTGAGAAGATGCTCCCGCAGACCAAGGTCATCCCCCAGGTCGACTTGGTCATCTCGCACGGCGGGAACAACACCGTGACCGAGACACTGCACTTCGGCAAACCGCTGATCGTGCTTCCCCTGTTCTGGGATCAGTACGAGAACGCGCAGCGGGTCGACGAACTCGGCTGGGGCATCTGGCTCGACACCTACCGGTTCAGCGACGACGAACTCATTTCCGCCGCCGACCGTCTGCTGGCCGACACGGCGCTCCGCGAACGCCTCGCCTCGCTCGGTGAGGCGATTCGGCAGCGCGACGGGCTGCGGGTCGGCGCCGATGTCATCGAACGGGTGGGTAACACCCACCGGTGACCGCGCTGCCCGACCCGGTGGACTGGCTGGACCTGTCGGACGGCCATCGACTCGCCATCGTAGCCGACGGATCCGCCCGGTCCGCATTGCCGATGACCGACAGCTCCCGGCGCGCACGTCCCGGCGACGGCACGTCGGTTGCGTTGTTGAAAGTGCTTGCTGCGCAACCGGGGCAACGTCAGCACGGGAACTTCCGGGTGCGATCGTGGACAGCACGTTCGGCCGACGGTGAGCGGCCGATGGACGTCGACCAGACCAACGAGTCGGTGATCGTCGGTGATGCGGCCGTCGTCAAATGGGCAGTCCACCTGCAGGAGGGCCCGCACCCCGCGCCGCGACGCATCACCGCGCTCCGCGAAGCGGGCTTCACAGGGATTCCGGAACCGTGGGGCCTGATCACATGGCAGCCGCCCGACGGCGCGGAAACCGTGGCGGCTTATGTGGACCAGTACCTTCCCGGCGCGGTCGACGGATGGACCTGGGCCGTGGAGGTGATGACCACTGCGGCGCTCGGAGGCGGCCCGGGCGAGGCCGCGGCGACGGCCGGTCAGCTCGGAGTGCTCATCGCCGACATGCACGCCGCGCTGGCGTCCACCGCATCGACCGCCAGCTCCGCAGACGCTGACCGGTGGCACGCCGCTGCGCTCACCACGCTCGACACAGCCTGTGCGCTCACCGAATCCGAGAGCGCTGCCGTTCTGCGCACACGTCGGCAGGAGGTGGCCGCAGAGCTGGCGGTCCTGTCGTCACTGACAGGCACCACGGTCATCGACGGGCACGGCGATCTGCACGTCGGACAGATCCTGCGGAGCGACGAGAGGCTCGTCGTCACCGATTTCGACGGCAATCCGGTGCTCACCGCGCCCGAACGGATGTACCCCATCCCGGCGGTCGTCGACGTCGCCGGCATGATGCAGTCCTTGGCGCACGTGGCGATCGTGGCCCGTCGGTACACCGAGCTGGACCCCGGAGAGCTTCACACGGTCGAATCGACGATGCGGGGGATGTTTTTCGAGTCGTACACGGCGCGACTGCAGACCACAGGGCACGAACACCTCGTCGACCCGCGGCCGCTGCGCGCACTACGTCTCATCCAGGTGATGCGCGAGATGATCTATGCGGCACAGCATCTTCCGCGCTGGATGTACGTGCCCGACGCGGCCCTGCCCGCACTGCTCGATGACGCCGCCCCACCCTCTGAGGAGCGACAGTGAAGCCTGATGCCTTCGTATCGGATCTGCAGCGCAAGCCCGAGGTGCTGGCGCGGCTGGCGCTGATGCTGTCGGAGGTCAACCCATGGACGGCGGTGGTACCCGCCGACACCGAAAGGGTCGTGCTGCTCGGCATGGGCTCGTCGGCGTACGCGGGCACGGTGGCCGCCGCGCGACTGCGCGCCCGCGGCGTCATGGCCGCTGCGGAGCTCGCCTCGTCGGCGCTGCTGCCGGACTGGGGCCCGAAGACGCTGGTCGTGGCAACCTCGGCCAGCGGCGGTTCCACCGAGACACTGGATGCGTTGACCCGCCTTCGTGGTGATGCGACCACGGTCGCACTGACCAACACGGCGGGCTCACCACTGACCGAACGCTGCGATACGGTCATCACGCTCGATGCCGAGATCGAGCACGGCGGCGTCGCCTGCCGCAGCTACCAGCACACTCTGGCCTTGTTGATTGCCCTGGAATGCCACCTTCTCGGCGTCGGTACCGCCGCCCTCGCGGCATCGATAGACGGCGCCGCTGCGGCGAGCGCACATCTGTTGGACAGCGAAAAGGACTGGCTTCCCGAGGTTTCCGAGCTGCTGCTCGGACCGTCGGGCACCTACCTCGCCGCACCGGCGCACCGGCTCTGTTCTGCCCAGCAGGGCGCGCTGATGGTGCGCGAAGGACCGCGACTGCCCGCCGCGGCGTGTGAGACCAGCGACTGGAGCCATGTCGACGTCTACCTCACCAAGACCACCGATTACCGACTACTGGTGTTCTCTGGCTCGCCGTGGGAAGCACAGCTGGCCGAATGGACTGCCGCGCGAGGCAGCACGGTCGTCGGGGTGGGCGGGGACGTTCCGGGCGCGCAGTATGTGCTCCGCTACCCCGGCGACTCCGACGACGACATTGCGCTGCTCACCGAAGTTCTCGTGCCGGAACTGGTCGCGGCGCGGCGGTGGCAGCAGGTCAGTCGGGAGTCAGCGGACTGAGCAGCAACGCGGCCTCGGCCTGGTAGGCATGCTCTGCCCACTGCCGAGGTGTCGTTCCGAAGCGGCCGTCGACAGCTGACGGGTCTGCGCCGGAGGCGAGCAGTCGCTCGATGAGTGGGAGATCGCCCGCCCAGGCCGCGTGGTGCAGCGGGGTGGCTCCCGATTCGTCGCGGGCGTTCGGATCGTCAGGCAAGACCCGGGTCTGCACGTCGACGCCAGACACGTCGATGCCGTGGCGCTCGAGCAGCGCAAGCCTGTCGGTGTAACCGTGCTCGGCCGCCCACTGCACCTGGCGTCGCCACATCTGCTCACGCGACTCCATGGCCACACCGAGGCGGCGTTCCCACGGACCCGGACCTGCGTCTGCCACGCCGTGGTCGAACAGCAACTCCAGGTGCGAGTCATCGGGGCGAAACATCCTGTTGTACAACGCTTGATGGTCGGCAGGGTGGGCACCGCGGCGCAGCAGCAATGCTGCGAGGTCGGGGGCGTGACGGTGACGCGGCTGCCGTCCGGGCCCCTGCTCCCCCTCACCGAAGACGCCCGTGAGCGCGGTGAAGGGAGGGGCCATTCCCCGCCACAGGTAGCCGACGTTCGGATCGGCGCCCGCATCGAGCAACAGCGTTGCCGCGGTGAGGATATCGTCGACGGTCGCATCGACCGGAACACGCGAGTAGCACAGATACATCAACGGCGGCCACCGTAGCGGGCCCCCGCTCGAGGACGCCGATACGGTGTCGGTGCGCAGGTGGTGTCGCAGAGCGTCGACATCGAAGGCCGCAGCTGCGGCCCACATATGCTCGGCCGGCAGGGTGGGTACGGCAGCGAGGATGTCGGCAGCCTGCGCCCACCGCGGCGGGGCATCGTCTGCGGTGTAGGTAAGCACCGCCAGGGCGCAGAACCGGTCTGCCGCACCGAGGGCGGTGCCGTCTATGTCGCTCGGATCCCTACTGAGGTCCTTTGCCGCCTCGAGATAGTGCACGAGCGCCGGCCATCCCGGGAATCCGTATCGGCGGGCCAGCGCCAGTTGGGCGTCGTGGAGAGCGACCCGCTGCAGCGCGACGTCAGGTCGGGGGTGGTGGCGCCGGATGACGGCTTCGGCGTCGGCGTCGCCTGCCCTGGCGCGCCGCTGCAGGGCGCGAGCGTCGGCACGCAGCCGAGGCAACGAGGGATTGTCGGGTAGTGCGCTGGCCATGACAGCCTCCTCTCACAGGCCCGGCGTCCGCGAGATCGGGCAGAGAAGAGGTGGGGCCGATCAGTCGTTCTGCAGGGAGGCTGAGCCTCTTCGAGCGGACGTCGGGCGGTCCTGCGCGCCCGGCCACAGCATACCGGGGACGCCCACCGGGCGGGCCATCGACAGGCAACATAGGTTAGCCTCACTTATGTGTCGCACTCCTACGCCTCTGTCGTCGACACCCGCGCGCTGAGCACCCGGCTGCGGCGCATCGTGCTGCATGTCGACGATCCCGACGCCCTTCAGGTCAGGCCGGACGCCGATTCGGCTGTTGGGGTCTACTTCTCCCCGAGAGATCACCCGGACGGCGAGGGCCGCAACTACTCCGTCCGCCACCACGAGGGTGCGCTGCTCACCCTCGACATCGCACTGCACCGTCACGGACCCGGCTCATCCTGGGCCACCACCGCGGAAACCGGGCAGCGAGTTGTCCTCGATCACGCCAGAGCTTGGTACCGGCCACCCGCGGACACCAAGTGGCAGGTGGTGATCACCGACCTGTCCGGACTTCCAGCGGCGGCTCGCATCGTCGAGGAACTGCCGACCGGGATGACCGCGACCGTCATCGCCGAGGTGCCGACGTCCGACGATCTCGACTACCTGCCCCGCCGTGACGGCGTCACCGTGCTGCCGCTGCTCGGCACCGGAAACGGTACGTGCCCCAGCATGTTGGCCGACGCGGTGCGCGCCCTCCCCATGCCCCCTGGCCGCGGATACTGCTGGTTCGCCGGCGAGGCCGCCGAATCCCGCGCAGTGCGCAAAGATCTGCGCTCCAGGGGATGGCAGCGCGACCGCTACGACATCACGGGCTACTGGCGGGTGGACTCCGAGGCATGGGATGCCCGGTTCGCCGAGAACGGCGACGAGGCGCTGATCGTCTACCAGCAGGCCCTGGCGGCCGGCAAGGACGAGAAAGTCGCCTTCGAGGAGTTCGACGACGTCTGCGAACGGATCGGACTCTAACCGCGTGGTCCTCGACGCCCCGGCACACCCCGCGCCCCGGTCGCTCCCCCGCCGTGTTTCGGCGCGCCGAAACGCTGTCGGACTCGCCGCCGCGACCGCGCTGCTCGCCGTGCTGTGCGTGGCCAGCCTCGCGATCGGCACCCAGCACGTGTCCCTGACGACGGTGTGGCAGGCACTGACTGTCGCCACCGGCCCAGCATCCGGCGACGAGTGGATCGTGCGCGACCTGCGTATCCCTCGCACGGTGCTGGCCGTCCTCGTAGGGGTAGCGCTCGGGTTGTCCGGCACCCTCATCCAGGGAGTGGGACGAAATCCGCTCGCCGACACCGAGGTGCTCGGGATCAACGCCGGCGCAGGACTTTTCATCGTCACCGCGATCGCACTGCTGGGCCTCCAGGGCATCTGGACCTACATCTGGTTCGGGTTCGCCGGCGCCCTGTTCGCGATGATGCTGGTCTACCTGATCGGAATGGCGGGCCGAGCGGCCGCGACCCCGGTGCGCGTGCTACTCGCCGGCGTCGCGATCGGCGCGGTCATGGACGGCCTCGGTTTCGCGGTCCGATTGCGCTATCCGCGGGCGTTCGACAACATGCGGTTCTGGGACGCCGGCGCCCTCGACGGTCGCCCTCTCGAGGTCGCCCTGGCGATCAGCCCGTTCATCGCGGCGGGCGCGGTGCTGTGCCTGGTCGTCGCCCACTCTCTCAACGTCACCGCCGTCGGCGACGATCTGGCCACGAGCCTGGGGGGCAACGTCGTTCGGACCCAGGCGCTCAGCCTCGTGGCCGTGACGCTGCTGGCCGGCGCGGCGACCGCGGGCGCGGGGCCTATCGGGTTCGTGGGCCTGATGGTGCCGCACGCGGTCCGCCGGTTCACCGGGCCCGACTGGCGATGGATCCTGGCCTATGCCGTCGTGGTCGCACCTACGGTGCTCCTGGCCGCCGACATCGTCGGCCGGGTGGTGATCGCACCGTCCGAGTTGCCCGCCGGCATCGTCACGGCGTTCGTCGGAGCCCCGGTGCTGATCTGGTTGATTCGCAGACGGGCCACAGTGCACGAATGACATCACCGATATGACAACGACGATATGACAACGACGATATGACAACGACGATGAAGAACCCGGTGCGTCGGCGGCAGAACGTGCTGCGCCTCGGCGCCGTCACGGTGCGCACCTCTCGACGGGCCGTGATCACGGTGACCCTCATGCTGGCCGGAGTGCTGTTGACCGCACTGCTGGCCGTGGGTCTGGGCAAGTACCACGTCGCACCGATGGACGTGGTGTCGGTGCTGGCCGGTTCCAACACCTCGTTCGACCGGGTGGTGATCCTCGAATGGCGGTTGCCCCGCATGCTGATGGCCCTGCTGGTCGGTGCGGCACTCGGTCTGTCGGGAGCCATCTTTCAGGCAGTGACCGGAAATCCGCTGGGCAGCCCGGAGATCGTGGGCGTCAACTTCGGCGCCTACACCGGCGCGCTCGCCGTGATCGCCACCGTCGGAGCGGGGTACTACCCGGTGGCCGCCGGCGCACTCGTCGGCGGACTGGTGACCGCGGTGTTGGTCTATGCCTTGTCTTTCCAGCGGGGGGTCGCCGGTTATCGGCTGATCGTCGTGGGTATCGCGGTCGGTGCGGTGTTGAACTCCGTCAACCAGTGGATCGTGATCAAGATCGATCACCACACCGCGGTCACCGCAGCCATCTGGCAGCAGGGCACGTTGAGCGGTCTGACGTGGGCGCAGGTGGTTCCGATGACTGTCTGTGTGGCACTGCTGGTGTCGGCTCTCGTCGCCCTCGGCCCCCAGCTGCCGGTCTTGCAACTCGGCGACGACGCCGCGGGAGCACTCGGGCTCAAGCCCGATCGTGCGCGGGCTGCCTACCTCGTCGTCGGCGTCGGGCTGGTCGCCGTGGCGTGCGCGGCCGCGGGACCGATCACGTTCGTCGCTCTTGCGGCACCGCAGCTGGCCCGGCGGTTGACGGCGAGCCCAGGCGTGGCGCTGATGCCCGCCGCGGTCATGGGTGCGGCGCTGCTGTTGGTCAGTGACGTCATCGCCCAGCAGTTGTTCGCGGACAACGAGTTACCCGTCGGAGTGGTCACCGTCTCCCTGGGCGGCTGCTATCTCATCTATCTCCTCGTCACCCAGTCACGGAAGCGGTGAATCATGATGGACAGCCGATTGGCCGCCGACCACCTGTCGCTGGGCTACGGCGACACACCGATCGTCACCGACCTGACGCTGCCGATCCCGGACGGACGCATCACGATGATCGTCGGTCCGAACGCCTGCGGAAAGTCCACGCTGCTGCGCGGATTGGCCCGGCTTCTGCGTCCGGCCGAGGGGCGGGTCGTCCTCGACGGCACGGACATCGGCAGCCTGCACACCAAGGAGGTGGCCCGCCGGCTGGGCCTTCTCCCCCAGACCTCGATCGCACCGGAAGGCATCACCGTCGCAGACCTGGTGGCCCGCGGCCGCTTCCCGCATCAGAAACTGTTGCGGCAGTGGTCCGTTGACGACGAGACGGCGGTCACCGAGGCCATGACGCTGACCGGGGTGAGCGACCTGGGCGACCGGCTCGTCGACGAACTGTCCGGAGGGCAACGCCAACGCGTCTGGGTCGCCATGGTGCTCGCGCAGCAGACCCCCGTCCTGCTTCTCGACGAACCGACGACATACCTCGACATCGCCCATCAGGTGGAGCTGCTCGACCTGTTCGCGATGCTCAACCGGATGCACGGACACACGGTGGTGGCCGTGCTGCACGACCTCAACCACGCCTGCCGCTACGCCGACGAGATCGTCGTCATGAAAGCAGGACGCATCGTCGATCACGGGGACCCACGCACGGTGGTGACCGCGGAGTTGATCGCCGACGTGTACGGGTTGTCGTGCCAGATCATCGACGACCCGCAGACCGCCACACCGCTGATCGTGCCGCGCGCCTCCCCCTACCTCACGGATGGGAGGTGAGATACCCGCCGCCCCTGCCGAAGAAGTCCAGCGCCGCATGGTTCACGCCGTCGTCGGTGCGCACCACGTCGAGGACAAGACCCTTGGACTGCCCGCGGTACGCGTCGGCACCGGCGACGACGACCATGCCGCCGTCCTCCTCGATGAACACCCGCCCCGGCGTGCCGCCGTAGACGCAGCGCGACACGTGCGACGAGATCACTCGGAGCCGCTCACCGCGAAAGTAGCTGTAAGCGTTGGGGTATGGGTCCGACAGTGCTCTGACGAAACGCTCGATGTCGGCTGCGGGCCAGCGCCAGTCGATCAGGCTGTCCTGCTCGGATCGCTTGTGGAAGAACGTGCGATCCGCGAGGTTCTGCGGCACAGGTTGCACGCTCTGATGTTCCAGTCCGTCGAGCGCAGCCTCGAGAACCTCGGGGACCAGGTCCAGCGTGTCGTAGACCAGGCTGGTGCCGGTGCTCGACGGGGTGATCTCCACCGCGCGTTGCACCAGGATCTCGCCGGTGTCCAACTCGTCGTCCATCAGGTGCGCAGTGAGACCGGTGTGGGTGGCGCCGCTGATCAGCGACCAGATCACCGGAGAGAACCCGGTGAATCTCGGCAGCAGCGAGTCGTGCAGGTTCACCGTCCCCAGCCGCGGGATGGCGAACAGGTCGCGCGGGAGCTTTGTCCGCCAGTTGTTGGCCACCATCACATCCGGCGCGACCGCACGCACCCGCTCGATCAGCTCGGCGTCGGGACGTTTCGCCAGCCACACCTCGATTCCCTCGCTGCGAGCCAGGTCCTCCACCGAGTCCGCCCAGATCGATTCGTACGCATGCTCACTCGTCGGATGTGTCACCACGAGCTCGACGTCGTGCCGCGACTTCAGCAGCGCCTGCAGGGTGCGATGGCCCCACGTCTGATATCCGAACATGACGACGCGCACGACGACCTCCCTGGTTCCGGCTAGCCTACTGTGGTTAGCCTAACCTTTGATAGCATGCCGTCGGTCGGTTCCCGCACCCTACCGGTGCGGCCGCCAACCGATACAGGGATCTTCGCAGAGAGAGAGAACACGTTGTCCAGCAATCCTTTCGACGATCCGAACGGCCGCTTCGTGGTCCTGATCAACGACGAGGAACAGTATTCGCTGTGGCCGACGTTCGCCGAGGTGCCCGCCGGGTGGCGCACGGTGTTCGGTGGGCCTGACGGCACCGATCGCGACAGCGCACTGACCTACGTCGAGGAGAACTGGACCGACATGCGACCCAAATCGCTGCGCGAGCAGATGGACCGCGCCGAGTCCGCGCGGGCGTGAGTACGCCGTCGACTGACGGCGACGCACAGTGGTCGGGGCCTGCAGTGCTGCGCCGCGCCGTCACACGGCAGCGCACGCGGCTGGCCGGCGGTTCTGTGCTCATCGCCGCGCACCAGCTCTGCGAAGTCGCCGTCCCGATCCTGATCGGCGTCATCGTCGATCGCGCCGTGGCGACCGGCTCCGTCACCGCCATCGTCAGCTGGATCGCGGTGCTGGCCGCTCTCTTCGTGGTGCTGACCTCCGTCTACCGCATGGGTGCGCGCCTGCTGATGGCCGCCATAGCCCAGGAGGGCCACCTCTTGCGCGTCGAGCTGTGTCGCCGGATTCTCGACCCCCGCGGCATGGTCACCGATTATCAAGCAGGAGAACTGCTGTCGATCTCTTCCACCGACGCCGAGGAAACGGCCTATCTGCTCGACTACGTGCCGCGCATGGTCGGCGCGGCGGTCGCCACGATCGCGTGCGGTGCCGTCCTTCTCCACATCGATGCACCCCTGGGCGTGATGGTGCTCGTCGGGGTGCCTGTGGTGATGATCGGGTTGCAGCTCACCGCACCGATCATCGCGCGCCGCGTCGAGGAGCAGCAGTCGCAGATCGGCCGAGCCACCGCGCTGGCCACCGATCTGATCAGCGGTCAGCGCCCCCTGCAGGGCATCGGTGCGCAACGCAATGCTGCAGACCGATACCGCGTCGCGAGCCGGCGCTCGCTGCGGGCGACGCTGCACGCGTCGCGCATGGAAAGCGCGCACGCCGGTGCGGCCGGTGCCGCGGGCGCGCTCAGCGCGATGGCCGTTGCCGTCGCGGCCGCGTATTTCGCCCTCTCCGGCGACCTCACCCTCGGCCAACTGATCACGGTGGTCGGCCTCGCCCAGTTCCTGGCCGAGCCGTTCACCTTGCTGGCCACCCTGCCGAGTTCGGTGGCCGAGGCTCGAGCCTCGGCCAACCGGGTCGCCGACGTCCTGTCCGCACCAGCCCGACGATCTGAGGACCCCGTGTCGGACGTCGCGGACACTTCCGACGACGCTGCGCTGGACGTTCTCGACGACGCCGGGCGCCTCACGTTCCGTGCGCGGCACGGCGAGATGGTGGCGGTTGTGGCCGCCGACCCGCGCGATGCGACGACGTTGCTGGATGCGCTGGCCGACCGCGACCGCGGCGCAGGCCTCACCGTCCGTGTCGGTGGCCGTGCACTGTCTGACATCCCGTACGGGCAGCGGCGCCGCGCCGTGATCGTCGAAGCTCACCGCGGTGATCTCTTCAGCGGCACATTGCAATCCAATCTCGCGATGTCAGGCGCCGACGCCGAGCCCGACATCATTGCCGCAGCGCTGTCCGCATCGTGCGCGCACGACGTGGTCGCCCAGCACGCCGACGGATTGGCACACCGGGTGATCGAACGGGGCGCGAGCCTCTCCGGTGGACAACGCCAGCGCTGGACACTGGCCCGGGCCCTGGCTGCCGACCCCGACGTCCTGGTGCTGCACGACCCGACCACCGCTGTCGACGCGGTGACCGAACAGGCGATCGCCGACGGCATTCGCGCGCTGCGAGTTGCGCGGCGGCGCACCACGATCGTGTTCACCACAAGTCCGGCCCTACTCGCGGCCGCCGACAGGGTGATCGTCGTCGACGACGGACAGGTGCGCGGTGAAGGCACCCACGAGGATCTCGTCGACTCCCATCACGGTTACCGGGAATTGGTGCACCGATGACGATCAGCACCTCGACGACACCACCGGTCCTGCCCGTCGCCACGATGCGACGGACGTGGACGTGGCTGGCCGGCGAAGCAGGCAGGCGCAAGGCGGCCAGCGCTGCAGCGCTTGTGGTCGGCCTGACTGCGGCAGCAGCAGCGACCGTGCCGATCTACCTCCTCGGCTCACTGGTCGACCGCGTCGACGAGGGACGCTCGGCCGGGCTCGTCGGCCTGGCCGCGGTGATCGGAGTGAGCGCGGTGATCGGCGGGCTCGGCACGGGCCTGTCCTCCTACCTGATCGCCCGCCTGGGTGAGTCCGCCGTCGCGGACCTGCGAGAAGACGTGCTGCGCCACGCACTGGACCTGCCGGCCACGACCATCGAGGACAGTGGCCGGGGAGATCTGCTGTCCCGGGTCGGCGCGGATGTCGCCGCGGTCGCCAAAGCCGTCTCCCAGGTACTTCCGGACATGCTCAATGCCTTCTTCCTCGGTGTCGTGACCGTGATCGGGATGGCGGGAATCGATTGGCGTCTGGGAGTGGCTGGCGCACTGTGCATTCCGGCCTACATCGCCGGACTGTTGTGGTACCTGCCGAGATCGGCGCCGCTGTACGCACAGCAGCGCATCGCGCTCGCCGAACGTGCCCAGGCCACCGTCGAGTCCATTCAGGGGGCGCGCACCATCGACGCCTACGAGGTACACGACGAGCATCTACGCGTCATCGAGAACGCCTCGGCGCGCGCCCGCGACGTCGAAGTCACGGTCTTCGGGCTGTTCACCAGGTTCGTAGGGCGTGTCAATCGAGCCGAATTCATCGGCCTGAGCGCCACGTTGATCGTCGGCTTCCTGCTGGTCCGTAGCGGCACCGTCACCGTCGGGCAGACGACTGCCGCGGCGCTGATGTTCCATCGGCTCTTCAACCCGATCGGGATGATGATGTACAACTTCGACGAGATCCAGGCGGGCGCTGCGTGCCTTGCCCGTCTCGTCGGAGTGATCGACCTGAAGCCCCCACCCCAGGACGCCCCGCCGGTCCCGGCGGCCGAGCCGGCCTCGGCCGACGTCGAGGTGCGCAACGTGTCGTTCCGGTATGGAGCCGGCCCGCTTGTCCTGCAGGATGTGACGCTCTCGATCCCGGCCGGGACCCGATGTGCGCTGGTGGGCACCACTGGTGCGGGCAAGAGCACGCTGGCCGCGGTCATCGCGGGGCTGTTCGTGCCGAACACAGGCCAGACCCTCATCGGTGGCGTGTGCGTCGCCGACATTCCCGACGATCGGCTGCGCAGCTGGGTGGCCACGGTCACCCAGGAAGTGCACGTGTTCTCCGGCACGATCCTCGACGACCTGCGGTTGGCCGCACCCGAGGCCACCCGGGAGCAGGTGCTCGACGCGCTGGCCCGGGTCGGCGCCCGCGACTGGGTCGAGGGACTGGCCGACGGGCTGGACACCCTCGTCGGCGAACACGGTATCGACGTGACCGCAGCGCAGGCGCAACATCTGGCGTTGGCGCGACTGGTGCTCGCCGACCCGCGCGTCGTCGTGCTCGACGAGGCGACCGCAGAAGCCGGCAGCGCCGCCGCCGGAGAGCTCGATGCCGCCGCCCTGGCCGCCACCGAAGGGCGAACCACACTCGTTGTCGCGCATCGCCTCTCGCAGGCCGCCATTGCCGATCAGATTCTCGTGATGGACGGCGGGCGCATCGTCGAGCGCGGCACCCACGACGAACTGCTGGCTCGTGACGGCCGCTATGCCCGGCTGTGGCGCGCCTGGCGCGCCCACAGCTAGACCCACCCGCACCACTCACACGAAGAAGAGGTTGCCCTCGTGACCGCCGAGTCGCTGGACGTCGTCGATCTGCTCGACCAGTGGAACAACCACACGACACCGGAGCAGCGTGTGACGGTGCCCGCGTTGATCACCGCGCAGTGGGCGCAGACCCCGGACAGGGTGGCCGTCGTCGACGGAACCCGGCAGCTGACCTACCGCGAACTCGAAGCGCGCACCGTCGCGCTGGCGCACACACTGCTCGATCACGGGGTGACCTCCGAAGACGTTGTCGCCGTCGGTCTGCCGCGGTCTG
Organism: Mycobacterium sp. IDUB_5; assembly: GCF_055419565.1. NCBI lineage: Bacteria > Bacillati > Actinomycetota > Actinomycetes > Mycobacteriales > Mycobacteriaceae > Mycobacterium > Mycobacterium sp. IDUB_5. The sequence continues at coordinate 654,796 of NZ_JBVAXX010000005.1, forward strand.
CCGAGATGGTCGTCTGCGTGCTGGCCGCCATGATCGCAGGCGCGGCCTTCGTTCCCGTCGACCCCACCTGGCCAGCGCAGCGCCGCCGCCAGGTGCTCGCCGACGCCGGCGTTCGATGCGCGGTCATCACCCCGTCCGATCACAGCGACTGGGGTGTCGACACCGTCACGCTCGACCTCCACGACCGGCGGCTCGACGACCAGTCCACGACACCCCCGGACGTGCCGATCCTGCCCGGCGGGCTCGCCTACGTGATCTTCACCTCCGGGTCGACGGGCAAGCCCAAAGGGGCGATGATCCGCCACGAGGCCATCGCCGAACGCCTGCTCTGGCAGCGTGACCACATCCTCGGATTCGGCCACGATGACGCCGCGCTGTTCAAAGCACCTCTGTCCTTTGACATCTCGGTCAACGAGATCCTGCTGCCTCTGATCAGCGGCGGTCGCGTGGTGATCGCCGCCCCGGACGCCGAGAAGGATCCGGAGTATCTGCTCGAGCTGATCGCCACCGAGCGGGTGACGTTCGTCTACCTGGTGTCCTCGATGCTGGACACCCTGCTCGAACTCGACCGACTCAACAGCGCCGACGGCGCGCCCGGGGCGCTGACGTCACTGCGCCACGTGTGGTGTGGCGGCGAGGTCCTCACTCCGGGCCTGTTCGCCCGGTTCCGGCGCCAGCTCGACACCACGCTCTACCACGGGTACGGCCCGGCCGAGGCGACCATCGGCGTCTCGCATGTGATCTACCGGGACACCGCCGAACGGATCGCGACCTCTATCGGCAGACCCAACCCGCACACCCAGCTCTACGTCCTCGACGACGCGCTGCAACCGGTTCCGCCGGGAGTCGGCGGCGAGCTCTACGCCGCCGGCTTCCTGCTGGGCCGCGGATACGTCAACGCCCCGTCGCTGACCGCTTCCCGATTCATCGCGAACCCGTTCGACACCACCGGGGCACGCATGTATCGCACCGGCGACCTGGCCCGCTGGACCGACGACGGCACCCTGGAGTTCCTCGGCCGCGCCGACAACCAGGTCAAGATCCGGGGTCGTCGCATCGAACTCGAAGAGATCGAAACCCACCTCGCCGAGCATCCCGCGGTGCGGCGGGCCGTGGTGGCGGTGCACCGGCAGGGCGCCGCAGACCGCCTCATCGGCTATCTGGTCACCGAACCGGGCGCCGTCCACGATGCCGCCCTCCACGGCGAGGTGTCCCGGTGGTGCCTGTCCCGGCTGCCCGAGTACATGGTGCCCACCGACTTCGTCGCCCTCGACGCGATCCCCCTGACTGCCAACGGAAAGACCGACCGCGCAGCGCTGCCCGCACCGCCGGTGCGTGAGGACCACCGCCGGCGCGCACCCCGCACTCCCCGCGAAGAGGTTCTCTGCCGGGCCTTCGCGGATGCTCTCGACCTCGACGAGATCGGCGTCGACGACGACTTCTTCGGACTGGGCGGCGACAGCATCGTCGCGATCCGCGTGGTCGGCCGCCTCCGGGCGCATGGCTTCTCGCTGCGGCCCCGCGACCTGTTCACCCACCGCACCGTCGCCGCACTCGCACCGCTTCTCGTCGACGCAGCACCGGTGCCCGCCGACGTCGAGCCGATCGACCCCACCGGGCCCCTGCCCGCGACGCCGATCCTGCACTGGCTCGACGAGGTAGCCGACACCGGCGGAACCGGCGCGACGGCGATGCGTGGCTTCTATCAAGGCATGTCGTTGATCACCCCGCCCGATCTCGACGAGGCCGTCGTCCGCCGGCTCGTCGACGCGGTGTTCGCCCGACATCCGGTGCTGTGGGCGTCGACACCCGGGGCGGCCGCCCGCCTCCAGATACCCGCGACCGCACCGCGCACCCCGCTCCTCACCGCACCTCTGGCAGAGGGTGTTCCGGCGATGCGCGACCGTCTGGTCGAGCTTCTCGATCCGGCAGCCGGGATCATGGTGGCGGTCGGTTGGCTGACCTGCGGCACCGCCAGTGGCCGGCTCGTCATCGTCGCTCACCACGTCGTGGTCGACGGCATCTCGCTGCGCATCCTGGCCGATGACTTCGCCGCCGGCCACCGGCAGCTCGCCGCGGGCGCCGAGCTCGAACTCCCACCGACCCGCACCGCGTTCCGCGCCTGGGCGACACACCTCGCCGAGGCCACCGCCCACGGTGTGTTCGACGCCGACCGCGACTACTGGCTCGACACCGTCGCCGGCGATGCGGCTGACGAAAAGTGCTGGACGGTCGTGCCTCTGGACCCTCGGCGCGACACCGTCGCCACCGAAGAAGGCCTGACCGTCACGCTGTCCCCCGCAGCTACCGACGCGGTGCTCTCCTCAGTGCCCGAGCGGATCCACGGCCACGTCAACGACGCACTGGTGGCCGCCCTGTTCCTCGCGCTGCGCGAGTGGCTCACCGACCGCGGGATCGACGACACCGACACGGTCACGATCGAGATGGAAGGCCACGGCCGCGAGGCCGGCCGGGTCGGTGATGTCGACCTGTCCGACACCGTCGGCTGGTTCACCACGCTGTATCCGGTCCGGCTGGGCGACGGCGGTGCCGACTGGCGCGCCGCGCTGGCCGGGGGCCCGGCCCTGGGTGCGGTGGTGCGCTCGATCAAGGACCAGCTGCGTGCCGTCCCCTCGCACGGCCTGAGCTACGGCGTGCTGCGCCATCTTGGGGGCGTGGCCGAGCTCGCGGCCACACCGCAGGTTCTGTTCAACTACCTCGGCCGCTTCGATGCCACCGACGGGCCGTGGACGTTCGACGAACACGGGGTGCTGGAGGGTCGCGACCCCGCGATGCCGCTTCCGCGCCTACTGGAAATCAACGCCGAAGCCGCCGACACCGGTGACGGGCCGGTGCTGCGTGCCACCTTCAGCTGGCCGGGTCACGTGCTCGACATCGCCGAGGTGAATGCTCTGGCCACGCGGTGGATCACGCTGCTGGAGCAAATCGCCGACAGCGACGACGTCCGCGGTCACAGCGTGTCGGATTTCGGCGGCGTGGCACTGAGCGATCCCGACGTCGTCGACTTGGAGCAGCGATATCCCGGGCTGCGCGACGTGTTGCCGCTGACGCCTGTCCAGCAGGGCATCTATTTCCATTCGACATTCAGCCGGCACGCCGATCCGTATCTCGTGCAGCAGATCGTCGACATTCACGGGCCACTGGATGTCGAACGCTTCCAGCGGGCAACCGACGTCGTCGCTGCGCGCCACCTCGCGCTGTCCGCGGCGTTCGTCACCCTCGCCGACGGCACGCCGGTCGCCGTGCACGCCCACACTCCGGCACCGGATTTCAGCGTCGTGGACGCCCGCGGCGCAGACGCCGACGCCGTGGTCGAACGGTGCGCGGCCGCGGACAGACGCCGCGGCTTCGACCTGACCCGCCCGCCACTGACGCGGTACACCCTCGTGCGCCGCGACGACGTGCGGACCACGATGGTGCAGACAGTGCACCATCTGGTGGCCGACGGGTGGTCGGTGCCGTTGGTGCTACGGGACCTGCTCATTGCCTACCAAGACACCGAGTTCACCACTGCTGCAGTATCTTTCAGGGACTTCACGACGTGGCTGGCTCAGCGTGACACCGTCGCCGATCACGCCGCGTGGGCGCCCGTGCTGGCCGGCATCGACGCGCCGACCCGGGTCGCGGCAGCTGATGGCACGGCCGGCGACGACGCCATGGGATTCGGCCGGCGCGAGCGTGGCCTGGGAGATCGCGACACCGTCGCGTCCGCCGCCTCCGCAGCCGGCGTGACCGTCAGCACGTTCCTGCACACCGCGTGGGCGTTGACCATCGGGCGTCTGACGGGTCGCACCGATGTGACGTTCGGCTCGGTGGTGTCCGGCCGCGACGCAGATCTGCCCCGCATCGAGCAGATGGTGGGGCTGCTGGTGAACACCATCGCCGTTCGCGTCCCGTGGGCACCTGAGGAGTCCGCCGGTACGGTCGCCGCCCGCCTCGGCCAGCAGGAGGCGGCACTGCTCGGTCACCATCACCTCACTCTGCCGGAGGCTCATCGCATCGCCGGCGTCGACGAACTCTTCGACTCGCTCGTCGTCATCGAGAACCTCGGCTCCGCCGACCTTTCCCGTGGTGACCTGAGCTTCGGCGAGATCAGGGTCATCGAAGCACCCCACTACGCGCTGACAGTCATGATCACCGTGCGCGATGCGCTGTCGATGACCGTCACCAACTCGCGCAGCGACATCTCCGACGACTTCGCCGACACTGTCGCGACCGTGTTCGCCGAGGTGCTGACGGCCATGGCGGCCGACCCTGACGTGCCCTGCGCCCGTGTCCCGATCGCCCCGGCAACTGATTCGTCACCCGAGCAGGCCGCAGGCACCCTCACCGAGCTCCTGGACGCCGCCGCACGCACGCGTCGGCACGAGGTCGCGCTGCTGACCGCCGACGGTGCTGTGACGTTCGGCGCCCTGCGCTCCCGTGCCGCCGCCATCGCCGCACATTTGCTCGAGGCGGGCGTGGGGCGTGGTGACGTGGTGGCCCTGGCGATGTCGCGGTCCACCGACCTGGTCGCAGGCCTGTGGGCGATCACGTTGACGGGTGCGGCCTACCTCCCCGTCGACCTCGGATACCCCGCGGCGCGAATCGCTTTCATGATCGGTCACGCCCGCCCGCGCGCCGCGCTCGTCGACGCCGCCGGTCGCGGCGTCATCCACCCCGCGCTGCCCCAGGCCACCGCACTGATCGACGTCGCCGCCGTCGGTGAGACGGACCACCGGTCGGACCACGACGTCAGTCCCGCCCCGGTCGGTCCGCACGACGCGGTCTCCGTGCTGTACACATCTGGTTCGACCGGGGAGCCCAAGGCGGTCGTCGGTACCCATGGGGCGCTGGCGAACCGCCTGCGGTGGGCGATGAGCGCCTGGCCGGCAGAGCGTCGGCTGGCCAAGAGTTCACTGTCGTTCATCGACGGCACCACCGAACTGCTCGCAGGGTTGGCGGCCGGTGCGTGCACCGTGCTCGCCGACGACCACGCCGCTCGTGACGGGCGCGCTCTGGCCGGGTTGATCGCCGACCACGACGTCCACCAGATGCTCGCCGTTCCGTCGCTGGCGGCGGCCCTGGCCGACGATCACCGCGACGACGTCGCCGCGGTGCGCCGGTGGATCGTCAGCGGCGAGCCACTCACCGCCGCCGATCTCTCGTCGTTGCGCGGTACCGGTGCGACCGTCGTGAACTCCTACGGATCGTCCGAGGTGACCGGTGACGTTCTGGCCGGGGAGCAGCTCGCCGACACGGTCACCCTCGGAGCGCCGGTACCCGGTGCGCTCGTCCGCATCCTCGATCGGCACCTGGGCGAGCTACCCGGCGGTGTGATCGGCGAGATTTTCGTAGGCGGAACACAACTGGCGCGCGGCTACCTGGATCGGCCGGCGCAGACAGCAACCCGGTTCGTCGCCGCGCCGGGCGGGCAGAGGGTGTACCGCACCGGCGACCTGGGCGCCTGGCAGCCCGACGGCACCGTGGTCTTCGCGGGGCGCTCGGACGATCAGCTCAGCATCAACGGCCACCGCGTCGAGCCCGGCGAGATCGAGACGGCGCTGCTGCGCCAGCAGGGCGTGGTCGATGCGGCCGTCGTCGGTGTCGGTGCCATTCTGGCCGCGGTGGTCGTCCTCACGCCGGAGCCGCCGGATACCGAACACCTGCAGGCAGCATTGCGCGGTGAGCTCCCCGCTCATCTGGTCCCCGCGACTATCACCGCCGTTTCCGCCATCCCGTTGCTGCCCAACGGAAAACGCGACCACGCGGCCCTTCGCGAGGTGGCCCGACCACAGTCGACGGCCGCGCGAGCAGTCGCCGCCGATGCGCGGCAGCAGGTGATCGTCGAGACGATCGCCGGTGTCCTCGGCTCCGACGCATCCGAGCTCGGGGCGGACACGGACTTCTTCGCCGCAGGCGGCGACAGCATCGCCGCGATCCGACTGACGAGCAGGCTTGCCCGCCAGGGCGTTTCGGTCACCGCGGAGGACGTATTCCGGGGACGCACCGCAATCGGCATCGCCGCGCTGGCCGCCGAGGGGACGACACACACGGACTCCTCGCCACCGTTCGCAACGGTCCGCCTGTCGCTAGCGACCCTGCAACAGCTGACCGCGGCAGAGGCACTCGACGACATCTGGGGGCTCTCGCCACTGCAACACGGTGTCTACTACCAGTGCACGCTCGGCGATGACCTCACCTCCACCTACATCGCGCAGAACGTGTTCACCGTCGACCGCCGCATCGATGTCGAGGCGATGCAGGCCGCGTTCACCGCGCTGCTCGCCCGCCATCCCCAGCTACGGGCCGGGTTTCGCACCGTCGAGCACGTCGAAGCCCGCCCCGCGGCCGATGCCAGCGCGGTGGTCCAGGTCGTGCTGAGCCAACCCCCCTCGCCGATCAACGTGGTGGACCTGGCCGACCGCGACGCGTCCGACGCTGCCGTCGCCCTGCAGTCCGTCATCGATGCAGACAGGACAACGCCGTTCGATCTCGGCGCCCCACCGCTGCTGCGGCTCACCGTGGTCCGCCTGCCCGGGGGCGACGACCGGATACTGCTGACCTACCACTTCCTCCTGTTCGACGGTTGGTCCCGAGAACTGGTGCTGCGAGAGCTGTTCGCGCTGTACGACTCTCACGGACAACAGGGGGCCCTGGAGCCACGTCCGGGTGTGGTCACCGACTACCTGCGCTGGCTCGAACGCACCGGTGAAACCGGCGCGCTCACCGCATGGGCCGACCTGCTCTCGGGGCTCGACGGACCCACGTCGGCCAGCGGACACCGACCCACCGAAGCTCCCGCCGACATCGAACCGGGCCGCATCGTCGTCACGGCCGACGAGCGGGTCACGACCGGATTGGCCGACACGGCGGCAGCTCTCGGAGTCACTCTCAACGCCGTTGTGACCGCCGCGGTCGCCGTGGTGACCGGGTATCACGCAGGCACCACCGACACCGTCGTCGGCACCACCGTGGCCGGACGACCCGGCGAACTCGTCGGTATCGACGAGACGATCGGATTGTTCCTCAACACGGTGCCGGTCAGAGTCGACCTGTCCCCCGCGAAGACCCTGGCCGACGTGATCGGTGCGATCGCCGAGCAGCGGCTGACCATGATGGCCCATGACCACCTGGGTCTGGGTCAGATCCAGCGAGCGGCAGGTGATTCCGGTGCAGCGCTGTTCGATTCCCTTGTCGTGCTGCAGAACTTCCTCGGCGAGGGCACCTTCGTCGATCTGGACGCCGCACACGGCATCGTCGACGTCGACTACCACGACACCACCCACTTCCCGCTGACGTGGGTGCTGACGCCGGGTCGGCGTCTGACCGTGAAACTCGAATACCGGGTGGTCGACGACCGGCGCGCCCAGGAGATGGTCGACCGCCTTCTGGCTGTACTGCAGACACTTGCCGAGTCACCCACCACCGCGCTGGGTCAGGTGCCGATCGCGGCGACGCCACAGGGCCATCGAGGCGCGAATCCTGTCGAGCCGGTCACGATCGCCGAGCTACTGGCGCACCAGGCCCGTCGGCGCCCAGACGACGTCGCACTCGTCTTCGGTGATGCGCACCTGACCTACCGCGACGTCGACCGGAGGGTGAACCAGCTGGCGCGTTTCCTGCGCGAGCGCGGTGCCGCCCCGGAGACGTTCGTCGCGCTGGCCCTGCCCCGTTCCCTGGACATGGTGGTCGCGCTGTTCGCCGTGCTGCGGGCCGGTGCGGCGTACCTGCCGCTGGAACTCGACCTGCCGCTTGGCCGGCTGCGCACCGTCGTCGCCGACGCCCGACCCACGCTGCTGCTCACCACCTCTGCCCAGCGCGAGCTCGCCGAGTGCGGCCGCGAGCACGGCGCTGAGGTCGTCGTGCTCGACGACGATGCAACGCGCGACATCCTCACGGCCACATCATCGGATCCGCTCGCGGCCGCCGAACTGGGCGACTTCGCCACCGGCGCGCACCGTCTGCAGCATCCGGCCTACCTGATCTACACGTCGGGTTCCACCGGCACGCCCAAGGGCGTCATCACGGGGTACGCCGGGTTGACGAACATGTACTTCAACCATCGCGACGCGATCTTCGCACCGACCGTGCGCCGCGCCGGTCGGAGTCGGCTCGACATCGCCCACACCGTCTCGTTCTCCTTCGACATGTCGTGGGAGGAGCTGTTCTGGCTCGTCGACGGACACCGCGTGCACATCTGCGACGAAGATCTGCGGCGCGACGCGCCTGCGCTGGTCGACTACTGCCGCGAGCACGCCATCGACGTCGTCAACGTGACCCCCACCTATGCCCACCACCTACTCGACGCCGGGCTGCTCGACACCCACACCCCGGCGCTGGTGCTGCTGGGCGGCGAGGCGGTCAGCGAGCACGTCTGGTCGGTGCTTCGTGAGCATCCGGGAACCGCGGGCTACAACCTCTACGGCCCCACCGAATACACCATCAACACCCTCGGCGGCGGAACCGACGAGAGCGTGACACCCACCGTGGGTCGGCCGATCTGGAACACCCGCGCCTACGTGCTGGACCGTGCGCTACGGCCGGTGCCCGACGGCACCGTCGGCGAGCTCTACATCGCCGGCGCGGGGTTGGCGCGTGGCTATCACCGCCGGCCTGCGCTCACCGCGGCCTCGATGCTGGCCGACCCGTTCGTTCCCGGCGGACGGATGTACCGCACCGGCGACCTCGTCCGGCATCGGCCCGAGGACGGACTGCTCGACTATCTCGGCCGCGCCGACGATCAGGTGAAGATCCGCGGGTATCGCATCGAACTGGGTGAGATCGAGACCGTGCTGTCCGCCGCACCCGAGGTGGCCCGCTGCGCGGTGGTGGTGCGCACCCGAGCCGGTGACCCGCCGGTGAAAACACTTGCCGCATATGTCGTTCCGTCGCTCACGTCGATCGACGCAGTCGAACTCGCGGGCCGACTACATGCACACCTCTCGTCGGTGTTGCCCGCCTACATGGTGCCGACCCGCTACGGAGTGGTCGACACACTGCCGCTGACGGTCAACGGCAAACTGGACACCTCTGCCCTGCCAGAGCCCGTCGCTCCGACCCGGACTCAGAGCCGGGAGCCTCGCACGGAGCGTGAAGCGTTGCTGCTCGAGATCGTCGCGGCGGTGCTGGATCTCGACGCCGTGGGCCCCGATGACGATTTCTTCGCCCTGGGCGGCGACAGCATCTCCTCGATCGCCCTGTGCGGACGGGCCCGCTCGGCGGGACTGCACGTCACTCCGCGCGACGTGTTCCGGCGCCGCACCGTAGCCGCACTCGCCGCGGTCATCGAGGCCACGGCAAGTCCCGTCGACACCACCCCGGTCGTCGTTACCGGTGATGTCGCGCAGACCCCGATGCTGGCCGAAACCGCCTCGGCGCTAACGCCGTTGGCGAACTTCTATCAGGCGATGGTGCTGGCGACTCCACCCGCGCTGACCGAGACGCACCTGCGCGAGATGCTCGCGGCCCTGCTCGACGCGCACGGCATGCTGCGGGCCCGACTCCGGGACCACACCGACGGCTGGCAGTTGACCGTTCCCGAGCGCGGGCCCGACACGGCCTCGATTCTCAGCCGCGCCTTCACCGCACTCGACGAGAACACCATCGCCGCCGTGACCGCCGACGCGGCAGCCCGGCTGTCCCCCCCTGACGGCGTGATGGTGCAGGCCGTCTGGCACGACGGGTCTGCCCCCGGGTCTGACCCCGGGCAGCTCCTGCTCGTCATCCACCACCTCGTCATCGACGGCGTGTCGTGGCGGGTGCTGGCCGACGATCTGCGCCAAGCATGGGCACAGGCACAGTCCGGCGGGGCGATTCACATCGAGGCCGAGCCGACCCCGTTCCGGACCTGGGCCGACGCGCTGTGCACCTCCGCCTCCTTCACGGATCAGACGGGGTACTGGGCCGAGGTCCTCGCCACCCCTGACCCCGATCTGGGCTCGCGGCCACTGGATCCGACTGTCGACCTCGCGCACACCGTGGCAACACAGTCGTACTCCTTGTCGGAGAGTACGAGTGCCGCAGTGCTGTCGGCAGTCCCGGCAGCCTTCCACGGCGCTGTCGACGACGTACTGCTCGCAACTCTGGCGATGGCGCTGCACCAGTGGCGCCGCACCCGCGGTCGCGCTGCCGGCTCGGCCGCCGTGATCAACGTCGAAGGACACGGCCGCGAAGCCGACGCCGTCGGCGTCCCCCTGGATCTGTCCCGCACCATCGGCTGGTTCACCTCCATCTATCCGGTGCGCCTGGATCCCGGCGATCTCGCGTGGGCCGACGTGCTGGCCGCCGGCGACCGCCTGGCCGCCGCGGTGAAAGCCGTCAAGGAACAGCGCAGAACCGTCCCCGATCGCGGCATCGGCTACGGCGTGCTGCGCCACCTGGATGCGGACACCGAGCTCACCGCACCGACCCCGCAGATCCTGTTCAACTATCTCGGCCGCTTCGCCGGGGGGACCGGCCGGGACTGGGACCCCGCGCCCGCCGTCGGCGCACTGCGGGAAGGTGTCGACCCCACGAACCCTGCAGTCGCTCTCGAGATCACCGTGCTCGCCGAGGATTCGAGCGACGGTCCATCGCTCGGCATCACCCTGGCCTCCCCCGAGCAGCTACTCGATGCGCAAGCCGTCAGCGAGCTGGCCGAGCTGTGGCGGGCCGCTCTTGACGCCGTCGCCCGCTGCTCGGCGCTCACCGGCCGCACCCCGTCGGACTTGCCGCTGGTGGCGCTCAGCCAGAGCGACGTCGACACCCTGGAGCGGAGCGGCGCTGTCCAGGACGTTCTGCCACTTCTTCCGCTCCAGCAGGGCATGTACTTCCACGCGATGTTCGGCGGCGGCTCCGAGACCTCTTCCGACACCGTGGACACGTACCGCATCCAGCAGATCGCGACGCTGTCAGGGCCCCTCGATCCCGCCGCGCTGGGGCAGGCCGTGCGGAGCGTCGTCGACCGACACCAGGCGTTGCGGGCCAGCTTCACCGAGCTGGAGGACGGCCGTCTCGCACAGGTGATCTGGTCCGACGTCGAGGTCGAGATCCAGACCAGGACAGGAGATCTCGACGAGATCGCCCGCCGGGAACTGGACCGCCCCTTCGACTTGGCCCAGCCGCCGCTGCTGCGGTACACCCTGGTGTCCCTGGCCGACGACGATCACCGGTTGATCCAGACGATGCACCACATCATCGCCGACGGGTGGTCCTACCCGGTGATATTCGGCGACATCGTGGCCGCGCACAACGCGGTGGTCGAGCAGCGGGCAGACTTCGAGGCGGTGTCGGTGACGCTGCGCGACCACATCGAATCGGTGTTCGCTCGCGACCACGACGCAGCCGTCGCGGTGTGGAGCGAGACGCTGGCCGACGCGACACCCACGCATCTGCTGGGCGACCGGAGCGCAGCAGCGAGCGGCGAACACCGCAGCATCACCCGGCATCTGTCGGGCGAGCTCACGGCCGCGCTCACCCACCTCGGCCGCGACCGCGGCGTCACGATGTCGGCGATCGTGCACGGCGCCTGGGGAATCCTGTTGGGCCGCTTGCTCGATCGCCGCGACGTGGTGTTCGGATCCACGGTCTCGGGTCGCGACGGTGATCTGCCGGGCGTCGAGTCCGTGGTCGGGTTGCTGATCAACACCATTCCCGTCGTGATGTCGTGGCAGCACGACACCACGGTCGGTGCTGCGCTGACCGACCTGCAGGACCGGCAGAGCGGCGTGCTGGACGCCCACCATCTCGGGCTGACCGAGCTGGCGAGAATCGCAGGCGCCCGGGAGCTGTTCGACACCCTGGTCGTGGTCGAGAACTTCCCTGCCACAGCATCGTCGGCAGGCCCCGATGCCTTGTCGTTCGACGGCTTCGTCGGCGCCGACGCCCCGCACTACCCGGTGGCCGTCGTCGCCTACCTCGGCGACCAGCTGACCTTCGAGATCTCCTACGACACCACGGTGATCGACCGCGACCAGGCTGATCGCTACGCCGATCACCTCGAGCGGATCCTCGCCGCGTGCGCCGAGGACGCCGACACCCCGATCGCCGCGCTGGATCCGGGTACCGTCACCGAGACTGTTTCCGAGCCGACCCACGCACCGGAACACACACTGGCCCAGACCTTCTCGGATGTGGTCGACCGGCACAGCGACGCCGTCGCAGTGACCGATGAGGACGGTTCGCTGACCTACGCCGAACTGGACGCGCGGGCAAGCAGGGTCGCGGCCTTCCTCAGGGGGCTGGGCGTGCGCCCTGAATCGCGGGTGGCCGTGGCATTGCCGCGCTCGCGTGATCTGATCGTCGCGCTGGTCGGCGTCGCCAAGGCTGGCGGCGCGTACGTTCCGCTGGATCCGGACTCCCCCGAACCGCGGCTGCGTCACATCCTCCGCGACTCCGCGCCCGTGTGCGTCCTGACCGTCGGAGACCATCGACTACCCGACGTCGGTGTTCCTGCCGTCGTTCTCGCCGACGCCGAGAACGACGCACCACCACATGGCACGGCTGCCGCGACCGGACTGGCCGATCATGCCGCCTACGTGATCTACACCTCCGGGTCCACGGGTGCCCCCAAGGGAGTCGAGGTCAGCCACCGTAACGTCGCGGCGCTCTTCGCCGGTGCAGCACAGCGTTTCGACTTCACCGCCGACGACGTCTGGACGATGTTCCACTCCGCGGCGTTCGACTTCTCCGTCTGGGAGATGTGGGGCGCCCTGCGCCACGGTGCCCGACTGGTCCTGGTGGGCAGCGCTGACGCACGGGACCCCGAACGCTTCCTGCGATTGCTGTCCGCGGAGCGGGTGACCGTGCTGAACCAGACGCCGTCGGCGTTCTATCCACTCGTCGACGCCGAGAAGCGGCTGCGCCCCGAGTTGGCGCTGCGTTACGTGATTTTCGGCGGCGAAGCGCTCGACGCCTCGCGGCTGGGCGGATGGCTCGACCGTGACGACGCAGGGCCGGCGCTGGTCAACATGTACGGCATCACCGAAACCTGCGTGCACGTCTCCCACCGTCGTCTGACACCGCGGGATGCCGCCGAACGCGGCGTCATAGGTGGCGCGCTTCCCGGTCTGACGATGCACCTGCTCGACGAGCAGCTACGGCACGTGCCTGTCGGCGTCGTCGGTGAGATCTACGTCTCCGGTGCTCAACTCGCCCGCGGGTACGTCGGCAGACCTGGTCTCACCGCCAGTCGGTTCGTCGCCGATCCGCACGACGTCAGGGGCCGCCGGCTCTACCGCAGCGGGGACACCGCGATGCGGACTGCCACCGGCGAGCTGATCTATGTCGGGCGCTCGGACCATCAGGTGAAGATCCGCGGTTATCGCATCGAGCTCGGGGAGGTGGAGACCGCACTGGCGACCCTGCCCGAGGTCCGTAACGCCGCCGCCGCGGTACACACGGACGACTCGGGACGGACCACTCTGGTCGGATACCTCGTCACTTCGCGACCACTCGCTATCACGGACATCAAAACTGCTTTGGCACAAAGTATTCCGGGTTACATGGTGCCCGCGACGTTTGTCACATTGGAGGAACTCCCCTTGACCGTCAACGGCAAGCTGGATCGCGCCGCATTGCCGGCTCCCCATCACGCCAACGGAGCAGTCGAGGCGCGGCAGGGCGGAGCCGGGGCTCAGATCGCCGACCTGTGCAGTCAGATCCTGCGCGTGCCCGTCGGTGTGCACGACGACTTCTTCACGATGGGCGGCGACAGCATCGTGGCCATCCAGCTCGTCAACCTCGCTCGACGGGCCGGCATGCGCATCACCCCCCAGCAGGTGTTCACCGCACGCACCCCCGCAGCGTTGGCCGAGGTGGCTGCTCCAGACGCACCGCCGGCGGCGACAGTCGATCCGGCCGCGATGGCGGGCGAAGTCCCCTTGACACCGATCGTGATGCGTCAGGCCGAACTGGGCGGCACCATCACCCGTTTCAACCAGAGCGAAATACTGCGGACACCGCCCGGCCTCACCGTCGAGGTACTGCAGTCCGCCCTGCGCGCGGTCGTCGCCCGCCATGACGCACTTCGGATGCGCCTGCTGCGCCCGGTACCCAGCCTGTGGTCGTTGGAGACCCTCGCCGACGGCGCCGCTCCAGTCACTCGCGTCGATGCATCGGACCTGACCGAGGACGAGTTCGCCGAGGCCATCGCGGCCGAGTCGAATGCCGCGGCTGACCGCCTGGATCCTGAGTCGTCGGCGATCCTGCAGGCCGTGTGGTTCGACCGCGGCTCCGACGCGCAGGGCCGCCTGGTCCTCGTGGTCCACCATCTGGCTGTCGACGCGGTGTCCTGGCACATCCTGATCGACGATCTCGCCGAAGCGTGCCGCCAGCCCGGGCGCGGCGCCGACGCGCTGCCCGAGGTGCCGACCACGTACCGCGCCTATGCGCGCGCAGTAAACGAGGAGGCCCAGCGGGCGTCTCGACTCGCGGAGTTCGAGCATTGGTCCGCCACGCTGGCTCCCGGTGGGGAACTCGACCCCGATGCGCTGACCGTGGGACTCACGGTGGGCGCGACGCGCGACCACGAGGTCACACTCGGCGTCTCCGAGACGGCGCCGCTTCTCACCACCGTCCCCGCGCTGGCCAACGCCGACGTGACGGAGACACTGGTGGCCGCCCTGGCGGTCGCGGTGACCCGGTGGCGGCGTTCCACCGGTCGAGTGGCCGACGCACCCCTGGTCGTCGACCTCGAACGTCACGGCCGTGACCGCTGGGGGCAGGACCTCGACCTGTCCCGCACCGTCGGGTGGTTCACCGCCATCGCACCCGTCCGACTGCCCTGCGGCGAGACCGATCTGGTGACGGCGCTGCGCGATGTCAAGGAAGCGGTGCGGTCGGCCGCCGACGGCGGCATCGGGTTCGGGCTGTTGCGCTACTGCAACCCGCGGACCGCCGCCGCGCTGGGCCGGCTACCGGCGCCCCAGCTGCTGCTCAACTATCTCGGGCGGTCGTCGCACGGGGACGGCGACTGGCAACCGGCACCGGAAACACTGTGCACCGATCCCGACCCCGACCTCGGCACGCCGTATCTGCTCGAGGTCAACGCCCACTGCGACGACACAGCGGCGGGCCCGCAGTTGCGTGCGGTGTTCACCTACGCCGACGGAGAGTTCTCCGAACGCGACGCCACCGACATCGCCGGCCACTGGGTCAGCGTGCTGCAGGAGCTCGGCGAAGCTGCGGGGAGCGCCGAACGCACCGTGACGCCGTCGGACCTCCCGCTGGTCACACTCGACCAGGATCAGGTCGACGCGGTACTCACCGCCGTGCCCGTCCCCGTCGAGACGATCTGGCCGCTGTCGCCGCTGCAGCAGGGCGTGTACTTCCAGGCGAGGTACTCACCGGCCGCGGTGTACATCGTGCAGAACGTCTTCGACATGGCCGACCCTGTCGACGTCGCCGCGCTGCAGAGCGCCTACGCACTGGTGATGAAGCGCAATCCCGTTCTCCGGTCGGCATTCTGGGCCGACGGGGTGCCCGAACCCGTCGCCGCGATCGCCGTCGATCCGCCGGTGGCCGTCGAGGTGATCGACCTGGCCGACGCTGCGGCCAGCTCGGCGGATATCGACTCGGAACTGGACCGCATCACCCGTGCGGACCGCGAGCGCGTCTTCGACCTGTCGTCGCCACCACTGGCGCGGTTCACGGTGGTCCGCACCGCGCGTGGCGACCGGCTGATCTTCAGCTATCACTTCCTGCTTCTCGACGGATGGTCTCGCGAGCAGCTGCTCAGAGAACTGTTCAGCGCGTATTCAGCGGCCCGCCAGGGCGAATCGGCCGACCTCCCCGTCGCCACCGCCGACTTCACGGACTACCTGGCGTGGCTCGCCGAGCGCGACACCGACGAGTCGACTCGTCGATGGGTGCAAGCGCTGGCCGGTCGGGACGGCCCCTCGTTGCTGGTTCCGTCCGCGGTGGGTACCGAGCCGACGCTCGCGTTGCGGCTGGAATTCCTCCTGTCCCCCGACCAGACCAGTGCACTGCGGGCCCGGGCACGCGAATGCGGCGTGACGCTCAATGCGGTCATCAGCACTGCGTTGGCGATGGTGATCGGCTACGAAACAGCGAGCTCGGACGTGGTGTTCGGGTCCACTGTCGCCGGCAGACCGACCGAGATCGACGGGATCGCCGACGTCATCGGCCTGTTCCTCAACACCGTTCCCACGCGGGTGCGGCTGTCTCCGGAGCGCCGACTGGACGACGCCGTGCAGGCTGTGCAGTCCGACCGACTGGCCCTGATGGACCACGAGTACCTCGGCCTGGGCGACATCCAGCGCGCCCTGTCCGCAGCGGACGGGTTCGCCTCGGGAACACCGCTTTTCGACAGCCTGTTCGTATTGCAGAACTTCCTCGATGACGACACCTTCACCGATCTGGAAACCGAGCACGGCATCGTCGGACACGACTCCGTGGACGCCTCGCACTACCCACTGACCTGGGTTGCGTCCCCGGGCAGACGGTTGTGGGTCAAGCTGGAGTACCGCCCGGACGTCGTCGACCGTGATCACGCCCAACGACTGCTCGACCGGTTGCAGCAGGTGCTCGAATTCCTCGCACTGGCGCGGGGAGCCGATCTCCTGGGCAGCGTTCCGCTGCTGCTGACCGACGAGCGATCACAGCTCTCGGCAGCTGACAGCGCGACAGATCGGCCGCTGCCGCCGGCACCGGTCACCGACCTCCTCGCGCAGCGGGCGCAGGTGTCGCCGGAGCTGACCGCATTGGTGTGCGGGAATCGCCGCATCGACTACGGCACCCTCCAGACTGCGATCGACCAGCTGGCGTGGACACTGCGTGAGAACGACATCGGCGAGGGCGCGACGGTGGCACTCGCCATTCCTCGGTCGATCGACGCCGTGGTCGCCCTGTTCGCCGTCCTGCGTACCGGTGCGGCGTACCTGCCACTGGAATTGGACTATCCCGATGACCGGCTGCGGGTGATGCTCGACGACGCCCGGCCCGCCTGCGTGCTCACCACCAGCGCGGTGGCTGACCGGATCGGCGCGCTGTCGGGGCGAAACTGCCGACACCTGGTACTCGACGATCCCGCTGTCGCCACGACAGTGGCTCGCGCACAGGCAGAGTGGGACGGCTACACGCCGCCCCTCGACGGGTTGGCCTACCTGATCTACACCTCGGGCTCGACCGGCACCCCCAAGGGGGTGTCGACCCCGCACCGTGGCCTGACCAACATGCACCTCAATCACCGCGATGCGATCTTCGGCCCGGCGATCGCCAGGGCCGGCGGCCGGCGCATGCGCATCGCGCACACCGTGTCGTTCTCGTTCGACATGTCGTGGGAGGAACTCCTGTGGCTGATCGAGGGGCACGAAGTCCACATCTGCGACGAGGAGTTGCGCCGTGACGCCGAGGCTCTGGTCGCGTACTGCCAGCACCACGAGATCGACGTCGTCAACGTGACACCGACCTACGCGGGCCTGCTCTTCGAACAGGGTCTGCTCGATCCGCCGCACCCACCGGTCCTCGTGCTGCTGGGCGGCGAGGCGGTATCGGCGACGATCTGGAATCGACTGCGCGACAGCGACACCACGTACGGGTACAACCTCTACGGACCGACCGAATACACGATCAACACCCTGGGCGCCGGCACCGACGACAGCGCGACACCCACGATCGGCGCACCGATCTGGAACACCCGGGTGTACGTCCTCGACGCCTGGATGCGTCCGGTGCCCGACGAGGTGGCCGGCGAGCTGTACATCTCGGGAGCAGGGTTGGCACACGGGTACCGCGGTCGGGCGGACCTGACGGCCCAGCGATTCGTCGCGAACCCGTTCCGGTCCGGCGACCGCATGTATCGCACCGGTGACGTCGTCCGTCGTCGACGGGACGGAAACATCGACTACCTCGGCAGGTCCGACGACCAGGTGAAGATCCGGGGTTACCGTGTCGAACTCGGCGAGATCGAGGCCGCACTGCACGATCACCCGGCCGTCGCACAGGCGGCGGTGATCGCCACCCCGGACCCGTCCGGGTCGCACCGGCTCATCGCCTACGTCGTCGCACCCGGCGCCGCGGACGTTCCCGCGCAACTACGGAACCATCTGAAAACCTTACTGCCGCAACACATGGTGCCTGCCGCCATCGGAGTGGTCGACATCCTGCCGCTGACCGACAACGGCAAACTCGACGTGCGGGCGCTGCCCGACATCGCTCCCGAGGTCGACGCCGGGCGCGCACCCGATACGGCAACCGAGCACGACCTGTGCGACTGCTTCGCCGAGATCCTGGGGGTTCCGATCGCCGGGGTCTACGCGGATTTCTTTGCACTCGGTGGTCATTCGTTGTCGAGTATTCGGTTGATCAGCAGGGTGCGGTCGGTGTTCGGGGTGGAGCTGTCGCTGCGGGATGTGTTCGACCATCCGACGGTGGCGGGGTTGGCCGACCTGATCGACGGTGCGTCCGCCCGGGCGCGCATCCGTCCGGAACTGGTCGCCCAGGACCGTCCGGCGCTCGTGCCGGTCTCGGCGGCCCAGGAACGCATGCTGATCGTCGACCGGCTCGCCGAGACCGGCACGGTCTACAACTATCCCCTGGTTGTCACGGTGGGGGCCGACTTCGATGTCGAGGCGTTCGTCGCCGCGGTGGGCGATGTGGTCGCCCGGCACGAGAGCCTGCGCACGGTGTTCACCGAACACGACACCGGCTTCGCCCAACACATCCTGGCCCCCGACACCGGTGCTCCGGTCGAGGTCCTCGACGACGACGCCACACCCCTCGACGAGCAGATCGAGCGGCTCACCGCCCACCGGTTCGACCTCAGTAGAGAGACACCGCTGCGCATCACGGTGATCCGCCACCCCGACCGCACCACCACCGTGGTGCTGCTGCTGCACCACATCACCACCGACGAATGGTCGGACGCACCCCTGCTGACAGATCTCGAACACGCCTACACGTCACGCCATTCCGGACAGTCACCGACCTGGGAAGCACTACCGGTCCAGTACGCCGACTACGCCCTGTGGCAACACCACCTGCTCGACCAGACCGCCGAGGAACATCTGCAGTTCTGGACCGACACCCTGGCCGACGCCCCCGACGAACTCCCCCTCCCCACCGACCGCGCCCGCCCCGCCACTCCCTCCGGCACCGGCGGCAGCATTGCCGTGGAGTTGGGCGCCGACACCGCCGCCGCGCTGCGCGATCTCGCGGCAACACATCACGCGAGCATGCTCATGGTGTTGCATGCGGCGGTGGCGGTTCTGTTGCGCCGGTTGGGTGCTGGCACCGACATCGTCGTCGGAACCCCGGTGGCCGGTCGCGACGACACCGCACTCGACGATCTCGTGGGCCTGTTCGTCAACACGGTCGTGCTGCGCACCGAGGTCTCGGGTAACCCGACCTTCACCGAGCTGCTCACTCGCATCCGCACCGACGATCTCGACGCGTTCGCCCACGCCGATCTGCCGTTCGACCGCATCGTCGAAGCCCTGAACCCACCCCGCGTTCCCGGCCGCAACCCACTGTTCAACGTCTTCATCGGTCATTACCGCAGGACTGATGACGACACCACGGCTTTCGGACTCCCGGCCCGCTGGCACGAACCTGCGATCAGTGCCGCGATGTTCGATCTCGGTCTGGCGCTGATAGAACACGCCGATGACAGCGCGACGCTGACGGTCGAGTACAGCGCCGACCTGTTCGACCGGGAGTCTGCGGTCGCGCTCGGCCGACGATTGAAGATGGTGTGTGACGCCGTCGCAGGCGACACCGGCATCCGTGTCGGCGATATCGACATCCTCTCTCCACAGGAGCGGACGCGCATCGTCGTCGAGCGTAACGACACGAAACATACTGTGCCGCAAACTGATCTGGCCGCGATGGTGTCTGCCCAGGCTGCTCGGACACCGTGGGCTGTTGCGTTGTCGTTCGAGGGTGTCGAGGTCACCTACGCCGAACTCGACGCATGGTCGAACCGCTACGCCGCCCGCCTACACGCCCACGGCGCCCGCCCCGGCACCGTCGTCGGAATCCAACTACCCCGATCCCTCGAGTTGATCGTGGCCCTGATCGCCACCACCAAAACCGGCGCAGCATTCCTACCCCT
>NZ_JBVAXX010000006.1:0-205139 GCF_055419565.1 Mycobacterium sp. IDUB_5
ACCACTCCGAACGCAGCAGCTTGTACAACAGGTCGGTACTGATGTTCCCCGACCCCACAATCGCCACGGTTGCCTTGCTACCAGCCATCGGGCTCACTCCTGACATCAAAAGTGCTCTTTCTCAGACGAATTCGACGAGAACTTCGCCGAGCCCGGTGAGTTCGGCTCGAAAATGGTCACCCTTGGCCACGTCGACGGCGCGTGTGCACGAGCCGGAGAGAACGACGTGCCCCGCTTCGAGCGTGACGGCGTATGCGGACAGGGTGCGCGCCAACCACGCCACGGCGTTGGCCGGGTGGCCGAGGACCGCGCTGGTGGAGCCCTGGGTCACCAGGACGTCGCGTCCGCCGAAGCCCGAGTAGAGCGCCGCATCCACAGCGGCGAGATCGACCGCATCGGGCGCCGCGCGGTCAGGGCCCAGGACGAACTTGCCCGAGGATGCGTTGTCGGCGATCGTGTCGATGATGCCGATGCGCCAGTTGAGGATGCGGCTGTCGATGAGTTCGATTGCTGCGCTGACGTACTCGGTGGCGTTGAGGACATCCTCGGGGGTGCAGTCTGCGGGCAGGGCGGCGCCGAGGACGAACGCCACCTCTACTTCGATGCGGGGGTGGCACAGTGACGACAGGTCGACGACGGCGCCGTTCTCGACGACCATGTCCGTGAGCAGGTGTCCGAAATCGGGTTCGTCGACGCCCATCATCTGCTGCATCACCGGAGATGAGAGTCCGATTTTGTGCCCGCAGATCGTTACGCCTGCGGCGAGCCGTTCTGCGATGTTGGCGCGTTGAATCGCGTAGGCGTCGGCGACGTTTAGGTCAGGGTAGGCGTCGATCAGTGGGTCGACCGGCCTGCGCTGTTGCTCGGCCTGGCGCAGCATGCGTGCCGCGGCGTCGCGAGTCATGTTGTCCGGCATGAAAATCCCTTCGGGCGGTGCGGTCACTGTAGGAATACTGCCGCGAGAATCAGGTGTCGTGTTCCGCCCAGCGGACGTGTGCTAGGCCACCCGCTGCAGGAATCCGGTGACCACCGACTCGAAGGCGGCCTTCGCCTCGATCATCGCCCAGTGCCCGCAGCGGGGGAACACGTGCAATTCGGCGTCGGGGATCGTGCGCATCGGTATCAGTGCCATGTCCAGCGGGCTGACGCGGTCGTCGCGCCCCCAGGTGAGCAAGGTCGGCGCGGAGACCTTGTGCATGCGTGCCCAGGGTAGGGGCGCCTCGGACGACGCCATCGCGGCCATCATGGCCGAGAACGCGGCCTTGCCGTACATCCGACGTGCCGCGGCCAATGTCTCGGGATCGGTGGCCAGCGCCCAGCGCTCTTCGATCAGTTGCTCGGTGACCAGCGATTGGTCGTAGACCATCGAGTTGAGCCAGTCGACCAGACGCTGCCGGGTCGGGTTCTCGGTGAACTCCTGCAGCAACCGGATACCTTCGCTGGGTCCGGGGGAGAAGACGTTGGTGCCGATCCCACCGATGGTCACCAGGCGGCCCACTCGTTCAGGCGCCGTGATCGCGGTGTTGATACCCACCCCACCGCCCATGGAGTTGCCGACGATGTGCGCCCGCTCGATGCCCAATGCGTCGAGGAACGGGACAACAGTGCCCTGCGCGGTGACCATGGGATGCCCACCCCAGTCGTCGGACACGCCGAAACCGGGGAACTCCAGGACCAGGCACCGGAAGCGCTCGGCGAAGGTCGGCAGAACCCCGCGGAAGTTGCGCCACCCCGTCACCCCGGGCCCCGATCCGTGCAGGAACAACAGCACCGGTCCCTGGCCGACATCGTAATAGCGCAAAGGCCCCGCGCTCGTAGAGGTTTCATGCAGGATCTCGGACCCACCAGGGGAGTTCGGGACAGCAGTCTGTGACACGGCTCCTCATTTCGTCACGTCCGGATCGTCACGTCCGGATCGTCACGTCCGGATCGTCACCGCGAGCGTCACACGCACCGAGTGGCGGGCGCAACGCGTCGTTCCGTTGACCGGTGAGCCGCGTGGAAACAGAGCCCCGGACCCGTTCTCCCGATGGGCGGGACAGCCCATTTTCTGGCAGTCGAGAAGATGCGAGGGTTCCCCGAGTCAAGACGTGTCCCCGGTCACAGCGTCACATCGGGTGACACGCCGAATGGAGGAAGCGATGCCGCAGCGACATCTCGCCGTCCCGCTGCAGGGGGTCGGTGGATTGTTCGCCATGTCGGTCGATGCCGCCAAGTTCGTCGTGCGCGGACCATTCCAATGGCGGGAGTTTCTCGACCAGTCCTGGTTCGTGGCACGGGTATCCATGGCGCCCACGTTGTTGGTGGCGATCCCGTTCACCGTTCTGGTGTCATTCACGCTCAACATCCTGCTGCGCGAGCTGGGGGCGGCCGATCTGTCCGGAGCGGGTGCGGCGTTCGGCGCGGTCACCCAGGTCGGTCCGATGGTGACGGTGCTCATCGTCGCCGGCGCGGGCGCGACGGCGATGTGCGCGGATCTGGGATCGCGCACGATTCGCGAAGAGATCGATGCGATGGAAGTACTCGGTATCAACCCCGTGCAGCGGCTGGTCACGCCCCGAATGCTGGCCTCGGGGCTGGTCGCAATGCTGCTCAACAGCCTGGTCGTGATCATCGGCATCCTCGGCGGCTACCTGTTCTCCGTGTTCGTGCAGGACGTCAACCCGGGTGCATTCGCCGCAGGCATCACGCTGTTGACCGGCATTCCGGAAGTCGTCATCTCCTGTGTCAAAGCCGCGCTGTTCGGTCTCATCGCCGGAATGGTTGCCTGCTACCGCGGGCTGACCATCAGCGGCGGCGGTGCCAAAGCCGTCGGCAACGCCGTCAACGAGACCGTGGTCTACGCGTTCATGGCGCTGTTCGTTGTCAACGTCGTGGTCACCGCGATCGGCATCCAGATGACCAGCAAGTGACGGGCGGCACCACTGTGGCTATTCAATCGACCTACCCCCGCCTGGTGCGGGCAACGCGACAACCAGCGGCCATCGTCGGCGGCATCGGCGACCACGTCCTGTTCTACGGCAGAGCACTGCGTTCCGTGCCCTATGCGGCCGCCCACTACCGCAGCGAAGTCATCCGCCTGATCGCCGAGATCAGCATGGGTGCAGGAACATTGGCGATGATCGGCGGAACGGTGGTCATCGTCGGATTCCTGACACTGGCCACCGGCGGGGTGCTGGCGATCCAGGGGTACAGCTCGCTGGGCAACATCGGCATCGAAGCACTCACCGGCTTCCTTGCTGCCTTCATCAACGTGCGCATCTCTGCGCCCATCGTCGCCGGCATCGGCCTCGCCGCCACCTTCGGTGCTGGTGTCACTGCGCAATTGGGAGCGATGCGTATCAACGAAGAAATCGACGCTCTGGAATCGATGGGCATCCGGGCCGTCGAGTACCTGGTGAGCACCCGCATCGTCGCCGGCATGGTGGCCATCACGCCGCTGTACTCGATCGCGGTCATCCTGTCGTTTCTGGCCAGCCAGTTCACCACCGTGGTGCTGCTGGGGCAGTCCGGTGGTCTTTATGCCCACTACTTCACCACGTTCCTGAACCCGATCGATCTCCTGTGGTCGTTCCTCCAAGCGATACTCATGGCGTTGGCAATCCTGTTGGTGCACACCTACTTCGGGTACTTCGCCTCGGGAGGCCCCGCGGGGGTGGGGGTCGCCGTCGGCAACGCGGTACGCACATCGTTGATCGTCGTGGTCTCGATCACCTTGCTCACCTCGTTGGCCGTCTACGGCTCCAACGGCAACTTCAACCTCTCCGGTTAGCAGAAACCCTTGTCGAACAACGCTGCACGTATGTGGACGGGTGCCGTCGCGCTCGCCGTGATCGCCGCCGTCGTCGCCGGCGCCGTGGTGCTGTTCCGTGGCGGAGTCGCCCCGACGGCCTCGCTGACGGTCATCTCACCTCGCGCGGGACTAGTGATGAATCCGGAAGCCAAAGTGAAATGGCACGGCGCGCAAGTCGGCAAGGTCGTCACCATCGACGCGTTGCCCGACGGACAAGCCGCGATCCGGCTTGCGATGAATCCGCACGACCTCGGCCTGATTCCGGCCAACGCCACGGTGCAGATCGCCTCGAGCACGGTCTTCGGAGCGAAATTCATCGACCTGATCCCTCCTACGACACCGTCGGCCGACCCGATGCGCGCCGGCCAAGTGCTCGACGCCCGGCACGTCACTGTCGAGATCAACACCGTCTTCGAGCAGCTGGTGACAGTGCTCCGGGAAGTTCAACCCGAGAAGCTCAATGAAACCCTCGGCGCGCTGGCCCAAGCGTTCGGCGGCCGCGGTGACAAGGTCGGACAGACCATGACCGACTTCGACGACCTGTTGGCCACACTCGACCCCAGCCTGCCGGCGCTGCGGCATGAGCTGTCCGTCGCACCCGGTGTCCTCAACGCCTACGCCGACGCCGCGCCTGACCTCACGAAGACGGCGGCCAACGCGACCCAGCTCAGCGACACCCTCGTCGATCGTCAACAGGACCTCGACGCCCTGCTGATCAGCACGATAGGGCTGGCCGACATCGGCACCGACGTCATCGCCACCAACGGCGATTCGCTGGCCAGCACTTTGCGCCTGCTGGTGCCCACCACCACGTTGACCAACCGGTACAACCCCGCGTTGACGTGTGCGCTCAAAGGCGTCGAACCCCTGGCCATGGGTGCACCGCAGCCCCTCCCGGGAGTCATGCTGCTCGACTCTTTCCTGCTCGGCACCGAACGCTATCGATATCCCAGGAACCTGCCGAAGGTCGCCGCGACCGGCGGTCCGCAATGCATGAACCTGCCCAACGTCGGGTTCGGGGAACGTCCCCCGTTCGTGGTCACTGACATCGACGCCAACCCGGCGCAGTACGGAAACCAGGGAATTCTGTTGAACTCCGACGCCCTCAAGGAGGCGCTGTTCGGCCCGTTGGACGGCCCCCCTCGAAACACCGCCCAGATCGGCCAGCCCGGATGACCGGCCGCTACGGGACGGCGATCAAGTTCGGCGTGTTCGGCGTGACCATGTTGCTGCTGACGAGCGCCCTGTTCGTCATCATGGGACAGTTCCGCACCGGGTCCACCAACGGCTATTCCGCGGTGTTCGCCGATGCGTCCAGCCTCAAAGCCGGCGATTCGGTACGCGTCGCAGGACTTCGCGTCGGCACGGTCGACGACGTCGCGCTGCAGCCGGACAACACAGTGGTCGTACAGTTCGACGCCGACCGTGACGTCGCATTGACCACCTCCACCAAAGTCGCCGTGCGCTATCTCGATCTGGTCGGCAACCGGTATCTGGAGCTGCTCGACAGCCCCGGCTCGACCCGATTGCAACCGCCGGGTTCTCAGATCCCGCGGGAACGGACCGAGCCCGCGCTGGATCTCGACCTGCTGCTGGGCGGACTCAAACCCGTCATCCAGGGGCTCAACGCGCAGAATGTCAACACCCTGACCAACTCATTGATCCAGATCTTGCAAGGGCAGGGCGGCACCGTTCAATCCCTGCTGTCGCACACGTCGTCGTTCACCCAGGCGCTCGCCGACAACGGCCAGACCGTGCAGCAGCTCATCGACAACCTCAACACCGTGATGGCGACGGTGGCCGAGGATGGTGACCAGTTCGCCGGCGCGGTGCAGCGTCTGCAACAACTCGTCACCGGCCTGTCCGAGCAACGAGACCCCATCGGTGAGGCCATCACCGCACTCGACACCGGGACGGCGTCGCTCACCGATCTGATGGTCCAGGCACGTCCGCCGCTGTCGGGCACCGTCGATCAACTCACCCGGCTGGCTCCTCTGCTCGCCGACGACGAGGCGAAGGCCAAGTTGGACCTGTCGTTGCAGAAGGCGCCGGCGAACTACCGCAAGCTGGCGCGACTGGGCTCCTACGGCAGCTTCATCAATCAGTACCTGTGCGGGATGAACGTGCGCGTCACCGACCTCCAGGGTCGGACGGCCTACTTCCCCTGGATCACCCAGAACAACGGCCGTTGCGGGGAGCCCTGATGCTGAAGTACCGCGGATCCCAGCTCGTCCGTAGCGGACTCATCGGCGTGATCCTGATCGCCCTCGTCATCGCCGTGGGGTTGCAGCCCCAGGCTCTGTGGTCGTGGGCGACGGCGATCAAGTACCGCGCACTGTTCGCCGAAGCCGGCGGTCTCGCCCCAGGCAACGACGTCAAGGTGTCAGGCGTGACCAAGGGCTCCGTCACCGACGTGTCGCTCAGCCATGGCAAGGCGCTGGTGACCTTCACGCTCGACAGCGCGGTGCACCTCGGCGCCGAAACGACCGCCCACATCCGCACCGGAACCGTGCTGGGCGCCCGGATGCTCACCCTCGAACCCAGCGGTGCGGGCGGCTTGCGCGCCGCGGACACCATCCCGCTGAGCCACACGTCCTCGCCGTACTCGCTGACCGACGCCGTCAGCGACTTCACCGCCAACACCGCCGCGACGAATACCGGTGCGCTCAACCAGTCCTTGGACACGCTGTCGGACACCATCGACGCGATGGCGCCGCAGCTGGGTCCGACCTTCGACGGTTTGACTGAGTTGTCTCGAACGCTCAACGACCGCAACGGATCGTTGGCGAATCTGCTCAGGAACGCTGCAGACGTGACCGGAATCTTGGCCGAGCGCAGCCAACAGGTCAACACGTTGCTGCTCGACGCCAACACCCTGACCGAGGTGCTGGACCAACGCCGCTACTCGATCGTCACCCTGCTGGCCAATACCTCGGCGCTGGCGCAGCAGTTGTCCGGCCTGGTGCACGACAACGAAGAAGAACTCGCCCCAACGCTCAAGCAGCTCAACTCGGTGACCGAGATGCTCGAGCGCAACCGTGACAACATCGCCAACGCTCTCTCCGGATTGGCGAAGTACCAAGTCACACAGGGGGAGTCAGTCAACAACGGCTACTACTACAACGCATTCATCGGCAACCTGCTGCCGTCGCAGACGCTGCAGCCGTTCCTCGATTACGCGTTCGGATTCCGGCGTGGCACCAACGCCGGACAACCCCCCGACAACGCCGGACCGCGCGCGGAATTCCCCTGGCCCCGCAACGGCATTCCCGGAGGCAGCCGATGATCACCCGCCAACGTGCATCCATCGCCCGAGCCGCCCTGATCGTGCTGATCGTTCTCGGCGTGGCCGGGTCAGCGGTGCTGGTGCGGCAGAGCTTTTTCGGGCCGACGACAGTCACCGCCGACTTCAGTTCGGCCACCGCCATCTATCCCGGTGACGACGTGCGCGTCGCGGGGGTGAAAGTCGGCCGGATCACCAGTATCGAACCCGCCGGCGACCACGCCACACTGACGCTTGCCATCGACCACGGTGTCGCTGTCCCCGCCGGTGCGAAAGCCATCATCATGGCGCAGAATCTGGTTGCGGCCCGCTATGTTGCGCTCACCCCTGCGTACGAGGACAGCGGTCCCGTGATGTCGGACGGGGCCCGAATCGGGTTGGAGCGCACCGCCGTTCCGGTGGAATGGGACCAGGTCAAAGACCAGCTCATGCGGCTCGCATCAGACCTGGGACCTCTGGGCGGTGTATCAGCCACCTCGCTGAGCCGAGTCATCGACAGTGCTGCGGCCGCGATGGACGGCAACGGCGAGAAATTGCACCAAGCGCTCAGCCAGCTGGCCGGCGTCGGCCGGGTGCTCGCTGCGGGCAGCGGCAACATCGCCGACACCATCAAGAACCTGCAGGTCTTCGTCACCGCACTCAAGGACAGCAACACTCAGATCGTCGAGTTCCAGCATCGTCTGGCGAGCGTGACCAGCGTCATCGACGGCAGCCGCACCGACCTGGACGCGGCGCTGACCAACCTCGCCACCGCAGTGGGGGATGTCCGGCGTTTCATCGCCGGAAGCCGGGACCAGACGGTCGAACAGCTGCAGCGCCTGACCAACGTCACTCAGAATCTCGTCGACAACAAAGTCAAACTCGAAAACCTCCTGCACGTAGCGCCCAACGCAATCGCCAACGGGTACAACATCTACAACCCGGACAGCGGAACCGCCGTCGGCGCATTCGCCCTGTCGAACTTCGCCGATCCGGTGGCGGTGGTGTGTTCGGCCATCGCGGCGGTCAAGAACGCGACCGCCCCCGAGACCTCCAAACTGTGCGCCCAATATCTCGGGCCTGCTCTTTCGCTGATCAACTTCAACTACCTGCCGATGCCGTTCAACGCCTATCTGCGCAAGGCGCCCAGCCCTGAGAACCTGGTGTACACCGATCCGAACATCGCCCCCGGAGGTCCGGGCGGACGACCACAGCCCGTGTCCGCGCCGCCGGCGGTGTCGGCCTACACCGGTGCCGGTGACGTACCGCCTCCCGCCGGATGGGGCAGGCCTCCGGGCCCGCCGGGGGCGTACGCACCGAACCCCGCGGTGCCGGCGAACCCGTCCCCGGCACTGTTCCCCGGCGCTCCGATCCCGCCCGGCGTACCCGCGCCCGCGCCAGTCGGCGCGCCCGGACGTTCTCTGCAAGACATGCTGCTGCCCGCCGAGGCCGCGCCTGCCCCGGCAGCACCGGCTCCCGGCGGCGCGCCATGACCCTTCGACGATCCGTCCTGCGCCTCGCAGCGATCGGGGGCGCTTCGGTGCTGACCCTGACGGGATGCGCCTTCAACGGCCTCAACTCGTTGCCACTGCCCGGCACCGTCGGCCGGGGCGCTGATGCAACCACCTATCGCCTCGAACTGGCCAATGTGGGCACGCTGGAGGCGAATTCACCGGTGATGGTCAGCGATGTGATCGTCGGGAGTGTGTCCCGGATGACGGTGCGAAACTGGCATGCCGACGTCGAGATCTCCGTCAAGCCGGATGTCGTCATTCCTGCCAACGCCGTTGCGACAGTAGGCCAGACCAGCCTGCTGGGCTCCATGCATGTCGCCCTGGACCCGCCGCTCGGCCAGCAGGCAGCCGGACGGCTCTCTCCGGGGGCGACGCTCCCGCTCGATCAGACCTCCACTTATCCGTCCACCGAACAAACCCTGTCGTCGCTGTCGGTTCTGGTCAACGGCGGCGGCTTGGGCAAGATCGGGGAATTGGTCAACGAGTTCAACGCCGCGCTCGATGGTCGCCAAGGCAAGATCCGCGACCTGCTCACCCGTCTCGACAACCTGGTGGGGGTCTTCGCCGACCAGCGCGACGACATCAACGCGTCCATCGCGGCGCTCAACCGCCTCTCGGGCACGCTGGCCGGTCAGCGCGACGTCATCACCCAAGCGTTGCAACGTATTCCACCGGCGCTGGACGTCTTGATCAGGGAACGGCCTCGCATCACCACCGCACTGGACAAGCTCGGGCACTTCAGCGACACCGCCACCACGGTGATCACCGCCACCCGCGACGACCTGGTCACCAACCTGCGCAACCTCGAACCCACGGTGCGCGCGCTGGCCGACGTGGGACCCAATCTGGCCACGGATCTGGCCTTCGTGCCGACCTACCCGTATCCGCAGAACTTCATCGACCGCGCCATCCGCGGTGACTACATGAACATTTTCATCACTTTCGACTTCACGATTCCCCGGTTGAAGCGGGGCCTGTTCCTGGGCACCCGGTGGGGTCAGGAAGGCGCGCCGCTGGTGCCCGCACCCGGAGATCCCTGGTATGCCAACTACACCAAGGATCCGATCAACATGCCGATCACACCCGCGCCCAAAGACATCTCGACGATGCCACCGTTGATCGATCCGCCGGCAGAAGGCGCCGACGCATCGTCGGGTGCCGAATCCGCGCCCGCTGCATCGGCCGGGTCTGACACCGCGCCTGTCATTCCGACCGCAGGAGGCAGCTAGTGCTCACCCGCCTTATTCGTACCCAGCTGATCCTGTTCGCGGTCGCCTCGGTCATCGGGTTGACGGTGATGGCGGTGACGTACCTGCAGGCGCCCACCCTGCTGGGCATCGGCCGCATGACCGTCACTCTGAAACTGCCCGGAACCGGTGGCCTGTACCGGTTTTCGAATGTCACCTACCGCGGCGTCCAGGTCGGCAAGGTGACCGATGTGCGACCCACCAGAGACGGTGCCGAGGCCACGTTGTCCTTGGACACCTCACCGAAGATCCCGGCCGATCTGCACGCCGCGGTCCTCAGCGTCTCGGCGGTCGGCGAGCAGTACGTGGACCTGCAGCCTCGCTCCGATGTGGGCCCCTCTCTGCGCGACGGATCGGTGATCGCGATGGCCGACACGTCGATCCCGCAGGCGGTCGGACCGATGCTCGATCAGATCAGCGCGCTGATCGGCAGTGTCCCCAAAGACAAGATCAGCCCACTGATGGACGAGACCTTCACCGCCTTCAACGGAACCGGGCCCGACGTCGGATCACTGCTGGACTCGTCGTCACGGTTGATCGGAGACGCCAACGCCCACGCCGATGAGGCCAGAGCGCTCATCGACGACAGCGCACCGCTGCTCGACGGCCAGGCCGAATCCGCGGACGCCATCCGCACGTGGGCCCGTAGCCTCGCCGGCATCACCGGCCAGGTGGCCGCCAACGACCCCCAGGTACGTACCCTGCTGTCCACCGGACCCGGCGCAGCCGACGAGGCGTCCCGCTTGTTCAACGACGTCAAGCCCACGCTGCCGATCCTGCTGGCTAACCTGACCACCCTCGGCCAGGTCGGTGTCACCTACCAACCGGCCCTGGAGCAACTCTTGGTGCTGCTGCCGCCCGTGGTCGCCTCCACCCAGGCCTACGGTGCGCCGAAGAACAACCCCACCGGCATGTCGCTGGGTGACTTCAGCCTCACCATCGGGGATCCTCCGGCCTGCACGGTGGGATTCCTTCCGCCCTCGGCATGGCGGTCACCCGAGGACACCAGCGACATCGACACCCCCGACGGCCTGTACTGCAAGCTCCCGCAGGACTCGCCCATCGGAGTGCGCGGCGCCCGCAACTACCCCTGTATGGGTAACCCGGGCAAGCGTGCACCCACCGTCGAGATCTGTGACAGCGACAAGCCCTACGAGCCTCTGGCCATGCGGCAGCATGCTCTGGGCCCGTATCCGATCGACCCCAATCTGTTGGCCCAGGGCGTCCCGCCGGACTCCCGCGTCGACCACGACGGTGCGATCCACGGGCCGGTGGAAGGCACCCCGCCCGCACCAGCCGCGCCACCGCAGGAGGCGCCGGCCCCCGCGAGTGCGCCGGCCCCGGGGGATGCGACGGTCGCGCCAAGCGCATACCGCCCCAACGGTTCCGGCGGTCCCTCAGTGGCGATCGCCACCTACGACCCGCGGACCGGTCAATACGCCACCCCCGACGGTCAGGTGTACCGGCAGGCCGATCTGGTTCCGCACGCCGGCGGACGCAGCTGGAAGGATCTCTTCCCGAGCTGAGAAGCCCAGTGATTCAGTCGACTTTGACGAGCTTGAAGGGCATCGTCGTGAACACCACTTTGCTGCTGCCGCACGATCCACTGACCCCGGTCGTCGAGTCCTCACCCATCAGGGTGGTCGAGGTCGGATCGGTCCCGCTGCCATCAGCGGTCGCAGGGTAGAAGCGGAACACCTGAAGCCCGGGGCCGGCGCTGCCGTCGGGACACGGTTGCCACCGATCGACGATCTTCTTCACATACCAGACCCCACTCTTCTGGTAGATCGGTGCGTCCCAACCGAAGTCGCTGTGCACCGTGCCGGTGCACTCGCCGGGATAGCTGCACGACGTGGTGATCGACCACGTACTGCGGGTGCTGGCCTCGTCCTTGAACACGTCGTAGGTCTTCGCCCACTCGCCGTTGGACGTGGCGACGTAGGTGCCGTTCAGGCCCCACTGCGGGGATGCCGCGGCAACGAGGCCTGGCTGGCCGGCCACTGCCGCCGCGGCGGACATCACCCCCAGCGCAACAGACGTCTTCGACAACCGCATGGCTCGCTCCTCACGTCGCCGCACACTTTCCCTGTTCCGGCGCCCTGTGGCCGCACACCTCCCACCCAGTGGGCGATGCGATGGCGCCTCGCGCCCGCGGTGGCACAGTGTCGGGCGTGCACTTTCGGGCGATCGCGACCACGGCGCTGCTCGTCGCGGGTCTCGCCCTTCCGGGAACGGTCCACGCCGCACCCCCGGAATGCAACGACCCGTCCTGCGTACCCGGCATCACCGGCGGCGTGGTTCTCGGTTCGCCGTGCGCCGACACCGCACACTTCGTGTTCGGCACGACATCGTGGGGGAGGTTGGTGTTCTGCGGCTCGCCGCGCCGCTACGCCCCCCGCTATTTCCGGTCGCCGCCCCTGCAGGGCGTCCGTGACGAGAATTCGTCGTGCGAGGGTGCGATGAACACTGTCGCCCAGGCGCCCGACGGGTTGTTCTTGTCCTGCATAGCTGTCGACGGGGCCGCCCGCTGGGTTCGCGGAGACACCTGAGATGACGAGGCGTGTGAAGAACGGCGTGGCCGGGTGCGTGCTGGTCGCCGGTGCCCTGTGCATGCCCCAGACTCCGACGGCACGTGCCGACGACGGGGCGCCGCTGCACCGCGTGACCTACACCGTCACCACCGACCGTCCCGTCGATGTCGACATCTATTACCGCGACACGGATCCCCCGACATGGGCCGACTACAGCCATGACCCATACCGCTTCAGCCCGCGTGACGATGTCCAGCTCGAGCCGGGCGCCCCGTGGGTCCACGAGGCCATGCTGGCCGACCCCGGTCGGTGGGCCATGGTCGCAGTGACCGCGGCCGGGCCGCCTTCGCCGGCCCCCGCCACCCTGCGCTGTCAGATGACGGTCGACGGTGTCGACGTCGATCACGGCGAGGGGCAACGCGGGGCGTTGTGCTCGATGCGGCACTGGTGACCGCTGGGTGGGAACCTTCGGTGACCGGCAGTCGTCCAGCCGTTTACCGTGTGGCAGCAGTCACAGTGCTGCTGATCGACGTTCGACGTATCTGGAGGTAGGCCATGCGGCTGATGAGCCGCGTCGAGAAGACGACCGCGACGGACGAACTGTCCCTGGCGGGGCAGGCGGAAGCCGAGGCCGTCGAGGCTGAAGCCCGCGCCGAGCAGGCCCGCGCCCGCGCCGACGAACTGCGCCGCAAGGCTGGCCTGCAGTCCGCTGATGACGCCGACACGTCGGAACCACCCGATTCTGTCGTCGGCCGGCGCAGACGGTGGCGGCCCACCACGACGGGGCTGGTTTCCGCCGTCGCCCTCCTGGCCGGGGTCGCCCTCCTGGCAGCGAGTGGGTATCTGCTGTGGGAACACCATCTCGAGCAGCAGGAGCAGCAACGTCGGGCGGCCTTCGCGGCCGCCGCGTCGCAGGCGGTCGTCACCTTGATGTCCATCGACAGCTCGAGAGCCGAAGACAACGTGCGCCAGATCCTCGACAACTCCACGGGGCAGTTCCACGACGACTTCCAATCCGAAGCACGGGATTTCGTGAAGACCGCGCAGGCGTCCAAGTCGGTGACGAAGGCCGACGCACAGGTGGTTGCCGTCGAATCGATGACTCCGACCACCGCAACCGTGCTCGTCACGGCCGCGACGACCGTCAGCAATTCCGCTGGCGCCGACCAACAACCACGCAACTGGCGCCTCAGCGTGGACATGGTCGACGACGGCCACCAGATGAAACTGGCGAAAGTGGAGTTCGTGCCGTGACCGCCAGCATCGACGAAGACGCTTCCACCGCTACTGCGACGCCCGAGGATGGGATCGAGAGCCCGCAGACCCCGGAAGCGGACACCGCGACGACCTGGACGCGATCGCTGGCGGCTCGATGGCGGTTGCTCGCCACCGTTGGCTTTCTCGTGATCTGCCTCGCGGTGACTGCCGTGGTCTACCTCGGGCCCCATCGCGGCGACCGCGAAACGGCCGCTGCAGCGCGAGAGGCACTGGCCGCCGCGCAGCAGGGGGCCGTGGCGTTGTTGTCCTATGCGCCCGACAGTTTGGACAAAGATCTGGCGACTGCGCGGTCTCACCTCACCGGCGATTTCCTCACCTACTACAGCCAGTTCGCTGATCAGATCCTCGTACCTGCTGCCAAGCAGAAGGATGTCCACGCCAGCGCGACCGTGGTGCGCTCGGCCGTGATGGATGCCCGTCCCGACAGCGCGCACGTGCTGCTGTTCATCAACCAATCGACGACCAGCCGCGACAATCCGAGCTCGGCCCAGGCGGCGAGCAGCGTGAAGGTCGGGCTCGCCAAGGTTGACGGCACCTGGCGCATCTCCTCGTTCGACCCGGCCTGACGTCCGCCTCCGGCATGTGACCGGCTCAACTCCCGATGAGTGGAAGCCGTTCTGCTGCGGAGCCTTCGCACCACGCACCCTTGGCTCGACGACAACGAAGCGGAAGCGGGGTCACTGTGGCGACATCTGGAGACGACTCGGCGGGCCACCCTGAAGAAAACGTGGTGACGTACCGGGCCGACGGTCGAGTTGCGGTGGTGACGATGAACCGGCCCCGGTACCGCAATGCGCAGAACTCGGCCATGACCTACGCGTTGGACGCGGCGTTTCGACGCGCGGTCGACGACGACGGCATCGGCGTGATCGTTCTCGCTGGCAACGGTGACCACTTCAGTGCCGGGCACGACATCGGAACCCCGGGCCGCGATCACCACGTGTCCTACGACAACCACGCCGTGCTGTGGTGGGACCACGTCGGAAAGGACGGCGGCGACCAACGCTATGCCCGCGAGATGGAGGTCTATCTCGGAATGTGTCGCCGCTGGCGCGACATCCCGAAACCGATGATCGCCATGGTGCACGGTGCATGCATCGCCGGCGGCCTCATGCTGGCCTGGGTCTGCGACGCCATCATCGCCGCGGACGACGCGTTCTTCGCCGATCCCGTTGTCCGGATGGGCATTCCCGGTGTCGAGTACTTCGCCCACCCCTGGATCCTCGGTCCGCGATTCGCCAAGGAAGTCCTGTTCACCGCCGACCGGTTCACCGCCCAACGAGCATACGAGGTGGGTATGGTCAATCGCGTGGTGCCGCGGGACGCACTCGAGGCGACGGCGCTCGAGTTCGCCGAGCGCATCGCGCAGATGCCCGCCTTCGGTCTGGCGCTGGCGAAACGGGCCGTCAACCAGTGTGAAGACCAGATGGGTCTGCGCAACGGTATGGACTCGGTTTTCGGGTTGCACCACTTCGCCCATGCGCACAATGCCGAGACGGGCACGGGGTCACTCGGGGGGATGGACGCCAAGACCATGGCAGTCAGGGCCGACAGGTAGTGGTCGCTGCTACATGAGCGACAGGGAGAACGGATAGGTCAGTGTCCCCGGCTTGCCGTCGCACCCGGCATCGAAAGAGGACGTGAGTACACCGACGCGGGTGGTGGCGTCCCAGGTGTAGACGTCGTGGGTGGGGATCGTCGTTCCGTAATACACATTGCCGCAGCGCAATCCGTCGGGGACATCCACCGCCAGGGTGTAGCGGCCATCCTTCAGCCACGCGTCACCGGCGTAGGGGAAGGCCCTCGCGACGGGCTGGGGAATTGCCTGGACGAAGACGCAGTCACCGTCGCAGCTCGCCAACACCCAGATCCACGTGTGGAAGTCGTATCTGCCGTCGAGCCGCAGTTCGAAGTTGCCGTGTGGAGTGTCGGCCACTGCGAGAGGTGGCCCGAGCGCCGAAGCGCAGATCGCGAGCAGGATCAACAACACGGCTTTCATGTCGCCCTTCCCTGACGTCTGCCTGTGAACCACACGGTTGCAGACGGTGGCGGCGATGACGAAACGGCCGCCCGGTGAGCGGGAGGTTCCGACGACTGTCGGGCATCGCTCGCTCGGTTCCCTACATCTTGACGACCGGCACCAGGCGGGTGAGGTTCCACAACTGGTTGCGCCGCGCCGCCAGTGAGGTCAGCAGTATCGATCCCAGCCACACCGCGACCATGAAGATCAGCGCCTGCCAGAGCCTACCGTCGATTCCGCCGAGGATCAGCTGCCGAAGCCCGTTGACGCCGTAGGCCATCGGGTCGAACTTGTGCAGGGTCTGGAACGGCGCGGTGGTGGTCTCGACGGGGTAGAGCCCGCCCGCGCTGACCAGCTGCACCATCAGCAGCATCATCAGGAGCACCTTGCCCAGCACCGGGCCGAGCCAGGCGCTGATCGCCTGGGCCACCGCGATGAAGGCGCATGACGTGAGGATCATGAAGCCCAGCATCGCGACGGGATGTTCCGCGTGGACGTGTAGAGCGAAGCGCACGACGCTATACAGGATGATCGCCTGGGGGATTCCGATCAGGACTGCGGGCAGATAACTGGCCAAGGTCACCCGGAGCGGCGCGATCTCCGCGGCGAGCGCCCGGTTCTGTAGCGGACGGAACGCCATCCACACCAGCATGGCACCGAAGAACAGTGCGAGCGTGAGGAAGAACGGCGCCATGCCGGTACCGAAGTTCGGCGCCGAGTTCTCATGCGAGCTCGTCAGCTGCACAGGTCCGCCGATCGTATCGGCGATGGCGTCCTTCTGCTGGGGTGTCCAGTCGGGAACGCGCTGCGCGCCCTCGGTCAGCTTGGTCGCCAGCTCATGAGAACCGGAACTCAGCTGTGCGGTACCGGATTTCAACTGCTGGGCGCCGTCATCGAGTGTGGTGATCCCTGCGCTCAATTGGGCGTTGCCGGACGCAACCTGCTGGGCGCCGTCGCGCAATTGAGTGAGTTTTGCGCTGAGTTCCTTGCTCGTGCTGGAGATGTCGGAGAGCGCAGACGCCACTGGGCCGCCCGAGTCTGCGATGGCGCGGGCCTTGGTGAGCTTGGCCTGGATGTCTGCGGTCCGCTGGTGGGCGAGCAGTTGATCGCGGGTCTCCCGAAGTTTCCCGGTCGCGATCACCGACACCGGATCCTGGTTGGCAGAGAGGCTGTCGATGACCGATGTCAGCGACTGGGCGGCGGTGTCCTGCGCTGCGGTGATGGTGGCGATCTCGTCGGACGCCTCGGTCAGCGCAGACGAGCTGTCCTGGACCTGCCCGTCGAGTTGATCGCTCGTCGTGCCGACCGACGCGACCAGGTTGGTGATCTTCAGTAGGGGATCTGTGGCGGTGTCGATACCGTCGGACAGTTTGCGGGACCCGGCCGCCAGTTCCGCCGACCCGTTGCGGGCGGCATCGAGGCCGGCCACCAATCGACCCGCGCCAGTGTCGAGTTGCGCTGCGCCGTCGGCGAGTTGGTTCGCTCCGTCGGCCGCCTGCTTGATACCTGTCCCCGAGGTGGTGATCACCGACAGCACCTGGTTAACCGCCTGCCCCGAGATCTTGGTCGACACGGCGCCCAGGACCTGTTCCACTGCAGTGCGGCCGATGCTCGACGAGATGTAGTTGTTGGCGTCGTTGTACTCGGCGATCAGCTGCGCCTTGCGGGGGTTACCCGTGGTGGGCGACGCGATGGCCTCGCTGAAGTCCGGTGGCAGCTCCAGCATGAAGTAGTACTTGCCGTGTGTGACCCCGTCGCGCGCCTCGGCATCGTCGACCAGGTGCCAGTCCAGGCTCTTGTCGTCGTTGAGGCGGTCGGCAATCTCGGCGCCGACGTTAATCTTCTGACCGGACACCTCCGTGCCGCGGTCCGAATTCACCAGCGCCACAGGCAATTTGTCCACATGGCCGAACGGATCCCAGTATGCCCACAGATACAGCGCGCCGTAGGTCAACGGCATCAGCATCAGGACGACGACGGCGATCCGCGTCATCCGGTTGCGGGCGAAGCGTGTGATCTCCGACCCGAGGGCAAGTCCGCCCATCATCTTCAGTCCTTCCCCATGTTCGGGATGTGCACGTCGTGCTCGGGAGCCTCATCGCCGAGCGAGTTCGTCACGCCCACGACCACCAGGCGGGAGCCGGCGATGGCGCCGAGGCGTTGCGCGGCCTGCACCCGCCGCTCGCTGTCGCGGACCTGTTCGAGGTCGCCCACCACCAGCACCGGCCGATCGGACTGCAGCGCCAGAGCGATCTGCAGCAGGAACATCTCCAGATCGCCCAGGTCTCCGATGTAGTCGGTAGGCGCCGGGCGGCGCAGATCCCCGAAGACCTCGGACAGGACGTCGCGGCCCGAATCGTCAACCGACCGGCGGAACAGGGGAGCGAGCCAGCGACGCTGCTCGGCGACGACTGTCCCCACGGTGACGGCGTCGTCCAGATCGTCGATGTCGGCGAAGGCGGCGATCGCGCAGTGCCGGCGTATCGCCCGCGGCGCCGTGTCGCCGAACACCTCCACGGTGCCGGCGCTCGGCTTGAGCCGACCGGCCAGCGTGAGCAAGAGCGCTTTCTGGCTGTGGCCGCCGGGCATGTGCACCGCGTGCAGGCCGCGATCGAGATCCAGATCCACGTCGCTGAACAGCGGGCCGTGCTCACCGTCGAACGTCAACCCGCGCGCCACGATGACCGCCTCACTGGCGGTCCCGGGACGCGTCTGCGGATCGCTCGCCGCAGTGTGTCGGCTCATTCTCGCCTCCTGGGTTGCCGTCGGAACTGTGTGGGTGCTTCAATACGATATGCATCCAATACGGAATGTATCGAGCTAGAAGGGCCGTTTGTCGTGAAGGTCACAGGGACGCCGAGAACCCGCCGGCGCAGCAACACCCGGGCACGGTTGATCGAGGCCACTGATGCGCTCATCGCAGACAGCGGCCGGACGTGGTTCAGCGTCGAGGAAGTGTGCCGCGCGGCCGGTTACACGCGTGGCGCGTTCTACTCCAGTTACGAGGGCATGGAAGACCTGCTCTTCGAGGTCTACGAGCATCAGAACGACGCCCTCGTCGCGCGGCTACGGAACACCGCCGAACCCCTGCTGCACACCGCGGGCATCCTCGAGACCGACCGCGTGGTGCGGCACCTGCTGAAGGCCGGCGTCACCGATCAACCGCGCATCGCCCTGCACGCCGCTCTGGTGGCTCGGGCCGCTCATCAGCCCGATATCGCCCGTGCGCTGGACGCCCAGGTCGAACGCCTTCGAGAAGGCCTGCAGGAGATCTTCATGGAGATGATCGCCAAGACCGGCCGGACGTTGACCGTCACCCCGGAGGCGTTCACACGCGCGCTGATGGCGGCTCAGGCCGGCGCCTCCGGTCAGTTCCTCAGCGATCGCGCCGCCACTGAGGAAGTTCGCTACCTCACCGCGCTGGCCGTCGTCGAAGGACTGTCGGCGTGATGCTGCGGGCCCGGCGTTCTACCGGGCCGCCTGCACGGTGATCTCGGAGATCGCGGTACGGCTCTTGCCGTCGGTGGTGCCCAATGTGCTGATCCACACCAGGACATTGGACGTGGCGGTGTGGTCCTGGATGGCGATGCGGTTGTGTCCCGGCTGTAGCGGGGTGGTCGGGGTCAGCACCGCGGTATCGGCCAGTGCGGCAGGATTCTCCGACGGCGAGGAGCGGATCTGGACCTCGGTCCCGGTGCTGGACAGGTCGATGGTGACGGCGCTCAACGCCGTCGGTTCGGGCAGGTGCACTATCAATCCCTCGCCCTCGACGAAATTCGGGAAGGGGACGGGGTCGGTGTAGGTGACCGTGGACCACGACGTGTCGGGGTTGCCGTCGATCACCAGTTTCGCCTTGTCGGGATTGTCCGCGGCGCCGGCGGGCGCGAAGACGGTGACCCCGGCCGGCGTGACGATCGGCCCCGAACGTGTCCACAGACCGAAGCCGTCGGTGAACCACGCGACTGCACCCACCGCCACCAGGATCACCCCGGCGAGCGCACCGAGGATCGCCGGCCTGCGCCTGCGGCGGGTGAATGTCGGCTCGTGCTCGGCCGTCTCGAACGCTGCCGTCTCGCGCGACAACCGCGACGACGGCGGCGGCGGGGGCGGCGGGGGCGCCTGGGCCGGGTAGATTCTGATCTCGTCGGCGTCGAGGGTTCGGCCGTCCCAGACCCCGTGCACGTCGACCGTCGCGCCGTCAGCGAGCGGACCAGGCCCGAGCTCAGCACTGACCGCGACGGGAACCGGACTGGGCAGATGATCGGTCGGATCGGTCGGTGTCAGACGGAACGACACCGCCTCGCCGCCGCCACCGGCCCCGGCAGCGCGGTATTTCACCTCATATGCAGTTCCACGCAGCGCCAGATGTTCGAGGCGTTGGGTGGCGGGACGGCCCTGCGGACCCGCTTCCGGCGCCGCGGGGTGGCGTTGCGTGTTCTCGGCTGCTCGGTGTCGACTCGACAGCGCTTCGGCGAAGTCGAGGCAGCTGGGGTACCGCTGATCGGGATCCTTGGCCAGTGCTTTCGCGAGGACGTCGTCGAGGTGCGCGAGATCGGGCCGACGCGCCGAAATGCGCGGAGGTGGTGTCCCCAGATGGTGACCGATCACGACCGCACGATTGGCGTCGTCGAACGGCGGC
Organism: Mycobacterium sp. IDUB_5; assembly: GCF_055419565.1. NCBI lineage: Bacteria > Bacillati > Actinomycetota > Actinomycetes > Mycobacteriales > Mycobacteriaceae > Mycobacterium > Mycobacterium sp. IDUB_5. The sequence goes on from NZ_JBVAXX010000006.1 coordinate 20,285, forward strand.
GCACCGGTCAGGAGGTGGAAAGCGGTGGCCCCCAGAGCATATTGGTCGGCGCGACCATCGAGGGGCTGACCGCGCAGCTGCTCGGGGGCCATGTAGCTGACGGTCCCGATCGCAACGTTGTCGTCGGTGAGGTTGCTGACGTCGTCGATGCGACGGGCGATACCGAAGTCCGTCAGCAGCACCCGTCGGCGGCGTCCGTCCGACGCGGTCACGAGGATGTTCTCCGGCTTGACGTCACGATGAAGCAGGCGCCGTTCGTGGGCGAAGTCCAGCGCATCTGCCACCGCCGTCACGGTGTCGATCACCTCGATCTCGGGCATCCCGCGCGGGTAGGTCTGCGCGATCAATCGGCCCGCGTCCGTGCCGTCGACGAAGTCCATCGAGATCCACAGGCGGCCGTCGAATTCGCCCCGGTCGAGCACACCGACGATGTGGGGGTGCCGCAGCGTCGCCGCCATCTCGGCCTCCCGGATGAACCGGGCGCGGAACTCGGTGTCTGCCGTCGAGGTGGACGTGAGGATCTTCAGCGCGTCATGACGAGGTAGGCGGGGATGCTGCGCGAGGTAGACCTCGCCCATCCCGCCGGTGCCGAGCAGCCGCTCGATCAGGTACCCGGCGAATTCCTCGCCCTTGTGCAGCGGCATGCACCGAGCCTACAAACCGGCACGGCTCAGGCCGGCGGCGCCGCCGAGCTGGGCTTACGCCGCGGCGGCGGCGTCGGTCGTCCGCCGTGACCCGCCGAAGTCGTTCGGCAGGGACAGCCGGAAGACCTTCTTCCACGCCGATGCCACCTGTCGGGGAAGCGAACCGCTGGTGTAGGTCAGCCCGTACCGTTCGAACAGCTCCTGCACCTTCGGCGCGATCTCCTGGTAGCGGTTGCTGGGCAGGTCGGGGAACAGGTGATGCTCGATCTGGAACGACAGATTGCCAGTCATGAAGTGCAGCAACGGACTTCCTGTGATGTTGGCCGATCCGAGCATTTGACGCAGATACCACTGGCCGCGCGTCTCGCCGTCGATCGACGTCTTCTCGAACGTCTCGACCCCTTCGGGGAAATGCCCGCACATGATGACCGAGTGCGTCCACAGATTGCGGACCGCGTTCGCCGTCAGGTTCCCGGTCAGGGTGGTCAGCGCGGACGGTCCCGACAGCAGCGGATGCAGCAGATAGTCGCGCACCGCGTGCTTGCCGATCTTGGCGAGCACCCGCTTGCCGTTGCGGCGGAACTCCTCGGAGTCCGTCCTGCCCTTCAGATACTTGCCGATCTCGAGGTCGTACGCCGCGATCCCGTACTGGAACATGAGGGCATTGACAGCGTTGTAGAGCGGCTGGCCCAGGTAGAACGGCGTCCACTTCTGGTTCTCGTCGACGCGCATGATGCCGTAACCCAGGTCGTGGTCCTTGCCGCGCACGTTGGTGTACGTGTGGTGGACCTCGTTGTGCGAGTGCTTCCACATGTCCGCGGGCGAGGCGTTGTCCCACTCCCAGGTGGTCGAGTGGATCTTCGAGTCGCGCATCCAGTCCCACTGGCCGTGCATGACGTTGTGGCCGATCTCCATGTTCTCGACGATCTTCGACACGGACAGACCGGCCGTTCCGACGATCCAGGCGGGCGGGAACAACGAGAACAGCAGGATCGCCCGGCTGCTCAGCTCGAGTTTGCGCTGACCGTCGATGACCCTGCGGATGTAGGCTGCGTCGCGCTCGCCGCGGCTGGAGATGATCTGTTCGCGGACGGCGTCGAGCTCCCGGCCGAGATTCTCGATGTCGTCATCGGTGAGATGGGCGGCGGGGCCGGCCGTGGTGCGTGCCGGGGCGAGGGTGGTGGAAGTCATGTCGAATCTCCTTGATCACAGTGCGATTTCGCAGGTGCCCGCAGCGGCGGAGACACAGGTTTGGATCTGAACGTTGTCACCGGGTGAGGCCGTGGTGACGTCTCCGGTGCGGAGGTCGCGAACGGCGCCCTGACGCAGGGGAGCGACACAGCCGAAGCAGATGCCCATCCGGCAGCCGGACGGCATCAGGACACCCGCGGCCTCGCCGGCGTCGAGCAGAGTCTGAGACCCTTCGGCCGCGACGACCGTTCCGGTCTTGGCGAAGGTGACCTCGCCGCCGTCGCCGGCGGTGATGACGGTCGGCCGGAAGCGCTCGGTGTGCAGCCGATCGGCGATGCCCGCGGTGTCCCAGCGGGCCTCGAGGGCGTCGAGCATTCCGGCCGGCCCGCAGGCCCAGGTCTCGCGCTCGGCGACGTCGCCGACCAGATCGCCGAGGCGCCCCATGTCGAGCATGCCGTCGGTGTCGGTGTGCCTCTCCACCAACCGGATTCGGCCGCGGCGGGCCATCAAGCGGAGTTCCCTGCCGAAGATGACGTCGTCCGCGGAGGGGGCGGAGTGCACGACCACGACATCGGCGCGCTCGTCGGTCATGTTGCGCAGCATCCCCATCACGGGGGTGATGCCGCTGCCTGCGGTGAGGAACAGGAGCTTGCTCGGCGTCTGGGTGCCGAGAGTGAAATCTCCTGCGGCCTGGTCGAGTTGGATGACGGTGCCGACGGTGGCCCGACGTACCAGATGGTTGCTGACCGTGCCGTCGGGGATCGCCTTCACGGTGATCGCGATGCAACCGTCCTCGCGGGACACCTCCGAGGTGAGCGAGTAGGCGCGCCACTGGCGGACGCCGTCGACGTCGACACCGATGCGGACATACTGGCCGGGTGTGTGGCCGCGCCAGCTGCGACCCGGCTTGATCACCACCGTGACGGCGTCGCGGGTCTGCGGGTGCACCGCGACGATGCGGCCGCGTAGGTCTGCGCTGGAGCGCAGCGGGTCGATGACGTCGAGGTAGTCGGCGGGGACCAGCGGCGTGGTCACCCATTCCGCGAGCTTGATGACGCGCCCCCGCAGAGTGCCGACAGTCGTCGGGCGGGGTGCTGTTGTGGTCATGACACCACTCTGGCTTGGTCCAGGGTATAAACTCTTGGCTACAGAGCGTGAATTCCATGCTCTTTTTTGTTCGCAGGGGACAGTTGATGGTCGAGCAGGGGCTCCGCTTCACTGGGCTCGACCTGCCGGACGACGTCGCTGCTGCCCTGCAGGCGGTCCTGCCGCGGATGGCCGAGCGCACCGTGACCGCGGTGACAGCCGAGGTGCCCAGCTACGCCGCCGCGTTCAGCGGCCGGATGGGCCAGAACATCGAGAACGCCGTGCAGATGGCCCTCGGTGGCTTCCTGCGGCTCGCGGTGCGCGCGCAGGACACCGACCCGGCAGCGACGCTGACCCCCGCGCTGAACGGCGCCTACGAACTCGGTCGTGGCGAGGCGCGACAGGGCCGTTCCATGGATGCACTGCTGTCGGCGTACCGGGTCGGCGCGCGCGTCGCCTGGCGGGAGCTGTCGGGCACCGCCGTCGAGGCAGGGCTGACCGCGGACACGGTGGCCCGATTCGCGGAGCTGGTGTTCGCGTTCATCGACGAACTGTCGGCGTCCAGCGTCTCCGGGCACGCCGACGAATTGGCGACGACGGGGCGGGTGCGGGAACGCTATCTCGAACGGCTGGCGCGGCAGTTGCTCGATGGCGAGCCGGCAGAGGTTCTGCACGACAGTGCCGAGCGGGCGGGGTGGACTCCGCCGTCCACGCTGACCGCCATCCTCCTTGCGGAGAGCCAAACCCGAGGTCTGGCGGCACGTTTCGGCCAAGCAACGCTGCTCGTCAGCGAAGACCTGCCCGGCGTCGGCGCATCGGACTCGTTGGCAGTGCTGCTGGCCCCCGATCTGGACGTCCGGCATCGCCGCCAACTCCGTTCGGCGCTGCAGGGCCGGCGGGCCCTGGTGGGGCCCGCTCGTCCGTGGATGCTGGTCCAATCGTCGTATCGACGGGCGCTGCGGGCGCGCACGCTGCCCGTCACCGATGACATCGTCGATACCGACGACCACCTGGTCGAGCTCCTTCTCACCGCGGACCGGGAGGCTGCCGAGGATCTCCGGGAGCGGGTGCTGGCGCCGTTGAGCGGGCTGAGGCCCACCACCGCCGAGCGGCTGGCCGAGACGCTGAGATCGTGGCTTCTGCATCAGGGCCAACGGGAGGCCGTCGCCGCGGAGCTGTTCGTCCACCCGCAGACGGTGCGGTACCGGATGACACAAATTCGCGAACTGTTCGGCGCCGGACTCGACGATCCGCGAACGGTCATGGAACTCACCGTGGCGCTGGCTGTTCCGACGGGGTTCGAGCCCGGACCGGAGTGAGCTCGCGTCTGCCGTAAGGTCGGCTCAGCTGACCGAGGGGACTGACATGGCTGACACCGACGCCGCCGCGAACACGGCCGACCATCGTGACTGGATGGGCCAGCATCTCACCATGTATCTCGAGTCGGGTGGTGCACAGGGCCACATCGTCGACCTCAGTTCGGTCGGTGGCCGTGCAATGACCACGCACTGTCTGATCAGGTACACAGGACGGAAGTCGGGCAGGAACTACGTCAAGCCGCTCATCTACGGCAACGTGGGCGGGGAGATCGTGGTCGTCGCGTCGAAGGGTGGGGCGGACACGCACCCGGAGTGGTACCTCAGCATCCTGACCAACGAGACCATCGGTGTGCAGATCGCCACCCAGGCCTTCGAGGCCACCTGGCGTGAGCCGGAAGATACTGAGCGCCACAATGTTTGGGAGTACATGAGCCACCTCTACCCGCCCTACATCGCCTATCAGCGGTCAACGAGCCGGCACATACCGTTGCTCATGCTCACGCCGGTGAGGCCGGTCGATGTGTTCACCCCCTCGTCCATCTGATCGGTTCACCTACCGCGGCGCCCGCGACCCGCGCACCATGGAGCCCGATGACGACTGTTGAGCCAACCCGGCACACCGTTCTGGCCGAGACGGACGGCGCGGCGTACCACTCCCTGAGACAACAACCGGTGACGCGAGCAGAGCGCTACGCGCTCGGGAAGAGCCTGCGCAAACGGGTGCCTCGTAAATCGCTCGCGGACTGGACCCCTCCCGCCGACAGGCCGGACCCGGTGTACCTCATCGAGGAGAACCATCGCGGCAGGGTGGACCTCCTCGTTCCGATCCGGGTGGGACGCATGGTCGCCTCGCCCTACGGATTCCTGCGCGGCAGCGCCGTTGTGATGGCCGAGGACGTCGCGCATCTGCCCGCCACCGGCATCACGCCGGTGGTCTGCGGCGACTCCCACCTCGGCAACTTCGGTTTCTACGCATCACCTGAACGTGATCTGGTCATCGATCTCAATGACTTCGACGAGGCCCACCCCGGCGCGTGGGAATGGGACCTGCGCCGCCTGGTCGCCAGCATCTGGGTGGCCGGCCGCCACAACGGCTCGTCCGAGGAGGACTGCGGGTGCGCGGTGCGCTCGTGCGTCGCGGCATATCGCAACGAGGTGCGCCGCCTGGCCGACGAGCCGCTGTTCTCGCGGTCTTTCGCTCGCCTCGACGTGGACCGCCTGGCTGGAGAAGCGCACGGGCCGCTGGCCGACGAGGTGCGGCGCTCGGCCCGGCGTGCACGCCACCGCACCAGCGACCGTGCCCTGCCCCGATTCACCGAGGAGGTCGACGGCGTCCGCCAGATCGTCGAGGAGCCGCCGCTGATCACACGCCTGCCCGAGCGGGAAGCCGATGCGCTCGCCGAAGCGCTCGACGACTACCTCCCGACGCTGTCCACGCACTGGCGCCGGGTGCTTGGGGGGTACACCCTGATCGACGTCGCGCACAAGGTCGTCGGTGTGGGCAGTGTCGGTCTGCGTGCCTACGTGGCTCTGCTGGAGGGCTCGTCTCCTGAGGACGTGGTCTTCCTGCAACTCAAGCAGGCGCGCCGCTCGGTCCTTGCGCGGTACGTACACGGCGAATCGGCGTGGCACGCACATCAGGGTCAGCGGGTGGTCGAGTACCAGAAGGCGCTGCAGACGGTCAGTGATCCGCTGTTGGGGTGGACGACGGTCGACGGCCTGCAGTTCTACGTGCGGCAGTTCCGCAACATGAAGGGCACCATCCCGTTGGATGCCATGGACCCCGCAGCGCTCATCGACTACACCGCGGTGGTCGGCCAGCTGCTCGCCAAGGGGCATGCGCGCACCAGCGGGGCGTCGATGATCGCCGGGTATCTCGGCCGCTCGGAGAAGGTGGACAAGGCCCTGTGCGCGTTCGCCCGGCGATACGCCGACCAAACCGAAGCCGACCACGCCGCGCTGGTGGCGGCCGTCGACCGGGGCAGGATGCCCGTCGAGCGCGGCGTCTGAGGGCTGACGAAAGTCAGCGTCCGGCACCAGGTTTCGATGCGAGGTAGTCCTCAACCGGGATCGGCTCGGTGGCCGCGTAGTCGTCGGGCAGCAACACGTCACCGGCGGTGGTGTTGACGTACACACCCCACTGGAAGTAGCCGCGCAGTCCCGCCGGGTCGGCGGCCAGCACCGTCGCGTAGTCGTTGACCGCCCGCACGTACTGTCGCGAGTTGTTGTACCGGTACAGCGCGTAGTCGCGGTCGCGTGCGAAACCATTGGCGGCGAGGTAGCGGCCGGCGGCCATGACGGCGTCGCGAGGCGCGTGAATGTCGCCGCCTGCCCCGTACGCCGCGAACGTCGCCGGCATGAACTGCATCGGGCCCTGCGCCCCGGCCGTGCTGACCCCAGCCACCCGTCCGAACGCGGTCTCCACGAAGTTCACCGCCGCCAGCACATGCCAGTCGACCCCGAAGGCTGCCTCCGCCTCGCGGTAGTAGCCCATCAGCTCCTCGACGGGCCGCGGCGCGACGATCCGCCACGCAGGCAGGGTCGCCCGGGGCCGCGCCATGGCCCCGAGTTGGCGGCGCGCATCGATGTTGCGGTCATAGGTGCCCAGCAATTCGGCGGGCACGCGCGACCGGGCGAGCGCATCCCACTCGGGATGGCGGGCGAGCAGCCGGTAGGCCGATTGCTGGCGGCGGCCGGCCGTCGTGACCAACACGTCGGACGCCGCAGGGTCACGCAGGGCCTGTTCGTCGGCGACGACGCCGTCGGCGAGACCGACCGGTTCGCTCGCCAGCACCCGCGGTGCCGGCGCGACGGCCGGCGGCGGTGCCGATGTCGTCGCCGCGGGCGGAGTCGGCGCGGACGAGCAGCCAGCCAGCGCACACGTCGCGACAAGCAGCGCCAGGACACGATCGCGGCGACATGCTGTTGTCCTGCTCAGGCCGAACTCCTCTTCTCTCGCATCGAGTCGATCCCCGGCCGCCAGTATCGTCGTCACTGGCGATCGCGCCACAGTATGCGTCCGGCGGTTTCCGGCCACGATGCGGTGGCAATACGGGCTGGAATGTTCGACCAGGATCGCCACGATGAGGAGGAGATGCATGTCGGAGTTGGAGGTCACCGACGAGGGACACGAGTCGGTCGAACCCACCTACGCCGAGCACCTTCACCCGGCGCGTCCGCGAACGCTGCGGTTCCGGCCGCGGGTCAAGACGCCGTTCGTGCGCCGCTCCGTGGCCCAGGACGGCCCGGCCAACGGCAAGAACCCCGCGTATGTGGAGTGGTTGCGCGCCCAGTCGATGCTGGCCGACGCCAACGAGATCAGCGCCCAGTTCTCGGGTCAGGGTTCGATGTGGCAGAACCCTTTCGCCACGCCGAATCCCCGGGGTGCTGTCGACACCGCGTCGGTGTGGTTCACCGCCTACCCGCTGTCCCTGATCACTCGGCCTGAGGAGTCGTTCCTCAAGGCGATGGCCAGCGAGGACATGTGGAAGGCGTTCGCCGAGATCGGCATCGAGGCCATCCACACCGGCCCGGTCAAGCGCGCGGGCGGCATCTCCGGATGGCAGTACACCCCGAGCGTCGACGGGCACTTCGACCGGATCGGCACGCAGATCGATCCCGCATTCGGCACCGAGGACGAATTCCGGCAGATGTGCGCCACGGCCGCGTGGTACGGCGGCACCATCATCGACGACATCGTCCCCGGTCACACCGGCAAGGGCGCCGACTTCCGGTTGGCCGAGATGAAGTACGCGGACTACCCGGGCATCTACCACATGGTCGAAATCGACCCGCGCGACTGGCACGAGCTGCCCGACGTCCCCGCAGGCGCCGACTCGATCAACATCGACGCGGCCACCGAGGAGTGGCTGGACAAAGCCGGCTACATCATCGGTCGGCTTCAGCGCGTCATCTTCTACGCCGAAGGCGTCAAGGAGACCAACTGGAGCGTCACCCGCCCGGTCACCGGTGTCGACGGCGTCGAACGCCGCTGGGTGTACCTGCATTACTTCAAGGACGGGCAGCCGTCTATCAACTGGCTGGACCCCTCGTTCGCCGGCATGCGGCTGGTCATCGGTGACGCCCTGCACTCACTGGCCGATCTGGGCACCGGCGCGCTGCGCCTGGACGCCAACGGTTTCCTCGGCGTGGAGAAGGCCGCGGCAGAAGGGTCGTCGGCGTGGTCGGAGGGTCACCCGCTGTCGGAGGCAGCCAACCACCTCATCGCCAGCATGGTGCGCAAGGTCGGCGGGTTCACGTTCCAGGAACTGAACCTCACCATCGACGACATCCGCCAGATCGGCGAGGCGGGTGCCGACCTGTCCTACGACTTCGTCAACCGCCCGGCCTACCACCACGCCCTCGCCACCGGCGACACCGAATTCCTGCGGCTGACATTGCGTACCACGCTGGAACTGGGCGTCGACCCCGCGTCGCTGGTGCACGCGATGCAGAACCACGACGAGCTGACCTACGAGCTGCTGCACTGGGAGAACGGGCACCGCGACGACGTCTACAGCTTCCGGGGCGGGGAAGTCACCGGCGAGCAGATCGCGGCCAGCGTGCGCAGCGACCTCGTCGCGCATCTGACCGGACCCGACGCGCCGTATAACCGCACCTTCACCACCAACGGAATCGCTTGTACCACAGCGTCTGTCGTCTGCGCGGCGCTCGGTGTGAAGGATTTCGACGAGATCGACGACATCGATCCCATCCGGCGCGCCCACCTGCTGCTCGCGATGTTCAACGCGCTGCAACCAGGAGTGTTCGCGCTCTCGGGCTGGGATCTGGTCGGGATGCTGACGCTGCCGGTCTCCGACGTCGCCGAGTTGGTGGCCGGGGGCGACACCCGCTGGATCAACCGCGGCGCACACGACCTGATGGGCATCAACCCGCATGCGCGTCAGTCCATCGCGGGAATGCCGGTGGGCCGCAACCTGTACGGCCCGATTCCGCAGCAGCTCGCCGACGAGACCAGCTTCATCCGCCAACTGCAAGCGATTCTGAAGGTGCGCTCGCACTACGGCATCGCGACCAGCCGCCAGCTCGACATCCCCGAGGTGTCGCACCGCGGCATGCTGGTGCTGGTGCACGAACTCGAGGGTGACGGGCGCTTCCAGCTCACGGTGCTCAACTTCGCCCAGGAGCAGATCGCCGGCACCGTGCGCTCGGAGCATCTGCCCCCGGGTGCGGTGGTGTCGGACATGTTCAGCGGCAACGAGATCGCGACCGTCGACGATCTGCACAGCTTCGCCACCGAGATGCCGCCGCTGCACGGGATGTCGCTGCTGGTGGAAGCCCCCGCTGTATCGGAATGAGCGGGCAGTGATCAGGTGAGAAAGCGCTCGGTGTAGCCACCGAATCGGGTGGCGAGTTCTTGCTCGTCGAGCCCGAACATCGCGCTGGTGCAGGCCACCCGGCCGAATCGATTGCGTTGGTGCGCAGCCAGATAGCTGTCGATGGAGGTGCGTGCCTCGTCGGTCATCGGTTCGCCGGCGAGCCCGTACACGCGCTCGGCGACACCGCGTTCGTCGGTCATGAACGACTCGAAGTCGACATCGGTCGACTGTTCGGGACCCAGCACGTCGCGATCGCGCACCAACGCAGCGAGCATCTGTTCCAGACGATCGGTCCACGACGTGGCGATGGCCTGCACTGGCGGTGCGGCGCTGTACATCCGGGCCGTGTACACCACCATCGCGACCATGGAGACCGCCACCGGAACGGGATCGCGGTGCGTACACACCACGACGGCGCCGGGGAAGACGCGCTGTAGCACGGGGAGCTGCTCGAGGTGCTGCGGAGATTTCAGCAGCCAGCGGCGTCCGCCGCGGAGGAACTGCATGGCCTTGAGCTGCGTGCGCAGATACTCGTAGTGCGGCGTCTGATCGTGGGCGAGGTAGTAGTCACGCCAGGGCGGTACGTGCGCGAGCGTCTCCATCAGCATCGTGGAGAAGTCGTTGGCCAGCAGCTGGATCTCTTCGTGCACGTGCTCGCTCGTCATCTCGTGCATGGCCCGGAAGTGGGGGAGCAGCAGGTCCATCATCGACACCGCCATCTCCATGCGGGCCACCCGCGGGTCGGGTTCGACACCGATCTCGGCCGGTGCGGGAAACGGTTCGGCGCTTTCCCAGTACGGCATCGTGCGGAATGTCGGGCCGGCGGCGAGCATGTTGTGCAGGTGTGTGGTCCCGGTGCGGGGTAGCCCCGCGATGACGACCGGCGGGGTCAGCTCGATGTCGTGGATCTCGGGGTGTCGGCGCAGGAGGTCGGTGAGCAGTAGCCGGTTCTTCAACCACTGCGAGAGCTGGGCGAAGAAGTTCACCCGTCCGCAGTCGTGCATGTCGTCCAGGCCGGCCAGCGCGCCGAGGTAGACGTCGAGGCGTTCCCGGTAGTCGTCGGCGCCGAAGTCGTCGAGACCGGTCGCATCCCGCGCGGCTGCGTGCAGCGCGTCGGACGTGAGCGCGCAGCCATCGGCGACCGAGGCGATCATCTCCCGAACCTGTTGAGCCTCAACGCTATAGCACGGTGCAGCCAGGTCGGTCAGCTCGATGACTGCAGGTGTGGTGTGCATCACAGGCAATTATGTTACTCTTGGTCACGTAATGACGACAGAGCTCGGCCGGCCTCGGGACCGGCGTATCGACGACGCCGCGCTGGCCGCCGCCGCCGAGATGATCGCCGAGGTGCCCTACGCCGAGCTGTCGGTCGGCGCGATCGCGCGCCGCGCAGGCACCAGCAAGCCCGCGATCTATCGGCGCTGGCCGAGCAAGGCGCACCTGGTGCACGAGGCCGTGTTCCCGATCGGCGAGGCGACCCAGATCCCGTCGACCGGCTCGCTGGCCACCGACATCCGCGAGATGGTGCGTCGCGTCGCGGCCTTGCTGACCGCCGCCCCGGCGCGCGCCGCCATCCCGGGGCTGATCGCCGAGATGGCGGCCGACCCCACCCTGCACTCCGCGCTGCTCGAACGCTTCGGTGATGTGATCACCCGTGGCCTCGGCGATTTCCTGCGCGATGCCGTCCAGCGCGGCGAGGTCCGCGCGGACGTCGACGCGGCAGAGCTCGCCGAGGCCGTTGTCGGCATCACGATGCTCTCACTGCTGACACGCACCGATACCCCCGATGACGGCTGGCTCGACCGCGCCGCCACCCTGATCACGAGAGGAATCGCCACGTGAGCGCCGAATCCACTACCGCCTGGCAGGAATTGGTCCAGACCCTGGGTGAGCTCGACCGCGGCTTCATCGAGGGTGACCGTGCCGTCGTCGACGACCGCCACCTCGCCGATGGCTACCGGATGATGGCCACCACACTCGGAGTCGCCTTCGACACGTACCTGTTCGCTGAGCGCAGCCGGCCTCAGTTCGTGGAGCTCAACACGCCATTTCGCCGAGACCGTCGCTGGGGAGGCGACAACACCGACGCGTGGTATCACCTGTGCCCGGTCGACGAGAACCGTCGTTACCGGATCAGCGGCAATCGTGCTGACAGCGTGTACTTTTCGGTGACCGCCTACAACGAGCCGGCATCGGGCAGCTGGTCGGATCGGATCGTGGACATCGTCAACGATTCCGACCTGGAGGCCAGCGGTCGCATGGACGCCGACGGTGGCTTCTCGTTCGAGATCGGGCCGTTGCCGGAGGTGGCGGTGCTCGTGACCCGGGATTATCAGGCCGATCCACTGACCGGGAGGCCGGTGCGCTGGCACATCGAGGCACTCGACGAGCCCGACCCGATCCGGCATTCAGATGCCGAGACCGCCGCATCGCTGCGCGCCTGCGCGGCCTGGCTGCGCACCATGTTCGCCATCGTCCCGTTGGCCGTCGGTGCCCGGGTCGACGATGCGCACGCGCTCGGACACGTTACCGGCAACATCGCCAACGAATTCGGCGAGCCGTACCAGGTTCCCGACGCGAACTTCGGGTGGTCGGCCCGCGACGCCTGCTATGCCTACGCGAGCTTCGTCCTCGACGACGACGAGGCGCTCGTCGTCACCCATCGCCCGCCGGCTTGCCGCTTCTGGAATCTCGTGGTGTGGAACCAGTTCATGGGCGGCCACATCGTCACCGACGCCCGAGTGTCGATCAACGGCGCGACCGCTGTGCCCAACAGCGACGGCTCGGTGACCGTGGTGATCGCGAAAAGCCAGACAGCACATCCGAATGCGATCTCGACCGTCGACTACCCGCGTGGCAACCTGGCGTTCCGCTGGTTTCACGCTGAGCGGGTGCCCACGCGGCCGGACGTCGCACTGGTGAAGCTCGCCGACGCGCCGACGCAGGTGACCTGACGCCGCTCAGTCCAGCGGGGCGGTCAGCTCGATGTTGACGTCGTCGGGATCCTGGAAGGACAGGATCGCGATGCCGGCCTCTTCAAGGACCGTGATGGCCCCGTGGGGAATCCCCGCCTCTGCGAGCGCGCTCTGGGCCGCCGCCAGTTCCGCACGGCCGGCGACGGCGAAGCTCACGTGATCCAAGCCGATGTGCTGTGGATCGAAGTCGCCGCTGCCGCCGGGGCGCAGCCCGAACAGTGTGCCTTGCGGCGTCTGATACACCGCACCGCCGAAGAAGCGCTCGGCTGACTGAGCGACACCCGGGTCGTCGGCCATCGAGGACGCATCCACCACCAGCGGCCAGCCGAACACCGTGTCGTAGAACTTCTTGGAGCGCGCGATGTCGCTCACGGTGATGCGGACATGGGCGAACCCGGTGCTGTCGACAAGAGCCATGCCGTCCGGAGTACCCGCCTGGAGATAGCTCCGGGGGCTCAGCGGAGCGTATTCATCGAATCGTCATCTGACTTCGGTCGCTCGTCTCATCGCGCGGGCTCGGGCCCGAGGCGCTACGCGAACCACTTGTCGAGTGCATCCACGAGTCCCGCGGAGGAGCTGTCCGCCGCCCAGGCGATGTGGCCATCGGGTCGGACCAAAACGGCCTGCGGCGCCGCCACCTCGCCGATGACCGGGAGCTCCCAGCTTCCGTTGTAATGCACGTCGTATGTCGACACTTCGTCCGACCAGGGCGTGATGTCGACATCGAATGATCGGCCACCGAACTTGAGCAGGACTCCATTGCCCTGGTGCAGGAGCGTGAACACCCGGGTGGGGCCGGAAGGGGTCTGCAAATCGAGGTCTGGCATGCGGCGGCCGAGCAACGGGTGGTCGCCCCCGTGGTCGCTTCCGAGGTCGTAGTGGATGTCCAGACCGCACATCATGGCCGCCACCCAGATACGAGGTTCGTCCATGGCGAGCAGTTCGCACACGGTGTCGCGGAGAGCGTCGATGCGTTCCCCCGTGCCGTTGAGAGCGGTTTGGGCCATGGTGTTGTGCAGAACGCGCGCCGCGACGGGGTGCCGTTCCGCGTGGTAGGTATCGAGGAGTTGTTCACCGAATGCGCCACGCACGACGCGAGCCAATTTCCATCCAAGGTTCACCGCGTCCTGGATACCCGTATTGAGGCCTTGGCCGCCGATCGGGAAATGGATGTGCGCGGCGTCACCGGCCAACAGAACGCGGCCGGCTCGGTAGGTCGCTGCTTGTCGGGTTGTATCGGTGAAGCGGGAAATCCATGTGGCACTGCGTAATCCATAGTCTGTTCCGCAGACGGCAATCAACTGCTCACTGAGGTCGGCCAGGGTGGGTTCGGCGGTGTTTCCGACCTGCGCTTCAGTCACCATCACCCGCACGGTGTCTTGGCCGTGAAAGGTGAAGAACGAATGGAACCCGCCTCGTCGGTGCAGACCCCACGGCGGCACGGAGTCCATGTCGACGTCGGCGACCAGACAACTGGTCGAGGCGCCCCACCCTGGGAAGGCGATCCCGGCCGTCTTACGGATGGAGCTGCGACCTCCGTCGCACCCCACCAGGTATTCGGCCCGAAGCGTTGACCCATCCGACACCGCAGCGTGAACCCCGGTCTCGTCCGCGGCGAAGCTGGTGACCTCACGGCCGTAGTGCACGGACACGCCCAGTTCGGCAACCCAGTCCGCCAGGATCGTCTCGATGCGGTACTGCAGCAGTCCGAGCCCGTAGTGATGCCGGGTTGGCAGATCGGAGACGTCGAAGAACAGTCCTGCATAGTGGACGTTCTGACCCGTGGTCCCTTCGGCGATGAATCGATCGGCAATGCCACGCTGATCGAGCACCTCGATCGTGCGCGGTGTCATGCCACCCGCACGCGAACCCGCCAGGTCGCGATCGACTCGACGTTCGACCACGGCGACGTCGGCTCCCGCAAGCGCCAACTCGCCAGCCAGCATCAGTCCCGTCGGGCCCCCGCCGACGACTACCACCTGGTGCTCTGTCACATCTCACTTCCAAGGTAAACAATGTTTACCATCGAAGTGTGAGGCTATCCGAGCGCTCTGTCAACACGTCCGATCTACGCTGGGCCGCAATGGTCAAGCGTGGATTAACCCGTGACGCGCTGGTGGCGCTCGCTCACGAATACGTTGGCGCCAACGGACTCGACGCGCTGACGATGCGCCGGCTGGCGGCAGCTGCCGAAGTAACTCCTGGGGCGTTGTACAAGCACTTTCGGGACCGCAAGGACCTCCAGCGTGCGATGGCCGACGCGATCTACGCCACCATCGATCTCTCCGACATCGACTGTGCTGTCCCATCGGTCCAGCAGGTGAAGGTCTGCTGCGAACGAATGCGCCGCGCCATGATGGCATTTCGGGACGGCGGACGCATCATCGCCGGCTCCTACGCGCCCTTTGCTGCCACGCTCAATCTGTCGGCGACGCTCATCGAGCTCCTGAGCGCAGTCACGGCACCCCAATTCAGCCCAGGCCAGCTTGCAGCGTTGTTACGTTCCTACACAACCGGATTCGTTATCGACGAGCAGGCCTTCCTAGAGCTCGAAGCCACAGACGAGTGGGACACGCTGCTTCAGCAGATCGCCGACAGCGGCCACCCTCGGCCCGCTGAGGCTGATGACCTCATCGCGATACTCACCGGTGACCGTGACCGGCGGTTCGACGCCGGGCTCGACATGATCCTCACCGGACTCGTGCGAGCCGGCTCGGCTCTACCCGACTAGACGGAATCTCTCACGCCGGTCAGTCCTGGACCGCTTTGGCGATCGCCAGGTATCGCGTCACCTCATCCGCGCGGGAGGCTCGGGCGGCCGCGCGCACCATGCGCACGATCACCCAGGCACGGGCGCGATCCTCGTCGAGACCCGCGACATCGACCAGTGTCCAGAAGCGCGCTCGAACACCGTCGCGCACCCGCCCGGCAACCTCGTCCCAGCGATGGGTGAGCATCGGTGCCACCTCGTCGTTGCGGTCGCCGTTGACCGGGCGGGGATCGACGGCCAGCCACGGCGTACGGTCGGCCGCGCGCACCGACGTGAAGTGGAGGTTGCCGTGCATCACCACCTCCGCGGCGCCGCCGGCGAGCAGATCCCGACCGAGGATCTGCGCCTGGTCGACCAGCCGGCGCGGTACGGCCGTACCGGCATGTCCCGCGCCGTCGAGCCAGCGCCGCAATGCGTCTGCCGCCGAGGGCAGTTGGGGCATCGCCGGGACATGGAGCCGCGCGTAGAGGCCGGCCACCACCTCGCAGGCGTCGGTGTCGCTCAGCGTCTCCAGCGTGGCCGGGCCGGCCCGCTCGGTCAGCACCGCGTGGCGGTGCGGGTCCGCACGGAGCAGTCGGACCGCGCCGTCGCCGGCCCACCGTCGCAGTACCAGATGTTCGTCGGCAGACGCCGGTGAGCCGATCTTGAGCAGGGCGGGTGCGCCGTCGGCGGTGCGCACCGGGAGGGTCAGCGCGTCGGCGTCTTCGTCGGCCCGTCCGTCGGCACGCAGCCGCCACTCGTCGACCAACTGCGGTACCAGGTCAGCCCGATCGGGCACTACGGCGCGGCCGGGGATTGTTTGGCGTGTTGTTCGGCAGCGTGGTCCTCGATCGCCTTGCCGATGGCATGCGCTGCACGGTCGACGAATTCGCGCCCACTTGCGGTGACCCACTCCTGCGACGCGCGGGGTGCGGTGAGCTGACCGGTGAAATGCGGGATCACGTACTGCGCGAAGAGTTCGTAGCTGCGCAGCTTGGCCGCGGGTGGGGCCCAGTCGTGGTCGAACAGCAGGAACGCCCCGAACCCGCCGTCGCTGGCCTCGATGAGTTCCTCGATCTTGGCGACCGCGTCCTCCGGCGTGCCGATCACCGCGAAGCCGGACTCGTGATTGTTGGCCACGATCTCGGACACGGTGTCGCCCTGCACCGGCCCCGCGGGCAGGATGTGGCTGAAATACCTTGAGAATTCGGCGATTCCGTACGCGACGTCGCGCTCGGCCTGCTCGCGCGTCTCGGCCAGATGCATAGGGCCGACGAGGCGCCACTTCGACCGGTCCGCGACGTGCCCGTGCTCGAGTGCCACCTCCTCCCACGTCTGCCAATGCTGGGCCAGTAGATCCATTCCCTGCCGGGCGGTCGCCGCGATCGACAGCATCCCGATGCCGTGCTTGCCCGCTCCGCGTGGCCCGGTGGGGGAGAACGAGGCTGCGACCGCGACGTCGAAGCACGGATCGCTGTAGGGCGCGAGCTGCAGCCGGGCCTCCTGCAATGTGAAGCCGTCGGTGTGCATCGTGACGGTCTCACCGCGCAACAACCGCATGATCGCTTCGAGGCACTGCTCCATTCGGGGGCGCTGCTCGTCGGCCGGGATGCCCAGCATGTGCGCATCGGAGGTCAGCTGACCCGGCCCGCAGCCGAGCATCACCCGCCCGCGGGTCAGGTGGTCGAGCAGCACCATGCGATCGGCCAGCATCAGCGGGTGGTGGTAGGGCAGGGAGCTGACACCGGTACCGAGCTTGATGTGCTTGGTGCGCTCCGCGGCAACGCCGATCATGACTTCCGGCGAGGCGATGATCTCGAATCCGGCGGAGTGGTGTTCGCCGATCCAGGCCTCGTGAAAGCCCAGCCGGTCCATGGCGACGATCAGGTCGAGGTCGCGTTCGATCGCGAGCGTCGGATTCTGCCCGGTGGGGTGAAACGGTGCCATGAAGTTCCCGAAGCGCATCCGACCATTCTGCGGTGTCGCTCGATTCCTCGGGCCTAGATGGCGAGGCAGCGGGTACTGAGATCCGATGGCATCCGATACCGACCCGGCGCGCGACACCGACACCGGGTCGACGAAGCTGGCCCGCCGCATCACGGGCCCTCTGCTGTTCCTGTTCATCCTCGGTGACGTTCTCGGCGCGGGGATCTACGCGCTGATGGGTGTGCTGTCGCAGGAGGTGGGCGGTGTGCTGTGGGCGCCGCTGGTGATCGCCTTGGTGCTGGCGCTGCTCACCGCAGGGTCCTACGCCGAACTGGTCACCAAGTACCCCCGCGCGGGAGGAGCGTCGGTGTTCGCCGACCGGGCGTTCGGCAGACCCCTGCTGTCGTTTCTGGTCGGCTTCTCGATGCTCGCCGCGGGCGTGACCAGTGCCGCCGGACTCGCGCTGGCGTTCTCGGGCGACTATCTCGCGACGTTCGTCGACGTACCCGTCGTCCCTGCGGCGTTGGTGTTCCTGCTGTTGGTCGCATGCCTGAACGCGCGGGGTATCTCCGAGTCGCTGAAAACCAACGTGGTGATGACGGTCGTCGAGCTGTCCGGCCTGCTGATCGTCATCGCGGTGGTGGCGGTGATGCTCGGCCGCGGTCAGGGCGACGTCGGTCGCGTCGTCGAGTTCCCGGACGGGTCGACCCCGGCGCTGGCGATCCTGGGCGGCGCGATCATCGCCTACTACTCGTTCGTCGGGTTCGAGACGTCGGCGAATGTCGTGGAGGAGATCAAGGATCCGAGCCGGGTGTATCCGCGGGCGCTGTTCGGTGCGTTGATCACAGCGGGGGTGATGTACGCACTGGTCGGTGTGGCCAGCGCGATCGCGCTGCCGGCGAGCGAATTGTCCGAGTCCTCGGGCCCGCTACTGGCCGTCGTCGCCGCATCCGGCGTCGGTGTGCCCGACTGGGTGTTCAGCCTCATCGCGCTGATCGCCGTGGCCAACGGCGCGTTGTTGACGATGATCATGTCGAGCCGTCTCGCCTACGGCATGGCCGAGCAGGGTCTGCTGCCGACGGGGCTGACCCGGGTCTTGCCCCGCCGCCGCACGCCGTGGGTCGCTATTGTCGCGACCACCGCGGTGGCGATGCTGCTGACCCTGGTCGGCGACCTGTCCACCCTGGCCGAGACCGTGGTGTTGCTGCTGCTGTTCGTGTTCCTGTCCACCAACGTCGCGGTGCTGGTGCTGCGTCGTGACGAGGTCGCCCACCGGCACTTCCGGGTGTGGACGTTCGTGCCGGTGCTCGGCGTCGGTTCGTGCCTGCTCCTGTTGACCCAACAGAGTGGGCAAGTCTGGCTGTTCGGCGGGATCCTGTTGCTGGTCGGCGTCGTGCTGTACGCCATCGCGCGCAGGGTGACGCAGCGACAGTCGGCTACGTCGCACACACGGGCCGACGACCGCACAGGGGTCTAGAGCGGGGCGGACGGCCGGGGGAGCAGTCCCGCCTCGTGGGCGCGACGTACCGCGTCCCGCCGGCTCGTGGCGCCCAGCTTGGTGAGGATCGCCGACACGTGGTGATCGACCGTCTTCACCGACAGGAACAGCCGCTCGGCGAGCTCGGCGTTGGTCAGCCCGTCGCCCAGTAGGCGCAGTACCTCCACCTGCCGGCTGGTCAGCCCGGCAGGATGGGCGAGGGTGCTGGTGCGCCGCGGCCCGGGAACGCCGGACATGCCGGCCGCGCGCAGGTTGGCGCGCATCCTCGCGGCGATCGCGTCGGCCCCGAGCCGGTCCAGCATGTCAAGCGCCCGGCGCGACAACAGCGGGTCAGCGGTGGAGCCACACGCCAGCGCGGCCTCGTAAGGGCTCGACAGCTCCTCGAATGCCCGCGCTGCGTCGTCGAGTTGGCCGTCGAGAAGCAGCGCATACGGTTCGGCGACGCCGGCGGTACCGGTGACCGGCATGCCCAGCCGGTGCAACCACACGGCGAGATCGCCGCGCGCCCACTCCAGGCCGCTGTGAGAACCGCTGTCCCGCAACAGAACCAGGCAGTGATCCAGGTGTGGGTCGGGCTGGCCGGTCACCCAGCTGCGTTCGGCGAAGGCCGACGCGACAGGCAACATCCGCACCAGCTCTCCGAAGCGCTCGGCGAGCTCCCAGGCCTGATCGATCAGTCCGCTGTCACCACCGTCCCGACGCAACGCGACGAGGCCGCGGATGAGCAGGGGCCACATCCTGGCCAGCGGGGCGCTCGGGCTGCGCAGCACCGAATCGGCGTCGGCCAGCGCGGCGGCCCAGTCGCCGGTCAGTAGTCCGAGTCTGCTGCGCGACCCGACCTGCACCATGCGGCAAATCGGCAGATCGTGTTCGACCATCAGCGGGATGCTGTGTCGGAGCAGCTCTGCGGCCGGCCCGAGCCGTCGTTGCTCGACGTCGAAGTGCGTGAGGTTGGTGTATCCGCTCGAGTAGATCTCGTCGATGTGCCGGGGTGCTGCCGCCAGGACGGCCAACAACCGGTCCCGCGAGTGCGCTCGCCCGGACAGGATGCCGCAGTACTGACCGATCAGCTCCACCCGTGCCGTCAGATCGGTGTCGGCGACGGCGGTGGCGATGTCGCGCGCACCACGCAGGATGCGCTCGGCGTCCTCGATGCTGTTGGCCTGCACCGCAAGGAATGCCTGCATGGCAAGACCGTGCCCGAGCTGACAGAGTTGCGTTGAATCGCATTCGCCGGCAAGTCTTTCCAGCGCTGCCACGGCATCGGCGGCGTGTTGCTCAGCCGCGGCGCGGTTTCCGCTGTACCACTCGTAGACAGCGAGGGCGTGGTGGTTCGCGCTCACCGCGGCCGAGTCGCCCAGGGCGCGGCGCAGCAGCAGGGCCCGTCGGCTGGCGGCGATCGCATCGCTGAGCCGGTCGGTCAGGTAGTACTCGGGGGCGAGCAGCTCGAGAAGCTCTGCCTCGACGGCGTCGGAGAGCAGCCCCCCTTGTTGCAGGGCCAGCTCGAAGAACTCGCATGCCTGGGTGTGCGCCCCCGTCCGCGCGGCCGCCCGGCCGGCGTCGGCCGCGGCCGCGACGGCCAGCGTCATGTCCCCGGCGCCGAGTGCGTGGTGGGTGAGCACTGCAGGGTCGGGCGTCGCGACGGTGCTCAGGGCCTCGACGAATCTGCGGTGCAGGCTCGGTTGCGCGCCGGGCGGGAGCGCACCGGCGACGGCGCGCCGGCAGAGGTCGTGGCGGAACGCCACGCCACGGACGTCCCGCCGGATCAGCTTCGCCTGGTGGGCCGCGCGCAGCGCGGGCAGCGTCACACCGAGCCCGACCAGCAGCTGATCGCCGATCGCGCCCGGGGCGCAGGTCAACAGTTGCAGGAGGTCCCACGTGTCGGCACCGAGGTCGGCGGTGCGGGCCAGGATCGCGTCGCGCACCGTCGTTGGCAACTCTGCGCCGTCAGAGCAGTCCTGGTCGAGCATCTCGCAGACGAAAAACGCGTTGCCACCGGTGATCCGGTGCAGCCACACCGGGTCGACATCACGCGTGCCCACCAGCGCGGTGACGGCGTCCACGTCCAGTGGGGGCACGGTCAGCGTCTGTGCATGCGCGGAGCGGGCGACGTCTCCCAGGAAGCCTCGCAGTGGATGGGTCAGGTCGACCTCGTCGTCGCGCAGGATCCCCACGATCAGCAGCGTCGACTGCGCGGCCCGGCGCAGCAGGAAGCGGCACAGGTCGAGGGTGGCCTGATCCGCCCACTGGAGATCGTCGAGGACCAGGATCGCGGGCGAGCTGCGCAGTTCGTCGAACATCGACACGAAGATGTCGTACGGCTGCTGTCCCTCGGCGAGTTGTCGACGGGTGGGCGGACTCAGTTCATGGGCGACGTCATGAACCGGTCCGAGTGGCCTCGGGGTGGACAGCGGATCGCAGGCGCCCCACAGGACGCGGGTGTGCTCGCCGACCCCGGCGGCGAACTGCTCGACGAAGGTCGTCTTGCCGGCGCCGGACTCCCCGCACACCAGCACCGCGCCACCATGACCGGCGCGCGCCCTTGCGTGCATGGCCGCGAGCTGCTCGTACTGCCGCTCGCAGCCGGTGAGCGTCACCCAGGAATCGTATCGGCAACCTGCCGACCGTCACCTAGGTAAATGGGGAGGTTCTCCCGATGACCGTGGTCGCCGTATCGACCAGAGTCGACGACGTCCGGCACGGGCCGGACCACGAGAATCGAGAACAGGAGAGGCTCATGCAGAGATTCCTCATCGAGCGGCACATCCCCGGGGCATCGGAGCTGACCGAGGAACAGCTGGCGACCATCGCCTGCACGTCCAACGCCGCCGTCGACTCCCTCGGCGTCCCCTATCGCTGGGTGACCAGCTATGTCGCGGGGGACAAGATCTATTGCGTACACGAGGCAGACGACGAGGACGCCATCCGTGAGCACGCCCGCCGCGGCGGGTTCCCGGCTGACGTCGTGGTCACGATCGCGCACGAGTTCGGGCCGCACAGTGCCGAATCGGGCACCACATCTGCTGTCGGAACATGACTTCTGAGCAGAAGGCCGATCCGGCGGAGGGGTGATGGGATAATGGCGGCATGCCGGAATCCGCCCGCGCCTCCGCCTCGTCTTCCGGGCCGCCGTCGGCCGGACCGTCGTCGTCGACCAGTCAGCTGCCGGCCGGCGGATTCCGCTTCTGGTTCGTCGGGCAGCGCTGGGAATGGTCGGATGAGGTGGCGCGGATGCACGGCTACGAACCCGGCGCCATCGAGCCGACCACCGAGCTGTTGCTCTCCCACAAGCACCCCGAGGACCGCCGGCCCGTCCAGGAACTGCTCGACTACGCGTTGCACTTCGGCGGCTCGTTCAACAGCAAGCATCGCTTCGTCGACACCGGCGGCGTCGAGCACGACGTGATCGTGATCGCCGATCGGATGTACGACGACGAGGGTGCGGTCGTCGGCACCGAAGGCTATTACGTCGATCTGACCGAAACCCTCGACAGGGAGCGACGTGCGGCGCTCGACGAGTCGCTGCCCGATCTCTTCGAAGCCAGAGCGGCCATCGAACAGGCCAAGGGCGCACTGATGCTGGTCTACGGCGTGGACGCCGATCAGGCGTTCAAGCTGTTGCTGTGGAGGTCGCAAGAAACCAACACGAAGCTGCGAGCACTGGCGGCGCAGCTGGTGTCCGAGCTGAGTGCGGTTACGGTCGACAGCGGGGGTGTACGCCGCCAGGTCGACCATCTGATGCTCACGGTGCACGAACGGGTCGGCTCGAACGCCGAGCGCCGATGATGGGGCCGGTGATGGTGGATACGAAGGTGTGTGGGGTTGCTGGACGTCGTACAGGATGTTGACGGTGGCGCGGTGGTGGTGTGCGTCCGCGGTGACGTCGATTCGAACTCAGTCGGTGCGCTCGTCGATGCGCTCGACGGCGGTCTGTCCACCGGCGCGACGGCCCCGACGAAGGTGTTGATCATCGACCTGACACGGGTGACCTACTTCGGCAGCGCAGGGTTGAACGCCGTACTGGGCTGCTATGAGCGGGGCCGCGACGTCGGCGTCGCGGTTCGCGTGGTCGCCGACAACCCGGAGGTGATCCGGCCGATCGAGGTGACCAAGCTGGACACCGTGCTGCGTCCCTTTCCCTCCGTCGCGAAAGCGTTGGCAACGGACGCCGGTTCGCTGTGACGTCTCCCGGCCCGTTCACCGATGGCGGCGAGATCGGCCGGGACCTCGCTCGGGTGGACTGGGCCGCCACTCCGCTGGGTCAGCCGCAGCAGTGGGCACAGAGCCTGCAGACCGCGGTCAGCATCCTGTTGTCCTCGCGGTTCTCGATGTGGATGGCGTGGGGTCCAGAGCTGACCTTCTTCTGCAACGAGGCCTACCGCCGGGACACGTTGGCGCGCAAGTACCCCTGGGCGCTCGGCCGGCCCGCGCGCGAAGTCTGGGCGGAGATCTGGGCCGACATCTACCCCCGCATCGAGCACGTGATGTCCACCGGCGACGCGACCTGGGACGCTGCGCTGCTGCTGTTCCTCGAACGCTCCGGTTACCCGGAGGAGTCCTACCACACGTTCTCCTACAGCCCGCTGCGCGACGACACCGGCACCGTGGTCGGTCTGCTCTGCGTCGTCAGCGAGGACACCGTGCAGGTGATCGGTGAACGTCGGATGGCCACGCTGCGCGATCTGGGCTCCGATCCCAGTGTCGCCCGCACCGAAACGGAGATCCTCGCGTTCGCCGATCGGCAGTTGAGCCACAACCTTCGGGACCTGCCGTTCACGCTGACGTACCTCTTGGACGCCGACGGAATTGGGCGCCTGGCAGGGATGAGCGGGATCGGAGCGGATCATCCCGCGGCGGCGGCAGTCATCGCAGCGGACGGTGACATCTGGCCGGTCGCGCCGGCCGCGGCAGGCCAGACGATCGTCGTCGATCTCGACGACTTCCCGCCCATGCCGACCGGTGACTGGCGAGAATCGCCCACCCAGGCGTTGGTGACCCCGCTCCTGCAGCAGGGTGGCGGCGCGCCGGTGGGGTTCCTGGTGGCCGGACTGAACCGCTATCGACCGCTCGACGAGGGCTACCGCGGCTTCGTGACTCTGGTAGCGGGCCACCTCGCCGCCGGTGTCAGCCTGGCCCGCAGCTACCGCGCGCAACAGCGCCGGGCCGAGGAACTCGCCGAACTCGACCGGGCGAAGACCACCTTCTTCTCCAACATCAGCCATGAGTTCCGCACGCCGCTGACCCTGATCCTCGATCCCGTGGCCGAGCTTCGGCGCCGCGAGGATGTCGACACCTCCACCCGTGAAGAGCTCGACGTGGTGTGGCGCAACGGGTTACGGCTGACCAAACTGGTGAACACCCTCCTCGATTTCTCGCGCATCGAAGCCGGCCGGGCGCAGGCGACCTATGTGCCCGTCGATGTCGGTGCGGCGACCGCGGAACTGGCGAGCGTGTTCCGGTCCGCCGTGGAACGGGCGGGGTTGACGTTTGCGGTGGATTGCGCGGCGCTCGATCAGCCGGTCTACGTCGACACCGACATGTGGGAGAAGATCGTTTTCAACCTGCTGTCGAATGCCCTCAAGTTCACGTTCGACGGCACGATCTCGGTCTCCGTCCGCCAGGACGGCGACGGGGCGTTGATCACCGTGTCGGACACCGGGACCGGGGTGCCGACCGACGAGATCCCGCGCCTGTTCGAGCGGTTCCATCGCATCGAGAACGTCGCGGCCCGCTCGCACGAGGGCAGCGGTATCGGGCTCGCGCTGGTCAAGGAACTCGTCGAATTGCACGGCGGGACCATCGATGTGGACAGTACCCACGGCGTGGGCACCACCTTCGACATCCGGCTGCCGTTCGGCACCGATCATCTCCCTGCCGAAGCGATCGCGTCGGAATCGGTCCGCCGCCTCGGCGCCTCGGCGGACGCCTACGTCGAAGAGGCGATGCGCTGGCAGGGTGAAGCGGACACCGACAATCGGTTTACCGCAACGGTTTCCGGCGCTGACGCACCGCAGTCGCCGCTCTCCGGGGCGCCGGTTCGGGTGCTCGTCGCCGACGACAACGCCGACATGCGGGACTACCTGACCCGATTGCTGCGATCCGACGGTTACGTGGTCGACGCCGTCACCGACGGTGTGCGGGCGCTGGAATCGGTGCGCGCCAACCCCCCGGAGATGGTGATCAGCGATGTGATGATGCCGGGGCTCGACGGGCTCGCCCTGGTGTCGGCCCTGCGCGCCGACCGGCGAACCGCCGCGGTCCCGGTGCTGTTGCTGTCCGCCCGTGCCGGGCAAGAGGCGTCCATCAGCGGTCTTCAGGCCGGGGCAGACGACTACATGGTCAAGCCGTTCGCCGCGGCCGAACTGCTGGCCCGCGTGCGCACCAATGTCGAACTCGCCCGCCTCCGTGACCATCACGCGCGATGGCGCACCGCGCTGGTCGACTCGCTGCAGGAGGCGTTCTTCCTGTGCGACGAGGGCGGCTCGGTCATCGAGATCAACGGCGCGTTCACCGACATCCTCGGATTCGACGCGTCCGGCCTGCCGTATGCGCCGGTGTATCCCTGGTGGCCGTCGGCCGACACGGACGCCGACGCCCACCGCGAGGTCGCCGAGGCGTTCGGCAGCCTGATGGACCAGCCGCACGGCACCATCAATCACGTGCCCGTCACTCACCGTGACGGGCACCGGCTCTGGGTCACCGCGACGTTCACCCACTCCGAGGACCCGGACACCGGCCGCAAGGTGGTGGTCGGCACCATGCGTGATGTCACCGCCGAGCACTACCTGGTTCAGCGCGAGTCCGCGCTGGCGTCACTCAGTGATGCTCTGGCACAGGCGGATACGCTCGGCGACGCGGTGCGGGCCGCCGCCGAGCAGCTGCGTGGCGTCTGGCACGCCCGCCGGGTGGTCGCCGTGACGTTCCCGGCGGATGGCTCCGGATCACGCTCCAGCGCACCACATGTCGTGAGCGCCGGGGAGAGTGTCGCAGGCTGGGGCGGATTGTCCGAGCGTGCGCAGCGCGCGATCACCACGCTGCGCGACGGCGATTTGCTGGACCCGGCTACCTCGGAGCCCGGGTCGGCCGGGGTGGCCATGCAACACCCCCGCGGCATCCTGGTGATCCACATCGAGCTCCTCGAGCAGCGCCGGTTCACCGCCGAAGACCACACACTGCTCACGGTGCTCGCCGGCCGGCTCGGTCAGGGGCTGCAGCGGGTACACCAGATCGACCAGCAGCGCGAGACCGCGCTGGCGTTGCAGCACGCGATTCTCGGGCCGGCCCTCTCGACGGGGTTCGCGGTGCGCTACCAACCCGCCACCCGGCCGCTGCAGGTCGGCGGGGACTGGTACGACGTCGTCGACCTCGACGACGGCCGGATCGGGTTGATCGTCGGTGACTGTGTCGGGCACGGACTGGCCGCCGCGACGGTGATGGGTCAGCTGCGCAGTGCGTGTCGGGCCCTGCTCCTCGAGCATCCCAGCCCTGCCGCGACGCTGTCGGCGCTCGACCGCTTCGCCGCGCGCCTTCCCGGGGCGCGGTGCACCACCGCGTTCTGTGCGGTCCTCACCCCCGGGACCGGCGAGCTGACCTACTCCTGCGCCGGGCATCCGCCGCCCATTCTGGTTTTCGCCGACAAGACGACAGAACTGCTCGACGACGCCCGCTCCACACCGCTGGCCGTCAGATACGGGCAGCCGCGCCCCGAAACGCGCGTCACGATGCCGCCGCGTGCCACCCTGCTGCTCTACACCGACGGCCTGGTCGAGCGCCGCAGGGAATCGATCGACGACGGCATCGCCCGCGCCACCGGCGTCGTCGGTGCTCATCGCGGCACCGCGCTCGACGAATTGGCCGACGTGATCATGACCGGGCTGGCGCCGGACAGCGGTTACGACGACGACGTGGCGCTGCTGCTCTACCGGCAGCCCGCGCCGCTGGAGATCGACATGACCGCCGACGTGGCCGAGCTGGCGCCGAGCCGCGCCGCCCTGCGGACGTGGCTCGGGAGCGCAGGTGTCAGCCAGGAGCAGACGCTCGACGTGCTGATCGCGGTCGGTGAGGCGGTGGCGAACGCGATCGAGCACGGCCACCGCGACGACCCCGGCGGGACGGTCAGCCTGCATGCCAGCGCGTTCGCCGACCACCTCCAGGTGACGATCCGCGACACGGGCCGCTGGAAACCGCAGGCCGAGACGCCGGCGATCCATCGGGGACGCGGCCTCGGGCTGATGCATGCCCTGATGCAGGATGTGTCCATCGACTCCCAGACGACCGGCACCACGGTGCACATGCAGGCGAGGATCGCGTGATGGCCACTCCGCTGGAGGTGCACACCGACCGCCGCGACGACGGCACAACAGTGGTGGCGGCGGCAGGCGAACTCGACCTGAGCAATGTCGCCGTGTTCTCCGAGGCCCTCGGCGCTGCGGTGCGCACCGGCGACGAAGCCCCGGTGCGCGTCGATCTGACCCGGATCGAATATCTGGACAGTGGCGCCATCAACGTGCTGTTCGACCATGCCGACGCCATCGATGTGCTCGTCAACCCGATCCTGATGTCGGTCCTGACGGTCAGCGGCCTGGACAAGGTCACGACGGTGCAGGCCGCGCCGCCCCAGTAGTTCAGACGGCCCAGTAGTTCAGTTTCCGGCCTGCCGGCGGGCGCGGGCACGTCGCTTGCCCTCGTGCATCGCCGCCACCCGTGCGACGGGGATCGTCCGTCCGTGCTCGATCAGCTCGTCGGGCAGCCGCTGCGGCATCGGCATCGCCTCGGCCCACGGGTCCCGTCCGCCGAGCAGCTCCACCGCCGTGGTGATCGTGAAATCCGACGGGTGCACGCTGTCGAGCTCCGACCATGCGACCGGAAACGACACCGGCGTCCCGGGGCGTAGGCGTGGGCTGTACGCCGCGGCGACGGTCGCCCCACCCGAGCGGGTGGCATCGATGAACACCTTGCCGGCCCGGTCGGAGACGATGAACGCCGTGGTCGCGATCGCCGGATCGAGCGCCTCGGCCCGCGCCGCGAGCGCGCGGGTGGCCGCGGCCACGTCCTCACCCGGAGTCTGCAGCCCGCCCAGCTCGACCGGGACGAAGACGTGCAGACCTCTCGACCCGCTGGTCTTCACCGCGCCCGTCAACCCCACGTCCTGCAGGGCCCGACGGGCCAGTTCCGCGACCGAGACGACCGCGGTGAAGTCTGCACCGTCGGGTGGGTCGAGGTCGAGGATCAGGTGGGTGGGCCGGTGAACGTCGCCGGCCAGGCCCAGCGCCGGGTGGTACTCGACGGCACGCTGGTTGGCCAGCCACAGCAGCGTGCGCCGGTCGTTGCAGAGCGCGTAGCGAACGTCGCGGTGCGACGCCTCCGCCCACATCTGCACGGTCGGCACCCATTCCGGGGTGTACGTCGGCAGGTTCTTCTGCATGAACGGGGCACGGCCGCGCAGCACGCGCAGGACGGTCAAGGGCCGATCGGCCAGCACCGGGAGCATCCGGTCGGAGATCGCGTCCAGGTAGTCGACGAGGTCGCGTTTGGTCGCCCCGCCATCCCCGTCGAGGGGCTGGTCGAGGTTGGTCAGGTCGACCCCCGCGCGCTCCTCTGACGACATCAGTCGCACAGCTCCGAACGCATTCCGCCAGCCTACGGAGCAACGCAACAGTGACGTTCGCGAGCGCAGGGCCGACGACAGGGTGGCGAACCGGTAACGTCTGCCCGGATCGACAGCGAAAGATTTGATGAGCTAGTTGTATGTATCTTCGACGCGCCGGGTGATGCGCGGGCGACTCCACGACGTGGGTCTGGAATGGGCCCGGAAAAGGCCTGGAAAAGGGCGAGGTCAGGCTTGATGGGGACGATGCACGATGGCGAATGAGCACTCGGGAGTGGCGCGGGTCGTGCGCGCCCTCGCCGTGCCCATTCTGCTGGGCTGGCTCCTGCTGACCGTCGGGACCAACGTGCTCCTCCCGTCGCTGGAGAAGGTCGGCGAAGACCGCACCGTGGGTCTGGCCGCCAAGGACGGACCCGCCTACATCTCGATGAAGCAGATCGGCGCGAACTTCGAGGAGTTCGACTCCGACAGCACCGCGATGATCGTGCTCGAGGGGGACCACCCACTCGGCGACGAAGCGCACCGCTACTACGACACGCTCGTCGACAAGCTCGAGGCCGACAAGGCCCACGTTCAGCACGTCGCCGATTTCTGGGGCGACCCGCTGACCGCCTCGGGGGCCCAGAGCGCGGACGGCAAGGCCGCGTACGTCCAGATCAACCTGCACGGCAATCAGGGCGAACCACTGGCCAACGAGTCGGTCGCCGCGGTGCGCGAACTCATCGACTCCACCCCCGCGCCGCCGGGCATGACGACCTACCTGACCGGGCCGGCGCCGCTGATCGCCGACCAGGCGCACGCAGGCGACAGGAGCATCTTCCGCGTCACGCTGATCACCATCGGCGTCATCGCGATCATGCTCCTGCTCGTCTACCGGTCCGTCGTCACGATGCTGCTGATCCTGTTCATGGTGTTCATCGAGCTCGGCGCGGCCCGTGGCATCGTGTCCTTCCTGGCGATCAACAACGTCATCGGGCTGTCCACGTTCGCGGTGAATCTCTTGGTGCTGATGGTCATCGCGGCGGGTACCGACTACGCGATCTTCGCCATAGGGCGCTACCAGGAGGCGCTCGGCGCGGGCCAGGATCGGGTGACGGCGTTCTACACGATGTTCAACGGCACCGCGCACGTCATCCTCGGCTCGGGTCTGACGATCGCGGGCGCCATGTCGTGTCTGAGCTTCACGCGGTTGCCGTACTTCAACTCACTCGGCGTGCCCTGTGCGGTCGGCACCTTGGTGGCAGTGCTGGCCGCAATGACGCTCGGGCCCGCGGTGGTGGTGATCGCGGGCCGTTTCGGAGCTTTCACTCCCAAGCGCGCGATCAGCTCCCGCGGCTGGCGCCGCATCGGCACGATGGTGGTGCGCTGGCCCGGGCCGGTGCTGGGAGCGACGCTGGCGCTCGCGCTCGTCGGGCTGGTCACCCTTCCCGGCTACAAGACCAACTACGACGCGCGAAACTACCTGCCGTCCGACATCCCGGCGAACGTCGGGTACGCCGCGGCGGATCGCCACTTCGGCACGGCGCGGATGAATCCCGAACTGCTGATGGTTCAGAGCGACCACGACCTCCGGAATCCGGCGGACTTCCTCGTCATCGACAAGATCGCCAAGGCCCTGTTCCGGGTACCTGGTGTCGCCCGCGTGCAGACGATCACCCGCCCCGACGGCAAGCCGATCAAGCACAGCACCATCCCGTTCCAGATGAGCATGCAGGGCACGCTCATGCAGCTGAACCAGAAGTATCAGCAGGACCGGATGGGTGACATGCTCACGCAGGCCGACGAGATCCAGAAGACCATCGACACGATGCAGAAGATGTACGGCATCACCCAGCAGATGCGCGACACCACGCACCAGTTGGTGCTCAAGACGAAAGACACCGCCGTCGACGTCGCGACCCTCCGTGACAACATCGCCAACTTCGACGACTTCATCCGTCCGCTGCGCAGCTACTTCTACTGGGAACCGCACTGCTACAACATCCCGGTGTGCTGGGCGATCCGCTCGGTGTTCGACACCCTCGACGGGATCAACACGATGAGCGACGACATCGCCGCCATCGTTCCCGACCTGGAACGCCTCGACACGTTGATGCCGCAGCTGGTGGAGCTGCTGCCTTCTCAGATCGAGACCATGCGGTCGATGAAGTCGATGATGCTGACGATGTACCAGTCGCAGAAGGGCATGCAGGACCAGATGGCGGCGCAGCAGGACAACGCGTCGGCGATGGGGGAGGCCTTCGACGATTCGCGTAACGACGATTCGTTCTACCTGCCGCCGGAAGTGTTCACCAACAAGGCTTTTCAGCGCGGTATCGCGCAGTTCATCTCGCCCGACGGCAAATCAGTGCGGTTCATCATCAGCCACGAGGGCGACCCGGCGACCATCGAGGGCCTCGACAAGGTGGACCCGATCAAGACGGCGGCCAAAGAGGCGATCAAGGGCACCCCGCTGGAGGGATCGAAGGTCTTCCTCGCCGGCACCGCGGCCACCTACAAGGACATGAAGGACGGCTCGCACTACGACCTGCTGATCGCCGGAATCGCCGCTGTCACCTTGATCTTCGTCATCATGCTGATCATCACCCGGGCCGCGATCGCCGCGGCGGTCATCGTCGGTACGGTGCTGCTGTCCCTCGGCGCGTCCTTCGGTCTGTCGATTCTGCTCTGGCAACACCTGATCGGCCTCGAGCTGCACTGGATGGTGCTGCCGATGTCGGTGATCCTGCTGCTCGCCGTCGGTTCGGACTACAACCTGCTGCTCGTCTCGCGGTTCAAAGAGGAGAAGGAAGGCGGGCTGAAGACAGGCATCATCCGCGCGATGGCGGGCACCGGTTCGGTGGTCACCTCGGCGGGGTTGGTGTTCGCGTTCACGATGGCCTCGTTCGCCTTCAGCGACCTGGCGGTGATGGCGCAGGTCGGAACCACGATCGCATTGGGTTTGCTGTTCGACACACTGATCGTGCGCTCGTTCATGACGCCGGCGATGGCCACGATGCTGGGCCGGTGGTTCTGGTGGCCGCAGCACGTGCCCAGCCCGGCGTCACGGCGCAGACTGGCCGCGCTCAGGAGCTAGCGGCGAGTTTGCCGATAGGCGTCGCGTCGAGGTGCGCCAACAGGTCGGCGGCGTTCTCGAATACGGCAGCCGCGCCCGCCTCGGACAACTCGCCCCTCGACACGCCGCCGGAGAGGACACCGACCGAGGTCAGGTCGACCCGGCGGGCAGCCTCGCAGTCCCAGACCGCGTCGCCTACGAACACCGCCTCTGCGGCGGTGACGCCGGCCCGCTCCAGTGCGACCTCGACGATGTCGGGTTGTGGTTTGGCGGTGTCGACGTCCTCGGACGACGTCACCTCGGACACCACGTCGTCGCAGTCGAGAACCTCACGCAGCGTGCGCAATTCGTCGTCGGGCGCGGAGGTCGCGAGCACCACCTGCAGGCCGAGGTCCGCGACGCGCCGCAGCAGGTCGCGCGCACCGGGCAGGGGAGTGAGCAGGTGCGCACTCTCCCGGTAGAACTCGCTGTGTTTGCTCTTGAGTTCATCGAGCTGACCCTGGCCGGTGTCGTCACCGGCCAGGGTCTTCACCAGCGTCGTGCCGTCCATGCCGATGCACCGATGGATCCGCCACGCCTCGACTCCCACGCCTTCTGCGTCGAAGGCGCGAATCCAGGCGTAGATGTGCAGATAGTTCGAGTCCACGAGGGTGCCGTCGACGTCGAACAACACGGCAGGACGGGCTGAAGGCATCGACGGGCTCAGGGAACCGTGACGCAGCCGACGCCGGGCACGCAGCCGCCGCCACCGCCGGGTCCGCCGCTGCCGGTCGGGCCGCCGGGGATGGAGCCGCCGCCGCCACCGGGACCGCCGCTGCCCGTGGGTCC
Organism: Mycobacterium sp. IDUB_5; assembly: GCF_055419565.1. NCBI lineage: Bacteria > Bacillati > Actinomycetota > Actinomycetes > Mycobacteriales > Mycobacteriaceae > Mycobacterium > Mycobacterium sp. IDUB_5. The sequence continues at coordinate 52,502 of NZ_JBVAXX010000006.1, forward strand.
GCCGGGGATGGAGCCACCGCCACCGTTGGCGTCGCCGCCACCGGTAGGCCCGCCGGGGATGGAGCCACCGCCACCGTTGGCGTCGCCGCCACCGGTCGGGCCGCCCGGGATGGCACCGCCGCCGCCGTCGGCTCCGCCGCCACCGGTCGCACCGCCGGGTGCCGGGCTCGTGCTCATCGTCGGCGCAGTGCTGCTGGCCGGCGTCGTGGTGCTCGTGGTGGTACTACTCTCGGTCGTCGACGACGTGCTGCTCGAGTCGCCGCTCTCACCGCCTCCACAACCGACGGCGAACACGAGCAACGTCGCGCCGCCGAATACGGCCAGTGCAGTCCTCGGGGATTTCATGGGCCACCAATCTGTCGCAGGGTGCCCCGCAGATACCCGAGCCTCCGTCCCCCGAAACTCCCCGAGCTACGCCGAGGGCCTGTCGGTGTCTGACTGGGCGTCGGTTCCGCGCGCGTGGCGAGGGGCGGACGGCTCAGCGTGGCGCGGTGTCGCGCCATGGCGTCTCTGCGTCGGCCGGGGGCTTTCCGGCCGATCCCGCGCGGCAGCGCTCTCGCTCTCGGCCTCACCCTCGGCTCGGCTGTCCGCCCGTTCGGGGGGAGGCTGTACTGCAGGGGTGTCTTCGCCATTCGAGTGCACCGTCAGCGTCGGCGCATCCAGGTCGGGTGGTGCCGCACCCGGATCGGCGAGGGTGTCGGCAGCCGACGGCGGGGCGGAGATCGTCTCGCCGATGTCGCGCAGTGAATGGATCAGATAGTCGAATGGCCCCGAAATCTCCTCGCTCACAGGGGCTTCCACGACGTCACCGAGGAGACCGAAGTATTCGTCGTTCTCGCCGTCGACGCGGCCGTTGAGCAGTCCGTCGACAGTGCGTGCCGGGATGTTGACCAGCGCGCTGGCAGCACGCACAGGGTCGAGGTCGGTCACCGCGGCGACGGTATCGGCTGCGCCTGCCCCGCCGGCCAACACACCGCTGGCCGCGGGCATGGTCAGTCTGACCAGCAGGCTGTTGGCCGTGCGGAACGGCTCGCCGCTGCCGACCACGCGGCCGAGGCCGGCGACCGGTTGGTTGACCGCGGCGAGGACTGCATGCGCGAACGCCTCTGGGTCCAGTTCGGCGGCGGCGCGGAGTATCTCGACGACGGCGCGATGTTGATTGTCGGCAATCGCCCGAACGACGGGCAAGGGGTCCTCGAGGTACTCGTCGGCGAGAAGCCCTGCGTTGGTCAGCGACCGCGACAGCATCTCGGGGTAGTACTGCAGTGGACTCCGGGTGGCGTGCTGAACCACTGCTGAATTCGCAACGTGCACTTGGCTTTCCGGGGCGTGCGGTGGCGCGACGACTGTGACGCCCGCACCGAGGGCGGCCACCCCCACAGTCAGCCACGGGCGTACGGCCTTGCGCATGTGGCACCCCCCTGAGTCGGCGACCTGTTGCGCTGCCCCCGACGATCTCAGCGCAAATTAGCACGCTGCTCCGACAACCGGCGAGCGCTTATCCGGTGCGTCCGGCGCTGGGAGACTCCTGACCGGTCGCTGCGGGTACTCTTCCCGCCATGACCGCAGGTGCGATCAGGAGTGTCCGGTGAGCGGGGGGCTGTTCGCCCTGCTCGACGACGTCGCGGCACTGGCCCGACTGGCGGCCGCGTCCGTCGACGATGTCGGCGCGGCCGCGGGGCGGGCGACCGCCAAGGCTGCCGGGGTCGTCATCGACGACACCGCGGTGACCCCGCAGTACGTGCACGGTGTCACCGCCGAGCGCGAGCTGCCGATCATCAAACGCATCGCCATCGGCTCGCTGCGCAACAAGATCGTGTTCATCCTGCCGGCGGCGCTGCTGCTCAGTCAGTTCGCACCGTGGCTGCTCACACCGATCCTGATGCTGGGTGCGACGTATCTGTGTTACGAGGGTGCTGAGAAGGTGTTCGGCAAGCTGCTCGGCCACGGCGGCCATCACGAGACCGCCGCCGCACAGGGGCCGGACGCCGAGAAGCAGATGGTGGCCGGCGCGATCCGCACCGACTTCATCCTCTCCGCCGAGATCATGGTGATCGCGCTGAACGAGGTTGCCTCCGAATCGTTTTGGCCGAGGCTCATCATTCTGCTCGTCGTCGCGGTGGTGATCACGGTGGCGGTCTACGGCGTGGTCGCCGGCATCGTCAAGATGGATGACGTCGGGCTCCACTTCACCCAGCGTTCCAGTGCCTTCGTGCAGCGCATCGGGCGCGGACTGGTGGCGGGTATGCCGAAGCTGCTCAGTTTCCTGTCCGTCGTGGGAACGGCGGCGATGCTGTGGGTGGGCGGGCACATCCTGCTCGTCGGCACCGACACGCTGGGCTGGCACGGCCCCTACTCCCTGGTGCACCACGCCGAGGAGGCCGTGCACCACGTGGGTGGGGTCGGTGCGGTGCTGGCCTGGCTGGTCAACACCGCAGCTTCGGCAGTGATCGGGCTGATCGTCGGTGCGCTGGTCGTCGGCATCGTGTCGGTTCTGCCGTTCGGCAAGAAGAAATCCCACGCCTGAACGCTCACTCCTGACTGCTGTCGCGGTCGGCGAGGTAGGCCAACAGCTCTGGCTCGGAACTGGTGAAGCGGGCCGCTTCCTCGCCCCCGTCGCAGCGCAGCAGTGCCACGGTGACCGTGCCGGCGGCGCGGCCGATCACCTCCCAGACGGCGCCTGAGTCGGCCCAGCGCTGGAGTTCGGCCACACGGTCCATCGCCTCAGCGTGCCACCTCCTAAGCTCGCCGATGTGCACGCTGGTTCGGCGGTCGCGGTCGCGGCGACCTTCACCTGGTTCGGCATGGTGCTGGCGATCTCCTTCCTCGAAGCGCCCCTGAAGTTCCGCGCGCCGGGAGTCACGCTGCCCGTAGGGCTCGGGATCGGCCGCCTCGTGTTCCGCGCGCTCAATGCGAGCGAGGTCGTCCTCGCGGTCGTGGTGCTCGTCGGCGTGCTGACCGCGCACGTGACGGGTGTTGCGTTGGGCGCCACGGTGACGGCGGTCGCGCTGCTGGCGGTCCAAGTCCTGCTGGTGCGCCCGGCGCTGACACGTCGCTCGGATCGCGTGCTGGCCGGTGAGGATGCTCCGCGGTCGCGGGCGCACGTCGTCTATGTCGGGCTGGAGGCGGTCAAGGTGGTCGCGCTGATCACCGGCGGAGTGGCGCTGCTCGCGCTGTGATCAGTCGAGCGTCAGTGTGCCGCGCCGCCGGCCATCGTGGACCGCGACCAGCGCGGACACCTGCTCGCAGGTGACCACGCCGTGCTCCGCCGTCACCTGGTCGACGACGCCGTAATCGGCGCCGATCGTGGTGTCGGTGCTGAGCAGTGTGGTCGTCACCGGTACGTGCCGACCGATCTGCAGGAAGTGGTCGCCGTGCGGGCGCTGGCTGCCTCGGAATCCCCACAGCCCACGCAATGTGGTGGCGCCGCCGGCATGGTCGGTCGCGCGCAGCCGCGTCATGAGCTCGCGGTGCACGGGGCGGCCCCCAGATCTGCCCCCGTGTCGGGTGTCCTCATTGGTGTGCACCGTGATCTTGTGGGAGCGCCAGTGGCGGGGCGGCTCGGCGACGGTGCGGCCGTCGACTTTGCAGACCACGACCGGGGCGACGCTGATCAGTGCGGTGTCCAACAGGGCCGTGAGTTCGTCGAGCGCTGCCGGGGCCTGCGCGCGCGGACCGACGCCGGTGACGAGCAGGGGTACATCGGTGTTGCGGCTCAGGAAACGAGCCCGCCGGCGTTGGCCGGCCACGGTGCCGTCGACGCCGAGGAAGACGTCGGCGGTGACGAATCCGCGCCGGTGCAGGACCTCGCACACCGCTACGTACCCGGGTGCGCCGGCGACCGGCTGTTTTCGTCCCAGAAGAAGGGACAGCCGCACCGCCCCGTCGCCGGGCGGTGAATCCGGGGCCAGCCATGACCGCTCGACAGTGATGACCCCGCGCTGCGCCAGCGCGACCACCCCGTCGGCGAGCCCACGGATCCGTTCCGGGCTGTCGACGGCCGTCACCGCTACCGGAGGGTCCTCGGACAGCGTCAACGAGCGGTCCGTGCGCAGCACATGCGTGGTGCCGAACCCCGCGATGCCACGTAGACAGATGCTGGCGGCCACGTCTTCCCGGGTGCAGAGCTCGAGCAGCGCATCCGCGACGAAGCGCCCTCCCATCCGTTGTCTTTCGGCGAAATATACTGTGAGCGTGTGTATTTCGGTCACAGTACAGCTCCCAGGCGCTGACCGAGCCACGCGGCGAGCAGGCCCGAGACGATGCTGACACCGATGTTGGCCAGCGCCGCGACCAGCTGGCGTTCCTCGGCCAGCCGCTGCGTCTCCAGCATCCACGTCGAAAAGGTCGTGTACGAGCCGACGAAGGCCGTGCCGACCAGGAGCGCCACGTGCGGCCGCAGCGTCAACCCGGCGAACGCGCCGAGAAGGAAAGCGCCGCTGACGTTGACGACGAGCGTGCCGAACGGAAATGGTCGGCTGATGCGCCGCGACACGGCCTTGTCGACGGTGAGGCGGGCGACTGCCCCCAGTCCGCCGAGTAGGACGACGCCGAACCACACCACCGCGGTCATCGACGCGTCCGAACCCGGCGCACGAGCGCCGTCGCGAGATAGACCGCCACCAGGCCGGCGGCCACGCTCGCCGCGAGGTAGGAGATGGCCAGGCCGTAGTGGCCGTGTTCGAGCATCTTGACGGTCTCGACCTGCATGGTGGAAAACGTCGTGAGCCCTCCGCAGATGCCGGTGCCCAACAACGGTCGGCGGTAGCTCGACACCGGCAGACGTTCGAGCAGGCGGGTGACGAAGAACCCGAGCAGAAATGCGCCGACGATGTTGACCGTGAACGTGGGCCACGGCCAGCGCCCGGGGTCACTGGCCGCGAGTTCCTCGAGGCCCGCACGGGCCAGGGTGCCGAGGGCGCCCCCCGCGAACACCGCGGCCAACTCGCGCCGGTCTGAGGCCATGGCGCACAGTATCGGTGATCCGATCCCGGTACCCGGTGTTGCGGGGGCGCGTGGCGTAGCAGAATCGGGTCCATGGCTGCGAACCCACGTGCCGGCCAGCCGGCGCAACCTGACGACCTCATCGATATCGCTGCGGTGGTGACGGCCTACTACTCCGTCGTCCCCGATCCGGACGACGTCGATCAGCAGGTGGCGTTCGGCACGTCGGGACACCGCGGCTCCAGTCTGGACGCGGCTTTCAACGAGGCGCACATCCTGGCGACCACGCAGGCGATCGTGGAGTACCGCGCCGCGCAGGGCACCACGGGTCCGCTGTTCATCGGGCGCGACACGCATGCGCTGTCCGAGCCAGCTTGGGTGTCGGCGCTGGAGGTGCTGGCGGCGAATGACGTTGTCACGATGGTCGATTCGGCCGATCGCTACACCCCGACGCCGGCGGTGAGCCACGCGATCCTGTCCTACAACAGGGGCCGCGACTCCGCGCTCGCCGACGGCATCGTCGTCACGCCATCGCACAACCCACCGCGCGACGGCGGCTTCAAGTACAACCCGCCCAACGGCGGGCCCGCCGACACCGACGCCACCGGAGTGATTGCGAAGCGGGCCAACGAGCTGCTGCGCGACGGTCTGAAGGGTGTCCAACGCGTGCCGCTGGCGCGGGCGCTGACCACGGTGCAACGCCACGACTATCTCGAGGCGTACGTCGCCGACCTGCCTAACGTGGTCGACATGCACGTCATCTCCGCCGAAGGCATCCGCATCGGAGCCGATCCGCTGGGCGGCGCCAGCGTGGACTACTGGGGCGCGATCGCCGAGCGGCACAATCTGGCGCTCACCGTCGTCAACCCGCTGGTCGATGCGACGTGGCGGTTCATGACGCTCGACACCGACGGCAAGATCCGGATGGACTGCAGTTCCCCCAACGCCATGGCGTCGTTGATCGCGAACAGGGATGCGTACCAGATCGCGACCGGCAACGACGCCGACTCCGACCGGCACGGAATCGTCACCCCCGACGGTGGACTGCTCAACCCGAACCACTACCTCGCAGTGGCGATCGACTACCTGTTCACGCACCGGGCTGAGTGGGCGGCGGAGACGGCGGTCGGCAAGACGGCGGTGAGCTCGTCGATCATCGACCGCGTGGTGGCCGGTCTGGGGCGCACGCTCGTCGAGGTGCCGGTGGGCTTCAAGTGGTTCGTCGACGGGCTCGTCGGCGGGACGATCGGCTTCGGCGGCGAGGAGAGCGCAGGGGCGTCGTTCCTGCGCCGCGACGGTTCGGTGTGGACCACCGACAAAGACGGCATCATCCTGGCGTTGCTGGCGTCGGAGATGCTCGCGGTTACCGGCTCCACACCGTCGGAGCGTTACCGGGAGTTGTCCGAAAAATACGGGGCGCCAACGTATGCGCGCATCGACGCGCCGGCCAACCGCGAGCAGAAGGCACGGTTGGGCAAGCTGTCACCGGAGCAGGTGAGTGCCACCGAGTTGGCGGGAGAGCCGATCACCGCGAAGCTGACGAGTGCACCCGGCAACGGGGCGCCGCTGGGCGGACTGAAGGTGACGACGGAGAACGCCTGGTTCGCGGCGCGGCCGTCGGGCACCGAGGACGTGTACAAGATCTACGCCGAATCGTTCCGCGGCCCTGACCATCTCGCCGAGGTGCAGGAGGCGGCTCGGGAAGTGGTGTCGGCGGTCATTTCGTGAGTTTCGTCGCCGACGGCGACAGACGCACGACCCCGCGCCTGCCGCGCGAGGTGTGGGTGCTCGTCGCCGCCAACGTGGTGGTGGCGCTGGGCTACGGCGTCGTCGCACCGGTGCTGCCGCAGTACGCCCGGCATTTCGGCGTCAGCATCAGTGCCGCCACGTTCGTCATCACCGCGTTCGCGGTGATGCGGCTCGTGGGCGCGCCGCCCGCCGGGATGCTGGTGCAGAGGCTGGGGGAGCGGCGCGTCTACATCAGCGGACTGCTGATCGTCGCGGTGTCCACCGCCGCCTGCGCGTTCGCCGAAACCTATTGGCAGCTGCTGGTTTTCCGCGCTCTTGGCGGCATCGGATCGGCGATGTTCACGGTGTCGTCGCTGGGGCTGCTGATCCGCATCTCACCCCCGGACGCACGCGGTCGTGTCGCCGGGTTGTTCTCGTCGGGGTTCATGGTCGGCTCGGTGGGCGGGCCGATCCTGGGCAGCCTCACCGCTGGGCTGGGGCTCGCGGCACCGTTCCTGATCTACGGCGCGGCGCTGCTGGTCGCCGCCACGGTGGTGTTCGTGAGCCTGCGCAATTCGACGGTGATCACCCGATCCGATGACGATGTCGAGGCGGCCGTGCCGTTCCGGACGGTGTTCCGCCACGGGGCCTACCGGGCGGCGCTGCTGTCGAACTTCGCGACCGGCTGGGCGTCGTTCGGTCTGCGGATCGCGTTGGTGCCGCTGTTCGTGGTGGAGGTCCTCGGTCGCGGGCCCGGTGCGGCAGGCGTCGCGTTGACGGCGTTCGCGGTGGGCAACATCTCGGTGGTGATCCCGAGCGGGTATCTGTCGGATCGGCTGGGGCGGCGCAAGCTGTTGATCTTCGGGCTGAGCCTCGCGGCGGTGTCGACGGCGTTGGTCGGGTTCACCACGTCACTGCCGGTGTTCCTGGCGGCGGCGTACGTCGCCGGAGCGGCCACCGGGGTGTTCGTGTCGCCGCAGCAGGCCGCGGTCGCCGACGTGGTGGGCAGCAAATCGCGCGGCGGGACCGCGATCGCGACGTTCCAGATGATGGCCGACTTCGGATCGATCGGCGGCTCGCTGTTGGTCGGGCTGATCGCGCAGTACACGTCCTACGGGCTGGCATTCCTGGTCAGTGGCGTCATCCTGGGCGTGGCCTGCATCGGCTGGGTGTTCGCGCCGGAAACCCGGCCCCGGGTCGCGCGCGAGCGGACCGAGGTGCGGCCGCTCGGCCCCGAAGCCGGCGGGGAATGCCCGTGACCTGCGATTTTGAGCGGAACCGGGTCGTGGTGTAGCTTCGATGAGCACAACAATCAGGGGCTATGGCGCAGTTGGTAGCGCACCACACTGGCAGTGTGGGGGTCAGGGGTTCGAATCCCCTTAGCTCCACTTTTCGACACGGAGACTGCCCTGACCACTCGGTCGGGGCGATTTTCGTATCTGGCCTGGCCGCTTTACACCGGCGGCGCGTGAGATCACCCCACACACAACGGGAGAAGGTCATCATCCATGGCTCGCGACCCGGTGATCGAAACCTACGACGGCGCAGGTGTCACCAGGATCTCCCGGTGGATCTGGAACTGCTACGTCATCCATGAAGGCCCGGTCGTCGTCGATGCCGGGCTGCCCTCGGCCGTTGCTGACATCGCGCCGGTGATCCAGAACCTGGGCGGGTCGGTCGGCGCCGTGGTCGCGACGCACGGGCACAGCGACCACCTCGCGGGAGCCCCCGCAGTCGCCGAGCGATTCGGCGTCGGTGTTCATCTTCCCGAGCGGACGCATTCTTACATTGCGGGAGAGAAAGCCCGTACTACCGGCCTGCGGGATCAAGCGAAGATCGCAGCCGTCTTCCGAGATCAGCCTGTGGACTGGTCGGCGATCAGCGGGCTGTGGAGCGGCACGCGGTGCGCCGGCTTCGGTCGGAGCGATCGCATGGTCTGGAGCGGAAGCGCCCCCGCAGGTGTCTTGCGTGATGGTGACCGCCTCCCCGGTGCCCCGTCATGGCAGATCCTCGACGCTCCCGGACACACCGATGACAGCGTCGCTCTGTGGCACGCGGCATCGGGAACCCTGCTGTCAGGTGACGCCGTCCTGACGCGTCGCGGAAGAGCATGGTTCACACCGGAGTTCGTCGATGGCGAGGCTGCTCGCGAGTCGAATGCTCGGCTGCGTGCGCTGGCGGTCACCGCGCTTCTCCCTGGTCACGGTGCGCCCGTGGTGTCCGCCGACGTGTGGGATGGTGTGTGGCTGTGAGTCTTTGGGGGGTAGCCACCCCGGCCGGGATCGATCGAATCTCCTACTGAAGCAACCGGGGCCGCCCGTCAACGGCACGGGTGTGACGGCGACGGAATCCCTTCCCATCGGATCGCGTAGGTTCTTGGGGCATGTCGCAGGATCAGACCCCAGACGTTCCGCCGGATCACCTCTCCATCGATCCGCGCAGCCCCTTCTACGACGAAGAGGTGCTCACCCGCGACGTCGGCATCCGCTTCAACGGCGTCGAGCGGACGAACGTCCACGAGTACGATGTGGCCGAGGGTTGGGTGCGCGTCGAAGTCCCCACCGCGAGGGACCGCCGCGGCAATCCGATGGTCGTGAAGCTGAGCGGCACCGTCGAGCCGTACTTTCGCGAATCACAGTAGCGCGCCGCTCCTTCGGGAATGTCCTCCGGAGCGCATCTGTTCATATACCCCGTGGGGGTATATGGTGAACGCGGAGGACGCCCATGACGGTGACACACGAGCACGCCGGCCACGGTACTGACCACGCTGCTCAGTTCCGAAACCTGTTCTGGATCAACCTGATTCTCGCGATTCCCGTCGTCGCGTTCTCGACCATGTTCGCCATGCTGGTCGGCTATGACTTACCCGGCTTTCCCGGAGCGCAGTGGATCGCACCGCTGATCGGTACGGCGATGTACGTCATCGGTGGGCGTCCTTTCCTCACCGGCGCCGTCAGCGAGATCCGCTCACGCAAGCCCGGGATGATGCTGCTGATCGGCCTGGCGATCACCGTCGCATTCCTCGCGTCCTGGGGGGCGAGCCTCGGTCTGCTGCACCACGAACTCGAGTTCTGGTGGGAACTCGCGCTGCTCATCGTCATCATGCTGCTCGGCCATTGGGTGGAGATGCGCTCGCTGGCCCAGACGACCTCCGCGCTGGATTCACTTGCGGCGCTTCTTCCCGACGAGGCGGAGAAAGTCGAGGGCGACCGGACGGTGGCCGTCGCACCGGCAGACCTGCGCGTCGGCGATGTGGTCCTCGTCCGACCCGGTGGCAGCGTTCCCGCCGACGGCGCGATCGTCGACGGGCGTGCGGACATGGACGAGTCGATGGTGACCGGCGAATCACGCCCCGTCACCCGTGGCGTCGGTGACGTGGTCACGGCGGGGACCGTCGCCACCGATTCCGGTCTGCGCGTCGAGGTCACCGCGACCGGCGACGACACCGCCCTTGCCGGCATCCAGCGCCTGGTGACCGAGGCGCAGAGCTCGTCGTCGCGGGCCCAGCGACTCGCGGACCGAGCGGCCGGTTGGCTGTTCTGGTTCGCCCTGATCACCGCTGCTGTCACGGCGGTCGTGTGGACGCTCGTCGGGGACCCGGATGCATCCGTCGTGCGGGCGATCACCGTGCTCGTCATCGCCTGCCCGCACGCATTGGGTTTGGCGATTCCCCTGGTCGTGTCGATCGCCACCGAGCGAGCCGCGCGTGGTGGTGTGCTCGTCAAGGATCGGCTGGCTCTCGAAGGGATGCGCACCGTCGACGCGGTGCTGTTCGACAAGACGGGCACCCTCACCACGGGCGAGCCGACGGTGACCGCCGTCGACGCCGAGGCCGGCCTCGACGACGAGACGATACTCGCGCTGGCTGCCGCTGCCGAGGCCGACAGCGAGCATCCCCTGGCGAAGGCCATCGTGCGGGCGGCCCATGATCGCAGCCTCGAAGTGCCTTCAGCTCGTGGGTTTTCGTCATCTCCGGCGGTGGGTGTCACAGCGACCGTCGACGGTCGCGAAGTCCGTGTCGGCGGGCCCCGGCTGCTCGACGAGATAGGCGCCCAGGAGATCGCAGCTGCCGCCGCGTGGCGTGCCGAAGGCGCGATCATCCTGCACGTCGTCCGGGACGGCGTGGTGATCGGTGGACTTCGCCTTGCCGACGACATCCGGCCGGAGTCCCGCGACGCTGTCGACGCCCTTCGCGAACTCGGTGTCGAGGTCGTCATGATCACCGGTGACGCCGCGGCTGTCGCCGAGGCCGTCGGGCGGGAGCTCGGCATCGACCGTGTGTTCTCGGGCGTGCGCCCAGAAGACAAGGCCACCAAGGTCTCTGACCTGCAGCGCGAAGGCAGGACGGTTGCGATGGTCGGTGACGGCGTCAACGACGCGCCCGCGCTGGCTCAGGCCGACGTCGGCATCGCGATCGGGGCCGGCACCGACGTCGCGATCGCCTCGGCGGGAGTGATCCTGGCCAGTTCTGACCCGCGCTCGGTGCTGTCGGTGATCGAGCTGTCCCGCGCGAGCTACCGCAAGATGCAGCAAAACCTTTGGTGGGGAGCCGGATACAACCTCGTGGCGGTGCCGCTCGCCGCTGGGGTACTGGCACCCGTCGGGTTCGTCCTGCCCATGTCGGTGGGCGCGGTCCTGATGTCGCTGTCGACCGTCGTGGTGGCGTTGAATGCGCAGCTGTTGCGCCGACTCGACCTCAGCCCCAGCGCGCGCAGTATTGCGTGACGGCCAGTCAGTGTGCGTGGTCGTGGGCCTCGTGACCGCTCAGGGGTACCGCCGCAGGGAACGGTTCGCTTGTGGGCGAGGGTGATTGGACGGGGCGCAGGGCCGGCGGGGGAGTGACCGCTTCGGGGCCGACGTCATGAGCGCCGTCGGCATGACCGGCCGGCCCGTGGCCGCCGGTGTGATGCTCGCCGTGCTGGAGTCCGGAGGCCGCGCCCACCGTTGATGCCATCGCGACGACACCGACGGCGCCGACGAGGATCACGGCGCCGGCGAAGGTCGGCACGGGAGCTCCGCGCAGGCCGCGGTACCACACCCAACCGGCGCCCATCACGACGTAGATCTGGAGCAGCACCGCGCACACGTCAGCGCCGGCGATCAGCTCGACGTGCCCGGCGTTCGGACCGAACGGAGCTCCCGCGGTGCGGGATACCGCCCACAGCGCAAGCGCGCCGACGTTGAGCAGAACTCCAGCGCTCAGTACCGGAATGGTGGTGTGCGCGAGAACTGACCGAGCCCAGATCACCTGGAAGAGAGCCAGGAAGAAAAAGAACGCGCCCGAGGGAGCCCACTCCTGCCAGTGTGCGGGGACGACTGCGACGTGAATGATCCCAGCGCCCAGCGACGCCAGCGCCGCGAGGCGAACTGCCAGTCTGCTGTCCGTCATTCTGACGGTGTACGGCGCCACTCGTCAGATGATGTCAGCAGACGGACCGGTCAGTAACGCTGTGACACCACTTCGCCATCCGAACGAGACGGCCCCGTCACCTTGGCGGGCATGGATACCGCCGCCGTGTCGTGGCGCCGGTGCGCGATCACGCCCGAACATCAAGCCGCTTCGTTGTCGGGTGGTGCGGGTCCGCCGGGTTCTGCGGGGTCGGCGGACGCCTGGGTGGGTTCCTGCTCGTCGGGTGGGCGGAGGAGGCGTTCTGGGGTGTGGTGGGTGTTGACCCGGGCTTGTCCGGTGTCGAGGTTCGGTGGTGGGGCCCATTCGACTTCGTGGCGGGTGTTCATCGTCGTGGTCCAGCCGCCGTCGTTCACGCTGCGGTTGTCGGGTGGGCAGGCCAGGCCGAGGTCGTCGATGTTGGTCAGCCCACCCGCAGCCCAATCTTGTGTGACGTGGTGGACCTGGCAGCCGTAGGCGCCGACCGGGCAGCCGGGTTTGGTGCAGCCACCCTCGCGGCCAATCAGCATGATCCGTTGCGCCGCCGAGGCGACCCGGCGGGTGCGGAACAGGTCCAGCGCGGAGCCGGTGGCGCGGTCAAAGATCGCCAGGTAGTGGCTCGCGTGGGCGCCCATCTGGATGACGTCTTTGATGGGCAGGCGGGTGCCGCCACCGGTCACGCCGACACCGGCGCGGGATTCGAGGTCTTGCAATGTGGTGCGCACGATCACGGTCACCGGTAACCCGTTGAGCTGACCCAACTCCCCGCTCATCAACGCGATCCGCCCCACCGCCAGCAGCGCATCATGCTGGCGCTGGGCGAGGCTGCGGTGATCGTTGTCGATCTGGGCCTGCGTCGGCGTCCCCGAGATACAGGGTTCGTCATCGTCGGGGTTGCACATGCCGGGGGCGGCGTATCTGGCGAAGATCGCCTCCCACACCGCGGCCGCTTCCGGCGTCAGATCCGCCCACCACGCCGTCATGCCGTCGCGACCCTGCCGAGATTTCTTCAGACCCCGTTTGCGGGTGCGTTCCGCATCGTCGGGTTCGGGGCCGTCCTGATCGAGGAGAAACAGGGTCAGATCCGCGGCGTCGCGGGTCTCTTTCGGGCCGGTACCGACCGCGGTGCGCACCAATTCCACTTCGAACTGCTCCCGAGTCGCGGCGTCGCAAAAGCCGGGCAGTTTGTCGACGGCCTTGCGGATCTCGGCGACATGCTCCCCGGTGATCAGCCCCTGTTCCTGCGCGATAGCGGTCGCCGGCAACACCGGCGGCAAGGGTGCTCCGGTCAGCGACACCCGCGGCCCGAGCAGCGCCGCCTCAGTCAACCGGCGGTGCGCTTCCGGGCCGCTGATACGCCAGCGGATCGCCAGCACGTCTTTCCAGTTTTTGGCGCCCATCTGCTGCGGGGTGGTCTCGATCTGCAGCCGGGCCAACGCTCGGTGCTGGGCCGCCGGGAGCCGGCAGCCGGCGGATTCCACCTCGTCGAGCAGCTCCGTGAGCTCCGCAGCCGTCGCGAGGTCCAGATCGGCAGCGAGCACGCCGTCGACAGCGGCCCTCAAGACCGCCACCGCCTCCCGCACCTCCGACATACTTCGAACATACATTCGACCACCGACAAATCTTGAGCCGCCGAATGTGGCCGCGAGAAATCGCGCGCAGGAGTCGCTGACCGGCTACTTTCGGACGCGATGAATGCTTCGCGGGTAATCGGGCGGGTGGGCGCGCTGGCGGTCTTCTTCGGGGTGGGCGCCGCCGTGATGACGAGTTGTCCGATGGCATCTGCGGCGCCGGACTCGTCGTCGGCCGACTCATCGCAGACGGTTGCCAAAGAGGCGCCACGATCCAGTGGCGCACGACAGCTGCGAGAGCGCGGTGACGAAAAGGCCGAGACGCGCCAGGCTCGGCGGACCAGTCTGGCGGCCCGGCGGGATGCGCGCCAGAGCGCCCCGCACGACCACGCCGACGCGCCGGCTGAAGACACCGCACCGCGCAAGCGGACACTCGCCACCGAGCGTGAACCGCGGCCCACATCGAGCGAAAGGCGAAGTGGGACAACCCGTCCGATAACCGCCCGCCAGAGCCGCTGGCGAGCCGAGACGGAGACCGTCACCGTCGCGTCAACACCGCTGGTCAAGCGAGCGGAAATGCGCAGAGCGGGCGACGTGCCGCCCGGGGTGGTGAGCCTCGCACTCACATCGGTGCTCGAGGTGGGTCTCGCCGTCGCGGTATCGGTGCTCAACATCGGCATGCCGAGTCCCACCGCCGCGCCGCCACGGTTGAAGCTGAACGGCTACAGCCTGGTGCCGGACTCTGCGGAGGAGATCACGTCGTTCTACGGCCGCTGGACCTACCTTCCCGGCGCCCCCAGCCTCGTTCAAGGCCAACAGAAATTCGACATCGTCGATCCGCGAACCAAAGAGTCGGTGGGTGAGTTCGACGCCCTGGTCGGGCGCGGGCTCGGCTACAACTACACATCGCTGCTCGTCATCGACAACGGGGGAACGAACGTCGGAACCGGTCCAGGACAGGTTCCCCCAGTCGGATCGCTGATCGCCACATTCACGATCGGTCCCGTCGGCTGGGCCTACACGGCGATGCCGACCGCAACCGGTGACGTGATCTCCTTCAAGATCGTCACCCCGTTCGGCAGCATCCCTCTGCCCCTGACGTTCGACGGCGCCGCCGGCATCGCCGACCACACATTCGACAACAGACCCGTGCGGCTCACCAACGGTTACAGCATCGCACCCGCCGATCCTGACGGCGAAACCATCACCGGCACAAGCGGAATCCAACCGCTGTTCACCAGTATCCAAGGCCGGCAGGTGTTCGGAATGTACGACGCGACGGGCACCCAGGTCGGAACCTTCGAAGGTGTCTTCACGACCACTTCGGACATCCTCGGTACATACACCCAAGCGATCCTGGTCACCGCCAACGACGGTGTCGACGTCGGCACCGGTGACGGGCAGATTCCCCCGGTCGGGTCGGTCTACAACGTCGTCTACGCCGGCAACGACGACAACTACGTTCTGTACCAATCCCTTCCGTCGCCGACAGGTGACGTGCTCATCGTCGAACAGGTAGGCCCGGGCGGTGTGCAGACCAGCACCAAGACCTTCATCGACGCATCGGAGCCACCGTCGACGCAACCGCTGAAGGTGTCCCGCGGCCTGACCCTGGTTCCGGTCTCGGCACTGCAACCCGTCGGCGTGAACGGTCTGCCGCCCAGGGAGATCCAATACCAGGGTTATCAACAGTTCGACGTCTACGACGCCAAGGGCACCCGGATCGGACGCGTCGACGCCGACGTGATGACCCAGAACGACCTGTACGGAATCCGCAGCGAGGCTGTCCTCGTCACCGATGTCGTCGACGGCGACGCCGGGACTGCGAGAGGCGACGTCCCGCCCGTCGGCTCCGTCATCAACATCGTCACGCTGGGCGACAGCCGTTTCGGCACTGCGCAATTCGTGATGCCCGACGGCAGAGTCGACGTCAAGCGATCATGGATCACCACTCCGTTGGGTGACATCCCGGTGTTCCGGGCCCGCACGTGGGTGCCGGATCGCGTCGACGTGTCCTTCGCGAAACTGACTGTCTGAAAACGATCCTCAGCGCGCGTACTCGTCGGCGACGTCCAGCGCGGCGTCGAGAATGCGCAGTCCCTCGGCGACTTCGTCGTCGGTCACGTTGCACGGCGGCACCGCGTGGATGCGGTTGAAGTTCGCGAACGGCAGCAGCCCTCCGGACTTGCACGCCGCGAGCACCGCGGCCATCGCGGGGCTGGAGCCGCCGTAGGGAGCCAGCGGCTCGCGCGTCTGCTGGTCAGCCACCAACTCGATCGCCCAGAACACGCCGAGACCGCGGACCTCGCCGACACTGCGGTGCCGAGCGGCCAGGTGCCGCAGGCCTGGGCCGAGCACGTCGGAGCCGATGCGTGCGGCGTTGCCGATCATGCCTTCGTCCTCCATCGCGGTGATGGTCGCGACGGCGCAGGCGGTCGCCAGCGGATGACCCGAGTACGTGAGCCCGCCCGGGTACGCGCGGTCGGCGAACGTCGCGTAGATCGCGTCGTTGATCGCGACGCCGCCGAGCGGAACATAGCCTGAGGTAACACCTTTGGCGAATGTGATCAGATCCGGGACGACGTCGAAGTTGTCGATCGCGAACCAGCGCCCGGTCCGGCCGAAGCCCGCCATCACCTCGTCGGCGATGAACACGATGCCGTGACGATCACAGATCTCGCGGACACCGGCCATGTAACCCGGCGGCGGGACCATGATGCCCGCGGTGCCCGGCACCGATTCCAGGATGATCGCCGCGATCGTCGACGGACCCTCCATCTGCACCAGGCGATCCAGGTGCTCGAGCGCACGCTGCGTTTCCTGCTCTTCGGTCTCGGCGTGGAACGTCGACCGGTACAGGAAAGGCCCACTGAAATGGACGATTCCGGCGTTGCCGTGGTCGTTGGGCCAGCGGCGGGGGTCGCCGGTCAGGTTGATCGCGGTCTCGGTGCCGCCGTGGTAGGAGCGGTAGCGGGAGAGCACCTTGTAGCGGCCGGTGTGCAGGCGGGCCATGCGCACGGCGTGCTCGACGGCGTCAGCACCACCGTTGGTGAAAAAGATGCGGTTGAGATCGCCGGGTGTCCGCTCGGCAACCAGCCGGGCGGCTTCGGAGCGCGCGTCGTTGACGTGCTGAGGTGCGATCGTGCACAGCTTGGCGGCCTGCTCGGCAATGGCGGCAACCACTTTCGGATGCTGATGGCCGATGTTGGTGTTGACCAGCTGCGAGGAGAAGTCCAGCAGCCGGTTGCCGTCACCGTCCCACACGTAGGAACCCTGCGCAGCGAGCACCGTCATCGGCGTGATCTGGGCCTGCGCCGACCACGAATGGAACACGTGCTGGCGGTCCAGATCGTAGGCGCGCTGCCCGCGGGCGATCGCGGTGTCGAGGTCTTCGCCGGTGGGCAGGGCGCTCACTGTTGACGTCATGGTGCTCTCTCGCTTAGTTGGTGGGGAAGCCGAGGTTGATGCCGCCGTGACTGGGATCGAGCCAGCGGGTGGTGATGGCCTTCTGGCGGGTGAAGAACTGCACACCGTCGAGGCCGTGGGCGTGGCTGTCACCGAACAGGGAGGCTTTCCAGCCGCCGAAGCTGTAGTAGGCCATGGGAACCGGGATCGGCACGTTGATGCCGACCATGCCGACCTCCACCTCGTTCTGGAAGCGGCGGGCGGCGCCGCCGTCGTTGGTGAAGATCGCGGTGCCGTTGCCGTAGGGGTTGGTGTTGATGAGCTCGAGCGCCTGGTCGTAGGTGTCCACCCGCACCACGGACAGGACGGGGCCGAAGATCTCGTCGGTGTAGACGGTCATGTCGGGGGTGACGTTGTCGAGCAGGGTAGGGCCGAGCCAGAACCCGTCCTGACCACCGTCAGCGGTGACGGTGCGGCCGTCGAGAACGACTTTGGCTCCGGCGGTTTCGCCGGCGTCGATGTAGGAGGCGACCTTGTCGCGGTGGGCGGCAGTGACCAGCGGGCCCATGTCGGAGTCTTTGGTGCCGTCGCCGGTTTTGATGGTGGCAGCGCGTTCGGCGATCTTGGCGACGAGGTCGTCAGCGATGGGTCCGACAGCGACGGCCGCGGAGATGGCCATGCAGCGTTCCCCGGCGGAGCCGAAACCGGCGTTGACCATCGCATCGGCGGCCAGGTCGAGGTCGGCGTCGGGCAGGATCACGGCGTGGTTCTTGGCGCCACCGAGAGCCTGGACGCGCTTACCCGCGGCAGTGCCGGTGGCGTAGACGTACTGAGCGATCGGGGTCGATCCGACGAACGACACACTCTTGATCTTGGGGTTGGTGAGCAGCTCGTCGACGGCGGTCTTGTCGCCCTGCAGAACGTTGAACACCCCGGCGGGCAGGCCGGCTTCGGTCCACAGCTTGGCCAGCCACAGCGACGCCGACGGATCCTTCTCCGACGGCTTCAGTACGACGCTGTTGCCGCAGGCGATGGCCAGGGGGAAGAACCACATCGGGACCATCGCGGGGAAGTTGAACGGGGAGATGATGCCGACCGGTCCGAGGGGTTGGCGAATGGAGTGCACGTCGATGTTGGTCGACGCGTTCTCGGTGAACCCGCCTTTGAGGAGGTGGGCGATGCCGCAGGCGAACTCGACGACTTCCTGGCCGCGGGCCACTTCGCCCAGGGCGTCGGAGACGACCTTGCCGTGCTCGCTGGTGATGATCTCGGCGAGCTCACCCTTGCGCTCGTTGAGCAGTTCGCGGAAGCGGAACAGCACCTGGGTGCGCTTGGCCAGCGACGTGTCGCGCCAGGCGGGGAACGCCGCCGCCGCGGCGTCGATCACGGCTCGCGCGTCCTCGACCGAAGCCAGGGCCACCTGACCGGTCACCTGACCCGTCGCCGGATTCGTCACCGGCGCCGACGCACCGGAAGAACCCTCGAACACTTCACCGTTCACCCAATGCGAAATCTGCGCAGCCATACGAAGAGTCTCGCGCGCGCACGGACATCGTGACAGATGCACACTGTCATCAAAACAGGCCCAGGCAATACACTGTGTCAATGCCGTTGACGGTGGGTGAGGTCGTCGCTCTGCCTGTGGTGCAGCAGGGCGATCCAGAAGTCCTCAGCGATCAGCGGTGGGCCGAGACAATCCGCTGGGTCCACGGCAGCGACCTGGCCGACCTGTCCAGTCTGCTCCAGGGCGGTGAGCTGGTGCTGACCACAGGCAAGGCCCTGGCTCGGCACCCGCGCAGGTATTTGCGTGGCCTCGCCGACGCAGGTGCACTCGGCGTCATCGTGGAGGTGGGCACCCAGGTGCCCGCGCTGCCGACCGGGGTCGGCGCCGTCGCCGAGGAACTCGCACTCGCCCTGGTCGTCCTCCACCGCACGGTGCGGTTCGTCGAGATCACCGAAGCGGTACACCGACGCATCGTCGCCGAGCAGTACGACGAGGTGGCCTTCGACCGCCGCGTGCACGAGACGTTCACCGAGTTGTCCATGAAGCGCGCCTCGCTGAGGGGAATCGTCGATGCGGCAGCACAGATCCTCGCCGAGCCGGTTGTG
Source organism: Mycobacterium sp. IDUB_5 (assembly GCF_055419565.1). Classification (NCBI taxonomy): domain Bacteria; kingdom Bacillati; phylum Actinomycetota; class Actinomycetes; order Mycobacteriales; family Mycobacteriaceae; genus Mycobacterium; species Mycobacterium sp. IDUB_5. The sequence continues at coordinate 71,645 of NZ_JBVAXX010000006.1, forward strand.
CTGGAGGATCTTTCGCACCAGGCGGTCGCGATGTCGGCGGGGATACCCGCGGATCTGCTCGACAACTGGGAGCGCCGCTCCCGCCGCAGCCCTGGACGCACCGAGCAGGCGGAGCCCTGGGCGGTCACCGGTGTCGGGCCTCGCACCCAGCTGTGGGGGCGGCTGGTCGTGCCTCGCGCACCCGCAGACGAGCATCGCGCCAAGATGGTGCTCGAACGGGCAGCGGCGGCGCTGGCCATGCACCGGATGATCGAGCAGGACCGAACGGGGCTGCAGCATCAGGCGCAGAGCGGGCTCATCGACGACGTGCTGCGGGGACGCCTCACCGACGAGCGCGAATTGGCGGCGCGCGCCGAAGCGCTGGGACTGCGGCGGGCCGCCCGGTATCACCCGGCCACAGTGCGCGCGGAACGGCCGTCCCCGTCATCGGATCCTGTGGCCGGTCACCGGCGCGCCATCGCGTTCCTCGACGCGGTTGCCCACACCGTCAACGCGTCCGGTCACACCGGTCTGTTCGCGCTGCGGGGTGATTCGGAAGTCGTGATGATCCTGTCCCTCAAGGACTCTCGCGGCACAGACGCGACACTGGCGGCACTGGGTGCCCGGCTGCGGGAGCAGGTGCGTCGAGTCGACGGTGCGATGGCGTCGGTGCTGGCGCTGGGGCCGCCGGCGGAGCAGATCGCCGACGCGGTGTCCGGGCTGGCCGAGGCCGCGCACATCGCTGAAGTCGCTCTGGCGCAGGGGGATCGACACCGCCCCTACTTCCGGGCCGCCGACGTTCGGCTGCGCGGCCTTCTGTCCCTGCTGCGTGACGATCGACGTGTCCAGCAATTCGCCGAGACCGAACTGAAAAGCCTGCTCTCCGAGGATTCCTCGGACACGCCGTCCAACCTGACGGTGCTGCGGGAGTATCTGCGGCTCGCGGGCAACAAGGCGGCGCTCGCGCAACGGCTGCACATGAGCAGACCGGCCCTCTACAAGCGGCTGGCCGCTATCCGCGCCGCCGTGGGGGTCGACCTCGACGACGGAGAATCGATGACCTCACTGCACGTCGCGATGATGATCGTCGACGGGGCTACCGGGTCACGTGAGTGACTTCGACGGCCGCCACGCCAGGAAACCGACCGCCAGCCCGAGGAACGGGATCGCGGCCAGCACAGTGCTCAGCGTCACGCTGCCGCCGGTCACCAGCGTGAAGTTCGACAGCACCAGCCACAGGCTCGCGAGCAACCCGAGCACGGCGAGTGCGGGCGCGATCCGGGTCGTCCACGTTCCGCCGTGCTCGCGGTGGCGCAGGAAGAACGCGAGCACCGCGACAGACGTGGTCAACATCAGCACCACCATGCCGACCGTCGCGACGCCCGCCATCGAACCGAACACACCGACCAGCGGATCGATGCCGAGCAGCGCGAGAACCGCGACGATGACCCCTGCCGTCACGGTCTGGACGAGCGACGAGAACGACGGGGACGCATGGTCGTCATGCACAGTGGCCAGTCGCGAAGGCAGCAATCCCTTACCGGCCAGCACGAACTGGTAGCGCGCGATCACGTTGTGAAAAGACAGCACGCAGGCGAACAGACTGCTCAGCAGCAGTACGTTGACGATGTCGCGGCCTATGGTGCCGAGCATGTCGCCGGTGGTGTCCAGCAGCATGTTGCCGTCGCCGTCGAGTGTCCGCTGCGCGATACCGGTCACCTGATCGGGGCCCAGCGCCACCACGAACGCCCACACGGTGATCGCGTAGAACGCGCCGATGATGATGACCGCCGCATAGGTCGCGCGCGGGATCGTTCGCTCGGGGTCGCGCGCCTCGTCACGGAACACCGCCGTGGCCTCGAATCCGATGAATCCGGTGAGCGCGAACAGGATCGCGATTCCGATGGTGCCCTGGGTGAACGTCGCCGGAGCGAACGAGGTGAAGGTGACACCGGCCGGGCCGGGCTTGGCGACCATCACCACGTCGAGGATCACCACGATGCCGATCTCGAAGGCCAGCGCGACGCCGAGGACCTTGGCGCTCAGATCGATGTGGCGGTAGCCGAGGACGGCGACGATCGCCAAGACGACGAACGAGTAGACGGGCCAGGGGATGTCGGGGCCTTGGGAGGAGCCTCTGTAGTGGGCGACAGTGTCGGCGATTGCCCAGCCGATGTATCCGTAGATGCCGATCTGGATCGCGGTGTAGGCGATCAGGGCGACCACCGCGATGCCCTTGCCCATCCGTCCGCCGAGACCCACTGTGACGTAGGAGAAGAACGCGCCGGCCTCGGGAACGTGAGGTGTCATCGTCACGAACCCGATGCTGAACACCAGCAGCACCAGGGCGGCGATCACGAACCCGACGGGTGCGCCTGCTCCGTTGCCCTGGCCCATCGCCAGCGGCATGTTGCCGCCGATCACGGTCAGTGGTGCCGCGGCGGCCACCACCATGAACACGATTCCGACGGGGCCGAGTTGTCCTGTCAGTCGCCGAGATTCGGCGATGGTCGTGGCGGTCACGGGGTCTCCTGGGGAGAAGTGGTCGACAGTGCGGTGCGGAGCAGGTCGTGATCGATCGCGTGGGCGGTGAAGCCGTGGCGGCCGGTCATCGTGGTGGCGGCGACCATCGCGTTGACAATGGCCTCCTCGGTGGCGTCGATCGTCAAGTCGAACAGTCGCGTCATCAATTGCGGCGCGACCATGCGGAGCCCGATCTCCGGTTGGGCGGTGCTCACGTTCTCGTCCCAGGCATACGGGGGGATTCCGCGGTTTCCCGTCGAGAACGCCAGCATGAGATCACCGCTGTACTGCTCACCGGTGCCGCCGAGCCGGCCGACGGCCAGAGCGGCGCGTTGCGCCAGGCGGGTGCACTGGTGGGGGAGCAGGGGTGCGTCGGTCGCGACGATCACGATGATCGAACCGGATCCGGGTTCGTAACGCGGCGGCAGGTCGGGCAGCGGTACAGCGTCCGCTCCGATCAGCTCACCGACGTGGACTCCGTTGATGCGCAGTCGTTCCCGGCGGCCGTGATTGGCCTGAACCAGGACGCCGACGGTGTAGTGACCCGTCGCGGTCTCGGTGATGCGCGACGACGTACCGATGCCGCCTTTGAAGCCGTGGCAGATCATCCCGGTGCCGCCGCCCACGTTGCCTTCGGCGGGTGGTTGCGCCGATGCGTTCTCCAGCGCGGCGCGGGCGTGTTCGGATCTGACGTGAAATCCGTTGATGTCGTTGAGCAGACCGTCGTAGGTCTCTCCGACCACGGGCAGCGACCAGTAGACGCCGTCACCGCGGGCCCGTACCTGCGCGGCGACCAACTCGTCGCGCACCACGCCGACACTGTGGGTGTTGGTGAGTCCGATCACGGATGTCAACTCGCCGGATTCGCGGATCCATTCCAGGCCGGTGAGTTCGCCGCTGCCGTTGAGGCGGTGCGCGCCGGCGAACACGGGCTCGGTCCAGATGTCGTCGTGCGGCACGACCATCGTGACGCCGGTGTGGACGGCGGGCGGCCCGTCGGCGTCGAGGGTGACGTGTCCGACGCGCACCCCGGGCACGTCGGTGATGGCGTTGTGGGCACCGGTGGGGTGGTCGCCGATGATGACGCCGAGGTCTCTTGCCCTCATGACACGCTCCATTGTTTTCCGAACTGGAAAAGAACTATGCGCCCGTGTCGGACGTCACGCAACCGGAACGGCAGAATCACACTCACGACACCAGAGAGGGGTGCACACAGATGGGTCGGCCGAACACCCAGGCGCAGCGACGCGCCGACATCATGGATGCGGCGATCGCCCTCATCGAACGCCATGACCTCGCCAGTCTCAGGCTCGCGGACGTGGCAGCCGAGCTCGGTCTGACCACGAACGCGGTGCGCTACTACTTCAAGGACATGGCCGAGCTGCTCTCAGCGTTGGCACTCCGCTCGGACGTGCGCTTCTACGAAGAACGCCGTCGTTTCGGCGATCGGACCGACGACCTGTCACTGCAGCTGGCTATGACGATCGCGGCGGGCCTGCCGACCGGGGCCGAGGACGCCGAGTGGCGGGCCATCTGGCGGGCTGTGCTCGCCGCCGGATTCGAATTGGACCAACGCCGCGACGTCCAGGGGATCTATCACCGTCAGGTCGGTCTCTACCGGGATCTGCTGACTGCGGGTGCCGACGCGGGCGTGTTCAGCCTCTCCGTGCCGGCGCGTGACATCGCGATGACGCTGATGGCGATGGAGGACTACCTCGGCTACCGCATCGTGGCGCGCGATCCGGAGATGGACCGTGCGACGGCGCTGCGTCTCATGCGGCAGTACGCGGAATCGGCGACGGGGGCAACTCTTCCCGCGATATGAATCACGTTCGACGGTAAGCAGACTCGATCTGGGCGGCATCGTTGGGCAGCAACGGTGCCTCGTTCGTCAGGACGAACGTGGTGTTTCCGCGCTGCCACACCGTCAGCGAGGGGTCGTCGAGATCCACACCCTCGTAGTGCGGATGGATGAACAGCTTTCCCAGGTCGGCGTTGCGCACCGCGGCGGCGTTGCTCTTGTCGGTGGGCGAGTCGGCCCAGCCGTCGTAGCGGCGGGCGATGTCCACGATGTGCCACGGGGTGTCGGTCGGGGTGGCGAGCCCAGTGGTGCGGGCCGTGGGATCGCCCACCTTCGCGCCTCCCGATGCGCGCAACGGGTTGCCGAACAGAATGAACGTCATGCGGTCGGGTCCCGGCGCCGTCTGATCCTGCGCATGCTGGCGCATCCATTCCGACGCCACCTGGGCCCCTTGGCTGTACGCCAGCACGATGATGGTGCCCGGTGTGGCGCGTATCGCGGTGTCGAGGTTGGCGACCCCGGTCGGAATCGAATCCAGGGCCAGATCGCGCGGGTAGTCGACGACTTTCATCGTGTAGGGGCCGGTGCTGAACACCCCGCGGAACTCTTCGGCCATGGTGTCGCGGAAGTGGAGATCCGCCCCGGGCAGCGCGAGAACGGTGCCTTGCGACGGGATGCCGAGTCGGGTGGCGGCCGCTGCCGACAGACCGGTCGTCGGGGCCGACGCATCCTGGCGAGCCGCGAATCGGTGCCCGAGGCATCCCGAGCAGAGCAGCGCAAGGACGATGACCAACATCGCGCGTCGCTTCGCCTGACGATTCACTGTGGCCCCGCCTCTATCCGTTCCTCCACCGGGCCCCCGCGAGGGTAGCTCTGGCACAACGGTTCTCAGCTGAGCTCCGGCTGTGAGTCCGCCGTGCATCCCGTGTCGATGCCCAACCGGGCACACAGATCGAGGAACGTCGTCGCGAAGGGGTTGTCGCTGGTCTCTGCGCGCATGGCCGCCCAGTCGAGCTGCTCGCGGACCGCCCGCACCACCGGAAGCAGTTTCGCGAAATCGCAGTGGTGCTCGTGCAGCGAGTGCAGCTTCTGCAGAATCACCTCACCGGGCATCAGCACCGGTATCGACAGCGCGAGAACGTCCATCATCGGTGCACCGGTGATCATGGCGGGATCGACCGGAACCCTGTTGATCTGATGCAGCACGTCGATCACTGCGGGTCCGTCGACGGAGAGCGCCGCTTTGAACAGCCAGTCCTCGGGAGGGCGTCGGATGTCGAACCCTGCTTTGGAGAGCGTGGCGGCCGCCGCCTCCGCGTCCGCCTCAGTCACGACGAAGTCCACGTCGTGGGTCGGCTCTGGTGCGCCGTACACCCACAGCGCGAAACTCCCGGCGAGCGCAAACGGCGGGCCGTCGGCTTTGAGCGCTGACGCCGCATGGCGCAACGCCTCGGGCAGATCTTCAGGGGACATTCGCACCGCCGTGGGTTTCGACTGCAGGGTGGGTAGTGCAATACCCATGAAATTGGTGACCTTCAACATCCTCCACGGGCGCACCCTCGGTGGCGATGTTGATCTGGACCGGTTCGCCGATTGCATCCAGGGGTTGGACGCCGACATCCTCGCACTACAGGAGGTGGACTCGGTGCAGCAGCGATCGGGCATGGCCGACCTGACGGCACTGGCCGCCGAGGCCATGGGGGCCCGCAGCCACAGGTTCGTCGCCGCCATCTCCGGCACGCCCGGCGCGACCTGGATGGCTGCGACGGGGGAGGAGCAGCCGGGTACCGCGGCATACGGGGTCGCGCTGCTCTCGCGCTATCCCGCGGCCCACTGGCAGGTGGTGCGCCTGCCCCGGATCCCGGTTCGGTTCCCCCTGTACCTGCGCTCGCCCAACCGCGTGCAGATCATCCACGAAGAACCGCGAGCTGCGGTGGTCGGACACTTCGACACCCCGCTGGGCCCGCTCACCATCGCGAACACGCACCTGTCGTTCGTACCTGGGTGGAACCGGCTGCAGCTGCGCCGGTTGCTGCGCGACATCGACGGCATGCCGGGGCCGCGCATCGTGACCGGTGACCTGAACATGCCGCCTGCGGCTGCGCGCCGCCACACACGTCTGCGCGCACTCGCCTCGGCGGCCACCTTCCCCGCCGACGTGCCCACCCAGCAACTGGACCATGTCCTGACCGACGACCCGGGCCTACAGGCGCGCGCCTGCAAGACGCCGGCGGTCGCCATCTCCGATCACCGCCCCCTCGTGGTCGATCTGCATCGACAGTGACGCGGGAAGGACTTTGGTCCCCGCCATGGATGTCTGCAGACCCCTGACCTGCGGGATCGGCGGGCGTAGCGTCGGGGTTGGCGGCAACGACGCTGCCCCGTCAGGAGGCGAACTTCATGAGCCAACCAGCTGCATCGCTGGGCATCGTCGTCTGTGTGGACGGTTCGGCGGCATCCCGGGTGGCCGTCGATTGGGCCGCGCGCACCGCGGCGCGTCGCCGGGCGAGGTTGACGTTGGCGCACGTGCTGCCATCGGCCGGCATGCAGTCGTGGGTCCAGGTTCCACTTCCGCCTGCCTTTCTGCAGGACGAGCAGGACGCGGCTCGCGAGATCCTCGACGACGCATCCGTGGTCGCCCGGGCGGCCGCCGGTGAGCAGCTCGGCGGACTCGGCGAGAAGATCCTCTCCGGTCAGCCCGTCGCGGCGCTGGCCGACCTGAGCGCCGACGCCGACATGATCGTCGTCGGCAGCCGAGGGCTCGGCACGTGGGAGCGGCGACTCCTGGGGTCGGTCAGCACGGGTCTGGTGCACCACGCCACATGTCCGGTCGCCGTGATTCGCGACGAAGATCCGCTCATCGCCCATCCGGATCAGGCGCCGGTGGTGGTGGGCATCGACGGATCCCCGGCCAGCGAGCACGCCACGGCGATCGCGTTCGACGAGGCGTCACGGCGCGGGGTCGACCTGGTGGCGGTGCACACCTGGAGCGACGCGGGATACGAACTGCCCGACGAGCCCTGGACCGAGGCGCAGCCGGAAGAGGACATGCTGCTGGCCGAGCGGCTCGCCGGCTGGCAGGAGCGCTACCCCGACGTCACGGTGCGCAGGGTGGTCTGCCGCGATCAGCCGGCCCGCCGGCTCCTCGACGAGGCGGCGACGGCCCAGCTGGTGGTCGTCGGCAGCCACGGACGCGGCGGGTTCGCGGGCATGCTCCTCGGGTCGGTCAGTACCCAGGTCGTGCAGTCCGCCCGCACGCCGGTGATCGTCGCGCGCCGCTAGCGGGTCAGAGCCGCATACCGATCGACGTGGAAGTCGGTCGAGCCGAACTCGAACTGCAGCGCCGTTAGCCGCTTGAAATAGTGGCCGATCGCCAATTCCTCGGTCATCCCCATCCCGCCGTGCAGTTGGACCGCCTGCTGGCCCACGAAGCGGGCTGCCCTCCCGACGGTCGCCTTGGCGGCTGACACCGCCCTGGCACGGGTGGTGGCGTCGTCGTCATCGAGATGCAGCACCGCCAGATACACCGCCGCCGCGGCCTGTTCGACCTCCATGTACATGTCCACCATGCGGTGCTGCAGCACCTGGAATGCGCCGATCGGCTGGCCGAACTGCTTGCGCTGCTTGGCGTAGTCGACCGTGTCGGCGAGGACCTTGCGCATCGCGCCGACCGCTTCCGCGCACACCGCTGCGGCTCCCTCGTCGCGCGCGCGAGAGATCGAGGGCCAGGCGCCGCCTTCCTCGCCCAGCAGTGCCGCGGTCGGAACGCGCGCGAGCGTGATGTCCGCGGCGAGCCGATCGTCGATGGTGCGGTAATGGTGCATGTCCAGACCCGAGGGCGCCGAGCCGATGTCGACGGCGAACAGGGAGATGCCGTCGCTGTCGGCAGGGGCGCCTGAGGTGCGGGCGGTGACGAGCACATGGTCGGCCAGGGGTGTGCTCGCCGAGACGATCTTCGTTCCCGTGAGCACCCAGCTGTCACCGTCGCGTTCGGCCACGGTCGAGACATCCTGCCAGTTCTCACCCGACGTCGGCTCAGTCGCCGCCATGGTGACCACCGTTGTCCCCGAGACGATTCCGTCGAGCAATGTGGTCGCCAGCGGGCCCTCGGCACGGCGCAGCAACCCGGCCGCCACCACCGCGGTGTCGACATAGGGCTCGATGGCCAGCGCATGGCCGAGTGCCTCGCAGATCAGCATCATCTCGACCGACCCCCCGCCGATCCCGCCGTGTTCTTCAGGCAACGTGGCACCCAGGATGTCCAGTTCCTCGGCGAATGCCCGCCAGATCTCGGGCTGCCAGCCTGCTCCGGATTGTGCTGCGGTACGGCTCTTTTCGAGGTCGTATCGCGTTGCGAGGAACCGTGTCAACCCGGTACGCAACAGATCCTGCTCGTCGTTGAACGTGAAGTCCATTCTTTCCCTCTACAGCCCCTCTAGAGTCCCAGTGCCGCTTTGGCCAGGATGTTGCGTTGAATCTCGTTGCTGCCGGCGTAAATCGAGCCGGCGCGGTCGTTGAGGTACCGCAGAGGGGCGACCGCCTGCCACGGCTCACCACTGACGTAGTCGCCTGCGGGCGGCTCGAAATGGGCGATCGGACCGCCGGGACACGTGGCGTGCGGTTGGTACGCGCGGCCCCGAGGACCTGCGGCCTCCATGGCCAACTCGGTGATGTGCTGGCTCAACTCGGTGCCGAGCACCTTGAGCATCGACGACTTGGCGCCGGGATTGCCGCCTGCGGCCACCACCGCGAGCACCTGGTACTCGAGGATCTCGAGGACTTCTGTGCGGATTCGCACGTCGGCGAGCTTGCGGGCGAACGCCGGATGATCGAGAAGTCGCCCACCGGCCGGACCGGGTTGCTCGGCGGCCGCCGCGGCGATGTCCTCGACCATCACCTGCAGCCCGGGCGCCGCCGCCCCGCCGCCCCGCTCGAACTCGAGCAGGTACTTCGCGACCGTCCACCCGTCGTCGATCTCCCCGATGATGTTGTCTTTGGAGACCCGCACCTCGTCGAAGAACACCTGGTTCTGTACCTCCTCGCCAGAAGTCATCACCAGTGGCCGGATCTCGATGCCCGGTGTCGCGAGATCGACCAGCACGAACGTGATGCCGCGCTGCTTCTTGTCCGACCGGGTCGTGCGCACCAGCGCGAACATCCAGTTGGCTTCCCGGGCGTGGGTGGTCCAGATCTTGCTACCCGTGCAGACCAGGTGGTCGCCGTCATCGCGGGCTGCCATCGACAGCGCGGCGAGGTCCGAACCTGCTTCCGGCTCCGAGTAGCCCTGGCAGAAGAACACCTCACCGGTGAGGATTCGGGGAAGGAAATAATCCTTCTGCGCGTCCGTGCCGAACTCGATGATCGCGTGGGCGACCATGCGGATGCCCATCGGCGAGAGCGAGGGCGCGCCGGCCAGCGTCGACTCCCGGCTGAAGATGTAGTGCTGCGTGAGCGTCCAGTCGCAGCCGCCGTGGGCGACCGGCCACGCGGGCGCGGCCCAGCCCTTGTCGTGGAGAATTCGCTGCCACTCCATGCTGGCCTCATGGTCGGCGTACACGCTGGTCATCAACGTGCCCGCGCGCCGCAGCTGCGGAGTGAGGTTCTCCTCGAGAAAGGAACGTACCTCGTCGCGGAAGGCGAGATCGGCGGGCGACCAGGTCAGGTTCATGCCAAGAGAGTAAACCTAGTTAGTTAGGTGGAACACCACCCGGGTATCGGTGGCACCGGCCCTCTCGTGGCCGGTGGTAGGTTTATTGTGTTGCCACGTCCGGTGATGGCACATTTCAGCAACGCCCGGATATTCTTGTCGCGATCCCGCTGACAGGACTATGCGAACTGGCTGACACATTCGGCAAATCAGAGGCGGATAACGGTGTATCCCGATGTGGTGTGGCACGACGAAGTCGACGTCGTGTGTACCGACGTCGGCCCTGCGGGGCTACTGTGTGCCCTCGCCGCATCTGCAGAAGGCGGTGACGTGATGGTGGCCGCACAGCCGCGCCACACGCGAACCTGGTTCGACACGCTTCGCGGTGATGCCGCCACCACGGCCTACGCCTCTGCCCTCATCGACGACATCGACGTCAAGAACCTGCCCGACGACCCCGATGTTTTCCCCGCCCGCGCGGTGAAGCCGGTGGAGACCGCGCCTGCTGGTCGCAAGAAGCGCATGGTGCCGCCGTTCGATGGTGGCCGGCTTCGGCGCTGGACAGGGGAATGTCTGGCCTCGCCGTTGGGCTACCTCTACACCCGCGTCACCGACTGGCCGTCGTCGCAAGTGGTGTCCGCCGACGGTGACATCGTGGATGTGAGCACCTCCGACGTTCCGGCGAGCGCACTCGGCGAGCCCGGGGGGCTGGACGCGTGGTTGACCGCGCAGGCGCGGGAGCACCGCCTCGTGGCCGAGCCGGTCGAGGCCATCGACCGGCTGGTGTTCGACGACTCCACGGTGGCCGGGGTGGTCTTCGCCACCGCGGACGGCCCGCTGGCGGTCCGCGCGCGGCACGGTGTGCTGCTCTGCGGGCCGCCGGGTCTCGCGCTGCAGGCGCCGAATCGTCCCGGGAAGGTCGCGCTGGTCGGCAGGTCGGCCAGTCGGTTCGGCCGGGTCGAACTCCTCACCGGCAACTAGACCGGGCGCCACGTCGCTCAGAAGTCGACGTCGATGCGACCCTGGGACAGCAGTGACTCCATCGGTCCGGCAGCGATGGGCCGGGACAGCAGGAAACCCTGAGCGCGGTGGCACCCGTGGCGCAGCAGTGTCAGCGCGGCGGCCTTGGTTTCCACCCCCTCGGCGACCAACTCGAGACCGAACGCCTCGGCCAGCGCGATGATGGCTCGCACGATCGCCAGATCGCCTGGGTCAGAACCTAATTCGGTCACAAAGCTGCGGTCGATCTTGAGGGTGTCCACCGGCAGTGACTTCAACTGTGACAGCGCACTGTAACCGGTGCCGAAATCGTCAATGGCGACCTGGACGCCGGCCTCTTTCAGGCCGGCGAGCGTGATGCGCGTCGTCTCGATGTCCTGGACCACCACCGTCTCGGTGATCTCCAGGCACACCGAACCCGGCGGCAGGCCGTTGTCCGCCATCGCACCCTTGACGCTCTCCACGAAGCCCTCGGTGACGAGCTGGACGGGGGACACGTTGATCCGCATCACGGATTCGGTTCCGTGGCCGCGGGATCGCCAGGCAGCGAACTCGGCGCACGCAGTGCGCAGGACCCACCGGCCCAGCTCGCCGGCCATGTTGATCGACTCGGCGACGCCGATGAACGAGTCCGGGGTCAGCAGGCCGCGCGTGGGGTGCTGCCAGCGCACCAACGCCTCCATGGCGACGATGTCGCCGGTCCGCATGTCGACCTCGGGCAGGTAGTGCAGCAGGAGGGCACCGCTCTCGACCACGGTCTGCAGATGCAGCTCGATGTCGTTGCGGAACTCGTTCTCCATGGACATGTCATCGGTGAACACCGCCACCTGGTTGCCGCCGGAGTTCTTCGCTGTCAGCACAGCCTGGTCGGCCCGGCGCAGGAGATCCGAGGTGCTGTCACGGCCGGGCATCCCCAACGCCACCCCGATGCTCACGGTGCGCGTCAGCATCTCCCCGTCGATGGACACCCGCTCCCGCAGAGCTGTCTGCAACCGCAGCGCGAGCGCCTCTGCCGCCGCGGCGTCCATCGGGGTGGCAGGCACCACCACGAACTCGTCACCGCCGAGCCGCGCGATCAGAGTGGGGCCGTCGGAGCTGCGGCGGAGCCGTTCGGCGAGCACCCTGATGAACCAGTCGCCCGCCGTGTGGCCCAGATAGTCGTTGATCGCCTTGAGCCGGTCGAGATCGAAGAAAAGAGCCGACACCGGCCCGGGTTGGCCGTCAGTCAGACGCGCGTCCAGATGGCTGAGTAGCGCGCGCCGGTTGTAGAGGCCGGTGAGATCGTCGTGATCCGCGAGATAGCGCAGCTGTTCTTCGGCGTCGACGCGCGCCTGGACCTGCGCCAGCAGGGAGGCGATCGCCTTGAGCGCGTTGAGTTCGGCCTCGGTCCAGTCGCGGTCCCCGAACTTCACGAAACCCAGCACCCCGGACGTCACCTCGCCGGAGAGCAGCGGCACGCACGCCATCGAGGTCGCCGCCACCTGTCGGCCCTCGTTGATGGTGCGCTGGTAGTCGTCGGTGGCCGGCTCGGGCCGGAAGACCACCGGCTCCTTCTGGTGCTCGGCCATCGCGAAGACGGGATCGGCGTCTGTGAAGTACACGACGGCGAGTGGATCCGGGTCAGGGATGCCCGGCCGCACCGGCCACTCGGCCACCAGCACCGACGCCCGGATCGTGTGATCGTTACGTCGGAGGAAGCTGACGTCGACGCCGAAAAACGCCACCAGGTCGGCGAGCACGTTCTGGCAGAGATCTTTCACCGTCGCGGACGTGGCACCCATGAGTTGCGTCGCGACCGATGTCACCACCAGGTCCAGGCTCTCGGGCAAGCGACCCTCTCCGTATCCGCGTCAGTTCGGTGACGAGTTGTCTTCCCGGCCGCGACGCCGGCTGACGACCGACGGTCTCGGCGCTCGGGACAGCCTCAGCACCAACGCCAGTGACTCAGCGGGATTCGCGGATACCAACGTCCGGAAAGTGTATTGCAGGTCAGCCAACGTATCGGCGAAGCGCGGCGACAGCGCGGCAAAGTCTTCGCTGTCGGCGGCGTACAGAAAAGCCGGCGACACCGGTTGCACGGCTAATCCATGCTGCTGGGCGCATATCCACACCGACTCCACCGCAGCTCCGGCGCGGGCGTAGTCGATGAGCGTGTGGCCCGACACGGTGATGATCGCCACACCTGCGGCCGCCGACACCTTCGTCCGGCTGTCATCGCCGAGCGCGGTGCCCCCGTCCCATGCCGCCAGATGCGCCATGACGTCGCCGCGACGCAGGATGTCGAGCAGGACCAGGTCGGCGTCGTCGAGATCGAGGCTGCGCACCTCGATCCCGGTGTCCGGCGAGGGATGCCCGGGCCACCGCAACTCGTCGATCATCTGTGCGTGCAAATGTGGTGTCAGGTAACGGATCCGGTCTGCAACGGCCAGGATCGCGGCGGCGCGTTCGAGGTCGGACGGATCGGTCAGCAGGCACAACCGCGCACCTTCGAGGTCGGCCGCTGCTCTCAGCTCGGAGACGAGCGCATCATCGAGCTCGATGCGCGTGCCCTGCCGACGATTGGTCTCCCTTCGCATCATCGCGGGATAGAGCTGGGCCAGCGCGCCGTCGGGTTCGGTGCCGCCGAGGTACACGACAGCGCTCAGTGGGAAACGCTCGTCGCCGAGAAGGAAGTCGACGCGCGCCCCGAATCCCCGGGCTGCGGCGGCAACCCGCGCATTGAACGTGGCCGCGCCGACGGCCACCGCGCTTCCGCGGAATCCGACGTCCATAGCCGAGGTGAGGTCCGGATCGAGATGGATGGCCAGGCTGCGATCCGGTGGCTCGATCCGCTTCTCGATGATCCACGGTTGGGTATTGCCGCCCGACGGCGCCCGCTGCGCCGCTGCGGCGACCACGTCGATGGTCTCCCCGACCGGCGCTATCGGGGTCTCGCCCTCCGGGCGTTCGCCCGACCCCGCGGCATCGAGCCCGCGGCGGGGTTCGCGCATGTGGTCGAGCAGTGCAGGCACGTCCACCTTGACCCGGCCGGAGGCCAGCGGTTCGCCCAGCCCGATACGCCGGACCGCCTCGGCCACCGACGCGGCGCCGACGGCCACCTCTGAAGACAGCTGCGGCCATGTCGTGAGAGTGGCGCCGACCTCGAGCAGCGACGCCGCCATCCGTGACGGCAGACCGGAGGCATCGATGATGCGGAGAACCCGCGGCACTTTCTCCTTGGTGCTGAGGCCGGCCAACGCAGCGGAATCCATCTCGGCGAGGTCGCCCAGCATCCCGTGCAGTAGCGGTCGGTCGCGTTCGGTGTCGAAGCGTTCGACGTCCAGCAATCCGCCGCTGCTCGTGGCCATCAGCACCGGGATGCCGCGAGCCCGTGCCGCGGCCCGGACGAGAACCTTGGCGTCCAACGAATCGCATTCCTCCACCAGAACATCGAGCCCGTCGAGGAATGCGTCGACGGTGTCGGGCGTCAACCCGTCGTGCTGCACGACGACGGGGAGGTAGGGGTCGAGTTCGGCGAGCCGCCGCGCACACACCACCGCCTTGTTCACCCCGACGTCGAGAAGGGTGGCGGGCACCCGATTCAGATTCGACACGTCGATGGCGTCGAAGTCGGCGAGCCGGAGTTCACCGCACAACCCCTGGGTGGCCAGGGTGTGGGCGATCGCATGCCCGACACTGAGCCCCACCACGCCGATCCGCAGCCGACCCAGTGTCTCCATCTCGTCGGCGGAGATCAGATTGCGATTGCGATCCAATCGCAGTCGGCGGTACCCGTGGGGGCCCAGGACACGGGCGAGCACGCGCCGCCAGGGGTAGTACGCCCAGCGGTCGGGCTCGTCGGCGATATCGGCCGATACCGCAGGGCGCACCGCGGCCAGCTCCGCACGCTGTGCAGAGATCGTGTCGACCACTTCGACGCGGGGGTCGTCGCGCAATGCCGCCCACCGCTCCGCATCCTGCGGGTCGTCCGGGTCGAGCACCGATGCGGCACAGGGCTGATCGGCGGCATCATCCATCCCACCCGCGCTCATCCCAGCCGCCGCGCCGCGCCCGCGAGCGCCGCGTCCTCGGCGAAGTCTGCCCCCGGCGTCATGGCCCGCTTGTCGGCCAGGAATGCGGCGAGCTGGCGGGGCTGCGCGTGGTTGGCGAACGTGAGGCGATCCCACCAGGCGATCCTGGTCTGGTACCGCACGTCGGGATAGGGCGTCGGCGGGATCTTCGCAGCCAGTACTCCGCCCGAGGTCAGCCACCTTTTCAGCACGTAGGACGCTGCGGTCGCGACGACGAACTGGATGCCCAGCAGGTCCATGGCGTGCAGGGGGGTGCGAGCGATGCTCGTGGTGAGTCGGCGGCTCAACTCGGGATCGTCGGCGACCCAGGCGGTCTTCATTTCCGCCACCCCGAACGGCAGACGGTCAGCAACCATTTTTCGGACCGCATCCTCGCCTTCTTGCCCCGCCCATTCCTCGATCGCATGGCATTCGGCTATCGACCTATAGGGCCCCTTTGCGCGCAGTCCACCCACAACTCGACCGGCCTGATTGACGCATGCGGCGAATAGTGCCGTGTCGTCTCCGCGGTGTAAGGCGCGTGTGTCGATCGCAGCACCGATGCCGTGTTGTTGGTAGCTGTGTGACGCTCCGGCCACGAAATCGGACCACAACTCGGGTTCCGTCGAGGGCCGCGCATAGACGACGGTGCATTCAGTGACCGGGTCCCAATATCGCGGACTGGCGCCCAGCCGGTCGACATCGAGGTCAGCAAAGGCAAAGTCGGGTCGGGTCATTTCGATCCATTCGTCCGGCGGCGCAATGGTGGGGGCGGGTGCTGCGCGGAACGCGGAAAAACACGTTCATTCTCAAGTATCTCGCCCATCCACAGTCAAATTCCAGCTAGCCGGAAGAAGTCACCCACTTAATCTGAATCCGGTAAAGGTCACGATCAGGTCACGATCACGACACCCGTGTTCATGGCAATTGCCGGGATCGGAGTCGGCCCAGCTCAGGCGGCCATGTCGTTGCGGTGGCGAAGAATCGATCCCAGGTGGTTTCGATCGCAAGGGGCGTCGCCTGGCACCCCTGTCTCCTTTGCTCTTTTTGCAATCTCGGGGATGGATTCGCACTGCACATCGCCGCGCTGACGGCACCGTCAGCGCGGTTACCGTCCAGTAACGACCCTGTTTCGCGGCTGCTGACCCGGGGGCGGCAACGCGGCTCGCCATCCGGTGCCGACGCAGGGCGTGGGCGTTGCGTGGAAGCCGTGTCCGTGTGGCACCTCTGCCCGGCGGGTGCTGTGACGAGCGGATTTGGCCATAAATCAGCGGCCCGGCGGTGTTTGCCAAACTCGCAAATCGCGATAACGACGCGGCGGTGCCGCAAATGTTATTGACTCTCGCGACAGAAATCCGCGCGACGTAATCGCCCATTCCTGTTATCTCACATTACTCATCCAGAAAACGAAATGAGAAGACACAGCAATTTCCTCGGCGGAACAGGCTGCAGATATTCCGGCACTCGCTGACACGATTTCCGGGGACCGGTCCGGCGACCTATCGCACCACCCCGCTATGGCACTGTGGGGAACCGGCATCAGGGCTGTCAGTCAAAGGAGACGCAGGTGAAGAAGTTCAAGGATCTGGCCGAGTTCGTCGACGCGGAGGGTTCGCAGCTCGGGCCCACCGGCTGGCTCGAGATCACGCAGGACCGCGTGAATCTGTTCGCCGATGCCACCGATGACCACCAGTGGATTCACGTCGATCCTGAGCGGGCAGCCGGCGGGCCCTTCGGCGGGACGATCGCACACGGGTTGCTGACCCTGTCACTGCTGCCGCACTTCACCCACCAGCTCTACACCGTCGACAACGTGGCGATGGCGATCAACTACGGCTACAACAAGGTCCGATTCATCACCCCGGTGCGCGTGGGTGCGCGGCTACGCGCACGCGCACAGATCTCGACGGTGAGCCGACTCGACAGCGCCGTGCAGGCCACACTCGCGGTCACCGTCGAGATCGACGGATCTGACAAGCCCGCGGCGATCGCCGAGTCGATCGTGCGTTTCGTCGGCTGATCAGCGGGCGGCCGCAGACGCCGCTCTGACCAGCCCGCCGCCGACGATGAGTCGCTGGATCTCGCTGGTGCCCTCGTAGAGCCGGAGCAAGCGCACGTCGCGGTAGATCCGTTCCACCGGCACGTCGCGCATGTAGCCGGCGCCGCCGTGGATCTGGACGGCGAGGTCGGCCACGCGCCCCACCATCTCGGTGCAGAACAGTTTGACTGCCGAGGGAGCCAGCCGGCGGTCTTCGCCGCTCAGCCACTGTCGGGCGGCGTCGCGCACCATGGCCCGGCCGGCCATCACCCCGGTGTACTGATCGGCGAGCATCGCCTGCACGAGCTGGAATTCGCCGATCGGTGTACCGCCCTGAGTCGCTGTCGCGGCGTAGGCGACAGATTCGTCCAGGGCTCGCGCAGCGGTGCCGACCGCCAGCGCCGCGATGTGTACCCGGCCTCGAGCCAGAGATGCGAGCGCGGCCCGGTAGCCGATGTCCTCGGCGCCCCCGATGAGCGCGCTGCTGCCGACCCGTACGTCGGTGAAGGACACATCGGCGGTCCAGGCACCCTCCTGGCCCATCTTCTTGTCCTTCGCGCCGACCGTCACCCCCGGGGCGTCGGCGGGAACGAGGAACACCGCGATGCCGGCGCCCTGCGCGTCGGCGGGCCGGGTGCGTGCGAACGTGATGAACAGATCCGCGGTCGGGGCATTGGTGATGTACTGCTTGGCGCCGTTGATGACCCAGCCGTCGCCGTCACGAGTTGCCTTGGTGCGCAGGCCCGCCGGGTTGGACCCCGCGCCGGGTTCGGTCAGCGCGAACGACGCGACCACGTCTCCCGACGCGATGGGCGCCAACCAGGTGGACTTCTGTTCGTCGGTGCCGTAGCCGACGAGCACCTGTCCGGCGATGCCGTTGTTGGTGCCGAACATCGACCGAAGTGCGAGCGAGGTGTATCCGAGCTCCATGGCGAGCTCGACGTCCTGAGCGAGGTTCAGGCCGAGCCCGCCCCAGTCCTGGGGGATCGCGTATCCGAACAATCCCATCTTCTTGACCTGCTCGCGGAGGTCGTCGGGAACCCGGTCCTCGGTCAGGATCTCCTGTTCGCGGGGGACGACGACGGTCCTGACGAAGTGGCGCGTCTGCGCGAGGATCTCGCGGAAGTCCTCGTCACTAACCTCGGCGCTGGTCATCGGTCTCCTCGGGTCGTGTCCACAATTTCGTATATGAAATACGATATCGCCTCGAAGTCAGACGACGTGAGGATGGGCACATGGGGTTACTGAGTGAGCGGGTCGCGGTGGTCACCGGCGGAGCGCAGGGATTGGGCCTGGCGATCGCCCGGCGATTCGTCGACGAGGGAGCGCAGGTGGTGCTCGGCGACGTGAACCTCGAGGCAACGCAGGCCGCGGCCGAGGGGCTCGGGGGTGCCGACGTCGCCCGCGCGGTGCAGTGCGACGTCACCAGCGCCGAGCAGGTCGACGCGTTGGTCGCAGCGGCGGTCGAGCACTTCGGCGGTCTGCACGTGATGGTCAACAACGCGGGTATCACCCGCGACGCGACCATGCGCAAGATGACCGAGGAGCAGTTCGATCAGGTGATCGCCGTGCACCTCAAGGGCACGTGGAACGGTCTGCGCGCAGCCTCGGCGCTGATGCGGGAGAACAAGCGCGGCGCGATCGTGAACATGTCGTCGATCTCGGGCAAGGTCGGCATGATCGGCCAGACCAACTACTCGGCCGCCAAGGCCGGCATCGTCGGGATGACCAAGGCGGCAGCCAAGGAGCTCGCCTATCTCGGGGTGCGGGTGAACGCGATCCAACCCGGACTGATCCGGTCGGCGATGACGGAGGCCATGCCGCAACACATTTGGGACTCCAAGGTGGCCGAGGTGCCGATGGGCCGCGCCGGGGAACCGGACGAAGTGGCGGGCGTCGCGCTCTTCTTGGCCAGCGACCTCTCCTCGTACATGACGGGAACAGTCCTCGAGGTCACCGGCGGACGTCACCTGTGACCCGTGCGGCGGTCATCTGCGAGCCGGTACGTACTCCGATCGGGCGCTACGGCGGCATGTTCGCGTCGCTGACGGCCGTCGACCTCGGCGTCGCAGCGCTGCAGGGCCTGCTCGCTCGCACCGGTGTGGGTCCTGAGAGTGTTGAGGACGTCATCGTCGGGCACTGCTACCCCTCGATGGAGGCGCCGGCCATCGGCCGCGTCATCGCCCTCGACGCCGGCCTCCCGGTGACAGTGCCCGGCATGCAGGTCGACCGACGCTGTGGGTCTGGACTGCAAGCGGTGATCCAGGCCTGCCAGCATGTCGCCGCGGGCGACCACGACGTCGTGATCGCCGGCGGGGCAGAGTCGATGAGCAACGCGGTGTTCCACTCGACCGACATGCGGTGGGGCGGAGTCCGCGGCGGCATCACGGTGCACGACGCGCTCGCACGGGGCAGGACCACGGCGGGCGGCAAGTACCATCCCGTGCCCGGCGGCATGCTCGAGACCGCGGAGAACCTCCGCCGTCGCTACGGGATCGGGCGTCAGGAACAAGACGAGCTCGCGGTGCGCTCACATCAGCGCGCCGTCGCAGCTCGCGCGCAGGGCCTGCTCGCCGAAACCATCATCGGAGTGACCGTCAGCTCTCGCGGTGGTGAAGACGTGATCGACACCGACGAGCACCCCCGTGCCGACACCTCGCTGGACAAGCTCGCCGCACTCCGGCCCATCCTCGCGGCCTCCGATCCGGAAGCCACTGTGACAGCCGGTAACTCGAGCGGCCAGAACGACGCGGCGTCGATGTGCCTGGTCACCACCGCAGAGAAAGCAGAAGAACTCGGACTGACGCCGCTGGTCACGCTCGTGTCGTGGGCGGTCGCCGGTGTGGGTCCCGAGGTGATGGGTATCGGCCCCGTGCCGGCGACCCGGCAGGCGCTCGCCAGAGCAGGCCTGAGACTGTCCGATGTCGACCTCATCGAGCTGAACGAGGCGTTCGCGGCCCAGGCGCTCGCCTGTACGCGCGAATGGGGTTTCAGAGCAGAAGATTTCGACCGCACCAACGTGCACGGGTCGGGCATCTCCCTGGGGCACCCGGTCGGGGCCACCGGTGGGCGGATGCTCGCGACACTGGCTCGTGAGTTGCACCGACGAGGCGGCCGGTACGGATTGGTCACCATGTGCATCGGCGGCGGGCAGGGGTTGGCCGCCGTCTTCGAAAGGACGTCCGTCTGTGAAAGGGCAACGCGATGACCAGACTGGCTCAAACCCTCGGACTGACCGAGCTCCAGACCGAGATCGTCTCGACCGTGCGGGCATTCGTCGACAGGGAGGTCATTCCGGCCGCCCAGGAACTCGAGCACTCCGACACCTATCCGCAGGCGATCGTCGACGGCATGAAAGACCTGGGATTGTTCGGGCTGATGATCCCAGAGGAGTACGGCGGGCTCGGCGAGTCGCTGCTGACCTATGCGCTGTGCGTCGAGGAGCTGGCCCGTGGCTGGATGAGTGTGTCCGGAGTGATCAACACCCACTTCATCGTCGCCTACATGATCCGGCAGCACGGCACCGACGCGCAGAAACGAAACTTCCTGCCGCGCATGGCAACCGGTGAGACTCGGGGTGCATTCTCGATGTCGGAGCCCGAGCTCGGCTCCGACGTGGCGGCAATCCGGACCAGGGCTGTCGACAACGGCGACGGCACCTACACGATCCACGGCCAGAAGATGTGGTTGACCAATGGGGCCAGCTCGACATTGGTGGCCGCGCTGGTGCGCACGGAGGAGGGGGCGGACCGCCCCCATCGCAACCTGACCGCCTTCCTCGTCGAAAAGCCCACGGGCTTCGGCGAAGTGGTGCCGGGCCTCATCATTCCCGGCAAGCTCCACAAGCTCGGTTACAAGGGCATCGACACCACGGAACTGATCTTCGACGGCTACCGTGCCCAAGCCGCCGACATCCTCGGGGAAGCACCAGGACAGGGCTTCTTCCAGATGATGGACGGGGTCGAAATCGGTCGTGTCAACGTCTCGGCCCGGGCCTGTGGGGTCGGCGTCCGGGCGTTCGAACTCGCGGTGCGCTACGCACAGCAGCGCAGCACCTTCGGCAAGCCGATCGCCGAACATCAGGCCATCGCTTTCGCGCTGGCCGAGATGGCCACAAAAGTCGAAGCGGCCCATCTGATGATGGTCAACGCGGCACGCCTCAAGGATTCCGGCGACCGTAACGACGTCGCGGCAGGTATGGCGAAGTACTTCGCGAGCGAAGCCTGCGCCGAGGTCACTCAGCAGAGCTTCCGCATCCACGGCGGCTACGGCTACTCGAGCGAGTACGAGATCGAAAGACTCATGCGTGACGCGCCGTTCCTCCTGATCGGGGAGGGCACCAGCGAGATCCAGAAGAACATCATCAGCAAGCGGCTGCTCGCCGACTACCGGGTGTGACCGGCAATGAGCACCCCCGATTTCGCGAGCAGGCCACAGCTGGCCGAGGATGTGGCGGCGGTGGTCCGGCGCAGGATCTTCGACGGCACCTACACGGCGGGGAGCTACGTGCGACTCGAACAGCTCGCCGCCGAACTCGGCATCAGTGTGACCCCGGTGCGTGAGGCACTCTTCGAGCTGAAGGCCGAAGGCCTGCTGGACCAGCAGCCGCGACGTGGCTTCGTCATCCGGCCGGTCACCGAGCGCGACATCACCGACGTCGCCGAGGTGCAGGCCTTCATCGGAGGGGAGCTGGCTGCGCGCGCGGCTGCTGCGATCACCGACGCCGAGCTGGCGGACCTGTCGGCGGTCCAGGCCGGCCTCGAGGCGGCGTACGCCGCCGGTGACGGGGAGCGGGCGGTCCGGCTGAACCACGAGTTCCACCGCGCGATCAACGTCGCCGCGCACTCTCCGAAACTCGCGCAGCTGATGTCTCAGATCACCCGGTACGCGCCCGAGGCCGTGTTTCCCGCAGTGGACGGCTGGCCGCAGAACTCGAACCGGCACCATCGGCGCGTGC
Source organism: Mycobacterium sp. IDUB_5 (assembly GCF_055419565.1). NCBI lineage: Bacteria > Bacillati > Actinomycetota > Actinomycetes > Mycobacteriales > Mycobacteriaceae > Mycobacterium > Mycobacterium sp. IDUB_5. The sequence continues at coordinate 93,638 of NZ_JBVAXX010000006.1, forward strand.
TGGCCGCCCTCGCGGCACGCGATCAAGCGCAGGCCCGCGCGGCCATGGCCGAGCACCTCACGGCCGGGGCCTCGCCGTTGATCGACCACCTGACCCGCCGCGGAGTCATCGACTGATCGCCGCTAGCTCACTGGTTCGCCATCAGGGCGCGCAGCCGTGCGGGCGACGCCACGATGGCGCCGGCGGACCGGACCCGCTCGGTCAAGGCGCGGTCAGAGGTGACGACGACGATGTCGTCCGGGCGCTCGTCGGCCTGGACCAGCCTGACGATCTCTGCGTCAGCCGAGTCGGGTGCTGGGCACGGCGCGTGCGCGACCGTGATCACCGAGGACTCGATCGGCGGCCGCGGCGGCTGTTCGAAAACCACGGTCACGTCGGTGCCCTCGGTGCCGGCCCACCGCTCGAGTGCGTGCACCAGCGCGATCATCGCTGCGTGCCGGTCGCGCCACCAGCCGTCGGGCCTGGCGCCGATCACGTTCATCCCGTCGACGACCCAGCGCATGCGATCAGGCTATGACGCGCAGCCGACTATGTTGCTGGCCGGTAGCGAGCGCATGAGCAGCAGGAAAACACTGGTGATGATTCGTGCCCTCCACAGCAGATCATCAGCTAACCTTCGGCCAGGTAGAAATATTACGGAACTGTCAATATAGAGGGCCGCGTCGGGGGACAATCTATGAGCGGCCTGGTAGAAGGTCGTGCCAAATTCTCAGGCTTGCCCAATCCGCTGACAGGTGTCGAAGGGCAGGGTAACTTCCAATGCGCAGTGACAAGACGCTATGTTTCGTGTGCTGCAATTGCGGAGCCGCCCCGTGGCTCATAGGTTATGACCAGCTCACCGCAATGATCGCGCCACTACTGAACAGGGGGATCGGCTCATGACGCTTCCAACTCTTTACTTCTCGCGGCCTGCCACAGTGCTGCCCGAAACAGCAATGGACAACGACGAGGTTCTCGCGCTCGTTCGCGGCGAGTTCACAGGTCCGGCCGCGGAGTGGGACGGAGTCGAGCAAACCATTCGCTACGTCTTCGACCGCTGCAACACCAAGACCCGCTACCTGGATCAGAGCACGACTCTGTCGCCGGGAGAGTTTGCAACGCAGGCGGCGCTGGCCTGTCTGGAGCAGAACCGCGTGGCGGCCACCGATCTGGATCTGGTGGTCTACGGCGGTATCGCCCGCGATAACTTCGAGCCGGCGACGGCCGCGGAGGTCGCCGGTCGGCTCGGCGCACGTCCACTGCATGCCACCGACGTCACCTGCGCGTGCGCCGGCCTGATCGAGGCCATGCACACGGTCGCCGGATATTTCGCGCTACATCCGGAGATGAAGACCGCCCTGATCTGCGCCGGTGAGCTGACTCGCGACCGCATCACCTACGACATGCGGGGTCTGCAGGACGTTGCGGTGTTCGCCGCCGGGCTGACCCTGGGCAACGCCGCTGCTGCGCTGCTGGTGTCGCGCGAGCCGCTGGCCGGCGGCAGTGCTCGGCTGGAGGGCATCTTCCACAAGACGCTGTGTGAGCACTACGGACTGTGCAAGACGCCGGTCGACGGGCACTTCACGTCGAAGTCCAAGGAGCTGTTCGCGCTCTCGGTCCACGTACCACCCGCGATTCGCGAGATGCTCGCAGAGCTCGGCTGGTCCTCGGAAGAGATCGACCACTATGCCTTGCACCAGCCCAGCGAGGCGGTGCTCGAGCGGGTCTTCACCGAGCTCGGCGCCCGCCCGCAGGCCTGTGTGCACACACATTCGCTGTTCGGCAACACCGCGAGCACCGCGTGGGCGCTGGCGCTCGAGTACCGGCTCAAGCACGGCACGGTCGAGCCCGGTGACAAGATCGTGATGGCAAGTGCCGCAGCGGGATTCACCATCGTGGGTGCCGCCGCCGTGTGGGAGGGCTGAATGGACCGGTACCTGCGGGTCTACCGAGTCATCAACAAGACCTTCGGGTTGTGGCTGCGGCCACTCGGTACCTTTCTGATCCTGCAGGTGCGAGGAGGCGTGTCCGCGGCCACCATGGGCCTGGACCGCCTCGTGTTCCCGCGCTACAAAGACGAGCCGATCGATCGCCCGATCTTCATCATCGGCAACCCGCGCAGCGGCACCACCTTCCTGCACCGCTTTCTGCTGAGTAACGGCGGCCTGTCGGCGTTCGAGCTATGGGAGATGCTGTTTCCGGCGATCACCGCGCGCAAACTGCTCGGTCGGATCGTGCCCAAGCTGGATCGGCTCTCGCCGGCGCGCTATCACCCGTCGGATGTGCACGACACCAGCTTGCGCGGCATCGAGACCGACGACCCGGCGTGGTTCTTCCACACCCTCGACGGCCCGTTCGCCTGGGCGTACTTCCTGGCCTGGCAGGACACCTGGGGGAGCGACCTGTCGCGGCGCTGCTTCGGCATCGACGGCGCGGCTCCTCGGGAGCGGGAGCAATTCTTCGGTTACTACGAAGAGCTCTGGCGAAGGAACCTCTTCTACAAGAAGGATCGTCGCATCCTCGCCAAGACGAGCATGCTGACATTCCGCCTCGACGAGGTGCTCGAACGCTATCCGGATGCCAAGCTCGTCTACATCGTGCGCGATCCGGTCGAGGTCATCCCATCGGGTATGTCGCTGATCGCGAGTGTGCTGGAGAACGGCTACGACGCGTTCAATCGCACATCCGCCGAGGACCAGCAGCGCTGGGTAGAGAACCTCTACCAGGCATCCTGCGCAATGCTGAAGGTGTTCCACGACGCCTACACCTCGGGCCAGATCCCGGAGAAGAACCTGTGTGTGGTGCGCTATCCCGATCTGATCCAGAACCTGGAGCCGACGATCGAGCGCATCTGTGAGTTCGCCGAAATCGAGCCCACCGCGTCATTCCTGGCCGAGGTGCGTGCGCAGGCCGAGAAGCAGCGGTCGTACAAGAGCAAGCACCAGCACGCCCCCGACCGCTTCGGGCTGAGCGCGGAGCGGATTCAGAACGACCTGTCCTTCGTGTACGACACCTTCGACCTGCCTCGAAAGGTCGGCTGAACGGCGGTAGGTAAGACGGCGGTCACCCGCCGGTCAGCAAAATAGTGAAAGTTTTCTGGTTAACTCTGGAAACGGGCTGTGCGAACGGTCCTGAATTGTATAGTTTCGGTCACAAGTCGCTTGTAGTCCTGGGGAGAGCAATGAACGCTGGTTGTTACGTCGGTCGTATCGGAGGCCTGGCGGTCGCCCTGGGTGTAGGCGCCGCGGTCTTCGCGGGCCAAGGGGTGGCCTACGCGGACTCCACCGATGCGGGTTCGACATCGGATACGGGCAGCCAGACTCCCGGTGGCGCCCTGGGCGCTGGCAAAGGGTCGAGCAAAGAGACGGGCGCCGGCGGCCAGGACACCAAGGACGCCAAGGACGTCAAGGACACCGGAACTGACGGCGACAAAGACGCCGACAAGGCCCCGGACAAGAAGGACCGCAAGAACGTCTGGAAAGAACTGTTCAGCGGTCACAAGCCCAAGCCGGGAACCGAGACGGACCAGCCGTCCGACACTCCGCAGGTGCCCTCTGACGACGCGACCGAGACGCCCGGCGACGACACCGACACGGTGAAGGCGCCCCCGAAGAAGCCGCGCTGGTCCTGGAAGCCTGCCGAGGCCGGCGCATCGACCGGAGACGACACCGAGAGTGTCACTCCCACCGTCACCGACGAAGCGGCTCCGACGAAGACGACGAAGACGCCCAAGGGTCTGAAGGGTCTGCTGTCGACGATCACCGTCGATGCCCCCGAAGCAGCCACGACTCCCAAGACGCTGGTCAACGTGTCGACCGCGTCGGCGAAGACGACCACCGAGGTCGCGACAGACACCGAAGAGGCCTCGACCACGACCGTGTCGCAGGGCCCGCTCGTGACGCTGTTCAAGCGCTTCCTCGACGTGTTCAGCGGCAACGCACCCGCGGCGCCGAATGCGAACTCGCCGTTCGCGTGGCTCGTTGCCGCGGCGTCACGCCGCGAACTCGACTCGCAGGCGCAGCCGAGCGATCCGACGATGGTGTGGAACGGCCTCGAGGTCCGTCCGGTGGGCGAGCCCACGATCACCTCGTTCTACGGCAAGTACACGATGGTTCCGGCGTTCCCGGGCGTGCTCCAGGGCAAGCAGGACTTCGATCTCATCGATCCCGAGACCGGCGACACGGTGGCCACCATCAAGGGTCTCGTCGCGATGAACAACGACATCGGTGCGGGTAACCGCTCGCTGCAGATCGTCGTCCTCGACGTCACGAACGTCGCCGAGGGCTACCAGCAGGGTGTCGACAACAAGGACATTCCGCCGGACGGTTCGATCTTCGCCGTCATCACCAACGGTCGCGCCGGACAGGTGTACTCCGCGCTCGCCCAAGAGGGCACGGATGTGGTGTCCTACAGGTACGTCACGCGATTCGGGTCGCTGCCGCTCAACGGGGACCCATTCCGGCGCAACTACAGCGCGGCCGATTTCCTCACCGACTACGAGGGCATCAACCGGCCGATCTACCTGACCAATGGGTACCACATCAAGCCGGTCCAGGATGACACGCTGGAGTACACCGGGTTCGTCGGATACGAGCCGCTGTTCAACGCGATCCAGGGCACGCAGAAGTTCGGGATCTACGACGATGAGACCAACACGCTCATCGGCACCTTCGACGGCGTGACCACCGTGACATCGGACTTCTGGGGCACCACCAGCCAGGCGATCATCGTGACCTCCGTCGACGGCCCATCCGGCGTCGAAGACGGGATGATCCCGCCGGTCGGATCGGTCTACAACATCATCTACTGGAAGGACGCGTCGGAGTACGCGCTCTACTACTCCCTGCCCCAGGAGGGCAACGACATCGTCAAGACGCTGCTGATCTCGCAGACCCGTAAGGGCCAGGTCGTCGACGAACTGCCGCTGAGCTTCAACGCCTCCGACGAGCCCACCCGCGACTCGTACACCGTCGGTGACTACACCTTCAAGCCGACGTCGGACATCACCTACACCGGGGTCAACGGCCTGCCCCCGCGCGAGGTCATCGTCCAGGGCTACCAGCAGTTCGACGTGTTCGACTCCAAGGGCGTCAAGATCGGCAGCGTCGACGCCGACGTCAGCACTCAGTGGGACCTCTCCCGCGGGTACTCGAAGGCGATCCTGGTCACCGACGTCAACAGCTCCGTCAACGGGGTCGGCACCGACAAGGGCGAGGTCCCGCCGGTCGGCTCGATCTTCAACATGAAGTACATGGGCAACTCCCCGTTCGGTGAGGGGTACTACTCCATGCCCGACCCGGACGGTGACAAGACGCGGTATGAGCTGCGCACCATCTTCGGGGCGATCCCGCTGTTCAACATCTACAACGCGTCGAAGGGCTTGGCGGACTACGACTTCTACACGCCCTACGGTAAGGACAGCGCGCAGAACAACCTGTTGAGCTTCGCGGGTGCGCAGTCCGGTGGACTGCTCGGCGCCGACCAGGATCTGTGCCTGCTCGACGGCTCGGCCTGCGACGTCGCCTGATCTCGTCACACCAGCGGTGCGTCGCCTGAATCAGGCGGCGCACCGCTGCTGTGTGGGCCGAATCGTGGTGTAATAGCTCAGGATTCGGCGCTCGCCTGGTCGCGCGCCCAGCGGTAGTCGGCTTTGCCGGCGGGGCTGCGCTCGATGATGGGCCGGAACACCACGGCTTTGGGCAACTTGTAGCGCGCGAGCACGGTTCCCGCGTGGTCGATCAGCTCCTGCGCCGTGGCCTCGACGCCGTCGGCGAGCGCGACGACGGCGACCACCTCCTGCCCCCACCGGTCGCTGGGTCTACTCGCGACGACGACGTCGGCCACGGCTGGGTGCGACGCCACGGCGGTCTCCACCTCCTCGGCGAAGATCTTCTCTCCGCCGGAGTTGATGGTCACCGAATCGCGGCCGAGCAGTTCGATCACGCCGTCGGCGAGGTGACGAGCACGATCGCCCGGAACGGAGTAGCGGACGCCGTCGATGACCGGGAAGGTGGCCGCCGTCTTGGCTGCATCGCCTTTGTAGCCGAGAGGGACGTAGCCGCGCTGCGCCAGCCATCCGAGGCCGTCGTGTCCCGGCTTGAGGATGGAGCCGAGATCTTCTGCGGTGACAAAAGTGTCGGGTCCGGCGGTGAAGGTGCCCGTCGACACCGCGCCCGGCGCCGACATGTGGGTCATCTGGGCTCCGGTCTCCGAGGAGCCCACGCTGTCGACCACCATCAGGTTCGGTTTGGTGTCGATCAGGCGCTGCTTGGCGGTCGGCGTCAGCCGGGCTCCACCGCTGGCCACCACGGCCAGCGAGGACAGGTCGGCGTCGGTGCGCTCGAACGCGTCGGCAAGCGGACGTGCCATCGCATCGCCGACCACGGTGACGGTCAGCACCTTTTCCCGTTCGATCGTGCGCACGACATCGTCGACGTCGAGGTGATCGGTGATCGCGGAGAACACCACGGTCTGACCCATCGTCATCGAGGTCATCACGGCCCACTGGGCGGCCCCGTGCATCAGCGGCGGCAGCACCAGCAACTTGGTGCCTGGTGACTCTGCGCACCGCGTGGCCAGGTCCTCGTAGCTTCTAGCGGTCTCGCCGGTGTAGAGGCTGCGACCGCCGAACGACGCCATGAAGATGTCGTGCGATCGCCACAGCACACCCTTGGGCATACCGGTGGTGCCGCCGGTGTAGAGCACGTAGAGGTCGTCCGGTGACGGCTCGACCGGCGGGGCATCGGCCGGACCGTCGGCCACGATCGACTCGTAATCGACTGCGCCGGGGAGTAATTCATTGCCGGAGTCGTCGGCGATCTGGATCAGCACCCGCACTGAGGGGAGGTCGGGGAGGACCTCGGCCAGGCGCGGCGCGAACGCGGCGTGATAAAGCATCGCCGTGGCGCCCGCGTCCGCGAGCAGGTACTGCAGTTCGCTCCGGACGTAGCGGTAGTTCACGTTGAACGGCGCCACCCGGGCCCGCCAGGCGCCGAGCATGCCCTCGACGTACTCGGGTCCGTTGTGGGCGTAGATGCCGAGCAGGTCCTGTCCGACCTCATGGCCGGCCAGCGCCGACCGCTCGGTGTGGCAACCCAGGCCTTGGCTGTGGAGGTAGCTGGCCAGCCGATTCGACCGTTCGACGGTGTGCGCGTAGGTGAAACGTCGATCGCCCGCGACGATGAACTCGCGGTCGCCGATGACTGTGGCGATGGTGTCCAAGGCACCGGGGACGGTGAAGTGTGTCGGCTCTGACATGGTCTGGACTCTAGACTCCGCCGTCGCTCGAATGAACACATGTGCCGAAGTTGTATGGTCGTCGCATGGACCGGGTGCTCGACGAGCTGGGGTACTACCTGTTGGCCGGCGCGGGTGGTGACGGTCCGGCGAGCCTGCTCGAAGAGGCTCGCCATGGGGAGGCGCTCGGATTCGGCACCGCGTTCATCTCCGAACGGTGGAACGTCAAGGAGGCTTCCTCGTTGACCGGGGCGGCGCTGGCCGTGACCGACCGCATGCAGATTGCGACGGCGGCGACCAACCACAACACCCGCCACCCGCTGATCACCGGTTCGTGGGCCACGACGATGCACCGTCTCTCCGGAGGCAGATTCACCCTCGGCATCGGGCGCGGAATCGCGGCCATCTATCAGGGTTTCGGAGTGCCCGCGGTGACCACCGCGCAGATGGAGGACTTCGCGGAGGTGATGCGCACACTGTGGCGCGGCGGGGTCATCGTCGGCCACGACGGGCCGATCGGCCGGTACCCGGTGCTCTACCTCGACGGCGACTTCGACGAGGACATTCGGCTGGCGATCGTCGCGTTCGGTCCGCAGACGCTGGCATTGGGCGGGCGCCAGTTCGACGACGTCATCCTGCACACCTACTTCACTCCGGAGACGCTGCAGCGAGCTGTACGCATCGTCAAGAGCGCGGCCGAGCAGGCCGGCCGGGATCCTGGGCAGGTGCGGGTCTGGTCGTGCCTTGCCACCGTCGGCGATCACCTCCCCGAGGAGCTGCGGCTGAAGAAGACGGTGGCTCGACTGGCGACCTATCTCCAGGGTTACGGTGACCTACTGGTCCGCACCAATGAGTGGGATGCGGCTGTGCTGCAACGTTTTCGCGCCGACGAGGTGGTGCAGTCGGTTGCGGGCGGTATCGATCACAAGGCGACACCGGAGCAGATCGAGCACATCGCGACGCTGATCCCCGACGAGTGGTTGGAGCCGGCGGCGACGGGTTCGGCGTCGCAGTGTGCCGCGCGGGTGCGCGCGGAACTCGACTATGGCGCCGACGCGGTGATCATGCACGGCGCCACACCCGACGAGCTGGAGCCTGTGGTCGCGGCGTACCGCGCGGTCGAATCCTGACGCCCGGCCCGGCTTGTCTCTGCCGGATCAACCGCTGCGGTCGTGGAAGGCTCGCACGGTGGCGACAGTGTCGGCCTCGGCGGCCGTCTTGTCGTCGCGGTAGCGCAGCACACGGGCGAACCGCAGGGCCATCCCGGCGGGGTAGCGCGTCGAGGTCTGGATTCCGTCGAAGGCGATCTCGACGACCTGTTCCGGCCGCACCGTCACCACGTAGCCATCGGTGGGACCTGTGCCTGATGTCGCGGCCGGCGCCGCTCCGTCAGCGAGCTCGAGAAAGCGCTGGGTCTGCCACGCCAGCATCTCGTCGGTCATGCCCTTGAACGTCTTGCCCAACATCTTCAGCTCGCCCGTCGTCTCGTCCCGGGCGCCGAGATGGATGTTGGACAGCTTGCCGGTGCGCCGCCCCGACCCCCACTCGACGGCCAGCACCACCAGATCGAGCGTGTGCACCGGTTTGATCTTCAGCCAGCCGGCGCCGCGGCGGCCTGCCTCGTAGGCGGCGTCGGCGGACTTCGCCATGACACCTTCATGGCCCGCTGCCAGCGTGGCATCCAGGAAGCGGTGCGCATCGTCGGCGTCGGAGGTGACCAGCCGGTCGACCCGCTGATCGGACGGCACGAGGGCATCCATCACCGCGATGCGTTCGTGCGCCGGGCGATCCAGCAGGTCGGTTCCGTCGGCGCGCAGCAGATCGAAGAAGAAGACCGACAGCCGCTGCTCGTTCGGGCCGGAGCTGCCCCGCCGCCCGAACCGCGACGCGGTCACCTGGAATCGGTGCGGTCGCCCGTCGGGTTTCAGCGCGATGGCCTCCGCATCGGCGATCAGGTCCGTCACCGGCAGCGCCAGCACCGCATCGACGACCTCGGGCAGCCGGGCCGTCACGTCGTCCAAGCTGCGGGTGAAGATCGACACCTGATCGCCGTCGCGATGGATCTGCACGCGCGCCCCGTCGAGTTTGGCCTCGAAGACCGCGGTGCCGCCCAGACGTTCCAGCGCGTCGGCCACATCGGTGGCGGTCTGCGCGAGCATCGGACCGACCGGGGTGCCGACCCGCAACGTGAACTGCGCCAGCGCATCTTCACCGCCGGCGAGCGCGGCCGCTGCCACGGATGGGAGGTCACCGCTGAGCATCGCGGCCCGACGCACCGACGGCGCCGGTGCACCGGACGCCGCGGCGACCGCGTCGACCATCACCCCGATCAGCGCGCCCTGGCGCAACTCCCCGCCCAGCAGCCGGCGCAGGAACGCCTGCTCGACGTCGGTGGCCGCGGCGAACAATCCGTGAAGCAGCTCCGCGCGACGCGCCTGCGAACCCTTGCCCGCGGTCGCCCCGATCTGGGTGAACGTCGCCTCCACCTGGTCCACCGTCAGCACCGGTGCACAGGCGGGAGCCGGCAGCGACCGCAGCGCGGCCCACCCGACACCGATCTGGCGCTGCGTGAGCTCACCGGAGAGCCACGACACCACGACGGACACCACCTCGGAGGACTCGGCTCCGGCCTGGCTCAGCAGCTCGCCGAGCCGTGCGCGTTTCGCCAGCCGTGACGACGAGGCCGCCACGTCCGTGGAGGCTTTCGCGACGTCTGCTACGAGCACACAGCCACCCTGGCACGAGGGTCCGACAGCCGGCTCACTTGACGTTGAACGTGATCGAATGCCAGCCCGTGGCGCCGTCGGGCACCGGGTCGGCGCGGTCGGGCGTCTGCGTGTAGCCGCTGTTGTCGGTGGCGCGCACGGTGATCGTGTGGAAGCCCGGGGTTGCCTGCCAGTCAAAACTCCACAACCGCCAGGTGTCCCCGGAATAGGCGGCACCGAGCGTGGCCTGCTGCCAGTCGCCGTCGTCCATCTTGACCTCGACAGACCGCACGCCCCGGTCTTGCGCCCACGCCACGCCGCCGAACCGCGTCGACCCGGCCGTCACGTCCTGGCCGGCCCGGGGGATGTCGATACGCGACTCGGTCTTGATCGGCCCTCGCGCCGCCCACCCCAGCTTGGTCCAGTAGGCCTCAGCACGGTCGAACCGGGTGAGCTCGAGGTCGACGACCCATTTCGTCGCCGACACGTAGCCGTACAGACCCGGCACCACCAGCCGCGCCGGGTAGCCGTGCTCGATGGGCAGCGGCTGACCGTTCATCCCGATCGCCAGCAGCGCGTCGTCGGCGGTGAGCGCCTCGACCGGGGTGCCGGCCGTCCACCCGTCCACCGATGTCGACATCACCATGTCGGCGTCGGGGCGCACCCCGGCTTCAGCGAGCAGATCGGCGACGCGGTAGCCCGTCCACACCGCATTGGAAATCAGTTCACCGCCTACCGGATTCGACACGCAGGTCAGTGTCACCACCCGTTCGACCACCTCGAATCGGTCGAGATCGGCGAAGTCGACGGTCACCTCGCGGTCGACCATGCCGTGGATGCGCAGCTTCCACGCCTCACGACTGAGCTGCGGCACGGTCAGCGCGGTGTCGATCCGGTAGAACTCGTCGTTGCGGGTGACGAACGACGGCAGCGCGATGTCGGGAGGCTGCACATCGGCGGGGATCGGGGTCGCGGGTTTGGCGACGCGGGGGAGTGCGAAGGCGTTGCGGTCTCCGGACACCGACGACGCCAGCCGGGTGATCACGACCCCGGCGACCCCGCTGGCCGTTCCCGCGACGATCAATCCGAGCGTGATCAGCGAGCGGCGCCTGCCGGTGTCGGTGTCCGTCGCGGTGGCGTCCTCGCTGCTCTCACCGGTGAAGCGGCGCGACGTCAGGAACCGCAGCACGGCAACGCCACAGACGGCACCCACCACCGTGGGAATGACGTCGACGGCGCCGGCGCCCGGCCGCGACAGCACCGCCGCGGAGCCGAGAACGCCCGCGGCGACGATCATCGCGCTGCCCCACGGACGCCGCGGGGTCTCGACGATGCCCGCGATGATCGCGAGCGCCGCCACGACGACGAGCACCGCGACGGTCAGGAAGAGCTTGTCTGCGGTGCCGAATGTCTCGATGGCCCACTCCTTGAGTGGGCCGGGGGTCCGCTCGATGACCGAGGAGCCGACGGCGGTGCGTACGTCGGCCTGCGGACCGAACGCAGCCCCGAGCAGTTGCGCCACGCCGACGGACACCGAGGCCGCGGCGACGCCGTGAGCAGCTTTGTCGCCCTGGGTGGTCATGGCGCCCAACCTACCGGCGGGGTGCGCCGGCAACCCTTACCGAATGGTGTCGTGCTCGGGGTGCGGGGGCGCACTAGGGTTCCAGAGGTGGCCACCATCGCCGATCACGTCATCGAAGCGCTGCACGTCAGCGGTGTCCAGCGGGTCTACGGTCTGCCCGGGGACAGCCTCAACGGATTCACCGATGCGCTGCGCCGCTCGGGTGAAATCACCTGGGAGCACGTGCGACACGAGGAGACCGCGGCGTTCGCTGCGGCCGCCGACGCTGCGCTGACCGGCGCGCTGGCGGTCTGCGCCGGCAGCTGTGGGCCCGGCAACCTGCACCTCATCAACGGCCTCTTCGACGCCCAGCGCAGCCGGGTCCCGGTCCTGGCGATCGCCGCGCACATCCCGCGGACCGAGATCGGCTCGGAGTACTTCCAGGAGACCCACCCGCAGGAGCTGTTCCGCGACTGCAGTGTCTACTGCGAGCTGGTCAGCACACCGGAGATGCTGCCCCGCATCCTGCACATGGCGATGCGGACGGCGGTCGAGGAGTCCGGCGTCGCCGTCGTGGTCGTGCCCGGGGAGATCTTCTTGCAGAAGGCGGATCCCACGGCCTGGCAGACCCGGCCCGTGCGTGCGACGACGTCGGTGGTGCGGCCCGACGACACGGCGCTGGGCCAGGCAGCCGAGCTTCTCAACGCCGCGCAGGCGGTCACGATCCTGGGGGGCGCAGGCGTCGAGGGCGCCCATGACGAGCTCGTGGCCCTGGCCGATCTGCTGAAAGCCCCTGTCGTGCACGCCCTGCGCGGCAAGGAGTTCATCGAGTACGACAACCCGTTCGATGTCGGGATGACGGGACTACTGGGTTTCGCGTCGGGCTACAAGGCGATCAAGGAATGCGACACCCTGCTGATGCTGGGTACCGACTTCCCGTACCAACAGTTCTATCCCGACCACGCACGGGTCATCCAGGTCGACATCCGCGGCCGGAACCTGGGTCGCCGCACGCCGGTCGACCTTCCTCTGGTGGGCACCGTCAAGGACACCGTGGCGGCCCTGATGCCCCTGCTGCGCCCCAAGGGGGACACCGCGCACCTGGAGCGCTCACTGCGGCACTACCGCAAGACGCGCGCGACGCTGGACAAACTCGCCGACAACGACCGTGACCGCACCCCGATCCGGCCGGAATACGTTGCCGGCGCGGTGAATCGGCTCGCTGCCCCGGATGCCGTGTTCACCGTCGACGTCGGGTCGCCGGTGGTCTGGGCGGCACGCTACCTGCAGATGAACGGGCGCCGCCGGTTGATCGGGTCGTTCAACCACGGCACCATGGCCTGCGCCCTGCCGCTGGCGATCGGCGCCCAGACCGCACAGCCGGGCCGTCAGATCGTGGCCCTGGCGGGCGACGGTGGACTGACGATGCTGTTCGGCGACCTCATCACGCTGGTGCAGAACCGGCTGCCGGTGAAACTCGTGGTGTTCAACAATTCGTCGCTGAACTTCGTCGAACTCGAGATGAAGGCCGCGGGCATCGTCAACTTCGGCACCGATCTGGTGAATCCGAACTTCGCGGCGGTCGCCGAGTCCATGGGGATCTTCGGTCGTCGCGTCGAGCATCCGGCGCAGTTGGAGCAGGCGCTCGCCGACGCGTTCGCCACCGACGGCCCCGCCGTCGTCGACGTGGTCACCGCGCGCCAGGAGCTCTCGATCCCCCCGACCATCACCGCCGAACAGGCGAAAGGCTTCTCGCTGTACGCGATCCGGACCATCCTCGCCGGGCACTCCGACGAACTACTCGATCTCGTCAGCACCAACGTCGCACGCCGCATCCTGGACTGATCTGGTCGAACGGGCGGATCCGCCGGTGCCGCACCTGACACTATGGCGGTCATGCCAGTCGAGGTGACGCTGTCCCCGTCCGATATCGACGCGCTGCAGGCCTGGATCCGCGACATCGGTCTCGGATCGACCGTGGACGACGTCGCCCCGCTGACCGGTGGCTCCCAGAACATCGTGGTGCGGGTCAGCGTCGACGGACGGCCGATGGTGCTGCGCCGGCCGCCCGAACACCCCCGGCCGACCAGTGACGACACCATGCGTCGCGAGATCGCGGTGCTCGGCACGCTCGCCGGATCACCGGTCCCACACCCCGAATTGATCGCCGGCTGTGACGATCTCGACGTCCTCGGCGTGGTCTTCTACCTGATGGAGTGCATCGACGGGTTCAACCCGGGCACCGACATCGACGACGCCTATCTGCGCGATGCCGGCATGCGCCACGACGTCGGCCTGTCCTACGCCGCAAGCCTGGCGAAGCTGGGGCAGGTGCCATGGCAGGGCAGCGCTCTCGGGGCGCTGAAACGGCCGGGTTCCTTTATCGCCAGGCAGGTTCCGCAGTTCATGCGGCTCCTCGAGAGCTATCGGCACGAACGCTACGCACCGGAGTCCTTCCCCTCGGTGACCGGGCTCGCGGAGTGGCTCACGGCCAACCTTCCGCCCGAGGCCGAACCCGGCGTGATGCACGGTGACTGCCATCTCAACAACGTGTTGTTGCGCCGCGACGTCCCGGAGTTGGCCGCGTTCATCGACTGGGAGATGTCCACGATCGGGGATCCGCTGCTGGATCTGGGATGGCTGCTGGTGTGCTGGCCGGACGGCCCGAACCCGATCCAGGCGGGTGCGGCGCTGGCCGACCTGGGCGGGTTGCCGAGCCGCACCGAGTTGTTGCGCGCCTATCGCGACGCCGGGGGTAGGGCAACCGACCATCTGGACTGGTACATCGCGATGGCCTGCTTCAAGCTCGGCATCGTGATCGAGGGCACGTGGTCCCGTTATCTGGCGGGGCGGGCCAGTGCCGAAGCGGGGGAACGGTTGCACACCTCGGCGGAGAACCTGATCGCACTGGGCACCCGAGTGACCCAGGGCGACAACGCTTTTCTGTGACGTATTTCTGTGATCGTCAGTAGGCATCCAGGCCGAGCTTGACCGCCAGGGCGAGACCGGCCGCCCCGATGACGATCCGCATCGGTCCCGGGGGTGCGTGGCGGACCACGACGGGACCCAATCGGGAGCCGATCAGGCACCCCAGGCCCAACACGACGACTGCCGTCCAATGCACCGGCGCGACGCAGGCGAAGATCACCGCGGCGCTGAGATTGGCTGCGCCGAGTACGACGTTCTTGATGGCGTTGGCGTGGGCCAAACTCGCTGCGCCGGAACGCAACAGCAGCGCGAGCAGCAGAACTCCGGCAGCTGCGCCGAAATATCCGCCGTAGATGCAGATCCCGCAGATCGCGACAGCCTCGGCGATTCTGCGGGCTCTGTGGCCCCGAGTGTCACCTCCCGGTTCCGGCGGAGGTCGCACCGGGGCCAGGATCGCCAATGAGGAGAAGCCGAGCAGCAGGGGCACCACCTTCTCGAATCCTTCGGCCGGAGTGGACAGAAGCAACACCGCGCCCGCGATTCCACCCAGCACCGCGACGGGCAGCAACCGCACCACACGCTGGCGCTGCCCGGCTAGTTCGGGGCGCGATCCCAGGATCGACCCGACGCCGTTGAACACCAGGGCCACGGTGTTGGTGACGTTCGCAGCGACCGGCGGCAATCCCGCGACCAGAAGCGCGGGATAGGTGGCGACCGAGGCCAAACCCGCGATGCTTCCGGTGAGGCCACCGAGGATGCCTGCCGCGACCAGAAGCACCGTCATCGACCACGACATTGGGCCCATTGTGCACGAGCCCCCGCGCTCCTGCGACCGCGCCAGCGCCAGCGCTGCAAGCAAATGGCATTGTGATAATTTCGCAGGTAAGTGACTTTGCTGGCAGGATCGGGGTGTGTTTCCTGGCGGCGGCGGAGATGCTGTCAGTTGCTACTCCGAAAATGTCGTGATGCATTTCCGGAGTGTGTATTTCACTGGCGTGGCAAACGAATGTCAGGAACGGGATAGCCGGAGTGTAATTTCGCGGTGCGCATTTCGCCGGCGTTGCAGCGGCATCGAACACGGCAAACTCTACAGTAAAGCTGCTTGCCGCGCCGACGGGCAGCGGGCTACTATCGCCGACGTGCCGAACCGACTCGTAGTAGCAACCCGCAGCGGGGTCTGATCCAGACCGACCCCCCGCTGTGGGTCGTTGCGTAGCCGTCGGTCGTTCTCCTCGACCTCAAGGCCGGCACATCATGAATTCTCCGATCGCCACGATCGCCCACTCTCGGACGTCGTCGTTCGCCGCCCGGCTGACCGGCCGCGCTCCTGAACCGTTGCGGGCGAAGGCCGACAGCCGCACCTACGACGAGTTCGTCGCCGAGTTCGCACCGGCGAGCGGACCGGTGCGGCTCGGCCAGTGGGCCTGCGCCGAGGCCGACCGCCCGTCGGCCCGGTGGGGGCCGCAGGCACAGACGTACCACGCCACGCTGGCGCTGGGGGACCGCATCGGAACAGCGCAGGCGACGGCATGCGGTCCCGTCGCCGCCCTCACCGCGATGCTCTACGACCGAGGTGTCGCCGTGGAGATGACGGCGTTCCATCAGCGCACCGCGGGAGGCGACATCGCGACGTTCATCCAGGGCGCCAACGGCGCTCGAGTCGAGTGGGCGATGGGCCTGTCATCCGATCCGGTGCAGTCGGCGTTGCGCGCGGTCATCGCCTGCGCGAACCGGCTCCTGGCCTGACGGCTCGGCGCGGAGGGCTCAGCGCAGCGGCCGCAGCACGATCGGCATTCCGTCGAGCGGCACGGGCATGCCGCCGTAGTCGTAGCGCGGTGTGTATCCGGCCTTCGGGAGTTCGAGACGGTACCGCGTGAGCAGGCGGTGCATGACGGTCTTGATCTCCAGCTGGCCGAACACCATGCCGATGCACTTGTGTGCGCCGCCGCCGAACGGGGCGAAGGCGTAGCGATGCCGCTTGTGCTCGTTGCGCGGCTCCGAGAAGCGCTCCGGGTCGAACTTCTCCGGATCGGTCCACAGCTCGGGCAGCCGGTGATTGATCGACGGCCACGTCACCACAGGGGTGTCGGCAGGAATGTAGAAGCCGAGCAGCTCGGTGTCGCGGACCGTCTGGCGGAAGTTGAACGGCAACGGCGTCATCATCCGCAGCGACTCGTTGACCACCAGGTCGTAGGTCTCGAGCTTCTCCAGCGCCTCGATGTCGAGTGGTCCGTCGCCGATGCGCTGGGACTCTTCGCGCAAGCGGTCCTGCCACTCCGGATTGGCGGCCAGGTGGTAGGCCATCGTGGTCATCGTCGACGTGGACGTGTCGTGGGCCGCCATCATCAGGAAGATCATGTGGCTGACGATCTGATCGTCGGTGAAGCTACCGCCGTCTTCGTCCTGCGAGTGGCACAGCACGCTGAACATGTCGGTGTCCTCCGAGCGACGCTTCTCGCCGATCCGGCTCACGAAGTAGCGCTCCAGCGTCTCGCGGGCCTTGATGCCGCGCCACCAGCTCAGCGGCGGGACGGGCTTGCGCACAATGGCATTGCCCGCGCGCGTGGTGGTGGTGAAGGCCTGGTTGATCGTCGTGACCAGTTCGCGGTCGGTGCCCGCGGGGTGGCCCATGAAGACCTCGGACGCGATGTCGAGGGTCAGCTCCTTGATGGCCGGATAGAACAGGAAGCGCGGATCGTCGGCGACCCAGTCGTTGCTCAGCACGCGCGTGGCCACCGAATCGACGTGAGGGACGTAACCGGAGAGCCGGGTGCGGGTGAACGCCTCCTGCATGATGCGGCGGTGGAAGAGGTGCTCCTCGAAATCCAGGAGCATCAGTCCGCCGTCGAAGAACGGGCCGATGATGGGATCCCAGGCGCGCTGGGAGAAGTCCTTGTTGCGGTTGGTGAAGACGGCCTGGGTCGCGTCGGGTCCGAGCGCCATCACCGCCGACAGGGCCGGCGACTGCGAGTAGAAGATCGGGCCGTGCTTGCGGTACTGCTCGACGATGAAGTCCGGACCGCCGCGGAACGTCTCGATCATGTGACCGATGATCGGCAGCCCGGAGTCTCCGGTGATCGCCTTCAGGTCGCTGCCGGCCGGCGGCTCGGCGAACACGAACCGCTCCCACTCCTTGTCCTTGAGGCGCTTCTCGACCGCCCCCATCCCGGGGATGGTGAGGGCGGTGGGCTTCAGACGTCGTTTGGCCTGGTCGATCCAGTAGTCAGTGGCGCTGATCGTTGGCATCTTGGCACTCCTGAATGAGGGTGACTGTGGTCGATGTCACTGCTGATCATCCTGGCGGACCCACTTGACGGCTGTCAAGTTTCGCGGAGTTTGTGTCCTGTGCATCGCGATGCAAAGGTTTGTTGTCATGACCGCCGATCCCGTCAGCAGCGATCCCCGTAGGACCCGCGGTGACCGTCAGCGGGAAGCCATCATCGCCGCGGTACGGGAGCTCCTCGAGGAACGCTCCTTCGCCGACCTGTCGGTCAGCACGATCAGCGAGCGCGCCGGCGTCGCCCGATCGGGCTTCTACTTCTATTTCGACTCCAAGTACGCCGTCCTCGCGGTCATCGTCGCCGAGGCGATGGCGGAGCTCGATCAGCTCACCCACGACTTCGCGCCGCGTGAGCCGGGGGAGTCGCCGTCGTCCTTCGCCAAGCGGATGGTCGGATACGCCGCGGCAGTTTTCGCGTCCAACGACCCGATCATGGGCGCGTGCAATCTGGCCCGCAGCACCGACGCGCAGATCCGCGAGATCATGGACGACTTCCAGGACACCGTGGTCAACAAGATCGTCGGTCTGGTCGAGCAGGATTCGGGCCCCCGTCCCATTTCCGATGATCTGCAGTCGCTGGTTCGCACACTGGTCGCCGTGACGTCGATGACGCTCGCGCTGGACAGCGCATTCGTCGGACGTGACACGGATCCGAACCGGGCGGTCGAGATCGCCGAGCGATTGTGGCTCAACAGCCTCTGGGGTGGAGTCGAGCTGCCCGAGCGGTGAGGCGGGCCGGGGCTCGGTCGGGGGCCGGTAAGGTCACCTCCCATGGGATTCGCCGACGGTTTCGCGAGCAAACGGTGCCTGCTCACCGGTGCGGCCAGCGGAATCGGACGCGCGACGGCGCTGAAGCTGGCGGCCCAGGGTGCGGAGCTCTATCTCACCGATCGTGACGCCGACGGACTGGCCGCCACTGTGGCCGATGCGCAAGCGCTCGGTGCGGTCGTCGCGGCGCACCGCGCGCTCGACATCACCGACCACGACGCCGTCGTGGCGTTCGCCGCCGACATCCACACTGCCCACGGCGCAATGGACGTCGTGATGAACATCGCGGGCGTGTCGGCGTGGGGCACTGTCAGTCAGCTCACCCACCAGCACTGGAAGTCGATGATCGACGTCAATCTGATGGGGCCGATCCACGTCATCGAGACGTTCCTGCCGCCCATGGTGGCGGCCGGCCGTGGCGGCCACCTGGTCAACGTCTCGTCGGCGGCGGGGCTGGTCGCTCTGCCGTGGCACGCGGCCTATTCGGCCAGCAAGTACGGTCTGCGCGGGTTGTCGGAGGTGCTGCGTTTCGACCTCGCGCGCCACCGCATCGGCGTCTCGGTGGTGGTGCCCGGCGCGGTGAAAACGCCTCTGGTGCAGTCGGTTCAGATCGCCGGCGTGGATCGTGAGGATCCGCGCGTGCAGTGGTGGACCGACCGCTTCGGGGGCCACGCGGTGTCACCGGAGAAAGCGGCCGACAAGATCCTGCGTGGCGTACGACGCAACAAGTATCTGATCTACACCTCGGTGGACATCCGCGCGCTGTACTTCGCCAAGCGATTCTTCTGGTGGCCGTACGCGTTCGCGATGACGCGGGTCAACGTGCTGTTCGCCCGCGCGCTGCGGCCGCCGCCGCGGCGCCGCTGACCCTCAGCGCGTCCCCCAGTTCCACGGGGGAGTGGTCAGCAGTTCCTGGCCGTCGATTTTCGTCTCACCCCAATCCTTGACGAGTTCGATCTCCGTCGTCTCGTCTTCGCCGAGGGGCGCCGCAGCGAGCCGCTCCCGCAGCGCCGAGGAGTGCGTCACCACCACCACCTGGGTCGTCGTCGCGGCGGCGCAGATCAGGTCGGCCAGCGGGGGGAGCAGGTCGGGGTGCAACGACGTCTCGGGTTCGTTGAGCACCATCAGCGACGGCGGCTGCGGACTCAACAGTGCGGCCGTCCAGAGCAGGAAACGCAGCGTGCCGTCGGAGATCTCGGCACTGCGCAGCGGGCGGAGCATGCCGCGTTGGTGCACGTGGAGGTCGAACAGCCCCTCGGTGACCGACACCGAGACCGTCGCTCCGTCGAACGCGGCGGCCACGGCACGATCCAGGTCTTCGACGCCGGTTTCCACAATCGTCTGTATGGCCGCGGCCAGATCCGAACCGTCGTCGGCCAGGACAGGGGTGCGGGTCCCGACATGCGGTCGCCGCGCCGGAGCGTGCGCGTCTGCTCGGAAACCGTCGTAGAATCGCCAGTCCCGCAACCGTTCCCGGACCATCACCAGTTCGGGTGCGGCACCCGCCCATTCCGCCAGCACACTGCGGTGCGCCGGCAGGTTGCGCGACAGCTCGTCGAAACCCCGACTGCCCTCGGAAGCGACCTCCACCATTCCCCGCACGCGACGGACGAGGGTGGTGGTCGGCCGGGCGACCGGGCCGGCGAAGACCAGCTCTCGTTTGAGCTCCGGATCGCGGGTGAACGCCGAATCGACCGCCTGGGGGAGGCCGAAATCTACGAGGTATCCGAAATCATCCGCGGCATAACCCAATTCGATGGACACGGAGCGGGTGCGAGGGCCGCCCTGGGCGGCCCCGGTGCGTCGTGCTCCGCCGAGGTGTTCGGGACCGGCCCACATCGCCGATTCGACGCCGCCCTCGCGGGCGAAGGATCCGATCACCTCGCCGCGACCGCAGTCGGCCAGCAGGCGCAGCGCCCGGTAGAGCGACGACTTGCCGGTGCCGTTGGCGCCGGTGACCACGGTCAGTCGACGCAAGGGCAACACGAGATCTCGAAGTGAGCGGTATCCGCGAACCGCGACGGTGTGCAACATCGCCGACCGACGTTAGCCGCCGGCACCGACAGGTGCGACGTCGGTCATCGACAGCTCGAGGCGAACCCCGAGGAGCCGCACGGGACGCGTGAGATCGAAGTCCCCGAGGAGGGCGAGCGCGGTGGCGACGACGGCTTCGGAGTCGACCGTCGGTGCGGGCAGTGTGCGGATCTTGGTGCGGGTGTAGAACGTCGCGGTGCGCACGGTGACCGCCACCCGGGTGACCACCCGCTGCTGTTCGACGATCTCTGCCAGCGTGCGCCGCGCGAGATCGGTGACAGCTGCGGCCATCTCGGCATCATCGGTGAGGTCCTCGGAGAACGTGACGACATGACTGCGGGAGCGCGGCACCCACGGGTCGGCGCGGACCGTCGTGTCGCCTCCACCCTTGGCGAGCAACAAGATCCACAATCCGGTGGTGGGGCCGAAGGTCGCCGTGAGTGCCTCGGCGTCGGTCGCCGACAACTCGGCGACGGTCGTGATACCCATCGCGGCAAGCTTTTTGGACGTCTTGGGGCCGATCCCCCACAGTGCGTCGACGGGCCGCTCGCCCATCATCGACATCCAGTTCTCGTCGGTCAGCGCGGCGATCCCGCCCGGCTTGCCGAAGCCGGTCGCCACTTTGGCCCGCTGCTTGTTGTCGCTGATGCCGACCGAACAGGACAGTCCGGTCTCCGCGGTGATCGTCTCCTGGATGCGCTTGGCCAGCGCGAACGGATCGGTCTGGCCGCCGTCCACGTACGCCTCGTCCCAGCCCCACACCTCGACAGGATGACCCAGGTCGCGAAGCGCGGCCATCACCTGCTCGGAGGCGGCGTCGTAGGCGTCGGGATCGGACGGCAGGAATGTGGCCTCCGGGCAGCGTCGTGCCGCCACCCGCAGGGGCATCCCCGCGTGCACGCCGTGTGCGCGGGCCTCATACGACGCACAGGTGACGACCTTGCGCGCCTCGGACGGGTCGCCGCTGCCGCCGACGATGACGGGAAGGCCGACCAGATCGGGTCGGCGCCGCAGTTCGACCGAGGCGAGGAACTGGTCGAGGTCCACGTGCAGAATCCACCCGGTTGTCTGTCCCCCGGCGATCATGTGCCGCAGATCTTGCGGGCCAGCGTCTCCCATGCGTCGCCGAGTTCGTCCAGCGTGCGGCCACGGTCGGTGGTCTCGTGGCGGACGTAGTCGGCGTCGAGGAGAGCCAGCAGCGCCGTGGCCTGGGCGTCGAGGTCACCGCTGGTGCCGCCGTCGTCCAGCAGCACGCGGACGTGGCGGTGGTGCAGCATCATCGGCGCGTTGAAGCGCATCTGCGGGTCCCGGCCGACATCGGAGAGCAGGGCGTGGTGGCTGTTGACGAAGCACAGCCGTTCGCGGCCATAGGCGATCAGCCGCTCCAGCGGCGGGGCTCCCGGGCCCAGGGGAGGCGGGCCGAACAGGATGGCCTGCTGCTGAGCCTTCTCGTCCTCGTCGAGCAGCACGATCATCAACCCGGCGCGACTGCCGAACCGGCGGAACAGCGTCCCCTTGCCGACGCCGGCGGCAGCGGCGATGTCGTCGGTGGTGACGGCCTCGGCCCCGTGCTCGGCGACGAGTCGGCGCGCAGCGTCCAGCAGCAACGCGCGGTTGCGCGCGGCATCACCCCGCTCGGGTGGGCCGGAATCGCTGACCGACAGCATCGTCAGGCCGTCAGAGGCGCTCACCTGGCAACTTTAACTCAGCCGGAATCAATCGGACCGCGGTCCGGTTAAACTCTGCAAGTATCCACACGACGATCGCGAATGACGGATAGGAGAAGTGATGGCGGAGAGTACGGTTCTGGTCCTGGTCGGCAGCTTGCGGAAGGAGTCGATCAACCGGCAGTTGGCCGATCTGGCCGCTGAGACAGCGCCGGACGGGGTCATCCTGGAACAGTTCGATCGCCTCGGCGAGCTGCCGTTCTACAACGAGGACATCGACAACGAGTCGGTGCCGGAACCGGTGAAGGCTCTGCGGGAGGCTGCCGGCCGCGCCGATGCGGCGCTCGTCGTCACTCCCGAATACAACGGCAGCATCCCCGGCGTCCTGAAGAACGCGATCGACTGGTTGTCGCGGCCCTACGGTGACAGCGCACTCAAGGACAAGCCGCTGGCCGTCGTCGGAGCAGCGCTCGGGCAGTACGGCGGCGTGTGGGCGCACGACGAGACCCGCAAGTCGTTCGGTATCGCCGGTCCGCGTGTCGTGGAAGACCTCGACTTCTCGCTGCCCGCGCAGACGCTCGACGGCAAGCACCCTCGAGAGAGCGCTGATGTGGTCGCCAAGCTGCGCGACATCGTCGGCAAACTGGTCGCCGAGATCGGCTGACTTCCACTCGACTCGCCCGGCCTTGCTCCTCGAGCAAGGCCGGGCGATGTCGTTTGCTGGGCTTTTACGGGGGTGGCGCCGGTAGGGGCGTTGTTGTCGGTGGGTCCTGGTAGACCAGACGCATGGATGCGCGCGGGCCCTGATGTGATGTCTGACACGCCGAAATCGGCGCGACACACCGGGGTGACCAGGGAAAATTCCAAACGTGTTATTAAGACCATCTTGTGTGTGCTCTACTAACGAGGCACAACATCTAGTGCCCTAGGGTGGAGAGCGGCACAAGACGCGATCTGCGCTCGGCGGGGATCTCGGGGAAGTTACCTCCTCGGATCGGCGTTGAGAGCGGGGAGGGTAGATCGCCCGGGCAGGTGATCGTCGGATGGGGTGTGCAGGGACTTGCAGTTATCAGGAAAAACACCCGTTGTTGATGAAAATTTTCGCTGAGGGAGCGCGCAAATGACTGTCACCGTGTACACCAAGCCGGCCTGCGTTCAGTGCAACGCCACCTACAAGGCGCTCGACAAGGCAGGCGTGGCCTACGACGTCGTCGACATCAGCGTGGACACCGAGGCGCGCGATTACGTGATGGCGCTCGGTTACCTGCAGGCACCCGTCGTGGTGGCCGGCAACGACCACTGGTCGGGTTTCCGCCCGGACCGCATCAAGGCCCTCGCCGGCGCATCCGCCGTCACCGCCTGAACCACTGACAGGACCGTCCGACGCATCGACCGAGAGGAGCAGGGGAGTGAGCAACCTCGTCTACTTCTCCAGCGTGTCGGAGAACACGCATCGGTTCGTGCAGAAGCTCGAACTGCCCGCTATACGGATTCCCCTCAAGGAGCGGATCCAGGTAGACGAGCCGTACGTGCTCGTCCTACCCACCTATGGCGGCGGGCACGCCAACGGCCCCGATCCCGATCGCGGGGGATACGTCCCCAAGCAGGTGATCGCATTCCTCAACGATGAACACAACCGGTCGTTGATCCGCGGTGTCATCTCCGCGGGCAACACCAATTTCGGCGCCGAATTCGGCTACGCCGGGGTGGTCGTCTCACGCAAGTGCGGCGTCCCCTTTCTCTACAGGTTCGAACTCATGGGAACGACGGACGATGTGTTCGCCGTCCGCGCAGGATTACAAGACTTCTGGAAGGACCAGACGTGCCACCAACCGTCACAGCTGCAGAACCTGTAACCACCACCGGCGTGCACGCGCTTCCGGGCGAGATGGATTACCACGCCCTGAACGCGATGCTGAACCTGTACGACGCCGACGGCAAGATCCAGTTCGACAAGGACGTCCAGGCGGCGCGGGAGTACTTCCTGCAGCACGTGAACCAGAACACCGTCTTCTTCCACAATCAGGACGAGAAGCTCGACTACCTGGTGCAGAAGGAGTACTACGAGCGTGAGGTGCTCGACCAGTACTCGCGCAACTTCGTCAAGACGCTGTTGGATCGTGCGTACGCCAAGAAGTTCCGGTTCCCGACGTTCCTGGGCGCGTTCAAGTACTACACCTCCTACACGCTGAAGACCTTCGACGGAAAGCGCTACCTCGAGCGCTTCGAAGATCGTGTGGTGATGGTGGCGCTGACGCTGGCTTCCGGCGACACCACGCTGGCCGAGAAGCTGGTCGACGAGATCATGGACGGCCGCTTCCAGCCGGCGACGCCGACGTTCCTCAACTCGGGCAAGAAGCAGCGCGGCGAGCCGGTGAGCTGCTTCCTGCTGCGCATCGAGGACAACATGGAGTCGATCGGTCGCTCCATCAACTCGGCACTGCAGCTGTCCAAGCGCGGTGGCGGAGTCGCGTTGCTGCTGAGCAACATTCGTGAGCACGGCGCGCCGATCAAGAACATCGAGAACCAGAGCTCGGGCGTCATCCCGATCATGAAGCTGCTCGAGGACTCGTTCTCCTACGCCAACCAGCTGGGCGCCCGCCAGGGCGCCGGTGCGGTGTACCTGCACGCGCACCACCCCGACATCTACCGGTTCCTCGACACCAAGCGCGAGAACGCCGACGAGAAGATCCGCATCAAGACGCTCTCGCTGGGCGTGGTGATCCCGGACATCACCTTCGAGTTGGCGAAGAAGAACGAGGACATGTACCTCTTCTCGCCCTATGACGTGGAGAAGGTCTACGGCAAGGCGTTCGCTGACATCTCGGTGACCGAGAAGTACTACGAGATGGTCGACGACGCGCGGATTCGCAAGACCAAGATCAAGGCGCGCGAGTTCTTCCAGACCCTGGCGGAGCTGCAGTTCGAGTCCGGCTACCCGTACATCATGTACGAGGACACGGTGAACCGCGCCAACCCGATCGACGGCAAGATCACCCACAGCAACCTGTGCTCGGAGATCCTGCAGGTGTCCACGCCCTCGGAGTTCAACGACGACCTGTCCTATGCCAAGGTCGGCAAGGACATCTCCTGCAACCTCGGCTCGCTGAACATCGCGAAAGCCATGGATTCACCGGACTTCGCGCAGACCATCGAGGTGTCGATTCGCGCCTTGACCGCGGTGAGCGACCAGACCTCGATCACGTCGGTGCCGTCGATCGAGCAGGGCAACAACGAATCCCACGCCATCGGTCTGGGACAGATGAACCTGCACGGCTATCTGGCACGTGAGCGCATCATGTACGGCTCGGAAGAGGGTGTGGACTTCACCAACATCTACTTCTACACGGTGCTCTATCACGCGCTGCAGGCGTCGAATCGCATTGCGATCGAACGAGGTCGGGCCTTCGGCGGGTTCGAGCGCTCGAAGTACGCGTCGGGGGAGTTCTTCGACAAGTACACCGATCAGGTGTGGGAGCCGGCCACCGACAAGGTGCGGCAGATCTTCGCCGACGCCGGCATCCGGATTCCGACCCAGGAGGACTGGAAGCGACTCAAGGAGTCGGTGCAGAAGCACGGCATCTACAACCAGAACCTGCAGGCGGTTCCGCCGACCGGGTCGATCAGCTACATCAACCACTCGACCAGCTCGATCCACCCTGTGGCGAGCAAGATCGAGATCCGCAAGGAAGGCAAGATCGGTCGCGTCTACTACCCGGCGCCGTACCTGACCAACGACAACCTGGAGTACTACCAGGATGCCTACGAGATCGGGTACGAGAAGATCATCGACACCTACGCCGCGGCCACCCAGCACGTGGATCAGGGTCTGTCACTGACGTTGTTCTTCAAGGACACCGCGACCACGCGCGACGTGAACAAGGCGCAGATCTACGCCTGGCGCAAGGGAATCAAGACGCTGTACTACATCCGGCTTCGCCAGATGGCGCTGGAAGGCACTGAGGTGGAGGGTTGCGTCAGCTGCATGTTGTGAGCTGAGCTACGACAACTGAATTGCCGAAACGCTGACTAAGGTCGGCGTCCCTGGGAGGTGGTGTTCTCAGGCTGATGATGGCAGCCATTGTGTTCATGACCGTCGGTCCCATGAGTTTTCTTGTGGGATTCGCAGTATCGGAAGTTATCGGGTACCTGTCGACGATCATCGCGAAGGAGGTCACGCGTATGGGAAATGCAGTAGTGAAATGCGTCGAAGAGCGCACGGGTGAAACCGGAAAAAGCCACCTCCCGGTCTTCAGGGATACCCTGCTGACGAGCCTGTGAGAGTCAGGCGAAAGGCCGACGGTTCGAGCGTGGGGGTTGTGCACGGCGAAAGCCACTTTCGCGTGCACAATGCCCACGCTCGAAAGGGTCGGGCCTACTTCTCGGAAGCCTGATCCGCGCGTGCGGCCTTCAGGCGACGCTCTTCGCGGACCACGTTCTGGTAGCTCTCGCGTTCGGCGACCAACCACTCCGGCTTATCGGCGAGCAGCGCGTCGATCTGCTCGGTGGTCAGCGCCTCGGTGACCCCTCCGCGGGCCAACCCCGCGATCGACACCCCCAGCTTCGCCGCCACCAGGTTCTTCGGATGCGGGCCGTTCTTGCGAAGATCCTGCAGCCACTGCGGAGGATCGGCCTGCAACCCAGCGAGCTCGTCGCGGGTGATGGCGTTGCTCTGGAACTCCTCGGGTGTCGCCGGCAGGTAGACGTCCAGCTTCTTCGCCGCGGTCGCGGGTTTCATCGACTGCGAATTCGGCCTGCTCATGACGCTCAGGGTATCGGTAGCCTGTGGCGATGGTCCCGCCGTCGCAGCCGTCGCTCACGGTCGGCTACGTCCCGGGCGGCACGCCCGCGAAATGGGCGCGCCACTGGACGCAGCGTCACCCGCAGGTTCGGCTGGAGCTCACCACGATTCCCGCGGCCGAGGCTGCTGAGGCCGTACGCGACGGTACCGTCGACGTCGCGGTCCTGCGCCTGCCCACCGACACCTCCGGGCTGGCGGTCATCCCGCTCTACGCCGAAACCACAGTCGCCGTCGTCGCGGCGGATCACCTGCTGAGCGCCGCCGACGAGATCACCGCCGCCGATCTCGTCGACGAGTCACGGCTCGTGCCCCTCGACGACGTCGTCGACTGGCCTGACGCACCCGGTACCCCGGCCGAGCATCGGCCCGAAAACACGCCAGCTGCAATCGAACTCGTCGCTGCAGGGGCCGGCGTGCTGATCGTCCCGCAGTCGCTGGCGCGCCTGCATCACCGGAAAGACATCACCTACCGGCCTATCGTGGACGCGCCTACCTGCGCTGTCGCGCTCGCCGTGCCGCAGGGTCCGCAATCAGCACTCGTCGACGACTTCATCGGTGTCGTCCGCGGCCGCAAGCCCGGCTCGTCCCGCGGTCAGACGGAACCGGCGCCCAAGCGCACCGCACGCGAGAAAACACTGGCCAAGCAGGCCGCCCGCGCCGCCGCGGGCAAGGTGGCCCGCAAACCCGGCCGAGCCCAGCGGGGCCGCTGACCGCGGAGCGTCAGAGCGTCAGCGTGCCGTCGTCGTTGATCGTCCACGCCGGGTTCAGCGCCACCTCCCACACGTGCCCGTCCGGGTCGGCGAAGTATCCCGAATACCCGCCCCAGAAGACCCTTTCAGCCGGCTTCAGCAGCGTGCCACCCGCGGCAACAGCCTGCTCCAGCACCGCGTCGACGTCGGCTTCGGAGCGCTGATTGATCGCGATCGTGATCCCGCTGAACCGTCCGTCCACGGGATGGTGAGCGTCCTCGGCCAGATCCGCGCGACCGAACAACGCCAACGCAATACCGGGCATTTGGTAGAACACCACGCCCTCGGGCGCGTCGTGGGGCAGCCAACCAAGACCGTCCTCGTAGAACCGGCGCGCCCGCGCGAGGTCGTCGACACCGAGCGTGATCAGGCTGATGCGTTGCTCCATAGGGCGACCGTAGCGCCGACCCCTGACACCACACCGCCGGGTGTGGACTGTCACTCCAACACCCGGCGGGGCGCCGACATTGCGGCGGGGTGGTCTCTAGAAGGTGTGCTGGGGGCCCTGGGCCTTCTTGTACAGCGACTTGAGCATCCGGTCGCGGAAGTGGGCGTTGTCGATCAGCTTGATACCGGTGTTGGCGACCGCCGGAATGCCCGCCAGCTTGTGGAAGTACCTGCCGCGCTTGTACTCCCGGCCCCACGCGGCTTCCATGCGCTGCCCGTAGTTCGTGAAATCGTCGGGCCCGCCGTTGGTCAGCGCGGCGATCGCGCACTCACCCGCGGCCAATCCGGACTCCAGTGCCTTCGAAATGCCCGCGCCCGATGCCGGTTTGCCTGCGCCCAGCGAGTCGCCCGTGAACAGCACACCTGGGCGCCACGCCGGCCAGGCGGTGAACCCCATGGGCAACCGCCAGGCGCGCACGCTCTTGTTCTTCTTCAGCTCCTCGATGGGCGGCAGATCCCACTCTCGGGGCAGTGTGCGCAGGAAGTCGCCCAGGAACTGGGTCGCGTTGATGGACTGCCAGTTCTTGTAGCTGTTGACGTAGCCCAGGCCGATGTTGAAGATGCCGTCGCCCATCGGGAAGACCCACCCGTAACCGGGCAGCTGGTCACCCTGGAACTGCAGCTTGAGGTAGATGTCGAGGCTGTCGGAGTCCGCGCGGTTGGCCGGCATCTCCGACCGGATCGCGATCGCCGAGTAGCCGTTGTACTCGGAGTCGATCTTCAGCGCGCGCTTGATGGGGGAGTAGGCGCCGTCGGCGGCGATCACCGCGTCGCCGTACACCTTCTCGCCGCCCTTGAGGACGACACCGATGACGCGTCCGTTGGCGTCGAGCTCCGGTCCTGCCACCTCCGCGCCCTGGCGCACTTCGGCACCCGCGGATTCGGCGTGCTTGAGCAGCGTCGTGTCGAGGTGCTCGCGGCTCACGGTGTGCCCGTGGTTGGGCATGCCGGGACGCGTCGGGAACGACAGTTCCCAGCGGCTGGGGCTGAAGACGGTCACCCGGTTGACGCGGTGATAGGTGGCCACCTCGTCGGCCAGCCCCATCTTCTGCAGGTAGCTCACGGCGCGCGCGGTCAGGCCGTCGCCGCAGGGTTTGGCCCGCGGGAACTGTGCCTTGTCGAGCACCACCACGTTCGCTCCGGTCTGGGCGGCCTGCCATGCGGCCGCCGATCCCGACGGCCCCCCACCTGCGATGACCAGGTCGTATCGCTGCGTCATATCTCTCGTCTCGTTGCGCGGCTGTCGCCCGAGATAGTACCGATTCGGAGGCGCGCTGCGCGGCACGGCCGTGATGATCTGTTGGTGACGCGCTTCCCGCGGCGCGCGGTCGGGGCAGGTCAGCCGCATCTGTACCGGGTAGAGTGTCCGCGTGCGACGAGGGCCGAGCAGGCGCGCAGCCGACGAGCCGGGCGTCAAGGTGGACGCCCGTAGCGAACGCTGGCGCGAACACCGCAAGAAGGTGCGGTCCGAGATCGTCGACGCGGCATTCCGGGCGATCGACCAGCAGGGCCCCGATGTCTCACTGCGGGAGATCGCCGAAGAGGCGGGCACGGCCAAACCCAAGATCTACCGGCACTTCACCGACAAATCGGACCTTTTCCAGGCGATCGGCCAGCGCATGCGGGACATGTTGTGGTCGGCCATCTTCCCGTCCATCGACGTCTCGACCGATCCGGCGCACACGATCATCCGTCGCGCCGTCGAGCAATACGTCCGGCTGGTCGACGACCACCCGAACGTGATCCGGTTCCTGATGCAGGGCCGGTTCGCCGAAAGCGAGTCGACGATCCGTGCGGTGAACGAGGGCCGTGACATCACGCTGGCGATGGCCGACATGTTCAGCCACGAACTTCAGGACATGGAGCTCGACGGCGCGGCGTTCGAGCTGGCCGCGTTCGCGACCTTCGGGGCTGCGGCCTCTGCGACCGACTGGTGGCTCGGCACTGCGCGGGACATGCCGCGGCGGCTGCCGGCCGAGAAGTTCGTCGATTACCTGACCACGATCATGCTGGGCTCGATCAACGGGACCTGTGAGGTGCTCGGCATCCGCATCGACCCGGACCTGCCGCTGCACGAGGGCGTCACCCGGCGCGAACAGGTCGCCTGAGCCCGTCCCCGTCGTCGCGTCCCTGGGAGAACTGCACCCTGCCGGCACGTCCAGCGCGTTCCTAGGTTCGATGTCATGGTCACGAAGACATCGGGAGAGAATCAGCGCTGGGGCGCGAGAATGAGATCGTCTGTGATCGGCGCGGCAGCGGCCGTGGCCGTCGGCTGCAGTAGCACCGGCACCGCCGATGCCGCCGAGGTTGAGGGGCGCAACGCCCAGGTGGTGCGCGACGCCCTCGCGCTTGGCGTCGGAAGGGCGGACACCTTCTACTCGATCCTCGCCGACGACGTCCACTGGACGGTGGCGCGGGCCGTCCGGCCCTCGACCTACACGAGTCGAATCGACTTCCTTCGGGACGGTGCCGGGCCCATCGTGTCTCGCCTCGCCGGAGAGATCCGGGCCGACGTGCGCGAGCTCCACACCGATGGCGACACCGTCGTGGCCCTGTGGCGGGGCACGGCGACCGCCCGCGACGGCCGGCCGTACGTCAACGACTACGCCTGGGTGATGACGCTGCACGACGAGCGGGTGATTCGCGTGACGGCCTACCTCGACCTGGTGGCACTCGATGAACTCCTGACCCGCGTACCGGCCGCACCCGCCGCCGACCACCCATACGTGGGCATGTGGGTGACCGCCGACGGGGAGATCCGGCAGGAATTGCTGCCCGACGGCCGCTACGACGAGGCTCGCGGGGACCGGCAGAGCGCGTACACCGGGCGGTACGAGGTGACGGGCAATCGCATCGAGTACTGGGACGACACCGGATTCACCGCGTCCGGAACGTTCGTCACCGGCGACGAACTGCACCACGGCGGGATGGTCTTCTACCGGCGAAGGTAGCGAAAACAGTGACGATCAGCGACACGCCCGAACACAACATCTCGTAGAGCATGGCGATGTCGCCCCCCAGTTGTAGTGTTGGCAGCGGTGCGGGGGATCCCGCGACGACAGCGTAAACAGCCAGGTGAAATGGGGTTCTCGTGAGTGATGGCATCAAGCTGATCGACCGTGTTTCTGCGATCAACTGGAACCGCCTACAGGACGAGAAAGACGCCGAGGTCTGGGAGCGCCTGACCGGCAATTTCTGGCTGCCGGAGAAGGTGCCGGTGTCCAACGACATCCCGTCGTGGAACACGCTCACCGCCCACGAGAAGCAACTGACGATGCGGGTGTTCACCGGACTGACCCTGCTCGACACGATCCAGGGCACCGTCGGCGCGGTCAGCTTGATCCCCGATGCGCTCACGCCGCACGAGGAAGCGGTGTACACCAACATCGCGTTCATGGAGTCGGTGCATGCTCGCAGCTACAGCAACATCTTCTCGACGCTGTGCTCGACCGCCGACATCGACGATGCGTTCCGCTGGTCGGAGGAGAACCCCAACCTGCAGCGCAAGGCGGAGATCGTCATGCGCTACTACAAGGGTGACGAGCCGCTCAAGCGCAAGGTCGCATCCACTCTGCTCGAGAGCTTCCTGTTCTATTCCGGCTTCTACCTGCCGATGTACTGGAGCAGCCGGGCCAAGCTCACCAACACCGCCGACATGATCCGGCTCATCATCCGTGACGAGGCCGTGCACGGGTACTACATCGGATACAAGTTCCAGCGCGGTCTGGCGTTGACGGACGAGAGCACCCGCCAGGAGCTCAAGGACTACACCTACGAACTGCTGTTCGAGCTCTACGACAACGAGGTCGAATACACCCAGGATCTCTACGACGAGGTCGGCCTGACCGAGGACGTGAAGAAGTTCCTGCGCTACAACGCCAACAAGGCGCTGATGAACCTCGGCTACGAGGCGCTGTTCCCGCGGGACGAGACCGACGTCAATCCGGCGATCCTGTCCGCGCTGAGCCCCAACGCCGACGAGAACCACGACTTCTTCTCCGGCTCCGGGTCCAGCTACGTCATCGGCAAGGCTGTCAACACCGAAGACGAGGACTGGGACTTCTGACATGACCGAGCCGGCGAGCGGAGCCCTGGAGGAGGAGCCGGTCGACGCGCCGAAGCGTTCGACGTGGCGGGCTCTGCTCGACGCGCTGAGTCCGAAGACTGTCTGGTCGATGTCCGACGGCTACCCGGTCGTGCTGAAACAGTTCATCCAGTTCTGCCTGATCATCGTCTACCCCGGCTGGGTGCTCGGGATCCTGGGGTGTCTGGCGGTGTACGGCTTGTTCTACGTCACCGTGTATCCCGTTCTCTGGGTGCTGTTCTGGCCGATGCGGGTGTGGATGAAGAAGAACCGCCCCGAGGAATACGCCGAGAGTCAGCGCAAGAAGTAGTCGCTAGGACGCCGCGTGCTCGGCGACCGGAATGGTCGCGGTGATGTGGGTGCCCGCGCCGGGCCGACTCGTGACGGTGAGCGAGCCGGAGAGGGCCTCCACCCTGTCTCGCAGACCCATCAGACCCGAGCCCGCGCCCGACTCTGCGCCACCGACGCCGTCGTCGCTCACCGACAGGTGCAGCGTCTCGTCCGCCAGCCTGGCATCGATGGTGACCACCTCCGCTTGGGCATGCTTGGCGGCGTTGGTGAGCGCTTCTGCCGCAAGGTAATACGCCGCGACCTCCACTGATTCGGGCAAACGGCGGTCCACGTCGATCGTCACCTCGACAGGCACGGTCGAGCGGCGCGCCAGCGCCTTCAGTGCGGCAGGCAGCCCTCCCTTGGACAGCACAGCGGGATGCATCCCTCGGGAGAGCTCCTGCAAGTCCGAGTACAGATCCGCCAGTCCCGCGACCGCGGCCGACAGCTGATCGCGCACATCTTCGGCGCCGGCGGCTGCCTCGGCGGCTCGCAGCTGCAAGCTCAACGAGACGATCCGCTGCTGCGCTCCGTCGTGGAGGTCGCGTTCGAAGCCCCGGCGCGCTTCGTCGGCGGCCGCGACGAGGCGCGCCCGCGACGCGGTCAGCTGTGCGCGGGTTTCCGCGTTGGCGATCGCCGTGGCGAGCAGATCGGCGAAGTCCCCGATATGGGCGTCGAGGTCGGCGGCGATCTCTTCGGAGTCGAGGCACCCCACCAACAACGCGCCACGCACGACGCCGCCGACGATCACGGGCACGCCGGTGGCCGAACGCACACCCAGGACACGCAACCTCGTCGCGATCGGGCCCGTTGCCTCGTCGTAGTCCTCGATCCGGGCCGGCGCGCCCCGCTGGCGAATTCTCGTGCTGACGCTGTCCCCGGAGAGGGAGAGCCGCTCACCAGGAGCCAGGCTCCGCTTCCCGGGCCGGTCGCATGCGGCGAGCACCACGGCGATGTCGTCGGGTTCGAAGCGCAGCAGCGTGACCTGATCGACGCCCAGACTGCGCGCCAGCTCCTCGACCGCGACTCCGAAGACCTCGGTGGGAGCCGCGCCGCGCGCGACCAGGGTGGCGACGCGACGCAGCGCGGCCTGCTGCGCGGCCAGCCTGTCGGCCTGCCGCCGGCGTTGCTCGGCCTCGGCCGCGCGGACCCGCGCCTGGCCCACCAGGGCATTGGTCAGCAGCGCCAGCGTCAGGAAGACCGCCACCGCGGGGGCGAGGCTGTCGCGGCCCTCGAGATGGAGATAGGCATACACCGCCGCGCTTGCGAACGACGTCGCGACGGCGAGGCCGAAACCCCACCCGGCGGACACGACCAGCACACCCAGCAGCAGCAACGCCCCGAAGGCGTTCATGGGCGCAACCCGTTTCAGCGCGACGACGGCGAGCACCTCAGCAACCAGGAAAACGCAGGCCACCACGATGCCCACGCCGAGCGGGCGGGCGGTGGGTCGCACGACCACCGACAGCAGCGTGGTCGCAAACGAACGCCAGGTCACCCGCCGATGGTAAGGGCAGAGATTCCCGTTAACAGGAATGCCAACAGGGGATCCCCCGGGCAGACTCGAAGAATGACCGGTGTGCGCTGCTTGAT
The DNA here is from genome assembly GCF_055419565.1 of Mycobacterium sp. IDUB_5. Taxonomy (NCBI): domain Bacteria; kingdom Bacillati; phylum Actinomycetota; class Actinomycetes; order Mycobacteriales; family Mycobacteriaceae; genus Mycobacterium; species Mycobacterium sp. IDUB_5. The sequence goes on from NZ_JBVAXX010000006.1 coordinate 127,800, forward strand.
CGTCGACGACAGCTCGTCGTTCCGCGACGCCGCGCGCGCCATGCTGGAGCGCGCGGACTTCGTCGTGGTCGGAACGGCCGCTGATGCGAGCGAAGCGGTGCAGCAGGCGCACGCGCTACACCCCGACGTCGCGCTGGTCGACGTGGATCTGGGCGCCGACAGCGGGTTCGACGTGGCCGAGCGCCTGGCCGGCACCGCGGTCATCCTGACCTCGACCCACGACGAGCAGGATTTCGCCGATCTGATCGACGCCAGCCGCGCGCTCGGGTTCCTGCCCAAGCTGGCACTGTCGCCGTCTGCGGTGATGACGATGCTGGGTCGCGTGCCCTCCAAGACGGCTCAGCGCGACTCCAGGTAGAGGATCACCGCGCGCACGCGGCGGTGATCGTCACCGGTCTCGGGCAGATCGAGCTTGGTCAGGATGCTGCGCACATGCTTTTCCACCGTGCCCTCGGTGACCCACAGGCGACGTCCGATACCACCGTTGGACAGGCCCTCGGCCATCAGCGTGAGGACTTCGCGTTCCCGCGCACTGAGCGCAGCCAGGGGATCGTTGCGCTTGCGTGCACCGATCAGCTCGGCCACCAGTGCGGGGTCGACCACCGACGCGCCGTTGGCCACGCGTTGCACCGTGTCGATGAAGTCGTCGACGTCGGTGACGCGGGTTTTGAGCAGGTAGCCGATCGCGTGGCCGCCGGCGAGCAATTCCATGGCGTGTTCGACATCGACGTGTGCCGAGAGCACGACGATGCCGATGTCGGGCGACTCCTCGCGGATCACCCGGGCCGCGTCGAGGCCCTCCGTCGTGTGGGTCGGCGGCATCCGGATGTCGACGAGCACCAGATCGGGCTTCTCGGTGCGGACCAGATCGAGGAGCGCCGACGCGTCGCCGGCCTGGCCGAGGACCTCGAGGCCCGAGCGTTGGAGCAGACTGGCCAGCCCCTCCCGCAACAGCACGTCGTCGTCGGCGACGACGACCCGAAGAGCGCCCATGGTCTGACATTCTGACATCGACGCGTCGCCCCGGGCGTTCCTAGCTGCGTTCGTGGGCGTCTTCCATCACGGTGCGCCCGATCTCGGCGTAGGTGCCCGGTCGCGCGCTGCGCAACCACAGCGCGTAGGCGATGCCGATCACGAACACCGCCAGGATCAGATAGGGGGCACTCTTGAAGACCAGTGAGTTGGCGGCGTACCCGGCCGCGAACGCCCGGTTGTCCCACAGCAGCCACACCACGTACGCCATCGCCACGCCGCCGAGCAGGGGGCACAGCAGGGTGGTGATCACGTTGCCGGAGTGGACTTTTCGCACCCAGAAGTACCAGATGACCGCTATCGAGCAGATGGCCTGCACCAGCAGGATCGCTGCCGTGCCGATCAACGCGAGGATGCCGTAGATGTTGGTGTAGGGCACCAGGCTCGGCGTATCGACGGGTACTCCGCTGGCATCGGGTACCTGTACGGCGGTGAAGACCGCGAACAGCACCACGATGACGAGGGTGATCACGGCCTGCACTGCTGAAGAGATATAGGGCGAGCCGTGCTTGGGGTGTGCAGCGCCGAGCGTCGACTTGACCGCTCTGACCGGGATCTCTCGGCCGAGGGCGAACAGGTAGCGCGACGCCGCGTTGTGGAAAGCCAGCGCACATGCGAACGAGCCGATCACCAGCAGGATTTTGTAGACATCGAGCAGGACACCGCCGAGGTTGGCCTGCACCAGGTTGAAGAACAGGTCGAGTGGCGAGGAGCTGATCGATGCCTCGACCGAGGTCTTCGCGCCGTTGCCGGCCAGCACCATGGAGGAGATGAACGTGTAGAACAGGCCCAGGCCGATCACCGCGATCAGTGTGGCGCGCGGGATGATTTTCTTCGGGTTGCGCGACTCCTCGCCGTAGACGGCGGTGGTCTCGAAGCCGACCCAGGACCAGAATGCGAAGAACAAGCCGATGGCCATCGAGCCGGCGGCCGCGGCGGTGCCGAATGCGCCTTCGGGCAGGCTCTCGAACGCGTTGTTGAGAAGCACGGTCTGATCCAGCATGAAGCCGTCGGGCCCGCCGCCCTTGGCGATCACTGTGAACGCCAACGCGAGCAGGATCAGGACCTCGGAGATCAGCGTGACACCGAGGATGGCCGCGGTCAGGCTGATGTGGAAGTGGCAGAGCACCCCGATGACCACGATCGCAGCGATCGCGAAGACGAGCCACGGAATATCAACTCCGGCAATGGTATTGACGGCGTCATTCGCGAAGTAGGCGCAGCCACCGATCAGGGACCCCTCGAACACCACGTAAGCGAAGGTGGCCAGGAATCCACTGGCCATGCCCCACACCTGCCCGAGGCCGTGCGAGATGAAGCCGTAGAACGCGCCGGTGGTGGTGATGTGTTTGGCCATCGCCACATATCCGAGTGCGAACAACGTCAGGGCGATCGTGGCGAACAGGAACCCCGCCGGTGCGCCGAGGCCGTTGCCGAATCCGACGGCGATCGGCACGTTTCCGGTCATCGCCGTGATCGGCGCGGCGTTGGCGACCGCCATGAAGATCACCGCGACCATGCCGATCGCGCCTTTCTTCAGTCCAGCGGGTGCAGCGGTGGCTGCTTGCGCGGATTCGGCTGCGGATTCGGTGGCCATCGCGTCTCCTGAGGGGTAGAACCAGTGCGAGAAAGGCCCGCACGCAGACGGACCGGACAGAGCGTCGCACTGTATAGACCACGCGACAACCGGAGAAATGCAGTGTTAACACGGCGTCCAGGAAGCTCACAGGTCGGCGATGGTGACCACACAGAACGGCCGCTCGCCGAGGAGTACCTCGACGAGCGGCCGGACTCGAGAACTACCTCAGGGTCGAGGTGTCGATCACGAACCGGTAGCGCACATCGCTGGCCAGGACGCGCTCGTAGGCCTCGTTGACGTACTCGGGGTCGATGACCTCGATCTCCGGCGTGACGTCGTGTTCGGCGCAGAAGTCGAGCATCTCCTGGGTCTCTGGGATGCCGCCGATCATGGAGCCGGCGAGGCTGCGGCGCATGCCGGCGAGCGGGAAGGGAGGCACCTCCATCGCGTGCTCCGGCATACCGAGTTCGACGAGGGTGCCGTCACGCTTGAGCAGGCTCAGATACGCGCCCAGGTCGAGATTCGCCGACACAGTGTTGAGGATCAGGTCGAACTGGCCGGCCAGCTTGCCGAAGGTGTCGGTGTCGCTCGTGGCGTAGTACTCGTCGGCGCCGAGGCGAAGACCGTCTTCCATCTTCTTCAGTGACTGGCTGAGCACGACGACGTGCGCGCCCATCGCCTTGGCGAGCTTGACGCCCATGTGGCCCAGGCCGCCCAGTCCGATGACCGCGACGTTCTTGCCGGGCCCGGCGCCCCAGTGGCGCAGCGGGGAGTAGAGCGTGATGCCCGCGCAGAGCAGGGGTGCTGCCTTGTCCAGCGGGATGGAGTCCGGGATGCGCAGGACATAGCTCTCGTCGACGACGATCGCGCCGCTGTAGCCGCCCTGGGTGGGCTCACCGTCGCGGCCGACGGCGTTGTAGGTGCCGACCATGCCGGTGCCGGTGCAGTACTGCTGGAGGCCGTCCTTGCAGTTCTCGCACTCGCGACAGGAGTCGACGAAGCAGCCGACGCCGACGTGGTCGCCGACCTTGTACGTGGTGACCTCGGAGCCGACCTCGGTCACCACGCCGGCGATCTCGTGGCCCGGGACCACCGGGTAATTCGGCTTGCCCCACTCGCCCTTGACCGTGTGGATGTCGGAGTGGCAGATGCCGGCGAAGTGGATGTCGAAGGCGACATCGTGCGGTCCGACCTCGCGGCGGGTGATCGTGGTCTTGGTGAGCGGCTCGGTGGCCGATGTTGCTGCATACGCGGAAACGGTGGTCAAAGTCTCGTCCTCTTGTCGTGTTGTCATCGTGTCGTCTTCACTGCGCGAACCGGCCCGTCCCGCGGGCCGAGCAGTTCAACATCGAGCATGCCCCGTATTCATCCATGCGCATACCAGCGCGTGAGAATCGTCACGGGCCGGCGGCGGTCAGCGCCTCTCGGGTGCGGGCGTGCAGGGCGGTCGGGTCGGCAATGCCCAGGACCCTCAGACACGCATCGGCGACATGGCCGGGCAGCCGTTGGCGCGCCACCCCCTCGGGGGTGGACCACATGTTCACCAGGGATTCGACCAGGCGAAACGGGAGGTCGGCCGCCGCCGGATCGACCCCCGTGTCTTCCAGGATGGCGGAGCTCAGCTCCAGGTAGTGCCGGCGCAGCCGCTCGCGTTCGGAGTAGAAGGGTTCCAGTCGGGCGTCGCGGAGTTCGGGAAGCAGATAGAGGGCGCCGAGATTCCACCGGCCGCTGAGCAGCTGTCTGCCGTCGAAGACGGCCAGCGCGTGTAGTTGCTGGGCCTGACTCATCGCCGGGTCGGCCTCACGCAGGACAGGGATGATCGACAGGGTGGGGGAGACGGTCTGGCTCAGCAGGGCGCACAGGATGTCGTCTTTTGTCTTGAAGTAGTGGTACAGCGACGCCTGCCGGATGCCGACGGATTCGGCGATGTGGCGCGTCGAGGTCCCGGCATAGCCCTGCGTGGTGAACAGTTCCCCTGCGGCGTCGAGGATTTCATCGCGAGCGGTGACACCGGGACGGCGCTGGGCCTGCAGCCGGGGTCGTCCGGCGCGGGTCAGCGGCATGGCTTCATCGTGGCCCATGATCGGACCGATTAGGTGCCTCCGCTCATATCTGTCACGCGATAGAAACACGGGACATCAATCGGTTACCTCGGCCGTCAATTGGTTACGCCAGCGACACCCACGGGGCGTCCAGTCCGAGAAAACTGTCGATCGACAGGCGAGCTGCGCATCGACGAGCTGCCGCCGCACCCAGACTCATAGCCCGAGACTCCAGGAGCATCCGCGTGGGCACTACCGCATCCACCGTTGCCGACGCGGCAGCAGGCTCGGAGGCGCCTGCCTCCGGATCTCCCGTGGCCACGGTCGCCGACCTGCACGTCACGTTCACCCGCAGGGGGCGCGACGTGCATGCCCTGCGGGGTGTGTCGCTGGCGATCGCGCCGGGCGAGATCGTCGGGCTGGTGGGTGAATCAGGTTCGGGCAAGAGCGTTCTCGGCTTCAGCATGCTGGGGTTGCTCGCCGACGGTGCGCGAGTCCGCGGCCGGGTCCGGGTGGCCGATTCCGACATGCTGCCGGGAATGCCCGGATTCGATTCGAAGAACCTGCGCAAGGTGCGTCGGCTCGACCTGGGTGCGGTGTTCCAGGATCCGATGACGTCGCTGAACCCGACGATGCGCATCGGCAAGCAGGTCGAAGAGGTGGCGGGGAGCCCCGAGGAGGCGCTGCGGCTGCTCACCGCCGTCGGCATCCCCGACCCGAAGTCCCGCATGCGGGCCTTCCCGCACCAGTTGTCGGGAGGTCTGCGCCAGCGCGTGATGATCGCGATCGCGATCGCCGGCGATCCCGAGCTGGTGATCGCCGACGAACCCACCACCGCCCTCGACGTCACCGTGCAGGCTCAGGTGCTGGCCTTGCTGCAGCGGCTGCGCGACGAGATCGGTTGCAGCATCGTGCTGATCACCCACGATCTCGGCGTCGCCGCGCAGATCGCCGACCGCATCGCGGTGCTCTACGCCGGACGAATCGCCGAGATCGGTCCTACCGCACAGGTTCTCGACAGTCCCGCGCATCCCTACACCGCTGGCCTCCTCGGCTCCCGGTTGACGTTGCAGACCGCGCGGGACCGCCGGCTGGCTGCCCTGGCAGGCTCGGTGCCCAGCGCGGTGGATCCGCTGCCGGGGTGCGCGTTCGTTCCCCGGTGTGCCCTCGCCGCGCCGGAGTGCGAGCAGGCCCCGCCGGAGCCGATTGCGGTCGCTCCGGGACGGGTGAGCGCCTGCGTGCGCACCCCCGCGGAGGTCGCCGAGCACTATCGGACGCCCGTCGAGTCCGTCGCTGATCCCGCCCGAACGGAGGCCGTCACGGCCGATGACGCACCGTCGGCCGTCGACCTGCGCGACGTGACGAAGACGTTCACGGTGGCGCGCCGGTGGCTCGACCGCACCACCGGTGCCGGCAAACTCCAGGCGCTGCGCGGGGTTTCGCTGCGTGTCGCGCACGGGGAATCCGTGGCGCTGGTGGGGGAGAGCGGCTCCGGTAAATCGACGCTGCTGCGGGTGATCGCGGGTCTGGAGAAGGCCACCTCGGGCACAGTGCAGCTCCCGAGCGGTCAACGCCCGCAGATGGTGTTCCAGGACGCGGGCGCATCGCTGACGCCCTGGTTGTCGGTCGGCGAGATCATCGGCGAGCGGATCAAGAAGGGCTCACGCGCCCAACGCCGTGCCGCGGTGACCGAGGTTCTCGAACGCGTCGGGCTGCCGGCCGACATCGCCACTGCGCGGGCCGGCCAACTCTCGGGCGGGCAGCGGCAGCGGGTCGCGCTGGCGCGTGCCACCGTGATTCCGCCGTCGGTGCTGCTGTGCGATGAGCCGACCAGCGCGCTGGACGTGTCCCTGGCCGCGTCGGTGCTGAACCTGATCGCCGATCTGCGTCGCTCCCTGAACATGTCGGTCCTGTTCGTCACCCACGACCTGGCGGTGGCGCGCGTCGTCGCCGATCGCATCGCGGTGATGTACTTGGGCCGCATCGTCGAAGTCGGCTACGCCGACGAGGTGATCAGCCGTCCCGCACATCCCTACACGCAAGCGCTGGTCGCCTCCATTCCCGATCTCGGTCGCGAATTGCGTGCGTTGCCAGGGGAACCCGCGAGTCCGCTGGCGCCGCCGGACGGTTGCGCATTCCATCCGCGCTGCCCGATCTCCATCGACGCGTGTGCCGACACGGGCCTCGACGTACGGCTCGAGGGCCGCCCCGGCAGCGCACACCGCGTCGCATGCATCGAACGGAGGGCCGACTGATGGCGTTGGCGGTCCCGATGGCGCCGGTCCGGTCGCGGCGTCCCCTGCGTCTGGTTCGGATGCCCACGTCGACGCTGCCACTGCTGAACTGGATCGGATTCGCCTCGATCTTCGTCGTGACGGCGGTGGCGATCGCAGTGCCGGTGCTCGCGCCGTATGACCCCCTGCTACCGGTCACCATGCCGCTCCAGCCGCCGGGCACCAACGGGTTCCTCCTCGGCACCGACAGCATCGGCCGCGACATTCTGTCGCGAGTGCTCTTCGGGGCGCGCTCCAGCTGGTTCGCCGCTCTGGTCGTCGTCGCCGTCGGGTTGCTCATCGGCGGGCTGATCGGTCTGATCGCCGGAGCAGCAGGGGGCTGGCTCGACTCCGTGCTCATGCGCATTACCGACGCGTTCCTCTCGCTGCCCGCGCCGGTGCTGGCGATCGCCGTGGTCGCCGCGCTCGGACCGGGATTCGTCCACACCCTGATCGCGGTGTCGATCGTGTGGTGGCCGTTCTATGCCCGGCTCGTCCGCGGAGAAGTGGCACGCCTGGCGGCCCGCCCCCACGTGGAGGCCGCCAAACTGGCCGGCGTCAGTCCGATTCGGGTGGCCATCCGGCACCTGCTGCCCGGCGCGCTGCCCAACAGTCTGGTCGCCGCGAGCCTGGACATCGGCACGCTGATACTGACCCTGGCGGCGCTGTCCTTCCTCGGGCTCGGTCAGGCCGCGCCGGCCCCCGAACTGGGCGCCGACTCCGCGCGCAACCTCAGCTACTTCCTGCAGCAGTGGTGGATCCCGGTGATGCCTGGCCTCGCCGTGCTGGTCCTGGCTCTCGTGGGGAACATCGCAGGCGACTGCCTGCGCAACCTGATGAAGGACCGCGCGTGAAGACGTTCGTGATGACGCGGGTCGCCGCGATGCTCGCGATCCTGATCGCGCTGACCGGGGTGTTGTTCGTACTCCAGCACATCTCGCCGCTGGATCCGGTCAAAGCGCAGATGGGGGCGCAGGCCTCCGGTGAGGCCGTCGCGGCGCGCCGGGAGGCGCTGGGCCTCAATGACCCTGTGCTCGTGCAGTTCTGGCACTATCTGACCGGGGCCGCGACCGGCGACCTCGGCACGTCGTATCGAACCAGGCACCCCGTGCTCTCCGATCTCGGCACGTTCTTCCCCGCCACGCTGGAACTGGCGATGTACGGTCTGGCGATCGCGCTGGTGCTCGCCGCCCTGCTCGCTTTCAGCACCACACTGAAATGGCCTGGCGCCCAGGTGTTGCGCGCCATCCTGTTCACCAGTTCGTCGGCGCCGATGTTCCTGCTCGGCATCCTCGGCCTTCTCGTGTTCTACAAGACGCTCGGATGGGTGCCTGCCAACGGCCGCATCGCGCTGGCCGACGTCCCGGACGGACCGACCGGTCTCTTCACAGTCGACGGACTTCTGCACGGCAGATTCGACGTCGTGGCCGACGCGCTGCATCACCTTCTGCTGCCGGCTGTCGTCATCGCACTCGGCCCCGCCGTGGCGATCGGACGGGTGCTGCGCAGCAGCCTGATCGACGACATCGACAGCGACTACGCCAGGACTGCCCGCGCGAAAGGCCTGTCGGAGACCCAGATCATGGCCCGCCACGTCCTGCGCAACTGCGTCGGCGCCGCACTGTCCATGACGGGATTGCAGGTCGGCCTGATGTTCTCCGGCGTCCTCGTGGTCGAGCAGGTGTTCGGCTGGCCGGGGATCGGTCAGTACATCGCGCAGAGCATCCCCGTCGCAGACTTTCCCGCCATCGCCGGCGTCACGCTCATGCTCGGCGCCCTTTATGTCGTCATCAACACGGCCGTGGACCTACTCCAGGCCGCCGCAGACCCCCGCATCGCAGTCACAGGAGGATAGGTGCCGAAACAGCCACTGATCGTGGGCAATCCAGTGCTCGTCGTCGTCGACATGCAGGAGGCCGGCGGGATGCCCGCCGACGAGGTGGGCATCGAACACATGCCCGGCTTCGACGACCGCGTCGCCCGCGCCCAACGCATGATCGACGCCGCCCGCGCGGCCGGCATCCCGATCGTGTTCTTCCAGGAGGTGCACCGGCCCAGCGGCATCGACTTCGGCCGGGAACTCGACGGCGTCGAAGGCGAGCACTGCGTGGACGGCCGCCCGGGCACTCCGCTGCACCCCGCCCTGCTGCCCGACCTCGACGGACCGAACCACGAATTCCACATCGTCAAGCGGCGCTACTCCGGCTTCATCGGCACGGAGTTCGAGATCGTGCTCTCCGGACTCAAGGCCGACACACTGATCCTCATCGGCGGCCTCACCGACGTTTGCGTGCACTACACGTTCGCCGACGCCCACCAGCGTGACTTCTACGTCCGCGTGGTGACCGACTGCGTCGGCGGCTCGACGCAGTACCGCCACGACGCGGCGCTCGATGCGATGGAGTACCTGCAGACCGGTGCGATGCGCACCACCGAGGAGATCCTCGACGCGTTCGCCGAAATCGGTGCAGCGACAAACATTTTGGAAGGAGCGGCACGATGAGCCGACGTCTGAGGTTCGGCGCCGCGCTGGCTGCGCTCGTCCTGACACTGAGTGCCTGCGGCGGATCGGATTCCGGCAGCAGCACGCCCAATGCGGCGCCCACCGACAAGGTGTTGCACCTGTCGTTCCTGCAGGACATCGGCCAGCCGCCGGACCCTGACATCTACTACGCGGGCCAGGGCCTGCTGCTGACCACGAACACCTACGAAGGTCTGCTGCAGTACAAGGCCGGCACCGAGAAGCCCGAACTCGAGCCGCTGCTGGCCACCGAGTGGACCGCCTCACCCGACAACCGGGTCTACACCTTCAAACTGCGCGAGGGCGTGAAGTTCCACGACGGAACACCGTTCACCTCCGCGGCGGTGAAGGCCTCCTTCGACCGGCGGGCCGCGGTCAACCAGGGGCCGGCGTACATGGTCTCCGACATCGAGTCGGTCACCACCCAGGGCGACTACGACGTCACCGTCACGCTCAAGGCGCCCAACTCGGCGTTCCTCGACTACCTGGCCTGTCCGTACGGTCCGAGGATGCTCAGCCCCGTTGGGCTGCAGAAGAACGGGGGCGCCGACAACGCGCAGGGCTACCTGACCTCTCACGATCTGGGCACCGGTCCGTACACGCTGACCGCCGCCGAGGTCGGCTCGAAATACGAGCTGACCGCGTTCGCCGACTACTGGGGCACGAAGCCGTATTTCGAGAAGGTCGAGATGCCGGTGATCACCGACGTCTCGGCGCAGCAGCTGCAGTTCAACAACGGTCAGCTCGCCGCGATCCTGCACGACCTGCCCTCGTCGGCGGTGCAGTCCTACCTCGACAACAAGGCATTCGCCAACTACTCGCTGCCGACCATGATGTCGAACTTCGTCTACATCAATCCCAAGAAGGGGATGATGGCCGACGCGAAGAACCGCAACGCCGTGATGCAAGCCGTCGACGTCGACGAGCTGGTCAAGCAGACCTATTTCGGTCGCGGAAAGAAGGCCGAGCAGATCTACCCGCCGAACGTCATGGAGGCGCAGTACGCCAAGCAATCGGTGACCCACGACCCGTCGGTGCTGTCCGGCATCGCCGCGTCCCTGCCCGCCGACCAGAAGGCCGTCACCATCGGCTACGACTCGTCCAACCCTGACAACCAGCTGATCAGCAATCTGCTCCAAACCCAGCTGGCCGCAGCCGGTCTCACGGCGAAGGTGCAGGCGTACCCGACCTCGGAGATCTACGGGTGGATCGGTGGCGACGGGCAGGCGGGGCCGGAGATCATGACCTACCTCGGGTGGCCGGACGCACCGTCGCCCTACACCTGGGGCCACATCTCCTGGGATGCCGACGGCGGTCTGAACTTCTTCGGTTGCTCCTCCCCGGGAATCACCGATGCGCTGGTCAAGGGCCTGCCCACCGGATCGGACGCCGACTTCTCCACCGCCGGTGAGGAAGCCGTGAAGACGGGTTGCTGGCTCAACGTCGCGGACGTCAACGACTTCATGGTGGCTCAGCCGTGGCTCAAGGGCGTCGAAGCGGCCCACGTCGTGACGAACCCGAATTCGCTGCGCCTGGCGGCATTGTCGGTGGGCTGATGGCGACGCTGACACGGCGCAGCGGGGTACGCCGGATCGTCCTGCTCACCCTGGGGTGGGAGGACCTGCCGAAGTCGGTGTCGGTTCACGGCGCACCGTCGGACATCCGTCTGCGGGAGCCGGTTCCCGGGGTGCTGCTGCAGACCGACGGCGGCTGGGTTCTGCTCGACACCGGGTTCAACACGGCGCTGATCCGCGACCCGCACCTGCGGCGCCGTTATTACCCGAGTGTCGAGTACCAGCCCATCCTGCCCGGGCCGGGGGAGCCGATCGAGGAGTCGTTGTCCGGCATCGGAATCGACGTCGACGACATCCGGGTGGTGGCCGTCTCGCACCTGCACACCGATCATGCCGGCGGGCTGAAACTGTTCGCCGGCAAGGTGCCGGTGCACGCCCAGCGGCGCGAGGTGGAGTACGGCCTGGCCAATCATCCGGAGCCCGAACGGCATGCGATCTTCCGGGTCGACTTCGACGACCCGACGATCGACTGGCAACTCGCCGACGGCGAGGCCGACATCGCCCCCGGTGTCACCGCGATCCCCACGTACGGGCACACCCCGGGGCATCAGAGCTTCGTCGTCGAACTCGACGAGACCGTCTGCGAGGCAGGGAGGCCCGCCGGCTACGTCTTCGCGTTCGACGCGGCCGACCTCATGGAGAACATCGAGGGCGAGTTGCCGGTCGGCGGCTTCATCGACGTCGACCCCGCCGACACGGTGGAACCCATCCGGCGGCTCAAGAGACTGGCCCAGGAGAAGGAGTATCCGCTGATCCCCGGCCATGATCCGCACGTGTGGCCGGAGATGACACGGCACTTCGACGAGCGGTTCCCGCGGTGATCGACCTGGTTCTGCGGGCCGATCGGGCGCTGATCGACGGCGAGATCCGGCCGGCATCGGTGGCTGTGGCGCGCGGTTTCGTCGTCGACGTCGGTGTCCGCGATGCCGCCTACGACACCCGCGCCGAGATCTCCGTCACGCCGGGTGCGGTGCTGCTACCGGGATTCGTCGACACCCATGTCCACGTCAGTGAACCCGGGCCCGACTGGGAAGGGTTCGCGAGCGCGACCGAGGCCGCCGCGCGCGCCGGCATCACGACGCTGGTCGACATGCCGCTGGATTCGCTGCCGGTCACCACGACCGTCGCCGCATTGGGCGCGAAAAGGGCGGTGGCACAGGGCCGATGTCACGTCGCCGTCGGGTACTGGGCCGGAGTGGTGCCCGAGAACGTCGGCGCGTTGCGGCCGCTGGCCGACGCGGGAGTGCGCGGGTTCAAGTGTTTCCTCGCCGACTCCGGCAACCCGCATTTCGGCCGTCTCACACCGGAGGAGTTCGCGGCCGCCGCCCGCGAGATCGCCGACCTGGGATCGGTGTTGCTGGTGCACGCGGAGGATCACGACGTCGTGGCCGGGAGCGCGCCCCCATCGGGCCCGTCCTACACGTCGTTCCTGGCATCCCGTCCGGCGGCTGCCGAGGTCGGCGCCGTCGAGCTGGCTGTCGCGGTGGCGCGCGACACCGGAGCGCGTATCCACATCGTGCACGTGTCGAGCGCTGAGACTGTCGAGGTCCTTGCCGCCGCCAAAGCGGCCGGTGTCACCGTGACCGCTGAGACATGTCCGCATTACCTGACGTTCGCCGCCGACCAGATTCCCGCGGGGGGAACACAGTTCGCGGTCTGCCCGCCGATCCGCCGCAGTGACGACCGTGATGCGCTGTGGGCCGCGCTGGCCGGCGGAACCCTTGACATGGTGGTCTCGGATCACTCGCCGTGCGCGCCGGCACTCAAGGGGTCCGGCGATTTCGGCGCCGCGTTCGGGGGTATCAGCTCGCTTCAGGTGAGCCCCCGCGCCGTCTGGACCCAAGCCGCGCAACGCGGTGTCGGGCTGGCCGAGTTGAGCCGATGGATGTCGGAGCGGCCCGCGCGGCTGGCGGGCTGGACCGACCGTGGCAGCATCGCCGCAGGAGCCCGCGCCGACCTGTGCGCTTTCGACCCCGACGCCACCGAACCCGTGGTCGCGGCACATCTGCGGCACCGGCACCCTCTGACTCCGTACGACGGCATGGTCCTGCGTGGCCGTGTCCTCGGGACGTGGGTGGAGGGCAGGCCGGTCTACGAGGCTGCGGGGGTGACGGCGTGAGACTGCTCGTCCTCAACCCCAACACGTCGGTGTCGATGGCCGGTGAGATCGCCTCAGCGGCCACCGCAGCGGCCCACCCTGGTACCGAGATCATCTGTCGGAGTGCGCCATTCGGGGCCACCGCCATCGACTCCGCAGCGGAGAGCTACCTGTCGGCGGTCGCGGTGATGGATCTCGTCGCGACCCTGCAGGAGGCGGGGGAGTTCGACTTCGACGCCGTGGTCCTCGCGGGATTCGGCGAGCACGGCCGCGACGCGCTCGCCGAGATGCTGACCGTTCCCGTGTTCGACATCGCCGAGTGCGCCGCCCATGTCGCCCACCTGATCGGGCGCCGCTTCTCCGTGGTGACGACGTTGGCCAGGTCGATCGCGCCGATCGAGGACCGGCTGCTGCTGGCCGGTCTGGACGCGCACTGTGCGTCCGTCCGGGCCTGCGGTCTGGGCACCGCCGAGGTGGACGCGGACCCGGCAGGCGCGGTCCGCGCCATCGTGGCCGAGGCGGCGCGCGCCGTCGCCGAAGACGGCGCCGACGTCATCTGCCTCGGCTGCGCGGGCATGGCCGGGGTGACCGCTGCCATCTCCACACACGTCGGAGTGCCCGCGGTCGACGGCGTCGCAGCGGCCGTCGCGCTGGCCCAGGCGGTGGTGGGCCTCGGACTGTCGACCAGCAAGGTCGGCGTGTACGCGCCTGGGCCGGCCAACCCACGAAGCCACTGGCCCCTGTCGGCGGCACTGGGGCATTCGATCATGAACGGGCAGGGCTCATGAATTCACAGAACTCATGAATCCAAAGAACGACGTCGACCTCGCGTCACGGATCCTCGGCGGAAGCGTCGTCGCCGCCAGCGACGAATCGTTCGGCGTCAAAGAACGTCTCGTCGACCCGGCAGAACCCGCCTTCGTTCCCGGCACCTACGACCTGCGTGGCGAGGTGGTCGACGGGTGGGAGACACGACGCCACGCCGGGCCCGAGGGTGACTGGGCGATTGTCAGGCTCGGCGCCCCCGGCGTAGTGCACACCGTGGACGTCGACACCCGGTTCTTCTCGGGAAATCACCCGACCGCGTGCCGGGTGGATGCCTGCGTCCTCGGCCTCGCCCAGGACCCGACGGCCTCCACAGTGGACTGGGCACCGCTGACGGAATGGACCGCGCTCAAACCTGATTCGGCCAACAAGCTGCCGGTGACCGATCGCCGGCGGTGGACGCACGTTCGGCTCAGGCTCGCCTCTGACGGCGGGGTGGCCCGGCTGCGCGTCTACGGCACGGTCCTTCCCGACCCGGCCGAATTCTGTGACGTCAGCATCGAGGTGTCCGGGCTGGAACAGGGTGGTCGCGTCGAATGGTCCAGCGACAGTTTCTATTCCGATGCCAGTGCGTTGATCCGACCGGACCGGCCCCGCACGATGGGTGATGGCTGGGAGACACGCAGGCGCCGCGACGTCGGGCCCGAGACGCACGACGCGGTCCTGATCTCGTTCGCGGTGCCGACGGATCTGCGACGCCTCGAGGTCGACACCTCGTGGTTCGTGTTCAATTCCTCCCGCGAAGTGTCGGTGCTGGCCAGCCGCCACCGTCCGGACCTCAACGGCTGGGCGAGGGTGCCGTTCGACGTGCCGGTGCTGGACCGCACGCCGCTGGCGGCCGATACGCGGCACCGATTCGCGGTGGCCGTCGACGACGTCTGCGCGTTGCGGGTGCAGGCCTATCCAGACGGCGGGCTCGCCCGCGTCAGAGCGATCGGCACGCCGACACCCGCGGGTATGCAGAGCCTCCGCGCCCGCTGGGAGGAGGCTCGATGACCGAGGTATCGGCACAGGACTGCATCGGACTCTGGCGGCGCGTGCTGCTGGTGCCGGCCGAAGGGCCGCCGGACACCTCCACCGATGTGCTGTGGCTGCAGGGACCGACCGGTTACGTGGACACCCGCGGCTTCGCCGGCGCCCTGTCCCAGAGCGACGACGTCTTCAGCTGGCATCGCGACGTCGACACCGAACCGACCGAGCTCCCGGATGCCGGCCGAATGCGTTGGGAAGACAGCACATTGATCGAGACCGGGGTTCACGAACGCTACACCGAGCACTGGGTCCGCGAGTACGGGCCGGCCGAACCCGCCGGCGCGCTGTTCCTGTCTGCCGGTGCCGAGCGCGCCGTCCTGGTGCGCGTGGGCCGGCTGATCGGATGGGCGACCGCCGCAGGCGCCCTGGTCGCTGACGCGGAGCGGATTCAGGGCTGGCCGTGCCATGAGGACCACATCGTCGCCGACGGTGTGCGCTGGACGATCACCGCACGAGAAGGAGTCACGACATCGTGAGCAGCGCAACGTCTTTCACATCGATACCCATCATCGACATCAGCGGTCTGCGCTCGGAGGAGCCCACCGATCGGGAGGGGGTCGCGGCATCGATCGGGGCCGCCGCCCGCGACATCGGCTTCTTCTACATCAGCGGATCGGGCATCGACGAGGCCCTCTTCGATCAGCTGCTGGCAGCCACGAAAGCATTCTTCGCCCTGCCGCTGGAGGAGAAGATGCGCAGCTACATCGGCCTGTCCGGATGCCATCGCGGCTATGTTCCGATCGGTGAGGAAGGGGTCGAATCCGGCGTCGGTGACTTCAAGGAAGCCTTCGACACCGGGCTGGATCTGCCCGCCGACGATCCCGAATACCTCAGCGGTAACCCGATGCTCGGGCCGAACACCTGGCCCGCGGTGCCGGGTTTCGCGGCGGCGGTCACCGCTTACTACGACGCGATCATGGCCGTCGGGCATCGGTTGCTCCGCGCGTTCGCGGTGGCCCTCGGCGAGGATCCGGACGTCTTCTCCCGCCACACCACCAAGCCCCCGAGTCAGCTGCGGCTGGTGCACTACCCCTACAACTCGGACGCCAGTGACGCGCCCGGGATCGGCGCGCACACCGATTACGAATGCTTCACCTTGCTCAAGCCGACGGCGCCCGGGCTGGAAGTGCAGAACGGCGCCGGCGAGTGGATCGACGTACCGCCGATCGAGGGCACCTACGTGGTCAACATCGGTGATCTGCTCGAGCTGTGGACCAACGGGGTGTACGTGGCCACCAGCCATCGGGTCCGGCGCGTCGCCGAGGAGCGTTACTCCTTTCCGCTGTTCTTCAATGTCGACTACGACACCCAGGTCGCCCCTCTTGCGCAGTTCGCCAACGCGGGTACGGTGGCGCGGCCTGCGCTGCGGGCGGGTGAGCACCTGTTCGCCCAGACGGCCCAGACGTTCGCTTATCTCCGCCGGCGCATCGAGTCCGGTGAGCTGGTCCTGCCCGACGGCGCACTGGAGCCCAACCAGTTCGGGCAGCAGGCGCGCCACCACGACCGCATCAGTTGATCGGAGCGTTGACCAGTCGAAGATCGGCCATGATGCCGCGGGCGGCGACGATTCCTTCGCCCGTCTGCCAGATCTCGTTGTTGACCGCGTACACGCGGTTGTCGCGGTTGGCCGACAACTTCCTCCAGGCGTCGCTGTTCATCACCTTCGGAGCCCGCTCCCGCGCCTCGGCCGTCGCGAACGAGACGTAGACGATGTCCCCGTCGGCGGCGGAGAAGTCGGGCGAGCCCGAGAGATCGGCGTCGGAGATTCCCACCTCGACGTAGGGCTTGTCCGAAAACCGTTGTGAGGCAGGACGATCTACGCCCACATCGGCGAGGATGCTGCCGGGGAAGTTGTCGGTGCCGAACACCCGCATGGTGGTATCGGTGAACTGCACCACCGAGGCCTGGAAATGCACGGCGTCAGTGTCGGTGCCGACCCGGTCGGCCTGGCGGTCGAAATCCTCGACGAGCCGGTTGGCGGCGTCGAGCCGACCCGTCGCGGCGCCGACGGCGCGGAGATCGTCTTTCCACGCCGTACCGGGCGGACCGGTGAACACCGTCGGTGCGATCTGCGCGAGTGCCGGATGCTCTGAGGGGGTGAGCCCCACCGAGCCGAGGATGAGGTCGGGCCGCGCCCCGCGAATGGCCTCGAGGTCTGGATCGGTGCGGCTTCCGGCGGCCGGCAGCTCGTGGATCGCGGTGCCGAGATAGGACGGTTGGTCGGGAGAGCCGTCAGGCAGTGCGGCGGCGACGACGCGGGACTGCAGCCCCAGGGCGCAGAGCGCGTCGAGCTGGTCGCCGGCGAGCGCCACGATGCGTTGCGGATCGGCGACGACGGTCGTGGTGTCCGCTATCGGGGGAGTGATGGCATGGCCCGTGGCGTTGCGCACCTCCCGCTCGGGCGGTCCGTCATCGAGTGGTGCGGGCTCGGGAGCGCAGGATTCGTCCGGCCGGCGGTCGTTGCCGAGCACCCCGGCACTGGCGATGCGGGTGGTGCTGGTGACGATCGACGTCGGATCGGCCCCTGGCGCCGCGGGCTGATCCGATTGGCCACACCCGGACAGGAGGGCCGTCAGTGCCGTGCCGAGCGCGATCACGGGCAGGCGGACCGCGCCTGGTCGGCGGGTCCGTGCTGCTGCCATCGAGACGCCCATCGACACGACGCCGACGGTAACACCCGGTGTCCTCCAGGAGGCTCCCGATGCTGGTCACGCGGGTCGGCGGCGTCGCAACTGACATGATTACGACAGTTTGTAGGACCACCCCGACTTCCGTCGGGTTCGGGGGTTAGGATTGCGGTCGAACTTCACCGGGAAAGCGTGTCGGCAAGCCTGTGCCATCCCGGTGCGTCAGGAAGGTTGGAGGACCAATTGGTAGCCGAAGCGCCCCCAATCGGAGAACTCGAGGCACGGCGTCCTTTCCCGTCGCGCATCGGGCCCAAAGGCAACCTGATCTACAAGCTCATCACCACCACCGATCACAAGCTGATCGGCATCATGTACTGCGTCGCGTGCTTCGCCTTCTTCCTCATCGGCGGGCTGATGGCGCTGTTCATCCGCACCGAACTCGCGGTGCCGGGTCTGCAGTTCCTGTCCAACGAGCAGTACAACCAGCTGTTCACCATGCACGGCACGGTGATGCTGCTGTTCTACGCGACCCCCATCGTGTTCGGGTTCGCCAACCTGGTGCTGCCTCTGCAGATCGGCGCCCCTGACGTCGCGTTCCCGCGGCTCAACGCATTCTCCTTCTGGCTGTTCCTCTTCGGCGCCACGATCGCGATCGCCGGCTTCATCACCCCCGGTGGCGCCGCGGACTTCGGCTGGACGGCGTACTCGCCGCTGACCGACTCGATCCACTCGCCCGGCGCAGGCGGCGACCTCTGGATCATGGGTCTGGCCGTCGGCGGTCTGGGCACCATCCTCGGCGCGGTCAACATGATCACCACCGTCGTGTGCATGCGCGCCCCCGGCATGACGATGTTCCGGATGCCGATCTTCACCTGGAACATCCTCGTGACGTCGATCCTGGTGCTGCTGGCGTTCCCGCTGCTGACCGCTGCACTCTTCGGGCTCGCCGCCGACCGACACCTCGGCGCGCACGTCTACGACCCGGCCAACGGCGGTGTGCTGCTCTGGCAACACCTGTTCTGGTTCTTCGGCCATCCCGAGGTGTACATCATCGCGCTGCCGTTCTTCGGCATCGTCAGCGAGATCTTCCCGGTGTTCAGCCGCAAGCCGATCTTCGGCTACACCACGCTGATCTACGCCACGCTCGGCATCGCAGCCCTGTCGGTCGCGGTGTGGGCGCACCACATGTACGCCACCGGTGCCGTGCTGCTTCCGTTCTTCTCGTTCATGACGTTCCTGATCGCGGTGCCCACGGGCATCAAGTTCTTCAACTGGATCGGCACGATGTGGAAGGGGCAGCTGACCTTCGAGACACCGATGCTGTTCTCGGTCGGGTTCATCGTCACGTTCCTGCTCGGTGGTCTGTCGGGTGTGCTGCTGGCCAGCCCGCCGCTGGACTTCCACGTCACCGACAGCTACTTCGTGATCGCGCACTTCCACTACGTGCTGTTCGGCACCATCGTGTTCGCGACCTACGCCGGCATCTACTTCTGGTTCCCGAAGATGATCGGCCGCCTGCTCGACGAGCGGCTGGGCAAGGTGCACTTCTGGCTGACGTTCATCGGCTTCCATACGACGTTCCTGGTCCAGCACTGGCTCGGTGACGAGGGCATGCCCCGCCGGTACGCCGACTACCTGCCCAGCGACGGGTTCACCACGTTGAACATCGTGTCGACGATCGGTGCGTTCATCCTCGGCCTGTCGACGCTGCCGTTCCTGTGGAACATTTTCAAGAGCTGGCGTTACGGCGAGCCCGTGATGGTCGACGACCCCTGGGGTTACGGCAACTCCTTGGAGTGGGCCACCAGCTGCCCGCCGCCGCGGCACAACTTCACCGAGCTGCCCCGGATCCGGTCCGAGCGGCCCGCGTTCGAGTTGCACTATCCCCACATGGTGGAGCGCATGCGGCGGGAGGCCCACGTAGGGCGCGCGCACGGACCCGAAGACGGCGACGTGACGCGGATCGACGACGTCGAAGTTCGCAGCTGACTTCCGCGCGCTCGGACGTTGCGGGGGTGACCACGCCTAAGGTGTCGGTGCTCATCACCGTCACCGGCCGAGACAAGCCGGGTGTCACGTCGGCGCTGTTCGAGGTGCTCTCCTCACACGACGTGGAGCTGCTGAACGTCGAGCAGGTGGTCGTCCGCGGTCGTCTCACGCTCGCTGTCCTGGTGGCGGGACCGGCCGATGCTGCGGGCGGGATCACGCTGCGCGATGAGGTGCAGAAGGCCATCTGGGACGTCGGGCTCGACGTGACGATCGAGGGTAGCGACGGTCTGCCTGTCCTGCGTCAGCCCTCCACCCACACCATCGTCGTGCTCGGCCGACCCATCACCGCAGGGGCTTTCGGCGTCGTGGCGCGCGAGGCCGCTGCACTGGGCGTCAACATCGACACCATCCGCGGCGTATCGGACTATCCGGTGACCGGTTTGGAGTTGCGCGTCTCGGTGCCCACCGGCGCATATCGGAAACTGCAGACCGTCCTCGCCAAAGTCAGTGCCGAGCAGGCCGTCGACATCGCGGTCGAGGACTACAGCCTGTCGCGCCGGGCCAAGCGTCTGATCGTCTTCGACGTCGACTCCACGCTGATCCAGGGTGAGGTGATCGAGATGCTGGCCGCGCGGGCCGGGGTGGAGGCAAAGGTCGCCCAGATCACCGAGGCCGCGATGCGCGGAGAACTGGACTTCGAGGAGTCGCTGCGCGAACGGGTCGCGACGCTGGCCGGGCTTCCCGCGGCCGTCGTCGACGAGGTGGCCGACCAGATCGAGCTCACCCCCGGTGCCCGCACCACATTGCGCACTCTGCGCCGACTCGGTTACCACTGCGGTGTCGTCTCCGGCGGTTTCCGACAGGTCATCGAACCTCTCGCCGAAGACCTGATGCTCGATTTCGTTGCCGCCAACCACCTCGAGATCGTCGACGGCGTGTTGACCGGTCGCGTGACCGGCACGGTGGTGGACCGCCCAGGCAAGGCAAAGGCGTTGCGAGACTTCGCGGCTCAATTCGGTGTCCCCATGGAGCAGACGGTCGCGGTCGGGGACGGCGCCAACGACATCGACATGCTGACCGCCGCCGGTCTGGGCGTGGCCTTCAACGCCAAGCCCGCGCTACGTGAGGTGGCCGACGCCTCGCTGAGTCACCCCTATCTCGACACGGTGCTGTTCATCCTCGGCATCACCCGCGGTGAGATCGAGGCCGCGGATGCTCTCGACGGTATGGTGCGCCGGGTCGACATCCCGGACTGAGTCAGACGAGAACTGCGCTCAGACGACCACTGCGGCCGGTTCGGTGGGGGCCGATCCGGTCACCGTTCGCCAGGCCCTCGCCAGCAGCGCGATCGATTCGGTGAGCTGATCGTCGGGCAACGTGAAGGGCACGCGGATGAACCGCTCGAGCGTGCCGTCCACGCCGAAGCGGGGGCCGGGAGGGATCTCCAGACCCATCCGCGACGCAGCCGCCGACAACGCCGAACTCATCGGCGCCGGCAACCGCACCCACACCGACATCCCACCCGTTCCGGGCGCGGGCCGCCAGTCAGGCAGATGCTCGCTCAGCAGGTCGAGCAGCAGCGCGCGCCGGGCCCGCAGGATCTCCCGCCGTTCCGGGAGCACCTCGTTCTCGACTGCCAAAAGCCTTGCCGCAGCCAGCTGTTCGAACACCGGGGTGCCCATGTCGATCGCGGGACGCAGCGCCGCGACCGTCGCCAAGGTGGTGCGCTCGGCGCGGATCCAGCCGATTCGCAGCCCGCCCCAGAACGACTTCGACATCGAGCCGACTGTGAGCACGAGTTCTCTGCCCGTCGTCATCGACGCCGCGAACGGCGGCGGCACCTGCTCGTCGAGCCACATGTCGGTGATGGTCTCGTCGATGATCGTGCGGGTGCGCGTATCGGCGATGATCTGCGCGAGGCGGCGCCGCCCTGCCGGCGGCAGCGTCAATCCGGTCGGGTTGTGGTTGTCGGGAATCAGGTATGCCAGGCTCGGCATCAACTGCCGGATGGCCGCGTCCACGGCGTCGAGCTCCCAGCCGGTGGAGGTCATCGCGACGGGCACCGGCCGCACACCGCGGGTGGCCATCGCCGCGAGTCCGCCGTGGTAGGTGGGCTGTTCGACGAGCACCCGATCGTCGGGTTGGGTGTAGGTGGCCAGGATCAGCCCGATCGCATGCAGCGCACCGGTGGTCACCATGATCTCGTCAGGATCGGTGGGAAGTCCTCTGGCGCAATATCTTTCGGCGATCGCCTCGCGTAGGGCCGGCACGCCGCGCAGTTCGATGCCAATATCGCGCAGATAGGGGGTGATCAGGTCGGCCGCCTCGGAGTAGGCCTGCGACACCAGCGCGGCGGGGGCGGAGAGTGTTGCGGCGGCCAAGTTGGCGGTCGGGATGGTCAGCGAGGGCGCTGCCGGCGCGACAGGCAGCGCTGTCGTGCTGCGCGCTCCCTGCCTGGCGTTGAGGTAGCCGTCCTCGCGGAGCTGGGTGTACGCGGCGGTCACGGTGGTCCGGGAGACATGCAGCGCTTCGGCCAGTGCGCGCTCGCTGGGCAGCCGCGCCCCGATCGGGATGCGGCCGTCCACGATCAACAACCGGATGGCGTCGGACAGGCCGTGATAGGCCGGTCCGGCGCGACTGGACGTGCGCCAGTTACCCAGTTCGCGGCACAGAAGGTCCACATCGAGGGATCTGGCAGTCATGGAAGCGGTCATTGAGGCCAGTATTGCCCAACTGGCTATTGATAAGCAAGCCAGTCGGGCCAGAAGATGGCGGCATGACTCACTGGATATCTCGACTGGCCCTCAGGCTGGCTGATCTGTACTACCTACCGTCGATCGGGGGGACGCTCGACGAGCGGGACTCCGACGCCCGCCGCATGCGCACCGAACTGGACGCGATACGCATGCACTTCCCCGACCACTCGTGAAGGCCGCAGTCGGCAGGGGAGCCGTGCGGGGTGCCGTGTTGCTCGCCGGGCTCACCGGCTACGGCACCTCCATGGCGATGATGGTGCGCGCCGGTCTCGGACTGGACCCCTGGGACGTCTTCCATCAGGGACTGGCTCTACGTACCGGCATGACGATCGGCACCGCGTCGGCGGTGGTCGGGGTGGCGGTGCTGCTCGCCTGGATCCCGCTGCGCAACCGGCCCGGTATCGGCACCGTCGCCAACGTCGTCGTCATCGCCGTGACCGTCGACGTCGCACTGTCCTTCATCACGGCGCCGCAGTCCCTCCCGGCGCGGGTTGCGCTGATGGTGGGGGCGGTGGTCTTCAACGCTGTGAGCACGGTGCTCTACATCGGGGCTGGGCTCGGACCCGGCCCACGGGACGGCTTGATGACGGGACTGGTGGGCGCCACCGGCCGATCGGTGCGCCTGGTCCGCACCACGATCGAGGTCACCGTGCTGGCGCTCGGCTGGCTTCTCGGCGGCACCGTCGGCGTCGGAACTCTGGCCTATGCCTTCGGCATCGGACCGCTGGTGCAACTGTTCGTCCGCCTCACCCCGCAGCGGCTCCTCGCCGCGAGTGGATGGGCGCAGGTTCGCCGACCGGTCACCGCCGCCGATGCGGGCCCGCTCGCCGAGGCGCGCGGGCAGTGCACGGCGAGCTGACTACGATGAGCGGGTGCCTGCCGACCCCCGTGATGAAGAACCAGCAGCCGATCAAGACCTGCTCATCGACTTCACGAAGGTCACGTTGCGGCGCAACGGGCGGGTTCTCGTCGGACCCGTCACCTGGTCGGTGGAGCTCGACGAGCGGTGGGTGATCGTCGGTCCGAACGGGGCCGGGAAGACGTCGCTGCTGCGCATCGCCGCGGCGATGGAACACCCGTCGTCAGGCACCGCCCACATCCTCGGTGAGCGACTCGGGCGAGTGGACATGTCGGAGCTGCGGGCCCGGATCGGGCTGAGTAGTGCTTCCCTCGCCCAGCGGGTGCCCGACGACGAGATCGTGCGCGACCTCGTGGTGTCGGCGGGCTACGCGGTGCTCGGCCGGTGGCGCGAGAAATACGACGACCTCGACTACGCCCAGGCGCTCGACATGCTCGAAAGCGTCGGCGGCGAGCACCTGGCCGACCGGACGTACGGCACGCTGTCGGAGGGTGAGCGCAAACGGGTGCTGATCGCCCGCGCGCTGATGACCGATCCTGAGCTCCTGCTGCTCGACGAGCCGGCCGCCGGCCTGGATCTCGGCGGCCGCGAGGAACTCGTGGCCCGCCTCAGCGACCTCGCACTGGACCCGGACGCGCCCGCGATGGTGCTGGTCACCCACCATGTCGAGGAGATCCCACCCGGTTTCTCCCACTGCCTGATCCTGTCCGAGGGTGCGGTCGTCGATGCCGGCCTGCTGACCGACGTCCTGACCGCCGACAATCTGTCCACCGCGTTCGGTCAGTCGATCGCGCTGGACCTGATCGACGGCCGTTACTTCGCGCGCCGCACGCGCAGCCGAGCCGCGCACAGGAGGCGTTGATGGCTTCGTCGACGAATTCCGACGATCCGCTGGTCCCGCGGCCTGCCGCGACCGTGATGCTGGTGCGGGACACGCGCCAAGGCATCGCAGGCGGCATTGAAGTCTTCCTGATGCGCCGGCACGCGGCGATGGAGTTCGTCGCCGGGGTCATGGTGTTTCCCGGCGGCGGGGTCGACGACCGCGATCGCAACGCCGACATCGCCTGGCACGGACCTCACCCGAGCTGGTGGGCGCAGCGCTTCGGCGTCGACAGCGAGCTCGCCGAGGCGCTCGTGTGCGCTGCCGCACGGGAGACGTTCGAAGAATCCGGGGTGCTGTTCGCGGGGTCGGCCGACGATCCCGACCTGCTCGTCGACGACGCCTCGGTGTATCGCGAACAGCGGGCCGCGCTGGAGAGCAAGCAGCTGTCGTTCGGCGAGTTCCTGCGTGCCGAGAATCTGGTGCTGCGCTCTGATCTGCTGCGGCCGTGGGCGAACTGGGTCACGCCGAAGGAAGAGCGCACCCGCCGCTACGACACCTACTTCTTCGTCGGCGCGCTTCCTGCGGGGCAGCGCGCTGACGGCGACAACACCGAAACCGACGAGGCGGGCTGGGTGACTCCGGAGGCCGCCCTCGACGATTTCGCGGAGGGGCGCAGCTTCCTGCTCCCGCCGACGTGGACGCAGCTCGATGCGCTGGCCGGCCGTAGCGTGGCCGAGGTTCTCGCCGTCGAGCGGCAGATCACCGCGATCGAGCCGACGCTGGCAGCGAAGCCGGGCGGAAACTGGGAGATCGAGTTCTTCAACAGCGACCGCTACAACGCCGCCCGCAACCGCCGCGCCCCCCAGGGCCACACCGACGCCGCTCCGCAACCGTGAGGGAGTTCGTCAGTGTCCACACCGGCAGCGATCAGGCCCACGACGAGCCCCGGATCGCGACGCTACTGCTCTCGCGTCCGCCGACCAATGCGCTGACCCGCCAGGTCTACAGGGAGCTCGCCGACGCCGCCAACGAGCTGGGGGAGCGGTCCGATCTCGCCGCCATCATCGTCTTCGGTGGCCATGAGATCTTTTCCGCCGGCGAAGACATGCCCGAGCTGCAGACCCTCACCGGCGAGGAGGCCGCGGTCGCGGCGCAACTGTGCGAGACAGCGGTCGAGGCGCTCGCCCGGATGCCGCGCCCGACGATCGCCGCTGTCACCGGCTACGCCCTCGGTGCAGGGCTGGCCCTCGCACTGGCCGCCGACTGGCGGGTCAGTGGTGACAATGCGAAGTTCGGAGCGACGGAGATCCTGGCAGGGATGGTTCCCGCCGCCGGTGGTGCAGCGCGCCTCACCGCGGCGGTCGGTCCCAGCAAGGCCCGCGACCTGGTGTTCACCGGTCGTTTCGTGGACGCGCGGGAAGCGCTCGAGCTCGGCCTTGTCGACGAGCTGGTGTCACCGGACGGCGTGTACGACGCCGCCCTGTCGAGGGCGCGCCGCTTCCTCGACTACCCGCCCGATGCGCTGGCTGCGGCCAAGGCCGCCTTCGACCGGCCATGACCGGCCTCCGCCTCAGAGCGTTAGGCTGCCCTGCATGACGACAACGAAGGAACCCGGCGCCCAGTCTGATGTCGCCGACCCGGCTCCGAACCCTGATGTCGCCGACCCGGCTCCGACGCCGCACGCGACCAAGGAGCAGGTCGACGCCGCGATGCACGACACCAAGCTCGCCCAGGTGCTCTACCACGACTGGGAAGCCGAGACCTACGACGAGAAGTGGTCGATCTCCTACGACCAGCGCTGCGTCGACTACGCCCGTGGCCGCTTCGACGCCGCGGTGCCCGAGGAAGTACAGCGGCAGCTGCCCTACGACCGCGCGCTGGAGCTGGGCTGCGGGACCGGGTTCTTCCTGCTCAACCTGATCCAGGCCGGGGTCGCCCGGCGCGGGTCGGTGACCGACCTGTCCCCGGGCATGGTGAAGGTGGCCACCCGCAACGGCCAGTCTCTCGGGCTGGACATCGACGGCCGCGTCGCCGACGCCGAGGGGATCCCCTACCCGGACGACACATTCGACCTGGTGGTCGGGCACGCGGTGCTGCACCACATCCCCGACGTCGAGCTGTCGCTGCGCGAGGTCGTGCGCGTGCTCAAGCCGGGCGGCCGCTTCGTGTTCGCGGGGGAGCCGACCACTGTGGGCAACCGCTACGCCCGCGAACTGTCGACGTTGACCTGGCGGATCGCCACCAACGTCACGAAGCTGCCGATGCTCTCGGGCTGGCGTCGCCCGCAGGCCGAGCTCGACGAGTCCTCACGGGCTGCAGCACTCGAGGCGGTCGTCGATCTGCACACCTTCGACCCGAGCGACCTCGAGCGCATGGCGACCGGCGCCGGCGCCGTCGAGGTGCGCACGGCCAGTGAGGAATTCACTGCGGCGATGCTCGGCTGGCCGGTCCGGACGTTCGAGGCGGCAGTGCCTCCCGGACGCCTCGGCTGGGGCTGGGCCAAATTCGCGTTCTCCAGCTGGACGACGTTGTCGTGGGTGGACTCCACCGTGTGGCGCCGGGTCGTGCCCAAGGGCTGGTTCTACAACGTGATGATCACGGGGGTCAAGCCGGGCGGCGCATCGTCGTAGCGTTCGGACTCGACGATGTTCGCTTCCTGCGCACCGAATCCGGTCGGCAGGCGCTCGCCGAGGTCGACCTGCTGGACCTGACCGCCACCACCTTGGTCACCGATGTGGCAACGGCGCGAAAGCAATTCGGCGAGCGTGCCGCGGTGCTGGTGGAGACCGTGCGTCTGCGGCGCAAGGCCGCCGCCAAATTCGACGGCGCGGCGCAGTGGCTGTTCACCGACGAGGCGCTGCAGCAGGCCACCGCGGCGCCGGTCGCCGCTCATCGCGCGCGACGGCTCGTCGGCGCAGCCGTGCACGACGCCACCTGTTCGATCGGTTCCGAGCTTGTGGCGCTTGCGGATTCGGCAGCATCGGTGATGGGCAGTGATCTCGATCCGGTCCGGCTGGCGATGGCGCGCCACAACGTCGGCGCCCGGGTGCCGCTCTGCCGCGCCGACGTGCTGCACCCCGTCAGTAGGGATGCGGTCATCCTCGCCGACCCCGCGCGGCGAACCGGATCGTCGCGCCGCTTCGACCCCCGCGCCTACCAGCCGCCCCTCGATGATCTGCTCGAAGCACTGGCCGACCGTGATCACGCGGTGAAGTGCGCTCCGGGAATCGATTTCGACGTCGTCGAGGAGATGGGTTTCACCGGGGAGATCGAGGTGACCTCACTCGCCGGGAGCGTGCGGGAGGCGTGCCTGTGGTCCCCGGGCTTGACGAGAGACCGGGTGCGCCGACGCGCGACGGTCCTCGACACCGGGGAGCAGGTCGTCGACACCGACCCCGACGACTGCGGCGTCGCGCCGGCAGGCCGCTGGCTGGTCGACCCCGACGGGGCGGTCGTGCGCGCAGGCCTGGTGCGCCACTACGCGGCGCGGCACGGGCTCTGGCAGATCGATCCCGACATCGCCTACCTGTCCGGGGACGGGCTGCCCGACGGCGTGCGCGGATTCGAGGTGCTCGAGCAACTCGCCTACAGCGAACGCCACCTGCGCCAGGCGCTTTCGGCGCGCGCAGTGGGCGCGGTCGAATTCCTGGTCCGCGGTGTGGACGTCGATCCCGACGCTCTGCGCAAACGCATGCGGCTGCGCGGCGCGGAGCGGGCATCGGTCGTCATCACCCGTCTCGGTTCCGGAGCCTCAAGCAGGGCAACGGCATTCATATGCCGTCCGTCACGGTGAACCCTCACGTACCCTGGCGGTGAACGCACTTCCACCACTGTTCCCACCACCGAAGTCCACCCCGCGCCCCCGAGCGACTACGGCGCCGACGATGAGGATGCTGTTGACGATGCGCGTGATCGCCGCCGCCCTTCTGGCCGCCCTTCTGGCCGCCGGTGTGTTCGCCGGCTCCGTCGCTATCCCGGCCGCCGCGGCCGAACCGGCGTGCGCCGATCTGGGCGGGACGGTCGATGCGCAGCAGGTGTGCACCGTGCACATGGACAACCCCACTTACACCGTCGACTTCACGTTTCCGGCCGACTATCCCGACCAGCGGGCCCTCATCGGCTACCTGACCCAGACCCGGGACGGCTTCGTCAACGTCGCCGAGATGCCGGGTTCGTGGAACCTGCCGTACGTTCTCGACGGCAAGGGCGCGGGGTATCGCAGCGGCCCCGACGACGGCGGCACCCGCAGCGTCGTGTTCGAGGTGTACGAGAACGTCGGCGGCGCCCACCCGCAGACCTGGTACAAGTCGTTCAACTGGGACGTCGCCAAGAAGGCTCCGATCACCTTCGCGTCGCTGTTCAAGCCCGACACCCGGCCCCTGGACGTCATCTTCCCGATCGTGCAGTCCGAGATCTCCCGTCAACTGGGCCTCGATTCCCCGATCACCCCGTCCGACGGCCTCGATCCGGCCAAGTACTCGGAGTTCGCCGTGACGGACGACTCGATCATCTTCTTCTTCGGCCAGGGCGAGATCATGGCCGGCGCCGGCGGCGCGCTGCAGGCCACGGTGCCTCGCTCGGCCGTCGCCGCGATGATGGCCTGACAGGTCAAGCCGGCGCGAAACCGTAGACCCGGCCGTCGCTCGTCGCGGTCACCACGCGGCGATCGTGACCGACGGACACCCCGACCGGCCAGCCCGTCGCGTTGGGCAGGCGGTAGCTGTGCACGGTGTGCCCGTCGCCCAGGTCGAACACCGTCAGAGCCATGCCGTCGCCGTCAGGGGCCACGGTGTATCCGACGCCCGCGATGCTGCTCGTCGTCAGCGGCGCCGTGTCGTCGCGGCGCCACAGCCGTTCCGGCCCGTCTCCGGTGTCGCGGATCGCGGTCAGCGTGGCACCCGGGCCGCCACCGGCGACGATCATCCCCTCGGGCGTCACCGAGGGCGGGGTCTGCGCCAGGTAGTCCAGCGGCTGTGACCACTTCACCGAACCGTCCTCGGCGTTGATCGCCCACAGCCGCTCGTCGCGGCCGTTGACGTAGATGGTGTTGCCGTCCGGGGAGAAGACCGGGCTGCCCAGCGGACCGCGGCCGACGGCGTCGCTAGTCCACTCCTGGGTGATCAGCGGGGTCTGTCCCGGCCGGTAGCGCAGACCGACCAGTTCGGGTTCCCCGGCGCTGGGTGGCCACAACGTCACCACGATGACGCCGGAGGACTCGGAGTAGGCCGGCGCGGCAGCTACGGGACACTCCGGCCCGCCGAGCCGGCAGTCCTGCAGACCACGTTCCGAGTCGCGCGGATCCAGGCCCGCCACGAGGTCCACAGACGTGCCCGCCACTGTGCCCCGGTGCGCGTCGAAGACCAGCACCTGGCCGAGGTGGGTGACCACCAGCAGGTGACCGGGGTCCAGGAAGCGCATCGTGGTCGGCATACCGATCACCGGCTGGCGCCAGCGGATCCACTGCGTCGGCGGGAACGACAGCACCGCGCCGGGCTGGCCGACATAGAGATTGTCGAAGCCGTCGAACAGTGGACTGGAGAGGCCGCCGCCCTGCCAGAGGCGCGTGCACCACCGTTGACGCGCCCGGTTGTTGGTCTCCCAGACCATCAGCGAGCAGCCGCCGGCGGTCTGGGCGTTGACGGCGAGGTAGTTGCCCGAACCCAGCGCGACCTGTGCGGCGAGTTCACCTCTGACCGAGCGCACCCACTCCAGGCGCAACGTGTCGGCGCCGGCTCGTGCGACAGAACTCCGGTTGGCGGCGTCGGCGTACTGGGCGGCCCAGCCGGAGGCTGCGCGGGCATCGACCCAGGAATCGGTCGTCCCGCATGACGAGGCGGCTACGGCGACGAGCACGGCGCTGGCCAGCACGATGATTCGCCGGAGCACGGGTTCCCTTCTTGTCGCGGTGGACGTCAGCCCCCGTGAGGGTAACCGTTCGGGGTTCCACGCTCGCGTAGGCTTTCCGGCCATGACGACGATGTGGGGCGCGCCGCTGCACAAGCGCTGGCGTGGATCGCGGCTGCGGGATCCTCGCCAGGCGAACTTCCTCACGGTGGCGTCGTTGAGATGGGTTCTCGCCAACCGCGCCTACACGCCGTGGTACCTGGTGCGGTACTGGCGTCTGCTGAAGTTCAAGCTCGCCAATCCACACATCATCACCCGCGGCATGGTGTTCCTCGGTAAGGGCGTCGAGATCCAGGCCACCCCGGAGCTCTCGCAGATGGAGATCGGCCGGTGGGTGCACATCGGCGACAAGAACACCATCCGCTGCCATGAGGGTTCGCTGCGGATCGGCGACAAGGTGGTGCTCGGCCGCGACAACGTGATCAACACCTACCTCGACATCGAGCTCGGCGATTCGGTGCTGATGGCCGACTGGTGCTACATCTGCGACTTCGACCACCGGATGGACAACATCGAGCTGCCGATCAAAGACCAGGGCATCGTCAAGGGCCCGGTGCGCATCGGCCCCGATACGTGGGTCGGGGTCAAGGTCAGCGTGCTGCGCAACACCACGATCGGGCGCGGCTGCGTGCTCGGCTCGCACGCGGTGGTCCGCGGCGACATCCCGGACTTCTCGATCGCGGTGGGGGCGCCCGCCAAGGTGGTCAAGAACCGCAAGACCTCGTGGGAGACCTCAGTGGCCCAGCGCGCCGAACTGGCGGCAGCGCTGGCCGACATCGAACGGAAAAAGGCCTCCCGCTAACCCTCGCGGTGCCGCTCGGGCAGCGCCAGTTCGGCGATCGGTCGGCGCGGTTGGGGGCGGCGTTCGCCGCGCTTGGCGCCGAGATACACCTGCGCGGTCTCGGCGGCCACCGTTGCCCACGCGAAGTCGGAGGTGAGTCGCTCACGCGCGGCCGTGGCGGCTTGCTGGGCGGCGTCGGGGGCATCGAGCACGGTGCGTACGGCGGCCGCCAACGCGGCCACATCGCCCGGCGGGAACGTGTGACCGGTGGTGCCGTGGCCGACGGCTTCGCCGAGACCGCCCGCGTCGGACACCACCAGGGGTGCGCCGGCCGCCGCGGCCTCCAGCGCGACGATGCCGAAAGGCTCGTAGCGCGACGGCAGCACCGCGACGTCGGCACGGTGCAGCAGCGCCAGGAGCTGTTCGTGGTCGACCAGGCCGACGAAGTCGACGGCCTTGAGCACGCGGTGCCGACGGGCCTGCTCGGTCAGGAACGCCAGCTGCGTGCCGTCGCCGGCTATCGTCAGCGTGGTGCCGGGGTGGGTGCGCCGGATGCGGGGGAGGGCCGCGATCGCGTCGTGGACCCCCTTCTCGTATTCGAGCCGGCCGAAGTAGAGCAGCTCGGCGGGGCCGGTCCGTGGCCGGCGCATGGCGAAAGGCCAACCCTCGGTGTCGATTCCGTTGCGGATCACGGCGATCTCGGGCAGGCCGGGGCCGAACAGTGAGCTGATCTCGTCCCGCATGGACGCCGAACACGTGATGAGCGAATCGGATTCGTGCACCAGCCAGGATTCCAGCGCGTGCACCTGGCGGCTGATCGCACCGCTCACCCAGCCGGAGTGCCGGCCGGCCTCGGTGGCGTGAATGGTGGACACCAGCGGCGCGTCGAAGAACTGCGCCAGCGCGACGGCAGGGTGGGCGACCAGCCAGTCGTGGGCGTGCACGACGTCGGGCCGCCAGTCGCCGAGGGTGAGGCCGGCGCGCACCACCGCATGGCCCATCGCCAGGGTCCAGGCCATCATGTCCATGCCGAAGGCGAATTCGTGGGGATCTTCGGCGGCGGCGATCACACGCACGCCGTCGCTGATCTCGTCGGTGGTCGGATGGCTGGCGGGGTCGGTGCCGGTCGGCCTGCGGCTGAGCACGACGACGTCGTGGCCGGCGGCGACGAGTTCGGTGGCAAGGTGATGCACGTGTCGGCCGAGCCCGCCGATCACCACCGGCGGGTACTCCCACGACACCAGAAGGATCTTCATCGTCACGGGCTCGGGAGTCGGCGGGCGTCCAGCGCACCGAACAGACCGTCGGCGCGATTCCAGCCGGCGGCAAGACGTTCGGCGTGCTCGGTGCGGCCCGAGGCGAGCGCGTCGGAGATCTCGCGGGTCGCGTGGGCGTGCAGGTGCGCGCGGTAGCGGGCGTAGTCGGCGGCCGAGTCCTTGCTGACCATGAACGGCCAGTCACTGGACACCGTCAGCAGGGTCTCCCGCAGGATCTGATCGGCGACCAGCAGCCGCGGGCCCGGTGAGCCGAGGGCCGCCGAATGCGCCAGGGACTTGTCCACGGTGCTGAGCGCGGTGTCGACGACCTCGGTGTTGAGCCGCACGAGGTCGGCCACCTGCTCTCCCGACCACACCTGCCAGTCCTTACCGGATCCCCATGAGCTGGGCGGTAATTCGACCGGTTGGCCGACGTAACCGGCGGCCAGTGCGTCGGCCAGGGTGCCGACCTGGACACCGGCCTCCGGCAGCGCGCGCAGGACCTGCGCGAGCCACTGCGGCCCCTCGTACCACCAGTGTCCGAAGAGTTCGGTGTCGAACGCCGCGATGACGTGAGCGGGCCTGCCGATGCGCGCGCTCTCACTGAGGAGGCGCTCCCGCACCGTCGCGACGAAGTCGGCGACGTGGGCGTCGACGGCGGCCGCGGCACGCTCGGGATCGTAGGGCGCCTTCTCGTCGGAGGGCACATTGCGCCCGGTGACCCGGGCGGGTTTGAGCCCGGTCGCGTGGTCGTAGGTGTGGAAGTCGCGGTAGGCGGCGTGGCCGGGGTATCCCGAGCGCGGCGACCACACGCGGTAACTCACGGTCAGGTCGCGGCCGAACGCCACGACCGGCGAGTCGGCGACCGGCCGGCCCAGGGCGGTGTCACCGTGCAGGGACGGCCCGTCGACCATGAAGTGGCCGACGCCGGCTGCGGCGTAGTCGATCTCCATGCCCGGGGCGTAGGCGCACTCCGGCGCCCAGATGCCTGCCGGTTGGTGGGCGAAGCGTTGGCCGGCGTCGGCGAGGCCCTCGCGCAACGCGAATTCGCGCAGTCGCGGGGTGAGCAGGGGCTGGAACGGGTGGGCCAGCGGGCCGCCCAGCAGCTCGATGACGTCACCGTCGATCAGCTCGCGCAGCACTGGGCTGCCGCCGTGGCGCCACAGCGTCTCGAACTCGGCGAGCTCCCGGTCGGCCTCTGCCAGTTCGCGGGAGCCGAAGCGGCGCAACGCTTCTGGCGCAGAAGCAGGAGACGGACCGGTCGGGGTGCGTATCGTCGCGGCTTCACGGGCGCGTAGCCGCCAGTTCGCCACCCAGTGGTGCATGCCCTGCAGGCAATACGGATCGTCGAGCTGGGCGGCCACCACGGGCGTGACGCCGAGGGTGAGCAGATGCCGTCGGTTCTCCGCGGCCAGCGTGCGCAGCACCCGGACCAGCGGCAGGTAGGCCGCCGACCACGATTGGTAGAGCCATTCCTCACCCACCGGCCATCTGCCGTGGTGGGCCAGCCAGGGGAGGTGGGTGTGCAGGACGAAGGTGAACAGTCCCGGCACCGGCTCGGCGCTCGGCTGCCCCGATGTCACGGCCGTACCGCGATCGCGACCAGATCGAGGCTCTCATCGATGTTCCGATCGGTGTCGCGATCGATGTCGAAGTCCTCGATCGTGATCGAGGCGATGTCGGTGAGCAGATCGGCCGGCCACGGCGCATCGGACAGTGCGCGGGTGATCTGTGCGTCGATGATCGATCCGCCGTGTCGGGCGTCCAGCTCACGCAGGCGGGCGCCGTGGTAGACGCCGTACAGACCGTCGAGGTGAAGGCCCGCGTCGGTCAGCAGCTCGGTCAGCTCCGCGGCATTGAGCTCGCGGGTGTGGAACGGGTTGACCGGGGTGTCGCTGCCGGGGGTGAAGGTGATGCGGTTGGGCGTCGACATCAGCAGCAGGCCGCCCGGGCGCAGCACCCGTCGGCACTCGGCGACGAACTGGCCCTGGTCCCACAAGTGCTCGATCACCTGGAAGTTGACGACGATGTCCACCGACTCGTCGGGCAGCGGCAGTTCGGCGAGGTTGCCGTGGCGCATGTCGACCCTGGGGTAGCGGGCCCGCACATGGGCGACGGCGTACTCGTCGTAGTCCAGACCGATCACGCGGCGCGCGACGCCTGCGATCAGGTCGGCGCCGTAACCTTCGCCACATCCGGCCTCCAGCACATCGGCGTCGGCGAAGCGCTCGGCCAGCCGGGCGACCAGGTCGCGGTAGACGATCTCGTGGCGGCGGAACCAGTAATTCTCCTCGGCGACGTCGGGCACGGTTCGCTCGCCGGTCATCGCCATCGGCGCATCGGCCGGCGGCTCACCCACCTCGGAGGTGGTCACGTGTGTGCTCATCGGAAGGCAGGCTAACCCGTAACCGAGCGATGACGAATAGTTCGTCGCACCCGGGCGGGCGAGACCGCGTACTTCGACCAGCTATGGTGTTTTTGCGAACCGCCTTAAGTTACCCACTGGTAACATGGGGGTGAGAGCTCCAAACGTGATAAGGCGGGCCGGTCACCGGCCCCTTCGAGAAGGACGAACTCATGACGAACATCGTGGTTCTGATCAAGCAGGTTCCCGACACATGGTCGGAGCGCAAGCTCTCCGACGGTGACTACACGCTGGATCGTGAGGCCGCCGATGCGGTGCTCGATGAGATCAACGAGCGCGCTGTCGAGGAAGCGCTCCTGATCAAGGAGCGCGAAGGCGGCGACAGCACGGTGACGGTGCTCACCGCCGGTCCCGAGCGTGCCACCGAGGCGATCCGCAAGGCGCTGTCCATGGGTGCCGACAAGGCGGTGCACCTCGTCGACGAGGGCCTGCACGGTTCGGACATGGTGCAGACCGGCTGGGCGCTGGCCCGCGCGCTGGGCACCATCGAAGGCACCGAGCTGGTCATCGCCGGTAACGA
Organism: Mycobacterium sp. IDUB_5; assembly: GCF_055419565.1. Taxonomy (NCBI): domain Bacteria; kingdom Bacillati; phylum Actinomycetota; class Actinomycetes; order Mycobacteriales; family Mycobacteriaceae; genus Mycobacterium; species Mycobacterium sp. IDUB_5. The sequence goes on from NZ_JBVAXX010000006.1 coordinate 162,716, forward strand.
GGCCACCGACGGAACCGGTGGCGCCGTCCCGGCGATCATCGCCGAGTACCTCGGCCTGCCGCAGCTCACCCACGTGCGCAAGCTCACGGTCGAAGGTGGCAAGGTCACCGGCGAGCGCGAGACCGACGACGGCGTGTTCACCCTCGAGGCGACCCTGCCCGCCGTGGTCAGCGTCAACGAGAAGATCAACGAACCCCGCTTCCCGTCCTTCAAGGGCATCATGGCCGCCAAGAAGAAGGAAGTGACGAAGCTGACCCTCGCCGAGATCGGCGTGGAGTCCGACGAGGTCGGCGTCGCCAACGCCGGGTCCAAGGTGCTGTCGTCGACGCCCAAGCCGCCCAAGACCGCGGGCGAGAAGGTCACCGACGAGGGCGAGGGCGGCACCAAGATCGCCGAGTACCTGGTCGCTCAAAAAATCGTCTAGGCAGACCCCCGGCCGACCCCGAAAAACTCCCCCTTCCATCACCGAAAGACTCAGAGGCAACGAATCTCATGGCTGAAGTACTTGTGCTCGTGGAGCACGCTGAAGGTGCGCTGAAGAAGGTCACCTCCGAACTGATCACCGCCGCCCGCACCCTGGGTGAGCCCGCCGCGGTCGTGGTGGGCAAGCCCGGCACCGCCGACGGGCTCGTCGACGGACTGAAATCGGCCGGCGCCGCGAAGATCTACGTCGCCGAATCGGACGACGCCGAGAACTACCTGATCACCCCGTACGTCGACGTGCTCGCCTCGCTGGCCGAGTCCGCATCGCCTGCGGCGGTCATCCTCGCCTCCAGCGCCGACGGCAAGGAGATCGCCGGACGGCTGGCCGCGCGTATCGGCGCGGGCATCCTCAGCGACGTCGTCGAGGTCCGCGAGGGTGGCGTCGGCATCCACTCCATCTTCGGTGGGGCGTACACCGTCGAGGCCGAGGCTGTCGGTGACACCCCGGTGATCACCGTGCGTCCGGGCTCGATCGAGGCCGCGCCGTCCGACGGTGCCGGCGAGGTCGTCTCCGTCGAGGTGCCCGCACCCGCGGAGAACGCGACCAAGATCACCAAGCGTGAGCCCGCTGTCCAGGGTGACCGTCCGGAGCTCACCGAGGCGACCGTGGTCGTCTCGGGCGGCCGTGGTGTCGGCAGCGAAGAGAACTTCAAGGTCGTCGAAGAGCTCGCCGACTCGCTCGGCGGCGCCGTCGGCGCGTCGCGTGCGGCCGTCGACAGCGGCTACTACCCGGGCCAGTTCCAGGTGGGCCAGACCGGTAAGACGGTCTCGCCGCAGCTCTACATCGCGCTCGGAATCTCCGGCGCCATCCAGCACCGCGCCGGCATGCAGACGTCGAAGACGATCGTCGCGGTGAACAAGGACGAAGAGGCGCCGATCTTCGAGATCGCCGATCTCGGCATCGTCGGTGACCTGTTCAAGGTCACCCCGCAGCTGACCGAGGCCATCAAGGCTCGCAAGGGCTGATCACCTCCAGGCACACCGAGCGGCCCCCGTCCTTGCGGACGGGGGCCGCTCGCTGTCTCGAGCCTCGAACGTCCGGGGGCGCACCCGAACCGTCACCCACCGCTCATGAACACGTCACGCACCGCTTGCCGTCGCGCCGATCGCCTGCGCGACCGTGCTGACCATGAGCACTGCTTCTGTACTCATCTCCGCCCAGGACGTCCACGACACACACATGCCGGCCGGTACGGCGCCCCGCTACTCGCTCCTGCTGTGCCGAGACGACGCCTCGATCGAGGCGGCCCAGCGGCTGCGCTACGACGTGTTCACCTCTGAGCCCGGATTCACCCTCGCCGACGGCGGCAGTGGCCGGGACTCGAGTGGTCTGGACAGAGACCGATTCGACGAATACTGCGACCACTTGCTGGTCCGCGAGGACCGCACCGGCGAGCTGGTCGGCTGCTATCGCATGCTGCCGCCGCCGGGTGCGATCGCCGCCGGCGGCCTCTACACCGCAACCGAGTTCGACGTCTCGGCCCTCGACGCGCTGCGGCCGTCGCTGGTCGAGATGGGTCGGGCCGTGGTGCGCGACGGGCACCGCAACGGTGCCGTCGTCCTGATGATGTGGTCGGGCATCCTGGCCTACCTCGACCACAGCGGCTACGACTACGTGACCGGGTGCGTCTCGGTGCCCGTCGCCGACCCGGCCGGTGTCGAACCCGCCGGCACCCACCTGCGCGGCGTCCGCGACTTCGTGATGCGCCGCCACCGCGCGCCGCGCGACCTCACCGTCCGCCCGTACCGGCCGGTGCTGGTCGACGGCCGCAACCTGGACGACATCGCCCCGCCCGCCCGGGTGTCGGTACCGCCGTTGATGCGCGGATACCTGCGCCTCGGCGCCCAGGTCTGCGGCGAACCCGCCCACGATCCGGACTTCGGCGTCGGCGACTTCCCGGCGCTGCTCGACAAGCGCAGGGCCGACATCCGCTATCTGACGAGATTGCGCTCGGCGGGCGCGGCGACCTCGACGGTGGGCGCATCGTGAGCGCCCGCCCGCACGCCTGGTTGCCCGCCGCCTCGTGCGGCCCGGCCTGCATCTCGGCGGGCACCGCCACGTCGAGCCGGCGCGCCGCCACCGCTTTCCGCGTGACGTTGCGCGCGGCGCTGACCGTGGTACTGCTCCCGACGCTGCCGGTGCTGGCCGTTCCGCTGCCAGGCCGATCGCATCTGCAGCGCCGATACTGCCGAATCGTGCTGCGCTGCCTGGGGATTCGGATCACGGTGTCCGGCGGGCCGATTCGCAACGTGCCCGGCGTGCTCGTCGTCAGCGGGCACGTCTCGTGGGTCGACATCTTCGCGATCGGCGCCGTCATGCCGGGCGCCTTCGTCGCCAAGGCAGAGATGATCGGATGGCCCGGGCTCGGGGCGCTGGCCCGGCTGATGAAGGTCATCCCGATCGAACGGGACAACCTCCGCCGGTTGCCGGAGGTGGTGCACGCGGTCGCCGAGCGGCTACGCGCCGGCCGCACCGTGGTGGCGTTCCCCGAAGGCACGACGTGGTGCGGCCTGGGTTACGGGCCGTTTCGCCCTGCGATGTTCCAGGCCGCGATCGACGCCGGCCGTCCGGTGCAACCGCTGCGGCTGAGCTATCACCACCGCGACGGACGGGCGTCCACCGCGGCGGCCTACATCGGTGACGACAGCCTGCTCACCTCGATCCGCAGACTCGTCACGGCGCAACGCACCGTCGTGCACGTCCGCGTCGAATCACTGCAGCTGCCGGGAGAGGATCGCCGCGACCTGGCCGCGCGATGCGAGGCCGCCGTGCGGGGGACCAGCGCGATCGCGATCAAGGCCCGCGGAGAGGGTCACGCGCTGGCGGCCTGAGTGCTCGAATGCGGGCGCGGGCCTCGTCACGGCTATTGTGGAGCGTTGTGACTGCGTCCGCGGTGTATCTCGACCACGCTGCCACCACCCCGATGCGCCCAGCTGCCATCGAGGCGATGACCTCTGCGATGGCCTCGGTCGGGAACGCCTCGTCACTGCACGGATCGGGCCGCCTGGCGCGGCGTCGGCTGGAAGAGTCCCGCGAGACCCTGGCGGGCCTCTTGGGCGCGCGCCCCTCGGAGGTGATCTTCACCGCCGGAGGTACCGAAAGCGACAACCTCGCCGTCAAGGGCATCTACTGGGCCCGCCGTGACGCCGACCCCGCCCGCCGCCGGATCGTCACCACGCCCGTCGAACACCATGCGGTCCTCGACGCCGTCGAATGGCTGGTCGACCACGAAGGCGCCGAGGTGACCTGGGTGCCGGTCGACCGGCGCGGGATGGTCACCGCCGAGGCCCTGCGCGCCGCCATCGGCGACGCGGGCGATGTCGCCCTGGTGTCGGTGATGTGGGCCAACAACGAGGTCGGCACGATCATGCCGATCGCCGAGCTGGCCGCCGTGTGTGCGGCCGCCGGTGTCCCGATGCACAGTGACGCGGTGCAGGCGGTCGGTCAGATCCCGGTCGACTTCGCCGCGTCGGGCCTGTCGGCGATGAGTGTGACCGCGCACAAGTTCGGTGGCCCCACCGGCGCGGGCGCGCTCCTGCTGCGGCGGGACACCGCGTGCGTACCGCAACTGCACGGCGGTGGCCAGGAACGCGACGTGCGCTCGGGCACGCAGGACGTCGCCGGGGTGACCGGAATGGCCGCTGCAGCGCGCGACGCCGTCGAGACCATGGATGTCACGGCGGCCCGGGTGCGTGCCCTGCGAGACCGCATGATCGACCAGGTGCTCGCGACCATCGACGACGTGGAACTCAACGGCCCGTCGGGTGCCGGCCGGTTACCCGGCAACACCCACTTCACTTTCCGCGGGTGTGAAGGTGATTCGCTGCTGATGTTGTTGGACGCCAAGGGAATCGAGTGTTCCACCGGGTCGGCGTGCACCGCGGGAGTGGCGCAACCGTCGCACGTGCTCACCGCGATGGGGGCCGATCCGGCCAGCGCCCGCGGTTCGCTTCGATTCTCGCTGGGACACACCAGCACCGACGACGACATCGACGCGGTGCTGGCCGTGCTGCCCGCGGCCGTGGAGCGCGCGCGGCATGCGGCGTTGGCGAGCGCGACGGGACGGGCGTAGCCATGCGGGTTCTGGTTGCGATGAGTGGCGGCGTCGACTCTTCGGTGGCGGCGGCGCGCATGGTGGACGCCGGACACGACGTGACGGGCGTGCATCTGGCTTTGTCGTCGGCGCCGGGCACGCTGCGCACCGGTTCGCGGGGATGCTGCTCGAAGGAAGACGCCGGCGACGCCCGTCGTGTCGCCGATGTGCTCGACATCCCCTTCTACGTCTGGGATTTCGCCGATCGCTTCAAAGAAGACGTCATCGACGACTTCGTGGAGGCCTACGCGCGCGGCGAGACCCCCAACCCGTGTGTTCGCTGCAACGAGCGAATCAAGTTCTCCGCGTTGGCCGCTCGCGCCTTGGCGCTCGGTTTCGATGCGGTGGCCACCGGCCATTACGCGCGACTGTCCGACGGTCGGCTGCGCCGGGCCGTGGATCATGACAAGGACCAGTCCTACGTTCTGGCGGTGCTCACCGCCGAGCAGTTGCGTCATGCAGTGTTCCCGATCGGCGACACCCCCAAGGCGCAGATTCGCGAGGAGGCGGCCCGGCGGGGACTGTCGGTCGCCGACAAGGCGGACAGCCACGACATCTGCTTCATCCCCACGGGGGACACCCGGGCGTTCCTCGGCGCGCGGATCGGTGTGCGCAGGGGAGCGGTCGTCGACACCACCGGCGCCGTGCTGGCCGAACACGACGGTGTGCACGGCTTCACGATCGGGCAACGCAAGGGGCTCGGCATCCCCGGTCCCGGTCCGGACGGTCGACCCCGGTATGTCACCGGTATCGACGCGGACTCGGGCACCGTCTACGTCGGTGACGCCGCCGATCTCGAGGTGCATTCGCTGCGCGGAGAGCGGCCGGTCTTCACCTCAGGGGTCGCCCCCGACGGTCCGGTCGAAGCCACGGTGCAGGTGCGCGCTCACGGCGGTACGGCCGACGCCGTCGCGCACGTCCATGACGGTGCCGTCGTCGTCGACCTCCGTAGCCCGCTGCGCGGGGTAGCGCCGGGGCAGACGCTCGTGCTCTACCGCCCTGACCCTCAGGGGGACGAGGTGCTCGGTAGTGCGACGATCGCCGAGGCGCGCTGACGAACCGCTTCGCCTGCGGCGCAATGCTTTCCGGTGTGCCGTGGCGCTCGGAGTGTGGTGCACGGCGCTCGCTCCGGCCGCGCCGCTCGGCGAGCATGCCTTCAGCGCCGCCTGCACCAGCCCGGGTCGGCCCGCCGTGATGATCCTGCGCGACCATGGCATCGTCACCCCGGCTGATGACGGTTACGTGTACCGCCGCTGCGGCGCCTGATTGACAGGTGTGCACCGTGGCGTGAGGGTGACGAGGTGGACCATGCCGAGGTGCTGATCACCGCATTGCTGATGGCCGTCGCGGCGCTGGGTGCGCTCGCGTGCCGACTCTCGGTGCCGTATCCGATTCCGTTGGTGATCGGGGGCGCGCTGGCGGGGTTCATCCCCGGCCTGCCCGACATCAGCCTCGAACCCGACCTCGTGCTCGCGCTGTTCCTTCCACCGCTGCTCTACAAGTCGGCGATCTATGCGAACTTCGGCGATTTCCGCACGGGGCTGCGCAGCCTCACGCTCAGCGCCGTCGCCCTGGTCGTCGTCACGATGGGCGTCGTCGCATGCGCCGCTCACGCTGTCATTCCCGACATGCCTTGGGAGGCAGCCTTTGTCCTCGGTGCGATCGTGTCGCCGACAGATCCCGTTGCCGCGGCGACGATCATGCGCCGCCTGGGCGCGCCCCGCAGGTTGATCAGCAGCGTCGAGGGAGAAGGTCTGTTCAACGACGCCACCGCGCTCGTCGCGTTCCGGGTCGCGATCGCCGCGACGGTCGCGGGTGGCTTCTCGCTCGCCGATGCCGGTCTGAGCTTCGTGCTGGGTGCGCTCGGCGGCATCGCGATCGGGCTGGTGGTGGGCTGGCTGTCGGGGTGGGTGCGCGCCCGCATCTACGACGCGCAGATCAGTGTCACGATCTCGCTTCTCACCGGCTACGCCGCGTTCCTACCCGCCGAAGCGGCGGGGGCCTCGGCCGTGCTGGCAGTCGTCACCGCAGGCATCGTCATGGCGATCCGCAGCCCCGAGGTGCTGGAGGCCCGGCCGCGGCTGCAGGGCTATTTCGTCTGGGACATCGTCGATTTCCTGATCAACGCCACCCTGTTCGCGATGATCGGTCTGCAGCTGCACGCGATCGTGTCGGGCTTGCACGAATACCGCTTCCCGGCGCTGATGGGCTATGCGGTCGCGGTGATCGCCGCGGTGGTGGCCAGCCGCTTCCTGTGGTTCTTCTCGGTGCCGTATCTGATCCGGGTACTCGACCGACGCCCCCAGCAGCGCCGGAGACGCGCACCGGCATCGTGGCGACTCGTGTTGGCGTGGAGCGGGATGCGCGGTGCGGTGTCTCTTGCGGTGGCGTTGGCCGTGCCGGTGCAGACAGCGGACGGGTCGCCGTTTCCGCACCGCGAGCTGATCCTGTTCCTCACGTTCGCGGTCATCTTCTTCACGCTGGTGGTGCAGGGGTTGACGCTGCCGGCGCTGATCGACCGGTTGGATGGCACGGCCGACCCCGAGACCGCAGAAGAAGACCGTGCGCGTCTGGCGGCTGCGCGTGCGGCGATCGATCGCATCGACCAACTCGCGGACGAAGAGTGGACACGCACCGACACCGCGGAACGCATGCGGGGTCTGTACGAGTACCGCACCCAGCGTTTCGAGGCCAGGCTGGCCGGTGACGAGGTCGGCGAGTACGAGGAGCGTTCGCGGGCGTATCAGGACATGGTGCGGTCGGTCTTGGAGGCGCAGCGTCGCGAGCTGCTGGCGATGCGGCGGGACGGGAAGCTCTCGAACGAGGCCTTCAATCGGATCCTGCGCGACATCGATCTCGAAGAGTCGCGCCTGGAGACGTGATCACACCTCGAACGGGAAGGCCAGAGGCGGGCCGGACAGTAGTTCCTTGGCCTTGCGGCCGAGCGCGTCGAAGATCTCCACCTCGCCCGCCTCGAGCCCGTCGAGAGCCACGGTGACCAGGTCGGCGGGGTCGACGACAGCGCCCTCACCGAACTCGATTCCTTGCCGTTCTGCGAAGTCGAAGAGCGTCTGGGTACCGATGAGACCTGGAATCAACGCTGCGACAAGCGTTCCTTGATCAGCGAGTTCCATGCGCGCGTTGTTGGTCAGACCCCACTCGGCTGACTTCGAGGCAGCGTAGGCGGCGTTTCCGTCGACGGTCGTCCATGCTGCTGCCGAGAGTACGTTGAGGATCGCGCCGCCTCCATTGCGGGCGAGGACGGGTGCGAAGGCGCGGATCAGCGCGAGCGTGCCGAAGTAGTTCGTCTCCATCACGGATCTGATCGCACCGAGGTCTCCGGTGATCAGATGTCCTCCGGCGGTGTCGGCGGCATTGTTGATCAGGATGTCGACGTCTGGCGCCGCCGCCACGGCGGCGTCGACCTGGCCGGCGTCGGTGATGTCGAGCCGGACCGGCTCGACCCCGGGCACGTCGATGAGTTCGGGGCGTCGCGCCGCGGCGTAGACCTTCGCCCCGCGTCGCAGCAGCTCGATGGCGAAGGATCGGCCGAGGCCGCGGTTCGCGCCGGTCACCAGAGCGGTGGCGCCGTGAATCTGCATAGGAGTGTTCCCTTCGGGCAGTGAAGATGACCATGCGGTCATGTTTTCACCGTGGCACAACATGACCGATCGGTCAACTTGGTACCCTGATGCCATGTCGCCGCCTGCCCGCCCCCAGCGCGCCGATGCCACCCGCAACCGCGCGTCGCTGGTGGCGGCGGCCGAGAAGGTGTTCGCCGACAAGGGGCACTCCGCCTCGGTGGCCGACATCGCCGCTGCAGCCGGGGTGGCCAAGGGCACCGTGTTCCGGCACTTCGCCACCAAAGAGGATCTGATCGCCTCGGTCGTGTGCGATCACATCGCTGTACTGTCCAGTGCTGCAAGACAACTCGCAGATTCTGCGGAACCGGGGGAGGCCCTGCTGGAGTTCCTCACCGTCGCCGCGGATCAGCGGCGGCAGCACGACCTGACGTTCGTGCAGACCGCCAGCGACGACGATCCCCGTGTGGTGAGGGCGCGCACCGAACTGCACGAGAGTCTCGAGGTGCTCGTCGGGCGGGCCCGCGAGGCGGGGGCTGTGCGCGCCGACATCACCGAGGCCGACGTGTTCCTGCTGATGTGCGCGCCGGTCCATGCGGTCGAGTACGTCGCCGACCCGTCGCCGGAGCTGTGGCGGCGCTACCTCGCGATCATCTTCGACGGGTTGCGGCCGCAGGGCGCGCACCCGCTCCCGCACCCCGCGCCGGTGTTGCCGTAGCTTTTCTTCTGCGGCTCGCGCCCCTCAGCGCGGCACGTTGTCGACGATGTTCGTCATCACCAGTTCGGGCACCGAGTCGGGAAACGAACAGAACGTCACCTCGACCATCACCACGGACTTCACCTGGTAGTCACGGCCACACGAGCCCGGACGGATGCGCACCGAATCGTCAGTGGCGAGCACATCGCCGACCAGCATCGAGCCCTGCTCGGTGTCGCTGCACGCATCGATCTGCCGGGTCAGATCGGTCAGCGCGGTGACCGCGGTCGCGGTGTCGCGATACCCGGCAGCGGCCTGGGAGATCAGCCCGCCCCGCCGGGGGCTCTGGTAGGTCTCCTTGTGGAACTCCTCGACGTCGGGGCCGAAGACCTCCGTCTCGGCGAACAGCCATCCGCACTCCTGCGGCAGCTCTCGGGAGAAGGGGTCAGGGAGAAATCCCTGATCGGTCGGAATGTCCACGGGCACTTTGCTTTCCATGCCCGGCACCGGGCTGAGGTCGGCGCCGGCGCCGCTGAGCGCCTGCATCTGCGACCGATCCAGCAACAAGGCGTCGACGTCGACCGGCGAGCGGGAATTCTCGTCGAGGGCGGGCACCGGTCGGGTGGCTGCGCCAGAGACGGTCTGCGTGCATCCGGAAAGGACGACTGCCAGCGCGCACAGAAGCACACGGCCCGTCATGCCCCGACACTAATGCGTCGCCTATCGTCGGGCGAGTGACTGCTTTCGCCACCGCGACAGGGATCGGATCATGGCCGGGTGTGTCGGCCCGAGATGCCGCCGAAGTGGTGGTGGGGGAGCTGCACCGGCTGCCCCATCTGGTCGAGTTGCCGGGCCGCGGCGTGGGCGCCGACATGATCGGACGCGCGGGTGCGCTCCTGGTCGACATCGCATTGGACACGGTGCCCCGCGGTTACCGCATCGCGGCGGGGCGCAGCGCGGCGACTCGTCGTGCGGTGAGCCTGCTCGACGAGGACGTCGACGCACTCGAAGAGGCTTGGGAGAAGGCAGGATTGCGCGGCGGTGATCGGGTGGTCAAGGTGCAGGCCCCCGGTCCAGTGACACTCGCCGCGCACCTGGAACTGGGCAATGGGCATCGAGCGATCACCGATGCCGGCGCCGTGCGGGATCTCACCACGTCGCTGGCCGAGGGGGTGGCAGCGCACCGGGCGGAGCTCGAACGGCGACTGCAGGCCACAGTCGTCGTCCAGTTCGACGAGCCCACCCTGCCCTCGGCGCTGGCCGGGCGGCTGAGCGGGGTGAGCAGTCTCAACCCGGTCCACCCGGTGGACGCGGCAGTGGTCACCGGGCTGCTCGACGAGTGTGTCGCCCGCGTCGGCGGCGAGGTCGCCGTGCACTGCTGCGCCGCCGACGTTCCGTGGACGGTGTTGCAGCGCAGCGTGATTGCTGCGGTGATGGTCGACGTCCGGACGCTGAACGCGACCGATCTCGACGGGGTCGGCGAGTTCCTGGAATCCGGCCGCACGGTGCTGCTCGGGGCGGTGCCGGCACTCGCGCCCGCGCCCCGGCCAGCCGTCGAGGAGATCGCCGCCACGGTGGCCGCGGTGACCGACAGGCTCGGCTTCCCCCGGACCGTGCTGCGCGACCGGGTGGGTGTCACCCCGGCATGCGGGCTCACGTCCGCGACGGTCGAGTGGGCCCGCCGCGCAGTCGAGTTGGCACAGAAGGTCGCCGACGGCCTGGCCGAAGACCCCGACTCCGCATAGCTCGCAGACGGGGTAGCGCTCAGACGGTGCAGCTCTCAGGCGTTGCGCAGATCCTTGCGTAGGATCTTCCCCGACGCGGATTTCGGTATGGCGTCGATGAATTGGACCTGCCGAACCTTCTTGTAGGGCGCCACCTGGCCGGCGACGAAGTCGATGACCTCGTCCTCGGTCAGCTCCGCGTCGGCCTGCTTCACCACGTACGCCTTGGGCACCTCTTCGCCGTCGTCGTTCGGCACCCCGATCACCGCCGCGTCGGCGACGCCAGGATGGCCGAGCAGCACGGCCTCCAGCTCGGCCGGGGGCACCTGATAGCCCTTGTACTTGATCAGCTCTTTGAGCCGATCGACGATGTACACACAGCCGTGGGCGTCGACCTGCGCGAGATCACCGGTGTGCAGCCAGCCGTCGTCGTCGATCGTGGAGCGAGTGGCTTCGGTGTTGTTCAGGTATCCGGCCATCACATTGGGGCCCTTGAACCACAGCTCACCGGTGGCGCTGAGACCCTCCTCGGGAGGGTTAATGTCCTCGCCGGTCTCGGGGTCCACGATCTTGGACGCCGCGTTCGAGACCGTCCAGCCCACCGAACTCAGCGGCGCATCGACATGCATGTCGTGCTTGCCGGCGTCGAACGGGGTGATGTGGCTGACGGGGCTGAGCTCACTCATCCCGTAGCCCTGCACGACACGGCAGTCCAGCCGCTCGGCGACGGCGCGACCGAGGTCGGCGTCCAGCGGAGCCGCCCCCGACATCACCACCTTCAGAGACGACAGGTCGTGCTCGTCGACCAGCGGGTGCTTGGCCAGCGCGACGGCAACCGGCGGTGCGATGAACGCGATCGTGCACCGATGCTCGGCGATGTTGCCGAGGAACTGGCCGAGGTCGAAGCTCGGCATGATGATCAAGCGGGCCCGCGCGTGCAGCGCGGCGTTGAGGAGCACCGTCATCCCGTAGATGTGGAAGAACGGCAGCACCGCCAGAACGACGTCGTCGGGAACCATGCCGTGCAGCGGTCGGATCTGCGCGACGTTGGCCACCAGGTTGCGGTGGGTCAGCATCACACCTTTGGGGTTGCCCGTTGTCCCGGAGCTGTAGGGCAGCGCGGCCAGATGCGACGACGGGGCGAACGTCACGTCCGGAGGTGGGGGGTTGCCGTCGTGGAGTTCGACGGCGCTGGGGTGGCCGTCGACGGCCCGACCCGGCCCGTCGAGCACCACGAGGTTCTCGGCGGGAATCCCGACCAGCTCGACGGCCTCCGCCGCCGCCGAGGCCAATGCGGACACCGTGATCAGCATGGTCGCTCGTGAATCCGTCAGCTGTTTGGCGATGTCTTTCGCGGTGAACAGCGCGTTGATGGTCGTTGCGGTCGCTCCGGCACGCAGGATGCCGTGAAACGCGACGGCGAACGCCGAGCTGTTGGGGGCCAACAGCCCGACGACGTCGCCGACCCCCAATCCGCGTGCCGCGAGCGCGCCCGCGAACGAGTCGATTCTCGCGACCATTTCGCGATAGCTGGTGTGGCGGCCGGTGGCGGAATCGACCAGCGCGACGCGGTCCAGATGCTCGGCGTCCGGGCCCGCCAAGCCGGCGAACAGATAGTCGTAGACGCTTGCGGTGGGGATGTCGACTTCGGGGAAGGGGCTCGAGAAGCTCATGGTGTCTCCGATCGAATCATGTCCGGGGCGCATCGGGTCGGTCTTGGTCGAGCTGCTTGATCGATTTCTTCGGCGCGGTCAAACGGTAGGAGGCGTCGATGAGTTCTCCGACCTCGCCCCAGTCCACCTCCGCGATGGGTGTCGCGGAGAGGTCCAGCCCGAGCCATCCGAACGGACCCAGGTAGGCGGGCACGAAAAAGCGATCGTCCTGTTCGAGGGCCAGTCGGTCGCTCTGGTCGACCTTGACCAGCACCGCATACGGAAAGCGGATGTGTTCCCCACCTCGGGTGCCCTTCTGGGAGCCGCCGTAGACGACGAACATCTTCGGTGCGCAGAACACGGGCCTGCCGTGAGAGACCTTCTCGAATGCGCCGGGGTAGGCGAGCGCGATCGCGCGGACCTCCGCGAGCCCGGGATCGTGTTCGGAGAACATGACCGGATGCGGCATGTCTGCAGGGTAGCCAGAAGCCCCGGCCATCATGTCTGTGCTCTTCGATAGCCTGCGAGGGTGAGTCCGAAGCCGTCCCCGAATCCCGAGGCAATGCTGGCCGAGCAGGCCGGCGACGCCCCGGACGCCGAGGTGCGTCGGCGCTGGCAGGAGCTCGCCGACGAAGTGCGCGAGCACCAGTTCCGCTACTACGTGCGCGACGCACCGACCGTCTCCGACGCCGAGTTCGACACGCTGCTGCGTCGCCTGCAGGCCCTCGAGGACACCCATCCCGAGCTGCGCACACCCGACTCGCCGACCCAGCTGGTCGGCGGCGCCGGCTTCGCGACCGACTTCACCCCGGCCGAGCATCTCGAACGAATGCTCAGCCTGGACAACGTCTTCGATCCCGAGGAGCTGGCCGCCTGGGCGGCGCGCATCGCGGGGGAGATCGGCCCGGACGCCCAGTACCTGTGCGAGCTGAAGATCGACGGTGTGGCGCTCGCGCTCGTCTACCGTGACGGCAGGCTCGTCCGCGCCGCCACCCGGGGTGACGGCCGCACGGGTGAGGACGTCACGCTGAACGCGCGCACCATCTCCGACATCCCCGAAATCCTCACGGGCACAGACGAATTCCCGGTGCCTCCAGTCTTAGAGGTGCGCGGTGAGGTGTTCTTCCGGGTGGCGGACTTCGAAGAGCTGAACGCGGGGCTGGTCGCCGAGGGCAAGCCGCCGTTCGCCAATCCGCGCAACAGCGCCGCCGGCTCGCTGCGCCAGAAGAATCCGGCGGTGACGGCGAAGCGCCGGCTGCGGATGATCTGCCATGGGTTGGGGCACATCGAGAGTCCCGGGGGCTTTCCGTTCGCGACGCTGCACGACGCGTACCGCGCGCTCGGAGCGTGGGGTCTGCCGGTGTCTGAGCACACCGCGCAGGTCCGAGGGCTGGAAGCGGCCACCCAGCGCATCGCGTACTGGGGCGAGCACCGCCACGACGTCGAGCACGAGATCGACGGCGTGGTGGTCAAGGTCGACGAGGTGGCGCTGCAGCGCCGCCTGGGGGCGACCTCGCGTGCGCCCCGCTGGGCGATCGCCTACAAGTATCCGCCGGAGGAGGCGACGACCAAGCTCCTCGACATCCGCGTCAACGTGGGCCGCACCGGACGGGTGACACCGTTCGCCTACATGGAGCCTGTCAAGGTCGCGGGTTCGACGGTCGGGCTGGCCACGCTGCACAACGGTTCGGAGGTCAAACGCAAAGGCGTGCTGATCGGCGACACGGTGGTGATCCGCAAAGCCGGCGACGTCATCCCCGAGGTGCTCGGCCCCGTGGTGGATCTGCGGGACGGCTCCGAGCGCGAGTTCACGATGCCGACGCACTGTCCGGAATGCGGAACCGAGCTGGCGCCGGCCAAAGAGGGCGACGCCGACATCCGCTGCCCCAACTCGCGGTCCTGCCCGGCGCAGTTGCGCGAGCGGGTGTTCCACGTCGCCGGTCGCGGCGCCTTCGACATCGAGGGGCTGGGTTACGAAGCCGCCACCGCGCTGCTGGCCGCCAGGGTGATCACCGACGAGGGGGACCTGTTCGGGCTCACCGCCGAGGACCTGCTGCGCACCGAGTTGTTCACCACCAAGGCCGGCCAGGTCTCGGCGAACGGCAAGCGGCTGCTGGCCAATCTGGGCAAGGCCAAGGCGCAGCCGCTGTGGCGGGTGCTCGTGGCGCTGTCCATCCGGCACGTCGGGCCGACGGCCGCGCGTGCCCTCGCCACAGAATTCGGCAGCCTCGAGGCGATCACGTCGGCCTCCGAAGAACAGCTCGCCGCCACCGAAGGTGTCGGTCCGACGATCGCCGCCGCCGTCATCGACTGGTTCACCGTCGACTGGCACCGCGCAATCGTCGACAAGTGGCGCGCCGCCGGGGTCCGGATGGAGGACGAGCGCGACGCGAGCATCGAGCGCACGCTCGAGGGGCTCTCGATCGTGGTCACGGGCTCACTGACGGGATTCAGCCGCGACGACGCGAAAGAGGCGATCATCGCGCGTGGCGGCAAAGCCGCCAGCTCGGTGTCCAAGAAGACGGCCTACGTGGTCGCCGGCGACGCCCCCGGATCGAAATACGACAAGGCGATCGAACTGGGCGTCCCGGTGCTGGACGAGGACGGATTCCGCCGCCTGCTCGACGGCGGCCCCGACAGCGTCGCATCCGAGGTCGCGCCGGAGGCCGACGCGCAGGTCGATTCGGATGTCGAGCCGGCGGGCTAACGCAGGATCGTCGCGATGATGCCAGCGAGGTAACCCAGCCGCGCGACCTCGCTCGGACGGAACTCGGGCCCGCCCGCCCGGCCGAGCACGATCGCGGTGTGGGGGTCGCCCAGCGGCGCGGCGGCCAGTGTCGTGTCCATGTCCTGCCACACCTGGGGCACCCAGTCCGCGTGACCGTCGAGGGCCGTCGGTGAGTCCAGCGGCAGCCAGGGCGTCTGCGCAGCCTGCGTCTCGGGCGCCCCGGAGCTGCCGACCACTCGGTGCGGCCCCTGCTCGGTGAGGCGGGTCACGGTGCACCAGCCGACCCTCAGCACCTTGGGTGCTTCGTCGACGAGCACCTGCAGGCGGCGGTCCTTACCGTCCGCGGCGGCCACATGGTCGATCAGCTCCAGTTCGCGGTGCGCTTCGAGCAGCCCGGTGTGAGGCCGGATGCTGTCGACGTAGACACCGTTGAGCTTCTCGGCCGCGGTGATCAGCAAGTCGGGCATGGCGCCGGGCGGGAGCTCGACCACCAGGTCGTCGACGGCATAGCCGGAGGTGCGCTCGACCACATCGAGCGACAGGATGTCGGCGCCGACGGACCCCAGGGCCACGGCCAGGGAACCGAGGCTGCCCGGCCGGTCCTCCAGCTCGACGCGCAGCAGATACGACGGCACGCGCAACACTGTGTCACGGACTCCTGTGCAGCGGCGACTCGGACGAAAGCCCCGGCGTCACGGTGAACTAGGCTTCGGGGTCGTGTCCCAGATCTCCCGAGACGAGGTAGCGCACTTGGCGCGCCTGGCCCGTCTGGCCCTGACCGACGAAGAACTGAATAGTTTCGCGGGTCAGCTCGGCGCCATCCTCGGCCATGTCAGCCAGATCCAAGCCGTCGACGTCACCGGCGTCGCCGCCACCGACAATCCGCTCGCGAGCGTGAACGTCTTCCGGTCCGACGAGCCGCAGCCGTGCCTGACCCAAGACCAGGCACTTGCCGAGGCGCCCAACGCCGTCGACGGACGCTTCGCGGTGCCGCGCATCCTGGGAGAGCCCGAATGAGCGATGAGCCGCTTACGCGAAGAGCAGAAGGCAGCGACCTGATCCGGCTCGACGCCGCCACGCTGGCAGCCAAGATCGCCGCCGGCGACGTGTCCTCGGTCGAGGCGACCCAGGCCTGCCTCGATCAGATCGCCGCGACCGACGGCGAGTACCACGCCTTCCTGCACGTCGCGGGTGATCAGGCGCTGGCCGCCGCCGCCGAGGTCGACAACACCGTCGCCGCAGGCGGTCAGCTGAGCTCGCCGCTGGCCGGCGTGCCGCTGGCACTCAAGGACGTGTTCACCACCGCCGACATGCCGACCACCTGCGGATCAAAGATCCTCGAGGGGTGGACGTCCCCGTACGACGCGACGGTGACCGCCCGGCTTCGTGCCGCCGGGATTCCGATCCTCGGCAAGACCAACATGGACGAGTTCGCGATGGGCAGCTCGACCGAGAACTCGGCTTTCGGGCCCACCCGCAACCCCTGGGACACCGAGCGCGTGCCCGGCGGTTCCGGTGGCGGGAGCGCGGCGGCGCTGGCCGCGTTCCAGGCGCCGCTGGCGATCGGTTCGGACACCGGCGGGTCGATCCGCCAGCCGGCCGCGCTGACCGCCACGGTCGGGGTGAAACCGACCTATGGCACGGTGTCGCGCTACGGGCTCATCGCGTGTGCGTCATCCCTGGATCAGGGCGGCCCGTGCGCCCGTACCGTGCTGGACACCGCACTGCTGCACCAGGTCATCGCCGGGCACGATCCGCGCGATTCGACGTCGATCGACGCTGAGGTGCCCGATGTCGTCGCAGCCGCGCGGGCCGGCGCGGCCGGTGATCTCACCGGGGTGCGCATCGGAGTGGTCAAGCAGCTGCGCAGCGGCGAGGGCTACCAGCCCGGCGTCCTCGCGTCGTTCACCGCGGCCGTCGACCAACTCAGCGCGCTCGGCGCAGAGATCACCGAGGTGGATTGCCCGCACTTCGACTACTCGCTGCCGGCGTACTACCTGATCCTGCCGTCGGAGGTGTCGTCGAACCTCGCCAAGTTCGACGGCATGCGCTACGGGCTGCGCGTCGGCGACGACGGCACCCACAGCGCCGAAGAGGTGATGGCACTGACCCGCGCTGCCGGCTTCGGCCCAGAAGTCAAGCGTCGCATCATGATCGGCGCCTACGCGCTCTCGGCCGGCTATTACGACGCCTACTACAACCAAGCGCAGAAGGTCCGCACGTTGATCGCGCGCGACCTCGACGAGGCGTATCAGCGCGTCGACGTGTTGGTCTCGCCGGCGACCCCGACCACCGCGTTCCGGCTCGGCGAGAAGGTCGACGATCCGCTGTCGATGTACCTGTTCGACCTCTGCACACTTCCGCTGAATCTGGCCGGCCACTGCGGGATGTCGGTGCCCTCGGGCCTGTCGGCTGACGACAACCTGCCGGTCGGGCTGCAGATCATGGCGCCGGCGCTGGCCGACGACCGGCTCTACCGCGTGGGTGCGGCCTATGAAGTTGCCCGGGGTCCTCTGCCAACTGCGCTCTGACAGAGGAGGATGGTCACCATGCGTATCGGAGTGCTGACCGGCGGTGGTGACTGTCCTGGCCTGAACGCGGTGATCCGGGCCGTGGTGCGCACCTGCGACGTGCGGTACGGCTCGTCGGTGGTGGGCTTCCAGGACGGCTGGCGCGGCCTGCTCGAGGACCGCCGCATCCAGCTGCGCAACGACGACCGCAACGACCGGCTGCTCGCCAAGGGCGGCACGATGCTCGGCACGGCGCGGGTCAACCCCGACAAACTGCGCGCCGGCCTCGATCAGATCAAGCAGACACTCGAGGACAACGGCATCGACGTCCTGATCCCCATCGGCGGCGAGGGCACGCTGACCGCGGCGCACTGGCTGTCGGAAGAGAACGTCCCCGTCGTCGGCGTGCCGAAGACGATCGACAACGACATCGACTGCACCGACGTCACGTTCGGCCACGACACCGCGCTGCACGTCGCCACCGACGCCATCGACCGGTTGCACAGCACCGCAGAGTCCCATCAGCGGGTGATGCTGGTCGAGGTCATGGGTCGCCACGCCGGCTGGATCGCGCTGAACGCGGGCCTGGCCTCGGGTGCCCACATGACGTTGATCCCCGAGCAGCCGTTCGACGTCGAGGAAGTCTGCCGGCTGGTCAAACAGCGCTTCGTGCGCGGAGATTCGCACTTCATCTGCGTGGTCGCCGAGGGCGCCAAGCCGGCCGAGGGATCGATGTCGCTGAAGCAGGGTGGCACTGACGAGTTCGGCCACGAGCGCTTCACCGGGGTCGCCCAGCAACTGGCTATCGAGGTCGAGAAGCGGATCAACAAGGAGGTCCGGGTCACGGTGCTCGGGCACGTCCAGCGCGGCGGCACCCCCACGCCCTACGATCGCGTGCTGGCCACCCGGTTCGGCGTCAACGCCGCCGACGCCGCGCATGCCGGGGAGTTCGGGATGATGGTGTCGCTGCGCGGGCAGGACATCGGTCGGGTCCCTCTGGGCGACGCGGTGCGTCAACTCAAGCTGGTGCCGCAGAGCCGCTACGACGACGCCGCGGAGTTCTTCGGCTGACTTTTCCCGGCGAGCAGACGCGAACTCGCGCGACTC
The DNA here is from genome assembly GCF_055419565.1 of Mycobacterium sp. IDUB_5. NCBI lineage: Bacteria > Bacillati > Actinomycetota > Actinomycetes > Mycobacteriales > Mycobacteriaceae > Mycobacterium > Mycobacterium sp. IDUB_5. The sequence goes on from NZ_JBVAXX010000006.1 coordinate 181,292, forward strand.
GCCGCGAAACCACGCGAGTTCGCGTCTGCTCGCCGGGGAAAAGTGACCCACTAGGATCGGGGCCATGTCTTCCGTGACCTCGGCCACCGCACCGCTGCTGGACTACGACCAGGTCATCGCCGCCTACGAGCCGGTGCTGGGCCTCGAGGTGCATGTCGAGCTCTCCACGCAGACCAAGATGTTCTGCGGTTGCCCGAACCGCTTCGGCGGCGAACCCAACACCCAGGTGTGCCCGGTGTGCCTCGGGTTGCCGGGCTCGCTGCCGGTGCTCAACGGGGCCGCGGTCGAGTCCGCGATCCGCATCGGCCTCGCGCTCAACTGCCAGATCGCGCCGTGGGGCCGGTTCGCCCGCAAGAACTACTTCTATCCCGACCAGCCGAAGAACTACCAGATCAGCCAGTACGACGAGCCGATCGCGGTGAACGGATACCTCGACGTTCCGCTCGACGACGGCAGCACGTGGCGCGTGGAGATCGAGCGCGCGCACATGGAGGAGGACACCGGCAAGCTGACCCACCTGGGCAGTGACACCGGTCGCATCGCCGGCGCCACGACCTCGCTGGCCGATTACAACCGCTCCGGCGTGCCGTTGATCGAGATTGTCACCAAGCCGATCGAAGGCACCGGTGAGCGCGCCCCCGAGATCGCCCGGGCGTACGTGACCGCATTGCGAGACCTGTTGCGCGCCTTGGACGTATCCGATGTGCGGATGGATCAGGGCTCGATGCGCTGCGACTCGAACGTCTCGATCAAGCCGATCGGCCGAGCCGAGTTCGGTACCCGCACCGAGACGAAGAACGTCAACTCGCTCAAGAGTGTGGAAGTCGCGGTGCGTTACGAAATGCGCAGGCAGGCAGCGGTTCTGGAGTCCGGCGGCACGGTGACCCAGGAGACCCGGCACTTTCACGAGGACGGTTACACCTCGCCGGGGCGCAGCAAGGAGACCGCGCAGGACTACCGGTACTTCCCGGAACCGGATCTCGAGCCTGTCGCCCCGAGCGATGACCTCGTCGAGCGGCTGCGCGCCACCATCCCCGAACTTCCGTGGTTGTCGCGCAAGCGAGTTCAGCAGGACTGGGGCATCTCCGACGAGGTGATGCGCGACCTGGTCAACATCGGGGCGCTGGACCTGATCACGGCCACCGTCGAGCACGGGGCCTCCAGCGACGCCGCACGTGCCTGGTGGGGAAACTTCCTGGTGCAGAAGGCGAACGAGCAAGGGGTCGAGCTCGACGCGCTCGCCATCACCCCCGCCCAGGTGGCCGCAGTGGTCGAACTCGTCGACGACGGCAAGCTCTCGAACAAGCTCGCCCGCCAGGTCGTGGAGGGTGTGCTGGCCGGTGAGGGTGAACCCGACGAGGTGATGACCGCGCGCGGTCTCGCGGTGGTCCGCGACGACTCGCTGATCCAATCCGCGGTGGACGAGGCGCTGGCCGCCAATCCCGACATCGCCGAGAAGATCCGAGGCGGCAAGGTCGCCGCTGCCGGCGCGATCGTCGGCGCGGTGATGAAGGCGACCAAGGGGCAGGCGGACGCCGCGCGCGTGCGCGAGCTGGTCATGGCCGCCTGCAGTTGACGCTCCGATGACGCGCGCCCAGGACCTGGTACTGCGCCTGCTCTCGCACCCGTTGCGGCTGCTGTCGCTGCGCTCGATCGTCATCCTGGCCCAGGTCGGCGTGATCATCCTGGTTCTCACCCTCGGCATCTGGGTGTGGGTGGGCGTCACCAACGACCAGTACGACCAGCTCGACCGGCGGCTGGACTCACTGTCGAGCCTCGGCGACGTCAACACGCTGCTGCGCAGCGCGCAAGAGGGAGTCGGACCGGAACCGGCCGAGGGCGGACTAGTGCGGACTGCGCGCATCGGCCCCGTCGCCGTCTCGATGCCGCCCGAGATCACGCTGCCGGAGCTGCCCAACGGGTACGCGGACGCGACCATCGGCGGCGTCGAGTACCGCATCCGCACGATCACCACCGGGTCCGCGTCGATCGCACTCGGTGCGCCGCTGGCCGACACCAAGGCCCGGATCGACTCGCTGCACTGGCGGGTGTTCTGGATCTGCGCGGGCGTGATCCTGGCCACGTTGCTGGTGGGGTGGGTGATCGGGTTGATCATGGTCAACCCGTTCCGGCTGCTCGCCCAGCAGGCGCGCGCCATCAATGCCCAGTCCAACCCCGACGAGGTGCAGGTGCGCGGGGTGTGGGAGGCCGTCGAGATCTCCGAGGCGGTGGAGGGGATGCTCGCGCGCATCGGTGACGAGCAGCAGCGGACCCGGGCGGCGCTGGAATCAGCGCGTGACTTCGCCGCGGTGGCCTCGCACGAACTGCGCACCCCACTGACGGCCATGCGCACCAACCTCGAGGTGCTGATGACCCTCGACCTGGGCCCGGAGCAGCGCCGCGAGGTCATCGGTGACGTCATGCGCACGCAGACGCGTATCGAGGCGACGCTGTCGGCGCTCGAGCGGCTGGCCCAAGGCGAGCTGACCACGACGGCCGACTTCGTCCCCCTCGATGTCGCCGAACTCCTCGACCGCGCCGCCCACGACGCCATGCACAACTACCCGGGGCTGGAGGTCACCCTCGCCTCGTCCACGACGGTGCTGATGCTCGGCATGCCGGCGGGTCTGCGGTTGGTGGTGGACAACGCGATCGCCAACGCCGTCAAGCACGGCGGTGCCACGCGCGTCCAGCTCAGCGTGATCAGTTCGGCCGACGGCGTCGAGATCGCCGTGGACGACAACGGTTCCGGTGTGCCCGACGAGGAACGTCAGGAAGTCTTCCAACGCTTCCACCGGGGGTCCACCGCGTCGCGCTCCGGTTCAGGCCTGGGGTTGGCGCTCGTCGCTCAGCAGGCTGAAATCCACAGCGGCACAGCGACGTTGGAGCACAGTCCGCTCGGCGGTACGCGTCTGATCCTGCGCCTGCCGGGGTCCGGGCCCAGCCAGACCTGAGTCGTTCTAGGTCTTTTCGTCGTTGGCCCGCGGGAAGCCGCCGCCCTGCGGGAACAGCGGGAACACCACGTCGTCGAGCTTCTGGGCGTCCCCGGAGGTCTTGTTGACCGTGGCACCCCAGATGTTGCCGTCGGGTGCGACCTGCAGCGCCCAGGCGTGACCGTGCTGGTCCTGGCGCACCACCTCGGGTTCGCCGGTCACCGCGCCGGTGTCGGGCGCCATCCGCACCGCGACGGTCTGCTTGGTGTTGACGAGGTTCACCAGCACGGTGCCGTCGAGCGCGGCGCAGCCGGCCACCCCGGGGCGGTCCGGCCAGGACCACACCGTCGACACCTTCGAGTCCTTGGTGATGCGCTGCAGCCGGTCGCCGGTCGGTGTGCGGTCGGTGACGTACAGCGATTCGTCGGACGGGTCGATGCACATACCCCCACCGGGCCCCAGGCCCGACAGCGCGGTGGTGGTGGGTGCCTGGTTGACCGTGGTGGGCTGTTCGATGCGGAGCAGCTTGCCCGCCATCGAACTGGGATCCGATGCCAGCGCGGGATCGCCTGCGTCGCCGGTTTGCACCATCAGCGTGGTGGGGCTGGTGAACACGAGTGACCCCGAGTTGCCGGTAGCGCCCTTGGGTATGCCGGTCAGGATCGGCTTGGGCACGTCACCGTCGGCGATGCGCACCACCCTGTTGTCGGTCGGCGTACTGATGTAGGCGTAGGTCAGCCGATCCTGCTGGTAGGTGGGCGACTGCACGATGTCCATGAGCCCGCCATCGCCGCTGCCGTCGACCGGGATCGTCATCTTGACGAACGGCTCGGCCTTCGTGGCGACCTGCTTGACCGCGCCGGTGACCCGTTCGGCGACGAGCGCCGACTGGCTGTCCGGCAGCATGATCAGCCCGCTGGTGCTGTCCAGGCAGCCCTGCATCACCCCGGGGGCGGGGCACTGCTTGGGGAACGGTTGAGCGGGCAGGGGCGGCGGGGGAGGCGGCGTCGAGGTGGCGCCCGGCGCCATCTGCGGCTCCGTCGTGTAGGGCTGCGACTGGGCCGAATCGAAGCGCGCGCAGCCGGTGATGCCGATCAGCGCAGCACTGGCCACCACCGTGGCGGTCCGCATCGAGCGGCGTCGACTCATGCGAGCCAGATTACGGATCGTTGCGCAGTGCTCGCCACGGCGCCCGCGCGCCCACCTGGTCGGGGAGTCCTCACCAGCGCGAAAACACGTGGTCGGGCGCGCCGAGCGAATTCCCGGCCACGACCTGAGCAGCACTTACCCTGACTGGTGTGACCAGCCCGCATGACTCGCAACCCTGGCAGCGGCCCGCCGACTCGAGTGGCCGGCCTGCGTCGGCGCGTCTGGTGGACCCCGAGGACGATCTGCCCTCGGAACACTACGGCGGCGACTTCGAGACCACGGCGATCCCACGCTACGACACCGCCAAACCGTCCGATCAGCAACCGTTCGGGCTGTTGGGCGACGCCGAACCCCTCCCGTACGTGCAGCCGAGCGCCGGTCTCGCACCCGGCTCCTACGGGTCGCCGGCGGTAGCGCCGACCGAGGTCGGCGTCTTCGACGAGGATCGCGCGCGGGATCGCCGCGGCACCCAGGACCTCGGTCTGCTGGTGCTGCGCGTCGCCGTCGGCGCCCTGCTGGTGGGTCATGGTCTGCAGAACCTGTTCGGGCTGTGGGGCGGTCCCGGCTTGGGCGGATTCCGCGACTACCTCGACGGCGTGGGGTTCCGGTACGCCGACATCCTGGGCTACATCGCAGCGGGCGGCGAGATCGCGGCCGGCATCCTGCTGGTGCTGGGGCTGTTCACTCCGGTGGCGGCGGCGGGCGCGCTGGCCTACCTGATCAACGGGGTGCTCGCCGAGGCGGTCGAGGCCCACAACGATGCGCGACTGTCGGCGTTCCTCACCGACGGCCACGAGTACCAGGTCCTTCTCGTCGCGGCGGTCGCGGCGATCATCCTCACCGGGCCCGGGCGCTACGGCCTCGACGCCGGGCGTGGATGGGCTCGCCGGCCGTTCCTCGGCTGCTTCGCCGCGTTGGTTCTCGGAATCGGCGCCGGCGTCGCGATCTGGGTGCTGCTCAACGGCGCGAACCCGCTGACCTGAGCGCTACTCGTAGGGATTCGGCACCCGGCCGCCGCTCGCGGCCGTCAGCACGGGCAGGCTCGCGAAGGTGACGGCAGGCAGCGCGGTCTCGCTGCCGTCGGTGCGCCGCGCCAGAGCCCAGGCTTTCTTGCCGAAGCGCAGCCCGTCGATGTCCTCCCAGCGCATCGTCTGCGTCCCGAACAGGGTGCGTGCGGTGACGGTGTCGCGGTCGGCGACCGTGCGGTAGCGCGCGACCGCGACCGACAGCGCGACGGGGACCACCAACAGAACGGCGAACCAGCCGGGCCCGGCGAACACGATGGACAGCAGGGCCAGCGCGAAAAGGGCGACGGCGAGATGCGCCATGGGGGATATGCGGATCACGACCGGGGCGGGCGACGCGGTGGATGCCATCTGCCCATCATCCCATTCCGGGGGAGGTGGGAAATTAGACCGACCCCGGCGGAGCTGGGAATTTGACCGAAGTCCAGTTCGCGAGCTACCGTCGGGAGCTATGCAGGTCCTGGACTCTCTCGTAGTAATTGGGTTGCGCGTTGATGCCGCGCTAGCCCTGGTCCGGGCATAGCACAACCGCATCGACGCGCAACCCTCGCTCAGCCTCCCGGCTGACGGGGGTTTTTTGTTGCCCCAGCACTGATTTGAGAAGATCTACCCAAGCCACACAGGCCGGACAGGACACAAGAGGACACCGTGAGCGCACCCACCACGCGAGCACCTGAGCAGCCGGCGACCCCGGCCAACGGGACTCGTACCGCCGCCCCCACTACGCCGCAACCCAAAAACGTTGCGCCACTTCAGCTCACCGGCGCACAAGCCGTCATCCGTGCCCTCGAGGAACTCGACGTCGACGTCATCTTCGGCATCCCCGGCGGTGCGGTGCTGCCCGTCTACGACCCGCTCTACGACTCGGTGAAGCTGCGCCACGTGCTGGTCCGGCACGAGCAGGGCGGCGGTCACGCCGCCAGCGGCTACGCCCACGCCACCGGCCGCGTCGGTGTGTGCATGGCCACCTCGGGCCCCGGCGCCACCAACCTGGTGACCCCACTGGCCGATGCCTACATGGACTCGATCCCGGTGGTGGCCATCACCGGTCAGGTCGGCCGCAGCCTCATCGGCACCGACGCCTTCCAGGAAGCCGACATCTCCGGCATCACCATGCCCGTCACCAAGCACAACTTCCTGGTCCGCAACGGTGACGACATCGCGCGCGTCATCGCCGAGGCGTTCCACATCGCCTCCAGCGGCCGGCCCGGCCCGGTGCTCGTGGACATCCCCAAGGACGTGCTGCAGGGCCAGTGCACCTTCGCCTGGCCGCCGAAGTTCGAACTCCCCGGCTACAAGCCGAACACCAAGCCGCACAACCGGCAGATCCGTGAGGCCGCCAAGCTGATCGCGGCCGCCCGCAAGCCGGTCCTCTACGTCGGCGGCGGCGTCATCCGCGGCGAGGCGTCCGAGGAGCTGCTGGCGTTGGCCGAGCTCACCGGCATCCCGGTGGTCACCACGCTGATGGCCCGCGGCGCGTTCCCCGACAGCCATCCGCAAAACCTCGGCATGCCCGGTATGCACGGCACGGTGGCTGCGGTGGCGGCGCTGCAGCGCAGCGATCTGCTGATCGCGCTGGGCACCCGCTTCGACGACCGGGTGACCGGCAAGCTGGATTCCTTTGCGCCCGAAGCCAAAGTGATCCACGCCGACATCGATCCCGCCGAGATCGGCAAGAACCGCCACGCCGACGTGCCGATCGTGGGCGACGTGAAGGCGGTCATCACCGATCTGATCGAGGCTCTCCGGCGCGACAGTGATCTCGGCTCGACCCCGCTGGACAACTGGCGGGAGTACCTGAGCGGAATCCAGTCGACCTATCCGCTGAGCTACGGACCGCAAAGCGACGGCAGCCTGTCGCCGGAGTACGTGATCGAGACGCTGGGCAAGATCGCCGGCCCCGACGCGATCTACGTGGCCGGCGTGGGACAGCACCAGATGTGGGCAGCGCAGTTCATCAAATACGAGAAGCCCAAGACGTGGCTCAACTCCGGCGGTCTCGGCACGATGGGCTACGCGGTGCCCGCGGCGATGGGCGCCAAGATGGGTTGCCCGGAGGCCGAGGTGTGGGCCATCGACGGAGACGGCTGCTTCCAGATGACGAATCAGGAACTGGCCACCTGCGCCATCGAAGGTGTGCCGATCAAGGTCGCGCTGATCAACAACGGCAACCTCGGCATGGTGCGGCAATGGCAGACGCTGTTCTACGAAGAGCGCTACAGCCAGACCGATCTGGCCACCCACACCCGTCGCATCCCCGATTTCGTGAAGCTCTCCGAGGCGCTGGGCTGTGTCGCGCTGCGCTGCGAGCGCGAAGAGGACGTCGCCGACGTGATCCGTCAGGCGCGCGAGATCAACGACCGCCCGGTGGTCATCGAGTTCGTCGTCGGCGCTGATGCTCAGGTGTGGCCGATGGTCGCCGCAGGTACCAGCAACGACGAGATCCAAGCGGCGCGCGGAATCCGACCGCTGTTCGACAACGAAGAGGGGCACGCCTGATGAGCGCTTGCGCGAAGAAGAGAGGGCTCTGATGAGCACCATCCACACCCTGTCGGTGCTCGTCGAGGACAAGCCCGGCGTGCTCGCTCGCGTGGCGTCGCTGTTCTCACGGCGCGGCTACAACATCTGCTCGCTGGCTGTTGGTGCCACCGAGCAGAAGGACCTCTCGCGGATGACGATCGTCGTCGACGTCGAGGATTCGCCGCTCGAGCAGATCACCAAGCAGCTCAACAAGCTCGTCAACGTGATCAAGATCGTGGAGCAGGACGAGGACAACGCGGTGTCGCGGGAGATCGCACTGATCAAGGTGCGCGCCGATGCCACCACCCGCGGTCAGGTCATCGAAGCCGTGAACCTGTTCCGCGCCAAGGTCGTCGACGTGTCCAACGAGTCGTTGACCGTCGAGGCCACCGGTACCCCGGCCAAGCTCGAGGCGCTGCTACGCGTCCTGGAGCCGTACGGTATCCGAGAAATCGTCCAGTCCGGTGTGGTGTCGCTGTCGCGTGGCCCCCGCGGAATCGGCACCAAGTAGCTGAAAAGCACAGAGTAGAAAGAAGATCCACGACAATGGCAGTTGAGATGTTCTATGACGACGACGCGGACCTGTCGATCATCCAGGGCCGCAAGGTCGCCGTCATCGGCTACGGCAGCCAGGGGCACGCGCATTCACTGAGCCTGCGCGACTCCGGGGTGCAGGTGAAGGTGGGCCTCAAGGAGGGGTCGAAGTCCCGCGAGAAGGTCACCGAGCAGGGCCTCGACGTCGATACCCCGGCCGAGGTGGCCAAGTGGGCCGACGTCATCATGCTCCTCGCGCCGGACACCGCGCAGGCAGAGATCTTCACGAACGACATCGAGCCGAACCTCGAAGACGGCAATGCGCTGTTCTTCGGCCATGGCCTGAACATCCATTTCGGTCTGATCAAGCCGCCGGCCAACGTCACGATCGGCATGGTCGCGCCCAAGGGCCCGGGCCACCTGGTCCGCCGGCAGTTCGTCGACGGCAAGGGCGTGCCCTGTCTGATCGCCGTCGATCAGGACCCCAAGGGTGAGGGCGAGGCGCTCGCACTGTCCTACGCGAAGGCGATCGGTGGCGCGCGCGCCGGTGTCATCAAGACCACCTTCAAGGAAGAGACCGAGACCGACCTCTTCGGTGAGCAGGCCGTGTTGTGCGGCGGCACCGAGGAATTGGTCAAGACCGGCTTCGAGGTCATGGTCGAGGCGGGCTACGCGCCGGAGATGGCGTACTTCGAGGTGTTGCACGAGCTCAAGCTGATCGTCGACCTGATGTACGAGGGCGGCATCGCGCGCATGAACTACTCGGTGTCCGACACCGCGGAGTTCGGCGGCTACCTGTCGGGCCCGCGGGTCATCGATGCCGACACCAAGAAGCGGATGCAGGACATCCTCAAGGACATCCAAGACGGCACGTTCGTCAAGCGGCTGGTCGCCAACGTCGAGGGTGGCAACAAGGAACTCGAGGGCCTGCGCAAGGAGAACGCCGAGCACCCGATCGAGGTCACCGGCAAGAAGCTGCGCGACCTGATGAGCTGGGTCGATCGCCCGATCACCGAAACCGCCTGATTTCGCCGTGATTTCGGTGTAGTTCGTCACGCTGGGCGTGACGAACTACACCGAAAGCGTTCGCAGGGTGACAGGTGGCGCCCTATGTGCCGGCGCCGGGGGTGCCGCCGGTGCCACCGCTGCCGCCGGCGCCACCGTCACGCCCGCTGCCAGCCTGTCCGGCGTGGCCGCCGGTGCCCGGGGTTCCTTCATTGCCGGCGTTGGAGTTGCCATCCGGCGAGTTGCCATGTCCGCCGCGACCACCGGAGCCGCCGGGGCCACCCGTCGCGCCCTGGCCGTCTGCGCCCCGCGACGTCCCGGCGCCACCGTCTCCTCCGTAACCGCCTTCGCCGCCGGTGCCGCCCTCTCCGCCAGGCTTGGTCACGTTGCCCGTGCCGCCTATGCCTCCTCGGCCGCCCCCGCCACCGAGGCCGCCGTCGCCACCGGTTCCGCTCCCGCCGGCAGCGCCTCCCGTTCCGCCGGTTCCGCCCGCACCACCGTCAGCGCCTCTCGCGCCGGGTCTCGGGGCAGACCCGCTGTTGCTTCCGTCGCCGCCGTCACCCCCGCCGCCGCCTGCACCGCCGGCGCCGCCGTCACCGCCGAAGGCGGCACCGGCACCACCGCTACCGCCGCTGCCGCCGTTTCCGCCCGCAGTCGCCGGGGTCCCCGCCCCGAAGCTACCTTCGCCGCCTCCGCCTCCTGCCCCGCCGTCGCCGCCGGTGCCCGAGAAAAGACCGGCTTTGCCGCCACTGCCTCCGTTGCCGCCGTTCGCGCCGGGACCGAACACGGCGTTCCCGCCGAGGCCGCCCTCACCGCCGTCACCGCCGTCGCCCTTGAAGCGGCCGCCCGCGCCGCCGTTGCCGCCCTTCGCACCGGCACTCGCGACGCCAAATTCATCGGTAGCGCCGTCTCCGCCCTTGCCGCCGCTGCCGCCTGTTCCACCGAACAGACCGCCCTTCCCGCCATTTCCACCGGCTGTGGGACCCGTTGTAGCTGTGCCGTCGAGACCGTCGGCGCCATTGCCGCCGTTGCCGAACAGTCGCCCGCCGTCCTGTCCGGCCTCTCCCGGCAGCACGCCGTCTGCGCCGTTGCCGATCCACATCACGCCGAATCGGTCGACCACGGTCAGGCCCTCGGCGGTCTTGGTGAACGTGAACAGCAGCCCCACCCTGACGCCGTCGGGACCGGCGAGCGTGGCCGATGCGATGCGCGTCGTGTCAGCTGCGTTGTCGTCGGACCGATTTCGTATCGATGTCTTCGGCAGCGGTGCGGACACGATGGTGGACTCGACGATCCGGAGATGCCGCGGGGCGCGAGTGCCGGTCGAGCTGATGAAGTCGGACAGCGCGCCGGTCACCGGGATCTCGGTGGGCGTCACGTTGGCGGGCGCCGCGGCACGCGACCCGGCACCGCAGGGCGTCCCGGTCGTCAGGGCGGCTAGGGCAACGGCGAGGTCCGCGGCGGGAACGACGCCCGACGCGTGACGCGGTTGTTGGCTGCTCGCCTTTGCTGCAACCGCGGAACCAATAATCGGGCTCGCGGGAGGTGCGATGCCGCCAGCAACGCCACCCGCTATCGCGAGTGCGCCGATAGACGTTGTGGCACAGGCGATCAACCTCGTGCGCGATGATGTGTCGGACGCCCGGCGATGCCGTCCGCCAATGGTAGATTTTGAAAACGACACGAGTTTCTCCCCTGTTCGCCAGAATGGCCTGTTTACGTACGCGGGGAGCGTATGACGACTTTGCTGTCCGGGAATGAGTATTGGACTACTCGATTTCGAGAAGTCTTCGCGATCGACCTTCGCGGAATCAGGGCGCGAGGCGCGGCATCGTGGTGATGCCGAATTCACGGCGTAGCACCGTGCGTGCCGCGTAGTAGCCGGCCATCCCGTGCACACCGGTGCCCGGTGGCGTCGCCGACGAACACAGGTACGCCCTGGGAATCGGCGTCGTCCACGGGTTCAGCCGCAGAGTGGGTCCGACCATGGCAGCGAACAGCGTTGCGCCGCCGACGATGATGTCACCGCCGACGTAGTTCGCGTTGTGGTCGGCCATCCGGGCGGCCGGCACGCACCGCGCGGCGACCACGAGATCGCGGAAGCCGGGCGCGGCACGCTCGAACAGTCCGGTGATCGTCTCGGTGAGGTCGGCGGTCGAATTCGCGGGCACGTGCGCGTAGGTCCACAGCGGGCGGCGACCCTGGTCATCGATACGGGACGGATCGACCACATGCGGCAGCGCGGCCAGTGTCATCGGCCACTCGGCATGGCGGCCCGCGGCGACTTCGGCCTCGGCGAGTGCCATCTGCGCACGCGTGCCACCCATGTGCAGGGTGCCCGCCTGCGCCAGACGTGGGTCGCGCCAGGGAATCTCGCCGGACAACACGAAGTCCACCTTGCAGACTCCAGGACCGAATCGATAACGCCGCAACGCTTGTGCGTATCTCGCCGGCACCGCATCGCCGTAGATGTCGAGCAGGGCCGTCGGGGCGGTGTCCCAGATGACGACCCCGCCGGGCGGCGTGGACACGGGTTCGCCGAGGACCAGTTCGCCGCCGTGAGCCACCAGATCCGCGATCAGGGCATCGGCGATCACCTGCGTGCCGCCGACGGGCACCGGCCATCCCGCTGTGTGCGCCACCGTCCCGAGCATCAAGCCCGCCCCGCTGTTGACGGGGGAGGGCATCGGCGAGATGGCGTGCGAGCCAACGCCGGTGAACAGCGCGCGGGCGTCCTCGCCGCGCAGCAGGCCCCACGCCGGGCTGCCCATCGCCAGGACCCGCACCCCAGCGCGCACCGTGGTCAGCAGGTCCGGTGGCAGCGACCGCTTGTCGCCGAGGAAGAAGCCCAGCACCCCGTCGACGTGCTCGGTCAGCGGGCCGAACAGGCGCCGCCAGGAGGCGCCGTCGTCCAATTCCGCGCAGGTGCGCTCCAACGAGCGGTAGGCGACCGCGGCCGGCCGGTCGGGCAGCGGGTTCGCATACGACACCTCCGGGGTGCGCAGCTCCACGCCGCGCGCCGCGAGATCGAACTCGGCGAAGAAGGGGGAGGCCACCCCCAACGGGTGAACGGCCGAGCAGATGTCGTGGACGACGCCGGGATACTCCGGGTCGGGCGCCGAGCGAGCGCCGCCGCCGGCGGTGGGCTGGGCCTCGATCACCCGGACCGACAGGCCGGCCCGTGCGCAGATCACCGCGGCAGCCAGCCCGTTGGGCCCGCTTCCGACGACCGTGACGTTGGTGCCGCTTTCCCCGCTCACCACCCGATCATTACAGCCCACTAGGCTGAGGCCTCGTGAGTCTGCCCGTGGTATTGATCGCCGACAAGCTGGCCCCCTCGACCGTCGAAGCGTTGGGCGACCAGGTGGAGGTCCGTTGGGTCGATGGCCCGGACCGGGAGAAGCTGCTGGCCGCCGTCGCCGAAGCCGACGCGCTGCTGGTGCGCTCGGCCACCACCGTCGACGCCGAGGTCCTGGCCGCAGCGCCCAAGCTGAAGATCGTCGCCCGCGCCGGTGTGGGACTGGACAACGTCGACGTCGACGCCGCCACCGCCCGCGGTGTGCTGGTCGTCAACGCCCCCACCTCCAACATCCACAGCGCCGCCGAGCACGCGCTCGCGCTGCTGCTGTCGGCGGCCCGTCAGATCCCGGCCGCCGACGCCACCCTGCGCGCGCACACGTGGAAGCGGTCGTCGTTCTCCGGCACCGAGATCTTCGGCAAGACGGTCGGCGTCGTCGGCCTCGGACGGATCGGCCAGCTGGTGGCCCAGCGGCTGGCCGCGTTCGGCGCCCACATCACCGCCTACGACCCCTACGTCTCGCACGCCCGCGCGGCGCAGCTCGGCATCGAGCTGCTCAGCCTCGACGAGCTCCTCGCCCGCGCAGACTTCATCTCGGTGCACCTGCCCAAGACCAAGGAGACGGCAGGGCTGATCGGCAAGGATGCGCTGGCCAAGACCAAGCAGGGCGTCATCATCGTCAACGCCGCGCGAGGCGGACTCATCGACGAGCAGGCGCTGGCCGACGCGATCACGAGCGGTCATGTGCGCGGTGCCGGTCTGGACGTGTTCGCCACAGAACCGTGCACCGACAGCCCGCTGTTCGAGCTGCCCCAGGTGGTGGTGACGCCGCACCTCGGCGCATCGACGACCGAGGCCCAGGATCGCGCCGGCACCGACGTGGCCGCCAGCGTCAAGCTCGCGCTCGCCGGTGAGTTCGTGCCCGACGCGGTCAACGTCGGCGGCGGCGCAGTCGGCGAAGAGGTCGCGCCGTGGCTGGATCTGGTCCGCAAGCTCGGGCTGCTCGTCGGTGCGCTGTCTGCAGAGCTGCCCACGAACCTCTGCGTCCAGGTGCGCGGCGAGCTGGCCAGCGAGGAGGTCGAGGTGCTGCGCCTCTCGGCGTTGCGCGGTCTGTTCTCAGCGGTCATCGAGGATCCGGTCACCTTCGTCAACGCCCCGGCGCTGGCCGCCGAGCGCGGCGTCGAAGCGTCCATCGACACCGAATCGGAGAGCCCGAACCACCGCAGCGTCGTCGACGTCCGCGCCGTGGCCGCCGACGGCAGCACGGTCAACGTGGCCGGCGCGCTGTCGGGTCCGCAGCAGGTCGAGAAGATCGTCCAGATCAATGGCCGCAACCTCGATCTGCGTGCCGAAGGCGTGAACCTGATCGTCAACTATGACGACCAACCCGGCGCGCTGGGCAAGATCGGCACGCTGCTCGGCAGCGCCGAGGTCAACATCCTGGCCGCCCAGCTCAGCCAGGACGCCGACGGTCAGGGTGCGACGATCATGCTGCGCCTGGACCGGAACGTGCCCGACGACGTTCTGGCCACCATCGGCCGGGACGTCAACGCTGCGACATTGGAAGTGGTCGACCTGACATGAGCGCTCCGTTGAAACTCGCGGTGATCGGCGGCGACGGGATCGGTCCGGAGGTGATCGGTCAGGCGCTCACGGTGCTCGACGCCGTCCGCCCCGGAGTCGAGAAGACCGAGTACGAACTCGGCGCGCGCCAGTACCACAAGACAGGCGAGGTGCTGCCCGCCTCGGTCCTCGACGAACTCAAGGCGCACAACGCGATCCTGCTCGGGGCGATCGGTGACCCTTCGGTGCCCAGCGGGGTGCTCGAACGCGGTCTGCTGCTGCGTATCCGCTTCGAGCTCGACCACCACGTCAACCTGCGCCCGGGCCGGCTGTACCCCGGTGTGCGCAGTCCGCTGGCCGGCGACCCGGAGATCGACTTCGTCGTCGTGCGCGAGGGCACCGAGGGTCCCTACACCGGCAACGGCGGTGCGATCCGGGTGGACACCCCCCACGAGATCGCGACCGAGGTCAGCGTCAACACCGCTTACGGCGTGCGCCGTGTGGTGCTCGACGCGTTCCATCGTGCGCAGAGCCGCCGTAAGCATCTGACCCTGGTGCACAAGAACAATGTGCTGACCCACGCCGGATCGCTGTGGTGGCGCACCGTGCAGTCCGTGGCTGCGGAGTATCCGGACGTCGAGGTGGCCTACCAGCACGTCGATGCGGCGACGATCCACATGGTCACCGATCCCGGCCGGTTCGACGTCATCGTCACCGACAATCTGTTCGGTGACATCATCACCGACCTCGCCGCGGCGGTGTGCGGTGGCATCGGGCTGGCGGCCAGCGGCAACATCGATGCGACGCTGACCAATCCGTCGATGTTCGAGCCCGTGCACGGCAGCGCACCCGACATCGCCGGGCAGGGCATCGCGGACCCGACGGCGGCGATCATGAGCGTGTCGTTGCTCTTGGCCCACCTCGGTGAGCTCGACGCGGCGGCCCGTGTCGACGCGGCGGTCGCCGAGCATCTCGCGACCCGGGGTGATCAGTCGCTGACCACCGCCCAGGTCGGCGAGCGCATCCTCGGAAAGCTGTAGCCATCCGGCGGCTGGCCACACTGTCTGCGCAGTGCTGGCTGTTCGTCGTCGGCTCGTCGCTGTTCGCGCTGGCGACCGCGCCCGGTGTCCCGGCGTGGCTGGGTGCGGGCGGAGCGAATCTGCTGTGCTTTTGCGGGTCGTGGTTCTTCACGACTGCGGCCTGGATTCAACTGTTCCGCAGCGACCGTGCACATAGCTCGGAATGGTTCAGCGCGGCAGTGCAATTCGTCGGGACCGTGCTGTTCAACCTCAGCACAGGGGCGTCGGTGTGGGCGCATGCGGTCGCCAGTGAGCGGCGTTATGTCTGGGTACCCGACGTTTTCGGGTCCACGGCATTTCTGGTCAGTGGCGTCCTCGGCATGGCGGCGGTGGGCGCGCTGATCGATCTGCAGTCCCGCGACTGGCGTTCCGCTGTGATCAACATGATCGGGTGTGTGGCGTTCGCCGTGTCGGCCGGTGCTGCGTTCGTGCGCACGACAGGCGTCACCGAGGACGAGAGGCTGGCCAACCTCGGCACCTTCGTCGGTGCGCTCTGTTTCCTGGTTGCCGCCCTGGTGCTGCTCCCGCGCCGGCGTCAGTCGCGTTCGTGCACCGACGCCACGTCGTAGAGATGCGGCTGGAAGTCGTCGGCGATCTCGGCGGCCACCGTCATGTGTTCTCGCGCAGCCGGATTCGATTGCATCGCGACGAATGACTCCGCGGTGTCCCACTGTGCGTAGTTCACCACGCGGGTCCGGTCGCGGCTGATGTGGATGCTGGCAGAGCCGAAGCCCGGCAGATGGCGCATCACCTCCTCGGTGGCGCGGGTGAGCACGCCGGCGAGCGCCTCCGCGCGCTCCGGGGCGACGGTGAACACGTTGATCAGGGTGGTCCAGGGGCTGTTCGTCTGAATCGTGGGCATCTGTCCTCCTTATGTCAGCTTCCTTACAAAGCAACCGTACACCTGTGTAAGGTTCCTGTCATGACGGATGTGGAAGACGCGGTCGGATATCTGGTCAAACGGGTCCAGCAGTCGCTGCGGCGCCGCTGTGATTCGGCGTTGCGGCCCACCGGGCTGTCGATGTCCCAGTACGCGGTGCTGCGCGCGCTCGCTGATCATCCAGACGCGTCGGCCGCCGAACTCGCCCGGTTGTGTTTCGTGACCCGGCAGTCGCTGCAGGACCTCCTCGGCGCCCTGCGGGGCGGGAGGTTGATCGCCGACGCCGCAACGAGCCGACCGGGCCGCGCGCGTGCGCTGGAGCTCACCGTCGAGGGACAGGCGCGGTTGGCCGCGGCGCACGACGCGGTCAGCGCTGTCGACGCGTCGATGACAGAGGGCATGCCGGCGGCAGAGCGCCGTCAGCTCGCGGAGTCGCTGCTGCGCTGTGCCGAGAACCTCGAACGCGTCGCAGGCACCGACGGAATCGCCAGCAAGGGGAACAGCGCGCACACCGCGAAGGCCGTGGGGTAGCCGGCCGCGGTGATGAGCGCGCCGAACAGCGGCGGAGTGACGCCCGCGGTCAGCAGCTGGGTGGTGTTCTGCGTGCCCAGGGCGCGCCCGCTCCAGAACGGGCCGGCGACCTCGGCGATGGCGGTGAAGGCCAGCCCGTTGTCCGACACCGTGACCACCGACGCGACGATCATGAGCGCGATGCTGGCGGGGGAGTCCAGCCAATCGGTCAGCGCCAGCAGCCCCATCGACACCGACGCGGCTGCGGCGATCGTGCGTATGGGTCTCATCCGCGAGCTCAGCACGTCTGCAGAACGCCGTAGGGCGAAGTCCGACCACCGCCCGGCCGCGATTCGTCCGCCGGCACCCAGCAATTGCGCGACGGTGACCATCGCGCCCGCGGAGCCGGCGGACCAGCCCCTGTCGGTGATCAACCAGGCCAGCGTGAAGGTCCACACCATCGCCTGCGGCGCCACCAGCAACAGAGAGGTCAGATGGATGCGAACCAGCAGTTTGGACCCTCGGTAGGGGTTGGCGAGGTCGGTCTCACTGGCCTCGGCGCGCGCCGGTCTCGGCGGGTCCAGCACCGCGACGGCGCAGATGACCGCCGAGACCGCGCAGACGGCAGCAGGGAACAGCAGCGCGCCCGACACCCCGCTGGATTCGGCCAGTCGGGGAATCACCAGCGCGCCGACGCCGACGCCCAGCGGCTGGGCGGTCTGACGGATGCCCATCACCAGACCACGCTTTTCCGCGTCGAACCAGCCGACCACCAAGCGGCCGCTGGCGGTGTTGCTGCTCGCTGCCGCCATCCCGCCCAGGAAGAGGAAGACTCCGACCGTCGGCAGCGAGTCCGCGGCTGCCGCACCGAAGCCGGCGGCGGCGGTCAACGCCGAACCCAGGGTCAACACCGTCCGCTCGCCGAACCGGTCGACGACGTAACCCCACGCGATCAGGGTCACCACCATGCCCAGGCTGGGCAGCGCTGACATCAGTCCTGCCTGTGCGAGATCCAGGCCGCGCTCACGATGCAGCGTCGGTATGAGGAAGGCCACACCGTTGATGAAGACGTTGGCGCACAACGTGGCGGCCAGGGCGACGATCAACATGGACCAGCGCCGCGCGGTGCTGATCGAGGAGGTGTCCATACCGCCATGGTGGCACGGGCATCTCACATTATTGAACTGATATCTCACATATTGAGACCCGCTTCGCGTCGGCTGTGCGCCCGCTTGCGCGCGGGGTGCTGGCGCTAGGCTGACTGCCATGCGTCTTGGTCGAATCGCCAGCCCTGATGGTGTGGCCTTTGTCTCCATCGAAGGGCCGGTCGACGAGCCCGGGGAGGCGATCGCCCGTGAGATCGCCGAGCACCCGTTCGGCACACCGACATTCACCGGCCGGCAGTGGCCGCTGGCCGACGTCCGCATGCTGGCGCCGATCCTGGCCAGCAAGGTCGTCTGCATGGGCAAGAACTACGCCGCCCACATCGAGGAGATGGGCGGCGGCACCTTCGAGGATCCCATCATCTTCCTCAAGCCCAACACCGCGATCATCGGACCCCGCACGCCGATCCAGCTCCCCGCCGACGCCCATCCGGTGCACTTCGAGGGCGAACTGGCCGCCGTCATCGGCCGTCCGTGCAAGGACGTGCCTGCCTCGCGCGCCGCGGAGAACATCCTCGGTTACACGATCGCCAACGACGTGTCGGCACGTGATCAGCAGAAGAAGGACGGCCAGTGGATGCGCGCCAAGGGCCACGACACGTTCTGTCCGGTCGGCCCCTGGATCGTCACCGATGTGGACGCGTCCGATCTCGAGATCCGCACCGAGGTCAACGGTGAGGTCAAGCAGCGCAGCCGAACATCGTTGATGATCCATGACATCGGCGCGATCATCGAGTGGATCTCGGCGGTCATGACGCTGCTGCCCGGGGACCTGATCCTGACCGGAACGCCCGAGGGTGTGGGCCCCCTCGAGCACGGCGACAGCGTCAGCATCAGCGTCGAAGGCATCGGAACACTCACCAATCCCGTTGTGCGCAAAGGAAAATCGTGACCGTCCCGCCGAACGTCAGAGTCAGGTTCTGTCCGTCTCCGACGGGCACCCCCCATGTCGGGTTGATCCGTACCGCGTTGTTCAACTGGGCCTACGCCCGGCACACCGGCGGCACCTTCGTGTTTCGCATCGAAGACACCGATGCCGCGCGTGACAGTGATGACAGCTATCGGGCGCTGCTCGATGCGCTGCGGTGGCTCGGCCTCGACTGGGACGAAGGGCCAGAGGTCGGCGGGCCGTACGAGCCGTACCGGCAGTCGGGCCGGCGTGAGATCTACACCGATGTTCTGGCGCGACTGCTCGAGGCGGGGGAGGCCTATGAGGCGTTCTCCACCGCAGAGGAGGTGGAGGCTCGGCATCTCGCGGCGGGGCGCAACCCGAAGCTGGGCTATGACAACTTCGATCGCGACCTCACCGACGAGCAGCGGGCGGAGTTGCGTGCCGAGGGCCGCTCGCCGGTCATCCGGCTGCGGATGCCCGACACCGACATCACGTGGGACGACCTGGTGCGGGGAGAGACGACCTTTCCCGCGGGCTCGATCCCGGACTTCGCGCTGACGCGGGGCAACGGAGAACCGTTGTACACGTTGGTGAATCCGGTCGACGACGCGCTGATGAAGATCACCCACGTGTTGCGGGGTGAAGACATCCTGCCCTCGACCCCGCGGCAGCTGGCGCTCTACGCCGCGCTCGAACGGCTCGGCATCGCCGACGGCGCGCCTCGGTTCGCTCACCTGCCGCCGGTGCTGGGCGAGGGCAACAAGAAGCTGTCCAAACGCGACCCGCAGTCCAATCTGTTCTTGCACCGTGAGCGCGGATTCATTCCCGAGGGCCTGCTCAACTATCTTGCGCTGCTGGGCTGGTCGATCGCTGACGACCGGGACATCTTCAGCATCGAGGAGATGGTCGCGGCGTTCGACGTCGCCGACGTGAACTCCAATCCGGCCCGATTCGACCAGAAGAAGGCCGACGCACTCAACGCCGAGCACATCCGGATGCTCGAGACCGACGAGTTCACCCGCCGCCTGGGCGAGTATTTCCGCGCCCACGACCACGACACCGGGCTCGACGACGCCGCCTTCGCCGAAGCGGCCGCACTGGTGCAGACGCGCATCGTGGTTCTCGGCGACGCCTGGGGGCTCCTCAAGTTCCTCGACGACGGGTCCTTCGCGCTCGACGAGAAGTCGGCAGGCAAGGAACTGCGGCCCGACGCGGTGCCGGTTCTCGAGGCCGCCCTGGGCGTTCTCGAGGCGCTCGGGGAGTGGAGCAGTCCGCAGATCGAGGAGGCGCTCAAGGTCGCGCTGATCGACGGGCTCGAACTCAAGCCCCGCAAGGCGTTCGGACCCGTCCGCGTCGCGGTGACCGGCTCGTCGGTGAGCCCGCCGCTCTACGAATCGCTGGAGCTGCTGGGGCGTGACCGCACGCTGGCGCGGCTGCGAGCAGGCCGAGACCATGCTGCGGCGGCGGTGTGACGGGGGTGGAGAAAGCACCCGGAAATCTTTGGTAGTGTGCTCGTCGGCCCGGACAACGGCGCAACGCGGCACCATCGCGAGGCGCTGGGGCCGCAAAATGGCCCGTGACCTGCGGTGACGGGCTGCCAATGGGGTATGGTGTAATTGGCAACACAGCTGATTCTGGTTCAGCCATTCTAGGTTCGAGTCCTGGTACCCCAGCCAATGTGCGGATTAGGTCAGCACTGTGTGTCTCGGCTATGCTGACCGTCCGGAAAGAGTTCTAGCCCCCGTCGTCTAGCGGCCTAGGACGCCGCCCTCTCACGGCGGTAGCGTGGGTTCGAATCCCATCGGGGGTACATCTGCTCGCAGGCCTTGAAGGCCTGCGAGTTTTTCATGTCGGGGCCTTCAGAGCCGCCGGGTCAGGGCGTCGGCGGCGGCCACCAGATCGGCCGCCCAGCGCGCGCCCGGACGCCGTCCCATCCGGTCGATCGGCCCGGACACCGACACAGCGGCGACCACGGCGCCGCGGCCGTCGCGGACCGGCGCCGACACGCTCGCCACCCCGGGTTCCCGTTCTGCCGCGCTCTGCGCCCAGCCGCGCTTGCGCACCTCGGCGAGCGCGCGGTCGGTGAACGCCGCATCGGCAAGGACGGTGCGCTGGGTGGCGGGGTCGGCGTATGCCAGCAGTACCTTGGCCCCCGAGCCGGCCGTCATCGGCAGACGCGCGCCGATCGGCACCGTATCCCGAAGACCGGCAGGCGGTTCCAGCGCGGCGATGCAGATGCGTGCAGTCCCGTCCCTTCGGTACAGCTGCACACTCTCACCGGTGAGTTCGCGCAGGCGGGGCAACACCACGGCGCCCGCCGACACGAGTGGGTCGCGGACGTGGCTGCCGAGCTCGGCGAGCGCTGGGCCCAGGCGCCACTGCCCGTCGGCGTCGCGCGCGAGCAGCCGGTGCGTCTCCAGTCCGACGGCAAGCCGGTGTGCGGTCGCGCGGGGCAGGGCGGTGCGATCGCACAGATCGGCCAGACCGCAGGGGGACTCGGCGACCGCGTGCAGGACGGCCACCGCTTTGTCGAGCACGCCGATACCGCTATCCTGTCTCACAAGGAGATACTAGCTTCCCAGATTGTGAGATGGTCAATGGACATCGCGAACAACCCGCGGACTCTCGCCGAGAAGGTGTGGAGTGATCACGTCGTCGTCGCGGGCAACGGTGAGGGTGATGCCCGCGAACCGGATCTCATCTACATCGATCTGCACCTCGTGCACGAGGTGACCAGCCCCCAGGCATTCGACGGGCTGCGGATGGCGGGACGGCCGGTGCGGCGGCCCGACCTGACGATCGCCACCGAGGACCACAACGTGCCTACCGTCGACATCGACAAGCCGATCGCCGACCCGGTGTCCCGGACTCAGGTGGAGACGTTGCGCCGCAACTGCGCCGAGTTCGGGATCCGTCTGCATCCGATGGGGGATGCCGAGCAGGGCATCGTCCACATCATCGGTCCGCAGCTGGGTCTCACGCAGCCCGGCATGACCGTCGTGTGCGGTGACAGCCACACCTCGACCCACGGGGCGTTCGGCGCCTTGGCCATGGGCATCGGTACGTCGGAAGTCGAACATGTGCTGGCCACCCAGACACTTCCGTTGCGGCCGTTCAAGACCATGGCCGTCACCGTCGACGGCGAACTGCCGCCCGGCGTCAGCGCCAAGGACATCATCCTCGCGGTGATCGCGCAGATCGGAACCGGCGGCGGGCAGGGACACGTCATCGAATACCGGGGCAGCGCCATCGAATCGCTGTCCATGGAAGGCCGGATGACGATCTGCAACATGAGCATCGAGGCGGGCGCTCGCGCCGGCATGGTGGCACCGGACGACACCACCTTCGCGTTCCTGAAGGGGCGCCAGCACGCGCCGACGGGTGCCGCGTGGGACGACGCGGTGGCCGCATGGCGTGAGCTCCGCACCGACGAGGGCGCCGAATTCGACACCGAGGTCCACATCGACGCCTCGACGCTGAGCCCGTTCGTCACCTGGGGCACCAACCCCGGCCAAGGGGTGCCGTTGTCGGGCGCGGTACCCGATCCGGAAGCGATGTTCGACGACAGCCAGCGGGAGACTGCCGAAAAGGCGTTGACATACATGGGTCTCGCGGCGGGTACCCCCATGCGCGACATCCCGGTCGACGCGGTGTTCGTCGGCTCCTGCACCAACGGCCGGATCGAGGACCTGCGGGTGGTGGCCGACGTGCTTCGCGATCGATCTGTCGCCGACGGCGTCCGGATGCTGATCGTGCCCGGCTCCATGCGGGTGCGCGCTCAGGCCGAATCCGAAGGTCTCGGCGAGATCTTCACCGCCGCAGGCGCGGAGTGGCGCCAGGCCGGCTGCTCGATGTGCCTGGGCATGAACCCCGATCAGCTCGCCCCCGGCGAGCGCTGTGCCTCGACGTCGAACCGCAATTTCGAGGGCAGGCAAGGCAAAGGTGGTCGCACACACCTGGTGTCGCCGG
This sequence comes from Mycobacterium sp. IDUB_5, assembly GCF_055419565.1. NCBI lineage: Bacteria > Bacillati > Actinomycetota > Actinomycetes > Mycobacteriales > Mycobacteriaceae > Mycobacterium > Mycobacterium sp. IDUB_5. The sequence goes on from NZ_JBVAXX010000006.1 coordinate 203,812, forward strand.
CAGTCGCCGCCGCGACCGCCGTCCGGGGCACCCTGTCGTCCCCGGCCGATCTGATCCCCGCGCCCACACACTGAAAAACGGAGACGCTGACATGGAAGCCTTCACCACCCACACCGGGATCGGCGTGCCGCTGCGCCGCACCAATGTCGACACCGACCAGATCATCCCGGCGGTCTATCTGAAACGCGTGACCCGCACGGGATTCGAGGACGGTTTGTTCGCGGCCTGGCGCAACGATCCGTCGTTCGTGCTCAATCAGTCGCCGTTCGACCGCGGTTCGGTTCTGGTGGCGGGGGCCGATTTCGGGACCGGTTCGTCGCGCGAACACGCGGTCTGGGCGCTGATGGACTTCGGCTTCCGGGTGGTCATCTCGTCACGATTCGCTGACATTTTCCGGGGCAACGCCGGCAAGGCCGGACTGTTGGCGGCCGAAGTCGCACAAGACGATGTGGAATTGTTGTGGAAAATCATCGAGCAGCGGCCGGGCACGGAAATCACTGTCAATCTTCAAGATCGGACCATCGCCGCCGAAACGATGGTGGTGCCCTTCAAGATTGATGACTACACCGCGTGGCGTCTGCTCGAAGGACTCGACGATATAGGCCTTACGCTGCGGAAACTCGATCAGATCGAGGATTACGAGGCGCACCGCCCAGAGTGGAAACCGCGTACTCTGACGTCCTGAACGGCAGGCTTGCGCGGTGAAATATCCGCTCTGCAATCCACTTTTGCGGCGGCCCGGTAGGACCCGAAGGGGGCCAAGCGGATTGAAAAAAGTTCGCTGACGCGGCCTGAAATTGCGCGTGGCTCTTGGAAATCAACGGGTAATGGGTTTACCGTGTCCTCTAGTCGGTCCAGAGAGGACCACAGTTCCCGGAGGTTTTGCATGAACAAGGCAGAGCTCATCGACGTACTCACGGAGAAGTTGGGCTCGGATCGTCGGCAAGCGACCGCCGCCGTGGAGAACGTCGTCGACACCATCGTGCGCGCCGTGCACAAGGGTGACAGCGTGACGATCACCGGCTTCGGTGTCTTCGAGCAGCGCCGCCGCGCCGCCCGTGTTGCCCGCAACCCCCGCACGGGTGAGACGGTCAAGGTCAAGCCCACGTCCGTTCCGGCCTTCCGCCCCGGCGCTCAGTTCAAAGCTGTTGTCTCCGGTGCGCAGAAGCTTCCGGCCGAGGGTCCCGCCGTCAAGCGCGGAGTGACCGCATCGAGCACCGCCCGCAAGGCGGCAAAGAAGGCGCCGGCCAAGAAGGCTGCGACCAAGGCTCCGGCCAAGAAGGCCGCGACCAAGGCCCCGGCCAAGAAGGCCGCGACCAAGGCCCCGG
>NZ_JBVAXX010000006.1:205237-503544 GCF_055419565.1 Mycobacterium sp. IDUB_5
GGCCAAGAAGGCCGCGACCAAGGCTCCCGCCAAGAAGGCCGCACCTGCGAAGAAGGCAGCGCCTGCCAAGAAGGCTCCCGCCAAGAAGGCCGCGACCAAGGCTCCCGCCAAGAAGGCCGCGACCAAGGCCCCGGCCAAGAAGGCCGCGACCAAGGCTCCCGCCAAGAAGGCCGCACCTGCGAAGAAGGCAGCGCCTGCCAAGAAGGCTCCGGCCAAGCGCGGTCGCAAGTAATCGGTTTCAGACACCGAAGTTTCAGACGACGCAGTTTCAGGCGACGCCGTGAGCCAAGGCTCACGGCGTCGTCGCGTGTCGGGCTAGTGGGACGCCAGCGGTGAGCTGAGGTGGTCAGCGCTGATCAGCTGTCCACCTGCCAGCGTCAGTACCCAGGTGCTGCCCTTGCGATTGCGTGACTTGGCGGGGCGCACACCGTCGCGCTCACACCACCACGCGATCAGATCGGGAATGACCTCGCCCTGCGTGCAGATCACGGGGTGAGACGCGGTCTCGGCGATCTCCAACACCCGCTGGCGAGCCCTCTTCGGCTTCTCCGCGTATGCCTCTGCGGTCAAGGCGGTTTCGGTGACCACCGGGACGCCCAACTCCTCGGCGAGAGGTCCGAGGGTCTGATGGCAGCGGACCCGGTCGGCAGCGAACAACTGGCCGGCCCCGAACGCCAGCAGGAGATCCACGAGCGCCTCGGCCTGGGCGCGGCCGTTCTTGTCGAGCGGGCGCTTGCGATCGTCGCCGGAGTACCGCCTCTTGCTTCCCGCGGTGGCGTGCCGGACGACGAGCACCGTGGATGTGTCGACCGGCGACTTGCCGAACCGGCGCAGCACCTTGCGATCCAGCGCATAGTCCACCTGGCTCATCGCGTGCTCCAGGGGAAGCCACTTCAGTTCGTCCACTTCGTCGTTGGCCGCGAACTCGCCTGTGACCGTGCGGGCAGCCCAGTACCGAACCTTCTTCGTGGTGTCCTTGACGGGATAGCTGACCGTCGTCAGATGACGCCCGAGATGGGCGCGGAAGCCCGTCTCCTCCTCTATTTCTCGAACGGCAGCGACCGGTTCGATCTCACCGCGTTCGAGTTTCCCCTTGGGGAGGGACCAGTCGTCATACCGCGGACGGTGGACCACAGCGATCTCCGGATGACCCGTGGACTCCTGCGGGCGCCACAGAACAGCGCCGGCGGCCAGGATGGGTTCGGTCTTCACGGCGTCACGTACCCACTCTGGTGAATCGGCCGATCACGGATGGCGGTGGCTTTCCATCATCGAGACCTGATGATCGCGCACGGTCTGTCCTTCCTGAGGCAATGCCGTCCATTTGCCGTCGGCGCCGAGCTCCCAGCAGCGCGTCCGCGGATCCATGGCGGATTCGAAGATGTCGTTCAGCGAGGTCGTCAATCGCGGATCCTTGACCTGCGCCATGACCTCGACGCGGCGGTCCAGATTACGATGCATCATGTCGGCGCTGCCGATCCAGTATTCATCGATGGCGCGGAAGTGAATGATCCGTGAATGCTCGAGGAACCGACCGAGGATCGAGCGCACCACGATGTTCTCCGAGAATCCTTCCCCGCCGGGCCGCAGCGCGCAGATGCCGCGCACCACCACCTCGACCCGGACGCCGGCCTGGGATGCCCGGTACAGCGCGTCGATGACCTGCTCGTCGACCAATGCGTTGGCCTTCAACCGGATTCGACCCTCGGCACCGTCACGGGTGGCGGCGATCTCGCGGTCGATGCGTTCGACGATGCCGCGGCGCACGCCGAAGGGCGCGACGAGCAGGTTGCGGTAGGACTCCTTGCGCGAGTACCCGGTGAGGGAGTTGAACAGGTCGGTGAGGTCCGCGCCGATGTCCGGGGCGGCCGTCAGCAGACCCACGTCCTCGTACAGCCGGGCGGTCTTGGGGTTGTAGTTGCCGGTGCCGATGTGGCAGTAACGACGGATCATCGACCCTTCGCGGCGGACGACCAGGCATGTCTTGCAATGGGTTTTGAGTCCGATGAGCCCGTACACCACGTGCACGCCGGCCTGCTCGAGTGCGCGCGCCCACTTGATGTTGGCCTGTTCGTCGAACCGGGCCTTGATCTCGACCAGCGCCACGACCTGTTTGCCCGCTTCGGCGGCATCGATCAGCGCATTGACGATCGGTGAGTCACCCGAGGTGCGGTAGAGCGTCTGCTTGATCGCGAGCACATTGGGATCGGCGGCAGCCTGCTCGATGAACCGTTGCACCGTGGTGGAGAACGAGTCGTAGGGATGGTGCACCAGCACGTCACCGTCGCGCAGCGTCGAGAAGATGCTCTTGGGTGTCTCCCGTTCGCCGAACGCCGGGGGCGTGGCCGGCACGAACGGACGGTCCTTGAGTGCCGGCCGGTCGACGCCGTAGACCTGCCACAGCGACGAGAGGTCCAGCAGTCCCGGCACTTCCACGACGTCGCCCGCGGCCACGTCGAGTTCGCGAAGCAGCAGTTCCAGCATGCCCTCGGTCATGTCATCGGAGACCTCGAGCCGCACGGGGGACCCGAACCTGCGCCGCGCGAGCTCTCGTTCGAGGGCTTTGAGCAGGTCTTCGTCGCGGTCCTCCTCCACCTCGAAGTCGGCGTTGCGGGTGATCCGGAACGCGTGGTGCTCCACGATTTCCAGGCCGGGGAACAGCACGGGGAGGAACGCAGCGATCAGTTCCTCCATCGGCAGGAAGCGTGCGACGTCGGTGGTCCCCTCGCGGGCGGCGAGCTCGACGAAGCGGTCCACGTTGTCGGGCACCTTGATTCGCGCGAAGTGCTGTCCACCGTCCGGGTGCTTGACGGTGATCGCGAGGTTCAGGCTCAGGCCGCTCACGAACGGGAAGGGGTGCGCAGGATCGACGGCCAACGGAGTCAGCACCGGGAACACCTGCTCGTGAAAGTACGTCGATAGGCGGCTGCGTTCGTCGTCGTCGAGTTCGGCCCACGTCACGATCACGATGCCTTCGTCGGCCAGCGCCGGGCGCACCGCGTCCAGGAACACATGCGCGTGCCGACTGGCGAGCTGCTGGGTGCGCTCGCTGATCCGGCGGAGTTGTTCACGGGGAGACAGGCCGTCGGCCGAGCGCACCGACAAACCCATCTCGTCGCGGCGTTTGAGGCCGGCGACGCGAACCATGTAGAACTCGTCGAGATTGGACGCGAAGATCGCCAGGAACTTCAAGCGTTCCAACAGCGGCAGTGACGGATCGGCCGCCAGCGCGAGGACTCTGGCGTTGAAGTCGAGCCAACTCAACTCGCGGTTCAGATAACGGTCTTCGGGAAGTGGGTTCTCGACCGGGGGCGCGGTCGCGGCCGGTGGCGCTTCGGGTGCGGTATCGGGTACCGCCGATTCGGTGGTGCCCGCCACCGAGTCCGCCACGGAGTCCGCCACCGTGTCTGCCGTGGTCTCCGCGGGGTCCGGCCGGGTCTGCGCTTCGGTCATGCCCCCGATGATTCCCTATCCACCGGCGCCGCGGCTAGCAGAAGGGACTTGCGCTCACCGCAGTGCGCCGATCACCTGCGAGGTCGCCGACCCGAGCCCAAGATGACGGGCGTCGGCGAGGTCCTGCGCGGTGTCGATGTCGCATCGCAGCCCGGGCCAGGCGCCGGTCAATTCGGCAGCACCCGAACGGCGATGGCGCGCGGCGGAGTCAGCACCGAACAGAGGGCGAAGCGGTACGCCGAATGCGAACAGCGCAGCCGTCCCCGTGCCATGGCGGTCGGCCACATAACTTCGCCGGTGCGCACCCGCCGCGGTGATCGCCTCGGCCAGCTCCGACTCGCGCAGGGCGGGCAGATCTCCTTGCAACGCAACCACATTGGTGGTGCTGTCGCGGGCCAGCGTTTCCCCCGCGGCCAACGCGTGGTTGAGCGGATCGTGATGACCAGCCGGTGTCGGATCCTCCAGGGCCAGCGCGCCCAGGCGGCCGGCGGCGGCCGCGGCATCGGCGTCGGGTGTGACCACGATGACCGACCGGACAGCCGGCACGGCAATGGCAGCGGCGATCGTGTCCTCGAGCATGGCGAGGACCACACCGCCGCGGGTGGCCGGCGGGAACGCCGGCGCAAGGCGCGTCTTCGCCGCGGTCAGCCGCTTGACCGCGATCACCACACTGACGCCCGCGTCCCTGCTTCGCACGCGCGCGCCCGGAAAGGTGTTCATGCCGGTCACGAGCGCCATCCTGCCAGCAGTTATTCCCGACTAGTGTTGCAGCCGTGGTCGAGGCTGCGGTGATGGGTGCAGGAGCATGGGGCACGGCCCTGGCGAAGGTGCTGGCCGATGCCGGCAACGGGGTGAGATTGTGGGCGCGTGATCCGGAGCGGGCCGCCGAGATCAACCGGACGCACTGCAATCCCGGATACGTCGACGGCCCGCTGCCCACCTCCATTCGGGCCACCGGCGATCACGCCGAGGCGCTCAGTGGCGCATGCACCGTGCTGCTCGCCGTACCGTCGCAGACGCTGCGCGCCAATCTGACCCAGTGGACGCCGCATCTCGGTGCGGACACCACCCTGGTGAGCCTCGCCAAGGGCATCGAGCTGGACACACTGATGCGGATGAGCCAGGTGGTGGTGCAGGTGACCGGTGTCGACGCCGCTCGCGTGGCCGTCGTGACCGGTCCCAATCTCGCCAGCGAGGTCGCCGCCGAACAGCCCGCCGCGACCGTCATCGCGTGCAGTGACTCGGGTCGCGCGGTGGCGCTGCAGCGGGCGCTGGCCACCGGGTACTTCCGGCCCTACACCAACGCCGATGTCATCGGTGCCGAGATCGGCGGAGCGTGCAAGAACGTGATCGCCCTCGCGTCGGGGATGGCTGCGGGCGCGGGGCTGGGTGAGAACACCGCCGCGGCCATCATCACCCGCGGGCTGGCCGAGATCATGCGGCTCGGAATCGCGTTGGGCGCCAAACCGGCGACACTGGCAGGTCTGGCCGGCATCGGGGATCTCGTCGCGACGTGCATGTCCCCGCGTTCGCGCAATCGGTCCTTCGGAGAGCGGTTGGGGCAGGGCGGCACGATGGAGGCAGCGCTGGCCGCCACCGGCGGCCACGTCGCCGAAGGGGTGACCTCGTGCCGGTCCGTGCTGGCGCTCTCGGCGAGCTACGACGTCGAGATGCCGCTGACCGAGGCCGTGCACGGGGTGTGCCACAAGGGTCTGTCGGTGGAGGATGCAGTGTCTCTGTTGCTCGGCCGTTCGACGAAACCGGAGTGATGATGACGTACGGGGATTCCACGCGGAGCTTGAAAGCGATTGCTGGCGAACATGTTCCCGGTCAACCGGTGGGTCCGGTACCGGTGCCGGCGTCGGCCTACCACATCGATGCCGACGAGGACGACGCGCTCGACAGCTACGGCCGGCGACACAATCCCACGTGGCGGCAGCTGGAATCGGCCCTGGCGCAGCTCGAAGGCGCCGCCGCAGCGGTGACGTTCGCATCGGGCATGGCGGCGATCACATCCCTGCTGCGGGTGGTGACCGAACCGGGTAGCACGCTCGTCGTTCCGGCTGACGGGTACTACCTGGTGCGGGCTTACGCCACCGAATACCTCGCCCCCCGCGGGGTCACCGTCGTCCAGGCTCGCAGCGAGGACATGTGCGAGGCAGCCCGCGACGCCGACGTGGTGCTGGCCGAGACGCCGTCGAACCCGGTCCTGGATGTCGTGAATCTGCACCATCTGGCGATGCAGTGCCGGCCCCGGGGCGCGCTGCTCGTGGTCGACAACACGACGGCGACACCGCTGGGACAGCAACCGCTTTCGCTCGGCGCCGATCTCGTGGTGGCCAGCGCCACCAAGGCGCTCGCCGGGCATCACGATCTGCTCGCCGGCTACGTCGCCGGTAACCGGACCGACGTGATAGACCGGCTGCAGCGCGAGCGGCTCCTCGCCGGGCCGATCCTCGGTGCGTTCGAGGCGTGGCTGGTGTTGCGCGGCCTGGGCACCCTGGGCCTGCGGTTCGAACGGCAATGCCAGAACGCCGCGGCGCTGGCGATGATGTTGCGCTCGCATCCCGCGGTCGCGGCCGTGCGCTACCCCGGTCTGCCCGACGATCCGTCCCACGCCGTCGCCGCCCGGCAGATGCGTCGCTTCGGGGGCATCGTCTCGGTCGAGTTGGCCGACGCTGATGCGGTGCACGAGCTGGTGCGCCGCAGTGCCCTGGTTGTCGGAGCCACCAGCTTCGGCGGCGTGCACACCTCGGTCGACCGCAGGGCGCGCTGGGGCGATCCGGTACCAGCCGGCTTCGCCCGCATCTCCTGTGGAATCGAGGACACCGACGACCTGCTCGCCGATATCGAGTCGGCCCTCGCCGGGGTCGGCCGGTAGCCTCTCCAGACTGTGACTGCCCGCACCCGCGTTGCCGTCGTCTATGGCGGACGGAGTTCTGAGCACGCGATCTCGTGTGTTTCCGCAGGCAGCATCCTGCGCAACCTCGACCCGCAGCGGTTCGAGGTGGTCGCCGTCGGGATCACCCCGCACGGATCCTGGGTGCTCGGCGACGGCCGCCCTGAGAGCTTGGCCATCACCGACGGCTCGCTGCCCGGTGTGAGCGAGGCGTCCGGAACCGCGCTCGCGCTCTCGCCCGATCCGGCCCGGCGCGGGCAACTGCTGTCCATGGGGGAGGCCGCCGGCGAGGTACTGGCCTCGGTCGACGTCGTGTTCCCGGTGCTGCACGGCCCCTACGGGGAGGACGGCACCATCCAGGGCCTGCTCGAGCTGGCCGGAGTGCCGTACGTCGGCGCGGGCGTCCTCGCGAGCGCGGTGGGGATGGACAAGGAGTTCACCAAGAAGCTGTTGGCCGCCGCCGACCTGCCGATCGGGGACCAGATCGTGCTGCGGCCCCAGGACACCACAGAGTCGCTGGTGTCGCTGACCGACCGCGAGCGGCTCGGGCTGCCGGTCTTCGTCAAGCCCGCCCGCGGCGGCTCGTCGATCGGGGTCAGTCGCGTCACTTCGTGGGATCTGCTGCCGGCCGCGATCGAGCTGGCGCGGCGCCACGACCCGAAGGTGATCGTCGAGGCCGCCGTTCTCGGCCGCGAGCTCGAGTGCGGAGTCCTGGAGTTTCCCGACGGCCGCCTCGGTGCCAGCACGGTCGGCGAGATCCGCGTCGCCGGTGTGCGTGGCCGCGACGACGGCTTCTACGACTTCGAGACCAAATATCTCGACGACGCGGCCGAACTGGACGTGCCGGCCAAGGTGGACGACGACGTCGCCGACGAGATCCGCGCACTGTCGATCCGGGCATTCCAGGCCATCGACTGCCAGGGACTGGCCCGCGTCGACTTCTTCCTCACCGACGACGGCCCGGTCATCAACGAGATCAACACCATGCCGGGCTTCACCACGATCTCGATGTATCCGCGCATGTGGGCGGCCAGCGGGCTGGACTACCCGACCCTGCTCGCCACGATGGTCGACACCGCCGTCGCCCGCGGCACCGGCCTGCGCTAGCCGCTACGTGGCCGGGCCGGGATCGACCGGTCGCGCCGGCAACGCGTCGGCCAGGGTCTTCGACACCGTCTGGATGGCGTCGGGCCCTGAGCCGGAGGGCAGGGTCAACGCCACGTAGACGGGCCGGTCCACCGCGAACCACGTGGCTCGCTCGGTGTCGGCTGAGTCCTGCACCTGGAACCACGAGACCGCGTCGACCACGGTGAGCGGGGCGCCGACCACGAAGTCGGTCGGGCGTTCCACGCCGCACCGCAGCACCAGCGGTTCGCCGCCGTCGTCACGCTGCCATGCGACCGCCCCCGCCGGCGCGGGATCGACCAGTGGTGCGCGCCGGTAATCGCCCAATTCGTCGGGCAGCTTCTCCACCAGAGCGGCGCAGTCGGGACCGTCCGCACGGGGAGCCGGCACGCTCGAGAGTGCTACGGGTGCGGGGCCCTGCCGGTGCTGTGTGACCGTCGCGAACACCAGGAAGCCGACGGCCGCTCCGACTGCCAGCACGATCGCCCCGACGAGCGCAGCGCGGGGCGGACCGTCGCCGGTCGTGTCGGTCATGGCGACACTCTACGGGCGGGCGACCTCACCAATCGGGACGGCGATCGGGCACGTCAACGTCCGGGTGATGCCCGCCACCTGTTGCACGGCGGGCACCACACCCGACGTCAGCTCGGCCAGCGTCGGCGCCCCCACCCGCACGATCACGTCGTAGGGTCCGGTCACGGACTCCGACGACAGCACACCGGGGAGACCGGCGAGCTGTTTGGCAACGATCTCGGCACGGCCGACTTCGGTCTGGATGAGCACGAAAGCCTCGACCACGCCGCGATCCCTCCGTTCGGTCTGTACTCATCGCCGGCGGCGTCGACGGCGCCGCATAAGCTCTGTGGGGACCGTACCGCAGGTGAGCCCAGGGTTCAGGCCACGATCCAACAGGCGAGGGAGCAGTCATGGCCGACGGCACGCTGGCAGGAGACGGGGAGTTCGCGGTCATCGACCGTCTGGTCGCCGGGCGCCGGCAACCACCGTTCGTCGTCGTCGGCCCGGGCGACGACGCCGCCGTTCTCGCCGGCGGGGGCGCGACCGCGGTGAGTACCGACATGTTGGTACAGGACAGGCACTTTCGGCTCGACTGGTCGACACCGCACGATGTGGGCCGAAAAGCCATCGCGCAGAACGCCTCCGACATCGAGGCGATGGGCGGCCGCGCCACCGCGTTCGTCGTCGGCTTCGGCGCACCGGGTGACACCGACACCGGTCAGGCCGTTGCGCTGGCCGACGGGCTGTGGGAGGAGGCGGCGCGACTGGGGGCAGGCATCGTCGGTGGCGACATGGTCGCCGCCCCGCAGTGGGTCATTTCGGTGACGGTGCTGGGTGACCTCGATGGCCACCCACCGGTGCTGCGCAGCGGTGCCAGGCCCGGTGACGTGGTCGCGCTGGCGGGGGACATCGGGTGGTCGGGAGCCGGGTATGCACTGTGGCACAACGACATCCACGGATTCGATGCACTGCGGCGGCGCCACCTGGTTCCGGCTCCGCCCTACGGTCAGGGCGTCGTCGCAGCCCGGGCGGGTGCCACCGCGATGACCGACGTCTCCGATGGGCTGCTCGCCGACCTCGGGCACATCGCGGCCGCATCAGGTGTCCACATCGACCTGTCCCTCGAGCTGTTGCGCACCGACCTCGAGGTGCTCGGACCGGCTGCAGAAGCCGCAGCGGCGGACGCTCGGCAGTGGGTGCTCGGCGGTGGTGAAGATCACGCGCTGGTGGCCACCTTCCCTGCCGAGCCCCCGCCGGGCTGGCGGATCATCGGACGGGTCGAGGGTCCCGCAGCGGCATTCGGCGCGGGCGAGATCACCGTGGACGGCGCGGCATGGACGGGCAGTGCGGGCTGGCAGTCCTACTGAACCGCGGGGGCACTAAGTTGGCCTGTCGTGACCGCACGCCCGCTGCAGGAGTTGATCGACGAGTCCTGGGCAGCTGCCCTGGAACCCGTGCATGCCCGCGTCGCCGAGATGGGGGAGTTCCTTCGCGCCGAACTGGCCGCCGGACACCGCTACCTCCCGACTGGGTCGCAGGTGCTGCGGGCCTTTTCCTATCCCTTTGACGACGTTCGCGTCCTCATCGTCGGACAGGACCCGTATCCGACTCCCGGTCATGCCGTCGGACTGAGCTTCTCCGTCGGTGCCGACGTGCGTCCGCTGCCGCGCAGCCTGGCCAACATCTACACCGAATACCAGCAGGACCTCGGCTGCCCGGCGCCGGCCAACGGTGACCTGACCCCGTGGTCCGAACAGGGCGTGATGCTGCTGAACAGGGTGCTGACCGTGCGACCCGGCACGCCGGCCTCGCATCGGGGTAAGGGGTGGGAGGCCGTCACCGAATGCGCCATCCGGGCCCTGGTGGCCCGGGGACGGCCGTTGGTAGCGGTGCTGTGGGGGCGAGATGCCGCGACGCTGAAGCCGATGCTGGGGGATACCGCCGTGATCGAGTCGGCGCATCCGTCGCCGCTGTCGGCGTCGCGGGGCTTCTTCGGGTCGAGGCCGTTCAGCCGCGCCAACGACATGCTGGCGCAGATGGGTGCGGAGCCCGTGGATTGGCGACTGCCCTGACGAACGACCGAACCTGTGGGAATCCTGCGAATTGGGATCGGTAGCCGGTGCCCGCGGTGTGTACTTCCGTCATGATCACGACCTCGACCCGCTCGCTCACCCGGATTCTCGCGGGCGCCGCACTCTCGACCGTCGGCGCGGCCGCCACGATGTGGATTCCTGCCTTGGGATTGCAGATCGCCGCGGCGCAGCCCGACAACGTTCGATGCGACCCGGCGTGCCACGGCACGTGGTGTCCTGGAGATCCGATCAGCTTTCGGACCGAAGCGCTCGCTGCCACCTGGGACATGAATGTCTGCCACGAGTATCACCAGGTATCCGGGCAACCCGGCGTCTATGCAGAAGGTCCGCTTCCGCCGGGGACGTTCGTCTGCCCGCCGTTCGCGTTCATGTGCCCCTGAGGGGCGGTTCGTCGAGCCGGCTTGATCAGCCGCGGGTGACCTTGCCGGCCTTCAGGCACGACGTGCACACGTTGACGCGCTGCTTGTTTCCGCCCGGACGGGCCACCGCGCGCACCGACTGGATGTTCGGATTCCACCGACGGCTCGTCCGGCGATGGGAGTGCGACACCGACTTACCGAAGCCGGGGCCCTTCCCGCAGATATCGCACACGGCAGCCATAGTGAGAACTCCTCGTAAGTCAGTGCTTGGGGGTCAACGACCTGACGGGTGACCCGACAACCCGATCAGACTACCGGGCCGCCCCGAGGTTCGCCAAAACGGCATCCATGGCTGTCAACAGGACCGAACTCGTCCCTCTTCCCTGTCCGACGCAATGGCTAGGCTGGCGCCGGCGCGGCGCATGCACCGGCGTAGCGGCGCCCAGGCGTTCGGAGGTGAGGATGTCGGCTCGGCGGCTCGATGCGTCGACGCTGCGGCGCTGGGCACACACCGCGGTGTCGGACCTGATCAGCCACACCGACGAGATCAACGCGCTGAACGTCTTCCCGGTCGCCGACGCCGACACCGGCACCAACATGCTGTTCACGATGCGCGCCGCCTGGGCGCAGGCCGACTCCTGCAGCGCCGGTGACGACGTCACCGAGGTGGCGGCCGCGCTGGCCGACGGAGCACTGCGCGGCGCCCGCGGCAACTCCGGGGTGATCCTGTCGCAGATCCTGCGTGCGGTGGCCGACGTCACCGCCGCTGCCACCGAGGACCGCGTCATCGCCGACATCGACGGCCCGCTGTTGGCCGCTGCGCTGCGTCACGCCGTCACCCTGGTCGTCACGTCGATGGGTGAGGCCGTCCCCGGGACCATCACCTCGGTGCTGCAGGACGCCGCCGACGCCGCCGCCCGTGAGGCCGACGAACAGGAGGACGTGGCCGCGGTGGTGGCCGCTGCCGCCCAGGCGGCCGTCGCCGCGCTGGACCGCACCCCCAGCCAGCTCGACGTGCTCGCCGACGCCGGTGTGGTGGACGCCGGCGGGCGCGGCCTGCTGGTGCTCCTCGACGCGCTGACCACCACGCTCACCGGGCACGCCCGACCGCGGCCGCGGTACCGGCCCGAACCCGTCGAGACACCCGCGGTCGAGGCGGCCCACGCGGCGACCGCCCCGACCCCGCAGTTCGAAGTGATGTACCTGCTCAGCGGCGCCGAGCGGGCGGCAGTGGAGGTGCTGCGCGCGCGCCTGGACGAGCTCGGGGAGTCCGTCGCCATCGCCGCCTCGGCGGAGGCGGGCCAGTACTCAGTGCACGTCCACGTCGACGACGCGGGTGCCGCCGTGGAGGCCGCCCTCCAGGTCGGCAGGCCCAGCCGCATCCAGATCACGTCGCTGACCGGAGGGGCCGACCGCCATCCCGCCGGCGGGTGGGCGCGGGAACGCGCGGTGCTGGCCGTCGTCGACGGCGACGGTGCCGAGGAGCTCTTCACCAGCGAGGGTGCGCAGATCTTGCGGCCGGAACCCGGACTGCCCGTGAGCGCACACCACCTGCTGCACGCGCTGGTGAACACCGGCGCCGAACAGGTCATGGTGCTGCCCAACGGCTACGTCGCCGCCGAGGAGCTGCTCGCCGGGTGGGCCGTGGCCTCGGCCCGGGGGATCACCATGGTGCCCGTGTACTCCGGCTCGATGGTTCAGGGTCTGGCGGCGCTGGCCGTCCACGACCCCGGTCATGAACTCGTCGACGACAGCTACACGATGGCCAGGGCCGCGGCGGGGGCTCGCTACGGATCGGTGCGCGTCGCTGCGCAAGAGGCCCTGACGTGGGCGGGTGCATGCCGGCCGGGCGACGGACTGGGCATCGCCGGCGACGAGGTGGTCCTGGTCAGCGACAGCGTGGCCGACGTGGGCGCAGGGCTGATCGACCTGCTCCTGGCCGCCGGTGGCGAGCTGGTGACAGTGCTCACCGGTGCCGGCGTGCAGCCCGACGTCGCCGACGCCCTGGCCGAGCACGTCCGGCGCGAACATCCGGGAACCGACATGGTGAGCTTTCACACCGGCCACGGCGGCGATGTGCTGCTGATCGGAGTCGAATGACGTGGCGACACTGAGTGATCGGCTCGACTTCGTGCTGGGTCGTAAGGCTGCCGAGCCGCTGGAGGAGCATCTGGGGCTGCGCACCTGCGGGGACCTGGTGCGGTACTTCCCTCGCAAGTACAGCGACGCGATGAGCGTGCGCGACGAGGGGGAGGAGCTCGACCTCGAAGAAGGCGAGCACGTCACGTTCGTCGACGTCATCACAGAGGCCACCCTGCGGTGGACCAACCGGCAGCCCAAGCGCGAATTCCTGGTCGTGACGCTCGGGCGGCGCAAGCCCAAGGTCACCGCCACCTTCTTCAACGCCAAGTACCTCAAACACTCTCTGGTGGAGGGCACCAAGGTGATGCTGTCCGGCGAGGTCGGATACTTCCGCGGCGTCATGCAGCTCACCCACCCCGCGTTTCTGATCCTGCGCGAGGACGGTACCGCCAAGGGCACCAAATCCCTGTCGACGATCGCCGATGCCGCAGGCGGCACCGACGTTCTGGCCGCGTTCGAGAAGGAATACTTCCCGATCTATCCGGCGACATCCAAGGTGCAGACCTGGGACATCTACGCCTGCATGCGTCAGATGCTCGCGGTGCTCGACCCGGTGCCCGATCCGCTGCCGGAATGGGTTGTCCGAGAACACGATCTGATGTCCGAGGACGCCGCGCTGCGCGCAGTGCACATGTCCGAGGACACCCGCGAACGCGAACGGGCGATCGAACGCCTCACCTACGACGAGGCGATCGGGCTGCAGTGGGGCCTGGTGGTGCGTAGGCACAGCGAGCTCTCCGGAACCGGGCCCGCGGCCGACCCCCGCGACGACGGTCTGGCCGCTGCGATGGCGGCGCAGCTGCCGTTCGAACTGACCGCTGGCCAGCGTGAGGTCCTCGACGTGATCTCCGCTGAGCTGGCCGGCGTGCACCCGATGAACCGGATGTTGCAGGGCGAAGTCGGTTCCGGCAAAACGGTTGTCGCGCTGCTGGCGATGCTGCAGATGATCGACGCCGGCTATCAGTGCGCGCTGCTCGCGCCGACCGAAGTGCTTGCCGCCCAGCACGCCCAGTCGATCCGCGCCATGCTGGGCCCGCTGGCGACGGCCGGGCAGCTCGGTGCCACCGACCAGGCCACCGCGGTGGCGCTGCTGACCGGCTCGATGACGGCGCAGCAGAAGCGCGATGCACGCCGGGAGGTCGCAAGCGGGACCGCCGGCATCGTGATCGGGACGCACGCGCTGCTACAGGACGGCGTGGAATTCGACAACCTCGGCATGGTCGTCGTCGACGAGCAGCACCGGTTCGGGGTCGAGCAACGAGATCGGTTGCGCGCCAAGGCTCCTGAGGGCATCACGCCGCACCTTCTGGTGATGACGGCGACGCCCATCCCGAGGACCGTGGCGCTGACGGTCTACGGAGACCTCGAGACTTCCACGTTGCGGGAGCTGCCGCGCGGCCGTCAGCCGATCACCACGACCGCGATCTTCGTCAGGGAGAAGCCGGCGTGGCTGCAGCGTGCCTGGCAGCGGGTCGTGGAGGAAGTCCGCTCCGGCCGGCAGGCCTATGTGGTGGCCTCCCGCATCGACGAGAACGACAAACCGGCCAAGGGCAAGGGCGGCAACAACACCGGGGACGCTGCACAGGGTGGGCCGCCGCCGGTCACGGTGGTCCAGATGTTCGAGCGGTTGGCCGACGGGCCATTGGCCGGGCTGCGGCTCGGCCTGATGCACGGCCGGCTCGCGGCCGACGACAAGGACGCGGTGATGTCGGCGTTCCGCGCCGGCGACATCGATGTGCTGGTGTGCACGACGGTGATCGAAGTGGGCGTCGACGTGCCCAACGCCACCGTGATGGTGGTGATGGACGCCGACCGCTTCGGCATCAGCCAGTTGCACCAGCTGCGTGGCCGGATCGGGCGCGGGCAGCATCCCAGCCTGTGCCTGTTGGCCACCAACCTGCCTCAGACCTCGAAGGCGGGTCAGCGCCTCACGGCCGTCGCCGGCACTCTGGACGGGTTCGCTCTCGCCGACCTCGACCTGCTCGAGCGCAGCGAAGGCGACGTGCTGGGCCTGCACCAGTCCGGCCGCGCGATCACGCTGCGCTTCCTGTCACTGGCCAGCCACCGCGAGATCATCGAGACGGCAAAAGAGCTGTGCGAGAAGGTGTTCGAACACGATCCGCAGGACCCCGGGATGGCGACGCTGTCGGCGCCGTTCGTCGACGCCGACCGCGTCCAGTACCTGGACATGTCGTGACCCGTCGGCAGCTGCTGTGGCTCACGGTCGCCACCGCGCTGGCCGTCGTCGTCGCCGTCCAGGTCGGCACGTCACCGCGCGGTGCGACGCGGTTCATCGCCCAGGCCGACATTCCCACTGTCGCACCCGGTGTCGACGTCCTCGCCGGCGTCGCCGAGATCCCCGCGCGCGTCCGCAGCCACGACTACCGCCGAGACGCGTTCGGCGAATCGTGGACCGACGACACCACGGCCCCCGGCGGACACAACGGCTGCGACACCCGCAACGACATCCTCGACCGGGACTTGCAGGAGAAGACCTACGTCGCGATCAAGCGGTGTCCCACCGCGGTGGCCACAGGCACCCTTCTCGACCCGTACACCAGCGTCGTGGTGGCGTTCACCCGCGGCAATCAGGTCGGCGCGGCCGTCCAGATCGACCACATCGTGCCGCTGGCGCTGGCCTGGGATCTCGGAGCGCGAGGCTGGCCGGACGACCTGCGCGCCCGGTTCGCCAACGATCCGGCCAACCTGCTCGCGGTCGACGGCCCGGCGAACCAGGACAAGGGGGACAAGGAGCCTGCCCTGTGGATGCCCCCCAATCAAGCCTTCCACTGCCAGTACGCGATGCAGTTCATCGCCGTTCTGCGCGGCTACGGGTTACCGGTTGACGCGCCGTCGGTGCCGGTGCTGCGCGATGCCGCAGCGACCTGCCCGACGGGCTGAGGTCAGGGCCTCGAGCCAGAACCGGTTCCGGACCGGTTGAACTGACCGGGGCCGGTCACCGACGGATCCCAGGGACCACCCGACGAGGGGCCCGAGGTCGGCGACCAGTCGCACTCATTCGAGCCCCAGGCGAACGGCCCCCAGCAGCCGGGGTCCCACGGCTGCTGGGCGACCTGAGATGCCGGAGCCGAGACGGTCGACAGCGCCGCACCGATCGTGAGCGCGGCGAGCGCAGCGGTGATGAGAATCCGTGTCGGCATGGTCGTCCCTTTCGCCGAGAGAGCGTGCTCTCATTGCACCCCGTCGCGGCCGCTCGCGCTAGAGGCTTCTGCCGGCGGCTCGACGTTTCCACCACCCGACGAGGACATCGGCCACCACGAAACCGGCCAGGGTCCAGCCCAGCAGGGGGAGAAACCAACCCACCGCGACCGCGCCGACCACGACGACAGCGGCAACCGCGGGATGCACCGCGCGCAGGCCGCCGCGGGCAGGTGGCCGCCCGAGTGCCCAGGCTGAGCCGCGAGTGGGCCTGCGCTGCCACCACATTCGATATCCACGCACGATGACCGTCAACAGGCCGACCGCGACCGCCAGCAGCAGGAGCTGGTTGAGCAGGCCGAACAGGAAGCCCATGTGGGCCCGGATGCCCCAGTCGGCGAGCTTGGCCATGGTCGAGTAGTCCCGCCAGTAGTCGACGACGCTGCCCACCGAGAGGTCGCGGGGGTTCACGGCGGCCACGTTCGTGGTCAGGCGGAACGGCGCGTCGACCTCGGACACCGTGGCGGCTCGACCAGGCTCGGCGGGCATCGTGATCTCGACCGGGGCGTGCACGCCGTGCGCGGCCGCGGCAGCCACCAGCCCGGAGTAGTCGACCGCACCGGCATCGGCCGTCGCGCCGCCGTGATGCGCGGCGTGCGGATCGGCGGATTCCGTGTTCACCTGTGGTCGTTGCCAATTGAATGCCGACCGAATCTCGGTGACGTGCGCGCCGGCGTAGGTGGACCAGGTGATACCGGTGGCGGACAGGAACACCAGTCCACCCAGCAGCCAGATGCCGGTCGCCCCATGCCAGTTCATCGTGAGGGTCCGTCCGGTGGCGCTGCGCTCCACACCGACGATGCGGCCGCGGCGCCCGCGGTGACGGTCCCGGGCGGCCTTGCTCACCCACAGCGCGGTACCGCCGAGTGCCACCACCCACAGCCACGATGCGGCGATCTCGCTGTAGATCCGGCCGGGTTCGCCGAGATTCAGGTGGCGGTGCAGACCGTCGAGCCACGTGCTGACGGGCAGATATCCCAACCACGTCACCTGTTCGCCGAGGATCTGGCCGGTGCCCGGGTCGACGAACACCGTGCGTGAATGATCCTGCGGCAGTGCCGGATCAGCGAGCGAGACGCGTGTGGTGTCACCCGCCGAGGCCGCCGGGCGCACGGAGCTGATCGGGAGATCCGGGTGAGCGGCACGCGCGCGCTGCACCTGCTCGTCGAGGGGGATGGGAGGCCGAGTGTCGACGGACAGCAGATCGCGGTAGACGACGCGCTCGATGCTCGGCGCCACGGCGTAGAGGCCGCCGGTGAGCGCGGCGACGACCAGGAACGGCCCGACGAGGACGCCCGCATAAAAGTGCAGGCGAACGAGGAGGGGACGCCCATCGCGTCGAGAAGGAGGTGACGGGACGGCGGGGGACAGGGGTTCGACGGTGTCGTCGGACAGGGTCATGACAGGACTTTCGGAATGGGCGCGCGGACGCACTGGTGGGGAAGAACACGAACGGAAGGCTGCGCCGGTGATCCGGGCGCAGCCGACAGACGAGCGCAGCGCACGCTGCGCGTCGATGACGGGAAGTGGGGGCCGCTAGCAGGCCGGCGACAGCGCTGGCGGGGCCCGCATACCCGTCCCGCCGATCGGAACCGGGCGAGGCCGCGCCGTCGTCACGCGATAGCGGGTGCGGGGTGCAGAAGGCCGCGGTGCTCGTCGTGCGAACAGACGCACCCAGCACAGGACGGAAACACACACCGCGTAGAGGAATTCGACGGATGTGATCGCGGCCGCCAGCAGCAGGGCAGCGCCGAGATGTGCCGCGGCCATCGACCAACCGAGTGCGCTGCCATGGTGGTGGGCCGCCATCGCCATCGCGAGGTGACCTGACAGTTGCGCGCCGCACAGGGCCGCCGCGGTCACGGCGTACGCCCCGCGGTCCGACCGAACGCAGGTGGCCAGAGCGCCGGCGGTCAGGCAGATCAGCAGGACGACGATCAACGCGGGACCGCGCGGAAGTCCACCGCCGCCGGCGGCGTGCGCGCCGGTCGTCATCATGGCCGAGGCGACCCCGACGAGCGCGCCTCGCAGCTGACGCGCACGCGCGGCGGGCCTGGTCACGCCACGCACCCTATCGGGCTAGGCGCCCGTGTACGACTCCGGATCCGGCCGGAACCGGGTGCCGTCGTTGAGTCCGTTCAACGATGCCATCTGCTCGTCGGAGAGCTCGAACCCGAACACGTCGAAGTTGGCCTCGATGCGTTCGGGCGACGACGAGCGGGGGATCACGATGTTGCCCAGCTGAATGCTCCAGCGGATCAGCACCTGCGCCGGCGTCCGGCTGTGGGCCTCGGCGATCGCCGCCACCGCGGGGTGCTCCAGGAGCCGGCCGACGCCGAGCGGGCCGTAGGCCTCGGTGGCGATACCGTGCCCGGCGTTGACCGCCCGCAACTCGGCCTGGTTCAGCAGGGGGTGCAGTTCGATCTGATTCACCGCCGGGGTGAAGAACGAGAGGCTGATGATGTCGTCGAGGTGGTGTTCGTGGAAGTTGCACACGCCGATCGAGCGGGTGTCGCCGACCTCTTTGGCCTTCATGAGGCCGCCCCAGCTGTCGACGTACTTGCCCTCGTCGCCGGCCGGCCAGTGGAGCAGGTAGAGATCGACGTAATCGAGCCCGAGCCGCTGCAGGCTGGCCTTGAGCGCATCCTGGGAGGACTGGAAGCCGAACTCCTCGGGCGACAACTTCGTGGTGACGAACACCTCGTCGCGCGGCACGCCCGAATCCGCGATGGCGCGACCCACCGCTGCCTCGTTGCCGTACGCGGCCGCGGTGTCGATGAGGCGGTAGCCGGCGTCGAGCGCCGTGCGAACCGATCGTTCGGTCTCGGAATCCGTCAGCTCGCCCACACCGAGGCCGATCACCGGCATCGTGTTGTCGTCGTTGAGCGTGACTGTGGGGATTGCGGCCGCCGAAGTCATGTCACCTTCTCTGCTGAAGTGGGGGGCTTGCGATGCGTGATGACTGACTATATTGCCGCAGTATTACCCCGCATAATCAGCGCCATGCCGCAGGGCCTGCGCTCATCGGGTTCCGCCGGCGAAAGGGCCACCACATGACCGAGACGCTCACTCGTACCGCACAGCCGCGGGCCCGGCGTCGTGACGTTGCCGCCAACGCCATCGCGGGTCTGACACTGCGCGCCCTGCCGCGCATCCCGGAACCCGTGAAGCGAGCGATGCTGGGTGGTCGATCGATCGTCATCGACGGCAACACCCTGGACACCACCCTGCAGTTGATGCTGGCCGGGCAGAAAGCCATCGGGCTCGACGGTCTGGTCAACGGCGATGACGTCGCGGCGGCGCGTGCCCAGTTGGAGCTGTTGTCTGCCAGTTTCGCGCGCCGCATCCCGGTGACCCAGGTGCGCGACCTGACGGTCAGCGGTGCGGCCGGTCCGATCCGCGCCCGGCACTACCGCACCGCCGAGCCCGACGCTCCGCTGCTGGTGTTCTTCCACGGTGGCGGCCACGCCATCGGCAGCATGGACACCCACGACGACCTGTGCCGGGAGATCTGCCGGTCCGGTGCGGTCCACGTGCTGTCGGTGGATTACCGGCTCGCGCCCGAACACAAGGCACCCTCCGGCGCCGACGACGCCTACGCGGCCTACCTGTGGGCCCGAGACCACGCCGCAGAACTCGGCGCCGATCCGCAGCGGGTCGCCGTGGGTGGCGACAGCGCGGGTGCCAACCTGTCCGCGGTGGTGGCGCTACGCGCCCGCGCCCTCGGCGCGCCGCAGCCCGCGCTCCAGTTGCTGCTCTATCCCGTCACCGATCACGGCGCCCAGACCCGGTCGCGGACCCTGTTCGCAAGCGGCTTCTTCCTGACCCAACGTGACATGGACTGGTTCACCACCCGGTTCCTCGACGGCGCGTCGGTCGGCGGAGACCACCCTGACGTGTCCCCGCTGCTCGCCGCCGACCACTCCGGCCTCGCTCCCGCGCTCATCGCGACTGCCGGCTTCGACCCGCTGCGCGACGAGGGTCGGCTCTATGCCGACGCGCTGCGCGCGGCCGGCACCCCGGTCGACTACCGCGAGTACGGCGCCGTCGTGCACGGGTTCGCGAACTTCTTCACCCTCGGCGGGGCCAGCGCCACGGCCACCGCCGATGTGATCTCGGCGATGCGGGCACATCTGAGTCGCGTCTGATGAGGCCACCGCCCCGTCCATCGAGCCGCCGGTAGTCTGTCCACGTGGCCACGAAACCCAAGAAGAACGCGCGGTACGACCTGAAGGCGGCCGATCGCAAGCGCAACCTGTTCGTGCAGATCGGTCTGACCTCGGTCGTCGTCGTCTTCGCGGTCGTCTTGGTGCTCTACATCGTGATGTCCGCCGACGACCAGCCCACCGCCGGCGAGGCTCAGTCCATCCGGGTGGCGTCGGCGAGTGTCATCAAGAAGGAGGGCACCGACGAGCCGAAGGCCGTGGTGTCGATGTACGAAGACTTCCTGTGCCCGCACTGCGGCGCGTTCGAGCAGCAGTTCGGTCCGACGATCAACAAGCTCGTCGACGCCGGTGTGATCGCCGCCGACTACTACATGGTCAGCATTCTCGACCGGCCGCAGAACCAGAACTATTCGTCACGCTCCGGTGGGGCCGCGTATTGCGTGGCCGCGGAGTCGAACGACGCCTTCCGCAGATTCCATGCCGCGCTGTATGCCCAGCAGCCGAGCGAGACCGGGTCCAGCTACCCCGACAACGCCCGCCTGATCGAGGTGGCGCGGCAGGCCGGCGCGGCAGGCACCGTCCCCGAGTGCATCAGCAAGGGTCGCTTCGTCGACATGGTGAAGGGGCTGGCGGGCGCCACCAACATCAAGGCCACGCCGACCGTCCGGATCAACGGCGAGGACTATCAGTACAGCACCCCTGACGAGCTGATCACCAAGCTGCGCAGCATCGTCGGTGACGTGCCCGGTCTGGCAGCCGCACCGCCCGCACCCGCACCGGCTCCCGCGTCATGACCGTCACCGCGGCAGGACCCGTCGAGCAGGCCGACCCGTCGTCGGACGGCGGGACGGGTGATGTCGCGGTGTCGCGCCGCAGCGCGTGGTGGGTCCTGATCGCCGGTGTCATCGGGCTCGCGTCCGCGCTGACGCTGACGATCGAGAAGATCGAGATCCTGATCAACCCGGACTACGTACCGTCCTGCAGCATCAATCCGGTTCTGTCCTGCGGTTCGGTGATGATCACCCCCCAGGCCTCGGTGTTCGGCTTCCCCAACCCCCTGCTCGGCATCGTCGGCTTCGCCGTGGTGGTGGTGACCGGTGTGCTGGCCGTCGCCCGGGTGGCGCTGCCTCGCTGGTACTGGGCGGGGCTGGCTGTCGGCGCAGCGCTGGGCACGTTGTTCGTGCACTGGTTGATCTTCCAGAGCCTCTACCGAATCGGGGCGCTGTGCCCGTACTGCATGGTGGTCTGGAGCGTGACGATTCCGCTTCTCGTGGTCGCCACCTCGATCGCCGTGGCGCCGCAGCGCAGCGACAACGTGGTGGTGCGCGGGATCTACACGTGGCGCTGGTCGCTGGTGGCACTGTGGTTCACCGCGGTGGTGCTGTTGATCCTGGAACGGTTCTGGAACTACTGGTCGACACTGATCTGACCTGCACCAGCGCGGGTTAAGGTGAACCGTGCCCGGCCAGATAACCAAAGTCCTCGTCGCCAATCGTGGTGAGATCGCCATTCGGGCGTTCCGTGCCGCCTACGAGATGGGCATCGCCACGGTGGCGGTGTATCCGTACGAAGACCGCAATTCCCTGCACCGGCTCAAGGCCGACGAGTCCTATCAAATCGGGGAGACCGGGCACCCCGTGCGGGCGTATCTCTCGGTCGGCGAGATCATGCGGGTCGCGCTGGAGGCCGGCGCCGACGCGGTCTACCCTGGGTACGGATTCCTCTCGGAGAACCCCGAACTGGCCGCGGCGTGTGCGGCCGCCGGCATCACCTTCGTCGGTCCCAGTGCCGACGTCCTCGAGCTGACCGGCAACAAGGCACGTGCCATCGAGGCCGCCCGGGCCGCGGGTCTGCCGGTGCTGTCGTCGTCGGCACCGTCCTCGTCGGTGGACGAGCTGGTCGCCGCAGCGCGCGACATGGAGTTCCCGCTCTTCGTGAAAGCGGTCTCGGGAGGCGGCGGCCGCGGCATGCGGCGGGTCACCGAGTTCGGCGCACTGGCCGAAGCAGTCGACGCCGCCAGCCGCGAGGCTGAGTCGGCGTTCGGCGACCCGACGGTGTACCTGGAGCAGGCGGTACTCAACCCCCGCCACATCGAGGTGCAGATCCTCGCCGACACCGACGGCAACGTCATGCACCTCTTCGAGCGCGACTGCAGCGTGCAGCGTCGACACCAGAAGGTGATCGAGCTGGCGCCGGCCCCGAACATGCCCGCCGAACTGCGGCAGCGCATCTGCGAGGACGCGGTCGCGTTTGCCCGCGGCATCGGCTACTCGTGTGCGGGCACCGTGGAGTTCCTGCTCGACGAGCGCGGCCACCACGTGTTCATCGAGTGCAACCCGCGAATCCAGGTGGAGCACACGGTGACCGAGGAGATCACCGACGTGGACCTGGTGGCGAGCCAGCTGCGCATCGCTTCGGGCAAGACGCTCGCCGATCTCGGGCTGAGCCAGGACATGCTCACCGCGCCTCGCGGATTCGCGATGCAGTGCCGGATCACCACCGAGGATCCCGCCAACGGGTTCCGGCCCGACACGGGCCGCATCACGGCCTACCGGTCACCCGGTGGTGCGGGCATCCGCCTGGACGGCGGTGCTGTGCTCGGCGCGGAGATCGGCGCCCACTTCGACTCCATGTTGGTCAAGTTGACCTGTCGCGGAAGGGATTTCGACACCGCGGTGGCCCGCGCTCATCGAGCGCTCGCCGAGTTCCGGGTGCGCGGGGTGTCGACGAACATACCGTTCCTGCAGGCCGTCGTCGACGATCCCGACTTCCGTGCAGGCCGGGTCACGACGTCATTCATCGATGAACGGCCCTATCTGCTCACCGCGCGTGCCCCCGCCGACCGCGGCACCAAGATCCTCAACTATCTGGCCGACGTCACGGTCAACCAGCCCCACGGACCGCGGACATCGTCGGTGTATCCGAACGACAAGCTGCCGTCCATCGACCTCGACACGATGCCGCCGCGGGGCAGCAAGCACCTGCTGACCGAAGTCGGGCCCGAGGGGTTCGCGCGGTGGATGCGTGAGTCGAAGTCGGTCGGCATCACCGACACCACGTTCCGTGACGCGCATCAGTCGTTGCTCGCCACCCGCATCCGGACCTCCGGCCTACTGATGGTCGCGCCCTACATCGCGCGGCTGACCCCGCAGCTGCTGTCGATCGAATGCTGGGGCGGTGCGACCTACGACGTGGCGCTGCGCTTCCTCAAGGAGGACCCCTGGGAGCGGCTGGCGGCCCTGCGCGAAGCCGTGCCGAACATCTGCCTGCAGATGCTCCTTCGCGGCCGGAACACGGTGGGCTACACCCCCTATCCGGAGTCGGTGACGCATGCCTTCGTGCAGGAGGCGACGGCCACCGGCATCGACATCTACCGGATCTTCGACGCGCTCAACAACGTCGACTCGATGCGACCAGCCATCGACGCAGTGCGTGAAACCGGTACCGCCGTCGCAGAAGTCGCGATGAGCTACACCGGCGACCTGTCCGACCCGGGGGAGAACCTCTACACGCTGGACTACTACCTGAAGCTTGCGGAGCAGATCGTCGACGCCGGTGCGCACGTGCTCGCGATCAAGGACATGGCCGGGCTGCTGCGGCCACAGGCGGCCGCGATGTTGGTCCGCGCCTTGCGCAGTCGTTTCGACCTGCCGGTGCATGTGCACACCCATGACACTCCCGGCGGGCAGCTGGCCACCTACCTTGCGGCATGGCAGGCGGGCGCGAGCGCTGTCGACGGCGCCTCGGCGCCGCTCGCAGGCACCACCAGCCAGCCGGCCCTGAGCTCCATCGTGGCGGCGACCGCGCACACCGAATACGACAGCGGTCTGTCGCTCGCGGCGGTCTGTGAGCTCGAGCCCTACTGGGAGGCGCTGCGAAAGGTGTACTCGCCCTTCGACGTCGCCAAGGCCGGACCCACGACGCCGACGGGGCGGGTGTACACCCACGAGATCCCCGGCGGTCAGCTGTCGAACCTGCGCCAGCAGGCCACCGCGCTGGGTCTCGGCGACCGCTTCGAGGAGATCGAGGCCGCCTATGCCGGTGCCGACCGAATCCTGGGGCGGCTGGTGAAGGTGACCCCGTCGTCGAAGGTGGTCGGTGATCTCGCCCTGGCGCTCGTGGGCGCTGGTGTGACTGCTGACGAATTCGCCGCCGAGCCAGACCGTTTCGACATCCCGGACTCCGTCATCGGATTCTTGCGCGGTGAACTCGGCGACCCTCCTGGGGGTTGGCCGGAGCCGTTGCGCACCAAGGCCTTGGCCGGACGTGCGGCGGCCAAGCCGGCCGAAGAGCTCAGCGCCGAGGACGAGAAAGCCCTCGGCCAGGAGGGCCCGCAGCGGCAGGCCACACTGAACAGGTTGTTGTTCCCCGGCCCCACCAAGGAGTTCGAGGCACACCGGGAACAATTCGGCGACACATCGAGCCTGTCGGCCAACCAGTTCTTCTACGGACTGCGCCACGGTGACGAGCACCGCGTCACGCTCGAGCGGGGGGTGCAGCTGCTCATCGGGCTCGAGGCGATCTCCGATCCCGACGAGCGCGGGATGCGCACCGTCATGTGCATCATCAACGGGCAGCTGCGTCCCGTCGTCGTCCGCGACCGCAGCGTCGCCAGCGATGTCCCCGCCGCCGAGAAGGCCGACCGCACCAACCCCGACCACGTCGCGGCCCCGTTCGCCGGCGTGGTGACCGTCGGCGTGGCAGAGGGAGACACCGTCGAGGCCGGCCAGACCATCGCGACGATCGAGGCGATGAAGATGGAGGCCGCGATCACCGCACCCAAGGCCGGAACCGTTGCACGCGTCGCTGTTTCGGCCACCGCGCAGGTCGAGGGCGGTGACCTGCTCGTGGTCGTCGGATCGGCGGGTCGCGGGAACACCGAGGACGCCAGCTGACCCGGATCATCGCCGGCGCATACGGCGGGCGCCGAATCGCCGTGCCGCAACAGAAGTCCGGCCGCGGAACCCGGCCCACCACCGACCGCGTCCGGGAGTCGATGTTCAACATGCTCGCCGCGCGGGTGGATTTCGAGGGACTTGACGTACTCGACCTGTTCGCGGGGTCGGGCGCGCTGGGACTCGAGGCGCTCTCGCGCGGGGCCCGCTCGGCGGTGTTCGTCGAATCAGACGCCCGGGCGGCCGCGGTCATCGAGAAGAACATCGCCGCTTTGGGAGCACGGGGAGCGCAGGTGCGGCGCGCGCCGGCGGCGAGTGTGGTGGCGGGTCCGGCGCCACGGCCCGTCGACCTGGTGCTGGCCGACCCGCCCTATGAGGTGTCGACCGCCACGGTGCAAGCGCTACTGGGCGATCTGGTCACTCACCGCTGGACAGCGCCCGGTGCGGTCGCCGTCGTCGAACGCCCCACCGGCGCGGCCGAGATCGCCTGGCCCGCCGGATGGTCGGCGGACTCACCCCGCCGCTACGGTGACACGCGCCTGGAGATCGGCACCGCGGACTGAGCTCGACCACGACCACAACCCCCGCCTGGGTACGCCCACCCCCTGCTAGCGTCGTCGTCCATGAGCGGAGCTGTCTGTCCGGGATCCTTCGACCCGGTGACGCTGGGGCACATCGACATCTTCGAACGCGCCGCCGCCCAGTTCGACGAGGTCGTCGTCGCGGTGTTGGTGAACCCGGCGAAGAAGGGCATGTTCGCCGTCGAGGAACGCATCGAGATGATCGCCGAATCGACGTCGCATCTGTCGAATCTGCGCGTGGAGTCAGGCAGCGGCCTGGTCGTCGACTTCGTCAAGGACCGTGGGTTGACCGCGATCGTGAAAGGTCTACGTACCGGCACCGACTTCGAGTACGAGCTGCAGATGGCGCAGATGAACAAACACGTCGCCGGCGTGGACACGTTCTTCGTTGCCACGACGCCCCGGTACTCGTTCGTGTCGTCGTCGCTGGCCAAAGAGGTCGCCCAACTGGGTGGCGACGTCTCCGATCTGTTGCCCGCGGCCGTCAACGCCCGACTTCAGGCGAAACTGAGCGGTTGACGCCGACGTCGGCGGGTAGTGAAAGCGCAGGCGCGACAGCCCGCGCGCCGCATCCCGTTGACGGAGGTATCTGCCGTGGTTGAGACATTCGTGCAATCGACCGACGACGTCGTGGCGTTCCTGCGCGACCAGCACAATCTGATCAAGGACTTGTTCGAGGAGGTCCTGCACGCCTCCGAGCCGAAGGCCCGCGAGACGGCGTTCGTCGAACTGCGCCAGCTTCTCGCCGTTCACGAGACGGCCGAGGAGATGGTCGTACATCCGCGCGCCCGTCGCGACGGAGCGGCCGGGGACGCCGTCGTCGATGCCCGGCTGCGCGAGGAGCACGAAGCCAAAGAGCAACTGTCGAAGCTGGAGTCGCTCGACATCGCCTCCGACGAGTTCATCGTCGAATTGACCGCGTTCCGCGAGGCGGTGCTCGAGCACGCCGAGCGCGAGGAAACCGAGGAGTTCACCTCACTGAAGAAGGACCTCGACGAAACCGAGCTCAGGGGACTTGCCGCCGCGGTGCGCGCCGCCGAGGCGATCGCGCCCACGCGCCCGCACCCGGGCGTCGAATCGGCGAAGCTCAACTTCGCGGTGGGTCCGTTCGCCTCGATGCTCGACCGCGCCAGGGACGCGATCGGCGCTGCACTGCGCTGAATACGATCGCGCCGCCGAATCGACGGCGACACACCGGACAGGAAGCCGAGTCACAGGCGTAACACCAGGCACACTGGTCACTAACAACTACGCCTGGAGGGTGTCGCCGTGTACCGAGTTTTTGAAGCGCTCGATGAATTGGGTGCCATCGTCGAAGAGGCCCGCGGCGTGCCGATGACGGCCGGCTGCGTCGTGCCCCGTGGGGACGTGCTGGAACTGATCGACGACATCAAGGACGCCATCCCCGGCGAACTCGACGACGCGCAGGACGTGCTCGATGCCCGTGACGGGATGCTGCGGGAAGCCAAGGACCACGCCGAATCGACGGTGTCGACGGCCAATGCCGAGGCCGATTCGATGGTCAACCACGCCCGCGCGGAGGCAGACCGGTTGCTGGCCGACGCGAAAGCCCAGGCCGACCGCATGGTCGCCGAGGCGCGCCAGCACAGCGAGCGCATGGTCGCCGAGGCCCGCGAGGAGGCCGCCCGGATCTCGGCCACCGCCAAGCGTGAGTACGAGGCCAGCACCGGGCGGGCCAAGTCGGAGGCCGACCGCCTGATCGAGAGCGGCAACATGGCCTACGAGAAGGCTGTCCAGGAAGGCATCAAGGAGCAGCAACGGCTGGTCAGCCAGACCGAGATCGTGGCAACGGCGACCGCGGAAGCCACCCGGATGATCGACTCGGCGCATGCCGAGGCTGACCGGCTGCGCGGCGAATGCGACATCTACGTCGACAGCAAGCTCGCCGAGTTCGAAGACTTCCTCAACGGGACCATCCGATCGGTCGGCCGCGGCCGGCATCAGCTGCGCACCGCCGCCGGTACACACGACTACGTATCCCGCTAACCGGGCGTCTGCCCGCCCTCGCGGCATACACCCGTATTGCGCCGGGGCGGCGCGTCTACGATGCAGGCATGGCGACGCGCGTTAACACTGCGGCGCGCCGGGGATCACGGTCGCCGTTGGTCATCGACATCTCCCGGCTCGGCAGGCGGCCCGGCTCGATGATCACCGTCGAGGATACGGTGGCGAGCCCCTTCCGTATCGGGCTGGACCTGATCGCGGTCCCCGAGGGCGCGCCCCTGCACCTGGAGCTCCGGCTGGAGTCGGTGTCCGAAGGCGTGCTGGTCACCGGCACGGTCTCCGGGCCCACCCAAGGGGAGTGTGCCCGCTGCCTCACACCGGTCACCGGCGATGTCTCGATCGACCTGACGGAGTTGTACGCCTACCCCGACAGCACCACCGAGGCCACCACCGAGGAGGACGAGATCCCCAGGGTCGGCCGCGACGGCGGCACCGACACCGTCGACCTCGAGCAGCCGATCATCGACGCGGTGGGGCTCGCCCTGCCGTTCTCCCCGGCCTGCACCCCTGACTGCGCCGGCTTGTGCCCCGAATGCGGAGTGAGGATGGCCGACGCCGAGCCCGGGCACCACCACGACCAGATCGACCCGCGGTGGGCCAAACTCGCCCAGCTCCGCGAGCCGACCGGAGACGAGCAGTGACGGTCGACCGCGAACCACTGATCGAAGCCCTCGGCGTACGGCTGGCCCCGGATCTGCTCACGATCGCGCTGACCCACCGCAGCTACTCCTACGAGAACGGCGGCCTGCCGACCAACGAACGCCTGGAGTTCCTCGGCGACTCCGTGCTCGGTCTCACCATCACCGAGGAGCTCTACCACCGTCACCCCGAACGGTCCGAAGGCGACCTGGCCAAGTTGCGGGCCAGCATCGTCAACACCCAGGCGCTCGCCGATGTCGGACGGCGGCTCTCGGACAAGGGCCTGGGGAACTACCTGCTGCTCGGCAAGGGTGAGGAGAACTCGGGCGGTGCGGACAAGTCCAGCATCCTCGCCGATGGTGTCGAATCTCTGCTGGGCGCCATCTATCTGGAGCACGGCGCGGAGGTAGCCCGCGAGGTGATCCTCCGATTGTTCAGCGAACTGCTCGACACCGCACCCACATTGGGTGCCGGTCTGGACTGGAAGAGCAGCCTGCAGGAACTCACCGCGGCCCGAGGTCTCGGGGCGCCGAGCTACGTCGTGTCCTCCACCGGGCCGGATCACGACAAAGAGTTCACCGCCACCGTCGTCGTCGCCGAGCGGGACTACGGCACCGGCGTGGGCAAGACGAAGAAAGAAGCGGAGCTCAAAGCCGCCGCCGCTGCGTGGAACGCGCTGACCGAAGAGCGGAATGCCTGAACTTCCCGAAGTCGAGGTGGTCCGTCGCGGCTTGGCCGCGCACGTCACCGGTAAGACCCTCACCGGCGTCCGCGTTTACCATCCGCGCGCGGTGCGCCGCCACGAGGCTGGCCCTGCCGACCTGACCGCGCGTCTGCTCGACATGACGATCACAGGCACGGGGCGGCGGGGGAAGTACCTGTGGCTCACGCTCTCCGACGGATCGGCCGTGGTCGTGCACCTCGGAATGAGTGGGCAGATGCTCTTGGGTCCCGTGCCCAACGAAAACCATCTGCGCATCGCCGCACTGCTGGACGACGGCACCACGCTCAGCTTCGTCGACCAGCGCACGTTCGGCGGATGGATGCTCGCCGACATGGTGACCATCGACGGGACGGAGGTGCCCGTGCCCGTAGCGCACATCGCCCGGGACCCGCTCGACCCGGACTTCGATCGCGACGCTGTTGTTGCGGTGTTGCGGCGCAAGCATTCCGAGATCAAACGCCAACTGCTCGATCAGACGGTGGTGTCCGGGATCGGCAACATCTACGCCGATGAGGCGCTGTGGCGCGCGAAGGTCAACGGGGCGCGGCTGGCGTCCGGTCTGTCGAAAGCCAAGCTGGCCGAGGTGCTCGAGGCTGCCACCGCGGTGATGACCGACGCGCTGGGTCAGGGCGGCACCTCGTTCGACTCGCTCTATGTGAACGTCAACGGGGAGTCGGGGTACTTCGATCGATCGCTGGACGCGTACGGTCGCGACGGCCAACCGTGCCGGCGGTGCGGGGCGATCATGCGGCGGGAGAAGTTCATGAACCGCTCGTCGTGCTACTGCCCGCGGTGCCAACCGCGCCCGCGCACTCGCTGACGCGCCCGCCGTTGTCCTGCGCGGGTGAGAAGCCATGGCTGCGCCACGCCGCTGGGGGCGACCAGGAATGCTATTCCGCACGGGGTTGTAGAAATAGGGCATGACGGAACTGTGGGTGGAACGCACCGGCGTGCGGCGCTACACCGGGCGCAGCACGCGCGGTGCGGAAGTCCTCGTCGGCTCCGAAGACGTCGACGGCGTCTTCACGCCCGGCGAACTGATGAAGATCGCGCTGGCGGCCTGCAGCGGGATGTCCAGCGATCAGCCGCTGCGGCGGCGCCTCGGCGACGACTACCGCACCACGATCCGGGTGTCCGGCGCTGCTGACCGCG
Source organism: Mycobacterium sp. IDUB_5 (assembly GCF_055419565.1). Classification (NCBI taxonomy): domain Bacteria; kingdom Bacillati; phylum Actinomycetota; class Actinomycetes; order Mycobacteriales; family Mycobacteriaceae; genus Mycobacterium; species Mycobacterium sp. IDUB_5. The sequence continues at coordinate 235,226 of NZ_JBVAXX010000006.1, forward strand.
ACCAGGAGCGCTACCCGCATCTCGCGGAGTGGTTGGAGATCGACCTCTCCAGCCTGTCGCCCGAAGAGAAGGCCCGGTTGCTGACCGTCGTCGAACGCGCGATCGACTCGGTGTGCACGGTGGGACGCACGTTGAAATCGGGAACTGAAGTGACATTTGAGGTCAAAGATGTTGGGGGAGAGTGAGGTCCGCCTCACCGCCTGGGTGCACGGTCACGTCCAGGGGGTGGGTTTCCGCTGGTGGACGCGCTCTCGCGCGCTGGAACTGGGGCTGACCGGCTTCGCCGCGAACAAGGCCGACGGACGCGTCCAGGTGGTCGCGCAAGGCCCGCGGGAGGCCTGCGAAAAGCTCCTCGACCTGCTCGAACACGGTGACACGCCCGGCCGTGTCGACACCGTCGTCGCCGACTGGTCCGCGGCGTCCGACGCGCTCTCCGGCTTCACCGAGCGCTGAGGTCAGCGACGGTAGGGTAACGCGTCATGCACTTGAAGAGTCTGACGCTGAAGGGCTTCAAGTCCTTCGCCTCGCCGACGACTCTTCGCTTCGAGCCGGGCATCACGTGTGTCGTGGGCCCCAACGGGTCGGGTAAGTCCAACGTCGTCGACGCCCTGACCTGGGTGATGGGGGAGCAGGGCGCCAAGACGCTGCGCGGCGGCAAGATGGAAGACGTCATCTTCGCCGGCACGTCGTCGCGCGCGCCGCTCGGGCGCGCCGAGGTGACGCTGACGATCGACAACTCCGACAACGCGCTGCCGATCGAGTACTCCGAGGTGTCGATCACCCGTCGGATGTTCCGTGACGGCGCCGGTGAATACGAGATCAACGGCAGCCGTTGCCGTTTGGCCGATGTGCAGGAACTGCTCAGCGACTCCGGCATCGGCCGCGAGATGCACGTGATCGTCGGCCAGGGCAAGCTCTCGGAGATCCTCGAATCGCGCCCCGAGGACCGTCGGGCGTTCATCGAGGAAGCCGCCGGGGTGCTCAAGCACCGCAAGCGCAGGGAAAAAGCCGTACGCAAGCTCGATTCGATGGCGGCCAACCTGGCTCGGCTCACCGACCTCACCACGGAACTGCGGCGTCAGCTCAAACCGCTCGGCCGGCAGGCTGAGATGGCCCGGCGAGCGCAAACCATCCAGGCCGATCTGCGCGACGCCCGCCTGCGGCTTGCCGCAGACGACCTGGTGACTCGCAAGTCCGAGTTCGACGACACCAACCAGGCCGAGACCACGCTGCGCCGCGAACACGACGAACTCAGCGCGCGGCTGCAGACTCGCACCCTGGAACTGGACGCCCACGAGAGTGCGGTGGCCGACCTCAGCGAGCGTGCCGACACCGCGCAGCAGCGATGGTTCCGGCTCTCGGCGCTCGCCGAGCGAGTCGCGGCCACCGTACGCATCGCCAACGAACGCGCCCAGTACCTCGACGCCGAACCCGAGCGGTCCAGCGGACCTGACCCCGACGAGCTCGAGGCCCAGGCCGACGAGATCGCCGAGCAGGAGCAGGCCCTGCTCGAGCAGCTCGAGGAATCGCGCGAACGGCTCGACGGCGCACGTGCCGAGCTCGCCGAGCGCGAGCGCGTGGCCGCCGACGCCGAGCGCGCCCACATGGCGGCGGCGCGGGCCGAAGCTGATCGTCGCGAGGGTCTGGCGCGGCTCGCCGGCCAGGTCGACACCATGCGCACCCGGGTCGAGTCCATCGACGAGACCGTTGCGCGGCTGAGCGCAGGCATCGACGACGCCGCTACCCGGGCGCAGCAGGCCCAAGCCGAGTTCGAGACAGTGCAGGCCCGCGTCAGTGAACTCGACGCCGGCGAAGTCGGCCTCGACGAACACCACGACAGGACCGTGACCGCTCTGCGGCTGGCCGACGAGCGAGTCGCCGAGCTGCAGACCGCGGAGCGCGCCGCCGAACGGCAGGTCGCCTCTCTGCAGGCCCGCATCGATGCGCTCTCCGTCGGGCTCGATCGCAAGGACGGAGCGGCCTGGCTGCAGCAGAACCACAGCGGTAGCGGGCTTTTGGGCTCTCTGGCCGCGATGGTCAAGGTGGCCCCCGGTCACGAATCGGCCATCGCCGCCGTGCTGGGCGCGGCCGCCGACGCTCTTGCCGTCGACGGGATCGGCAGCGCGGCAGATGCATTGCGCGCCCTCAAGGACTCCGACGGCGGCCGTGCGGCGCTGGTGCTGGGCGACTGGCCGCAGCCGACGGGTGCCGCCCCCCGGTCGTTGCCTACCGGTGCGGTGTGGGCGCGTGACGTGGTGGAACCCGCGCCGCGCCTGCACGGCGCTGTGACGGCGATGCTCGCCGGGGTCGCGGTGGTCGACGACCTGCGCACCGCCCTGGAATTCGTTGCCGCACAACCAGATCTGCGTGCTGTGACCGCCGACGGCGACCTGGTGGGAGCGGGCTGGGTCAGTGGCGGGTCGGACCGCAAGCCGAGCACACTGGAGATCCAGTCCGAGGTCGACAAGGCGCGGTCCGAGCTCGTCGACGCCGAACGGCAGACCGCCGAACTGTCGGCTGCGCTGTCCGGTGCGCTCGCCGAGCAGGCCAGCCGCCAGGATGCGGCCGAACAGGCCCTTGCCGCGCTCAACGAGTCGGACACGGCGATCTCGGCCATCTACGAGCAGCTCGGCCGGTTGGGGCAAGAGGCCCGCACCGCCGACGACGAATGGCAGCGGCTGATCACCCAGCGCGACGAACTGGAGGTGGGGCGCAACCGCACCATCGCCGAACTGAGCGAGCTCGAGGCGCGACTGCGCCACGCCCAGCAGGAGCCGATGTTCGACGCCGAGCCCGTCGACCGCCAGGAATGGACGGCCGCGGCCGAGGCTGCGCGGGCTGCGGAGGTGGAAGCCCGGCTCGCGGTCCGCACGGCTGAAGAACGCGCCAATGCCGTTCGCGGACGGGCGGATTCGCTCCGTCGGGCAGCATCAGCCGAGCGGGAGGCCCGCGTGCGGGCCCAGAATGCGCGCGAGGCGCGCGTGCGCACCGCGGCCGTAGCCGCTGCGGTGGCCGAGTCCGGCCGACTCGTCGCGGCACGGCTGAGTAGCGCGGTGGGCGTGGCGTCGAGGGTGCGCGACGAAATCGCCGCTGAACGTCAGGTCCGCGCCGCAGCCCTGGGCAAGGCCCGCGAAGAAGTCTCCGAGCTCACCACCCGGATCGCCGCGCTCACCGACGCACTGCACCGCGACGAGGTCGCCAAGGCGCAGGCTGCCCTGCGCATCGAGCAGCTCGAGGCGCAGGTCCTCGAACAATTCGGAATGGCGGCGGCCGATCTGGTCGCCGAGTACGGGCCCGATGTGGCGTTGCCGCCGACCGAGCTCGAGATGGCCGAGTACGAGCAGGCGCGTGAACGCGGCGAGCAGGTCACCGCGCCGGCGCCGATGCCCTACGACCGGCCCACCCAACAGCGGCGCGCCAAGAGAGCCGAACGGGAGCTGGCCGAACTGGGCCGGGTGAATCCGCTGGCGCTCGAGGAGTTCGCGGCGCTCGAGGAGCGCTACAACTTCTTGTCGACTCAGCTGGAGGACGTCAAGGCTGCGCGCAAAGATCTGCTCGATGTGGTCGCCGAAGTCGACGCCCGCATCCTGCAGGTGTTCGCCGAGGCGTACAACGATGTGGAACGTGAGTTCTCCCAAGTGTTTTCGACGTTGTTCCCCGGTGGAGAAGGCCGGTTGCTGTTGACCGACCCGAGCGACATGTTGACCACCGGCATCGAGGTCGAAGCCCGACCGCCGGGCAAGAAGATCAAGCGCCTCTCACTGCTCTCGGGCGGGGAGAAGTCGCTGACCGCCGTGGCGATGCTGGTGGCCATCTTCAGGGCCCGGCCGTCACCGTTCTACGTGATGGACGAGGTGGAGGCCGCGCTCGACGACGTCAACCTGCGGCGGTTGATCAGCTTGTTCGAGCAGCTGCGTGAGCGCTCCCAGCTGATCGTCATCACCCACCAGAAGCCGACGATGGAGGTCGCCGACGCGCTGTACGGCGTCACGATGCGCGGCGACGGCATCACCACGGTCATCTCGCAGCGGATGCGAGGGCAGGAGCTGGTCACCAGCCCGTCGTGAGGCCGCGTCCAGATCGACGTAATGGTGGGTTCTACTCGCTCTTTCCCGCCCAAACGTCGGTTTGGGCGGAGTGGGGGGTGACGCCGGCGGCGCGCAGGGCCGCGAGGTCGGCCGCGCCGCTGCCGTGCAGGCAGATCAACAGCTCCTCGAGGAAGACTTCCAGCCAATCGACCACGGCGGCAACGGATTCGATCGCCGGCGCGAGTAACGGCCGGGCAATGGCGACGACCTGCGCGCCCATGGCGAGAGCTTTGGCGGCGTCCATGCCGGTGCGGATTCCGCCCGAGGCCACCAGCGGCATGTCCGGCAGCGTCTGACGCACCTCCTGCAGCGCCTGTGCGGTCGGGATGCCCCACTCGGCCAGCGCCGGATGGCGGATTTCCCCGTATCGGACGAACTGCTCGATGCGCGCCCAGGAGGTGCCGCCCGCACCGGCGACGTCGACCGCAGCCACCGGATACCGCACCAGCTCTGCCGCCGCGACGGCGCCGATGCCGTGCCCGACCTCCTTGATCATCACCGGGTAGTCCAGCGCTCCGATGACGTCGCCCAGCCGGCCCAGTGACCCGGAGAAATCCGTGTCGCCCATGTGCTGCATGGCCTCCTGCAGCGGATTGGTGTGCACCGCGACGGCATCAGCGCCGACACGCTGTAGCGCGGCCGCCAGCCCGGGCACCATGTCCGGGGACACCTGGGCCAGCCCCACGTTGCCGATCACGAGCACGTCGGGCGCGACCTCGCGGACCGCGAAGCTGGCCGCGGCGCCCTCGTCGTCGATCATCACCCGCTGCGACCCCAGCATCATGCCGATGCCCAGTTGCTGCGCCGCCGCCGCCAGATTGCGGTTGATGATCCCCGAGAGCTCCGCACCGCCGGTCATCGCGCCGATCAGCACGGGCGCCTGCAGCCGGCGGCCGAGGAAGTCGGTACCCAGGTCGATCGCACGCAGGTCGGTCTGAGTCAGCGCGTTGTAGGGCAACCGGTAGCGCTCGAAGCCCGTGGTCACCGTCTGGTAGTCGACCGCCTCGGTCAGGCAGACATCGATGTGGCGGCGTTTGCGCTGATGCAGGGCCGAGCCCGGGTTGAAGCTCACCGGCTGTGGCCCGTTCCGGGCCCCTGCGACAATGGCCGGGTGAGTGAGGGTCTCTGGATCGCCATTGCGGTCATCGCCGTCCTGCTGCTCGTCGCGCTCGTGGTGGGCCTGGTGCGGTACCGCCGGCGTCGCATCAGCCTGTCCGCTCGAGACACCGCCACTCCTGTCGATCGGTCGGGCGGCTACAAGGCCGCCTCGGGCATCACGTTCTCGGCGTCAGCGCCCACCGAGGCGCCCCCTCAGCCGCCCGCGCCGCGCACTGCGAAGGCGCCTGAGCGCATCGACACCACCGGACTGCCCGCCGTCGGCGATGATGCCACCATCCCGCGGGATGCACCCAAACGGCGCATCTCCGACGTGCGGCTGCCTGATCCCGTCACCGAGGCCCGTCCTGAACCGCCCGTAGAGGCGCCGGACACCGTGGTTCCCGACGTCGTGGTTCCCGATGTTGTGGGGCCAGACGTTGCCGAACCAGACGTGGTCGTCCCGGACGAGCCGCCGGCCCCGGCGGTCACCCCCGAGATCGACGACATCGCGCCGGCGGAAGGCCGTCTGGACCGGCTGCGTGGCCGCCTGGCGAAGTCGCAGAACACGCTGGGCCGCAGCATGCTGGGCCTGCTCGGCGGCGGTGACCTCGACGAAGACTCCTGGGAGGAGATCGAGGACACGCTGCTGATCGCCGATCTCGGCCCGGTGGTCACCGAATCGGTGGTGAGCGCACTGCGCGCGCGAATGGCATCGGCCAACGTCCGCACCGAGGCCGACGCCCGCGCGGTGCTGCGCGACGTGCTGATCGCCGAGCTCAAGGCCGATATGGATCGCTCGATCAGGGCCCTGCCCCACGAGGACAAGCCGTCGGTGCTGCTGGTCGTCGGTGTCAACGGCACAGGCAAGACGACCACGGTGGGCAAGCTGGCCCGCGTGCTGGTGGCCGACGGCCGCCGCGTCGTGTTGGGCGCCGCGGACACGTTCCGAGCCGCTGCGGCCGATCAGCTGGAGACCTGGGCGTCACGGGTCGGTGCGCAGGTGGTTCGCGGCGCCGAGGGGGCCGATCCGGCCTCGGTGGCCTTCGACGCCGTCGACACCGGCATCGCGTCGGGCGCCGACGTCGTGGTGATCGACACCGCGGGCCGGCTGCACACCAAGACCGGCCTGATGGACGAGCTCGGCAAGGTCAAGCGGGTGGTCAGCCGACGCGCCCAGGTCGACGAGGTACTCCTGGTCCTGGACGCGACGATCGGTCAGAACAGTCTGCCGCAGGCCCGGGTATTCGCCGAAGTGGTCGACATCACGGGCGTCGTGCTCACCAAACTGGACGGCACCGCCAAGGGCGGCATCGTGTTCCGGGTGCAGCAGGAGCTCGGCGTTCCCGTGAAGCTGGTGGGCCTGGGTGAGGGCGCCGATGACCTCGCCCCGTTCGAACCGGCGGCCTTCGTCGACGCCCTACTCGGCTGAGCGCGCCGCCTGAATCGCGTGATGTAACAGCAGCGAAACCTGACCGGTCCATCCGTTCACACGAGCGAAACACCGGCGCGTCTTCGTCGAAACAACCACTGCGCATTGTCATGTCCCAGGCAACGGACGTCATTTGGCGCGGCCGTGGCATGACGAAGGAGGAATCTGCGAGTGGACCAATTCCCGACGATGGGTATACCGGACACCGGTGATACCGCGTGGATGCTTGCCAGCGCCGCGCTGGTGTTGCTGATGACCCCCGGCCTGGCGTTCTTCTATGGCGGCATGGTGCGCGCCAAGAGCGTGCTCAACATGATCATGATGAGCGTTTCGGCCATGGGTGTCGTCACCGTGCTGTGGGTGCTCTACGGCTACTCGCTCGCCTTCGGCAACGACGTGGGCAACCTGTTCGGCAACCCCGCCCAGTTCTTCGGACTCAAGGGGCTGATCGGGGGCAACGCGGCGGCAGCCGTCGTCGCCGACCCGGCCGCCGGCGTGGAAGCCGTGGACGCGGTGAACATCCCGCTGGTGGGTACGCTGCCGGCCACGGTGTTCGTCGCCTTCCAGCTGATGTTCGCGATCATCACCGTCGCGCTGATCTCGGGCGCGGTCGCCGACCGCATCAAGTTCGGCGGCTGGCTGCTGTTCACCGCACTGTGGGTCACCGTCGTGTACTTCCCGGTCGCGCACTGGGTCTTCTCGTTCGACGGGGTCACCGCCGAGACGGGCGGCTGGATCGCCAACAAGCTCGCCGCAGTCGACTTCGCCGGTGGCACCGCGGTGCACATCAACGCCGGTACCGCGGGCCTGGTTCTCGCGATCATCCTCGGCAAGCGCCGCGGCTGGCCGGGCACCCCGATGCGCCCGCACAACCTGCCGTTCGTGATGCTCGGCGCCGGTCTGCTGTGGTTCGGCTGGTACGGCTTCAACGCCGGTTCGGCGACGTCCTCGGGCGGCCTGGCCGGTTCGACCTTCGTCACCACGACTGTCGCCACGGGTGCGGCGATGCTTGCCTGGCTGCTCACCGAGCGCATCCGTGACGGCAAGGCCACCTCGCTGGGTGCCGCCTCGGGCATCGTGGCCGGCCTGGTCGCGATCACCCCGTCGTGCTCGTCGGTGAACGTGGTCGGAGCTCTCGTGATCGGCGTCGTCGCAGGTGCCCTGTGCGCCTTGGCCGTCGGCCTGAAATATAAACTGGGATATGACGACTCGCTCGACGTGGTGGGCGTCCACCTGGTCGGCGGCATCGTCGGCACTCTGCTCGTCGGGCTGGTCGCCGCGCCCGAGACCGGCGCTGGTGTGGCCGGGCTCTTCTACGGTGGCGGTTTCGACCAGCTGTGGCGCCAGGCCGTTGGTGCGGGAGCGGTTCTGCTCTACTCGGCCATCGGGACAGCTATCTTGGCTCTGATAGTGAAGTACACCGTCGGACTTCGGCTCAGCGAGGAGGATGAATCCACCGGGGCTGACGAATCGGAGCACGCTGAAACCGCCTACGACTTCGCTTCGGTCGGCGGAGGCTCGGCACTCGGTCGTCACCCAGGCGTGGAGGGATAAGGGATATGAAGCTGATAACTGCGATCGTCAAGCCGTTCACACTCGAAGATGTCAAGACCGGTCTGGAACAGACGGGCATCCTCGGCATGACCGTCAGCGAAGTTCAGGGCTACGGTCGGCAGAAGGGCCACACGGAGGTGTACCGCGGGGCGGAGTACTCGGTGGACTTCGTGCCGAAGGTTCGCGTCGAGGTCGTCGTCGACGACGCCGCCGTGGACAAGGTGGTCGACGTCATCGTGCAGGCCGCCCGCACCGGCAAGATCGGTGACGGCAAGGTCTGGGTGAGCCCGGTCGAGACGGTGGTGCGGGTGCGCACCGGCGAGAGGGGAGCCGACGCTCTCTGACGGAGCAGTCGAACACCGAGTCGTCTCCCGGCCCGCGCCGGGTGCGCTGGATCGTCAAGTGCCGGGAGGACAACTCATGACAGAACAGACACCGCGTCCCGCCGCCGGCGCACCCCGTTGGGTGCGTCCGGCGGCGGGATCGTCAAGTCCGGCAACTGATCTGACTGCCGCCGTCGAGCAATTGCGGTCCGGGGGAGCGCGATTGGACTCGGCGGCGCTGCGCGACGCCCTGCTCGATCTCTACGATTTCTGGCTCACCACCAAGGCGAACGACATCGGTATCACTGCCAGCAGTGGGTTCGCCATCGTCGCCACCGGCGGTCTGGGCCGCGGTGAAGTACTCCCGTACTCCGACCTCGACCTGATGCTGCTGCACGACAACATGCCGTCCGACATCGTGGGCGAGGTCGCCGAGCTGCTGTGGTATCCGTTGTGGGACGCCAACATTCGGCTCGACCACAGTGTGCGCACGGTGCCCGAGGCGCTGCGCGTCGCCGCCGACGACATGTCGGCCGGGCTCGCGATGCTCGAGGCGCGTCACATCGCCGGCGACGCGGACCTCTCAGCGCTGCTGATCGGTGGTGCGCGCCGCCAGTGGCGTACCGGGATCGGCTCGCGCTTCGAGGAACTCGTCGAGCACACCCGGGCCCGGTGGCAGCGTAGCGGTCAGATCGCACACCGCGCCGAACCCGATCTCAAATGCGGTCGCGGCGGCCTGCGCGACGTGCAACTGCTCAACGCGTTGGCCATCGCGCAGCTCGCCGACGTGTATCCCAGCCGATCGCTGGCCTCTCCCACCGAGACTCTGGGCGAGGCGCATCTGGCCCTTCTGAACGTACGCACGGAACTGCATCGCGTCGCCGGACGCGGCCGGGAACTGCTCCTCGCCCAGCATGCCGACGAGATCGGTGCGTCGCTGCGCATCGGGGACCGATTCGATCTCGCCCGCATGCTCTCCGACGCCGCCCGCACGGTCAGCTACTACGTCGACGCCGGCATCCGAACGGCAGGCAACGCGCTGCCACGCCGCGGGCTGTCGGCGCTGCGCCGCCCCGTGCGCCGCCCGCTCGACGAGGGCGTCATCGAGTTCAATGGCGAAGTCATCCTCGCCAGAGACGCACGTCCGGAACGCGATCCCGGGCTCATCCTGCGGGTGGCGGCCGCGTCGGCGACCACCGGTCTCCCGATGGCGGCCTCGACGCTGAGCCGATTGGTGGAAACAGCGCCCGAACTGCGCACGCCGTGGCCGCGTCAGGCGCTCAAGGACCTGCTGGTGATGCTCGCCGCCGGCCCCTCGGCGGTCGGCACCATCGAGGCCCTCGACCGCACGGGCCTGTGGGGCCGGCTCTTCCCCGAGTGGGGTGCGGTGCGCGACCTGCCCCCCCGCGACGTCGTGCACATCTGGACTGTCGATCGTCACCTCGTCGAAACCGTCTCGCGGGCAAGCGCTTTGACCACGCGCGTCGCCCGGCCCGATCTGCTCGTGCTCGGTGCGCTGATCCACGACATCGGCAAGGGCCGCGGCGGGGACCACAGCGTCATCGGTGCCGAGCTGGCCCATCAGATCGGCACGCGGCTGGGGTTGTGGCCGTCGGACATCACGATCCTGTCTGCCGTCGTGCGGCATCACCTGCTCCTGCCGCACACCGCGACTCGACGTGACCTGCAGGACCCCGCGACCATCGCGACCGTCGTCGATGCGATGGGCGGGGATCTGACGGTGCTCGAGCTCCTGCACGCGTTGGCCGAGGCCGATTCCCTGGCCACCGGTCCCGGCGTGTGGGGTGACTGGAAGGCCTCTTTGCTCGGTGATCTGGTCCGGCGATGCCGGCTGGTGATGGCGGGGGAGCCTCTGCCGCAACCGGATCCGATCGATCCCCGCTTCCTCGAGATGGCCGGCCAACCCGGGGTGCACGTGGAGCTGGCGCCCGGCGACAGTCCGCACATCTTCACCGTCACGATGATCGCGGCGGACCAGCGCGGTCTGCTGTCGAAGGCCGCCGGTGTGCTGGCGCTGAACTCGCTGCGTGTGCATTCGGCTTCGGTCAACGGCCACAACGGGTCTGCGGTCAACACCTTCGTCGTCTCACCGCATTTCGGTTCACCGCCGGCGGCCGAGCTGCTGCGCCAGCAGTTGATCCTGGCGCTCGACGGCGATCTCGACGTGGTGTCCTCGCTGGAGAAGAAGGGCGATCCTCAGGCGGCGGGCCGTGCCGGCGAGATCCGGCCGGCGGTGCCCGTCCATGCTCCTGCCGCGCCGTCGCGGGTCCTGTGGCACGACGCCGACGAGGCCGGGCGGACGGTGCTCGAGATCCGGACCACCGACCGCGCCGGATTGTTGAGCGCGCTGACCGCGGTGTTCGAGCGCAACGGGGTGGACATCGCCTGGGCGAAGGTGACGACGCTGGGTTCCTCGGTGGTCGACGCGTTCGGCGTCGTGCTGCCACAGGACAGCGCCGCTGTGCGCCAGACCCTGGATCGGGAGCTGTTCGCGGTGCTGCCCGCGCCGCCGCCCGCCGTCGAGGAAGCCAGCTAGACGGTCAGTGCGCGGCGGTGACCGAGACCCAGGTCCCGTTGACTGCCGCGGTGCCGGTGAACGTGTCGACGAGATCCGGGTCGTGCAGGGCATTGACGTTGGCGCCGGCCAACGTGCGCGCGTGGCGCCACCCGGTGTCTTGATGGCCCCAACCATGAGGAACGGCAACGGTTCCGGCGCGGATGTCGGCGGTGACGTCCAGTGGTACCTCGATGCGGCCCACGGCCGAGGCAACGGACACGGTGTCGCCGTCGGCCAGGCCGCGCGATGCCGCGTCGTGCGGGTGCATCAGCACCGTGCACCGGTTGCTGCCACCCGTCATCGACGGCACGTTGTGCAGCCAGGAATTGTTGCTCCGCAGCTGCCGGCGGCCGATCAGCTGCAGGTCGTATTCGGCGGTGGGCGCCGCGTCGGTATCCGCCAGACAGGCGCGTGCCGCGGCGACGAACTCTTCGGGCGCCAGGTGCACGCGTCGGTCTTTCGTTGCGATGACCTCGCGCAGGCGCGGCTGCAGCGGGCCGAGATCGACACCTCCCGGGCTGGTGCGGATCTGCCGCATCGTGATGCCCCTGCGGCCCTGTCGAAGTCGGCCGTGTGGTCCGGTGGCTACGGCCAGCGCCGCCAGGCGTAGCGGGTTGATCGCCGACACGAGCCGTGAGCGCAGCGGGCCGGGCAGTGACCGCAGCGGCCGCGGCAGCAGTTCGAGCGCCAGGCGCGTCAGGATCTCCCAGTCCTCCAAGCCATCGGACGGTGGGTCGAACGAACGATGTTGAAAGCGAACGGTGTTGCGCACCTGGAATACCGGCGTCAGCAGGCTGACGTCGTCGCGTTCGAGCGGCGACACCGGCGGCAGGATGAAGTCGGCGTGCCGCGTGGTCTCGGTGACGTACATGTCGACCGCCACGTAGAAGTCCAGCGAGTCCAGCGCATCGTCGAGACGGCCGCGCTGGGGGATCGACGACACGGGATTGCCGGCGTAGGTGATCATCGCGCGGATCTGACCGGGGCCAGGGGTGAGGATCTCGTCGGCCATCACCACGGCGGGCAGCTCCGAGCGGAACGAGCGATAGCGCCCCGACCGGTCGGTGTAGCTGCCCGGCCGGAACGGTATCCGTTTGGCCAGCCTCGGCACATCCGCGACGGGGGTGGTGAACATCGTGCCGCCCGCGCGGTCGAGGTTGCCCGTCACCGCGTTGATGACCATCACCAGCCAGCTGACCAGCGTGCCCGTCGGCTGCTGGCAGATACCGATGCGCGCATAGATCGCCGCGGATTCCGCGGCTGCGTGCTCGCGGGCCAGCGTGCGGATCACCTCCGCGTCCACCCCGGCCCGCGGGGCCATCGCCTCCGGCGTCGCGTCGGCAACCAGGTCGGCCAGTTCGGCGATCCCCGTCGACTGTGCAGCGACAGCCTTTGTGTCGCAAAGCTTTTCGGAGAGCAGGACGTGCAGCATCCCCAGCAGCAGGAACAGATCGCCGCCGGGGCGAACCGCGACGTGCTGATCGGCCAGGCGGGCGGTCTCGGTCCGGCGCGGGTCGACGACGACGACGGTGCCGCCGCGTTCGCGGATCGCTCGGATCCGCCGTTTCGCGCCGGGCATGATCGACAGCGAACCGTTGGACACCGCGGGGTTGGCCCCGAGAATCACGAGCCGCTGGGTGCGGTCGATGTCGGTGACGGGAATCAGCGCGTTGGACCCGAACACCTTCCACGCCGCGAACTCGTGCGGCATCTGGTCGATCGACGACGCGGTGAAGAAGTTCGGGGTGCGCAGCGCCCGGCTCAGGAGGAAGCCGTAGGCCGCGCCGGAGCTGTGCGCGGCCGGGTTTCCCAGGTACATGCCCAGCGCCTGGCTGCCGCTGGTGGCCCGCACCGCCCGCAGCCGTCGACCGATCTCGGTGAACGCCTCGTCCCAGTCGACCGGCACGAAGCGCTCACCCACGCGGCGCAGCGGGGTGTGTACCCGGTCGGGATCGTGGTGCAGTCCGCCCATCGCGGTGGCCTTGGGGCAGATGTAGCCGTGGGACAGCACGTCGTCGGGATTGCCCTCGATGCGGGTGACCTGCCCGTCGGTGACGGTGACGTGCAGCCCGCAGTGCGCCTCACACAACGTGCACTGGCTGATGTGGGTGACTCCAGTGAGCGGGCCTCGGGGCGCGTCCGCGTCCCGGCGCGAGGTGGTGAGGGGCACATCGATCGCTGTCACGGAACCTCCGCGGGCTTGTCGGATGGCCCTCACGGTAACGGGTGGGGGTCGCACGCGACCAGGCCTCAGCGCGGCTTTCTCGCCGCGACCGGGCGACCGTTAGGCTGACGAGGTGTTTGAATCCCTGTCCGACCGGTTGACCGGTGCCCTGTCGGGCCTGCGCGGCAAGGGCCGGCTGACCGATGCCGACATCGATGCGACGGCCCGCGAGATCCGGCTGGCCCTGCTCGAAGCCGACGTGTCGTTGCCCGTCGTGCGTCAGTTCGTGTCCCACATCAAGGAGCGCGCCAAGGGCGCCGAGGTGTCGGGTGCGCTGAACCCCGCCCAGCAGGTCGTCAAGATCGTCAACGAGGAGCTCGTCGCGATCCTGGGCGGTCAGACGCGCCAGCTCGCCTTCGCGCGGAACCCACCGACGGTGATCATGCTGGCCGGCCTGCAGGGCTCGGGCAAGACCACGCTGGCGGGCAAGCTCGCCAAGTGGCTCAAGGGCCAGGGTCACACGCCGCTGCTGGTGGCCTGCGACCTGCAGCGGCCCGGTGCGGTCAATCAGCTGCAGATCGTCGGCGAACGCGCCGGGGTCGGCGTGTTCGCGCCGCATCCGGGCACCGCGCCCGGCGCCGCCGAGGTCAAAGGCACGGCCGATCCGGTGGCGGTGGCCGCCGCGGGTCTGGCCGAGGCCAAGGCCAAGCACTACGACGTCGTCATCGTCGACACCGCGGGCCGCCTCGGTATCGACGAGGAGCTGATGAGCCAGGCCGCCGCGATCCGCGACGCGGTGCAGCCCGACGAGACGCTGTTCGTCCTGGACGCGATGATCGGCCAGGATGCCGTCACCACGGCCGACGCGTTCCGCGAAGGCGTCGGCTTCACCGGCGTCGTGCTGACCAAGCTCGACGGTGACGCCCGCGGTGGGGCCGCGCTGTCGGTGCGCGAAGTCACCGGCGTGCCGATCCTGTTCGCATCCAGCGGCGAGAAGCTCGAGGACTTCGACGTCTTCCACCCCGACCGGATGGCCAGCCGCATCCTCGGCATGGGTGACGTGCTGAGTCTGATCGAGGCGGCCGAGCAGCATTTCGACGCTGAACAGGCCGAGGCGACCGCGGCCAAGATCGGCAGCGGAGAGCTGACTCTCGAGGACTTCCTCGAGCAGATGCTGATGATCCGCAAGATGGGTCCGATCGGCAATCTGCTGGGCATGCTGCCCGGCGCCGGTCAGATGAAGGACGCGCTGGCCGCCGTCGACGACAGCCAGCTCGACCGGGTGCAGGCCATAATCCGCGGCATGACACCGGCCGAGCGGGCCGACCCGAAGATCATCAACGCCTCCCGACGGTTGCGCATCGCAAACGGCTCCGGGGTGACCGTCGCCGAGGTCAACCAGCTGGTGGACCGCTTCTTCGACGCGCGCAAGATGATGTCGCAGATGGCCGGGCAGATGGGAATGCCGTTTGGCCGCAAGAACACTCGTAAGGCGGGCAAGGGCAAGAACAAGCAGGCGGGCAAGAAGAAGGGCCGCCAGACGACCAAGGGTCCGACGCCGCCTCGCAATCCGCTCGGCGCCGGCATGGGCGGCCTGCCCGCCGGTTTCCCGGACCTGTCAAACATGCCCAAGGGCCTCGACGAGCTGCCCCCGGGCCTCGCCGACATCGACCTGTCGAAGCTGAAGTTCCCCAAGAACTGATGGCGGCGGCGCTGCACGTCCGCGGGCGTGGGCTGCCCGACGGGGAACCCGTCGAGTGGTGGGTCGTCGATGAGGGCTCGCCCGAACAGGGTGGGCGGCGCGGACGCCTGTCCGCCGAACCGGTCGCCGGCGCCGAGACTGTCTTCGATGGCGGCTGGATCCTGCCCGGCCTGGTCGACGCGCACTGCCACGTCGGGCTGGGGCCTGACGGTGAGATCCCGCTCGACGAGGCCATCGAGCAGGCGCTTGTCGAGCGTGAGGTCGGCGCGCTGCTCCTGCGCGACGCCGGATCTCCCACCGACACAAGAATTCTCGACGAGCGTGACGACCTGCCGCGGATCATCAGGGCCGGGCGTCACATCGCCCGGCCCAAGCGCTACCAGCGGGGCTTCGCCGCCGAACTGGCCGACGAAGCGCAGCTGCCTGCGGCGGTCGCCGAGCAGGCGCGCCGCGGGGACGGTTGGGTGAAGATCGTGGGGGACTGGATCGACCGCGACACCGGCGATCTCGCTCCGCTGTGGTCTGACGAGGTCCTCGACGCGGCGATCGACGCCGCGCACGACCACGGCGCCCGCGTGACGGCCCATGTGTTCAGCGAGGAGGCGCTGCCCGGCCTGATCCGCGCCGGCATCGACTGCATCGAACACGGCACCGGGCTCACCGAGGACACGATCGATCTGATGGTCGAGTACGGCACCGCGCTGGTGCCGACGCTGATCAACATCGAGAACTTCCCCGACATCGCCGCCGCCGCCCACAAGTACCCGCGCTATCAGCGCCACATGCGTGCCCTCTACGCCACGTGCGGGGAGCGCATCGCGGCGGCGCGGGAAGCGGGCGTGCCCATCTACGCGGGCTCGGATGCGGGCAGCGCTGTGGCGCACGGCCGTATCGCCGAGGAGGTGGAAGCGCTCAAGGGGATCGGCATGACGCCGACCGATGCGCTGGGCGCGGCCTGCTGGGACGCCAGGGAGTGGCTGCGCCGGCCGGGTCTCGAGCACGGTGCGTCCGCCGATTTCGTCTGCTACACAGATGATCCGAGAACAGGTGCCGGAGTGCTCGCGGCGCCTGATCGCGTCGTGCTGCGTGGACGCGTGACCCGCTAGTACACGTCGCGCACGTAGCGGTGCGACTTCACCAGGTCGTTGACGAATGCGTGGGCGCCCTCGGCGTCGAACCCGCCGTGTTCGGCCACGATCTCGTGCAGCGCGGCGTCGACGTCGCGGGCCATCCGGTCGGCGTCGCCGCACACGTACAGATGAGCGCCGGCGCGCAACCACGCGAACAGGTCGGCGCCCCGATCCCGCATGCGCTGCTGCACATACACTTTCGTGTCCGAGTCTCGGGAGAACGCCAGATCGAGCCGGGTCAGCGTGCCGGCCTGGACGAAGGCCTCCAGTTCCTCGCCGTAGAGGTAGTGGGTGGCGCGCCTGCGGTCTCCGAAGAACAGCCACGACTCACCGGAGGAACCCGTGACCTGGCGTTCCTGCAGGAAGCCGCGAAACGGTGCGACGCCGGTCCCAGGGCCGATCATGATGATCGGGATGTCCGGATCCGGCAGGCGGAACGCGTGATTGGGGCGCAGCTGCACCGTGAGCCGATCGCCGCGGTCGGCCAGGAAGGTCGACGCGACACCTCCGCGTGTGCGGCCGCCGCAGGTGTAGCGGACCGTGGCGACGGTCAGGTGCGCGCTGTCGGCATGCACCAGTGGACTCGACGCGATCGAATAGTCGCGAAACTGCAGGGGGCGCAGGGTGTCGACGACGTCGTCGACGTCGAGATCGGCCAGCCGCACCAGGTCGAGCACGTCTTTGCCGTAACACCACGAGCCCGGCGCCGGGGTCGGCTCGGCGCGCAGCTCGGCGGCCGCGCGTTCGTCGTGGGTGTGCGCGGCGACGAGGGCCTGCAGTGCGCGCGAGGGTGTCCGGATCTCGAGGCGTTCAGTGAGCAGGGTGCCCAGTGGTTCGTCGTAGCCCGCGACGAGATGATCGGGTTCGGCGGCGAGTTCGGCCAGCAGCGCGTCGACGAGCACGGGATCGTTGGGGGCGTACACGGCCAGAGAGTCGCCGGCGCAGTAGGTGATGCCGGATCCGGTGAGGTCGATCTCGTAATGGCGGACTTCGCGGTCCGGGTCGGCCGACGACAGAACGCGATTGACCGTGCACCGGGTTGCCACAGGATGGTGCCGATCTCGGCCGGCGAGCTCGGCGGGCGGTGGTGCCACGCCGGCGGGGGTGTGCGCGGCCTGCAGCAGCTTGACCACGTCGGTGGTCCACGCTGCGGCGTGGCGCTCGTAGGGGCCGTCGATGTCGACACGTGCGGTCAGCCGGGTGGCTCCCAGCGCTTCGAGCCTCTCGTCGAGCAGTTTTCCGGCGTTGCAGAACAGGTCGTAGCCGATGTCACCGAGGGCCAGTACGGCGAAGCTCAGGTGATCGAGCGGGGTGTCGCTGACTGCGAGTGACTCCCAGAACAGTGCGGCGTTGTCGGGAAATTCACCGTCGCCGAAGGTCGAGGTGACGGCGACGAAATGGCTGACGCTGCGCAGTTCGTCGATGTCGATCTGATTGAGTTCGCGGGCCTCGGCACCGATGCCGGCGGCGACACACGCCTCCGCGAAAGACAACGCCGCGTCTTCGGCGTTGCCCATGTCGGTGCCGTATCCGACGATCAGCGAGAACTCGGGCTGGACGGCCAACGACTGCTCCCTCGGTCGGCGCACCACACCACGCGGCGCAAGTTAGGGCGACCTTACTTGCTGGCAGCGAGCAATGGGGGCGTCCCTCTGGCGGGGTGTCACCACTTGAACATGGGCAGCGGAGAGCCGGGATGACGTCGGGCGTGGGCCAGCGTCAGCGCGACGAGCCGGGCGTGGAAGCCCGCATCGGGACATTCTCTGCGCACGGCCCGGCAGGAGGCGCGGGGAAGGCCGAAGCGCACCACGCCGAGCGACACGTCGACGGCATCGGCGCGGCGAAAGATCTCGACAGGGGCGCTGGGCGGTCCGGCGCGCCGAATCCGATGGTGTTCGACGATCATCTCGGTGACGAGCGGGGCGAGGTCCTCCTCGCCGTGCTCGGCGAGCCAGGCGCGGGCCAGATCGGCGGACGGAGCCAGATAGTCGAAGGTGCCTGCCGACCAGATGCCGAGATCGTGGAACGCGGCCGCGGTCAGGTAGGCCTCGGTGGACGAGGGGACGGGCTCGATGCCGGCGACGGGGGAGATGGCGTGCAGCGCATCGCAATACGCCAGGACCCGCAGCACATGGTTGCGGTAGGCGGTGAGGTCGGCGCCGAGGTGGCCGGTCCAGGGCGCGAGCCGGCGATCGATCTGCTCGGCGGCGCCGGTGTCCATCCCGGTCAGCCTAGGGCTGGCTGAAGCCGTAGTCGAACAGGTCGATCGCCTGCCCGTAGAGGTCACCGCTGCCGTACATCTGGACCACCACCAGCCGCTTGCTGCCACGCTGGGCCGCACCGACGTAGGTCTTGCGGGCCAGGTTGGTGAACCCGGTCTTGCCGGCCAGATCCCCGGGGTAACGGCTCAGCAGCTCGTTCTGATTGTGCAGCGTCTTGCCCGGGAACGGCGCCGTCGGCGATCGCATGATCGTCGCGATGAGTGGATACTGAAGCGCCGCACGAAAGATCACCGCGAGATCGTGGGGCGAGGTGACCGACTCCCAGCCGGGTCCGTCCAGGCCGGACGGCGACGACGCCCTGGTGCTACGTGCGCCGACGAGGGCGGCCTTGCGGTTCATCGCCGCCACCGCGGCCTGCTGCCCGCCCAGCATGTCGGCGAGCATGTTCGCCGCGTCGTTGCCCGACACCATCAGCAGCGCCGAGAGCAACTGCGTCGTGGTGTAGGCCTGCCCGGGCACGAGCCCCACGCACGAGCATTCGACGTCGTCATGTGAGGAGTTGGCCCGCGCGAAATTGTCCGGTCGCAGCCGATCGAGCACCACCATCGCGAGCAGAGGCTTGATCGTGCTGGCGGGTGCGTAGCGGCCGTACGGATCGCGACTGGCCAGCACGCGACCGGTGTCCAGATCAGCGACCAGCCACGCCTGTGCCGGTCCTTGTGGAAGTGCTTGTGCTGCAGCGGGTTCGGCGCTCGGTTGGGCAGCGACCGGGGCGGCTGGCACGATGACCGTCACCGCGATCATCGTCGTACCGAGGGCGCACACCAGCCCCGCGAATCCACGCCGCACGATGGGCGACGCTATCCGCGGAAGGACTCGGCCGGGTCACCGTCGGGTACCGGTTTCGGCGTGACTGCCGTCGCCGAGCGACGACGAGCACGCCGAAATCGCACTAGAGCGTGCCGATGCCCGCGTTCGGTCCTAGGGCGAAACCCCAATCGAGCAGCGCGGCAGCCTGATCCCAGTAGGTCGGCCCGCCCTCTCTGACGAGCCCGTGCATCATCGCCACGACCAGGTGCCGCCCGCCGCGCTCTGCGCCGCCGACGAACGTCTTCTGCGCGAGATCGGTGTACCCGGTCTTGCCGCCGAAGGTGCCCGGGTAGCGGTGCAGCAGTTCGTCCTGGTTGACCAGTACGACGTCGCCGGTACGGGTGGGGAATACCGCGGTGGGCTGGGACGTGATCTGGGCGAACACCGGGTTGGCCATCGCGGCGCGGAAGATCACCGCGAGATCGTGCGGCGTGGACCAGATGTCGATCCCCGGGCCGTCGATGCCCGACGGTGAACCTGCAGTGGTGCCGAGCGCGCCGAGGCTGGCGGCCTTGGCGGTCATCTTGGCCGTCGCGACGTCGCGGCCGCCCAGCATGGTCGCCAGCGTGTTGGCGGCGTCGTTGCCCGAGACGAGCAGCAGCGCCTCCAGCAGCTGTCGGGTGGTGTACGTCATTCCCGGCGTCACACCCGCGCAGTTGCATTCGACTCTGGTGTCGGCCTCATTGGCGACGAGGGTCGCGTCGAGCGGCAGCTCGTCGAGCACGGTCAGTGCGAGCAGCACCTTGATCGTGCTCGCCGGCGCGAACCGGGTGTTCTCCTCGCGGCCCGCGAGCACCGCGCCGGTGTCCATGTCCGCGACGATCCACGCCTCCGCGGGGCCGACCGGGATCGGAACGCTGCCCGCCGGCTGGCTCACCCCGGCGACCGGCGTCGCGACCGCGTGAGGAGCGCTCACCCCGCCGACCACGCCCATGATCACCGTCAGGTACGCGAGAAGCCTCATCATGGCGGCCGAGCCTAACGGGATTCCTCGATCGTGTTCAATCGAGGAATGTTGAGCCTCGAGGAGATTTCCGATCGGCTGGAGATCCAACAGTTGCTGGTCGACTACTCGACCGCGATCGACCAGAAGCGCTTCGACGATCTCGACGCGGTGTTCACCCCGGACGCGTACATCGACTACAGCGTCGCCGGCGGTATCGAGGGACGGTTTCCCGAGGTCAAGGCCTGGTTGAAGGAGGTGCTGCCGAACTTCCCGATCTACTACCACATGCTCGGCAACGTCGACATCCGTATCTCGGGCGACACCGCGACATCGCGCGCGATCTGCTTCAACCCGATGGTGATGGGTGGCGATCCCGACAAGAACCCTGCCCAGATCTACTTCGTCGGCATCTGGTACGTCGACGAGTTCGTCCGCACCGAGCACGGGTGGCGGATGAGCAAGCGGGTCGAAGAGAAGTGCTTCGACAAGCTCGTGTGACGATTTCTGTTCGCGCCCTGCGCTCTGGCACAATGAGCGGCTGTCTGTCCGGGACTCAGGCCCCGCGACGGTCACACACGTAAGGCAAAACCGGATCGGGCAACCCGCCTGTATCGCCGAATTGCAGCGTGGCACCTCAGTAGGAGTGTTTCTTCATGGCTGTCAAGATCAAGCTGACCCGTCTGGGCAAGATCCGCAATCCGCAGTACCGCATCATCGTCGCCGACGCGCGCAGCCGCCGCGACGGTCGCGCCATCGAGGTGATCGGCCGGTACCACCCCAAGGAAGAGCCCAGCCTCATCCAGGTCGACTCCGAGCGCGCCCAGTACTGGCTGGGTGTGGGCGCTCAGCCCACCGAGCCCGTGCTCGCGCTGCTGAAGATCACCGGTGACTGGCAGAAGTTCAAGGGCCTGCCCGGCGCCGAGGGCACGCTGAAGGTCAAGGAACCCAAGCCCTCCAAGCTGGACCTGTTCAACGCCGCGCTGGCCGAGGCCGAGGGTGGCCCGTCCACCGAGGCAACCACGCCCAAGAAGAAGAAGGCGCCGGCCGCCAAGAAGGAAGCCTCTGACATCGAGGCGACCGCTGATCCGTCCGGGTCCGCGGACAAGTCCGAGGCCGCCGCCGAGGGCGAGGACGCCACCGTCGCCGGCGCCACTGAAAGCTGAGCGACACCGTGAGTTCAGTCGTCGTCGACGCCGTCGAGCATCTGGTTCGCGGGATCGTCGACAACCCCGACGATGTCCGGGTCGACATGGTGACCAACCGCCGCGGGCGCACGGTCGAGGTGCACGTGCACCCGGATGACCTGGGCAAGGTCATCGGCCGCGGTGGCCGTACCGCGACCGCGCTGCGCACCCTGGTCGCCGGTATCGGCGGCCGCGGTATCCGCGTCGACGTGGTGGACACCGACCAGTAGATGGACCTCGTGGTCGGGCGCGTGGTCAAGGCCCACGGCGTGACCGGCGAGATCGCCGTCGACGTCCGTACCGACGACCCGGAGGGCCGGTTCGTCTCCGGCGCCACCCTGCGCGGCCGAGCGCCGCGCGGGGGCGCCGAGCGCGAGTACCGAATCGAGTCGGTACGCAGTCACGGCGATCGGCTCCTCATCCGGCTCGACGGTGTCGGCGATCGCGACGCCGCCGATTCGCTGCGCGGCACGTTGTTCCTCGTCGACGCGCAGACGCTGCCCCCGATCGACGACCCCGACGAGTTCTACGACCACCAACTCGAGGGGCTCACCGTCTCGACCGTCGCCGGCGTGATCGTCGGCACGGTCGCCGAGGTGTTGCACACTGCCGCAGGCGAATTGCTGGCGGTGACGCGCGAGGACGGGGCCGAGGTGCTCGTGCCGTTCGTGTCCGCGATCGTGGTGTCGGTGTCGCTCGCCGAGGGCTCCGTGGTGATCGACCCGCCCGAGGGTCTTCTCGACCTGAGCTGAGAAGGCACCCGCATGCGCATCGACGTGATCTCGATCTTCCCGCAGTTTCTCGATCCGTTGCGGCAGTCGCTGCCCGGGCGGGCGATCGATGCCGGCATCGTCGACGTGGCGGTGCACGATCTGCGCCGCTGGACACATGACGTCCACCGCTCCGTCGACGACGCCCCGTACGGAGGCGGTCCCGGCATGGTGATGCGGGCTCCCGTGTGGGGCGAAGCGCTCGACGAGATCTGTTCTGCTGAAACGCTTCTCGTGGTGCCCAGCCCGGCCGGTCGACTGTTCACGCAGAGGGTGGCGCAGCGCTGGACGGCCGAGAAGCATCTCGTGTTCGCGTGCGGCCGGTACGAGGGCATCGATCAGCGGGTGATGGACGACGCGGGCCGGCGCATGCGGGTCGAGGAAGTGTCCATCGGCGATTACGTCCTGCCCGGCGGTGAATCGGCGGCCGTGGTGATGATCGAAGCCGTGCTGCGGCTGCTGCCCGAGGTGCTCGGCAATCCCGAATCCCACCGCGACGACTCGCACTCCGAGTCGGTCGGCGGACTCCTCGAAGGGCCGAGCTACACCCGGCCCGCCGTGTGGCGCGACCTCGAGGTGCCGGACGTGCTGCGCTCGGGGGATCACGCCCGGATCGCCGCGTGGCGACGGGAGCAGGGATTCGAGCGCACCCGGGAGCGGCGGCCCGACCTGCTGGACTGAGAGCTGCCGCGTCCTCAGATCCTGCCGCCGGGGAACATCGTCTCGACGGCCTCGGTGATGTCCTTGCGCGCGCCCGCCTCACTCGTCGGGTCCAGTGAACCGATCGCCATCACGTACCGGCGGTCGGCGCCGATCACCCCGGTCGAGACGTGGAGTTGATTACCGCCGTTCCAACAGCAGAACCAGCCCTGCTTGACGGCGACCGGCTCGGCGTAGAGGCCCTCGGGGATGCCGAAGCGCTGGGGATATCCGTCGGTGCCGGTCGGGGTGGATTGCGCCAGGTTTCCGAGGATCACGTCGGCCTGCTCGCGGGGCAGCCCGCCGCTGCCGTCGAGCAGCTTGGCGTAGTAGCGCACGAGGTCGCTCGCCGTACTCTGCGTCACGTCCCAGTGCCCGTTGTACGGCGCCGTCGTGCCGGTCAACCCGTACCGGGCCACCACTCGCCCGATGATCGCGTTGCCGCCGCTGCGATCCCAGAAGTTCTGTGCAGCACTGTCATCCGAGGACCGCAACATGATGTCGAGCTGCTGCCGGTCGGCGGGTGTGAGGGTGGTCTTTCCCTGCGACACCTGCAGCAGCAGGTCGTCGGCGATGAACAACTTCACCACCGACGCGATCGGGAAGGGGCGATCGCCACCGTCAGACACCACCTGTCCGGTGGTGCGGTCCAGCACCACGGCCCTCATGTCGGCACCCGTGGCCGACGCAGCGTCATCGGTGGCCTTCTGCATGCGGGCATCGAGGTCGACGATGCCGGCCGACGGCTGCGCCGGGGGAGCGGCCGGCAGCGGCACCGAATTGCTCTGCGGCGCTACCGCCGACGACTGAGTGCGCTCAGGTGCGGGCGCCTGCGCCTGGCAGCCGCCGGCGACGAGCGCGACGGCGCACAGCACGGAGGACGTCACGCGACGCCGGGGCCAGCTCTGCATGTATCTCCTCGAAGTCGTCATATGCGGCCGTCCGGGAACATCATGCGGACCGCGTCGGTGATGGTCTTGCGGGCAGTCGCTGCGTCCGATGCCTGCATCGAGCCGATGGCCATCACATAGCGACGGTCCGGGCCGATCACGCCGGTGGACAGATGCATCCAGTCGGAATTCACGCAGCACATCCATCCTTGCTTGACCGCGACCGGATCGCCGGGCAGCCCCTCGGGGATGCCGAACCGCTGGGGGTACACCCCGCCGGGCACCATGCCGTCGGGGGCGGTGGGCGTCGATGCGGCCAGGTTCGAAAGGATGACGCTCGCCTGTTCGCCGGGTAGGCCGCCCGTCCCGGCCAGCAGCTTGTCGTAGTAGCGCACCAGGTCGGTCGCCGTGCTCACCGTGTTGAACCACCTGCCGTTGGTGGGTGGGCGCGTCGAGGTGAGCCCGTACCGGCTGACCACGCGATTGATGATCGCGGTGCCGCCACTGCGGTTCCAGAACACCTCGGCTGCGCTGTCATCGGAGGAGCGCAGCATCACGTCGAGCATGTCGCGATCGTCGGCCGAGAGCGTCGTCTGTCCCGTGGCCACCTGCAGCAGCAGGTCGTCGGCGATGAACAACTTGACCACCGAGGCGATCGCGATGGGCCGGTCGTTGCCGTTGGTCACCAGTTGCCCGGTGTTGCGGTCCAGCACCGCCGCGGTGATGTCGGCACCCTCATCAGCCGCCGTCGCCGTCGCCAGGCGCTCGCGGTCGGCGAGGCCGCGGAATGTGGGGGCCGGTTGATCGACGGGCTGGTCGGGGAGCGCTTCGGCCGTGCCCACGGGCGCGACCACGGTGAGCTGCGGACCAGTGGGCCGCGAGCCGTAGACCTCCGCCTGGCAGCCGCCCATGGCGACGGCCACAACGCTCAGGCCAGCTGCGGTCTTGGCCAGCTGCCTCGGCCGCGGTCGCATCGCTCGTCCTCCCGGGAGTGGGCTTAACCTGAAGCCTGGAACGGGTTCGACACACGGCGCACCCGTGCGTCCAGGGTAACTGCTGTGTACCCGCTGGGCATCGCGTGGCAAGCCCGCCGACGGCGCCCCCGTCATCGCCCCGTCGTCGCGCCGGTCGCGGGTCGGTCATCGGTCCAGTCGCCGGGATCGGCGCCGATTTCGGAGATCGGGGCCCCGTCTGGCACAATTGGGCAGTTGTCTGTGCACGGCCGGTACTCCGGCGCCCCGCTGCACGACAGGCCCCAGACGCCCGAACCACCAGGCTCTGCGCGCGTCACCGCGACGCCGCCAGCAGCCGCCGACACCGAGGAAGTGTGACCGATGAACACGCTGGATTTCGTCGACCAGACGTCGCTGCGCGACGACGTCCCGGATTTCGGTCCCGGTGACACCATCAACGTTCACGTGAAGGTCATCGAGGGCTCCAAGGAGCGCATCCAGGTCTTCAAGGGTGTCGTGCTCCGCCGCCAGAACGGTGGCATCCGTGAGACGTTCACCGTCCGCAAGGAGAGCTACGGCGTCGGCGTGGAGCGCACCTTCCCGGTGCATTCGCCCAACATCGACCACATCGACGTCGTCACCCGCGGTGACGTGCGCCGGGCCAAGCTCTACTACCTGCGTGAGCTGCGCGGCAAGAAGGCGAAGATCAAGGAGAAGCGCTGACACCGCTTCGGCGGACCGTGATCGGCGCGGCGTCACGCTGGCTCGTGGCTACGCTGATCTCGTGACCGGACCCAGGGACACCCCCGAGACCGACGACACGTCCGCCGACGAGACGCTCGACCCGCCGGAGTCCGCCGAGGACACGCCGGAGAAGAAGCGGGGAGCGCTGCGCGAAGCGGCGATCCTGATCACCGTTGCGGTGGTCCTGTACTACGTGATGTTGACCTTCATCGCGCGGCCCTATCTGATTCCCTCGGAATCCATGGAGCCCACGCTGCACGGCTGCAACGGGTGTGTGGGCGATCGCATCATGGTCGACAAGCTGACCTACCGGTTCTCCCAGCCGGAACCCGGCGACGTCATCGTTTTCAAAGGTCCGCCCAACTGGAGCATCGGCTACAAGTCGATCCGTTCCGAGAACCCGGCCCTCCGCACCGTGCAGAATGCGCTGTCGTTCATCGGCTTCGTCCCGCCCGACGAGAACGACCTGGTCAAGCGAATCATCGCCGTCGGCGGGCAGACCGTCGAATGCCGCGTGACCACGGGATTGACGGTCGACGGCAAGAAACTCGACGAGCCCTATCTCGACCCGAACACCATGAACGCCGACCCGGCGGTCTACCCGTGCCTGGGCAACGAATTCGGGCCGGTGACGGTACCCGAGGGCAGGCTGTGGGTGATGGGCGACAACCGCACCCACTCGGCGGACTCCCGCGCACACTGCTCCAACGAGCCTGCTGACGTGCAGCGCGGCGTTCTGTGCACCGGCGACCCGGTCGCAGGAACGATCCCCGTCGACAACGTGATCGGCAAGGCCCGCTTCATCGCCTGGCCGCCGTCGCGGTGGGGTGGCGTGAGCTCGGTGGATCCGCAGAGCTAGCGGGAGACTCGACAGTGCCGGCGTGGCCTCCGAGGATGGTGATCCGCAGGTCGTCTGGTCTGCGCACCCTGGAATCGGCGCTGTACCGGGCCGGACTCGGCCCGGTGGCCGGCGTCGACGAAGTGGGCCGAGGCGCGTGTGCCGGACCGCTGGTGGTGGCGGCGTGCGTGCTGGGGCCCAACCGCATGGACAGCCTGGCCGCGCTCGACGACTCCAAGAAACTGGGCGAAGCCGAACGTGAGCGGTTGTTCCCGCTGATCAAACGCTATGCCCTCGCCTACCACGTCGTGTTCATCCCCTCGGTGGAGGTCGACCGCCGCGGCGTGCACGTGGCGAACATCGAGGGCATGCGACGGGCGGTGGCCGGCCTCCCGCTGCGTCCCGGTTACGTACTGAGCGACGGTTTCCGGGTGCCCGGGTTGCCGACGCCGTCGCTGCCGGTGATCCGCGGGGACGCGGCGGCGGCGTGCATCGCGGCGGCCAGCGTGCTGGCCAAGGTCAGCCGTGACCGGCTGATGGTCGCGATGGACGACGAGCATCCCGGCTACGGTTTCGCCGAACACAAGGGGTACAGCACGCGGGCCCACGGTGCGGCGCTCGCCCGGCTGGGGCCGTCGGCCCAACACCGCTACTCGTTCATCAACGTTCGACGGCTCGTGACGGGGGAACCCAATGGGCAGGACGACAATGATGGCCGAGACGATTTTGACAGGATGAGTCCACTGGGTTCGGTGGACTCAGAGATGTATGACCTACGCGAAGGACAGCTGAGCCGATGAGTGCCGAAGATCTCGAGAAGTACGAGACCGAGATGGAGCTCTCGCTCTACCGTGAGTACAAGGACATCGTCGGGCAATTCAGCTACGTCGTGGAGACCGAGCGGCGGTTCTATCTGGCCAACAGCGTCGAGATGGTGCCCCGTAACGCCGACGGCGAGGTGTACTTCGAGCTGCGACTCGGCGACGCGTGGGTGTGGGACATGTACCGGCCCGCCCGGTTCGTCAAACAGGTCCGCGTCATCACGTTCAAGGACGTCAACATCGAAGAGGTCGACAAGCCGGAGCTGCGGCTGCCGGAGTAGGGATGGATCGAAGCGTGGAAGTCGGGCAGGACGTCGGACAGGGCGCGGCAGGCCGAACGGCCTCGTCGTCGCCGGTGCTCCAACCGGGCGATGACCCCTTCTACGATCCGCCGCCCGGCATCGACGAACTGCGGCCGGGCACCGTCGTGCGGTCGCGACGCGTGCAGCTGGCCTTCTTCGGACGGATCCGTCGGGGTGCAGCGACTCAGCTGATGTACCGCAGCACCGATGCGCACGGCCGGCCCGAGGTCGCGGTGACCACGGTCGTGGTCCCTAGAGGCCGGGACCCTCGAACCTGTCCGGTGTTGTCCTATCAGTGCGCCATCGACGCCGTCGCCGCACGCTGCTTCCCGTCCTATGCGCTGCGCCTCGGGTCGCAGCTGGTCGGAGCGTCGGTGCAGGCCGAGTTCCTCGTGGTCGCTGCGGCGCTCGCACGCGGGTGGGCGGTCTCCATCCCCGATCACGAGGGGCTGCAGGGCATGTGGGGCGCCCCCTACGAAGCGGGTTTCCGCGTGCTCGACGGGCTGCGGGCCGCTGTCTCACACGAGGCGCTCGGATTGTCGCCGGACGCCCGGATGGCGATGTGGGGATACTCGGGCGGAGGGCTGGCCACCGGATGGGCCGCCGAAGCGGCGTCGGATTACGCCCCCGAACTCGACCTGGCCGGCGCCGTGATGGGTTCGCCCGTCGTGGACCCCGAAAACGTTGCGCGACGGTTGAACTCGACCCCCTGGGCAGGTCTGGCCGCCCTGATGATCGCCTCCCTGGTGCACGTGTTCCCGGAGGCGCGCGCAGTGGTCGACAGGCACGCGACCGACGAGGGCAAGGCGCTGCTGCGCGAGATCGAAGAGATGTCGACGGGCTCGGCGATCCGCCGCTTGCGCAACAAGGACATCGCCGACTACGTCGACCTGACCTTCGATGAACTGTTCGCCCTACCCGAATTGCGGCACATCTTCGACATGACGCGGCTCGGCCAGGCGATCCCGAGCATGCCGGTCCTGATGATCCAGGGTGTGCACGACCGAATCGTCGACGTCGGCGACGTCGACGATCTGGTGAACCGCTACACCGACGGCGGCACAACGGTGCGCTACCACCGCGATCCGCTGGCCGAGCACCTGCTGCTGTACGCCTTCGCGGTGCCGATGAGCTTGCGGTGGCTGGGTAATCGGCTGCAGCGGGAACATCGTGGCGGTCGCAGTACCTGGCCGGCGGTCCTCGATACCGGCACCTACCGCGACATAGTCGGCGCGCTGCCGCGACTGCGGCGTCGAACCCGCCGCTGAGCGATCGTCCGGTCACGCCGTCTTCGGCCTTGCCTCGCCTGACAGACTGGGGGCATGCGCTCCACACCGCAGTGCTGGCTGACCGACATGGACGGCGTGCTGGTCCGTGAGGAACACGCGCTCCCCGGGGCCGCCGAGTTCCTCCAGACCCTCGCCGACCGCGAGCGACCATTTCTGGTCCTCACCAACAACTCGATCTTCACCCCGCGCGACCTCGCGGCCCGGCTGGCCCGCTCCGGTCTGATCGTGCCGGAGTCTGCGATCTGGACATCCGCGCTGGCGACCGCCACGTTCCTGGCCGACCAACTGCCCGGCGGCTCGGCCTACGTCATCGGCGAGGCCGGCCTGACCACGGCGCTGCACGAAGCCGGGTACACGATGACCGATGTCGAGCCCGACTTCGTGGTGCTCGGCGAGACCCGCACCTACTCCTTCGAGGCGATCACCAAGGCGGTGCGGCTCATACTCGGTGGCGCCCGATTCATCGCCACCAACCCCGACGTCAGCGGCCCGTCGGCCGAGGGCCCGCTGCCGGCAACGGGGTCAGTCGCGGCGATGATCACCAAGGCCACCGGCCGGGAACCCTACTTTGTGGGCAAACCCAACCCGATGATGTTCCGCAGCGCCCTCAACCAGATCGAGGCGCACTCGGAGAACACCGTGATGGTCGGGGATCGGATGGACACCGACGTCGTCGCCGGCATCGAGGCGGGACTCGAGACCATCTTGGTGCTCACCGGCTCGACGACGATCGAGGACGTCAACCGCTACCCCTTCCGTCCCAGCAGGGTGCTGCCGTCGATCGCCGAGGCGATCGAGCTGATCTGAGCCCTCCCTACACTTGGCGCCGTGACTGTCACTGTTGATAGGCCGCTGGCCGGGGTGCGGATCGTCGAGATCTCCAGCTTCGTCGCGGTACCGCTGGCGGGAATGACGCTCGCGCAGCTCGGCGCGGAGGTGGTCCGGATCGACCCGATCGGAGGTGCCGCCGACTACCACCGCTGGCCGCTGACCGACGCGGGCGAGAGTATCTACTGGGCCGGGCTCAACAAGGGCAAGCGCTCACTGGCCGTCGACATGCGTTCCGACGCCGGGCACGACGTCGTGACCCGGCTGATCGCCGACAGCGGTGTGTTCCTCACCAACGTCACCGGCCGGCCGTGGCACGCCTATCCGACGTTGCGTGAACGGCGAACCGATCTGATCCAGGTCGAGGTGTCGGGGCGGGCCGACGGTGGCACCGGTGTCGACTACACGGTCAACGCCGGGATCGGCTTCCCGCTGGTCACGGGCGCACCCGATTCCGCGGCTCCGGTCAACCACGTGCTGCCCGCCTGGGACGTCACCTGCGGGCTCTACGCAGCGCTGGCCGTGGTCACCGCTCTGCGCCACCGCGACGCCACCGGCGAGGGACAGCACGTCACGATCCCGCTGGAGAACGTCGCGCTGGCCACGGCCAGTAACCTCAGCCTGCTCACCGAAGCCATGGTCAGCGGGACGTCGCGGGGCCGGATCGGGAATGCGGTCTACGGTACCTACGGGCGGGACTTCAGCGGCAGCGACGGCTCGGTCTTCATGGTCGTTGCGCTGACCAACCGACACTTCCGCGACCTCACGGACATGACCGAGACTGCCGATGACGTTGCCGCGCTTGCTGATTCGCTGGGTGCCGACTTCGCCGACGAAGGTGAGCGCTATGTGCACCGGGACGCGTTGGGTGCTCTGTTCGCCGGTTGGTTCGCCCGCCACACGGGCGAGCAGATCGCTGCCGCGCTGGCCGGCACCTCGGTGCTGTGGGAGCGGTACCGCACGTTCGCCGAGACCGCCGCCTCCGAACTCGTCACGGCCAACCCGCTGTTCACCGTTCTCGAGCAGCCGCGCATCGGGCGGTACGCGGCGACGGGAGTGCCCATGGCGATCGACGGGACGTATCCGCCGCCGGACGTCGCCCCGGCCCTCGGCGATGACACCGCGACCGTACTGGGCGAGTGGTTGGGCCTCGATGCGGACCGGGTCGACGCACTGCGCGCGGCGGGAGCCGTCGCATGAGCCGGCTGGTGGACCTGCTCGACGTCACCGCCGTCGACGACGACCACTGGCGCGGCCGGGCGAGCGGCCCGGACGGCAAGCGCGCCTACGGCGGCCAACTGGTCGCGCAGAGTCTGGCCGCTGCCGCGCGCACCGTCGAGACCGTCAAGGCGCCGACTGCGCTGCATCTGCAGTTCCTGCGCGGTGGGGATGCGGGAGCCACGGTGGACTACGCGGTGCACCGCGTGTTCGACGGCCGTACCGCTGCATCGCGGCGGGTCGACGCCACTCAGGACGGGCGGCTGCTGACGACGGCGACGGTGTCGTTCGCCGCGGCGCTGACGGGTCCCGAGCACGGCGGGAGTGACGTGGGTGCGGACCCGGAGACGTTGCCGCGCACCGGACCTGCCGGTCCGGCACCGTCCATGCCGCTCGACGAACTCGACCTCAGGCTCGTCGACGCGGGCGCCGGCGAAAAGTTCGTCCGACGGTTGTGGTGGCGCGCCGACGTCGATCTCGGTGACGACCCGCTGCTGCACACGCTGGTCGCCGCCTACGTCACCGACGTGTATCTGATCGACCCGGCACTGCAAGTCCACGGCTACTCGATGCGGTCGCGCACGCACCGCAGCGGGACCACGGATTCGTCGATGTGGTTTCACCGCGAGCTGCGGGCGGACGAGTGGAATCTGCTCGAATGTCGTTCCCCGGCCGCCGCCCGCGGCCGGGGAGTCGTCACCGCATCGCTGATCCGACGTGACGGTGCGATCGCCGCCACGCTGACGCAGGAGGGGCTCATCGCAGAGCGGGAGCCCGACCCGGATTCTTCTTCGTGACCCGGCGATCCCGCATCCGATGCCGGATCTGGGTGATCACCGCGGTCAACGCGATACCGATGACGATCGAGGCGATCACGCCGTAGAGCTTGTGGGTGCCGAACATCGGATACACCTGGAAGTGCGTGAGATAGATGTAGAGCGACGCCTCGGCGACCGCCCCCGCGGCGACGGCCACCGCGGCGGGACACCGCACGGCGGGCAGCCAGATCAGCAGCACCAACCCCGCGGTCACCAGGACTTCACGCACGGTAGAGCCGAAATAGCCGTGCACGCCGACGATCAGTACCGCCGTCACCGCGAGACGCTGCAGGTTCGTGCTCGCCTTCGCTGCTGCCCAGCCGGCGGCGAAGAACCAGAACGCGAGCATCGTGAACCACGCGTCTCGCCCCAGCCCGAAGCCCAGCACGTCGTAGCGCAGTGCCATACCAACGGCGAGGAACGCGGCCGCGAACGCGAACGGATACCGGCGCTCCACCCGGTCGACCGACGGGAGCCACAACAGCACGGCCAGCGCCGCCAACGTCCACACCAGCACTTCGACGAACCACAACCGGCCCGCGGTCATGCTGTCGTGGGGACCGAGGAACTTGTTGGCCAGCAACAGGTTCGACAGATGGTAGTCCTCGGTGACCACGAGCGCGAGGGCGATCCACGCCACGGCGGGCCCGGCGATCCAACCGATGGTGGCACCGAGGTGGCGGACGCGCACTGAACGGGGGAGCGGGGTCAGGCAGAAGCGCGCGAAGTTGTAGCCGGCGATGCCGAGCAGGATGTGCGCCCCGCCCCACATCTCGAACAGTTCGGCATGGGACGCGACGACTAGGACGATCGCCAGCGCGCGCAGCGCCACACTCGTTTCCACCGTGCTGCCCCAGGAGCGCCACCAGCGTGGCTGCGGCGTGGGCCGGCGCCGGAGCTCGCGGATGGGCAGGCGCGGCCAGTCCGCAGGCAGGTGGCCGAGTAGGCGCTCCAAGCGCACCGACATCGTCACGTAGGTCAGGGAGTTGCCGCCGAGGTCGACGAACGTGGCGTCATCGTTGACTTCGGAAGGGTCGAGGTGCAGCACGTCGGCGAACACGCCTGCCAGGTCGTCGCCCCACTCCGCGCGCGGTGCGACGAGGGTCCGGGCTCGGGGGTAGTCGGGCTTGCCCGAGGGCAGCAGGGGCAACTGGGGCACGGCGACGGCGTCGACCGCGCTCACGGGCAGGGTGGTGGCGTCGGCGACCAGTCTGCGCACGTCGGCCGGATCGTGGGCGCCTTCGGCGACGACCACCAGCCGCTCATCGGTCTCGGTGCACAGGCCGGTCACGCCGTGCTCGGCCAGGGTGCGCTCGATCCGCTGCAGATCGATGCGCAGTCCGAATATCTTCGCGAATCTGCTTGTCCGGCCGATGATCTCGAAGAGCCCGGGACCGCATCGACGAGCGACGTCCCCGGTGCGCAGTTCGTCGAGAGTGGGGCCCAGCGCCAGGTCCTCGATGCGCTCGGCGTATCCCATCATGACGTTGGGCCCGCGGAAGGCCAGTTCGCCGACCTCGTCGTCGGACCAGCCGTCGAGCGGTTCGAGAGTCAGGGTGGCGCCGGGAATCGGAACACCGATCGCCTGCGGGTATTCCTGCGCGAGATGTGGTGGCAGATAAGCCATTCGAGCGGTCGCTTCGGTCGCGCCGTACATGACGAACAGGTCCCACCCGCGGCGCTCCCCGAGCGCGGCGTAGCGTCTCACGCGGTCGGGCGGCATCGGTCCGCCGGCCTGGGTGACATAGCGAAGGTGTGGCATCGCCATGTGGGGAAAGCCGACGCGCTCGAGGAGTTCGAACGTGTAGGGGACACCGGCGAACGTGGTGCCGCGGTGCCGGACGAAAAGCTCCCAGAACTGCTGATCGGACACCGAGCGATCGGTGAGGATCAACGCCGCCCCGACGAGCAGATGGCTGTGCACCACCGACAGGCCGTAACAGTAGGACATCGGCAGAGTCGTTGCGGCTCGATCTGTTTCGAGGATGCCGAGATAGTCGGCGATCGCCCGGGCGTTGGCTCCGACGTTGGTCCGGGAGAGCCGCACGAGCTTCGGGGATCCGGTACTGCCGGACGTCGACATCAGCAGCATCAGATCCGGATGCAGATCGTGGCCGCTCGAGTCGAGGTGGTGGACGCCGGTGCGATCGATGACGACGTCTGGCCGGTAGGTAGTCGTCAGCGCGGCGGTGTCACCGCCGGCGGGAACGGGCAGCACCACATGCCCCGCGGCCAGTGCCGCCAGGTAGTGCGTCAAGGTGTCGATGTCGTTGCTGACCTCGAGCAGCACGAGCGCGCGGGTGCGTGACAACGTGACTGCGCGGGCTTCGACGCGATCCGCAAGCTGACCGTAGGTCAGTTCTTCTGTCTCGGTGAGGACGGCCGTGTTGGCTGCGAACCGGCGCAGGTGGTCGATCAGCGGCCGCATAAGGGCGACCTTACCTGGGTCTCACATCCGGTTGTACTTGCTCCTGATGAAGCTGTAGGCGCCGAACGCAGCGATTCCGAGGGCGGCCAGGATCAGAAGGAACTTGCCGAACGGGGCCTGGCCCAGTGTCTTGACCGCGGCGTCGAGTCCGCTGGCCTTGGCGGGGTCGGCCTGCAGTGTTGCGATGATGACCAGGACGCCGGCACCGCCGAGCACCAGGCCCTTGGCGACGTAGCCGGCGACGCCGGTTGCGGTGACCAGGCGCCCGCCCGAGACTGTCAGCTCCTCGAGGAACTTCTCGGAGGCGCCCTTGTACACGTGGTAACCGCCGACGGCGATCACGCCGATGCCGATCGCGATGAGCAGCAGCTTGCCCCCGCCCGACTGCATGAGCTGGGCTGACATGCCGGAGTTCTGCTGACTGCTCGACTGGCCGCTGCCCATCGCGAACTTCGCGGCTGAGAATGCGATCGCGAAGTTGACCACCGCGAGCGCGAGGGACTTGGCCCGCTTCCACCCGGGGTTGTCACCCTTGTGCCCCGACCCTTCGCGAGGTTTGGCGCCCATGATGGCTTCTGCCACGCGCCATAGGCCGAGCGCGACGAGGCCCACTGCCGCGACCCACAGGACGATCTTGCCGAAAGGCTGGGCCGCCAGCGTGGCCAGCGCACCGGACTGGTCGGCGTTGCCGCTCGCCCCGGTGAAGGCCAGCTGCGCGATGATCACGGCAACCAGCAGGTGCAGCACGCCGCTGGCGGCAAATCCGGCGCGCGCGGCGTATTCGAAAGCGTTGCTGCCGGTCGCGCGGTGGGCGACGCCGTGCAGGTTCGCAGGTCGTGTGGCCATGGTGTCCTCCAGGTGGGGCGTTGGTTCCCCGGTTCCCCGGTTCTGACGCCGGCGAAACCGCGGCGTCTGTGGATGGAATCGGCTCTGGGGATGAACAGCTCGCAGACGGGTGGCTGTGTCGGGGGGCCGCGCCAGGGTGACGGCATGACGAAGACACACAGTCGCGCCGAGATCGGGGCGCTGGGAGAACAGCTTGCGGTTGACCATCTGCGCGGGCTCGGTTGGGTGATTCTCGACCGCAATTGGCGGTGCAGATACGGGGAGCTCGATGTCGTGGCCGCCGACGAGGGCGCGCGGGCGCTGGTGTTCGTGGAGGTGAAGACGCGTACCGGCGATCAGTTCGGCGGTCCGCTCGCCGCGGTGACGCCGACGAAGCTGCGGCGCCTGCGCCGGCTTGCCGGTCTGTGGCTGGCTGCGCGCGGCGGCAGCTGGCCGCAGCTGCGGATCGACGTCATCGCCGTCACGATAGGCCGCACCCGCACGCCCGAAGTCACCCATCTGCAGGGGGTGGGGTGATGACGCTCGGGCGGGCGTTCTCGGTGGCCGTGCGCGGGGTCGAGGGGCACATCGTCGAGATCGAGGCCGACATCTCCAACGGTCTGCCGGGGGTCCATCTCGTCGGGTTGGCCGATGCCGCGCTGCAGGAGTCCCGGGACCGGGTGCGGGCCGCGATCAACAACTGCGGGTTCAGCTGGCCGCAGACCCGGCTGACGCTGGCGCTGTCACCGGCGACGCTGCCGAAGATGGGGTCGGTCTACGACGTGGCGCTGGCAACGGCAGTGCTGGCGGCCAACGGTAAGAAGGCGTGGCCGAGGCTCGAGAAGACCGTCCTACTGGGGGAGTTGGCGCTCGACGGTCGCGTACGACCGGTCAAAGGAGTGCTACCGGCCGTGCTGGCGGCGCAGCGTTACGGCTGGCCGACGGTGGTGGTGCCGGTCGAGAACCTGGCCGAGGCAAGCCTGATCGACGGCGTCGACGTGTGGGGCGTGGCGACGCTGGGGCAGCTGCACGCGTGGCTGGCTGGCAAAGGCGATCTGCACGCCCGCATCGACCACCCCGAGCAGGCGCCCGAGGTGTCGATCGACCTGGCCGATGTCGTGGGTCAGCCGCAGGCGCGCCGGGCGGTCGAGGTGGCCGCCGCGGGCGGGCACAACTTGGTGATGACGGGCCCGCCCGGGGTGGGCAAGACCATGCTCGCGCAACGGTTGCCCGGGCTGCTGCCGCCGCTGTCGCAACCCGAGGCGCTGGAGGTCACCGCGATCCACTCGGTTGCCGGCCTGTTGACCGGTGACGCACCGCTGATCACCCGACCCCCGTTCGTCGCGCCGCACCACACATCGAGCGTGGCCGCGCTGGTCGGGGGAGGTTCGGGGATGGCCCGGCCGGGTGCGGTCAGCCGGGCCCACCGCGGCGTGCTGTTCCTCGACGAGTTCGCCGAGATCAACAGCTCCGCCCTCGAGGCGTTGCGAACACCGTTGGAAGACGGCGTCATTCGCCTGGCCCGTCGCGAGGGCGTGGCGAGCTACCCGTGTCGGTTCCAGCTCGTCCTGGCCGCCAACCTGTGCCCGTGCGCGCCGCCCGACCCCCGCGACTGCGTGTGCGCCTCGGTCGACCGACGCCGCTACCGCAGCAGGTTGTCGGGGCCGTTGTTGGACCGCGTGGATCTGCGAGTCGAGATGCACGCGTCGCGGGCGGGGACGTTCGCCGACGAGGTCGGGGAGTCGACCGCAGCTGTGCGAGAAAGGGTCTGGGCGGCACGCGAGGCCGCGCACGAGCGGTGGCGTCCGCACGGTGTCAGCACCAACGCGGAGGTGAGCGGCGCGCTGCTGCGGAAGCGGTTCCGTCTGAGCGCAGACGCGATGAAACCGGTCAAGACCGCTGTCGACCGCGGGTTGCTGAGCATCCGGGGCATGGATCGCACATTGCGGGTCGCGTGGACGTTGTGTGATCTGGCGGGTGGGGTGACGCCGACTCGTGAGCATGTGGTCTCGGCGTTGTCGTACCGGCAGGTGGGAGAGCGGACATGACCGAGGAGGAGAGGCGGGCGTGGGCGTATCTGTCGCGGGTGGCGGAGGTGCCGAACCCGCGGATCGCTGTGCTGGCTGAGACGGTGGGGCCGGTGGAGGCAGAGCAGCGCATCCGTCGGCGCGACCTCACCGATGCGAAGCTGCTGTCTTCTACTGCAGCGCGGCACGAGATCGATTGTGCCCGCGATGATCTGGACATCCTCGATCGGCTCGGTGGACGCTTGCTGACCTCGACGGACGAGGAGTGGCCGGCCACGGCGTTCGGTAGCTTCGACGGGGTGGACAAGGCCAGGCGGCCGCAGGGGTATGCGCCGATGGTGCTGTGGGTGGTGGGCCCGTCATCGGTCGTCGACGTCGCTGCCCGGGCGGCGGCGCTGGTCGGCACCCGAGCGGCCAGTGCCTACGGCGAGTTCGCCGCCGCTGATCTGGCGGCCGGCCTGGTGGAGCGTGACGTGGCTGTGGTGTCGGGTGGGGCGTACGGGATCGACGGTGCTGCGCACCGGGCGGTGTTGTCGTGCGACGGAGTGACGGTGGCGGTGTTGGCCTCGGGGATCGATGTGCCGTATCCGTCGGGGCATTCCGCGCTGTTGCATCGGGTGGCTCGGCACGGGTTGGTGGTGACGGAGTATCCGCCGGGAAGCCGACCGTGCCGGCGTCATTTCCTGGCCCGCAATCGATTGGTCGCGGCGCTGTCGGGGGCTACTGTCGTGGTCGAGGCAGGTATCCGCAGCGGCGCGGCCAATACCGCGGCGTGGGCGAAAGCGTTGGGCCGCAACGTGTGCGCGGTGCCAGGTCCGATCACGTCGGCGGCGTCGGTGGGCTGTCATGAACTGCTCAAGAACGACGAAGGGGCTCATCTCGTCACCCGAGCCGAGGAGATCGTCGAGCTGGTCGGCAATTACGGGGAGCTGGCATCCGAACAGCCGCGTCCGGGAAGCGAGGTGGACGGGTTGAATCCGGAGGAGCTCGCGGTGTACGAGGCGCTGCCCGGGCGCGGGTCACGCTCGGTCGACCAGATCGCCGTGGCTGCAGGCATGCCCGAGACCGAGGTGATCGGGCAGTTGACCATGCTGGACATCCGCGGCCTGGTAGCGCAGCAGGATGGTGAGTGGAAAATTCTGCGCCACCGATCTTCAGGTTCTTGATCAGCGCCGAGGCCACTCATCAATGTCAGCGCTTCAGGTTGTGGGGTGCAGCTCTCTGTCGGCCGCTGGCGGTGAGCCTTCTCATGGAGGTCTGGATAGCAGCGACTCTCTCGAGGTCGATTCCCCAGGGTTCTTCCACGCCGACGATTGTGTCGAGATCCCATAGCACGCAACGCTCTTCAGGCTGAGCCACTAGTGACCACGCGACAACCGTCCTCCCGAGCTGATTCTCGATGGGATCGCTGGCACCCGCGGTGCCTGCGGGTGCGCTGCCCTCAGGATGGTGATGGAGATACCGGCCGTACGCGTCGACGCAAAACGCCGAATACCTGGCTGTACAGAGAATGAAGCCATGCCACGCTTCGTCGACCGCCCGCGAAGGCATGCCGATCACTTGCCCATCTCGAAGCGCTGCTGCACAGCAACGGAGCCATTGCCGCAGACCGGTTTCGACGAGGGCTCGCGGCTGCCACGGGCATGTCTTGAATACCGCAGAGGGAAGCTCCACGCTTTCCGCCGCAGCATTCGCTCGCTCGATCCAATTGGTGCCCTTAAGCCACACGGCGTCACTCTATGCGCGGCGCCCGAGGCGGCGTAGGCTCATCGCATGTTGGCCGCGATCGTGGTGGTCGGAGTCGTTCTGGCCTCGATCGGTGTGAATGTCGCAGTCATTCGAGCGCGTCGAGCGGGCCCGGATCCGTGGGACGACTGTGGGCAGAGCCTTCGAGACTTGAAGGCGTGGCAGGCGTCGAGGAAGGCCGGCGGCTCTCGATACTGGGCTTCCGGAGCGGCGGGCACGGCCGGCCTGTGGGGGGCCGGCAACTACGGAGGCGGAAGCGACTTCGGCAGCGGAGACTTCAGTGGTGGAGGCAGCTGCGGTGGTGGAGGTGGCTGTGGTGGAGGTGGCTGTGGTGGCGGATGATCCGCTGCCGCATCGCGCATTCGATACCTTGTCGTTCTGACGACGCGGACGCGACAAGTCGGAAGAACCTCGCAGCAACTGTTTCTTACCCACCGCGCACACTAGGGTCGACGGCTTTTCTCTGACATACCAACTCCCCATGCGCCACACCGATTTGGGCGATTGTCCTGACGCCGTCGTGCGTTGTAGAGACCATGAGGGGTACGGCGTCGGAGCCCTCGAAGAAAGTTGGGATCGGTAGCGCCCTGCCCCGTCGACACTCGGTGCATGTCAGAACGAGGCGAAGCTCGAAAGGAAATACCCATGGCACGGCGAACAATCACCGCGGTCGCTTCGGCGGCCGTGCTCTCAGGCGGGTTCGGCCTGGCAGCACTCGGCTTCGCGGTAGCGATCAGCGCCCCTGCGGCGCAGGCTGATTCGAACTGTTCGCCGGGCGAAGCGACGACTCCGGAATGCGCACCGCCGGAGGGCATGCCGGCGTGCAATGCGTTCGGTCAGTGCGGTCAGATCTGGTGTCCCGCATCCGGAATGACCCCCGTGGCCGGCTGGGATCTCTCCCGATGCCACACGTTCTACTTCGACCCGAACTCACCGGACACCAAGCCCGTGATGATTTCCGGCAACCCTCCGGGGCCGCCCCCGCCCCCGCCGCCGCCGTGCATCCCGCTGATCAACTGCCTGCCCGGCCTGTGACCCGCCTCTGACGTCGTTCACCGGCAATAAGCTGTGCCGGTGAACGACGCTGGAGAGCAGTTCGCTGCTGCCGTACTCGAGGTCGTCGACCGTATCCCGGCGGGGCGGGTGATGACCTACGGCGACATCGCCGAGTACCTGCAGCGCGGCGGACCTCGCGGCGTGGGCGGTGTGATGGCACGCGACGGGGCGGCGGTCACCTGGTGGCGTGTCGTACGCGCCAACGGCACGCTGCCGCCGCATCTGATGATCGAAGCGCAGACACAGTGGCACCACGAGGGCACTCCGTTGCGGCGTGGCATCGTCGACGTCGTCGCCGCGCGCTGGTGGCCGGCCGGTGACGGTCACACCTGAGCCAGGGCGTCCACCACCGATCCGAACATCGTGTTCTTGATGGCTCCGAGCGTCCCGCGGTCCTTGCCCAGCAGCGGGCGGAGCAGTTCCACTGCGCCGCTGGTGACGTCGGCCTCGGCTGCAATGGCGTCGACGATGCCGTTGGAGTGGGCGTCCGCGCCGCCGAAGCGGCGTCCCGTCGTCATCGATGCGACGGCCGCCGCCGGCGTGAGCTTGGCCTGGATCAACGACGCCATACCGGGATGGAACGGGATGCGGATGTCGACCTCCGGCAGGCAGAAGAATCCGCGATCGGCCCGCATGATCCGGAAGTCGTGCGCCAGCGCGAGCATCGCTCCGGCGCCGAACGCATGACCGACGACGGCCGCGGCGGTGGGCACCTCGAGGGTGAGGATGCGCGACAGCAGGCTGTGAACCCGCCCGACGTACCACGGTCCCTGATCGCTGTGGGAACCCAGCCAGTCGAGGTCCAGCCCATTCGAGTAGAACTTCGCGCCCGCGGTGGTCACCAGTGCCTGAGCGCCGTCGGAAAGCGCTCTATCGAGGGCCTCGTCGATGTCATCCAGAAACTCTGGGGAGAAACGGTTTTCGCCGTCTCCCAGATCAAGGATCGCGATGCTGTCGTCGACAGTGATGGTCGCGCTCATGGTCGTCGTCCTTGTCGTTGGGGATCGGGTGGTCGGTATTCGGGTGGGGGAATGGTCAGGACTGCGCGCACGGCCGCCCGCACATGCTCACGCGCCGTGGGTATGTCGCGTCGATTGCGGCTCAGCACCAGAGCCGTCGGCAGGTCGACGATGCAGGCAGTGATCACGTCCACGGCGGCCGCGTCCCTGCGGTTCCACATCGCGTCGGCAAGGCGCACCATCAAGGCGATCAGCTCGGTGTCGAGCTCACGCAGAGCATCGCCGATCGTCTCCGGAAGGGGGCCTGCCAGGAGTTCGTCACGGCGCACCTGTAGCAACAGCGTGGCCGAGTCGGGGTGGCGCTCGGCGAACGCGACCGGTGCGTCCGCCGCAGCGACCACCGCATCCACGGCAGAGGCCTCGGTGTCGGGGTGCAGGGCGCGGTCGACGAGCGTCGTCTGCAACGCGAGGAACCGTCGGCCCGCCCGCAGCCAAGCGCGCCCGATCAAGCCGTTGCGCGAGGAAAACGTGTGATAGAGCGCTCCATTCGACACACCGACGGCCGTGCTGACCGCCCGGATGGAGACCGCCTGGGGTCCTGACCGGGCCGCGAGGTGCTCGACGACGTCGAGGACGGAGTCCGGGTCGTGTACCCGTGGCCGCGGCATGGCGACACCATAACAGAGCGCTCGCTCTGTTACTGAGAGGGACAGCCCCTCGCCGCCGGCACCGCTCGTATAGTCGAAGTGGCGCCACACGGCGCGCGACATCAGAGAGGTGGTCAGGTGGCAGGACGTCCGGTGCACACCTTCCGGGTCGTGCGGACAGAGCAGATCAGTCCCCACATGGTTCGAGTCATCCTCGGCGGCAATGGTTTCGACACGTTCACGCCGAACGACTACACCGACGCCTACGTCAAGTTGGTCTTCGTCGACGACACGGTGGACGTCGGTGCGCTCGAGCATCCGCTGACGTTGGACAGCTTCACCGCGCTTCCGTCGCAGCACCAGCCGACTGTGCGGACCTACACCGTGCGCCGCGCCGATGCCGGCCGGCGTGAGATCACCATCGACTTCGTCGTCCACGGCGAGCACGGCGTCGCCGGCC
Organism: Mycobacterium sp. IDUB_5; assembly: GCF_055419565.1. Classification (NCBI taxonomy): domain Bacteria; kingdom Bacillati; phylum Actinomycetota; class Actinomycetes; order Mycobacteriales; family Mycobacteriaceae; genus Mycobacterium; species Mycobacterium sp. IDUB_5. The sequence continues at coordinate 276,832 of NZ_JBVAXX010000006.1, forward strand.
CATGGGCGGCGTCCGCGCAACCGGGTCAGCGGTTGTTCGTGATGGGACCGAGCGGTGCGTTCGCGCCCGATCCGGCCGCCGACTGGTATCTGTTCGCCGGCGACGAGGCAGCGTTGCCCGCCATCGGTGCCGCGCTGGAAACGTTGCCGGACAACGCGATCGGACAGGCGGTGATCGAAGTAGCCGGTCCGGAGGACATCGTCGAGCTGCGTGCGCCCGAGGGCGTCGACATCCGGTGGGTGTATCGCGGCGGACGCGCTGACCTCGTGCCCGAGGACAACGCCGGCGACCACGCTCCGCTGATCACTGCGGTCAAGGAGGCCCCCTGGCTGCCGGGCCAGGTCCAGGTCTTCATCCACGGCGAAGCGCAGGCCGTGATGCACAACCTGCGGCCCTACATCCGCAAGGAGCGCGGCATCGAGCCGAAGTGGGCGTCGTCGATATCCGGGTACTGGCGGCGCGGCCGCACGGAGGAGACCTTCCGCGAATGGAAGCGCGAGCTCGCCGCCACGGAGGCCACATAACCCGCCGGCGAAACGGGGGTCCCGTGTTCGGCACCGATGGCAGGGTGGGGCCATGACTTTCGGCAACTACCAGTACGAGATCTATCTGCAGGGCCTCTCCGGCGTGATGCCGACCCTGCCCATGGACTACGCCGGCTGGGAGGCCAAGGCCGAAGTCGCCATGCCGCCGTCGATCTGGTCGTACGTCGCCGGCGGCGCCGGTGACGAGAACACCCAGCGCGCCAACCGCACCGCGTTCGACCGATGGGGTCTCATGCCCCGCATGCTTGTCGGCGCGACCGAGCGCGACCTCACCGTCGACCTCTTCGGGCTGACCCTGCCGTCGCCGCTGTTCATGGCGCCCGTCGGCGTCATCGGCATCTGCGGCCAGGATGGGCACGGCGATCTCGCTGCCGCCCGGGCGGCCGCGCGCACCGGCGTGCCGATGGCGGTGTCCACGCTCACCGAGGACCCCATCGAGGACGTCGCCGCCGAGTTCGGTGACACCCCCGGCTTCTTCCAGCTGTACACCCCGACCGACCGGGATCTGGCCGCGAGCCTGGTCCAGCGTGCGGAGAAGGCGGGATACAAGGCGATCATCATCACCCTCGACACCTGGATCCCCGGCTGGCGACCGCGTGACCTCTCCACGTCGAACTTCCCGCAGCTGCGGGGCCGCTGTCTGGCCAACTACATGAGTGACCCTGTGTTCCGCGCCGGTCTGGCCCAGCCGCCCGAGGAGAACATGCAGGCCGCCGTGCTCAAGTGGGTCAGCCTGTTCGGCAATCCGCTGACCTGGGACGACCTGCCCTGGCTGCGATCGCTGACCGACCTTCCCCTGGTGCTCAAAGGGATCTGCCACCCCGACGACGTGCGCCGTGCCAAGGACGGCGGCGTGGACGGCATCTACTGCTCGACGCACGGCGGCCGTCAGGCCAACGGCGGACTGCCCGCGATCGACTGCCTGCCCGACGTCGTCGAGGCCGCCGACGGGCTGCCCGTGCTGTTCGACTCGGGCGTGCGCAGCGGTACCGACATCGTCAAGGCGCTCGCCCTCGGTGCCACGGCGGTGGGAGTCGGCCGGCCCTACGCCTACGGACTGGCCATCGGTGGAGAAGACGGGGTGGTCCACGTACTGCGCTCGCTGCTGGCCGAGACCGACCTGACGATGGCTGTCGACGGATATCGCAGCCTGGCAGATCTCACTCCGGACACGCTGCGGCGCGTCCTGTAGAGCCGACGCCGGTCCGATGTCACCGTGACCGGCGTGGAGGCCATTCTGGGGGAATTCGACACCTACCTCGCGCTGGAGCGTGGCCGCTCCGATCACACCCGGCGCGCCTACCTGGGCGACCTGCGCTCGCTGTTCGACTTCCTGGACCGTCGACACCCCGATGCGGGTCTGCGTGCGCTGACCCTGCCGGTGCTGCGCTCGTGGCTGGCGGCGCAGGCGTCGGCGGGTGCGGCGCGGACCACGCTGGCGCGGCGTGCATCAGCGGTCAAGACGTTCACGGCGTGGGCGGCCCGCCGCGGCCTGCTCGACGAGGACCCGTCGGTGCGGTTGCAGGCGCCGAAGACACGTCGGACGCTGCCGTCGGTGTTGCGTCAGGACCAGGCGGTCGACGCGATGGACGCCGCGAATTCCGGTGCCGAGCAGGGAGATCCAGTCGCCCTACGAGACCGGCTGATCGTCGAGATGCTCTACGCCACCGGGATGCGGGTCAGCGAGCTCTGCGGCCTCGACGTCGACGACATCGACACCTCCCGGCGGGTGCTGCGGGTGCTCGGCAAGGGAAACAAGCAGCGCACCGTTCCCTACGGCGATCCGGCGCACAGGGCGCTGATGTCGTGGCTGAGCGACGGGCGCCCTGCGCTGGCCACCCCCACATCAGGCCCGGCGCTGCTGCTCGGTGCGCGCGGCGGCCGGCTCGACCCGCGGCAGGCCCGCACCGTCGTGCACCAAACAGTGGCCGCCGTCCACGGCGCCCCGGACATCGGCCCGCACGGGTTGCGGCACAGCGCGGCCACCCACCTGCTCGAGGGCGGCGCTGACCTGCGCGTCGTGCAGGAACTGCTCGGTCACTCCACGCTGGCCACCACGCAGCTCTACACCCACGTCAGCGTCGCCCGGCTGCGCGCGGTGCACGACCAGGCGCATCCCCGGGCATGACGCTCAGCGCAGCGGCTTGAGCCGGATCGGCGTCGTCGCCACCAGCGCGACCGGGTCGACATAGTCCGCGCGAGCCGCCGGACCCCACATCGCACCCCAGTGCAGGCAGGCCGCCGCAGCGCACCCGGCATGACCCGGTTGCAGCGCACCGATCACAAAGCCCGCGCCGACCGTCTGCCCCGCGCGCACCGCGGCCTGTACCGGCTCGTAGCTGGTGCGCAGCCCACCCGGGTGTGCGATCGACACCACGGGCCGGCCGGCGAGCACCCCGGCGAAGACCACGGTGCCGGCCCCTGCGGCGTACACGGCCTGGCCCGCTGCGCCGACGACGTCGACGCCGCGATGCCCTCGCTGCCAATTCCGTTCGGGGGCGTCGAACGCGCGGACCACCGCCGGGCGCGGCCGCAACGGCCACTCCAGACGGGGACCGTCCGCCCCCGCGGGAGCCACCGAGGCCACGGCGCAGAGCAGAACAGCCGCCAGAATGCGCATCGCAGCAGTGCACCCTGAGGAAGAGCTGCTGTTCCAGGGCCGGTTCAGCGGCTGGGGATAGGCGCTCGGCGTCCTGATCAGCGTGGTCAAACCACCCGTTCCGAGCGTGTAAACTTCTCTGCGCAGCTCGCTTGCGCGGGCTGACTTCGCGCGTCTGCACGAACCCTCGCGGGTTCGTCACCTGTATGCCGGGCGGTCCCGATGACTCGGGTCCGGCATCGAAGCAGTCGCCAGGGTCCGGCTCACCCGATGCCGGACGACAACCGACAACTCAAAGGTACGGACACCCATGGCTGTTGTGACCATGAAGCAGCTGCTTGACAGCGGCGCTCACTTCGGGCATCAGACCCGACGCTGGAATCCCAAGATGAAGCGGTTCATCTTCACCGACCGCAACGGCATCTACATCATCGATCTGCAGCAGACGCTGACCTACATCGACTCGGCCTACGAGTTCGTCAAGGAGACCGTCGCCCACGGCGGGTCGATCATGTTCGTCGGCACCAAGAAGCAGGCGCAGGAATCCATCGCCGAGGAGGCGACCCGCGTCGGCATGCCGTATGTGAACCAGCGCTGGTTGGGCGGCATGCTCACCAACTTCTCCACCGTGCACAAGCGCCTTCAGCGGATGAAGGAGCTCGAGGCCATGGAGCAGACCGGTGGCTTCGAGGGTCGCACCAAGAAGGAAATCTTGATGCTGACCCGCGAGAAGAACAAGCTCGAGCGTTCGCTCGGCGGTATCCGGGACATGCAGAAGGTGCCGTCGGCGATCTGGGTCGTCGACACCAACAAGGAGCACCTCGCCGTCGCGGAGGCACGCAAGCTCAACATCCCGATCATCGCGATCCTGGACACCAACTGCGATCCCGACGTCGTGGACTACCCGATCCCGGGTAACGACGACGCCATCCGCTCCGCCGCCCTGCTCACCAAGGTCGTTGCGGCCGCGGTGGCCGAGGGGCTGCAGGCCCGCTCGGGTGCCGGCAAGACCGATGCGGGCCAGGACGGCGTGGCTGCCGAGCCGCTCGCCGAGTGGGAGCAGGAGCTGCTCGCCGGTGCCACGGCGTCGCCCACCGCGGCCGGAGCCGCACCGGGAACGCCCGAGGCCGAGATCCAGACCGAACCCACCCCTGCACAGAATCCCTAGGAACACATCTATGGCTAACTACACCGCTGCCGACGTCAAGCGCCTTCGGGAGCTGACCGGCGCCGGAATGATGGACAGCAAGAACGCGCTCGTCGACGCCGAGGGCGATTTCGACAAAGCCGTGGAGCTGCTGCGCATCAAGGGCGCCAAGGACGTCGGCAAGCGTGCCGAGCGTGCGACCGCCGAAGGTCTGGTGGCCGCCAAGGACGGTGCGCTGATCGAGCTCAACTCCGAGACCGACTTCGTCGCCAAGAACGCCGAGTTCCAGGCCGCCGCCGACCAGATCGTGGCTGCTGCGGCCGCGGCCAAGGCGACGGACGTCGACGCGCTCAAGGCCGCCAAAGCCGGTGACACCACGGTCGAGCAGGTCATCGCCGATCTGTCGGCGAAGATCGGCGAGAAGCTCGAGCTGCGCCGCGTCGCGTACTTCGACGGTCAGGTGGAGACCTACCTGCACAAGCGCGCTGCCGACCTCCCGCCGGCCGTCGGCGTGCTGGTCGAGTACACCGGTGACGACAAGTCTGCTGCGCACGCGGTCGCACTCCAGATCGCTGCGCTGAAGGCGAAGTACCTCACCCGCGAGGACGTGCCCGAGGACATCGTCGCCAACGAGCGCCGGATCGCCGAGGAGACCGCGAAGGCCGAGGGCAAGCCCGAGCAGGCGCTGCCCAAGATCGTCGAGGGTCGCGTGACCGGTTACTACAAGGACGTCGTGCTGCTCGACCAGCCCTCGGTGTCCGACAACAAGAAGACCGTCAAGGCTCTGCTCGACGAGGCCGGCGTGACCGTGACACGGTTCGTCCGGTTCGAGGTCGGTCAGGCCTGACGACGACGCCGGGCAAGGTACGAGCCCGGTGAGGAATCAGGCCAATCGAGCAGAAGTCTGACCCCAGCACCACCGCACGGCCCCCGGAACACTGCGTTCCGGGGGCCGTGTGCGTTGCGGCGGATCCCGCGCGCGTGGGATGGAATCCTCGGCGGCAATCGTTCGAACGGCGCACGTTCTTTGCCACGATCTCAAAAATGAGACCGAAAATTGCGGTCACGATAATAAGGGCGTGCTCCAGCCGTTGCCCGAGACGGCGAGTGTGGGTGCCCTTCTTTTGCCGCCGTTGATGACCGTTGACACGCAGCAAACTTTCAGGCGACTCTGTCAAATATGACGAACCGCTCTCGTCGGCGTCAAATGACGACGACGCAGCTGCCGTAGAGTTAACCTCTTCATGTGGAGCGCACCGTGATCCGGGGAGGTCAGCAATGACCGGTGTCATCGACGCTCCGCCAACGGCAAAGACCAATGCCGTCGAGCGCCAGCTAGACCTCCCGATGCTGACCGAAGTGGTGCCCGCACGTCGCCGCAAAGCTTGGTCGCCTCTGATCGTCATGGCGATCGATCTGGCCACCGGGTCGGCGGCGGTCGCGATCGGCATGACTGTGGCCAACTACAGGCATCAGCAACTGCCCCCGTGGCAGATGATGTGCTTCTTCGCGCCGACGGTGGTCGGGCTGTTCGCCATCCGCGGCCTCTACAAGCGGTCGCTGAACCGCTCGTTCCTCGACGAGCTGCCGAAAATCGAAGCGCTCACCGCCGTCGCGGCGATGCTGCTGCTGAGCGGCATGGTCCTCAACCCGACCATCCAGGGCTCGCGCAGCACCGGCGTGGCACAGGTGTGGGTGTGCGCGGCGGTACTGATCCCGTTGGGCCGTCTCGTTTGGTTCACCGTCCGGACCCGCATGCTCCGCCGGAACAAGATGATCGCTCCGACGCTGATCGTCGGAAACGGCAGGATCGCCGCGAAAGTGGTCGAGCGCCTGGAGGTCACCCCGAACTACGGGTTGCGGCCCATCGGCCTGATCGACGACGACCTGCCGACCATGGGGGTGGACCGTGACAAGCCGGCCAGCATCCCGTACCTGGGAAAGCTGGACACCCTCGAAGACGCCATCAACCAGACCCATGCCCGATGTCTGATCGTGGCCTTCTCCCGTACCCGGGACGAGGCCATCACGGCGGCGGTCAAGGTGGCGCACCGGCACGGATTAGCCGTGTGGATCGTGCCGCGGATCTTCGACACCATCGGCGTGCACGCCACCATCGACCACATCGGCGGACTACCGCTGATCTCGGTGCCCAGCACGGACCCGCGCGGCTGGCAGTTCGCCGTCAAGCATTTCTCGGATCGTCTGTTCGCAACGATCGGGCTCGTGCTCATCTCCCCGCTGTTCCTGTCGCTGATGCTGGCGGTGCGGCTCAGCTCGCCCGGGCCGATCTTCTTCGGCCAGGCCCGGGTCGGCCGCGACGGCCGCGTCTTCGACTGTCTCAAGTTCCGGTCCATGAGGCCTCCCAGCGTCGCCGACGCCTCATTCGAGCGCCGCGCCGACAGCGCGCCGGGCGGCGTCGAGGGGGAGGACCGCCGCACGCGAATCGGCAAGATCATGCGCGCCACCTCGCTGGACGAGTTGCCACAGCTCATCAACGTCGTCCGCGGGGAGATGAGCCTTGTCGGTCCCCGTCCGGAGCGGCCCGAGTACGTCGATCTGTTCAACGCCCAGATCGCGCGGTACGGCGACCGGCACCGCGTGAAGGCGGGTATGACCGGGTGGGCTCAGGTGCACGGTCTGCGCGGCCAGACCTCGATCGCCGACCGCGCCGAATGGGACAACTTCTACATCGAGAACTGGTCGCTGTGGCTGGACTGGAAGATCCTCGCGATGACCGTGGGAGCGGTGCTTCAGCGCGCCGAATGACGACCGCGGGGACTGCCCGACACCGCCGGTACGCTCTGGTACCGTCGCGCCATGACCCGCATCGACGCCTTCGCTGACGACGCCCTGGGCACATTCGACGCTGTCGGCGCAGTGAATGCGCTGCGAGCGGGTGAGGTCTCGGCGGCCGAACTGACCGATGCCGCCATCGCGCGCACCGAGTCCGTCAATCCGGCTCTCAACGGCCTGGCCTTCGAAGCGTTCGACCGTGCGCGGACGCGCGCCCGGCTGACATATCCCTATGGGGGCTTCTTCGACGGCGTGCCCACGTTCATCAAAGACAACGTGGCCGTGGCGGGAATGCCGACCCGGGAAGGGGCAGACGCCTGGGAGGCGCGCATCGAGTCGAGCGATGGCGACTTCGCGAAGCCGTACCTGGCCACGGGGCTGATTCCCCTTGGAAAGACACAACTGTCGGAGTTCGGCTTCAGCGCCTCGGCTGAGCATCCGCGCCTGGGTGCGGTGCGTAATCCGTGGCACACCGACCACACCGCGGGTGCCTCGTCGTCTGGCTCGGGGGCGTTCGTCGCCTCCGGCGTGGTCCCGATCGCGCACGCCAACGACGGCGGCGGGTCGATCCGCATCCCTGCCGCGTGCAACGGCCTGGTGGGCCTCAAGCCCTCGCGGGGGAGGCTCCCGCTGGATCGCAATGTCCGTCAGATGCCGCTGCAGATCGTGCACAACGGCGTCCTCACCCGCTCGGTCCGCGACACCGCGGCCTTCTACCGGGAGACGGAACGCATCATCGCCAACCCCAAGCTGCCCGCTGTCGGCGACGTCCGCGGCCCGAGCGCCCAACGCCTGGACATCGCGGTGTGCACGCGGTCGATCGCCCGGGACTCCGCTCCGGAGATCGCCGAACTGACCCTGCAGACCGCTGCGCTGCTCGAAGAGCTCGGCCACCGAGTCACCGTGGTCGACAATCCGATACCTCCACGATTCATCGACGACTTCCTTCTCTACTGGTCGTTCCTGGCGTTCGCACTGGTGCGCGGTGGCCGGCGCACCTTCGGTGAGACCTTCGACCGCACCCGGCTGGACAGCCTCACGCTGGGGTTGGAGCACCACGCGGCGCGTAATCTCGCGCGACTGCCCGCCGCGCTGGTCAGGCTGGCCCGCACGCGGAGAATCACCTCGCGCCTACAGAAGACCTACGACCTGCTGTTGACCCCGACGCTGGCCGACGTCACCCCCCGCATCGGCCACCTGGACCCGACGGCCGAGTACCAGCAGGTGATCGAGCGGCTCATCGACTGGGTGGCATTCACACCGCTGCAGAACGTGACGGGGGAGCCGGCGATTTCGTTGCCGTTGGCGCGCTCGGCGTCGGGATTACCGGTCGGCATGATGTTCGCCGCGCCGCTCGGCCAGGATGCGCGGCTGCTGGAGCTCGCCTACGAACTCGAGCAGGCACAACCGTGGCCGACGATCTCGAGCTGACGGATGGGCAACGAAATCCGTTGCGTCCCCGACACGCTGCCGTAACTGCGCCCCTGGCGTATTAACACCGACGTCACCGCAGGTGGCTCTGAGTGTTACGTGCGGCTCCCACCATCATCTCTCGTGGAGACGAGTCAAGTCGGCGATTCGTCGGCGGTGATGCCCTCCGAGCAGCTTCCCGTCGGCTCGCAGAACACAGTGATGTGCCTGATCCGGTTCGCTCTGGCCAACATCCGGCGCAGGCCCGAGCGCTTCGTCCTCTCGGTGCTCGGTATCGCGCTGGCGATCGCGTGCGTCACCGTGGTGCGCACCGTATCGGCGAGTTTCGCTATGACAGGCGAGGATTCGGTCACCGACGTGCTGTCCGGCGGCGCTCTGTGGGTCGTGCCCGCAGCCGGCGTGCACTATGACCCCGACGTCGAGGCGCTCGTCGCCAACGGGCCGGCGCCTGATATCTCCATCCCGGGCGGATGGACTGCCACCCGCACCCTGTCCGGGGTGACGGAGGTGGCCGGTCATGCCGTGTCTCTGCGTGGCCGCGACGACATCGCTGCCGGAGAGGCGCAGATCGCCGCGGGTGCGGCCGGGCGCCTCGGCGTGGCCGACGGCGACCGCGTCACGATTGGTGGACAGAGTCTGCAGGTCCGCATCGGTGGAGGCGGTGAGTCCGTCGTCGTACCAACCGCGATAGCGGAATCCGTTGTCGGGCAGAGTGGTTGGTGGGTTGTCTCGGCACCGGCCGGTTCGGAGAAGCGGCGTGATCTGGCGCAGTCCTTCTCGACCGAGGTGGGGTTGCCCGCCACGCCCGATCCGTCCGTGCAACCGGACCCGCAGGGTCGGGGACTCATCTACGACACCGTCGGCGGCGCTGGTCCGCTGACCTTCGAGCAGAAGTTCTCGGCGTTGTTCTCCGGCAAGGTGACGGGATCGACGCTGGGACTCATCTCCACGATCGGCCTGGCGCTGGGCTTCGTCATCGCGGTGTCGTCGTTCTTGGCTTCGGTCGCCGAGCGGCGTCGCGAATTCGGCATCATGTCCAGCATCGGACTGGCCGACGAAGTGCTGTACTTCTTCCTCGTCGAGTCCGCGATGGTGTTCGTCGCCGCCTACGTGGTGGGTATCGCCGCGGCGGGTATCGCTGTGGCGCTGGTGATTCCAGGCATCGCCACGGTGACGGCCTGGCTGCAGGGCATCGCGATGACCGCGATGTTCCTGCCCGCGATGGCCATCGTCGGCGCCCTGGTGCCGGTGCACCGCCTGCTCCAGCACCGCCCCGTCGAGCTGCTGAGTGCGCGATGATCGTCAAGGGGTTGACCTACGGTTGGCTCGCCGCCCGCCGGCGCGCGCGGGAGATGGTGCTCCCGGCCGTCACCACCGCGACGGGGGCGTACCTGGTGGTGCTCGTGTTCGGAATGAGCGACGGAATCCGTAGCCAGTCAGCGGTTCTGGGGCACGCCGACGAGATCGGGCACGCGGTGACACTGATCGCGGTCACCGTGCTGCTGGTCGGTGTCGCAGAAGTGGCGGTGGCGACGACGAGGACCGTCACGCAACGTACCCGCGAACTCGGCGTGCTCGGCGCCAACGGCGTTCCGCGCCCACCCGTCGTCGCCGCGCTTCTCGTCGAGCCCGCGATCGCCGCGGTGGCGGGTGCCCTCGCCGGTGCGCTGTTGGCGGGGTTGACGGGCGTGGCCCTGGCAATGGCGGATGTGGTCGGCACCGGTGTGTCGATGTCGGGACTGGCGGCCGGTGCCGCGATCGCGGTCGGCGTCAGCATCGTGGCCGCCCTGGCGACCAGCATCGTGCCCACCTGGAAGGCGGCCTCGCGCCCCCCGATTCGATCGCTGACCGAAGGAAGCTGACATGACCGCACCTGCCCCCGTCATCGAGATCTCCGACGTCTGGAAACTGCACAAACTCGGCGACGAAGTCGTCAAGGCGCTGATGGCCGCTGACCTCACCGTCATGCCCGGCGAATTCGTGTGCCTGATGGGTCCCAGCGGAAGCGGAAAATCCACGCTGCTCAACATCATCGGCGGGCTCGACAGGCCGACCAAGGGAACCGTGACCGTCGCCGGCAAGGACACCGCGACGCTGACCGAGAGTCAGTTCGCCGCACTACGGCACGACAAAGTCGGGTTCATCTTCCAGAGCTACAACCTGATTCCCTTCTTGTCGGCGGTGGAAAACGTCGAACTGCCACTGATGTTCGAACCCTATGACCGCGACGCGCTACGCCAGCGCGCCATCGATCTGCTCGAACTGGTCGGCCTCGGGCACCGGATCCATCACCAGCCGACCAAGATGTCGGGCGGCGAACAGCAGCGCACCGCGATCGCCCGGTCGCTGATCAGCAACCCGGCCCTGGTGCTCGCCGACGAACCGACCGCGAACCTCGACCACCGCACCGGAGAGACCGTCGTGCGGATGCTTCGCGAACTCTGCTCGACGATGGGCGTGACCGTCGTCGCGAGCACCCATGACCCCACGGTGGCCGACGAAGCGAGCCGTGTCGTCCGAATGAGAGACGGACAGATCGTCAACTGAGTTGGGAGACAACCTATGACGCAAACCGAACCCGCACCTGCGGCGGGCTCCGGCAAGGCGGTGGGTAACGCCGAGCGCGACGCCCTGATGACCACCGAGCTGGTGCCCGAACAGATCCTGCCCAAGGTCATGACGACGTTCGGTCTGACCGCTGCCTACGTGTTCATCATCTGCTGGGTCACCGGATCGTCGGTGATGGCCGCGGGTGGTTGGACCGCGATACCGATGTGGGTGCTGGGCATCCTGACATTCCTCATCCCGGCCGGTATGGCGGTCGTGGAACTGGGCAACCTGTGGCCCGGACAGGGTGGTGTGTACATCTGGGCCACCCGAACGATGGGCGAAACCTGGGGCTTCATCGGCGGATACCTGTCGTGGGTGCCGGTGATCCTCAACGCGGCCTCCTCGCCGGCAGTGGTGCTGCAGTTCCTGTTGCTGGCGTTCCATGCCGAACTCGGCTTGACCACCAGCATCATCTTGCAGTTGGTGATCCTGTGGACGGTCATCGGGCTCGCGCTGGCGAAACTCGCTGCCAACCAGAAGATCATGAACATCGTCTTCGTGGTGTACGGCGTCCTGACGTTGACGATCTTCATCTGCGGGCTTCTCTTCGCCGTCAAGAACGGATCAGGCACGCCGTTCAGCTGGGCCGAGGCCACCATCCCCAACTTCGCGGTCGCCGGATTCCTCTACGGCACAGTGCTTCTGTACCTGCTCGGGGTCGAGACGCCCTACAACATGGGTGCGGAGTTCCTGTCGGTGCGCAAGAGCGGGCCGAAGATGATCCTGTGGGGCTCGACGGCTCTGGTGGCGATCTACCTGCTCACCACGCTCGGCACCATGATGGCGCTGCCCGGCGACGAGATCGATCCGGTGACCGGGGTGATCGGCATGCTGGATGTGGCCGGCTTCCCCGGCCTGATGGAGGTCTGCGCGATCGTGCTGGCGTTCATCATCATCGTCGCTCTGATGACCTACCAGGTGGCGTACTCGCGGCTGATCTTCGTCTCCGGCCTGGAGCGGCACCTGCCGCGGCTGTTCACCCATCTCAACCCCCGCACCCGTAATCCGGTGACCGCCATCCTGATCCAGGGTGTCATCTCGTCGCTGATCCTGGTCGGCTTGTACTCGCAGAGCAGCATGGCCAATGTGACGATCTATCTGCAGGGCGGCCTGTCCACCGTGTGGTTGCTGTCGGGCTTCTTCTTCCTGTTCCCGGTCATCATCGCGCGCCGCAAGTACGCGGATCGCTATGCCAATGAACAGTTCTGGCGCATTCCGGGCGGCATGGCCGGTGTGTGGATCACCGTGGTCGTGGGCACCGTGGGCACCATCGGCGGCGTCTACTACTCGTTCGTCACGCCGTGGATCGACGTGCCGTCGTCGACCTGGATGACGTGGGTCGGTGGCATCAGCCTGGGCATGTTCGCACTCGGTCTGACCGTCTACGTGTTCGGCCGACGTTCGGCGCACAAGGTCTCGAAGGAGGATTCGTTGGCGCACTTGGCCGTCTTCGACCTCAACGACAAGGACACAACGGAAGGTACCGTCTGATGACGATGGAAGACACCCGCGCGCCGGAGACGGACGCTGCCGGGGTTGACCGATATCCCCTCGATCCGCTCAGCGGCGCCGAGATCGAAGCCGCCGCCGACATCGTGCGGTCGAGCCAATACGGCACGCCGACACTGAAGTTCGTGATGATCTATCTGGCGGAACCGGCGAAGACCGAGACGCTCACCTTCGCGGAGGCCGACGTGCCGCGATGCGCGTTCGTCACGATGTACGATTCGACGGCCAAGATGGTGTACGAGGCGGTGGTAAACCTCGACGCGCGCCTCATCGAGTCGTGGACCCCCGTGCCGGGGCGGTTCCCGTCCTACCTCGTCGAGCACATGACCGGGGTGGAGGAGAAGGTCCGCGAAGACCCGCGCTGGCAGGAGGCGATGCGCAAACGCGGCATCACCGACTTCAGCCTCGCCATGATCGATCCGTGGCCGGCCGGCTACTACGGCAGTGCAGACCATTACGACAACTCGGCGCTGATCTGCCGACCGTTGACGTTCATGCGTGCTGCGCCTTCTGAGCACGGGTACGCCCGCCCTGTCGAGGGGCTGATCGTCACGTTCGACCTCGACGCCATGACGGTGCTCGACGTCGAGGACCACGGTGTGGTGCCACTGCCTCCGACGGCGGGCAACTACTCCGAGGAGTTCATGTTCGACGAGAACAACAGGCCGGCGTTCACGCAGTTCCGTGACGATGTGAAGCCGATCGAGATCACCCAGCCGGAGGGGCCGAGCTTCACGGTCGACGGCTGGAACGTCACCTGGCAGAAGTGGTCTCTGCGGATCGGGTTCAATCCGCGTGAGGGCGTCACACTTCATCAGGTGACCTATACCGACCGGGGCGTCACCCGGCCGATTCTCTACCGCGGATCGCTGTCGGAAATGGTTGTGCCCTACGGGGACACCTCGCCGACGCACTGGAACAAGAACGTCTTCGACATGGGCGAGGTGGGGATGGGATTCTCCGCCAACCCTCTGACGCTCGGATGTGACTGCCTGGGCGAGATCTTCTACTTCGACGGGACGGTCAACGATTCGGCGGGCAACGCGGTCACGATCCCGAACGCGATCTGCATGCACGAGGAGGATTACGGAATCTCCTGGAAGCACACCGATTTCCGCACCGAGGAGGTGGAGGTCAGGCGCTCCCGCCGATTGGTGATCTCGATGATCTGCACCGTGGGCAACTACGAGTACGGATTCTTCTGGTACCTGTACAACGACGCGTCGATCGAGGTCGAGGTGAAGCTGTCGGGCGTGCTCACAACCGGAGCTGTTCCGGAGGGGGAGACGCCGCGCTGGGGCAAGATGGTGGCGCCCGGCATCTACGGTCCGAATCACCAGCACTTCTTCAACTTCCGGCTCGACATGAGCGTCGACGGCCCGAACAACAGTGTCTACGAGGTGGATTCGATTCCCGAGCCGGACCCGGAGCTCAATCCGCACCACAATGCGTGGATCGTGCAGGACACGCTGGTGGAGTCGGAGGCCGACGGTGCGCGCGACTGGAACTGGTCGACAGGCCGGTACTGGAAGGTGACCAATCCGGAGAAGGTCAACGAACTCGGTAGTCCGGTGGCCTACAAGCTGGTGCCCAAGGACATCGTGCCGGTGATGGTGCAGGAAGGCTCCTACATCTACGACCGGGCGCGTTTCGTGCAGCACAACCTGTGGGTGACGCGCTATGACCCCAAGGAGATGTTCGCCGCGGGTGACTACATGTACCAGTCGGCGGACGCGCAGGGCCTGCCGGAGTTCGTCGCCGATGACGCGCCTCTGGAGAACACCGACGTCGTGCTCTGGTACACCCTGGGCGCACATCACGTGGTCCGGCCCGAGGACTGGCCGGTGATGCCGTGCGCGTATACGGGCTTCCACCTCAAGCCGATCGGATTCTTCGACGGCAATCCGGCACTCGACCTGCCACCGTCACCGCCGAAGGCGTGCCACCAGAGCCACAGCGGGCTGCCGGTGGCCGAGCGCGCGATGGAGTCCTGACACCATCCCCGCGAGTGGGCGTGCAGACACGCCCGCTCGTGAGGGAGGCGGTCAGGTCAGTGCGGAGAGGATGCGGCGCAGCTCGCGCTGGTCACGTTCCGAGAGCGGGCCCAGCACCCGCTGTTCGGCGCCCCTGATCCCGTCGTCGGTGCGCGCGAGCAGCGCGCGCCCCTCACGGGTCAGCTCGGCCGGCAGTGACCGTCCCGTCGCGACCGCGGCGGGCCTCGAGACGAGCCCCCGCTCCTGCAGGCCGCGCACCACGATGTTCATCGCCTGCGGAGAGACCATCACGTCGCGGGCGAGCTCGGCGTTGGACTGACCGGGCCGGCGCGAGAGCAGGCGCAAGCAGATGTACTGCGGGAAGCTCAGATTCAAGGGCTCGAGCACCGCGCTCGTCACATCGGCGCGTAATGCGGACGCCAACCGGTGCAGCAGATAGCCCAGCGGGGTGCCGTCGCGCTCGCCCATGTCAACCATCTTGACGCATATCAATCTCGTTGATACCAAGGATGGCATGACGAATCCCAGTGACGCGATGTTCGACGCCGCCTACCGCGGCGAAGCCGACGACATGGCGGGCGTGCGGCCGCCCTGGAGCATCGGTGAGCCGCAACCGGAGATCCGCGCGCTGATCGACGCCGGCATCTGTCACGGCGACGTGCTCGACGCCGGATGCGGTGAAGCAGCAGTGTCGATGTACCTCGCCGAACGAGGTGTCGCCGTCGTCGGGCTCGACCAGTCGCCGACGGCGGTCGAGCTGGCACGCGCCGAAGCCGCCCGCCGTGGGCTGACCAATGCCACCTTCCAGGTCGCCGACATCAGTGCGTTCACCGGATACGACGACCGATTCGGCACGATCATCGACTCGACGCTGTTCCATTCCATGCCGGTGGAGCTTCGCGACGGCTACCAGCAGTCGATCGTGCGCGCGGCGGCGCCGGGGGCGACCTACGTCGTGCTCGTCTTCGACCGCGCAGCGATGCCTGAGGGCGGCCCCGTCAACGCAGTCACCGAGCCGGAGCTGCGCGAAGTCGTGGCACGGTACTGGACGATCGACGACATCCGCCCAGCTCGCATCCACGCCAACGTGCCGGAGTCCTTCGCCGCGCAGTTCACGGGTTTCGCGGGCGCTGATGTCCGGGACGAGGCGCCCGGCCGCAAGTCCGTGGGTGCTTGGCTACTGACCGCGCACGTCGGCTGACACACCCGGGCGCCCCTGAACGAAGCGTGCGGCCTGCGATGAGGCAGGATGGGGGAGCCGTCTGCGGCACTCTCGGGGGCGGCCAAGCGCAAGCGAGAAGGAGTCGGATGGCGGACAGTACAGCCAACGGGGGCCCGACATCGTTGATCAGGCCCGCCTACAGACGCGTACTGCTCAAACTGGGCGGTGAGATGTTCGGCGGCGGCCAGGTCGGTCTCGACCCCGACGTCGTCGCCCTCGTCGCCCGCCAGATCGCCGAAGTGGTGCGCAGCGGGGTCCAGGTCGCGGTCGTGATCGGCGGCGGGAACTTCTTCCGCGGCGCCCAATTGCAGCAGCGCGGCATGGAGCGAACCCGCTCCGACTACATGGGCATGCTCGGCACCGTGATGAACAGCCTTGCGCTGCAGGACTTCCTGGAGAAGGAAGGCATTCAGACCCGGGTGCAGACCGCCATCACCATGGGTCAGGTTGCCGAGCCCTACATCCCGCTGCGCGCGCAGCGACACCTGGAGAAGGGCCGCGTGGTGATCTTCGGCGCCGGCATGGGGCTGCCCTACTTCTCCACCGACACCACCGCCGCGCAGCGTGCGCTGGAGATCAGGGCAGACGTGGTGCTGATGGCCAAGGCCGTCGACGGGGTGTTCACCGCCGACCCGCGCACCGATCCCGATGCCAAGCTGCTGACGACGATCACGCACCGCGAGGTCATCGATCGCGGACTCAAAGTGGCCGACGCGACCGCGTTCAGCCTCTGTATGGACAACGGAATGCCGATCATGGTGTTCAACCTGCTCACCGACGGGAATATCGCCCGTGCCGTCGCAGGTGAGAAGATCGGCACACTGGTCACCACCACATGACCAACGAGGTGATCAGCGAGCGAAGCGACGGGAGAAGTGACAGGTGATCGACGAGACGCTCTTCGATGCCGAGGAGAAGATGGAGAAGGCCGTGTCGGTGGCACGGGACGACCTGGCGTCGATCCGCACCGGACGGGCCAACCCCGGCATGTTCAACCGGATCAGCATCGACTACTACGGCTCCGCCACCCCGATCACGCAGCTGTCGAGCATCAACGTCCCCGAGCCCCGGCTGGTCGTCATCAAGCCCTACGAGGCGAACCAGCTGCGCAACATCGAGGACGCGATCCGAAACTCCGACCTGGGCGTCAACCCGTCCAACGACGGCAACGTCATCCGCGTCTCGATTCCCCAGCTGACCGAGGAGCGCCGCCGCGACCTGGTCAAGCAGGCCAAGGCCAAGGGTGAGGACGCGAAGGTCTCGGTGCGCAACATCCGTCGCAAGGCGATGGAGGAGCTGAGCCGTATCAAGAAGGACGGCGACGCCGGCGAGGACGACGTCACCCGCGCGGAGAAGGACCTCGACAAGACCACCGCGCAGTACACGGGTCAGATCGACGAACTGGTCAAACACAAAGAAGGTGAGTTGCTGGAGGTCTGACGTGACCGATCAGCAACCGACTCCCGTGGCAGACAAGCCGGTCGATCCGCCGCCGACCCAGAACAAGTCCCGCGCCGGGCGCAACCTGCCGGCGGCCATCGCGGTGGGCGTCCTGTTGGGCGCGATGGCGATCGGCACGTTGCTGTTCGCGCCGATATGGTGGCTCCCGCTGCTGGCCGTGGCCATTGCGATCGCGACCCACGAGGTGATCCGCCGCCTCCGTGAGCACGGGTACGTGCTTCCTGCCGTGCCGCTGCTGGTCGGCGGTCAGGCAATGATCTGGCTGACGTGGCCGTTCGACATGGCGGGACTGCTCGGCGGCTATGCCGGCACGATCGTGGTCGCCATGGTGTGGCGCCTGCTGGGGCAGGGCCTGAACAGTCAACCGGTCAACTACCTGCGCGACATGGCGGCGACGGTGCTGCTGGCCACCTGGGTGCCGATGTTCGCAGCGTTCACCGCGCTGCTGATCTTCGCCGACGACGGCGGCGTGCGCGTCTTCACGGTGATCGCCACGGTGGTGTTCGCCGATATCGGCGGATATGTCGCGGGTGTGCTGTTCGGCAAGCACCTGATGGCACCCGCGATCAGCCCGAAGAAGTCGTGGGAGGGTCTGGGCGGATCGCTCGTGTTCGGCACGGCCGCGGCGGTGTTCTCGGTCACGTTCCTGCTCGGCAAGCCCGCGTGGGTCGGTGTCCCGCTGGGGTTGATGCTGGTGATCACCGGAGTGCTCGGTGACCTGGTGGAATCGCAGATCAAGCGTGATCTCGGCATCAAGGACATGGGTACGCTGCTGCCTGGCCACGGCGGTCTGATGGACCGCATCGACGCGATGCTGCCGTCGGCGGTGGCCGGATGGATCGTCCTGACCCTGCTGGCCTGAGATACTGGTTGCAGTCATGTCTGGTTCTGCCGGGGCTCCGCTGCCCCTCGTCTTCGATGCCCCTCGCCGCGCGATGCCGCCGCGGCACTTCGCCGATCTCGACGACGACGGACGAGCTGCCGCGGCCGCCGAGCTGGGCCTGCCCGCGTTTCGCGGAAAACAGCTGGCCAATCAGTACTACGGCCGGTTGATCGCCGACCCGACGGAAATGACCGACCTGCCGGCCGCGGTGCGTGAACAGGTGGGCCAGGCGCTGTTCCCGACGCTGTTCGCGGCGGCCCGGGAGATCGAATGCGATGCGGGGGAGACCCGCAAGGTGCTGTGGCGGGCGGTCGATCAGACGACGTTCGAGTCGGTGCTGATGCGCTATCCCGACCGCAACACCGTGTGCATCTCGTCTCAGGCGGGCTGCGGAATGGCGTGCCCGTTCTGCGCCACCGGCCAGGGCGGCCTCAAGCGCAACCTGTCGACCGCCGAAATTCTCGAGCAGGTGCGTTCCGCAGCCGCCGAGCTGCGAGATCGGGACGGCTCGCGGTTGTCCAACATCGTGTTCATGGGCATGGGCGAGCCGCTGGCCAACTACAACCGTGTCGTCGCCGCGGTCCGGCGGATCACCGCCCCGCCGCCGCAGGGCTTCGGCATCTCCGCGCGGTCGGTGACCGTGTCGACCGTCGGGCTGGCCCCGGCGATCCGCAAACTCGCCGACGAGAAGCTCAACGTCACACTGGCGCTGTCACTGCACGCCCCTGACGACGAGCTGCGCGACACGCTGGTGCCGGTGAACAACCGGTGGAAGGTCAGCGAGGCTCTCGACGCCGCGCGTTACTACGCCGACACGACCGGACGCCGGGTGTCGATCGAGTACGCGCTGATACGCGACGTCAACGACCAGCCGTGGCGTGCCGACCTGCTCGGCAAGAAGCTGCACGGGGCGCTGGGCCCGCTGGTGCACGTGAACCTGATCCCGCTCAACCCGACGCCGGGCAGCAAGTGGGATGCCAGCCCGAAACCCGCGGAGCGGGAGTTCGTGCGCCGCGTCCGTGAGCGCGGGGTCTCGTGCACCGTGCGCGATACGCGGGGTCGCGAGATCGCCGCGGCCTGCGGTCAACTGGCGGCGGAAGGCTGACGCTCGCGAGCGTGGTCAGATGCGGACCAGGGTCTTGCCGATGTTGGCGCCGGTGAACAACCCGTTGAGCGCTTCGACACACGCCTCGATGCCTTCGTAGACGTGCTCGCGATGCACCAGCAGACCGTCGGCGTCCCAGCGGCGCAGCGCGGCGAACGCCTCGTCGAAACGGCCCCACTCGTCGAGGGCGTTGAAGCCCTGCATCAGTGCCGTCTTGGCGAGCAGGTTGACGTAGTTGGCCGGGCCCGGATGGTCACCGGTCAGATAGCTGGAGATGACCCCGCACAGGACCACGCGCGCCTTGTGGGCGAGCCTGCCGAGCACCGCGTCGAGGATGGGGCCGCCGACGTTGTCGAAGTACACGTCGACGCCGCGCGGGCAGTGCGTGCGCAGCGCCGCGGGCAGATCGTCGGTGCGGTAGTCGATGCAGGCGTCGAACCCGAAGTCCTCGACCACGGCACGGCACTTCTCGGGTCCGCCGGCGATGCCCACCACCCGGGCCCCGGCGATGCGGGCGATCTGGCCCGCCACCGAACCGGTCGCCCCGCCTGCGGCTGACACCACGACGGTCTCGCCGGGTGTGGGCCTGCCGATACCTGTCATCCCGAAGTACGCGGTGGCGCCCGTCGGCCCGTAGAGAGACATCACCGCGCGCTGGTCGACCTGATCGCCCGGACCCGGCACCGGCGTGGTGAACAGGTCGTCGCGCACGATCGTGTACTCCGAGAAGCCGGTCAGTGTGGTCACGATATCGCCGACAGAGTATGCGGGACAACGGGATTCGACGACGACACCGATGCCCGCCGCGCGGATCACCTCGCCGAGCGCCACCGGCGGCAGATAGCTCGGCTGGTCGTCGAGCCAGGTGCGCGCCGCGGCATCGATACCGACGTAGGTGGTGCGCACGAGCGCCTCACCGTCGGCGGGTGTGGGCGCGGTGGTCTCGACGAGTTCCGTGTCGTCGGCGGCCACCAGGCCCTGTGGTCGGCGGCGCAGCACAATCTGGCGGTTCGTCAGCGTCGGCACGACGGTAGAACCTACCGAAGGCAGTGCCCCGCCGGAGCCGGTTACGTCAGGGACGCCACAGCGCTTCCTGTGTGGTCGACGCGACCAGTGCCCCGTTGCGGTCGTACAGCGATCCCATCACGAGCCCGCGGGAGTCGCTGTGGTTGCGCTGGATCACGTCGTAGCGGTGCCACTCGTGCGGGTCGAACGGGCGATGGAACCACATCGAATGGTCGAGGCTCGCGGCGTAGCCGGTGCCTCGGGCCAGCGTGACACCCGACGGTCGGGCCACGGGGACAGGACCGATGTCGGAAAGGAAGGTCAGCGTGCACGCGCGCACCAGCGGGTCGTCCTCGACCGGGTTCTGCGAGCGAATCCAGAACGGCGGCAACGCGAACCCCGTGTCGTCGGCGGACTCGGTGCGGATGTCGAACGGGTCGAGAAAGTCGAGGTCCACGATTTTCGGCTGGGCGTCATCGAAGGCGAGCGACGCCGGCGCGACGGGCTGCTCGTCGGCCCCTGGTTCGGCGACGTGGAACGAGGCGATCATCTCGAGGATCACCGCGCCCCCCTGGACGGCGGTGACGCGACGGGTGTCGAACGACCGGCCGTCGCGGGTGCGTTCGACGCGGAAGTCGAGGGGCTCGCGGTAGCGTCCGCCGCGCACGAAGTACACGTGGAGGGACTGGGGCAGTTTCTCGGGCGACACGGTGGCGCCGGCGGCGGCCAGCGCTTGCGCGGCGATCATGCCGCCGAACAGTGTGGTGTTGGGTCCGTCGGGCGGCGCCGTCACGCTGAACACATCGCCGTCGCGGCGCTCGAAGGTCAAGAGCTCGGCAATCCAACTTTTCTCGACACGTGTCATCGACGGTGACGTTAGCGTGAGGTGCCGAAATCGAGTGGAATGGGTACCAGGTCGGGCGACGCGATCACGGGTGAGGGCCGGTCTTCGCGGTTCGGAGATGAGGTGGGCAGTGAAGCGGCTCAACGGTGTGGACGCCATGATGCTGTACAGCGAGACGCCGGAGATCCACATGCACACGCTCAAGATCGGCGTGCTCGATGTGTCGCAGGTGCCGGGCTACGATTTCGAGCTCTTCCGACGGCTGGCGCTGCCCCGGCTGCACGCGCTCGCGCCGCTGCGGTGCCAGCTCGTCGACATCCCGTTCAAGCTGCACCATCCGATGTGGGTGCAGAACGCAGAGATCGATGTGGACTATCACATTCGGCAGGCCCGCGTCCGTGCGCCGGGAGGGCGACGCGAGCTCGACGAGTTGATCGGTGAGATCGCCAGCACCCCACTGGATCGCACTCGGCCGCTGTGGGAGATGTATGTCGCAGAAGGGTTGCCGGACAACAAGATCGCGGTGATCCACAAAGTGCATCACGTGCTCGCCGACGGGATGGCCTCAGCGAACCAGATGGCGATGGTGCTCGGGGCCGAAGAACCTGACGTGCGCGGCGCGTTGGCGCAGGCGCGACCCGATTCGACGGCCCCGCTCAACCTGTTGCGCGGCGCGGCCCGTGACCATGCGCGTGGGCTGCGCAGAATGCCGGGGCTGCTGCGTGACACCGCGGCGGGCGTCGTGCGTGTGCGGCGCAGCGCCCGCGAGCGCGGACCCCACCCCGATCTGGCGCGGAACTTCGCCCCGCCGCCGACGTTCATGAACCACGTCGTCTCCCCGGTGCGGCGGTTCGCCACCGCCCCACTAGCCCTGGCCGACGTCAAAGACACGGCACGTCACCTCGGTGTGACACTCAACGACATCGTGCTCGCGACAGCAGCGGGTGCGCTGCGTCGGCTGCAGCTGCGCTACGACGGGGCCGCCGAGGCGCCGCTCATCGCAGGCGTGCCGGTCAGTGTCGACACGTCGCCCACGCGGGTGATGGGCAACGAATTCACCTACATCACACCGTCTTTGCCGGTTCATGTCGCAGATCCGCTGGAACGGGTGCGGCTGACGGCCACCGCGACCGCAATCGCCAAGGACAACCATCGGTTGCTCGGGCCCACCCTGCTGCCGTCCTGGCTGTCGTACCTGCCCCCGGCGACCACGCCGCGCATCTTCCGACAGCAGGCCCGGCGCCTCGAGTCGTCGCTGGTGATGAACCTGACGATCTCCAACGTGCCGGGTCCCCGCGAGCGCGGCGTGATACACGGTGCGACGGTCAGCGAGATCTATTCGGTGGGTCCCATCGTCGCGGGCAGCGGCATGAACATCACGGTGTGGAGCTACGTCGACCAGTTGTCCATCTCGGTGCTCACCGACGACCGCACACTCGAGGACCCGCATGAAGCCACCGATGCGCTGCTGGCTGCATTCGCAGAGATCCGAGCGGCGGCGGGGATGCCAGAGGCGTTGACGCCGGTGGCCAATGCGTTGCCGCTGGCCGTCTGACTGTCAGCGCGTGTTGCGGTTGCGGTGCAGGTAGAAGCTGCGCGCGACGTAACCGAACAGCAGGGCGGCGCCGGCGATGAGGAAGTAGTCCTCGACATGGCCCTGGTGGTTGCCGTGCATCATCACCAGCAGGAACAGTCCCGCGACGATCCCGCCGATCTGCTGCAGACGCGGATTCTCCTTGGACCAGCCCCACGCGGCGGACGGCACGTCCTCGACGTCGACACCTGTGTGTCGTTCCACCTCGGTGCTTGCCACGGCTGCTCCTCCGGTCTATCGGTATTGGGGCCATTCTGACACAGCCCGTAGGCTGCCCGTCCATGGCAAGCCAGCAGTCCGAGCGGCCGTTCGCCGACACCTTCGTCGACACGGTGGTGTTCGTCACCGGCGCCGCCCGCGGGCAGGGCCGCGAACACGCGGTTCGCTTCGCTGAGGCGGGCGCCGACGTCATCGCGGTCGATGTCTGCGAGCAACTCGACAGCGTGGCGTATCCGATGGCCACGCCGGAGGACCTCGCCGAGACCGTGGCGCTGGTCGAGAAGACGGGTCGCCGCATCGTCGCGGAACGCTGTGACGTCCGAGACCGGGACCGGCTGACGGCCGTCGTCGCCCGCGGCGTCGAGGAACTGGGGCGACTGGATTTCGTGCTCGCCAACGCCGGAATCATGCCCGCGACAGGGCCGCAGGGCCGCGACATCGGCGCCTACGTCGACGCCGTCGACATCATGCTCAACGGCGTCTACTACACCGTCGACGCCGCACTGCCGGCGCTGCTGGCCAACAGCGAAGGCGGTGCGATCGTGATCACCAGCTCGGCGGCGGGGCTGAAGTCGGTCAGCACCGACCTCGGCACCATGACCCACGGCGCGGCCGGCTACACGGCGGCCAAGCACGGCGTGGTCGGGTTGATGCGGCACTTCGCCGCGTCGCTCGCAGCCCGCAACATCCGGGTCAACTCGGTGCACCCCGGCGGGGTGGCGACGCCGATGGTCCTCAACGAGGCGATGGCCGGGTTCATCACCGAGAACCCGGCCTTCGGCGAGTCGCAGATGCCGTTGATGACGCTGCCGATGATGGAGTCCGGCAGCGTGACCGACGCCATCATGTTCCTGTGCGGCCCGTCCGGGCGCTACATCACCGGCGTTGCGCTGCCCGTCGACGCGGGTCTGCAGCTGCGCTAGGCAGGGGTCACCCCAGGCTTTTGTAGCGGCGCAGCGCTTCCTCGCGCTCCTGGCCGTGGTCGACGATCGGCTCCGGATAGTCGTCCGGCCGGTCGCCCTCGAGCTTGTGGACGTTGTCGACGTCGGCCAGTTCGGGAACCCAGCGCCGGACGTAGTCGCCATCGGGGTCGAACTTCGCGCCCTGCGTGGTCGGATTGAACACGCGGAAGTACGGCGCCGCATCGGTTCCGCACCCTGCCGCCCACTGCCAGCCGTGCTGGTTGTTGGCCATGTCGCCGTCGACCAGCTGCTCGAGGAACCACCGGGCTCCCCACTGCCAGGGCAGGTGCAGATCCTTGACCAGGAACGACGCGACGATCATCCGGACCCTGTTGTGCATGAACCCGCTCTCGGCGAGCTGCCGCATGCCGGCGTCGACGATCGGGAAGCCGGTCTTGCCCGCCTTCCACGCCTCGAATGCCGCCTGTGCGTCCTTGCCCTCGTCGACCTCGATCGCGTCGAAGGAGGGGTTGAAGTTCCACCAGGTGCTGCGCGGCCACTCCCGCACCACCGACGCGTAGAAGTCGCGGAAGGCGAGCTCCCGCAGATACGCCGCGGCCCCCTTGCCTCGGCCGAGGTCGGCGGCCATCGTGCGGGGATGGATCGCGCCGAATTTGAGGTGCGCCGACATCCTGCTGGTGGCCGCCAGATCCGGCCGGTTGCGGTCGTCGGCGTAGCCGGACAGCCCGTCGGCGAGGAAGTCCTTCCACTGGCTGAGCGCGGCGCGTTCCCCGGCGGGGATGTCGATCTCGGCGTCACCCTTCGGGATCGAGACGGTCTTCGCGCCCTTGACGTCGCTGGGGTCGATCCATTGGGCGCTCTTCGCGCCGGAGTCGGCCGGCTTGCGCCAACCGTGCTTCTGCCACGCCGTGAAGAACGGGGTGAACACCTTGTAGGGGCTGCCGTCGGCTTTGGCGACGCGACCGGGCGACACCAGGTAGGGCGAACCGGTGGCGACGAGCTCGATGTCGCCGAGGGCGTCGCGCACCTTCTCGTCTCGGGCCTGGCCGAACGGGGTGAAGTCGTCGGAGACGTGTACCGCACTCGCGCCGACGGTCTTGGCCAACTGGGGAATTCGTGAATGTGGCGCGCCACGGGTGACCAGCAGCCGGCCGTCGAGGCTTTCCTGCAGATCCCGCAGGGCGTCGTAGAGGTAGCGCAGCCGGCGCGGGCCGGCGGACCTCTCCAGTCGCGGGTCCAGCACGTAGCAGGCCAGCACGTCGCCGTCGTCGCCCGCAGCGGCGAGGAGGGCGGGGGAGTCGGCGAGCCGCAGGTCGCGGCGGAACCAGAGAACGGCGGGCACGCCTTGATGCTGCCCCGTGCGGCGGCGGGGGAAACGGAAAAGACGTTGACGGATCGATGACGAGGGCGCCGGCCCCTGCTACAGACGACACAGGCCCCCCGCCGTAGTGGCGAGGGGCCCGGGCCGCGAAACGGTCAGGCAGCCGGCGGCATCAGAACCGTGTCGATCAGGTACACGGTCGCGTTGGCGGTCTTCACGCCGCCGCACACCACCGAGGCGTTGTTGACCATCAGATGGTCAGGCGTACCCGTGACGGTCAGGTCGGCGCCCTGCACCGTCTTGTGGGTGCCCACGACCTGCGCGGGATCGGCCTGGCCCGGCACCACGTGATAGGTGAGGATGCTGGTCAGCAGCGGTGCATCGGTCTTGAGCTTCTCGATCGTCGCCGGGTCCACCTTGGCGAATGCCTCGTCGGTCGGGGCGAACACGGTGAACTCACCACCGTTGAGGGTGTCGACGAGGTTCACCGCAGGGTTGAGCTTGCCCGAGACGGCCGCGGTCAGCGTCGTGAGCATGGGGTTGTTGGCGGCCGCCTCGGCGACCGGGCTCATCGACATGCCCTGGACCGATCCGGGTCCGGCAGGCACCTGGGCGGCATAGGCGGCGCAGCCCGGACCGGCCGGCTGGGCGGCCGCCGACGGGGCGGTGCCGAGGATCAGGCCGGCAGCGGCGGCGGCGGTGAAGCCGAGGGTTGCTATGTGTCGTGCTGTTGTCATGACGGTGTTCTCCTGTTGTCGAAGGGTTTTCAGCTGCGTCAGGCAGCCGGGGGCATCAGGACGGTGTCGATCATGTACACCGTGGCGTTGGCGGTCTTGACCCCGCCGCAGACCAGTCCGGCGTCGTTGACCTTCAGGTCGTTTCCGGCTCCGGTGACGGTCAGATTCGCGCCCTGCACGGTCTTGTGCTCGCCGGCGACGGCGTCTGGGCCGGCCTGGCCGGGCACCACGTGGTAGGTCAGGATGCTCGTCAGCAGGTTCGAGTCGGTCTTGAGCGTCTCGAGGGTCGCGGGGTCGATCTTGGCGAACGCGTCGTCGGTCGGTGCGAACACGGTGAACTCACCACCGTTGAGGGTGTCGACGAGGTTGACGTTCGGATTGAGCTGACCCGACAGGGCCTGGGTCAGCGTCTTGAGCATCGGGTTGTTCGACGCGGCGACGGTGACCGGGTCGGCCGACATGCCGGCCACCGAGCCCGGGCCCGACGGGACTTGCTCGGCGTAGGCGGCGCAGCCGGACCCGATGAGGTTGGCGGCCGGATCCGCGGCGGCGCTGGTCGGGGAGCTCGAGCTGCCGGTCGCCGACTCGACCGCAGAAGAGGCGGCGCTGGTCGCCGACGAGGCAGTGCTGGCGGCTTGCTCGCTGGAGCAGGCTGCTGCTCCGAAGATGGCCACGGCGGCCAGGCTCGCGGCGGTGACGGTCTTGCGGTGAACGGTGATCATCACTTCATCCCTTCGGTGGGGCGGGCGTCGGTGCCCGTCCTTGGCTGTCGGGGGTTATTCATCGCTGTTCGCATTTCGGATGGGCCGAGACGCCTCCTGTCACACTTGCGTCACACAGTCGGTTCCCAGATTCACCGACCCGCTGGGTCGAAGCGGAAGACCGCGAGCCGGCCGGCGAGCGCGGCGAATTCCTGGGGCGAGCCCTCGACCACCAGGCCGGCGCGTCGTGAGAATGCCACTCCGACAGGGACTTTCACCGCAAAGGCGCGCAGGATGGGCCGCGACTGCTCGACGTCGAGTTCCACGATGCGCACCTGCTGTGAGCGGCGGCCGTGCCGGAGGGTGCCGGTGCCTGCTGCTCGCGCGTTGGCCGCCCAGTCACTGCCGGGGTAGCCGGCGACGACGTAGAGGTGGCCCTCGTGGCGGAACGGCGTCATCGGTGTGCTGCGGGGCCGACCCGTCCGGCGACCGGGCACGGTGAGGATCATCGCGGGTCCCGGGCGAAGTCCAGCCCTTACTGCTGCAGTGAGAATCCGGTTCATGGGTTTGAGCCAGCGGGGCGGCCGCGGGTCGGCACTCACCGCGCCCCCAACCCTGCGGCGCGTACTGCTGCGGCGAACGTCGTCGCGGCGCGGCCGGTGATGCGCTCGACCTCGTCGGTGACGGTCGCGGTCGTACTGACCGCGTCGGCGAGCATCGCGAGGTAGGCGTCGGCGAATTCGGCGGCGAATCCCTGGTCGACGAACCGTTGTCGTACCGCGGGTGCCGCGATTTCGTGGTAGCGCAGTCGGCAGCCGGTGACGGCGGCGATGATCGACACCATCTCGGCGTTGGTGAGCGCCTGCGGACCGGTCAGGGGAATTCTGCGGCCCACCAGATCGTCATCGAGCAGCGCGCGCACGGCGACGGCGGCGATGTCGACCTCGACGATCGGCGCCATCGACGCGTCGGCGAACGGGCCGGCGACGGCCCCGGAGGCGAGCTGAGGTGCCCACATCGCGAAGAAGTTGGTGACGAAGACGCTCGGCCGCAGGCTCACCCACTCCAGTCCGGAGTCGACGGCCAGCTGTTCAGTCTCGCGGTTGCGGTCACCGCGGAATCTCGACGGTTGATGCGTGACGTCGTCGTCGACGTTGATCGCCGATAGAGCGACCAGGCGACGCACGCCGGCGGCCTGCGCAGCAGCCACGACCCGCTCCAGTCCGGCGCCCAGCGCGCGGGAGTTCAGGAACACGGCGTCGGCTCCGGCGAGGCCGGCGTAGGCGTCGGACACGACCTCGACGCCGGGAGGGAACGGCGGGGCCGGGGTGCGGGTCACCGCACGAACCCGAACGCCTCGGGTGGACAGCTGATCGACGAGGGGACGCCCGACGTTGCCGGTGGCGCCGGTGACGAGAATGGTTGTTGGCATGCCATCACGACGGGGCTGTGCCCGAGAATGTGACGCCCGAGAATGTGACGCCCTGCGATCGGGGACTCCGGTAACTTTCCGCGCAGGCGTCCCGTCCTAGAGGTATGACCGCCGACTTCACGACCCAGTGGCGCGCGCATCGCGCCTACCTCGTCAACGTCTGCTATCAGATGCTGGGTGATCTCGGGGACGCCGAGGACGTCGTCCAGGAGTCCTTCGTGCGGTTGTCACGTGCGAGCGACGTCGAGGACACCCGGGGCTGGCTGACCGTCGTCGCGGGCCGACTCTGCCTCGACATGCTGCGGTCGGCGCGGGCGCGGCGCGAGCAGGTGGTCGCTGACGGGGTCGCAGAACAGCTCTCCCGCGAGCCCGACCCCGCCGACAGGATCACCCTCGACGACCAGGTCAGCGGAGCACTGTGGGAAGTGCTGCGACGGCTGACGCCCGGCGAGCGGGTGGTGTTCGTTCTGCATGACGTCTTCGGCCTGCCCTTCGACCAGATCGCGGCGACGGTCGGCCGGCCCGCCGGCACCTGCCGCCAACTCGCCCGCCGGGCCCGGCTGAAGTTCGCGGATGCCCCGGCCCGGCTCGCCGCGGTCGACTCGTGCGAGCACCACAGGCTGACCGAGGCGTTCATCGATGCCTGCGCGCACGGCGACCTCGACGCGCTGTCCGCGCTCCTCGACCCCTCGGTGTGGGGAGTCGGCAGGATCATCGGACCCGACGCGCCGCCGCCGCAGATCAATCACGGTCCTGCACAGGTCTCGGTCAACCTGCTGCGCTACCTCGGTCCGGGCACGACCCTCGTCGCCGCCGCGACCAGTCCTCCGGTGCTCATCGCGTCGCGGCGGCGCCGCGCGTTCGCGATGATCCACCTCACCGTGCGCGACGGCCTGATCTGCGCGATCGAGGCGAGCGTCGATGTGTCGGCGGCTTTTTCCGATCCTTCTCCTGGCACGGCACAATGAAGCGGTGACGCGACGCGTTCTGATCCTCGGCAGCACTGGATCGATCGGCACCCAGGCCCTCGACGTGATCGCCGCCAACCCGGATGAATTCGAGGTCGTCGGGCTGGCCGCAGGTGGCGGCAATGTCGATCTGCTCGCCGAGCAGCGGGCGCGCACCGGCGTCACCGCAGTCGCCGTCGCCGATCCGGCGGCCGCCGAGAAACTCGGTGACGTCACCTACAGCGGACCGGATGCGGTCACCCGTCTCGTGCGCGACACCGAGGCCGACGTCGTGCTCAACGCGCTCGTCGGCGCGCTCGGGCTGCAGCCGACGCTGGCGGCGCTGGAATCGGGTGCACGGTTGGCGTTGGCCAACAAGGAGTCTCTCGTGGCGGGGGGTCCGTTGGTGGTCAAGGCCGCCGCGCCGGATCAGATCGTGCCGGTGGACTCCGAGCATTCGGCGCTGGCGCAGTGCCTGCGCGGGGGCACCCCCGATGAAGTGGCGGCGTTGGTGCTCACCGCCTCGGGTGGGCCGTTCCGCGGCTGGTCGGCCGAGCAGCTCGAGGCAGTCACCCCCGAGCAGGCGGGGGCGCATCCCACCTGGTCCATGGGTCCGATGAACACGCTGAACTCTGCCTCGCTGGTCAACAAAGGGCTCGAACTCATCGAGACACATCTGCTCTTCGGCATCGACTACGACCGAATACAGGTGGTGGTCCACCCGCAGTCGATCGTGCATTCGATGGTCACGTTCACCGATGGCTCGACGCTGGCTCAGGCGAGCCCGCCGGACATGAAGCTGCCTATCGCCCTCGCGCTGGGATGGCCGTCCCGCATCGCCGGGGCCGCAGCCGCGTGCGACTTCACCACCGCCTCGACCTGGGAGTTCGAGCCACTCGACGACGACGTGTTCCCTGCCGTGCGCCTGGCTCGGGAGGCAGGCAAACGGGGTGGCTGCCTGACCGCGGTCTACAACGCGGCCAACGAAGAGGCAGCCGCGGCGTTCCTCGACGGCAGGATCGGATTCCCCGCGATCGTGCGCACCATCGAGGCCGTGCTGCGCGCTGCCGACCAGTGGGCCGCCGAACCAGCTACCGTGGACGATGTGCTCGACGCCCAGGACTGGGCCCGAGACCGTGCCCGCCGGGCCGTCGAGCACGAACTCGCAGGTACTGGCTAGGAGTAGGCGCAGACAGGGATGTTCAGACGATGATGTTCACGATCGGCATCGTGCTGTTCGCACTGGCCATCCTGCTGTCGGTGGCTCTGCACGAGTGCGGCCACATGTGGGTGGCCCGCGCGACGGGCATGAAGGTGCGTCGCTACTTCGTCGGCTTCGGGCCGACGCTGTGGTCGACCCGCCGGCCCAACCGGCTGGGCTCCACCGAATACGGCGTCAAGGCGGTCCCGCTGGGCGGCTTCTGCGACATCGCGGGCATGACGTCTGTCGAGGAACTCGATCCCGAAGATCGCCCGTATGCGATGTACCGGCAGAAGACGTGGAAGCGCGTCGCGGTGCTCGCCGCAGGCCCGGGGATGAACTTCGTCATCGGCCTCGTGCTGATCTACGCGATCGCCATCATCTGGGGTCTGCCCAATCTGCACCAGCCCACCAACGCGATGGTCGGGCAGACCTCGTGCGTCAAAGACGAAGTGACGCAAGGCAATCTAGGGGAGTGCGTGGCGGCCAGCCCCGCCGCGGCGGCAGGCATCCAGGCCGGCGACGTCATCGTCGCGGTCGGGGGCACCCCGGTAGCCAACTTCGACGAGATGTCCACCGCCGTGCGCAAACTCAACGGCCCCACCGAACTCACCGTGCAGCGCGAGGAGAACGGGCAGACCCGCGAGTTCGTCACCACGGTCAACGTCACG
This sequence comes from Mycobacterium sp. IDUB_5, assembly GCF_055419565.1. Lineage (NCBI taxonomy): Bacteria > Bacillati > Actinomycetota > Actinomycetes > Mycobacteriales > Mycobacteriaceae > Mycobacterium > Mycobacterium sp. IDUB_5. The sequence goes on from NZ_JBVAXX010000006.1 coordinate 307,729, forward strand.
CCGAGCCAGCGGTTCGTCGCCAAGGACGGCGCCACCGACGGTGCTGAACCGACGCCGACGCAGGTCGGCACCATCGGCGTGGCCGCGGCCAGTTTCGGGCCCACCCAGTACAACCCGCTGTCCGCGGTCCCGGCGACCTTCGCCTTCACCGGCGATCTGGCCGTCGAGATCGGCAAGTCGCTGGCGAAGATCCCCACCAAGGTCGGGGCGCTGGTGCAGTCCATCGGTGGCGGGGAACGCGACCCGGAGACCCCGATCAGTGTGGTGGGCGCCAGCATCATCGGCGGTGACACCGTCGAGGCCGGGCTGTGGGTGGCGTTCTGGTTCTTCCTCGCCCAGCTGAACTTCGTGCTCGGCGCGGTCAACCTCGTCCCGCTGCTGCCGTTTGACGGCGGCCACATCGCGATCGCGCTGTACGAGAAGCTGCGCAACATGGCACGCACGGCGCGCGGCAAAGTGGCCGCCGCGCCGGTCAACTATCTCAAGCTGATGCCGGCCACCTACGTGGTGCTGGTGTTGGTGGTCGGCTACATGCTGCTGACCGTGACGGCCGACCTGGTCAACCCGATCAGGTTGTTCCAATAGGGCCACTCGGTTCCCGCCACTCGGTTCTACAAGGAAAGCTCTGATGACTTCCATCGGTTTAGGAATGCCGGCCGCGCCGGCGCCCGTCCTGGCCCCGCGCCGCAAGACCCGTCAGCTCAAGGTCGGCGACGTCGGCGTGGGCAGCGATTCGCCGATCTCGGTGCAATCGATGTGCACCACCAAGACACACGACATAAACGCCACGCTGCAGCAGATCGCCGAGCTGACCGCATCCGGATGTGACATCGTCCGCGTCGCCTGCCCACGCCAGGAGGACGCCGACGCGCTGCCGATCATCGCCAAGAAAGCCAACATCCCGGTGATCGCCGACATTCACTTCCAGCCCAAGTACATCTTCGCCGCGATCGATGCCGGATGCGCCGCCGTCCGGGTGAACCCCGGCAACATCAAGGAGTTCGACGGCCGGGTCAAGGAGGTCGCCAAGGCGGCCGGCGCCGCGGGCATCCCGATCCGGATCGGCGTCAACGCCGGCTCGCTGGACAAGCGGATGCTCGAGAAGTACGGCAAGGCCACTCCGGAGGCGCTGGTCGAATCCGCGCTGTGGGAAGCGTCGTTGTTCGAGGAGCACGGCTTCGGCGACATCAAGATCAGCGTCAAGCACAACGATCCGGTCATCATGGTCGAGGCGTACGAGCAGCTGGCGGCGAAGTGTGACTATCCGCTGCACCTCGGCGTCACCGAGGCAGGTCCCGCCTTCCAGGGCACCATCAAGTCCGCCGTCGCATTCGGCGCCCTGCTGTCGCGCGGCATCGGCGACACCATCCGGGTGTCGCTGTCCGCGCCGCCGGCCGAAGAGGTCAAGGTCGGCACACAGATCCTGGAGTCGCTGAATCTGCGGCCCCGCGGTCTGGAGATCGTGTCGTGCCCGTCGTGCGGACGCGCGCAGGTGGACGTCTACACGCTCGCCAACGAGGTCACCGCGGGCCTGGAGGGCATGGACGTGCCGCTGCGGGTCGCGGTGATGGGATGCGTGGTCAACGGACCGGGCGAAGCGCGCGAGGCCGACCTGGGTGTGGCGTCCGGCAACGGCAAGGGTCAGATCTTCGTCAAGGGCGAGGTGATCAAGACGGTGCCCGAGGCGCAGATCGTCGAGACGCTCATCGAGGAGGCCATGAGGTTGGCGGCCGACATGGACACGGCGCAAGGTTCCGGGGATGCCAGCGGTTCGCCGATTGTGACCGTAAGCTGAGCGCACGGCCTCATTAGGGCTGCACAAGGGTCGTCGCAGAAAGAGTCCAGATGTCGGCTCCTCCGCTTTTTCGCCTCGTTGACGAGCGAAGGGTGTCGGTGGTGCGCGACATCCGTGACATGACCGCCGTCCGGCAGGTTCTCGACGACGATCCGGTGGCCTCCTGCATGGTGGCGTCCCGGGTTGCCGAACACGGCATCGAGCCGGCGGCCATCGGCGGAGAGCTGTGGACGCGTCGGCGGGCCAGCGAATCCCTCTGCTACGCCGGGGCCAACCTGATCCCGCTGCGGGGTGCGGCCAGTGACCTGAATGCGTTCGCGGACAAGGCGATGAGCACGTCGCGCCGGTGTTCGTCGCTGGTCGGGCGCGCGGAACTCGTGCTGCCGATGTGGCAGCGCCTCGAGCCGGTCTGGGGCCCCGCTCGCGACGTGCGCGCCCACCAGCCGTTGATGGCCCTGGGTGGCGCTCCGTCCTGTGCGACGGATCCCGCGGTGCGGCAGGTGCGCATGGACGAGCTGGACGCCTATCTGGTCGCGGCGGTCGACATGTTCATCGGCGAGGTGGGCATCGATCCGCGCACGGGTGACGGAGGCCGCGGCTACCGGCGCCGGGTCGCCGGGCTGATCGCCGCCGGCCGGGCGTGGGCGCGCTTCGACCGCGGACAGGTGGTGTACAAAGCCGAGGTGGGATCGCAATCACCGGCCGTCGGCCAGATCCAGGGCGTGTGGGTACATCCGGACCTGCGGGGCCGGGGGATGGGTACCGGCGGAACCGCGACCGTCGCCGCGGCCGTCGTCGCGAGTGGACGCATCGCCAGCCTGTACGTCAACAGCTTCAACACCGTTGCACGCGCAACCTATGCGCGGATCGGGTTCACCGAGGTCGCCTCCTTCGCCACGGTGCTGCTGGACTGATGGCCGACCAGGATGCGACGCAGCGCACGATCGTCGCCGACGCGATGATGCGTGCGCTGGAGTGCCGCCATGACGTGCTGGACGCGGTGGTGGCCTCCGAGGACTACGACGCCGCGATCGAAGCGCTCGCCGATCTGCTCGACACCACCGCCGAGGCGGCCGAGGCAGTTCTGCGGTTGTCGTTCGACCGGCTGACCCGGGTGTCGCGGCGGCGGATCGCCGCGGAGTTGAACAGCCTGACCAGTCAGCAGTCGATGAATGCCCCGGTCGAGCAGGCACCGGGGTCAGCGCGTCGCCTGCGGCTGAGGCCTTTCCGCGCGGACGTCGACCACGACATCTTCGCCGCGCGCACCGACGACGTCCGCGCCGCCGGCGACGGCACTGACGCGCCTCCGCGCGAGCTGGCCGACGAAATCCGCGACGCCGTGACCCGGGTCGCGGCCGAGGAGGCGGCGTGGCTGGTGGCCGAGGTCGGCACCGCCAAGGTGGGCATGGTGTTCGGTGAGTTGTGCGGCGGCGAGGTCGACGTTCGGATCTGGATTCACCCTGACCATCGAAAGCAGGGTTACGGCACCGCTGCGCTGCGGACGTCGCGCTCGGAGATGGCCGCCTATTTTCCGGCCGCGCCGCTCGTGGTCCGGGCCCCGGCCGCCGGGGCGTAATTTCCCGCGCCGAGATCGACGAAATGGTGGATCTCTCTCGTACTTCTGCGCCCAAACGTCGGTTTGGGCGGTTGTGACGCGGTGCGCCTGCAGCGATATCGGATCGTTACTTCTTAACATCAGTCCCAATGGTCACAAGAGTCTCTTCCGCATCAGCGACCGCGCGACTGTTGGCCGTCGTCAGCATCGTGGTTCTCGCCCTGACGTTGGGTGCGTGCACGCCGCGGCCCGATGGGCCCGAGCCCACCGCCGAGGCGTTCTTCACCGCACTGGCCACCGGTGACACCAGCGCCGCAGCCGCACTGTCCGACCGACCCGACGCCGCCCGCGACGCACTCAACGAGGCGTGGGCCGGCCTGCAGGCCAAGGCGCTGGACGCCCAGATACTGAGCGCCAAGTACGCCGAGGACACCGGCAGCATCACCTACCGCTACACCTGGCATCTGCCCAAAGACCGGAGCTGGACCTACGACGGCCAGCTCAACATGATCCGCGAGGAGGGGCGCTGGCAGGTGCGCTGGACCGCGACCGGCCTGCATCCCCGCCTCGGCGAGAACCAGACGCTGGCGCTGCGTGCCGATCCGCCGCCGCGGGCATCGGTCAACGAGCGCAGTGGCACCACCGTGCTGGTTCCGGGCTTCCGGTACGGCTTCGCCCTCGACGCGAAGGCCGCGGGCGAGCAGTTGATGCCGACCGCGCGGGCGGTCGCCGACGCGTTGCGTCGCTTCGACAACACCCTGGATCCGCAGCGTCTCGCCGAGCAGGCCAGCTCGTCGGCCGGACCGCTCAACCTGGTCACCCTGCGCCAGGCCGACCGCGACGCCGTCGCCGGCGCGATCGGGGCGCTGCCCGGGGTCGTCATCACCCCGCAGCCCGAGATGGTGCCCACCGACGAGCATTTCGCGCCGGCCCTGATCGACGAGGTGAAGAAGACCGTCTCCGACGAACTCGACGGATCACCGGGCTGGCGCGTGGTCACGGTCAACCAGAACGGCGTGGACGTCGACGTGCTCAACGAGGTGCCGGGAACCCCCGCCCCGTCGATCAACATCAGCCTGGACCGGGCCGTGCAGAACGCGGCGCAGAACGCCGTCGACGTCACCGGCAAGCAGGCCATGATCGTGGTGATCAAGCCGTCGACCGGCGAGATCCTGGCGGTGGCCCAGAACACCTCCGCCGACCAGGAGGGCCCGCTGGCCACGATGGGGCTCTACCCGCCGGGGTCGACGTTCAAGATCGTCACCGCGGGTGCGGCGATCGAGCGGGACATGGCCACCCCCAACACGCTGCTCGGGTGCCCCGGCCACCTCGACATCGGGCATCGCACGGTGCCCAACTACGGCGGCTTCGACCTGGGCACGGTGCCGATGTCGCGGGCATTCGCCAGTTCCTGCAACACCACCTTCGCCGAACTGGCCAGCCGCATGCCTCCGCGCGGGCTCACCCAGGCCGCCTCGCAGTACGGCATCGGGCCTGACTACAAGATCGCGGGGCTGTCGACCGTGAGCGGCTCGGTGCCGCCGACGGTCAATCTCACCGAGCGCACCGAGGACGGCTTCGGTCAGGGCAAGGTGCTCGTCAGCCCGTTCGGCATGGCGCTGGCTGCCGCCACCGTCGCGGCCGGTCAGACCCCGGTGCCGCGGCTGATCGCCGGCCGAGAAACCGAGGTCAGCGGCGACCGGCAGCCCATCCCGGCCAGCGTGGTCGACAACCTGCGGCCGATGATGCGCCTGGTCGTCACCAACGGCACCGCGAAGGACCTGCAGGGAGCGGGCGACGTACGCGGCAAGACCGGCGAGGCCGAGTTCGCCGGCGGCTCGCACTCCTGGTTCACCGGCTATCGAGGTGACATGGCTTTTTCAGCCCTGATCGTCGGCGGCGGGAGTTCGGAGTACGCGGTGCGCATGCTCAAGGGCATGCTCGATTCACTGCCGCCCGACTACCAGGCCTGAGCGCAGCGCCCGGCGGTACGGTGGAACGGCCATGACCGATATCGAGCTGCGGATCTCCGACGCCGACCGCAACGGCACCCTGCGCCGCCTGCACAACGCCGTCGCGCTCGGCCTGATCGACATCGCGGAGTTCGAGGAGCGCTCGGCGATGGTGTCGCGGGCGCGGCTGCCATCCGACCTCGACGCCCTCGTCGGTGACCTGCCCGGCCCAGGGGCGATCGTGGCCTCGGCCGCCGACCGCGTGGAACTGCGTGGGGTCTTCGGTTCGCTGAGGCGCCAGGGTGAGTGGGTGGTGCCGACCCGACTGGCGCTCTACCGACGGATGGGCTCGGTGGAGCTCGACCTCACAAGAGCTCGGTTCGCCGGCCCCATCGTCATCATCGAGCTCGACATGAAGTTCGGCGGCTTGGATCTGAGGCTTCCCGACGGCGCCAGCGCGTCCATCGACGACGTCGAAGTCAACGTCGGCAGCGCCACCGACCACCGCAAAGAAGCTCCCGCAGAAGGAAATCCGCATGTGGTGCTGACCGGCAAGGTGGTATGCGGTTCGGTCGACATCCGAGGCCCCCAGAAGTCCTGGCGGGTCGGCCTACCGCGGCGTGGCCACTGATCGGCTGACCACCAAGGCCGGCGCGGCGACTAGCATCGAGACCATGTCTGTTCGGACCGCCCTGCGACCCGGCACCGTGTCGCCGACACTGCCGGTGCCCGCGTCGATTCCCCGACCCGAGTACGTGTGGAAGCCGACCGCGCAGGAGGGCAGCGAACCGTGGGTGCAGACGCCCGAGGTGATCGAGAAGATGCGGGTGGCCGGCCGGATCGCCGCCGGCGCGCTGGCTGCCGCGGGTGAGGCCGTCGCACCGGGGGTGACCACCGATGCGCTGGACCGGATCGCCCACGAGTACATGATCGACCACGGCGCCTATCCCTCGACGCTGGGCTACAAGGGCTATCCCAAGTCGTGCTGCACGTCGCTGAACGAGATCATCTGCCACGGCATCCCGGATTCGACCGTGATCTCCGACGGCGACATCGTCAACATCGACGTCACCGCCTACATCGACGGGGTGCACGGCGACACCAATGCGACGTTCCTGGCCGGCAACGTCTCCGAGGAGCACCGCCTGCTGGTCGAACGCACTCACGAGGCGACCATGCGCGCGATCAAGGCCGTCAAACCCGGCCGCGCCCTCTCGGTGGTCGGACGGGTCATCGAGGCCTACGCGAATCGGTTCGGCTACAATGTCGTTCGCGATTTCACCGGCCACGGCATCGGCACCACCTTCCACAACGGCCTGGTGGTGTTGCACTACGACCAGCCATCGGTGCAGACCGTGATCGAACCGGGCATGACGTTCACCATCGAGCCGATGATCAACCTGGGCAGCCTCGACTACGAGATCTGGGACGACGATTGGACCGTCGCGACCACCGACAAGAAGTGGACCGCACAGTTCGAGCACACGCTGGTGGTCACTGAATCCGGCGCGGAGATCCTCACGCAGCTCTGAGCCGTCGGTAGCCTGATGCCATGCATTGGCGCGCCGTCCTCGCGACCGTTGTCGCGCTCACGGTCGGCGCCTGCGCGCCGACGGTGACCGGGACGGCGACCTGGCCGGGTGCGCGGCTGGACAGGGCGCTGCTCACCGCGGCCGACTTCCCGCCCGGCGTGCACTACGAGCGGGTCGACAAGGCGCCCGGCGCCGCGGACGGGGCGGGTGGCCCGCCGCCGATGCTGTCGAAACCCGAGGGCTGCACCGACGGTCTGACCCGGGACATCGCCGCCACCGCCGAGCGCGGACCCGGTAGCGGTGCGGAGTACGTGGCGGCCTACGACGGCGCGCGCATGGTGATCACCGTGCTGACGTGGCCGCTCGATCTCGGCCGGTTGGCCGCGACTGCCGAGCGCTGCGCGACGTTCGAGACTTTTTTCGCTCCTAGCGATCCCGGTATACCGATGACGACCACGCGCCTGCAGACCGACCGCGCCGACGCCCTTGTCTACGAGCAGACGATGCATCTCTCCGGCGCCGACAGCACGGTCTATTTCTCGTTCGAGAATATCGGCGCGGCAGCGGTTTTCGGCATCGCCTTCCCGACTCGGGACCCCTCGATTCCCGTGCAGGGCACATTGCCGCAGACGTTTCTCGACACGATTTCCCGGCAGGCCCAGCGCGTCGCGTCGGCATGACGCATGCGTCAACCGCAGGCAAATCCGCCCGCTGACTCAGCTGTGGACGGTAGCGTGGCGCAATGCCCGCTCCCATGATCACCGTCGACGGCGTAGGGGTGCCCGTCGAGGTCGCCGGTCCCGAGAACGGTTCGGTCGTGGTGTTGCTCGGCGCCGCCCAGAAGGCGCCCGCCGCCTACGAAGCCGTGTGCCAGCGGTTGCACACTGCATCGTTGCGAACCGTGGTCATCGGTCCGGATCCTCGAATCACCGCGAAGTCGGTGATCGACATCCTGGACAGGCTCGACGTGCGGTGGGCGTTGCTGGTGGGGGACAGGCTCGGGGGTGAGCTGGCCTGGGAGCTGGCGGCGACGAGGCTGGATCGCTTCATCGGCCTGGTCGTCATCGATCGCGGTCACCCTCGGGTGCCTGACCTGGCTGGGGCGGTGCGCGACGAGGGTTGCCCGCCGGTCGAACTGAACACCACCGCGCTGGTGAGCACCCCCGCAGCGCGGGCGGTGGCCAAGGCGAGCCAGCGCTTTGTCTACGGCGAGTACCGGATCGTCGATCTGCTGGGCCGGCGGCAGGCCGCCGATTCGACGGCGCAGCTCGCCGCCGAAATCGTGATGCGCACCAGCACCTGGTGAATCAGGCCGCGGTGAATCAGGCCGTGGCGACTCAGGCCGCGGTGAATCAGGCCTCGGTGTCGGCGCTGCTCGGTGCTTCGTCAGGGGTCCACGCCTGCGGGATGCCTGGCTGACCGGGGAACAGGAAGTCGACGAATGCGGCTGCGGTGGGCTGGGGTTCGTGATTGGCGAGCCCGGGTCGCTCGTTGGCCTCGATGAACACATAATCCGGCCGGGTGACGTCGGGCACCAGCAGATCGATGCCCGTCACAGGGATACCGATCGCCTCGGCCGAGGCCACGGCGACCCGGCACAACTCCGGGTGGACGGTCGAGGTGACATCGTGAATGGTGCCGCCCTGGTGCAGGTTCGCGGTGCGCCGCACACGCAGCCTCTCACCTTCGGGGAGCACGTCGTCGAACGAGTAGCCGGCCTCGCGAACGGTGTTCTCGGTGACGACGTCCATGGGGATACGGGACTCACCGCCGGTGGCCGCGGCGCGCCGTCTGCTCTGCGCCTCGATCAGCTCACCGATGGTGTGACGGCCGGTGCCCGTCACCTCGGCAGGCAGTCGCAGGGCCGCGGCGACGACCTTCTTGTCGATGACCACCAGGCGCAGGTCGTCGCCCTCGGCGCGCTGTTCGATCAGCACTTCGGGGTGCTGTTCGCGAGCCCGAGCCAGTGCGGAATCCAGTTCGTCGTCACTGTCGACTCCGACGGTGATGCCCTTGCCCTGCTCGCCTCGCGTCGGCTTCACCACCACGTCGCCGACCTCGGCCAGAAATTCGTGGTCGGCGTCGTCGAACGTCGCGAGCCGCCCCTTCGGTACGGCGATCCCGGCCTCGGAGACGATGCGGCGGGTCAGCCGCTTGTCGTCGCACCGGCTCATCGCCACGGCAGATGTGTACTCCGACAACGACTCTCGGGTGACCACGCTGCGTCCGCCGTGGGACAGGCGCATCTCACCGGCCTCGGCGTCGAGCACCTCGACCCAGATGCCACGCCGCATCGCCTCGTCGGCGATGATGCGCGCGTACGGGTTGAGGTCGTCGACCGTTTCGGGCGGATGGGTGAAAAGCGGCTCGTTGATGGCGTTCTTGCGCTTGACCGCCATCACCGGGACGCGGCTGAAGCCGAGCTTCTCGTACAGCCCGATCGCGGCGTTGTTGTCGTGGGTGACCGACAGGTCCATGTAGGACCGCCCGCGGTCGCGGTACAGCGTTGCCAACGCACGGGTCAGGGCTGCGCCGACGCCGGGCAGTGTCGCCCCCGGGTCGACGGCCAGCGTCCACAGACTGGTTCCGTTCTCCGGATCGGCGAACAAGGTGGTGTGGTCGACGCCGGTGACCGTGCCGATCACACTGCCGTCGTCATCGGCGACCGCGACCAGATAGTCGACCGAGGGCTGGTTGCGGTGGTTGTCCCACAGCACGTCGGTCGGTGCGGGCACCATGCCGCACCGGACGTAGACGCGGTTCATCGCGTCGGCGTCCTCCCGCTGCTCCAGTGAACGCACCGTGAACCCACTCGGTGGCCGGACGTCGTCGTCGGCCTCGGTGAAGCGCAACCGGTAGGTGTGGCTGGGATCGATGAACAGCTCAGCCGGGGCCTTGGACACCAGCACATGCGGCTCGCGAGCGTAGATACAGATGTCGCGGCGCCCCTGCGCCTCCGCGCGCAGCACGTCGGCCAACCGGGCCGGATCGCTGAACGTCTGTCCGAAGATCAGTCGGCCCCAGCCCAATTCGAGCACCACATCGTCGGCCATCGCGTCGACCATGTCGGGTGGAGACGCCTCGTGCAGCGCAAGGGTGATGGCCTCGGACCGCTCTGACGCCGGATCGGTCCTGTCCACGCTGGTCACGCCGCCGGCCCGCTGATGCCGTGCTTCTGCAGCCACAGTTCGAGCAGCGCGATCTGCCACAGCTCGTTGCCGCGCAGCGGCGTGAGTTTGCCGTTGGGGTCGGCCAGCAGGCGCTCGACCGCCTCGGGCCGGAACAGGCCGCGCTCCTTGGCCGCCGGCGCATAAAGCGCATCACGCACCAGATTCAGGTAGGGGCCTTCGAGGTGGGTCAGTGCGGGCACCGGGAAGTAGCCCTTGGGGCGGTCGATCACTTCAGACGGAACGACTTGCCGCGCAGCCTGTTTGAGCACGCCCTTGCCCTCGTGGGCGGTCTTGAGCTGCGGCGGGCAGGTCGCGGCGAGCTCGACGAGGTCGTGGTCGAGGAACGGGACGCGACCCTCCAGCCCCCAGGCCATCGTCATGTTGTCCACGCGCTTGACCGGATCGTCGACCAGCATCACGGTGGTGTCCAGGCGCAGCGCCCGATCCACCCCGGTCTCGGCGCCGCCGCGGGCGAAGTGCTCCGTGACGAACAGTTCGCTCGGGTCGTCCTCGGCGAGGTAGGCGGCCGACACCAGATCGCTGTAACCGGTGCGGTCCCGGTCGAAGAACGCGCCGCGGTAGCTGGCGACGGAGCCCTCCAGGGACGCGGCCGAGGGCTCTCCCATCGGGGGATACCAGTGATAGCCGGCGAACACCTCGTCGGCGCCCTGCCCGGACTGCACGACTTTGACGTGCTTGGCCACCTCTTGGCTCAGCAGGTAGAACGCCACGCAGTCGTGGCTGACCATCGGTTCGCTCATCGCTCCGATCGCGCCGTCGAGGGCGGGCAGCATGCGCGCGGTGTCGATGCGGATCTGGTGGTGGTCGGTGCCGAAGCGCTTCGCGATGATGTCGCTGTACTTGAACTCGTCGCCGGCCACCCCGTTGACCGACTCGAAGCCGATCGAGAACGTGGCGAGGCCGTGCTGGCCGGCTTCGGCCAACAATCCGACGATCAGGCTGGAGTCGACGCCGCCGGACAGCAGGCACCCGACGGGAACGTCGGCGACCAGCCGACGTTTGACCGCGACCCGCAGGGACTCGAGTACGGCGTCCTCCCAGTCCTTTTCGGACCAGTCGGCGCGATCGGCGTGGCGGGTGAAGTCCGGCTCCCAGTACGTCGTGACCGTGCGGGTGCCATCGGGTTCGATGGCCATCAGCGAGGCCGGCGGGAGCTTGGTCACCCCGCGCAGGATGGTGCGGGGCGAGGGCACCACCGAGTGGAACGTCATGTAGTGGTTCAGCGCGATCGGGTCGATGCGGGTGTCGATGTCACCGCCGGCCAGAAGGGCAGGCAGTGAGGAGGCGAACCGGATCCGGCGGTCCGTCTCCGACAGGTAGAGGGGTTTGATCCCCAGCCGGTCGCGGCCCAGCAGCACCCGCCCGCTGTCGCGTTCGACGATCGCGAACGCGAACATGCCCTTGAGGCGGTCGACGAACCGGTCACCCCAGTGGTGGTAGGCCTTGATCAGCACCTCGGTGTCGCTGTGGGAGAAGAACCGGTACCCGTGGCCGGACAGTTCGTCCCGAAGGCTCTCGTAGTTGTAGATGCAGCCGTTCCAGGCGATCGACAGTCCGAGCTCGGCGTCGACCATCGGCTGCGCACCGGCTTCGGTGAGATCGATGATCTTCAGCCGCCGGTGGCCGAGAGCGACACGGCCTTGCGACCAGACGCCGGCGGCGTCGGGGCCGCGGGGGACCATGACTTCGGCCATCGCGGTGACGGCGCGGACATCTGGGTTGGTTCCGTCGAGGCGTACCTCGCCGGTGGCTCCACACACGTGTTCGACCCTACTGTAGTGTCGGCGTTCCTCGATCAGACGTTGACTCCGCGCAGCACCGCGCGGCGATGGAACGGTTTACCCGCCCGTCAGCCCGCCAAACGCCGATTCGGCATCAAGATCGAGATCCGCGTCACAGGGTCAGCCGACGTTCTCCAGCTCTCCGCCGGACTCGTCGACCTGCTTGATGGGCCCGGTGAACCACTTTTTCACCGAGGCGTGCCAGTAGATGTAGAGCAGGATGAGCACGGTGCCGACGAGCAGCGGGGTGTAGTTGACGAACTTCCACTCGAAACTCGGGTCCCACGGCGCACCGCTGATCGAGGTGGGGAACATCGCGATGATCGAGGTGATGACGATCTCGAGGATCGCCACCGGAGCCATCCACCGGTGGTGTCCGCGCAGGTTCCACTTGCCCAGCGGGAACGAATCGCCGGCCTTCCAGCGGTAGTAGATCGGCACGGCGAAGCATAGGTACAGGCCGACGACGCCGATCGAGACGACGGCGAAGAACGCGACGGGAACCGGGGCGCCGTTGATGTCGACCTCGACCAGTGCAGGCAGAGTGATGATCGCCGCGATGGCCGCCGTCAGCATCACCGCGTTGGCGGGCACCCGATTGCCGTTGACCTTGGACCACAACTGGTGTCCCGGCACGGCCCGGTCGCGGCTGAAGGCGAAGAGCATGCGGGACGCGCTGGTCTGGCAGGCGGTGGTGCAGAACAGCTGCCCGGCCGTGGAGATCAGCAGCACGATCGCCACCCACTTGGAGTCCATGGCCTGGGTGAAGATCGTGGCCACGGCGCCGCCGCCGGCGGTCACGCCGTCGACGTCCTGGACGGCGAACAGGAACGTCAGCAGCAGGATCCAGCCGCCGATCGCGGAGTAGAAGATCGATCGCCAGATGCCCTTGGCCGCTCCGTCGGCCGCGCTCTTGGTCTCCTCGGACAGGTGCGCGGACGCGTCGTACCCGGTGATCGTGTATTGCGTCAGGATCGCCGACATCGGCAGCACGAAGAGAAGGAAGCCGAAGCCGGAGGTCGAGCCGCCGAACCAGCCTGTGTTGTTGACGGTGGTGGTGAACACGGTGGAGAAGCTGGCGTGCTGCTCGGGGATCAGCCACAGGATGGCGACGACGGCGAGGGCGCCGATGACGTGCCACCACACCGAGATGTTGTTGATGACGGCCAGCAGATGCGACGAGAAGATGTTGATCAGCGCGACGACGACGAGGATCACGATGAAGATCACGAAGGTCCGGGTGAGGCTGTAGCCGGCGAGCCAGCTCTCGCTGAAGGTGCCCAACGTCAGGTCCAGGAAGGTCGCGCTGCCGTAGGCGACGGAAGCCAGGATGGCGATGAGCCCGACGAGGTTGAGCCAACCGGTGTAATAGCCGGCCTTGGGGCCGCCGAGTTTGGCTGCCCACCAGTAGATCCCACCCGAGGTGGGAAACGCCGAGACCAGCTCGGACATGCACAGCCCGATGATCAGGATGAAGACCGCGATGATGGGCCAGCCCCAGGCGATGGCCGCCGGGCCGCCGTTGTTCCAGCCCAGGCCGAACGAGGTGAAGCAGCCCGCCAGGATCGAGATGATCGAGAACGAGATCGCGAAGTTGGAGAACGCCGACCACGATCGGTGCAGTTCCTGGGTGTATCCCAGCGAGGCGAGGTGCTTTTCGTCGTCGTCGAGCAGTTCGTGACCTTCGGGCACGGGGGACCTCCTGTGTGGGGGGACAGGTGCGCGTCGGCGGCGGCGCAGGCGCCGAGCATGACAATAAACCGCTATTGGTCTGGTGTCCTACCTTTGGAGGCAGATTTGTGCGAGTGTGTTCGGGCGCGAAAGCGCGCGGCGGGCACACGGGCCGATGCAGGGTGACGAGGATGAGGACACCGATGGGGACACGAGGCATGTTGTCGCGATCCGAGCTGGACGGGTTGGTCGACTCCGGGGACATCGACACGGTGATCGTCGCGTTCTGCGACATGCAGGGCCGGTTGACCGGTAAGCGGATCTCGGCGCGGTTGTTCGCCGACGACGTCGCCGAGCACGGCGCCGAATGTTGCAACTACCTGCTGGCTGTCGACGTGGACAACAACACCGTCGACGGGTACGCGATCTCGAGCTGGGAGACCGGTTACGGCGACATGGTGATGACGCCGGATTTCGCCACGCTGCGCCGTATCCCGTGGCAGCCGGGCACCGCGCTGGTGATGGCCGATCTGTCATGGACGGACGGTCGACCGGTGACCCAGGCGCCGCGCAGCATCCTCAACCGCCAGATCGACCGCCTCGCCGAGCGCGGTCTGGTGCCTTATGCCGCCACCGAACTCGAATTCATCGTGTTCGACGACACCTACCGCGACGCCTGGGCCGCCGGATACAAGAACCTCACCCCGGCAACCGATTACAACATCGACTACGCGATGCTCGCGTCGACGCGCATGGAGCCCCTGCTGCGTGACATCCGGCTCGGCATGGACGGCGCGGGTATGTACTGCGAGGGCGTCAAGGGGGAGTGCAACCTGGGCCAGCAGGAGGTCGGGTTCCGGTACGACCATGCGCGCACCACCTGTGACAACCACACCATCTACCGCAACGGCGCCAAGGAGATCGCCGACCAGCACGGCAAGAGCCTGACGTTCATGGCGAAATTCGATGAGCGCGAGGGCAACAGCTGCCACATCCATATTTCGCTACGCGGTGAGGATGGCAGTGCGGTGTTCGCCGACGCCGACGCCGCGGACGGGATGACACCGTTGTTCCGCAGCTTCATCGCAGGTCAACTCGCCACCATGCGGGAATTCAGCCTGTGCTATGCGCCGAACATCAACTCCTACAAGCGTTTTGCCGAAGGGAGCTTCGCGCCGACGGCGATCGCGTGGGGTTTCGACAACCGCACCTGCGCGCTGCGCGTGGTCGGCCACGGAGCAGGCATGCGGATGGAGAACCGTGCGCCCGGCGGCGACGTCAACCAGTACCTCGCGGTCTCGGCATTGATCGCCGGCGGTCTGTACGGCATCGAGAACGAGCTCGAGCTGCCGGATGCGTTGGAGGGCAATGCCTACAAGAGCGACGCCGAGCGGCTGCCCACGACGCTGGCCGAGGCCGTGGAGTTGTTCGACAACTCGACGATCGCCCGTGAGGCGTTCGGCGACGACGTGGTCGACCACTACCTGAACTACGCGCGCGTGGAGCTCAAGGCCTTCAACGCCGCGGTGACAGATTGGGAAAGGGTGCGCGGTTTTGAACGCCTCTGATCCTGTACGGCCAGTCATCGGGCTGACGACCTATCTGCAGCAGGCCCAGACCGGGGTGTGGGATGTGCGGGCCAGCTTCTTGCCCGCGATCTACTTCGAGGGCGTCGGGCTGGCCGGCGGCATCGCGACGCTGCTCCCGCCGCAGCCGGTCGACGACGCCATCGCCGAACGCATCCTCGACGGGCTGGACGGGTTGATCGTCACCGGCGGGCGAGATGTCGACCCCGCGGCCTACGGCAGCACCCGGCATCCGGCCACCGACGAACCGACCGCGGACAGCCGCACCCGCGACGCGTTCGAGCTGGCGCTGCTGCACGCCGCCCTGCGCCGCGGCCTGCCCGTGCTGGGTATCTGCCGCGGCGCCCAGGTCCTCAACGTCGCGCTCGGCGGGTCGCTGCACCAGCACCTGCCCGACGTGCTCGGCCATCCCCGCCACCAGCAGGGCAACGCGATGTTCTCGACGTCGACGATCACCACCGTCCCCGGTACGCGGGTGGCCGCGCTGGTCGGCTCGGGCACCGACGCGCAGTGCTACCACCACCAGGCCATCGATCGACTGGGCGACGGTCTGATCGTCAGCGCGTCGGACAGCGACGGCGTGATCGAAGCTATCGAGGTGGATCCGCGCCGCCACCCCGGCCAATGGGTGATCGCGGTGCAGTGGCATCCCGAAGAGCGGCTCGACGACCTGCGTCTGTTCGCGGGCCTGGTCGGCGCCGCGGCGCAGAACGCAGCGAGGAAAGTGAGCGCATGAGCAAGACCAGTGACGTGATCAACCCGGCCACCGAGGAGGTGCTGCGCACCGTCACCCACACCGACGAGGCCGGCGTCGACGACGCGGTCGAGCGGGCCGCCGTGGCGCAGAAGGCGTGGGCCAGGCTGGCGCCGGCGGAGCGGGCGGGCGCGTTGCGTGCCTTTGCCGCCGTCGTCGACGCCCATGTCGAGGAGTTGGCGCAGCTGGAGGTCGCCAACTCCGGCCACCCCGTCGGCAACGCCCGCTGGGAGGCCGGCCACGTCCGCGACGTGCTGCAGTACTACTCGGCCAGCCCGGAGCGGTTGTCCGGCAAGCAGATCCCGGTCGCCGGCGGGCTCGACGTCACGTTCAACGAACCGCTCGGCGTGGTCGGTGTGATCACGCCGTGGAACTTCCCGATGACGATCGCGTCGTGGGGGTTCGCCCCAGCGCTGGCCGCTGGCAACGCCGTGCTGGTCAAGCCCGCCGAGTGGACGCCGCTGACCACGATGCGGCTCGGCGAACTCGCCCTCGAGGCGGGGTTGCCGGCTGACCTGTTCCAGGTGTTGCCCGGCCGCGGCTCCGTGGTGGGCGAACGCTTCGTCACCCATCCCGATGTCCGCAAGATCGTGTTCACCGGCTCGACCGAAGTCGGCATGCGGGTGATGGCCGGCGCGGCGCAGCAGGTCAAGCGCGTCACGCTGGAACTCGGAGGCAAGAGCGCCAACATCGTCTTCGACGACTGCGATCTCGAGAAAGCCGCGGCGACGGCGCCCTACGGTGTGTTCGACAACTCCGGCCAGGACTGCTGCTCCCGCAGCCGAATCCTGGTGCAGCGCAGCGTCTTCGATCGCTTCATGGAACTGTTCGAGCCGGCCGTCAAGGGTGTGGTGGTGGGGGATCCGCGCGCCGAAGGCACCGAGATGGGCCCGCTGGTGTCCAAGCCGCATTGGGAATCGGTGGCCGGCTACGTTCCCGACGACGCCCCGGTGGCCTTCCGCGGGGACGCGCCATCGGGTCCGGGATACTGGTTCCCGCCCACGGTTCTCACACCTGCGCGCGACGACCGCACGGTCACCGAGGAGATCTTCGGTCCGGTCGTGACGGTGCTGCCGTTCGAGGACGAGGCCGATGCGATCGCGCTCGCCAACGACACCCCCTACGGGCTGTCCGGGTCGATCTGGACCGACAACCTGTCGCGTGCGCTGCGGGTGTCCCGCGCCGTGGAATCGGGCAACCTGTCGGTCAACTCGCATTCGTCGGTGCGCTACAGCACCCCGTTCGGCGGCTTCAAACAATCCGGGCTGGGTCGTGAGCTCGGCCCGGACGCCCCACTGTCGTTCACCGAGACCAAGAACGTCTTCATAGCTGTTGACACACTTCAGGAGGTTGAGCACTGATGGATCTGACCCAGCGGCTGGCCGGCAAGGTCGCCGTGATCACCGGCGGCGCCAGCGGCATCGGTCTGGCGACGGCCAAGCGCATGCAGGCCGAGGGTGCCATCGTCGTCATCGGCGACCTCGACGAGGCCACCGGGCAGAGCGTCGCCAACGACATGAACGTGACCTTCGTGCAGGTCGACGTGTCCGATCAGGTCGCGGTGGACAAGCTCTTCGACACGGCCGTCGAGGTCCACGGCGGGGTGGACATCGCGTTCAACAACGCCGGCATCAGCCCGCCCGAGGACGACCTCATCGAGAACACGGGCATCGACGCCTGGCAGCGCGTGCAGGACATCAACCTCAAGTCGGTGTTCTTCTGCTGCAAAGCCGCTCTGCGACACATGGTTCCGGCGCAGAAGGGCTCGATCATCAACACGGCGTCGTTCGTCGCGGTGATGGGCTCGGCGACGTCGCAGATCTCCTACACCGCGTCGAAAGGCGGCGTGCTGGCGATGTCGCGCGAGCTCGGTGTGCAGTACGCCCGCCAGGGCATTCGGGTCAATGCGCTGTGCCCCGGCCCCGTCAACACCCCGCTGCTGCAGGAACTCTTCGCCAAGGACCCCGAGCGGGCGGCGCGCCGTCTGGTGCACGTGCCCGTCGGTCGCTTCGCCGAGCCCGAGGAACTGGCCGCTGCGGTCGCGTTCCTCGCCAGCGACGACGCCTCGTTCATCACCGCATCGTCGTTCCTCGTCGACGGCGGGATCAGCGGCCACTACGTCACCCCGCTGTGATGCCTCGGTAGCCACCCGATGACGGCCGATGCGGACGACTCCGACCCGAGCGCAGCCCTGCTGCGCCCGGTGCGGCCGCTGAACGCATTCGAGAACACGGTCGAGCGACTCCTGCAGACGATCCGGTTGGGAGTGCTGGCACCGGGCCAGTCACTGCCGCCGGAGCGGGAGCTCGCCGCCCGGCTCGGTGTCAGCCGCGACACCGTGCGGGAGGCGATCAAATCCCTCTCGGACGCCGGGTATCTGGTCTCGCGCCGCGGCCGCTACGGCGGCACCTTCCTGGCCGAGGAGCTGCCGACACCGCACACCGACGACGTCGAATTGCGCCGCGCCGACATCGACGACGCGCTACGGCTGCGCGAGATCCTCGAGGTGGGGGCGGCGCGCATGGCCGCCGAGCGCACCCTTGGCGTGAGTGAGCGGGAAGCGTTGCGCGGCAGGCTGATCGACGTGCGCGGTGCCGATCCAGCCGACTACCGACGGCTGGACTCCCGCCTGCATCTCGCGATCGCCGAGGCGGCAGGGGTGCCGTCACTGGTGCCGCTGGTGGCGCAGAACCGGATGCGGCTCAACGAACTGCTCGACTGCATCCCGCTGTTGGCGCGCAACATCGCGCACTCCGATGAGCAGCACGAGGCGATCGTCGCGGCGATCCTGGCCGGCGACGTCGACACCGCCGCCCAGACGATGGCCGCGCACGTCTGGGGTTCGGCGGCCCTGCTGCACGGCTTCCTGGACTGATTCCAGGAGCTTCGAACCGCCGTCGGCCAGGGCGGAAAGTGGGACCATCGCTGCACGGAGGTAACACGCGATGGCCGACACCACCCATGACAGGGCAGCGCAGGACCGAGAGCTCAAAGCCAGACACCGCGCGCTGTGGGCCTCCGGCGACTATCCCGCGGTCGCCGCAGAAATCATCCCGAGCCTCGGCCCGGAGCTCGTCGCGGCCTGCGGCGTCGCCGCCGGTGACCGGGTCCTCGACGTCGCGGCCGGCTCCGGCAACGCCGCGATCCCCGCCGCGGCGACAGGTGCGGTCGTCACCGCGAGCGACCTCACCCCCGAGCTCTTCGATCAGGGGCGGCGCATCGCCGACGAGCGCGGAGTGACGCTCGAGTGGGTGGAAGCCGACGCCGAGTCGCTGCCGTTCGCCGACGACAGCTTCGACATCGTGATGTCCTGTGTCGGTGCGATGTTCGCACCCCACCACCAGGCGACCGCCGACGAACTGGTCCGCGTGGCCCGCCCCGGCGGCAGGATCGGTCTGATCAGCTGGACGCCCGAAGGGTTCATCGGTCACCTGTTCGCGACGATGAAGCCGTACGCGCCGCCACCCCCGCCCGGAGCCGACCCGCCCCCGCTGTGGGGCAGCGAAGAGCACGTCCGCGCGTTGTTCGGTGACCGCGTCAGCGACATGTCGATGCGGCGGCGCAGCGTGCGCATGGACCACTGCGCCACACCACTGGAGTTCAGGGAGTACTGGAAGCGCAACTACGGGCCGACCATCGCTGCGTACCGCAACACCCGCGAGCATCCCGAGCGCGTCGAGGCCCTCGACCGTGACTTCCTGGAGTTCCTGACCGCGTGGAATCGCAGCGAGGACGAGGGCAGCACCGCCTACGACGCGGAGTACCTGCTCGTCACCGCGACGAAGCGCTGACGGCGCGGATGTGGGCCACCGGGGTGGCTCGGAGGCTAGATTGCACGTGTGGAGGATGCCGAACTGGTCGAACGCGCGTCGTCGGCGCTGGCCGAGGTAGACACCGCGGGCTGGGCGCAGCGCTTCGACCTGGTGTCCGACCCGCACCGCCTCGAGATCCTGCTGTGCCTGCATCGCTCGCCGGGAATCGTCGTCAGCGATCTTGCCGCAGCCCTCGGACGGTCGGAGAACGCGGTGTCCCAGGCGCTTCGGGTGCTCCGTCAGCAGGGGTGGGTGAGCAACGAGCGGGTCGGGAGGTCGGTGCGGTACCGACTCGACGACGAGACCGTCCACGATCTGCTGCACTGGATCGGGGCCAGACACGGGTGACACGGGTCCTGAGCATCGACGAGCCGCCGCTGGCGCCGGGGCCGGTGCTCGGTGGCAAGAGCGACGGGCCGGTGCACGCCCGCATCGCGGCCTGGCTTCAAGGGCTCATCGCGTCCGGGCGGCTGGTGCCGGGGGACAAGCTGCCGCCGGAGGTGGAGATCGCCACCGCGCTGGGATGTAGCCGGATGACGTTGCGTCAGGCGCTGGGTGCCGTGGAGAGCAAGGGTCTGATCGACCGCCGGCGCGGCCGATTCGGCGGCAACTTCGTGACGTCGCCCCGTATCGAGTTCGACCACGCGAGCCTGCCCGGTTTCACCGAGCAGATGCGCCGCATCGAGGTCGAACCCGGCGCGCAGGTGCTCGGCGTGCGCACAGGCCCTCCGCAGCCCGACGTGAGCCGGGCACTGGGACTGCGCCGAACCGATCAGGTGCACCAGATCCTGCGGGCCCGAACGGCCAACGGCGAACCGATCGTCTACGAGGAGGCGTATCTGCCTGCCGGGGTGTTTCCGGACCTGCCTGCGGACGACCTGGACGGCTCGCTGTATGCGCTGATGC
This sequence comes from Mycobacterium sp. IDUB_5, assembly GCF_055419565.1. NCBI lineage: Bacteria > Bacillati > Actinomycetota > Actinomycetes > Mycobacteriales > Mycobacteriaceae > Mycobacterium > Mycobacterium sp. IDUB_5. The sequence goes on from NZ_JBVAXX010000006.1 coordinate 328,264, forward strand.
GCCGGTACGGCCATGGTCCGTCGTCGGCCGACGAGCGGATCGAGGCGACGTCGGCTACTCCGGAGCAGGCCGCGATCCTCGGGGTCGAGCCGACCAGCCCGCTGCTGCTCATCGTGCGAACGTCGTTCTCCGACAACGGTGTTGCGGTCGAGTATTCGCGTGACTACCACCGCTCGGACCGCACCACCATCCGCGTCCGGTCGCGCGCCGACACCACCTGAGACGGTTTAAGTCTAGACCTTTGAAGGGCGACCCCGTACAGTGAAGCGATGTCGTCACCCTTGTCCGACGATCACCTGGACGGGCTGCTCGAGCAGCTTCCGGTGCTGGCGGGCCGGGAGCGGACAACCGAAGACCTCTCCGGCGGCCTGACCAACCGCAACGTGAAGATCACCACCGCCGACGGGATCTACGTCGCGCGCTGCGTGGACACCACGCGCAACCTGCTCGAGATCGACCGGGACTGCGAGCACGCCAACAGCGTGGCTGCGCACCGCGCCGGGGTGGGGGCGCCGGTGCTGGACTACCGGCCGGACCTCGGTGTGCTCCTCCTCGGTTATGTCGAGGGTAAGACGCTGTCCAACAACGACTTCCAACGCCCCGGAGTGATCGCGAAGGCGGCGCGGGCGGTGCGCACACTGCACGAGGGGCCCCGCTTCGTCAACCGGTTCGACATGTTCGAACGCCAGCCGGCGTATCTGGCGACCACCCAACGGCTCGGGTTCGCAATCCCCGCCGACTACCACGACCACGCCGGCGCATTCGCCGCAGCACGGAAGGTGCTCACCGCGGACACCACGCTGGTGCCGTGCAACAACGATCTGTTGGCCGGCAACTTCATCGAGGACGGCGACCGGATTCACCTGATCGACTACGAGTACTCGGGCAACAACGACCCGTGCTTCGAATTGGGCAACATCTGGAGCGAGTGCGGTCTGTCCCTCGACCAGCTCGACGAGCTCGTCACCGCGTACTACGGGTGTCCGCGACCCGAGAAGACGGCGCGGGCCCACCTGCAGGGGATCGTGGCCAAGTACGGCTGGACGCTGTGGGGGTGCATCCAAAATGGTTCCAGTTCACTCGAATTCGACTTCTGGGAGTGGGCGATGGAGCGCTATGAGGCGGCCGTCGCCGAGTTCCGTAGTCCCGGCTACCACGAGCTGCTCGACCAGGTAGCAGCCGACGACCGACGAGGATGACATGACCTCCGCGAAGTCCTTGCCCGCGCGCGCCCACGCCGTGATCATCGGTGGGGGAGTGATCGGTACCAGCGTGGCCTACCACCTGACGAAGCTGGGCATGACTGACGTCGTGCTGATCGAACAGGGTCAGCTCTCCAGTGGAACCACCTGGCACGCAGCAGGTTTGGTGGGTCAGCTGCGCGCCTCGGAGGGGATGACGCGGCTCGTGCAGTACTCGACGGCGCTCTACGGCGAGCTCGAGGCCGAGACGGGTCTGTCGGCGGGCTACAAGCAATGCGGTGGCGTCACGGTCGCGCGCACCGAGGACCGGATGGAGCAGCTGCGCCGTACCGCCGCCAACGCCGCGGCCTTCGACCTCGACTGCCGGCTCCTCACTCCCGCAGAAGCCGCGGAGTACTACCCGGTCATGCGTACCGACGATCTGGTCGGTGCGATCTGGCTGCCCGCCGACGGGAAGGCCAACCCGACCGACCTGACGTTCGCGCTAGCCAAGGGGGCGCGGATGCGCGGCGCCCGGATCGTCGAGAAGACCCGGGTGATCGGTGTGACGACCGCAGACGGCGCGGTGACGGGGGTGCGCACCGACGCCGGCGACGTCGAGGCCGAGATCGTCATCAACTGCGCCGGCCAGTGGGCCAAACAGGTCGCCGCGATGGTGGGCGCCAACGTGCCGCTGCATTCGGCCGAGCATTTCTATGTCGTGTCAGAACCGATCGCCGGGGTGCATCCGGACCTGCCGATCCTGCGCGACCCAGACGGCTACACCTATTTCAAGGAAGAGGTCGGTGGACTGGTCATCGGTGGGTTCGAGCCCGAGGCCAAACCGTGGGTGTCCCCCGATGCGATCCCGTATCCGTTCGAATTCCAGCTGCTGGACGAGGATTGGGAGCACTTCGAGATCCTGATGAACAGCGCGCTGCTGCGCATCCCGGCGCTCGAGACCACCGGCATCAAGAAGTTCTACAACGGGCCGGAGAGCTTCACCCCGGACAATCAGTTCATCCTCGGCGAAGCGCCGCAGTGCCGAAACTTCTTCGTCGGCGCCGGCTTCAACTCCGTCGGCATCGCGACGGCGGGCGGCGCCGGGCGTGCACTCGCGGAATGGATCGTCGAGGGCGCCCCGACCACCGATCTCACCGGCGTGGACATCCGCCGGTTCGCCCCGTTCAACGGCAACAACCGATGGTTGCACGACAGGGTCGCCGAGGTGCTGGGCATTCACTACGAAATCCCTTGGCCCAATAGGGAAATGACGACAGCCCGGCCCTTCCGGCGGTCCCCGGTGCATCATCTGCTCGACGCGGCGGGCGCTAACTTCGGCAGCAAGATGGGGTGGGAGCGCGCCAACTTCTTCGCCCCGGAGGGGCAGGCCCCGGAGATCGAGTACACCTGGGGCAAGCCGAACTGGCTCGCCTGGTCGGCGGCCGAACAGCGCAGCACCCGAAGCGCGGTGACGGTGTTCGACCAGACGTCGTTCTCCAAGTACCTCGTCGTCGGCCGAGACGCAGAAGCCGCCCTGCAGTGGCTGTGTACCGCCGATGTGGGAGTGCCGGTCGGCAGGTCGGTCTACACCGGCATGCTCAACGCGCGCGGCACCTACGAGGCCGACGTCACGGTCACCCGCACCGGCGCCGAGGAATTCCTCGTCGTCAGCGGCGCCGCGAGCACCGAGCGGGACAAAGACCACGTGCGCAGGAATCTGCCGGACGCGCGGATGGACGCTCACATCGTCGACGTCACCTCGGCCTACGCGGTGTTCGGCGTCATGGGTCCGCGCTCACGCGAGCTGTTGGCACAGCTCACCGACGCCGACCTGTCCGACGCCGCCTTCGGATTCGGGACGAGCCGCCTGCTGTCGCTGGGGTATGCGACCGTGCGCGCGACCCGCATCACCTACGTCGGCGAGCTCGGCTGGGAGCTGTACGTGCCTGCCGAATTCGCCGTCGGTGTCTATGAGGACCTGATGCGCGCCGACCCCGGGGTCGCGCGCGGTGGCTACTACGCCCTCGAGTCACTCCGCCTGGAGAAGGGGTACCGGGCCTTCGGCCGGGAGCTCTCGCCCAGCGAGAACCCCGTGGAGGCCGGCCTGCTGTTCGCCTGCAAGCTCGGCACCGACATCAACTTCCTGGGCCGTGCGGCAGTGGAGAACGCGCGCCGACGGGGGCCGGCGCGCAAACTCGCCGGATTCCGCGTCGACTCGGCCGAACCGATGCTGTGGGGTGGTGAGCTGATCCTGCGCAACGGTGTGGTCGCCGGGCAGGCCACCTCGGCGGCGTGGGGTGAGACGACCGGCGCCTGCGTGGGGCTGGCGTACCTGCGCGCCGGGGGCGGCTCCGTGATCGACGCCGACTGGGTGCGCTCCGGGGACTACGAGATCAGCGTCGGGGCCCGCCGGTATCCGATCTCGGTGTCGTTGCGACCGCTCTACGACCCCGCCGGCGAACGGATCCGAGGCTGAAACACCTACCCGGACGGGTAGGTCGACGAGCCCGAAAGCCTGCTCATCTGATCAGCTAGACAGATGATCAGATGGGTCATACGCTCGCCGATGTGACTGTCCACTACGAGGCGATGCACATGAGCGACGGCATCGTCAACGCCCCGGTCTCCGTACTGTTCGGGGTCCTCGCCCTGGTGGCCCTCGGCATCTGCGCGTGGCGGGCCCGGGAGGAGCTCGACGAGCGCACCGTGCCGCTGGCCGGCCTGGTCGCCGCGTTCATCTTCGCCGTCCAGATGGTCAACTTCCCGATCCTGCCCGGCGTGAGCGGACACCTGCTCGGTGGCGCGCTGGCGGCCATCCTGGTGGGACCGTTCACCGGCGCGCTGTGTGTGGCGATCGTGCTCGTCGTGCAGAGTCTGCTGTTCGCCGACGGTGGCGTCACGGCATTGGGCACGAACATCACCAACATGGCGCTGATCGGGGTTGCCGCGGGCTACGGCACCGCCGTGCTGACCTACCGCCTCGTGCGGCGGATGCGCGGCGAGGTGTCGGTGCCGGTCGTGGGTGGAGTCGCGTTCGTCTCGGCGGTCGTGGGCACCGTGTGCGCCGCGATGGGCTTCGTGCTGGAGTACGCACTGGGCGGCGCGGGATCGTCCTCACTGACCACGGTGGCGAGCTACATGTTCGGCACCCACGTCCTGATCGGCATCGGGGAGGGCATCATCACCGCCCTGACGGTGGTCGCCGTGGTGCGCGCCCGGCCGGACCTGGTCTACCTCCTGCGCTCCACCCGCACACCTGCCGCGGTGGCGGCATGAGCGGCGCGCGCCGCTGGCGCTTCTGGGCCGCCTTCGCTGTGGCGACACTGCTGATCGCCGGCGGGCTCTCCTACCTGGCGAGCTCGAGCCCCGACGGGCTCGACTCGGTCACCATGCAGGGCTGCCAACTCGTCCAGACCCCCGATGGTGAACAGCTGCAGGGTGACTGCATCGCCCAGCACGCCGGCGAGCACGGGCTCGCGCACTCCCCGCTGGCGGACTATTCCATCGGCGGACGCGACGGGACGGGCGGGCTGGCCGGCGTGGCCGGTGTGGCCGTGACGGTGCTCGTCGCCTCCGGCGCCTTCTGGATGATCGCGCGCTCGCGCCGGGTCTCCGCGCCCGCCTCCGAAGACTGACAGCGAGACTGACACCATGGGGGCCGGCCACGCGCATCCGCTGTATCGCGACGGTGACTCGCCGCTGCATCGGCTTCCCGCCGAAGTGAAGATCGTCGCGCTGATGGCGTTCGTGCTCGCGGTCGTCGCCACCCCGCGAGAGATGTTCTGGCCCTTCGGTATCTACGCGCTGATCGTGCTCGTGGTCTGGTCGGTCGCCAGGATCCCGCTGCGGTGGGTGTTGCCGCGGATGCTCATCGAGGCGCCGTTCGTCGTGCTGGCAGTGTTGCTTCCGTTCGCCGAGGGCGGTGAGCAGGTCACCATTGGCGGACTGTCTCTGTCGGTGCCGGGTCTGTACGCGGCGTGGGGCATCGTGATCAAAGGCACGCTGGGGGTGGCCGCCTCGTTGACCGTGGCCGCCACCACGACGGCGCGCGAGTTGCCGGTCGCGTTGAGCCGGCTGCGGGTGCCCGCGGTGATCGTCTCGATGCTGACGCTGATGATTCGCTACATCGACGTGCTCGCCGCCGAGATCCGGCGGATGCGGCTGGCCCGGGTGTCGCGGGGGGACTCGCCGCGCATGCTGCACCAGATCGGCGCGACCGCTGCCGGCGTCGGAGCGTTGTTCCTGCGGTCCTATGAGCGTGGTGAGCGGGTGTATCTGGCCATGCTGTCGCGTGGCTTCGACGGGCGGGTACCGCCGCTGGCTCTCGGCGCAGGCTGTCCCGCCGCCGCGTCGTCTCGGCAGTGGGTGCTCGCGCTGCTGCCCGCCTCGGTCGCGGTGCTGGTCGCCATGTCAGCGTGGGTGATCCGGTGAGCTCGAATTCGATGAGCACCGCTGCGGTCCACGTCGAGGACCTGCACTACACCTATCCCGATGGACACGCCGCGCTGGCCGGTGTCGACCTCGATGTCGCGCCGGGGGAGAGGATCGCCCTCCTCGGACCCAACGGGGCGGGCAAGACCACGCTGATGCTGCACCTCAACGGGGTGCTCAGCGCATCGCGGGGCCGCGTCGATATCGGTGGAACACCGGTGGTGCGCAGCACGTTGCGCGAGATCAGACGTCGCGTGGGGTTGGTGTTCCAGGACCCCGACGACCAGCTGTTCATGCCGACGCTTGCCCAGGACGTCGCGTTCGGTCCGGCGAACTTCGGCCTGCGCGGCGCCGAGCTCGAGGCACGGGTGGCCAGCGCACTGGAGGCCGTCTCGATGTCCGAACTGGCCGCCCGCAGCCCGGCCCACATGTCCGGTGGGCAGCGCCGACGGGCCGCATTGGCGACCGTATTGGCTTGCGAGCCAGAAGTTTTGGTCCTCGACGAGCCCTCTGCGAATCTCGACCCGGTGGCTCGACGTGAGTTGGCCGAGACACTGGCCGGGCTCGAGGCCACGATGATGATCGTCACCCACGATCTGCCCTATGCCGCGCAGTTGTGCACCCGCGCGGTGATCATGGACCACGGCTCGGTGGTGGCCGACGGACCGATCGGCGAGGTGCTCTCCGACACTGCACTGCTCGCGGCGCATCGACTCGAACTGCCCTGGGGCTTCGCCGTTCACACTCCGTGAGCCGTTCACACTCCGTGAACCGTTCAGACTCTTTGAACCTGTTCTCGATCAACAGTTTTCGCCATGTATGGCGCGGGCCTGCCGCGGCAATGCGGTGATGTGCTGCATCGACGACTGCCGCGGCCGGGCCCGCACTGCAACGATAACACAAAAGTGCTCATCTGAACAGGTGGACAGATATAGTCGAGGTCCGTAACCGACGAGAGGATGTGCATGGCTGACTACACGCTGCCCGACCTGGGCTACGACTACGGCGCGCTCGAACCCCATATCTCCGGGCAGATCAACGAGATTCACCACAGCAAGCACCACGCGACCTATGTCAAGGGCGTCAACGACGCGATCGCGGCACTCGAGGAGGCGCGTGGCGCCGGCGACCACAGTGCGATCTTTCTCCACGAGAAGAACCTCGCGTTCCACCTCGGAGGGCATGTCAACCACACGATCTGGTGGAAGAACCTGTCGCCGGACGGCGGAGACAAGCCGGTCGGAGAGTTGGCCGCGGCACTCGACGACCAGTTCGGCTCCTTCGACGCGTTCCGCGCCCAGTTCACCGCGGCGGCCAACGGGTTACAGGGCTCGGGATGGGCTGTGCTGGGTTACGACACGCTGGGTAGCAGGCTGCTGACGTTTCAGCTGTTCGACCAGCAGGGCAACGTGCCGCTGGGTGTGGTCCCACTGCTGCAGGTCGACATGTGGGAGCACGCCTACTATCTTCAGTACCGCAACGTCAAAGCCGACTACGTGAAGGCCTTCTGGAACGTGGTCAACTGGGCCGGCGTGCAGCGGCGGTTCACCGCCGCGACGACGCAGGCGCAGGGTCTGGCGAACTGAGCGGCACGGCTGTCGGCAGACGAACCAAAAAGGTCGTTGTCTCAGAACCGGATTCGGCCTCGATGCTGCCGCCGTGGGATTCGACGATGGATGCGGCGATCGACAAACCCAACCCGAAGCTGCCGGTCTCCCGGGACCGGGACGTGTCGGCGCGGACGAACCGGCCGAACAGATGCGGCAGCAGGGCGGCGTCGATGCCCGGCCCGTCGTCGGCGACAGTCAACTCGACGAAGGGTTCACCCGCGTCGCCGATCCCGGGTCCGATCGACGTGGTCACGGTGGTGCCTGCCGGCGTGTGAACTCGGGCGTTGGACAGCAGGTTGGCCAGCGCCTGGTGCAGCTGGGCGCGGTCGGCCCGCACCCAGACCGGATCGTCGGGCACCCTGGTCAGCCAGTGGTGCGCCGGAGCTGACACCGCGGCGTCGTTGACCGCGTCGACCACGAGCTCGGTCAGGTCGATATCGGTGATCTGGAGATCCTGCCCTTCGTCCAGGCGAGCCAGCAGCAGCAGATCGCTCACCAGATCGCTCATTCGCCCCGCCTCGGATTCGATGCGGGCCAGCGAGTACTCCGTGGTCTCCGGCAGGACCTCACTGTCTTGGCGGGTCAGCTCGGCGTAGCCGTGGATCGCCGCGAGCGGGGTGCGGAGCTCGTGGCTGGCATCGGTGATGAACTGGCGCATCCGCCGATTTGACGCGGCGACGTCGCCGAGGGAGCGCTCGACGTGGTCGAGGAGACGGTTCAGGGTCACCCCGACCATCCCGACCTCGGTTCGCGGATCGGTGTCGCCGACCTCGACGCGCGGTGTGATCGTGTGGTTGTCACCGTCGAGGGGCAATTCGGCCACCGCGGCCGCGGTTGCCGCGACCCGGCGCAGAGGGCGCAGCGCGAAGCGCACGATGGCGATCGTGCACAGGGCGGTGACCAGCACGGCGAGGGCGACCATCCCGGACACCACCGCCGACTCCTGGATCATCGCGTCCCAGGCCGGCGCGCGTGAGACGCCGGTCACCAGGATCTCGCCGGCCCCACCCGGTTGACCGGTCATCCGGTACCAGCCCAGTCCGGGCAGCTCGACGGTGCGGGGCGCTGGATCGCTCCACGAGAGGTTGGCAATCGCTGCGGTGGCCTCAGGTGGTGCGGGCTGCGCGTCACCGTCACCGAACAACGCCGAGTCGACGACGGCGCCGCCCCGAAGCAGCGCGACGACGTTGCCGGGGGCCTGGCCGATCAGACGGGTCAGCGGCTTCATCGACCCGGGGGGCGGGAGTTCACCGTCGGGCCCCACGGTGCTGCGGTACTTCTCGACCGATTGCACAGAGGCGTTAGCGGCCCCGGCCAGCTGCGCGTCGATGATGCCCAGCACCGACCCCCGCAGGCTCACCACCGATGCCGTGCCCACCGCGACCAGCACGGCCATCACCACGACAGACACCCCGACCGTGAGCTGTCGCAGAAGACTCCAGCGTCGCCAGGCATTCCTCACGATGCGGGCCGCAGCAGATAGCCGACGCCGCGCACGGTGTGGATCATCGGTTCGTGGTCTGCATCGATCTTCTTGCGCAGATAGGAGACGTAGAGGTCGACGATGCTCGAGCGGCCGCCGAAGTCGTAGTTCCACACCTGTCGCAGAATGTCGCTGCGGGACAAAGCTTTGCGTTGGTTGCGCATCAGCAGCCGCAGCAGTTCGAACTCGGTCGAGGTCAAGCTCACCGGCTCGCCGGCGCGGGTCACCTCGCGGCTGGCGGCGTCGAGGGTCAGGTCGCCGACCGTCAGGATCTCGTCGTCCGGCGGCGCGAGGTGGGCCGAGCGGCGCAGCAGGCCGCGCAGGCGCGCGACGAGCTCCTCGAGCGAGAACGGCTTGGTCATGTAGTCGTCGCCGCCGGCGGTCAGACCGGTGACCCGATCGTGCACCGAGTCGCGGGCGGTCAAAAACAGCGTGGGGATGTAGGGCCCGCTGCTGCGCAGCTCGCCGAGCACGCTGACCCCGTCCATGTCCGGCAGCATGATGTCGAGCACCAGGAGGTCGGGGGACTGCGTGCGGAACTTCTCGACCGCCTCCGCGGCATCGTGAGCCACCTCGATGTCCCAGCCTTCGTACTTCAGAGCCATACGGACCAGATTGGTCAGGGCGCGCTCATCGTCGACAAGCAGCACGCGGATCGGGGACCCGTCGGGGCGCGACAAGCGCGGCAGCTTGCCCAGGATTGCGCGGCGCGGCCCGCTGCCCTCGAGCGGTGCAGACGTCATCGGTCCATTGTCGCGGGAATCCGACGGAAGGCATCACGGTTCATAGAGTCCTCATAACTTCCTCGCCACCTATGAATCGCCTATGAGTCCGGTGCGCGGTCCGCCGGGGCGTTGACGATGGCAGTGGCCGCCAATGGTCGCCGGCCGAGTCATGCAATCGCGCCCAATCACAGGGGAGGACTTCATCACCATGAGCACCAACACGCTCGAAACCCGGATCACCAACCAGTCCGCGGTGGCCTTCGGGGCCTTTCGAATCGTCGTCGCGCTCCTGTTCGCCATGCACGGCGTGGCGAAGCTGTTCGGATGGCCACAGGGCCAACCCGTTCCGCTGGGTACCTGGCCGGCGTGGTGGGCCGGCGTTCTGGAAGTGGTGCTCGGCAGCCTCATCGCACTCGGGTTGTTCACCCGCGCTGCGGCATTCGTCGCTTCGGGGATGATGGCGGTCGCGTACTTCTGGATGCACTTCCCCGACGCCTTCTGGCCGTTGGTCAACGGCGGAGAGACGGCGGTGCTGTACTGCTTCATCTTCCTGCTCTTCGTCGCCACCGGACCCGGCGCGCTGACGGTGCAGCAGCGTCGCGTGTCGTCCGAAAGCTGATCTGTCAGAGCGTCTTTCATACCCGATACACATGTTGTGTGTTCGCTATGAACACCTGGCGGTACGGCGGGCGGCTCCTAGATTGGACATCAGGAGGCCGGAATCATCTGGCCGGCAATCGATGTGGAGGACCACGGTGATGACGACAGACCCGCACCTTGAGCGCTTCGAGCGCGACGCTCTGCCCCTGCTCGACACCCTCTACCGGGCGGCTCGCCGTCACACCGCCACCACCGCCGACGCCGAAGACCTGGTGCAGGAGACGATGCTGAAGGCCTACGCGGCGTTTCACCACTATCAGGACGGCACCAACATCCGCGCCTGGTTGCTGCGCATCCTCACCAACACCTGGATCTCGTCCTATCGCAGGGCGCAGAGCCGGCCGGCGGAGCTGCTCTCCGAGAGCGTCACCGACGCGCAGGTCGCAGCGCAGGCGGCCCACTCGTCGACGGGGTTGCCGTCAGCCGAACTCGCGGCCCTGACGGCGCTCGGCGACGACGAGGTACGCCACGCACTCGGTCAGCTCCGCGAAGACCAGCGGTTGGCCGTGTATTACGCCGACGTGGAGGGGCTGCCGCACCGGGAGATCGCCGAGATCCTCGACATCCCGGTGGGCACGGTGATGTCGCGGGTGTACCGGGGGCGCAACACACTGCGCCGGCTCCTCGTCGACGTCGCAGCCGACCGCGGATACCTGCGCGCAGCCGCGTGAGCTGGCTAGTGTCTCCTCGAGGGCGGCCACGGCGGCTCACCGCACAGGGCCAGCAGCGCGTTCTCGATCACCTCGGGCAACGCCGGGTGAATCCAGTACTGGCTGCGAGCCACCTCCTGGGCCGGCAGGTCGAAGGCCATCGCGCCAATGATCGGCTGAATGATCGAGGACGCCTGGTGTCCCATGATGTGTGCACCGAGCAACAGTCCGCTGTCGTCGTCGACGATGAGCTTCGCGAAGCCGGTGGAGTCCTCCATCGCCCAGCCGTAGGCGACGTCACCGTAGTCCTGCACCTTGGATCGGATGCGGTAACCCGCTGCGCGCGCCTCGTTTTCGGTCAATCCGACGCTGGCGATCTGGGGATCGGTGAACACCGCAGACGGCACGTTGCGGTGATTGACCGGCATCAGGTTCTCGGTGTCGTCCCAGTCCTGCAGCAGGTTGTGCTTCACCACCCTGGCCTCGTGGTTGGCGACGTGCTTGAGCTGGAACGGCGAGCTCACGTCGCCGAGGGCGAAGATGTTGCGGGCGGTGGTGCGCTGGTACTCATCGACGGTGACGCGCCCGTCGACCACGTCCACACCGGCGTGATGCGCGTCGAGGAGGTCGCCGTTGGGCACCCGGCCCGTCGCGATCAGCAGGGTGTCCGCGTGCACCGTGGCGCCGTCGTCGAGCGTCAGCGTCACCCCGGAGTCGTCCGAGGATCCGTGCGCGATGTTGCGGCGGCTGCGGATCTCCCACTTCTTTCCCGCGAGATCGGTGAACCGCTCACAGATCGTGTCGTCGCAGTGCGTCAGCATCGTCGTGCCGCGCAGCACGATCGTCACCCGCGACCCCAGCGATGAGAAGATGTGCGCGAATTCGGCTGCGACATAACCGCCTCCGACGATCACGATGTGTTCGGGCAGCTCGGAGATCCGCATGATGGTGTCGCTGGTGTGGTAGGCCACCCCGCACTCGGTGATCGCCGGTGGCACGGTGGCCCGGGCGCCCGCGGCGATCACCACCTGCTCGGCGGTGAACTCGTCACCGTCGTCGGTGCGCAGCCGATAGCCATCGGGATCGGTGCGGCCGCCTGTGGATTCGGCGAATCGGGTGTGGCTGCTGAACACCTCGACGTTCGGGGACGACCGCCGGTACTGCTCGCCGCCGGCCGACAACGGATCGATGCGGCCGAACACACGGGAGACGATGTCGGGCCAGCGCACCCCCTCCACGTGTGCGTCGATGCCGAATGTCGATGCCTGCTTGATCTGTTCGGCCACCTCGGCGGCGTAGACGAACATCTTGGTGGGAATGCAGCCGACATTGAGGCAGGTTCCGCCGAACATGTTCTGCTCGCAGATCGCAACCTTCTTGTCGACGTAGCGGTCGTCGATGATGCTGTTGCCCGAGCCGGTGCCGATGATTGCGATGTCGAAGTCAGCCATGGGTTTCTCCCTCTTCTGAGTGCCAGTCGAGCCAGCGATCCAACTCGCGATAGGCCACGCGCCGGGGTTCGGACAGCGACAGGAACACGTCGTGCTTGGCGTCGGCGATCGGCACCACCGTGCTGCGGTTGCCGACACAGCCGGCCCAGCGGGCGATCTGGGCGACGTCGAGCACCGCGTCGCCGCGTTGGATGAGCTCGGTGTCGGGAACCTCGCGCACGCTGCGGTCCGACCGCAGGATCAGGTTGGGCACGCCGACGTCGAGTCCGCGGTGCAGCTGTGCCTGTCCGCGGCGGATCGCTCGAATCCAGCCGAGAGTCACCGGGAATCCGCCGACGGGTTTCCACGTCAGGTCGTAGTCGAAGTCGCCGGCATAGTCGCGGTGCAGCGTGGTCCCGTAGCCGCCCTCGGTGGGGCGCCGGACCACGGTTCGCGTGCGCCATCGTCCCAACGTGCGAAGTGCTGCCGTGGTCGGAGGAGAGCGCAGGATCGCGGGTCCCTGAAGGTCGAACCAGGGGCTGTTGAGCAGCAGCCCCGAGACGACCGGCTGCGCGTCACGACGGCGGCGCCGGTCGAGCCACAGCGAGACCACCAGCCCACCGGCCGAATGGCCGGAGATCAGAACGGTGGCCGAGGTCTCGTCGACGATCGTTGTCAGTGCACGCTCGAGCTCGGTGTCGTAGCGGGCGAGGTCGGTGGTGAAGTGCGGGGTCTGGCCCTGCCGGTGCGAGCGGCCACATTTGTGCAGGTCGATGGCATAGAACGCGATGCCGCGGGCGGCCAGGTGGTCGGCGAACTCGGTGTTGAAGAAGTAGTCGGTGAAACCGTGCACCATCAGCACGGCCTGGCGTGCCGCCGGATCGGCGGCACCTCGGCGTACCAGGGTGGCTTCCAGATCGCCCTCTCCGTCGGGGTCGGGACCCAGCGCGAAGGTGGTCTGCCAGTACCCGGACAGAACGTCGGGCTGCCATCCGGACACGACAGCCACCATAGTGGGCGAGGTGGTCGGAGGGTTGCGGCTGCGCGCGGCGGGATAACCTGAACGCAGGTAAGCCGTGAGCAACGGGGACGCGACCACGAAGGGCCGATCGAGTTGGTGTCTGAAGCGGAGAAGACCGACGTCCTGCTGGTTGGAGCAGGGATCATGAGCGCGACCCTGTCGGCGCTGCTGCGGTTGGTGGAACCCAATTGGTCGATCACGCTCGTCGAGCGCCTCGACGGCGCGGCGGCCGAGAGCAGCGACCCGTGGAACAACGCCGGTACCGGCCACTCGGCGCTGTGTGAGTTGAACTACACCCCGGCGCGTCCGGACGGCAGCATCGACATCAGCAAGGCCGTCAACGTCAACGAGCAGTTCCAGGTGTCGCGCCAGTTCTGGACCTACGCCGTCGAGAACGGCGTGATCCCCGACGTGCGCAGCTTCCTCAATCCCATTCCGCACGTCAGCTTCGTGCAGGGCGAGGACAACGTGAAGTACCTGAAGGCCCGGCACGACGCACTGGTGAGCAACCCGCTGTTCTCGACGATGGAGTTCATCGACGACCGCGACGAGTTCGTGCGCAGGCTGCCGTTGATGGCCGAGCGGCGCGACTTCTCCGAGCCCGTCGGCCTGAACTGGACCCAGGACGGTACCGACGTCGACTTCGGCTCGCTGTCTCGGCAGCTGATCGGCTTCGGCGCCAAGAAGGGCATGTCGACGCTGTTCGGCCACAGCGTCACCGACCTCGACCAGGGCTCGGACGGGCGGTGGACGGTCAAGGTCGTCAACCGCCGCACCGGCCAGAAGCGGAAGTTCAACGCGGGCTTCGTGTTCGTCGGCGCCGGCGGTGGCGCGTTGCCGCTGCTGCAGAAGGCGGGCATCAAGGAGGCCAAGGGCTTCGGCGGATTCCCGGTCGGCGGTCAGTGGCTGCGCAGCGGCAACGCCGACCTCACCGCGCGCCACCAGGCCAAGGTGTACGGACTGCCGCCTCTGGGTGCACCGCCGATGTCGGTGCCGCACTTGGACACCCGGGTGATCAACGGTCGCTCGTGGCTGCTGTTCGGGCCGTTCGCCGGCTGGTCCCCGAAGTTCCTCAAGCAGGGCAAGATCACAGATCTGCCGCTGTCGGTCAAACCGGACAACCTGGTCTCGATGCTCGGGGTCGGGCTCACCGAGATGGGCTTGCTGCGCTACCTGATCGGTCAGCTGCTGCTCAGCGAATCGGCACGTGTCGACGCACTGCGGGAGTTCGCGCCGAGCGCCAAGAATTCGGACTGGGAACTCGACATCGCGGGACAGCGGGTGCAGGTGATCCGCAAGGCCAAGGGCAAGGGCGGGGTGCTCGAGTTCGGCACCACCGTGCTCTCGGCGGCCGACGGCAGCATCGCCGGCTTGCTCGGCGCGTCGCCGGGGGCGTCCACTGCGGTGCCCGCGATGCTCGAGGTGATGTCGCGGTGCTTCGGCGACCGCTACCAGGCATGGCTGCCCACGATCAAGGCCATGGTCCCGTCGCTGGGCGCCCAACTGTCCACCGAACCCAAGCTGTTCGAAGAGATCTGGGCGCGCGGCACCAAGGTGCTCAAGCTCGACAAGCCCGCGGGTGCGCTGCCCGAGACCGCACCCGATGTGTCGTCGGCGGGTACCGAGCATTCCCCGACCGCGGCGACCGTGTGACGGTCCGGTGCCGATGACCGCGGCGTTGCGACGGAGCTGGGCCAAGGATCTCGACGCCGCCACGCTCTACGAGCTCCTCAAGCTGCGGGTGGAGGTGTTCGTCGTGGAGCAGGCGACGCCCTATCCCGAGCTCGACGGCCGTGACTTGCTCAGCGAGACGCGCCATTTTTGGTTGGAAAACACCGAGGGGCAAGTGATTTCGACGTTGCGCCTGATGGAGGAACATCCGGCCGGGCACAAGGCCTTCCGCATCGGGCGGGTGTGCACCAAACGCTCCGATCGCGGACACGGGCACACTGCGCGGTTGCTGACCGCAGCGCTTGCCGAGGTCGGCGACTATCCCTGTCACATCAACGCCCAGACGTATCTGGAGGAGATGTACGGCAGGCACGGATTCGTCCGCGACGGAGACGAATTCCTCGACGACGGGATTCCCCACGTTCCGATGGTCAAGCCGTGACAGAACAGCTCTACCCGTTCAGCGCACTGGTCGGCCACGATCGCCTGAAGCTGGCGCTGGTGTTGTGCGCGGTACGCCCCGACATCGGCGGCGTGCTGATTCGCGGCGAGAAGGGCACCGCGAAATCGACTGCGGTGCGGGGTCTGGCGCAGGTGCTGACGCAGTCATTCCGCGCCGCGGGCGGCGACAGTGCCCATCCGGGTGGACATCTCGTCGAGCTGCCGATCGGGGCGACCGAAGACCGGGTGGTGGGGTCGCTGGACCTGCAGAAGGTGCTGCGCGACGGTGAGCACGCCTTCTCGCCGGGACTGCTGGCCCGGGCGCACCGTGGTGTGCTCTACGTCGACGAGGTCAACCTGCTGCACGATCACCTCGTCGACGTCCTGCTCGACGCGGCCGCGATGGGCCGGGTGCATGTCGAACGCGACGGGGTCTCCCACAGCCACGAGGCGCGCTTCGTGTTGATCGGCACGATGAATCCCGAAGAGGGAGAACTGCGCCCGCAGCTGCTCGACCGGTTCGGGCTGACCGTCGACGTCATGGCCTCCCGCGACGTCGACGTCCGCGCAGAGGTGATCCGTCAGCGGCTGGCCTACGAAGCCGACCCCGCCTCCTTCGCCGCGCGCTACGCCGACGCCGACACCGAGCTGGCCCGCCACATCGCCGACGCGCGGACCCGAGTGGGCGATGTGGTGTTGCCCGACAGCGAACTACGGCGCATCGCCGCACTCTGCGCGGCATTCGACGTCGACGGGATGCGCGCCGACCTGGTGGTGGCGCGCACCGCGGTGGCCCACGCCGCGTGGCGCGGCGCGGCCGAGGTCGCCGAGCAGGACGTGCGCGTGGCGGCGGAACTGGCGCTGCCGCATCGCCGCCGTCGCGATCCGTTCGACGACCCCGGGCTCGACGAGGGTCGGCTCGACGACGCAATGGCTCAGGCCGGCGAGGCCGCCGAGGAGTCCCGACCCGAGCCGGATCCCGACCCGCCCGGCGGCGGGCAGACCTCATCGTCCGATGGCGCCGAAGACGCTGCGCCGCAAGCGGTTTCACCGCCACCGACCCGGCCCAGCGCGGCGCCCTCGGCAGCGTTCCGGACCAAGGCACTGGTGGTTCCCGGTGTCGGTGACGGTGCGCCCGGGCGTCGTTCGCGGGCCCGCAACCGCACCGGAACCGTCGTCGCCGCGACCACCGACCCGCAAGCCGGCCACGGTATGCACGTGTTCGGCACGCTGCTCGCGGCCGCCGGTCGCCACCGCGGGCAGGGCCGGCTGCGACCCGGCCCCGACGATCTGCGGCGCGCGGTGCGTGAGGGCCGCGAGGGCAACCTGGTGATCTTCGTCGTCGACGCGTCGGGCTCGATGGCCGCGCGCGACAGGATGTCGGCGGTCAGCGGCGCCACGCTGTCGCTGCTGCGTGACGCCTACCAGCGTCGTGACAAGGTCGCCGTCATCACGTTCCGCGGCCAGGATGCCCGGGTGCTGCTGCCGCCGACGTCGTCGGTCTACGTGGCCAGCACGCGGCTCGCGCGATTCGACACCGGGGGGCGGACGCCGCTGGCGCAGGGGTTGCTCGCCGCGCGCGACATGGTGGTCCGGGAACGGACGCGGGACCGGGCGCGCCGCAGCCTGGTGGTGGTACTCACCGACGGGCGGGCGACCGGCGGTCCCGATCCGCTGGGCCGTACGGCCACAGCAGCAGCACGATTGGTGGCCGAGGGCGCGTCTGCCGTCGTGGTGGACTGCGAAACCTCCTACGTTCGTTTGGGTTTGGCCGAAGATCTGGCGCGGCGGCTGCTGGCGCCGGCGGTGCGGCTGGATCAGTTGCGCGCCGACGCATTGACCGCTGTGGTCAAGACACAGGCCGCGGCCTGAGAAGGGAATGCGATGCCTCAGGGTCAGCCCGTGGCTGTACCCCGCGACGGATTGACCACGCGGGCCCGCCGCCACGCGCCGCTGCTCGCAGTGCACACCGGTGCGGGCAAGGGCAAGTCCACCGCGGCGTTCGGGATGGCGCTTCGGGCCTGGAACCAGGGCTTCGACGTGGCGGTGTTCCAGTTCGTCAAGAGCGCCAAGTGGAAGGTGGGGGAGGAAACGGCGCTGTGCGAACTCGGGCGGGTGCATGCAGAACGTGGAGTCGGCGGACCCGTCGAGTGGCACAAGATGGGTGCGGGCTGGTCGTGGTCGCGTAAGGCCGGCTCCGAGGAGGACCACGCCGCCGCGGCCGCCGAGGGCTGGGCCGAGATCGTGCGGCGGCTCGCCGAGGAGCGCCACGACTTCTATGTGCTCGACGAGTTCACCTATCCGCTGAAGTGGGGGTGGGTCGACGTGGCCGAGGTCGTCGACGTGCTGGCGTCGCGGCCCGGCACGCAGCATGTGGTGATCACCGGGCGCGACGCCCCGGCCGCACTGCTCGATGCCGCCGATCTGGTCACCGAGATGGCCAAGGTCAAGCATCCGATGGACGCGGGCCGCAAGGGCCAGCGAGGAATCGAGTGGTGAGCGCAGCGAACCACGACAGACGGGGGTTCCGAGTGGTGAGCGCAGCGAACCACCACAGACGGGGTTCCGAGTGGTGAGCGCAGCGAACCACGACAGACGGGGTTCCGAGTGGTGAGTACCCCGGGGATCGTCATCGCCGCGCCGGCTTCCGGCAGCGGCAAGACCACGATCGCGACCGGGCTCATCGGCGCACTGAGGCGGGCCGGGCATCGCGTCGCCCCGTTCAAGGTCGGCCCCGATTTCATCGACCCGGGCTATCACGGGCTGGCCGCAGGTCGGCCCGGCCGCAACCTCGATCCCGTGCTCGTCGGTGACCACCTCATCGGGCCGCTCTACCGACACGGCAGTGCCGACTCCGACATCGCCGTCGTCGAAGGCGTGATGGGCCTCTTCGACGGGCGCATCAGCGACGCGCCGGCGGCCGGGGCTGCGCGCGGCTCCACCGCCCATGTGGCGGGACTGCTCGGCACCCCCGTGATCCTCGTCGTCGACGCCCGCGGACAGAGCCACAGCGTGGGCGCGCTGGTGCACGGCTTCGCCACCTTCGACAATTCGGTGCGCCTCGTCGGCGTGATCCTCAACCGCGTGGGCTCTGACCGCCACGAGGCGGTGCTACGCCAGGGATGCGAGCAGGCCGGCATCGCCGTGTTGGGCGCCGTCCCGCGGACCGACGAGCTCGCGGTCCCGTCGCGCCACCTCGGGTTGGTGACCGCGATCGAGCACGGCCGGCAGGCGGGGGCCGCGGTCGACGCGATGGCGGAGCTGATCGCCCGGCACGTCGATCTCGCCGCCGTCGTCGCGGCTGCCCGCAGCGATGTCCCCGATGACCCGTGGACCCCGCACGTCTGCGAACCCGCGGGACCACCGGTCACCGTTGCGCTGGCCGCAGGTCGCGCGTTCACGTTCACCTACGCAGAGCACACCGAACTGCTCAGCGCGGCAGGCGCAGACGTCGTCGCCTTCGACCCCCTCACCGAGCCGCTGCCTCCGAACACGGCGGCACTCGTCATCCCCGGCGGCTTCCCGGAGGAGTTCGGCCCGGAGCTCTCCGCGAATCATGCGGCGCGTGAACAGGTCGCCGCGCTGGCCGATTCGGGTGCCCCGATCCACGCCGAGTGCGCCGGTCTGACCTACCTGGCCGACGATCTCGACGGGCATCCCATGTGCGGTGTGATCAACGGCTCGGCGTCGTTCACGCCATCGCTGACCCTGGGATACCGAGACGCGGTGGCTGTCACCGACTCGTCGCTGCACCGCATCGGCGATCGCGCCGTCGGGCACGAATTCCACCGCACCGCAATGCATTACGCGCCAGACCGGCAGCCCGCCTGGCGCTACCGAGGCCGGACGGGCGCGATGGTCGACGACGGTGCGGTCCGGGCGGGTGTGCACGCGGGGTATCTGCACATCCATCCGGCTGCACATCCAGAAGCCATCGCCCGCTTCGTCCGTGCGGCGGCACGCTCTAAGCTCGCCGGGTGACCGACAACGCCTATCTGGTGGGCCTGCGCCTGGCCGGCAAGAAGGTCGTCGTGGTGGGAGGCGGCACGGTCGCCCAGCGACGCCTGCCCCTGCTGGTGGCCTCCGAGGCCGACGTGCACGTCATCACCGTCGCTGCCACCCCCGCGGTCGAGGCGATCGAGGGAATCACGCTGACGCTGCGGCCTTTTCGTGACGGAGATCTGGAAGGTGCCTGGTATGTGATCGCGGCCACCGACGATCCCGATGTCAATGCCGCCATCGTCGCCGAGGCGGAGAGCCGCCGCGTGTTCTGCGTCCGGGCCGACATCGCCGTGGAAGGTACCGCCGTCACCCCGGCCACGTTCGAGTACGAAGGCCTGTCGGTGGGCGTGCTGGCCGGTGGAGAGCACCGCCGCTCGGCGGCCATCCGCTCGGCGATCCACGAGGCGCTGCAGCAGGGCGTGATCGCGGCCGACGCGCCCGGCGTGGTCGCCGGCGGAGTCGCACTGGTCGGGGGAGGTCCCGGTGACCCGGAGCTGATCACCGTGCGCGGCCGCCGGTTGCTCGCCCACGCCGACGTCGTCGTGGCCGACCGGCTCGCGCCGCAGGATCTGCTCGCCGAGCTGTCCCCGGACGTCGAGGTCATCGACGCCGCCAAGATCCCCTACGGGCGCGCGATGGCGCAGGAGGCCATCAACGAGGTCCTCATCGATCGCGCCAAACAGGGCAAGTTCGTGGTCCGCCTCAAGGGCGGCGATCCGTTCGTGTTCGCACGCGGCTACGAAGAGGTGATCGCGTGCGCGGATGCCGGCATTCCGGTGACGATCGTGCCGGGTGTGACCAGTGCCATAGCGGTGCCCGCGTTGGCTGGTGTCCCGGTCACTCACCGGGCGATGACGCACGAGTTCGTGGTGGTCAGCGGCCACGTTGCGCCCGACCACCCCGAATCGTTAGTCAATTGGGATGCGCTCGCCGCTCTCCACGGCACAATTGTTTTGCTGATGGCAGTCGAACGGATCGAGCTTTTCGCCAAAGTCCTGCTCGACGGCGGACGACCTGCGGATACGCCGGTGCTCGTGGTGCAGCATGGAACGACGTCGGCACAAAGAAGTTTGCGGGCGACCCTCGCGGACGCACCGGAACGCATCCGATCCGAAGGAATTCGGCCCCCCGCGATCATCGTGATCGGTGCCGTGGCGGCCTTCGCGGCCTAAAGAGATATTAAGAGTACTGTAAGGTAACTCGTTATGACGGCTCTCAATGACGCAGAGCGTGCCGCCATCTCTCGAGATGCTGAAGGCAAGGGGCGGGGCGCCAACAAGGCCGTACCGGCCCGCATCAGCGCGGCTGCGGACGGAGCCGGTGGCTCACGATCCCCCAAGACGCCGGCCTGGCTGCCGTCGCGGCGCTTCATCGCCGCGGTCATCGCCATCGGCGGCATGCAGCTTCTCGCGACGATGGACAGCACGGTCGCGATCGTCGCGCTTCCCAAGATCCAGGACGAGCTGAGCCTCTCCGACGCAGGACGCAGCTGGGTGATCACCGCCTACGTGTTGACCTTCGGCGGCCTGATGCTCCTCGGTGGCCGCCTCGGTGACGTGATCGGGCGCAAGCGGACCTTCGTCGTCGGTGTCGCTCTGTTCACCATCGCCTCCATCCTGTGCGGGCTGGCTTGGAACGAAGCGACCCTGGTGATCGCCCGGCTGCTGCAGGGCGTCGGGGCGGCGATCGCCTCCCCGACCGCGCTGGCATTGATCGCGACCACGTTCCCGAAGGGTCCGGCGCGCAACGCCGCCACGGCGATCTTCGCGGCGATGACCGGCGTCGGCTCTGTGATGGGGCTGATCGTCGGTGGCGCGCTGACCGAGGTGTCGTGGCGCTGGGCGTTCCTGATCAACGTGCCGATCGGCCTGGTCATGATCCACCTGGCCCGCACCACACTGCGCGAGACCCACCGTGAACGGCTCAAGCTCGACGCCACCGGGGCACTTCTGGCCACGATGGGCTGCACCGCCGCGGTGTTCGCGTTCTCGATGGGTCCGGAGGCCGGCTGGGTCTCGCCGATCACCATCGGCTCCGGTGTCGTGGCGATGGCCTGCGGCCTGACCTTCCTGTGGGTGGAGCGCACCGCCGAGAACCCCGTCGTGCCGTTCGAGCTGTTCCGCGACCGCAACCGGCTGTCGACCTTCGCGGCGATCTTCCTCGCCGGCGGCGTGATGTTCACGCTGACCGTGCTGATCGGGCTCTACGTGCAGGACATCATGGGCTACAGCGCGCTGAAGGCGGGCGTCGGGTTCATCCCGTTCGTCATCGCCCTGGGCATCGGACTCGGCGTGTCGTCGGCGCTGGTGTCGAAGTTCCCGCCCCGCGTGCTGGTCATCGGCGGCGGCATCCTGGTGCTGGCGGCGATGCTCTACGGCTCGACGCTGGACGCCAACATTCCCTACTTCCCGAACCTGGTGCTGCCCATCACGATCGGCGGCTTCGGGATCGGCATGATCGTGGTGCCGCTGACGGTGTCGGCGATCGCCGGCGTCGGGTTCGATCAGATCGGTCCGGTATCGGCGATCGCACTGATGCTGCAGAGCCTCGGCGGGCCGGTCGTGCTCGCGATCATCCAGGCGGTCATCACGTCCCGCACGCTGTACCTGGGCGGCACCAACGGCCCGGTCAAGGACATGAACGCCGTGCAGCTGCACGCTCTCGACCAGGGCTACACCTACGGTCTGCTGTGGGTGGCGGCAGTCGCGGTGATCGTCGGCGCGGTGGCGCTGTTCATCGGGTACACCGCCGAGCAGGTGGCGCACGCGCAGGAAGTCAAGGACGCGATCGACGCCGGAGAGCTTTAGCTCCAGCGCGATTACGGCGTGCTGACCGTCGCACAGCGACGACCAACACGCCGAAGTCGCACCGGTAGGGTGGCGAACCATGTCCTCCCGGGCCCCGCTGGCGTCCTCGTTGGGCATCGCGATCGTCGCGATCACCGGCATGCAGCTGATGGCCACCCTCGACGGGACCATCGTGATCGTCGCTCTGCCGCGCATGCAGGCCGACCTCGGCCTCTCCGATGCGGGCAAGAGCTGGGTGATCACCGCTTACGTGCTGGCCTTCGGTGGTCTGCTGCTGCTCGGCGGGCGCATCGGTGACGCCATCGGCCACAAGCGGGCGTTCCTGTCCGGAGTCGGCGTGTTCACGATCGCATCGCTGATCTGCGGGCTGGCCAACGACGAGGCCACGCTCGTCATCGCCCGCGCGGTGCAGGGCATCGGCGCGGCGGTGGCCGCCCCGACGGGTCTGGCGCTCATCGCGACGACCTACGCCGTCGGAGAGCCACGCAACCGCGCGCTCGCCGTCTCCGCGGCCATGCAGGGCCTCGGCTCTGTCCTGGGGCTGGTGCTCGGGGGCGCCGTCACGGGCATCTCGTGGCGGCTGGCGTTCCTGGTCAACGTGCCGATCGGGGTGGCGATCATTGCGATCGCGGTGTTCCGGCTGACCGAGACCCACCTCGAGCGCATCAAGCTCGACATCACCGGTGCGCTGCTGGCCACGCTGGCCTGTACATCGGCGGTGCTGGTCTTCACCCAGGGCCCGGCGCTGGGTTGGGGCGATCCGTGGGTGATCGGCGCCGCGGTGGCCGCCGTCGTCTTTCTCGTCGCGTTCGTGCTCGACGAGCGCGGTGCGGACAATCCGCTCGTGCCGCTGTCGATCTTCGACAGCCGGCACCGCATCGCGTCGTTCGTGGCGTACTTCCTGGCCGGCGGCGTCATGCTCACGTTGTCGGTGATGATCGGCCTGCTCGTCCAGGATGTCCTCGGGTACTCGCCGCTGCGGGCCGGCATCAGCTTCCTGCCGTTCGCGGCCGCTTTCGTCGTCGGCAACGTGATCGCGACCTATGTCGCACCCCGGATCGCGCCGCGCTGGGTGATCCTCGGCGGAGGCGTGCTGGTGCTGCTGGCCATGCTCTACGGCTCGACGCTGGACCGATTCGTGCCCTACTTCCCCGACCTGTTCGTGCCCGTCGTGGTGGGCGGGCTCGGCATCGGCGTGATCTCGGTGATCCTGCCGCTGTGTCTGCTGGCCAACGTTCCCGCCCGTCGGATCGGCTCGCTGTCGTCGGTCACGTTGATGGTGTTCAACCTCGGCGGTCCGCTGGTCCTCGTGGTGGTCCAGGCCGTGCAGGTCTCCCGCACGCTGTACCTGGGAGGCACCACCGGCTCGGTCACGGCCATGACACCCGCGCAGCTCGACGCCCTTGGTCACGGGTACACCTACGCGCTGCTGTGGGTGGCTGCGATCGCGATCCTCGTCGGCGTCGCGGCGCTGTTCATCGGCTACCCGGCGCGCGACATCGCCCGGGCCCGAGAGACCAGGGAAGCCGTGGAGGCGGGGGAGCTCTAGGCAGGCCGTCGCAAAAGTGGCCTAAGGTGGTCGGCTGTGATCACCCGCATGTCCGAGCTGTTCCTGCGCACACTGCGCGACGACCCGGCCGACGCCGAAGTGCCGAGCCACAAGCTGCTGATCAGGGCCGGCTACGTCCGGCCGGTCGGTCCCGGGCTCTACAGCTGGCTGCCCCTCGGGCTCAAGGTGCTTCGCAGGATCGAGGCGATCGTCCGCGACGAGATGAACGCCATTGGCGGACAGGAGATCCTGTTCCCGGCGCTGCTGCCGCGCGCGCCCTACGAGACCACCAACCGCTGGACCGAGTACGGCGACACGTTGTTCCGATTGCAGGACCGGCGCGACAACGACTACCTGCTGGGCCCCACCCACGAGGAGATGTTCACCCTGACCGTCAAGGGTGAGTACTCGTCGTACAAGGACTTTCCGCTGCGGCTCTACCAGATCCAGAACAAGTACCGCGACGAGGCGCGTCCCCGCGCCGGCATCCTGCGGGGCCGCGAGTTCCTGATGAAGGACTCGTACTCGTTCGACATCGACGAAGACGGTCTGAAAAAGGCCTACCACGCGCACCGAGAGGCATATCAGCGGATCTTCGCCCGCCTCGCGGTCCGCTACGTGATCGTGTCCGCGGTGTCCGGGGCGATGGGCGGCAGCGCCTCTGAGGAATTCCTCGCCGAGAGCGAGGTCGGTGAGGACACCTACGTGCGGTGTGTCGAGTCCGGCTACGCGGCCAACGTCGAGGCCGTCGTCACGGCGGTTCCCGAGTCGATCCCCTTCGACGGGCTTCCCGAGGCGACGGTGTACGAGACCGGAAACACCCCGACGATCGCGACACTGGTCGACTGGGCCAACTCCGCCGACCTGGGGCGCACCGTCACGGCGGCCGACACCCTGAAGAACGTCCTGATGAAAATCCGTGTGCCCGGCGGTGACTGGGAGTTGCTGGCCGTCGGCGTGCCCGGGGACCGCGAGGTCGACGAGAAGCGCCTCGGCGCGGCACTGGAGCCGGCCGAGTTCGCGATGCTCGACGACGCGGACTTCGCGAAGTACCCGTTCCTGAAGAAGGGGTACATCGGTCCGAAAGGGTTGCTGGCCAACGGGGTTCGCTATCTGGTCGATCCCCGTGTGGTGGACGGCACCGCGTGGATCACCGGCGCCGACGAGGTCGGCAAGCACGTCGTCGACCTGGTCGCGGGGCGCGATTTCGTCGCCGACGGCACGATCGAGGCCGCCGAGGTGAGGGAGGGGGATCCGTCGCCGGACGGGGCGGGCCCGCTGGTGGCCGCCCGCGGGATCGAGATCGGCCACGTGTTCCAGCTCGGCCGCAAGTACGCCGACGCATTCACTGCCGACGTGCTCGGCGAGGACGGCAAACCGGTGCGCCTGACGATGGGCAGCTACGGGATCGGGGTGTCCCGGCTGGTGGCGGTGATCGCCGAGCAGCAACACGACGAACTGGGGTTGCGGTGGCCGTCGTCGGTGTCGCCGTTCGACGTGCACGTGGTGATCGCGAACAAGGACGCCGAGGCGCGCGCCGGGGCAACGGAATTGGCCGCCGATCTGGACCTCCGCGGCGTCGACGTACTGCTCGACGACCGGACCGCGTCACCGGGGGTCAAGTTCAAGGACGCCGAACTGCTCGGTGTGCCGTGGATCGTCGTGGTCGGTCGCGGCTGGGCCGACGGCGTCGTGGAACTGCGGGACCGGTTCAGCGGTGACAAGCGCGATGTCCCCGCGGGCTCGGCGTCCGAGGAGATCCTCGCAGCGATCCGCTAGCTGCTACTCGGTACCGCCGGGGAACGGCACCGTGACAGGTGTCGTCCCGACGACACCGCGCCATCGCGCGGCGGTGACCGCGGTTTCGAGCATCGCGGCCACACCGAACGCGCGCACTTTCTCGTCGGTCGCCTGCTCGACGACCGCCCGCCACGCGGTCGCGGCGTCGTCTTCCATGCGTACTGCGAGCGAGGCTGCCTGGGTGGGGGTGTCGACTTCCGAGGGCATCGAGTAGCCCGCCGCTGGCAGCGGCACGGCGCCCCCGGTGTCCTCGAGCAACTTGATCGCGGCCTCGCGCCGAGCCCGGTGTTCGGCCATCGCGCCGGCGACCAGACTGTTGTCCTCCGGGGTGGAGTGCGCCGACACCAACCCGTATCCGTAGATCGTCGCGTGTTCGACGGCGACCGCGTCGAACAGCGCGCCCAGAGCGGGGTCGGCGGGACGTGTGGTCGGGCCCTGAGTAGGACTCGGCGTCGGAGATGTCACCCGGCACCGCCGGGGGAGGCCAGTGCCACGGTGTAGGCGGCCGTGCAGGCCGCGGCGATCGAGGCGAGCAATCCGGCGCGGTAGCCCGACAGCGTCGCCGCGGAGTGCGATGCGCTGTCGGCCGACGCGCGCAACGACCCGACGACGTCGTCGGCGTTCGGCGGCGGTGGCTCGGGGGTGCCCGCCGCCGGGCTCGCCGACGTCGTCACCGTCACGCCGGTACTCGGCGCGGCCGCGCCGGTCAGCCGGACGATCTCGTCGGAGAGGGCCTGTTCGTGAGCGGTGCGCAAGTGCGCGATCTCGGCCAGCGTTGCCGCGGCGCGGCCGCGCAGCGCGGCGGCCGCCTGGCCGGCGAGCCGACTGTCGGCGCGGGCCCGGTCCAGTGCGGTGGTGAGGTCGTCGAGATCCGGCGGGGGTGGCGGAGCGCCACATGCGGCCGCCGCGACGGCGGGCAGGAGGGCGAGCCCGGCCAGCACCTGACGGCGGCGCAGGGTCGGCGGGCGGCTCGGCACGTGCCACATCCTGCCATTGCGCCCTGTGGCGACGAGCCCGACGTCTCCCGCACAGGCCCGCGGAGGTGGCACTTTCGTTCTTCGGACCGTCTGCCTGGCGTATCGTAGGGTCCCGTTCGACCAGTTCGAGAGACAACTCAAGACGAGGAGTTCACCGTGGCGGAGCGGTATGCGGGATTGCCGTCGCAGCGACAGGTGATCGATTTGCTCGCCGAGGAGTTCGCGCGCGCCGGGTACGACATCGAAGACGTCGTGATCGACGCGGCGGCGCGCCCGCCCCGGGTGACGGTGATCGCCGACGGTGACAAGGGTCTCGACCTCGACACAATCGCCGAACTGTCCCGGACCGCCTCGGCCCTCCTCGACGATCTCGACTCGCAGGCCTACACGCTGGAGGTCACCTCGCCCGGGGTGGACCGACCACTGAGCACCGACACGCATTTCCGCCGCGCCCAGGGGCGGCTGGTGGAACTCACGTTGGCCGACGGCTCCACACTGACCGGCCGGCTGGGTGAACTGCACGACTCCACCGTGGACGTCGTAGTGCGCGACAGGCCGCGACGCGCTCTGTCCGTGCGTGCGGTCGCGCGGGAGAAAATCACCAAAGCTGTTGTCCAGGTGGAATTCTCACCACCGAGTCCGCAAGAGCTGGAGCTCGCGGGCCAAACCGGAAGGCACGGTGGATCATGAACATCGACATGGCCGCGCTGCACGCGATCGAGGCCGACAAGGGAATCTCGGTCGACGTGGTCGTCGAGACCATCAAGTCGGCCCTGCTGACGGCCTACAAGCACACCGAAGGGCATGAGGCCGACGCCCGCATCGACGTCGACCGCAAGACCGGTGTCGTGAAGGTGATGGCGCGGCAGACCGACGTCGACGGCAACGTGTTGCACGAGTGGGACGACACCCCGGAAGGGTTCGGCCGGATCGCGGCGACCACAGCCCGTCAGGTGATCCTGCAACGGCTGCGGGACGCGGAGAACGAGAAGAACTACGGAGAGTTCTCCGCCCGTGAGGGCGACATCGTGGCCGGCGTGATCCAGCGTGACGCCCGCGCCAATGCCCGCGGCCTCGTCGTCGTCCGCATGGGCAGCGAGACGAAGGGCTCCGAGGGGGTGATCCCGGCGGCCGAGCAGGTACCGGGGGAGAGCTACGAACACGGCGACCGGCTGCGGTGCTACGTCGTCGGCGTGTCCCGTGGGGCGCGCGAACCCCTGATCACCTTGTCCCGCACGCACCCGAATCTGGTCCGCAAACTCTTCTCCCTGGAGGTCCCTGAGATCGCCGACGGCTCGGTGGACATCGTCGCCGTCGCCCGCGAGGCCGGGCACCGCAGCAAGATCGCAGTGGCCTCGCGCGCGCCGGGACTCAACGCCAAAGGGGCGTGCATCGGGCCGATGGGCCAGCGGGTGCGCAACGTGATGAGCGAGCTGTCCGGGGAGAAGATCGACATCATCGACTTCGACGAGGACCCGGCGAAGTTCGTTGCCAACGCGCTGTCCCCGGCCAAGGTCGTGTCCGTGACGGTGATCGACGAGGTGGCCAAGGCTGCGCGTGTCATCGTCCCGGACTTCCAGCTCTCGCTGGCCATCGGCAAGGAAGGGCAGAACGCGCGGCTGGCGGCGCGGCTCACCGGCTGGCGCATCGACATCCGCAGCGATGACGCGGCGTCGGACACCGGTCGCGGCGGGCGGCGGTCCGACGCGGCCCGCGGCGCGGCGGGCGAGCAGTAACGAGTCGCGCCCCGGTTCTGCCGTAGACCCATGCCGCGGACCGATTTCCTTTTGGACGACATCGTGACGGTAGACTCAGCTGTGATCCAGCGCGAGAGATCGGCTCGGACGCAGAAAAGCAGCGACAACCCCTCCGGGGGCCCGGTGCGGACCTGCATCGGATGTCGACGACGAGAGCTGGCCGCCGATCTGCTTCGGGTCGTCGCCGTCGACGGCGGGCAGGGTCCTGGGAATGACACCAGGGTCGTGACCGTTGACGAGGCGAAGAGGCTTCCGGGGCGGGGTGCATGGCTGCATCCCGATCCAGGGTGTCTAAACGAGGCGGTTCGCCGGCGAGCCTTCGGCCGAGCGCTCCGGATCACCGGTTCACCGGACATCACCGCGGTGGTCGAGCGTTTCGCGGAATACGGAACGCTTGAGGCACCCGGGCAAGAGAACAGGTAGCGAAAAGAACATGAGCACACCGTGAAGTCCCGATGACCATGCGTCATAGCTAACCCGAGGCGCGGCGCCTACCACCGCTGTCGCCTCTCAGACAGGAGATGTAGTGGCAGGTAAGGCCCGCGTGCACGAGTTGGCTAAGGAACTCGGTGTCACAAGTAAGCAAGTTCTGGCGCGACTGAGCGAACAAGGTGAGTTCGTCAAGTCGGCGTCGTCCACGGTGGAGGCGCCCGTCGCCCGCCGATTGAGGGAGTCGTTCGGCGGCTCCAAGCCCTCTGGTTCTGCGAGCAGCAGCAACGGCTCCGCCCAGGCAGCACCGGTCAAGCCAGGCCCGCGGCCCGGTCCCCGACCGTCCGCGCCGGCGGCTCAGCAGCCGGCCGCGCCGGCCCCCGCCGCACCCGCCGCCCCCGCGGCACCTGCGGCCCCCACCCCGAGCGCACCGCCCGCCGCGCCGCAACCGGCTCAGGCTCCGCCCGCGGCCGCTTCCGCGCCGTCAGCGCCGTCCGCGCCGTCCGCGGCGCCGCGCCCGGGTCCGGCACCCGGCCCCACACCGGGCCCTCGGCCCGGTCCCGGCGGCCCCCGCCCCGGGGCCCCCAAGCCCGCCGGGCGAACCCCGCGCGTCGGCAACAATCCGTTCTCGTCGCAACAGCCGGTGGAACGGCCCGCACCCCGGCCCCAGGCCGGGCCCGGCGGTCCCCGCCCAGCTCCCGGCGCAGGCGGACCCCGCCCCGGCGGCGGCCCGCGGCCCGGCGCCTCGCCCGGCAACATGCCTCCCCGTCCGCAGGGAGCCCGTCCCGGTGGCGGTCCTCGCCCCGGTGGCGGTCCGCGTCCCGGCGGCGGTCCTCGGCCGGCTCCCGGTGGCGCCGGTCGTCCCGGTGGCGGCGGCGGTGGCGGCGGTAACTACCGCGGCGGCGGTGCCGGCGGCGGCGGCGGTGCGCCCGCAGGCGGCGGTTTCCGCGGTCGTCCCGGCGGCGGTGGCGGTGGACGCCCCGGCCAGCGCGGAGGCGCGGCAGGTGCGTTCGGTCGTCCCGGCGGCGCAGTCCGCCGAGGTCGCAAGTCGAAGCGGGCGAAACGCGCCGAGTACGAGAACATGCAGGCCCCGGTCGTCGGTGGCGTGCGGTTGCCGCACGGCAACGGCGAGACCATCCGGCTGCCACGCGGCGCGTCGCTGGTCGACTTCGCCGACAAGATCAACGCCAACCCGGCCTCGCTGGTCCAGGCGCTGTTCAACCTCGGTGAGATGGTCACTGCGACCCAGTCGGTAGACGATTCGACGCTCGAGCTGCTCGGCAGCGAGATGAACTACGTCGTGCAGGTCGTGTCCCCGGAGGACGAAGACCGCGAGCTGCTGTCGTCGTTCGACCTCACCTACGGCGAGGACGAGGGCGACGAGGACGATCTCGAGTTCCGTCCCCCTGTGGTCACCGTCATGGGTCACGTCGACCACGGCAAGACCCGACTGCTCGACACGATCCGTAACGCCACCGTCCGCGAGGGCGAGGCCGGCGGCATCACCCAGCACATCGGCGCTTACCAGGTCCTTACCGAACTGGACGGCAACGAGCGACTGGTCACCTTCATCGACACGCCGGGCCACGAAGCGTTCACCGCCATGCGTGCCCGCGGCGCGAAGGCCACCGACATCGCGATCCTCGTGGTCGCGGCTGACGACGGCGTCATGCCACAGACGGTGGAGGCCATCAACCACGCCCAGGCGGCCGACGTGCCGATCGTCGTGGCGGTCAACAAGATCGACAAGGAGGGCGCGGACCCGGCCAAGATCCGTGGCCAGCTCACCGAATACGGGCTGGTCGCCGAGGACTTCGGTGGCGACACCATGTTCGTCGACATCTCGGCCAAGCAGGGCACCAATATCGACGCCCTGCTCGAAGCGGTCATCCTGACAGCTGACGCCGCGCTGGACCTGCGGGCCAACCCGGACATGGAGGCCCAGGGCGTCGCGATCGAGGCCCATCTGGACCGTGGTCGCGGCCCGGTGGCCACCGTGCTCATCCAGCGCGGCACGCTGCGCGTCGGAGACTCGATCGTGGCCGGCGATGCCTACGGCCGCGTGCGCCGCATGGTCGACGAGCACGGCGAGGACGTCGCGGAGGCGCTGCCGTCGCGACCGGTCCAGGTCATCGGCTTCACCTCGGTGCCCGGTGCAGGTGACAACCTGCTCGTCGTCGACGAGGACCGGATCGCCCGGCAGATCGCTGATCGCCGAAGTGCACGTAAGCGCAACGCGCTGGCCGCACGGACGCGCAAGCGCATCAGCCTCGACGATCTCGATGCAGCGTTGAAGGAGACTTCGCAGCTGAACCTGATCCTCAAGGGCGACAACTCCGGCACCGTCGAGGCGCTGGAGGAGGCCCTGCTGGGGATCGAGATCGACGACGAGGTGGAGCTGCGGGTCATCGACCGCGGTGTCGGTGGTGTCACCGAGACCAACGTCAACCTGGCATCGGCATCGGACGCGATCATCATCGGGTTCAACGTGCGTGCCGAGGGCAAGGCCACCGAGCTCGCGAACCGCGAGGGCGTCGACATCCGCTACTACTCGGTGATCTACCAGGCGATCGACGAGATCCAGAGCGCGCTCAAGGGCATGCTCAAGCCGATCTACGAGGAGAAGGAGCTCGGCCGTGCCGAGATCCGGGCGATCTTCCGGTCGTCCAAGGTCGGCAACATCGCCGGTTGCCTCGTCACCTCGGGCATCATGCGTCGTAACGCCAAGGCACGTCTGCTCCGTGACAACGTCGTCGTTGCGGAGTCGGTCACCATTTCGTCGCTCAAGCGCGAAAAGGATGACGCCACCGAGGTGCGGGACGGGTACGAGTGCGGTTTGACGCTCACCTATTCCGACATCAAGGAGGGTGACGTCATCGAGGCGTACGAGCTGGTCGAGAAGGCGCGCACCTGATGACCGGACGTTCATGATCGGACACGCTCATGGCTGATCCTGCACGCGCGAAGCGGATGGCCAAGCGGATATCCACGATCGTCGCGTCGGCAATCGAGTACGAGATCAAAGATCCTCGGCTCGCCGGCGTGACGATCACGGATGCCAAGGTCACCAACGACCTGCACGACGCGACGCTGTTCTACACGGTGCTGGGCCGGTCCCTCGACGAGGAACCGGACTACGAAGGCGCCGCCGTCGGGCTGGAGAAAGCCACAGGCGTCCTCCGCACCAAGGTCGGGGCCTCGCTCGGGGTGCGCTTCACCCCGACGCTGGCCTTCGAACGCGACACCGTCCCCGACGCGGCCCACCGGATGGAGGAGCTGCTGGCCAGGGCGCGCGCGGCCGATGAGGATTTGGCGAGAGTTCGCGAAGGTGCCAAGCACGCTGGCGAGCCGGACCCGTACCGTGTAATCGGGGCGGAGGACGAAGACCACGGGCCAGACGAGGCGAACGCTGAGGACACCGGTGACTCCGACACGCTCCATGACCGACACGACCGCTGACGCCTTGACGGGTGCCCGGGTCGACGCCAGGGGCGCCGCCGAGTTGCTGGCCTCAGCGGGGTCGGTCAGCGTGCTCTGCCACGTCCACCCTGACGCCGACACCGTGGGTGCGGGTCTGGCTCTGGCCCTGGTTCTCGACCGGATCGGCACCAGCGTGCAGGTCACGTACGCAGAGCCGGCTGAGCTGCCCGATTCCCTGCAGTCGCTGCCGGGCGGTCGGCTGCTGGTGGCCCCCGATGATCTGCGCCGAGATGTCGACCTGGTCGTCACGGTCGACGTACCCAGCATCAATCGACTCGGCGGGCTGTCGGACCTGGTGACCGCCGACCGGCCGGTCCTCGTCATCGACCATCACCACAGCAACCAGATGTTCGGCACCGCCAACTTCGTCGACGCGACGGCCGATTCGACGACGATGATGATCGCGGACCTCCTCGACGCGTGGGGCGAGCCGATCGACGAGGCCGTCGCGCACTGCGTCTACGCGGGCCTGACCACCGACACCGGATCGTTCCGCTGGGCTAGTGCGCGGGGGCTGCGGCTGGCTGCGCGCCTGATCGAGCTCGGCGTCCACAATGCCGTCGTGAGCCGCACGCTGATGGACACGCACCCGTTCGCGTGGCTGCCGATGCTGTCGCGGGTGCTGGGCACAGCGCAGCTGATTCGCGGGGCGTGTGACGGGCGAGGCTTCGTCTACGCCGTGGTCTCACACCAGGAATGGCTCGATGCCCGGCCCGAAGAGGTGGAGAGCATCGTCGACATCGTGCGCACCACCCAGGAGGCCGAGGTGGCCGCGGTGTTCAAAGAGATCCGGCCGGCGCAGTGGTCGGTGTCGATGCGGTCCAAGGCACTCGACGTCGCTGCGGTCGCCGCCACGTTCGGCGGGGGCGGTCACCGGTTGGCCTCGGGATTCTCCGCGACGGGCAGCGCCGAGGACGTCGTTTCAGCTCTGTGCAGGGTTCTTGGCTGACGCCGACGGGGCCCTGGCGCCCGCCACCAGCCGGCGCATCGCCGCACTGGCGTTCCCAGCGCTCGGTGTGCTCGCCGCCGAACCTCTCTACCTCCTGTTCGACCTCGCCGTGGTGGGGCGCCTCGGTGCGCTGAGTCTGGCGGGGCTGGCGATCGGCGCGCTGATCATGGGCGTGCTGAGCTCGCAGTTGACGTTCCTGTCCTACGGCACGACGGCGCGTGCGGCGCGCTTCTACGGCCGCGATGACCGCGCGGCAGCGGTTGCCGAGGGCGTTCAGGCGACGTGGTTGGCCGCGGCGATCGGCACGGTGGTCGTGGTCGCCGTGCAGATCTTCGCGGTCCCGCTCGTCACGGCGCTGGCCGCCGGCGGAGACATCGCCGCCGCGGCGCTGCCGTGGGTGCGCATCGCCAGTCTGGCGGTCCCGGCGATTCTGGTGGCCGCCGCGGGCAACGGGTGGATGCGTGGCGTGCAGGACACCGCCCGGCCCCTGCGCTACGTGGTGATCGGCTTCGCCATCGCGGCGGTCCTGTGCCCGACGCTCGTGTACGGCTGGTTCGGAGCGCCGGCCCTGGGCCTCGCCGGGTCGGCGGTCGCGAACGTCATCGGTCAGTGGATCGCGGCGGTCCTGTTCCTGCACGCGCTGCGTGTCGAGCGGGTGCCGATTCGCCCGCGCCCGGCAGTGTTGCGCGCGCAGATGGTGATGGGCCGCGACCTGGTGATCCGGACGATGGCGTTCCAAGCGTGCTTCATCTCGGCGGGTGCGGTGGCGGCGCGGTTCGGGGCAGCGGCTGTGGCCGCCCACCAGGTGGTGCTGCAGCTGTGGAGTTTCCTTGCGCTGGTGCTGGATTCGTTGGCGATCGCGGCGCAGTCGCTGGTGGGCGCCGCGCTGGGTGCGGGCAAGCTGCGGCACGCCCAGTCGGTGGCCTGGCGGGTGACGGTGTTCTCTGCGGTGGCGGCGAGCGTGCTCGCGGCGCTGTTCGCGCTCGGCGCCTCGGTGGTGCCGGCCGTGTTCACCGACGATCGCACGGTGCTCGACCAGATCACCGTGCCGTGGTGGTTCCTGGTCGCGCAGCTGCCGGTCGCCGGAGTGGTGTTCGCGCTCGACGGCGTGCTGCTCGGCGCCGGCGATGCCCGGTTCATGCGGACGGCGACGCTGGTCAGCGCGCTGCTGGGGTTCCTGCCGCTGATCTGGCTGTCGCTGGTGTTCGGGTGGGGTCTGCTCGGCATCTGGTCGGGGCTGAGCACGTTCATGGTGATGCGGCTGGTGTTCGTCGGCTGGCGCACGCTGTCGGGTCGCTGGCTGGTCCCGGGTTGACCAGCCCTTCGGCGAGCGCGCGGGTTTGTACAGCGGCGCGCCGCCGGTCCTGTACATCTGCGTGCGCTCGTCGCCGCCGAGCGCACGCGGACTGCCGCCCAGGCCGGCGTGTCGGCGTGCAGACCCGCGCGCTCGCCGAACAACCGGTCAGCGCACTTGGCTGCGGCCGCGCTCGATGACCGTCGCGCGGCTCGCCGCGATGTCGTCGCCGGAGGCGCTCTTCATCCACTCCCGGGCCGACGCCGCCTCGAGCCACAGCGGACCGCTGGTCTGCGTGTCGTCGATCAAGTGGTACGAGCGCATCAGGGCGCGCACGGCCTTCTGGTTGTTGCCGACGATCGACGTCGCGACCTGGCGCGCGGTGTCGAGAAGCTGATCATGCGGCACGACCTGCGTGACCAGGCCGGTGCGCAACGCCTCGTCGGCCGACAGGTAATCGCCGGTCATGCTCATCCGGCGCGCCATCCCGACACCCACCTTCTGCGGCAGCCGGACCGACAGCCCCCACGTCGGAAGCAGACCGACCCGCGCATGGGTGTCGGCGAAGCGCGCGTTCTCCGACGCGATCAGGATGTCGCAGTACAGCGCGATCTCGAGGCCACCGGTGACCGCCGCGCCGTTGATCGCGCCGATCACGGGCTTGGACATCGGCGGCCACTTGGGTGAGATGTCGGGCAACTCCGTGGTGTTGCCCAGCTCCTTGAGATCGAGGCCGGCGCAGAACACCGGGTCGGCGCCGGTGACGATGACGACGTCGACGCTGTCGTCGTCCTCCGCCGCGCGCAGTGCCGCGTAGAACTGGCTGCGCAGCGCCGCCGAGAGCGCGTTTCGCGCATCGGGGCGGTTGAGCGTCAGCGTGCGGATCCGGTCGCGCGTATCGATGAGCAGGACATCGGAGGCGTTGGTCATCTGCTCACCGTATCGACCTGGCGACCCGCGCCTATCGTGGAGGTCATGTGCCGAAACATCACCGAATTGCGCGGCCT
Organism: Mycobacterium sp. IDUB_5; assembly: GCF_055419565.1. Classification (NCBI taxonomy): domain Bacteria; kingdom Bacillati; phylum Actinomycetota; class Actinomycetes; order Mycobacteriales; family Mycobacteriaceae; genus Mycobacterium; species Mycobacterium sp. IDUB_5. The sequence continues at coordinate 363,621 of NZ_JBVAXX010000006.1, forward strand.
GGAGCCAGCGGCGACCGACGAGGAGGTCGAAGCCGCCGCACGCCAGTACGTCCGCAAGGTCAGCGGAATCACCCGCCCGTCCGGCCCCAACGTCGAGGCTTTCGAGACCGCGGTGGCCGAGGTGACCGCGACCACCCGGCGTCTGCTGGATGGTCTGGCGCCGCGCCGCCAACCACCGAAAACCATTCCGCCCCTTCGCCGTCCCGAGGTGCGGGCCCGGCTCGCGCAACGATGACAGCGACGCTGACCAGCCCCGGGCTCAAGGAGTGGAGCGCGGCGGTGCACGCGCTGCTGGACGGCAGGCAGACCGTGCTGCTGCGCAAGGGCGGAATCCACGAGAAGCGCTTCGAGGTGGCCGCCCCGCGCTTCCTGCTGTTCCCGACCGTCGCGCACAGCCACCTCGACCGGGTGCGGCCCGAGCATCGGGACCTTCTCGAGCCCGCTGCAGCCGACAGCACTGAAGATCAGGTCGTGGTGCGTGCCGGTGCCCGTGTGATCGACGCGATCGAGGTCACCCGCCCGGAGAGCCTCGGTGACATTGCCTCCGAACATATTTGGACAGCGGCGTCGATTCAGGAGGATCGGCTGGACTTTCGTCCCCGGCACCGCTTGACGGTGCTCGTCGTCTCTGCCGCAGCCCTGACCGAGCCGGTGACGCTGCCCCGCACTCCCGACTACCGCGGCTGCACCAGCTGGGTGAGCCTGCCGGTCACGCCGCAGTGGGGTGCGCCGGTGCACGACGACGCGGCCCTGCGCGAGATCGCGGCGCGCGTGCGCCGCTCAGTCGGCTGACGGCAACACCAGCCGCGACCTGCCGTCCAGCGCCACCGTGTGCTTGGCTGTCGCCAATGACGTTGCGGTGGAGAGGGTTTCACCGGTGCCCAGGTTCCGGACGAACCGGGGATGCGATCCGCCGGCGATCAGCACCCGGATACGTGACCCGGCCGGGAACACATGGGCCGTCGCGTCGAGGTCGATCCGCACGCTGTCCGCGTCGGGCACCGATGCGAGGTAGCCGTCGCTGACGTTGCGGGAGTTGCCCTGCGCGTCCACCTCGCTGATGCGGACGAAGAGGTCGTTGAAGGGGTTCTCGCACGTGTGCGCGAGTTCGACGAACGGCTCGCCGATGACGCAGAGGTCCGCGGCCAGTGGCGTGCTGGTGAAGGTGAGGACGTCGGCACGGCGGGCCAATGCGGTGTCGTCGCGGTAACCGGAGGCGGGGGAGAGCAGCCGCCCGCCGATCGTCGGGGTGGGGTCGGCCGGGTTGTAGACGAACGAGGCCGTGCCGGTCGACTCGGGCTTGCGCTCGGCCAGGTGGCGGGCCGGATGCAGATGCAGCACCCGGTCGGTCGACGCCGGCGGCCAGTCCGGCAGGTCGCGCCAGCCCGCCCCGGCGACGTGGATGCGCACCGGTGAGGCCCGGCGTAGGGGGATGCCGGACAGGTGCGCACCAAGCCAGTCCAGTGATTCACGCAGTGCGGTCGGCGCGGCGCTGGTCATCATGTGCGAGTGCGTCCAGGGGCCCACCGTCAGACCCGTCGGCACGCCGCGGGAGCTCAGACGCCGGTATTGCTCGAGCGTCTGCTCGAGAAAGAGGTCCTGCCACCCGCTGAGCAGCAGCACCGGGACGTCGGTGCGCTCCAGCGCGTCGCCGAGGTGCAAGCCCGTCCAGAACGGGTCCGTCTTCTCGGGGTGGTCGAGCCAGGACTCGAACCAGCTCGCCCCGTCACCGAGCAGCGCCCTGCTGGACTCGCCGAGCGGAACGCCCAGCGACGCGGCGGTGACCAGCTGCTGCGCGCGGGCCTGCCGGAGCAGCTGGCGCAGCCGGTGCCCGTCCTCCTGGCGGCCGACCAGATCGCTCCAGCCCAGGAAGTCGTTCAGCGCGAACGACCCGGTGCCCCAGCGCGGCCCGGTGACGTCGTGCGGGCCGACGGTGATCACGGCGGCTTTGAATTCGGGCGGCGGGTCGGCCAGCAGCGCCCACTGGGTCCAGCCCAGATAGGACAGCCCGATGGTGCCGAACGTGCCGGTGAACCAGGGTTGTTCGCGCAGCCACGCGACCGTGTCGGCGCCGTCGTCGACCTCGTGGACGAACGGGTCGAACTCGCCGCCGGAGCCGAAGGTCCCCCGCACACTCTGCAGCAGCACGTGGTAGCCGCGCGCGGCGTAGACCTGGCCGTACAGCGCGGCGAACGGCCACGCACGCCCGTACGGACCGCGCACCAGCAGGGTGCCCGCGGGCGTGCCGCTGCGCGGGGCGTAGTGGTCGGCGACGAGATCGACCCCATCGCGCATCGGCACCCGCAGCCCGCGGTCGACGGAGACCTCGGTGCTCGGCGGTGGAAGGTGGAGCAGGCTGCTCAGCCGGCTCGTCACGGCATGTTTGACGCTCACCCGCGCCAGGCTAGGAGATCGCTCAGAACTTGTAGAACGGGGCCAGTTCGTGGGCGCGCTGCAGGTTGGTCTGCATGCAGTCCGGGTCGGGCTCGGAGTAGATCGGCGAGTAGAACAGCGATTGCTGCAGCACGCCGTAGCTGGTCTTGAACGCGATCATGCAGGTGATCCACCACCGGTTGTTCCAGTCGGTGGGCTTCATGATCCAGTACTGCGCGGCCCGGTGGCCGTCGATGTCGAGCTCGACTGCGTCGGGCGGCAGCGTCTGCTCGTAGGTGCGCCAGACGAACGCCTCGACCGCCATCTGATAGTTGCCTGCGTCGTAGTGGCAGCGCAGCCCGTCTTCCGGCGCCGGCGGCGTGTACGCCAGCCCGATACGCGCGACGACGTCGAGGGGGATGTCCCGGCACGGATCGAACGGATCAGGATTGACGGTCTCGATCACAGGCCATTTGATCGTGGTCATCGGGATGTCGGTGGACCGCAGCTGAACTGCGTCCGGGCCGGCCACCGGAGCCGGCTGCGCCTGGCACACCACCACGACGGCGGCGACGAGAGCACCCAGTGCCGACAGCAATCGCGCCTTCGCGAGCATCGCACCCCTCAAATCCCGATCCGGCCCCGTCCCTGCCCGGAGTGTAACGGCCGACGACCGGCTTCACGGCAAGACCTTAGAACCTGTTCTAGTTGCCCGGAAGCGGGGGTGGGCGGCGCACCAGTAGGCTCCCAGGTTGTGAACTCCGAGGATCGCCGCCCGACGCTGTGGGCGGTCAGCGATCTTCACACCGGGCACACCGGGAACAAGCCGGTCACCGAGTCCCTGCACCCCGCCAGCCCGGATGACTGGCTGATCGTCGCCGGCGACGTGGCCGAGCGCACCGACGAGATCAGGTGGGCGCTGGATCTGCTGCGCAAGCGGTTCGCGAAGGTGATCTGGGTGCCGGGCAACCACGAGCTGTGGACCACCTCCCGCGATCCGATGCAGATCTTCGGCCGCGCCCGCTACGACTACCTCGTCAACATGTGCGACGAGATGGGCGTGATCACCCCTGAGCACCCCTTCCCGGTGTGGACCGACGAGGGCGGTCCGGCGACGATCGTGCCGATGTTCCTGCTCTACGACTACTCCTTCCTGCCGCAGGGCGCGGGCACCAAGGCCGAGGGGCTGGCGATCGCCAAGGATCGCAACGTCGTGGCCACCGATGAGTACCTGCTGTCGGCCGAGCCGTACTCGACGCGCGACGCTTGGTGCCGGGAGCGGGTCGCCTACACCCGCAAGCGCCTCGAGGAACTGGACTGGATGGACCAGACGGTTCAGGTCAATCACTTCCCGATGGTGCGTGAGCCCTGCGACGCGCTGTTCTACCCCGAGTTCGCGATGTGGTGCGGCACCACCGCGACCGCCGACTGGCACACCCGCTACAACGCGGTGTGCTCGGTCTACGGCCACCTGCACATCCCGCGCACCACCTGGTACGACGGGGTGCGGTTCGAGGAGGTGTCGGTCGGATACCCGCGTGAGTGGCGGCGCCGGCGGCCCTACCGGTGGTTGCGCCAGATCCTGCCCGACCCGCAGTACAGCCCCGGCTACCTCAACGAGTTCGGCGGCCACTTCCAGATCACCCAGGAGATGCGGGAGCACGCGGAGAAGATGCAGCAGCGCATCAGGGATCGGGCATGATCGCTGCGACCCTGCTGGCCGGTGTGCTGCCCGGTGACCTCGACGGTCTCGCCGCGGCCGAACTGTATTCCGATCCCAAGGAATTGGCGCCGCTGCCCGAGGAGGAGCCGCTGATCGCCAAGTCGGTGCCCAAGCGCCGCAACGAGTTCATCAGCGCGCGCTACTGCGCGCGGCAGGCACTCGTCGAGCTCGGCTCAGAACCCGCCCCGATCCTCAAGGGAGACAAGGGTGAACCGTGCTGGCCGGACGGGTTCGTCGGCAGCCTGACCCATTGCGAGGGGTTCCGCGGCGCGGCGGTCGGTCGCCGCGAGCACGTCCGCTCGGTGGGCATCGATGCCGAGCCCAACGGCGTGCTGCCCGATGGTGTCTTCGATGCGATCAGCATCCCAGCCGAGCGTTCGGAACTGACCGCGCTGCCGCCAGGCGTGCATTGGGACCGAGTCTTGTTTTGCGCCAAGGAGGCAACGTACAAGGCCTGGTTCCCGCTGACGCGGCGGTGGCTGGGTTTCGAGGACGCCCACATCACCTTCGACGTCGACGGATCCGGTGAGGCCGGCACGTTCACCTCCGAGATCCTGATCGATCCCGAGGCGCTGTCCGGTCCGCCGCTGAGGTCGCTGACCGGTCGGTGGGCGGTGCGGGGCGGCATCACGCTGACCGCGATCGTGCTGTGAGTGCGCCGGGTCTGGTCATCGTCGACAAACCGGCAGGGATGACCAGCCACGACGTGGTCGGTCGGTGTCGCAGGCTGTTCGGCACCCGCAAGGTGGGCCATGCCGGGACGCTCGATCCGATGGCGACCGGCGTGCTCGTGGTCGGAATCGATCGGGCCACCAAGATCCTGGGCCTGCTCACCGCTACCGACAAGTCCTACGACGCGACGATCCGGCTGGGGCAGACGACCACCACCGAGGATGCCGAGGGCGAGGTCTTGCGGACCGTGTCGGCGGCGGAGGTGACCGACGACCAGATCGAGGCGGCGATCGCCCCGTTGCGAGGGGCCATCGAGCAGATCCCGTCGGCGGTCAGCGCGATCAAGGTGGGGGGCAAGCGGGCCTACCAGATGGTGCGCGACGGGGAGTCGGTCGAATTGGCGGCCCGCCCGGTGCGCATCGACCGCTTCGACGTCGTGGCCGTGCGCCGCGGGGGCGATGTGGCCCATGTCGTCGATGTCATCGATGTCGATGTGACGGTGGACTGTTCGAGCGGAACCTACATCCGGGCACTGGCGCGCGACGTGGGGTCCGCGCTCGGGGTGGGGGGTCATCTCACCGCGCTGCGGCGCACCCGGGTGGGCCGGTTCGGCCTCGACCATGCGCGCACGCTCGAGCAACTCGCGGAGGCGCCGACGCTCAGTTACAGCCTCGACGACGCCTGTCTGCAGGCGTTTCCGCGCCGCGACCTGACCGACGCCGAGACGATCGACACCGGCCACGGGCGCGCGCTGGCGGCTGCCGGCGTCGACGGCATCTATGCGGCGACGGCGCCCGACGGCCGGGTGATGGCGCTGCTACGCGACGCCGGGTCGAAAACCACCTCGGTCGTCGTGATCCGCCCGGCGACGCTGTAGAGAGAACTGTGACGAGCATTCGCGAAGCCGGGGTAATCCACCTGACCCGCGTCTACGCCAAGCTCGGCGTCCGCTCCCGGTCGGAGCTGGCGGCGCTGCGGCGCTGACGGTCGTCGGTGACCGGTGCGCCGGTGGCCGCGACCACCTGGTCGAGGGACACTTCCGGTGCCAGCTCGACGACCGCGAAGCCGGTCCCGGTCACATCGAAGACGCCGAGGTCGGTGATGACCCGACTCACCACGGCCTTACCGGTGAGGGGAAGGTCGCACGTCAGGACCAGCTTGGCGGCACCAGATTTCGACACGTGGTCCATCAGTACGATCACCCGTTCGGCGCCGCTGACGAGATCCATCGCACCGCCCATGCCCTTGACCATCGAGCCGGGCACCATCCAGTTGGCGAGGTCGCCGTTGGCGGCCACCTGCATGCCGCCCAGCACGGCGACGTCGACGTGACCGCCGCGGATCATCGCGAAACTGGTGGCAGAGTCGAAGAACGACGCGCCGTCGACCACCGACACGGTCTGCTTGCCGGCGTTGACCAGGTCGGGATCGACCTCGTCGTCGTAGGGGAACGGCCCGACGCCGAGAATCCCGTTCTCGGCGTGCAGGGTCACCGCCGACCCTTCCGGGAGGTGATCGGGGATCAGGGTCGGCAACCCGATGCCGAGGTTCACGTAGTCGCCGTCGCGCAACTCCCGCGCGGCGCGGGCCGCCATCTGCTCACGTGTCCAGCTCATGCCGTGACCTCCTGCTGGTCGGGTCGGGGGCGGGTGGTGCGTTTCTCGATTCCCTTGCGGGCGGCCTGATCCGGGGTCAGTGCGACCACCCGCTGGACGAAGATGCCGGGCAGGTGGACCTCGTCGGGGTGCAGCTCGCCGACCTCGACGACGGTTTCGGCTTCGACGACGGTGATACGTCCGGCCATCGCGGCCGGCGGGTTGAAGTTGCGGGCGGCGGCGTGGAACACGCAGTTGCCTGCCCTGTCGGCGACTGCGGCGCGCACCAGCGCGTAGTCGGTGACGATTGACTCCTCGAGCAGCATCTGCCGCCCGCCGAACGTGCGCACCTCCTTCGGCGGCGACGCCAGAGCCACACTCCCGTCGGGGTGATAGCGCCACGGCAGGCCGCCGTCGGCCACCAGGGTCCCCACGCCGGTGGGGGTGAAGAACGCCCCGATGCCGCTGCCCCCGGCCCGCAGGCGTTCGGCCAGCGTGCCCTGCGGAGTGAGTTCGACGGTGAGCTCACCGGCCAGGTACTGGCGGGCGAACTCCTTGTTCTCGCCGACGTAGGACGCGATCACGCGGGAGATGCGCCGGGCTTCCAGCAGCAGGCCGAGGCCACCGCCGTCGACACCGCAGTTGTTGCTCACGATCGTCAGATCGGCTGCGCCCTGGGCGAGCAGCGCCTCGATGAGGAACCACGGGATGCCGGCCAGTCCGAATCCGCCGACCGCCAGGCTTGCCCCGTCGGGGATCTCGGCGACGGCGTCGTGTGGTGTGGCCACCACCTTGTCGAGTCTCCTGCTCGATGTCATTGCTGCTCCAGGTGTTCGATGAGGGCGGCCGTGACGACCGCGGGCTGTTCGGCGTTGGCGAGGTGGGCGGCGTGGTCGACGACCAGAGACCGCGCGCCGGCGATGGCGGCCGCGATGTCGGCGAGCTTCTGCGGCGGAGTCGCCGGGTCGTCGGCGCCTGCGATCGTCAGCGTCGGCGCAGTGATGGCCGAAAGCTGTTCGCGCAGATCACATTCGGCGATCGCGTCGCAGCACGCGGCGTACCCTTCGGTCGGGGTGGCAGCGACCATGTCTTCGTAGCCGCGGCGCGCATCGGGGTTGCCGTGCAGGTAGTCGGCGGTGAACCACCGCTCGACCACGGGGGCGGCCACCGCTCGAGTGCCTTGCGCACGGACCAGCGCGGCACGCTCGGTCCATGCCGCTGCCGGGGGCAGCGTAGCGCCGGTGCAAAGCAGTGCGAGCCGGTCGACGCGCTCGGGGGTGCGCTGGGCGACGCGCATCACCGTCATGCCGCCGAGTGACAAGCCGACCAGGTGGGCGCGCTCGATGCCGAGACGATCCAACAGCGCCACGAGATCGTCGGCCAGATCGTCCACGCAGTACGGGCCGGTCGGTACCGGCGAATCTCCGTGGCCGCGGGTGTCGTAGCGAACCACCCGAAAGTGCTCTTCCAGCACCGAGATCTGGGCGTCCCACATCCGGTGGGTGGAGCCGAGAGAGTTCGACAGCACGACCGTCGGCGCGGTCTGCGGACCCGTGACGACCGCGTGTACCTCGACGGCGGTCACGAGATCGCCTCGAACACTGCTGCGAGACCCTGGCCGCCGCCGATGCACATGGTCTCCAGCACGGTGCGGGCCCGGCGCCGGCGGGCCTCGTACGCCGCGGTGGCGAGGATGCGCGCCCCGGTGGCGCCGACCGGATGGCCGAGTGAGATGCCGGACCCGTTCGGGTTCAGCCGGTCGTCGAGTGGATCGACCTTCCATTCGGCGAGGACGGCGAGCACCTGAGCGGCGAATGCTTCGTTGAGCTCGATCAGGTCGACGTCGTCGAGTGTGAGACCGGCCCGGTCCAGGGCGGCCGTGCTGGCCGCGACGGGGCCGAGTCCCATCGTCTCGGGTGCGCAGCCGGTCACCGCCCATGACCGCAGAAGCAGGAGCGGGTCGAGCCCGCGCCGCTCCGCCTCGGCGCGCGTGGTGACCACGCACATCGCGGCGCCGTCGTTCTGTCCGGACGCGTTGCCGGCGGTGACTGTCGACTCGGGATCGAGTCGTCCACGGACAGTGCGCAATTCGGCGAGTGAGTCGGCGTCGACGTCGGCGCGCGGATGCTCGTCGCGGTCGACGACGACGTCGGGTCGGCCTCGGGTGCCGGGAATTGTCACGGGCACGATCTCGTCGGCGAAGTGGCCGGCCTCGTGGGCGGCGACCGCCCGCTGGTGTGACCGGGCGGCCATGTCGTCCTGCTCGCGGCGGGTCAGGCCGTAGAGGCGGCGTAGGTTTTCCGCTGTCTCGATCATGCCGCCGCTGATCGGATGCGTTGCACCGCCGGCTGTTTCGCGGGCCCGGTCGAGCCGGTCGACCAGGGTGACGCCGCCCTGGCGGACGCCGGTCCGCAGGCCGAGCGCGTAGTGCTCGACGTTCGACATGGATTCGGCGCCGCCGGCGATGACGAGATTCGCAGCACCCGTGGCGATCTGGCCCGCGGCGTACAGCACCGCCTGCAGACCGGAGCCGCAGCGGCGGTCGATCTGCACGCCGGGCACCCCGGTGCCCAGGCCTGCGTCGAGCGCGGCGATGCGTCCGATCGCCGGTGCCTCTCCGCTGGGGTAGCCGTGCCCGAGGACCACGTCGTCGACGTCGCCCTCGCCGAGGCCCGTGCGATCCGCGAGTGCGCGCAGGGTGGCGGTGGCCAGGTCGGCGGCGGTTCTCGTCGACAGCGAGCCGCCCATCCGGCCGACCGGTGTGCGGAGCGGGGAGCAGATGACGACGTCCATGTCTGCCAAGGTAGGTCTCGGCAACGATATTCTGAAATACACAAATGACGGCTATTGATATGTTCTGCATATCAAAAGGAGGTAGGCGTGGAACTGCGGCATCTGCGTTACTTCCGGGCGGTCGCCGAGGAACTGCACTTCGGCCGCGCGGCGGAGCGTCTGCACATCGCTCAGCCGCCGCTGTCCCAGCAGATCCGCCAGCTCGAACGTGAACTCCGGGTGACCCTGCTGACTCGCTCCACTCGCAGTGTCGAGCTGACCGCGGCGGGACGGATCTACCTCAGCCGGGCCGTCGAGATACTCGACGCCGTCGACGCGGCCGCCGACCAGGCCCGCCGTACGGAACAGGGTGTGGAGGGCAGGCTGATGATCGGGTGCGTGGGGTCGGCCACCTACTCCCTGTTGCCGGAGCTGGTTCGTGAGCTCCGGCGCACGCTGCCGGAGGTCGACGTCAATGTCCAGGGCGAGATGCTCGCTCCGGCGCAGGTCGAGGCACTGCGCGCCGGGGAGATCGATCTCGGCTTGCTGCGGCCGCCGGTGCGCCATCCCGACATCGCGGTCGAGACCCTCCGCCGCGAGCGGCTGCTGGTGGCGCTGCCGACCGACCACCGGTTCGCCGGCCGCGAGTCGATCGATGTCGCCGATCTCGCGGACGAGGATTTCATCAGCCACGCCGGGCGGGGTCGCTCGCGCATGCAGACCGAGCTGACGGCACTGTGCGCCGCAGCGGGGTTCGTCCCGACCGTTCGCCACGAGGCGGAGGAGACCTCGACGTTGGTGACGCTGGTGGCCGCGGGCCTGGGGGTGGCGATCGTGCCGGAGCCGACGTCGGGGCTCGACGTGGCTGGGGTGTGCTACCGCCCGCTGGTCGACCCGGCGTTCATCGACCTGGTCGTCGCCTACCGCAATCCCGGTCCGGACCCGTTGGTCGCCAACGTGGTTCGCGTGCTGCGCGGCATGGTGTGAACTCGTCCCAGGTTGAAGGGCCTTCTCACGCGTAGAGCTTCTCGAACTTCTTGATCGATGCGTCCAGGTCGCCCTTGACCGCACGAGAAGCCGCGGCGCCGATCGGTCCGAACAGGGGCGCACCCCCGAGATCCATCCGGACGGTGAACGCGCACCCGTCCTTGGTGTCGGCGACGTTCATCGACAGCTTGTACCGGGTCCCGCCCACGCCCTCGCCGCTGATCGACAGCGTCTTCGGCGGATCGAACTCGCGGATCGTCCACGTCACCCGGTTACGCATGCCCTTGGCGCCTGCGACCCCCACGATCGTCGTGCCGACGGCCAGCTCGTCGGGCAGATCCGAGCGCCAGCCCTGATGCAGGACCATCCAGTCCCCGAGTGTGGACAGATCGGACACGTGCTCCCACGCGTCCTCGGCCGACATCGGCAAGGACCGGGACAGTTCGAGTTTGGCCATCTGGTGTGCGCTCCTCAGCAACGTCTATGTACGTGCAACGTCTATGTACGTGCAACGACTATGTACGTGCAACGACTATGTACGTGCAACGACTATGCGACGACCCAGATCGCGTCCGCGGCCGGGCTTCCCAGGTCGACGGTCGTCTCTTCGGGTCCGTCGCCATCGTGAGCATTGTGCACGGCGACCGAGATCATTCCGGCGAAATCGCGACGCGCCACCACCCGGACGCGCGAATCCAGGCTGATACCCACGGAGTCGAAGTAGCGCAGCATCTCTGGGTCAGCGTCGGAAATCCGCGCGACCGTGCCGGCCTCCCCGTTCTGGCACGCCGAGAGCTGACGGGCCGGCGGGGTCGGCACCCGGCCGTCCGCGGCGGGTATCGGGTCGCCGTGCGGGTCACGGGTCGGGTAGCCGAGTTTGGCGTCGATGCGGTCGAGCATCCGGTCGGACACCGCGTGTTCGAGCACCTCGGCCTCGTCGTGCACCTCGTCCCAGCCGTAGCCCAGTTCTCGCACCAGGAACGTCTCCATCAACCGGTGGCGGCGCACCATGGCCAGGGCCGCGCGCCGCCCCGCATCGGTGAGGGTCACCGCGCCGTACTTTTCGTGATCGACCAGGCCCTGATCGGCGAGCTTGCGGATCGATTCCGAGGCGGTGCTCGCCGAGACGCCGATGCGTTCGGCGAGCAGCTTGGTGCTGACCTTGTCCTCGGACCACTCCTGGGCTGTCCAGATGGTCTTCAGATAGTCCTGGGCCACCGTGGTCAGCTCCGGTGGTTTGGCGTCAGGACTCATAAGTCCAAGAGTTTAGGCAAACGACACGTGATCCGGTGACGTCGCTTCGCCACTGTTCGAGCTCGCGTTGCCGGTACGTCGTAGGCTTGCGGCGTGCAGCGCTGGCGGGGTCAAGACGACATCCCCACCGATTGGGGCCGATGCGTCGTCACTATCGGGGTGTTCGACGGCGTCCACCGTGGTCACCAGGAGTTGATCAACGGCGCGGTGAAAGCCGGCCGCGCCCGCGGAGTGCCCACGGTGCTGATGACCTTCGACCCGCACCCGATGGAGGTCGTGTTCCCGGGTAGTCATCCCGCCCAGCTCACCACGCTGACCCGGCGTGCCGAGCTCGTCGAGGAGATGGGTATCGACGTGTTCCTCGTCGTGCCGTTCACCGCCGATTTCATGAAGCTCACGCCCGAGCGCTACATCCACGAACTGCTGGTCGAGCGGCTGCACGTGGTCGAGGTCGTGGTGGGGGAGAACTTCACGTTCGGCAAGAAGGCCGCAGGCAACGTCGACCTGCTGCGCAAAGCCGGTGAGCGTTTCGGGTTCGCGGTGGACTCGCTGAGCCTGGTCGCCGAACATCACCGCGACGAGACCGTCACCTTCTCCTCCACCTACATCCGGTCCTGCGTGGACGCCGGCGACATGGTGGCCGCCGCTGAAGCGCTGGGCCGCCCGCACCGCGTCGAAGGCGTGGTGGTTCGCGGCGACGGGCGGGGCCGGGGACTCGGCTTCCCGACCGCCAACGTCGCCCCGCCGATGTATTCGGCCATCCCCGCCGACGGCGTCTACGCCGCCTGGTTCACGGTTCTGGGCCACGGACCGGTCGTGGGCTCGGTGGCACCGGGGGAGCGCTACCAGGCGGCGGTGTCGGTGGGCACCAACCCGACGTTCTCCGGGCGCACCCGCACCGTCGAGGCCTATGTGCTCGACACCAGCGCGGATCTCTACGGCCAGCACGTCGCCGTCGATTTCGTCGCGCGGCTGCGGGGGCAGGAGAAATTCGATTCGGTGGACGATCTGATCACCGCGATGAACGCCGACACCGACCGCGCCCGCACGATCCTGTCCGCCCGCTGAGCGGATTCGCGGCCGGTTCACCCGCGCTGCTAGACTCCTCGCCGACCTGGCGCGCGCTGCAGTTCGCGGTGGCCGCGCCGTTTTAAATTCTCACTCGCGGACCGAATCGATGGAGTTGTTTCGTGGCGCTCACTGCCGAACAGAAGAAAGAAATCCTGGGCCAGTACGGCCTGCACGACACCGACACGGGGTCGCCGGAAGCCCAGGTTGCTCTGCTGACCAAGCGGATCTCGGATCTCACCGAACACCTCAAGCAGCACAAGCACGATCACCACTCGCGCCGCGGCCTGCTGCTGCTGGTCGGCCGGCGCCGCCGGCTGCTCAAGTACGTCGCCCAGGTCGACGTCGCGCGCTACCGCTCGCTGATCGAGCGTCTCGGCCTGCGCCGCTGACGCGCTAACGTCACACGGGTGGCGACACCCGATTACGTCCTTGGCAGCGACGACGCCGAGATAGAACGCCTGCAGGGTCAGGCCGCGATCATCGCCGAACCGACCGACGTGCTGTTCCGGCGCGGCGGGCTCGAGGCCGGCATGCGTGTGCTCGATCTGGGCAGCGGTCCAGGGGATGTCTCGTTTCTCGTCGCCGGCATCGTCGGCGACGGCGGATCGGTGCTCGGTCTGGAACAGGATCCCGCGCAGCTCGCTGTCGCCGAGGCACGCCGTGATCGGCTCGGCCTGGGCAACGTGGCGTTCGCCCAGGGCGACGCCCGCACCTTCGTCAGCGACGCGCCGTTCGATGCGGTGGTCTGCCGGTTGCTGCTGATGCACCTGCCCGACGCCGTCGACGTGCTGGCCCACCATCAGCGGAACCTGCGGCCCGGTGGGGTGTTCGTCGCCGTCGACTACGACATGACCGGCTCCCGCGCGCTGCCCGAGGTCGACCTCTTCACCCGTGTGGGTGCCTGGATACAGGCGGGATTCGTTCATGCCAGGGCCGACGCCACCGTCGGCATGCGGTTTCCCGTCCTGTTCGACCAGGCCGGATATGCCGATGTCGGCACGCTGGGCCTGCAGGTGTACTTCCCGCCGCAGGCCCGTGAGGCGGCCGGTTATGTCGTCGGCGTGGTGCGGGCCCTCGAAGACGCCATCGTCGCCTCCGGCGTCGTGACAGCCGAGGAGTTGGATGTCGCGACGCTGGACGAGCGTCTCGCCACGGCGATCGCGGACCGTGGCGCGGTCTGGACCATGCCGACGATCGTCGGGGGTTGGGGCCGACGCGCCTGACCGCCCTTTTTCTCCGGACCCGTGCCGCAGAGTACGATGGCCTGGTTCGGCTCCAGGTTTCATCGAGTCGGGCGATGGGTGCGGTCGTCGCAGACCCGCGAGTGCCGTTCCCGCACGTCGCTTCGCCGACCCGCTCGATCGCGCGGTCTTCGGTAGTGGCTGCCGGATACGAATGCCGGCAGCTTCGATCGATGGCCGTAGCCGCATCGAAAGCGGTGGTTGACGCGCTGTGACGACGCGAAACAGTGAATTGACCCAGAGAGGCCTTACGGACGTCCATGTCTGTAGTTGAAATTGAAGACGGCGTGTTCGAATCCACCGCCGTGATCGACAACGGGAGCTTCGGCACCCGCACCATCCGTTTCGAGACCGGCCGGCTGGCTCAGCAGGCCGCCGGCGCCGTCGTCGCCTACCTCGACGACGAGACCATGCTGCTGAGTGCCACCACCGCCAGCAAGGCGCCCAAGGAGCACTTCGACTTCTTCCCGCTCACCATCGATGTCGAGGAGCGGATGTACGCCGCGGGCCGCATCCCCGGCTCGTTCTTCCGCCGCGAGGGCCGTCCCTCGACCGATGCGATCCTGACCTGCCGCCTGATCGACCGGCCGCTGCGCCCGTCGTTCGTCAGCGGCCTGCGCAACGAGATCCAGGTCGTCGTCACCGTGCTGAGCCTCGATCCCAAGGACCTGTACGACGTCCTCGCGATCAACGCCGCCTCGGCGTCGACGCAGATCTCCGGCCTGCCGTTCTCCGGCCCGGTCGGCGGCGTGCGCGTCGCTCTGATCGACGGCCAGTGGGTGGCGTTCCCGACCGTGGAGCAGCTCGAGCGTGCCGTGTTCGACATGGTGGTCGCCGGCCGCAAGGTCGAAGGCGATGTCGCGATCATGATGGTCGAGGCCGAAGCGACCGAGAACGTCATCGACCTCGTCGCCGGTGGCGCGGGCGCACCGACCGAGACGGTCGTGGCCGAGGGCCTCGAGGCGGCCAAGCCGTTCATCGCGGCGCTGTGCGACGCCCAGGCCGAACTGGCCTCGTCGGCCGGCAAGGAGACCGCCGAGTACCCGCTGTTCCCCGAGTACGGCGACGACGTGTACTACTCGGTCGCCTCGGTGGCCACCGACGCGCTCTCCGAGGCGCTGACCATCGCGGGCAAGAACGAGCGCAACGACCGCACCGACGAGATCAAGGTCGAGGTCCTGCAGCGGCTGGCCGAACAGTACGCCGGGCGTGAGAAAGAGATCGGCGCCGCGTTCCGCTCGCTGACCAAAAAGCTTGTGCGCCAGCGCATCCTGACCGATCACTTCCGCATCGACGGCCGCGGTGTCACCGACATTCGCGCGCTCTCGGCCGAGGTCGCCGTGATCCCGCGCGCCCACGGCAGCGCCCTGTTCGAGCGTGGCGAGACCCAGATCATGGGTGTCACCACCCTGGACATGGTCAAGATGGCCCAGCAGATCGACTCGCTGGGACCGGAGACCTCCAAGCGCTACATGCACCACTACAACTTCCCGCCGTTCTCGACCGGTGAGACCGGCCGGGTCGGCTCGCCCAAGCGGCGCGAGATCGGCCACGGCGCGCTGGCCGAGCGCGCCCTGGTCCCGGTGCTGCCGAGCGTCGAGGAGTTCCCGTATGCGATCCGCCAGGTGTCGGAGGCGTTGGGCTCCAACGGATCCACCTCGATGGGCTCGGTGTGTGCCTCGACCCTGTCGCTGCTCAACGCTGGTGTGCCGCTGAAAGCTCCGGTCGCGGGCATCGCGATGGGCCTGGTGTCCGACGACGTCGAGGTGGACGGCAAGACCGAGCGTCGCTTCGTCACGCTGACCGACATCCTGGGCGCCGAGGATGCCTTCGGCGACATGGACTTCAAGTGTGCCGGCACCAAGGACTTCGTCACCGCGCTGCAGCTGGACACCAAGCTCGACGGCATCCCGTCGCAGGTGCTGGCCGGTGCGCTCGCGCAGGCCAAGGACGCCCGCATTACGATCCTCGAGGTGATGGCCGAGGCCATCGACGCCCCCGACGAGATGAGCCCGTACGCGCCGCGCATCACGACGATCAAGGTGCCCGTCGACAAGATCGGCGAGGTCATCGGGCCCAAGGGCAAGATGATCAATTCGATCACCGAGCAGACCGGAGCCTCGATCTCGATCGAGGACGACGGCACCGTGTTCGTCGGCGCGTCCAACGGCGAGGCGGCTCAAGCGGCGATCGACTTGATCAACGCCATCGCCAACCCGCAGCTGCCCAAGATCGGCGAGCGGTTCCTCGGAACCGTCGTCAAGACCACCGACTTCGGCGCCTTCGTGTCGCTGCTGCCGGGTCGTGACGGGCTGGTCCACATCAGCAAGCTGGGCCGCGGCAAGCGGATCAACAAGGTCGAGGACGTCGTCAAGGTCGGCGACAAGCTGCGCGTGGAGATCGCCGACATCGACAACCGCGGCAAGATCTCGCTGGTCCTGGTGGCCGAGGAGACCCCCGCAGCCGCCGAGCAGACCGCCGAAGCCGCCGGTACGGAAGCGCCCGCACCCGCTGATGCCGCGACCGCCAGCAGCTAGCGCGGCAGCACTGCGCCGAGTGCGCGGGGGCGGCGACGCGGCCGAGAAGTCGACCGCGATCCGCCGCACGGATCTGCCCGGTGGCCTGCGTGTGGTCACCGAGCACATTCCGCACGTGCACTCGGCGTCGGTCGGGGTGTGGGTCAACGTCGGATCGCGCGACGAGGGCCGCACTGTGGCCGGTGCTGCGCACTTCCTCGAACACCTCCTGTTCAAGGCGACCCCGACCCGCACCGCCGTGCAGATCGCGCAGGCCGTCGACGCCGTCGGCGGTGAACTCAACGCGTTCACCTCGCGCGAGCACACCTGCTACTACGCCCACGTGCTCGACACCGACCTCGCGCTGGCCGTCGATCTGGTGGCCGACGTCGTGCTGCGGGGGCAGTGCTTCGCCGCCGACGTGGAGGTCGAACGCGACGTCGTGCTCGAAGAGATCGCGATGCGTGACGACGACCCCGAGGACACCCTCGGGGATGTGTTCCTGTCGGCCATGTTCGGTGATCATCCGGTGGGACGACCCGTGATCGGCAGCGTGGAATCGATCTCGACGATGACGCGCGCGCAGCTGCACTCCTTCCATCAACGCCGCTACACCCCTGATCGCATGGTGGTGGCGGTGGCCGGCAACATCGACCACCGCGAGGTCGTCGCGCTGGTGCGTGAGCATTTCGGTGACCGGCTGGTGCGCGGCCGCACCCCGATTGCGCCCCGCAAGGGCGCGGGACGGGTCAGCGGCAGGCCGACGCTGCAGGTGGTCAAGCGCGACGCCGAACAGACCCACCTGTCCCTGGGGGTGCGCACGCCGGGTCGGCACTGGGATCAGCGCTGGGCGTTGTCGGTGCTCAACACCGCGCTCGGCGGCGGGCTCAGTTCCCGTCTGTTCCAACAGATCCGGGAGACTCGCGGCTTGGCGTACTCGGTGTATTCGACGGTGGACACGTTCGCCGACAGTGGTGCGCTGTCGATCTACGCGGGCTGTCTGCCCGAGCGGTTCGACGAAGTGGTGCGCGTGACCACCGACGTGCTGGCCGAGGTCGCACGCGACGGTCTCACCGCCGACGAGTGCCGGATCGCGAAGGGTTCGCTGCGAGGCGGTCTGGTTCTGGGACTGGAAGATTCGGGTTCTCGGATGAATCGGCTGGGTCGCAGCGAGCTGAACTACGGTCAGCACCGCACCATCGCCGAGACCCTGGCCCGCATCGACGAGGTCACCCTGGACGACGTGAATGCTGTTGCGCGAGAACTCCTCACCCGTCCGTTCGGGGCGGCCGTGTTGGGTCCGGTGCGGGGGCGCCGGTCGTTGCCGCGGCCGTTGCAGACGATCGCCGGATGAGCTTCTCGCGGCGCGGACTGCTGATCGGCGGGTTGTCGCTGGCCGGTCTGGCTGCGTGCTCGCGCTCGACGGTGTCCGCGGACCCCGCCGAGCCACTGCCACCGATCGGAGATCGGCTCGCCGCGCTGGCAATTCGGCACAACGCCCGTATCGGGGTGTACGCCGCCGACCTCGCGTCGGATCGCAGTGTGGCGGTCGGCGCCGACGACACGTTCGCGATGTGCTCGACGTTCAAGGCCTACGCGTCGGCGGCGGTGCTGCAGCGCGCCCAGCATGGCCGGTTGGCGCTGACCGATGCGATCGCTGTGCAGCGCGGCGACCTTCGTCCCCATTCGCCGGTGACCGAGCCGCGGGTGGGGTCGACGATGACGCTGGCGGAACTGTGTCAGGCGGCGCTGCAGCAGAGTGACAACGCCGCAGGCAATCTGCTGCTGCGCACCCTGGGTGGGCCGCCGGCGATCACCGAATTCGCCCGCAGCGTCGGCGACGATCGCACGCGGTTGGACCGGTGGGAGACCGAGCTCAACACCGCAGTGCCAGGCGATCCGCGCGATACGAGTACGCCGAGGGCGTTGGGTGTGGGTTTCCGGACGGTGCTGACCGGTGAGGTTCTCGACACGGTGCACCGCCAGATGCTCGAGGACTGGATGCGCGCCAACCAGACGTCGAGCATGCGCTCGGGATTGCCGGGTGGATGGGCGACTGCGGACAAGACCGGCAGCGGGGGATACGGCACCACGAACGACGTCGGTATTGCCTACGGCCCGCAGGGCCAGCGATGGCTGGTGTCGATCCTGACCTGCTCGACGACCGATGATCCCGACGCTGACAGCATGCGGCCGCTGATCGGTGAGATCGCTGCCGCGGTGGCGCCTGAACTATCCCAGCCGTCGTGAATTGTCGCGGTGCAGCACGAAGAAGTACGGCTTCCGAATACCCCGAAGATCCATCGCACCGAGCACGGTCTGCTCGCCGAGGCGACGGAACACGTCGTTGATGGGCAGCTGGTCGTAGATCATCGTCGCGGTGTCCACGCCGCGGTAGCGGGTCGTGCGTAGCCGGGCCTTGGGCCCGCGGGCCGCGAGGACGGGCCGCAGCGCGGCGATGACACCGGAGAGGTTGCGCTGCTTGAGCGCCGGAATCTTGGTGGCGATGCCGAGGCCGGCGAACGCGGGCAGCGGGTTCAGCGGCCACAGCCCTGAGCTGTCGCGGGTGGGGAACAGCAGCGGGTGCACTGTCTCGCTGTCGGTGTATTGCTTGCCCCACCAGCCGCTGGCCTCGAGCATGCCGTCGAGAGGGTGGCCGGTGGGGACCTCGGCGCCGTGCCAGGTGCCGAGCATGACCTCGGTCTCGACGGCGGGCAGGGAGTCGAACAGCGCTAACGCGTCGGCCGTGGTGGTCGGGGCGCCCGGGAGAACATCGGTCAGCAAGTCGGTGGGCAGCTGGGTAGGCACAGACATGCCCATAGTCTACTTGACACCTGTCAAATGGGGCAGACTGCAGGCATGTCGGATGCTCTGTGCCGGTGTGGCCGCGGTGTGGCTGCAGAGCAGTGCTGTCTGCCTCTGCTGCGAGGGGAGCAGCAGGCGCGGACAGCCGAGGAGTTGATGCGCTCGCGCTACACCGCGTTCGCCGTCGGCGATACCGACTACCTGTGGCGTACGTGGCACCCGCGGACCCGTCCCGAGCAGGTGTCGATCGACCCTGGGGTGCAATGGACCGGGCTCGACGTCCTCCACGTCGACGAGAGCACCGTCGAGTTCCGGGCGACGTTCACCGACCCGGAAAGCCAACGAACCGGGACGCTGCATGAGCGGTCCCGGTTCGCTGTGAGAGCCCGTCGCTGGTTCTACGTCGACGGACAGATGTTTTGAAGCGGCGTCAGGCCAGCAGGCCGGCCGGATCGGTGAACGGCAGACCGAGGTCGTTGGCGACCTGCTCGGAGAGCAGCGCCCCGTCGTGCGTCGAGAGACCCTTGGCTAGGGCGGCGTCGGCCCGGCACGCGTCGCGCCAGCCCTTACCCGCGAGCTTGAGGACGTACGGCATGGTCGCGTTGGTCAGGGCATAGGTCGAGGTGCGCGGCACCGCGCCGGG
This sequence comes from Mycobacterium sp. IDUB_5, assembly GCF_055419565.1. Lineage (NCBI taxonomy): Bacteria > Bacillati > Actinomycetota > Actinomycetes > Mycobacteriales > Mycobacteriaceae > Mycobacterium > Mycobacterium sp. IDUB_5. Next base: position 383,273 of record NZ_JBVAXX010000006.1, read on the forward strand.
CATGTTGGCCACGCAGTAGAACACCGTGTCGTGCACGGCGAAGGTGGGATCGTCGTGCGTGGTGGGTCGCGAGTCCTCGAAGCAGCCGCCCTGATCGATCGCGATATCGACCAGCACCGCGCCCGACTTCATCGCTGCGACAGTCGCATTCGTGACGAGCTTGGGGGCCTTCGCGCCCGGGATCAGTACCGCGCCGATCACCAGATCGGCCTCGGTGACCGCGGCCTCGAGATCCAGGCTGGACGAGTAGCGGGTCTCGATGGCGCCGCCGTATTCGGCGTCGATCTTGCGCAGGGTGTTGATGTTCAGGTCGAACACCGTCACGTGGGCGCCCATGCCCCAGGCCACGGCTGCGGCGTTGTCACCGGCCATGCCGCCGCCGATCACGACGACCTTGGCCGGAGCCACACCGGGAACGCCGCCCATCAGAACGCCGCGCCCGCCCTGGGTGCGCATCAAGTGGTAGGCGCCGACCTGTGCCGAGAGCCGGCCCGCGACCTCGCTCATCGGAGCCAAAAGCGGCAGCGCCCCGTCGGCGGTCTGCACGGTCTCGTACGCGATGGAGGTGGTGCCGGATGCGATGAGCGCGTCGGTGCACGGCTTGGAGGCGGCCAGGTGCAGGTAGGTGAACAGTGTCTGGCCGGCCCGCATCTTCGCGTACTCCGGTTCGATGGGTTCCTTCACCTTGAGGAGCAGGTCCGCTTCGCCCCACACCGTGTCGGCGTCGGCGACGATCTGCGCGCCGGCGGCCTTGAAGTCGCCGTCGGTGATCGCCGATCCCTCCCCGGCTCCCGCCTGCACGAGCACGTCGTGCCCGCGCTGGGTCAGCTCTGCCACGCCGGCGGGCGTGATCGCGACCCGGTACTCGTTGTTCTTGATCTCGGTCGGCACACCGACACGCATTTTCGACTCCTGAACTCGGGGAAAGTTCTCTCAAGTGTGAAGAAAGCTCGGTATCAGCACAAGATTTATGATGAAGATTCGGTATGGTTCCGCTATGGATGAAGAATCATCGGGCACGCCTGCGTCACCGCAGGCCTCATCGAAGGATGTTCGGCCGATCATCGACGACGTCGACCGACGCATCCTGACCGCCCTGCACTCCGACGCCCGGCTGCCCAACAGCGCACTGGCCGACCTCGTCGGCATCGCGCCGTCCACGTGTCACGGGCGGGTGCGCCGGTTGTCCGAACTCGGCGTCATCCGCGGCTTCTACGCCGACATCGACCCCGCCGCGATCGGGTTGACGCTGCAGGCGATGATCTCGGTGAGTCTGCAAGCGAATGCGCGCGGCAAGATCCGCAATTTCATTGGTCAGATCCGGCGCAAGCCCCAGGTGATGGATGTGTACTTCCTCGCCGGCGCCGACGACTTCCTCCTGCACGTCGCTGCCCGCGACACCGACGACTTGCGAAAGTTCGTGGTGGAGAACCTCAATGCCGACGCGGACGTGGCGGGCACGCAGACGTCGCTGATCTTCGAGCACCTGCGCGGCGCCTCGCCGCTGTGATGTCAAGCGGGAGTGAGGGTTACGTTGTGCAGAGAAATCGCCACGTCGGTCGGCAGGATGTCGACGAACGTCGGGGCGTCGCGGAGCGCGTCTCCGGTTCCGATGATGTTGCCGCCGATGCACGGGAAGTCGCGACAGCGGAACCAGAACCCCGGCGGACTCTGGTAGGGCTGCATGCTGGGCGATTGGTCGACCCGGTAGCGGCCCGGCGGGATGAATGCCGTCGACCAGCCGTCGCGCGGTTGGGTGGTCACGCCGAAGACACCGTTGCTGCCGTAGCTCGGAACGGCGCCCGCGGGCGCGGCCAGAACGAACCCCGCGGCGACGATGCCGGCGGTGATGGCGACCTTCATGCGGTCGACAGTAACCCCGCCGCTACGGTCCGTGGTCGTCTTCGGGCAGGAGGTGGCGTTGGGGGTGGTGGTAGCCATTGACTGGCCGCGCACTGCGGCGCCCGCCGGTGTCGAGGTCGGGTGGGGGGAGCCATTCGACTTGGCCTCGCTGGTTGATGCGGGTGGTCCAGCCGGTCTGCTCGACCATCCGATTGTCAGGCCCACACGCCAAGGTCAGGTTGGTCGCATCGGTGGCGCCGCCGGTCTTCCAGTCGTCGATGTGGTGCACCTGGGACCAGTAGCCGGGCACCGTACAACCGGGTCTCGTGCAGCCGCGGGCCGAGGAGTGCAGCACGATCCGCTGCGCCGGGCTCGCCAATCTCTTGGTACGCCCCAGATACAGCGGCTGGTTGGTGTGCTGATCGAACACTGATAGGTAGTGGTGCGCGTGGGAGGCCATCCGGATCAGATCGGCCATCGGCAACAGCGACCCGCCGCCGGTGACCGCCACCCCCGCACCCTTCTCCAGTTCTTGCAGCGTGGTCGAGACGATGACGGTGACCGGTAACCCGTTGTGCGAACCGAGGTCTCCGGACGACAGTGCCATCCGTCCGACCGCGAGCCACGCATCGTGGTTGCGCTGCGCCGCGCTCCTGGGGTCAATGCGGGCTTGCTCCTCATCGGGTTCGCCCTCGACGCAGGGCTTTTCGTCGTCGGGGTTGCACATGCCCGGTGCGGCGAGTTTGACCTGGATCGCCTCGTAGTGCGCCCGGACTCCGGGGTGATCCAGCCGGTGAGCCGGCTCATCCCGTCAGGCTGCTGGGCACCCAGCTGAATGCCCCGTTGGCGGGCGCGGTCGGCGTCGGTGGGTTCGGGATCGTCGGCGTCGATCATCGCCGCCAACCGATCCGCGGCTTTCTTCAAATCCTCCGGCGTCAACCCTGCGCCGAGCGACGCGAGCTGCCGGTCGGCGGCGGCGTGGGTGTCCACATCGACCCACACCGGCAACCCATCATGGAATCTCGCGATGACTGCGACATGATCAGCATCCAGAGCGCCCGCGGCCTGCGCGGCCGCGGTGGCCTCCCACCGAGGCGCCAACGCCTCCCCAGTCAACGCCTGCCGCGGACCCAACGCCGCGGCCTCAGCCAGGCGGCGTTTGGCGTCGCGTTCGGAGACCCGCAGCGCGGTGGTCAGCACCTTCTTCCACGACGCCTCACCCAACCGCCGCGGCTCCGTCTCGGCCACCAACCGAGCCAGGATGTGATGCTCCAACACAGGCACGGTGCGGACCAACGTCGTCACCTCAGCCATCAAGGCCACCAGCTCGCGATGCGACAACGCGTCGCAGGCGTCCTGCAGGATCGCCACCTGGCCCCGCATCACCCCTATCGCGTCGGCAACCACATCCATGACTCGAACACTAGTTCGACTCGCCGCCAAAAACTGGGTCGCCCGCCGACACGTTAGGCTCGGCGCATGCGAGTCGGAGTGCTGGGCGCGAAGGGCAAGGTCGGCGCCGCGATGGTGGCAGGCGTCGAGGCCGCTGACGATCTCACGTTCACCGTCGGTGTCGACGCGGGAGACTCACTCTCGTCGCTCACCGACACCGACACCGAGGTCGTCATCGACTTCACCCACCCCAGCGTCGTCATGGACAACCTGAAGTTCCTCATCGACAACGGGATTCACGCCGTTGTCGGCACCACCGGGTTCACCGACGAGCGCCTGGACCAGGTGCGCGCCTGGCTCGACGAGAAGCCCGGCGCGTCAGTCCTGATCGCCCCGAACTTCGCGATCGGCGCCGTGTTGTCGATGCACTTCGCCCAGCAGGCTGCGAAGTACTTCGAGTCCGTCGAGGTGATCGAACTGCACCATCCCCATAAGGCCGACGCGCCGTCAGGCACGGCGGCCCGCACCGCCAAGCTCATCGCCGAAGCGCGAAAAGGCATGCCGCCCAACCCCGATGCCACCAGCACCGGCCTCGACGGCGCCCGCGGTGCCGACGTCGAGGGCATCCCGGTGCACTCCATCCGGCTCGCCGGACTGGTCGCCCACCAGGAAGTTCTCTTCGGCACCCAGGGGGAGACCCTCACCATCCGGCACGACAGCATCGACCGCACCTCGTTCGTCCCCGGCGTCCTGCTCGCCGTTCGGAAGATCCGCGACCATCCCGGCCTGAGCGTCGGCCTGGAACCGCTGCTCGACCTGGCATGAACGCCGGCAAGCGCGCGCTGCGCACCCAGCTGCTCATCGGCTTCATGAGCGTGGCGCTCGTGGTGTACTTCGTGCTGCTCGGCCGGGCCGCGATCATCCTGATCAGGTCCGGTGAAGCAGCCCCCATCGGACTGGGCGTCGCCATCCTGATCCTGCCCGTCGTCGGCGCCTGGGCGCTTATCGCCACTCTGCGCGCGGGTCTCGCGCATCAACGGTTGGCTCGGCTCGCCCGCGAACAGGGCATGGAACTCGACATCAGCGACCTGCCCCGTAGGCAGTCGGGTCGCATCCAACGCGACGCCGCCGACGCGTTGTTCGCCACTGTCCGAGACGAAGTCGAAGCGCAGCCCGACGACTGGCGCCGCTGGTACCGGTTGGCCCGCGCCTACGACTACGCCGGGGACCGCAGTCGCGCCCGCGAAACGATGAAGAAGGCGATGCAGATGGAAGAGGCGGCACGGTGAGCAAGCGGTGAGCAAGACGCTGCTCATCGTGCATCACGTGCCGTCGCCGCACTGCCAGGAGATGTTCGAGGCGGTGCTGGCCGGCGCGACCGACCCGGCCATCGAGGGCGTCGACGTCATCCGACGGCCGGCACTGACAGTGTCGCCGGCCGAGATGCTCGAGGCCGACGGGTATCTCCTCGGCAGCCCCGCGAATCTCGGCTACATCTCCGGTGCGCTCAAGCACGCCTTCGACCAGAGCTACTACCCCCTACTGGACTCAGGTCGGGGGCGGCCGTTCGGGTTCTGGCTGCACGGCAACGAAGGCACCGAGGGGGCCGAGCGAGCGGTGGATGCGATCACCGCTGGATTGGGATGGGTCAAGGCCGCGGAATTCGTCGTCGTCTCAGGCAAACCCACCAAGGACGACCTCGAGGCGTGCTGGAATCTCGGCGCGACACTTGCTGCTTCGCTGATGGATTGACCGTCGGTATGCTGCGCCCGATGGAGAGGAGCACCTATGCCTGGTCTCGCCGAAATCGCGCTCGCCGGCGCCCCGATCGCCGGTGGTGCTCTGCTCGGTGTCGCCGCCGGCAACCTGCGCCCGCCGGACGTGCGCGCGTTGATCGCCAAGGACATGGACCTTCTCGATCGGATCCCCGCCGAGCAGGTGGAGCGGCGAGCGGAACTCCAGCGTGTCATCGACATACGTATCGATGATCTGATCGCCGCCGTCGACAAGAACCGCGAACTCCGTCAGCTCGCCGCGTCCTACGAAGGCAACTGGCGCGACATCGTCGTCTTCATCTGCGCGGTGCTCTTCACGATCGTGTGGTGGAACGTCGACCACTCACGGACGAACTGGGTGCTCATGTTCGTGGTGATGATCGTGCTGTCGATCCTCGCAGGCGTCTACGCCGCCCGCGGCATCCTGCGCGGGCTGGCGACATTCCTCAACAAGCGCCGCAGATCTCAGTAGTAGGACGCCGTCAGTAGTGGTAGGTGTCCGACGGAGCCGGGATGTGCACGGGATCGTCGACGTCGTCGAAATCCGAGGGCTCGATTCCGTAGGCGCGCGCCAGATCGAGGATCTTGTTCGCCCGCGCGATCCTCGGAAGGTCTGAGCCGTTGCGGATCTCACCGCCGTCGCGTTCGAACTCGAGGAGGAATTCCTTGGCCCAGCTGATCTCCTCGAGTGACGGGGACAACCCCTCGTTGACCGTGGGGCACTGGTCCGGGGTCAGGCAGATCTTGCCGGTCATGCCGAACTCCGCCGACACTGCTGTCGCCTCGCTGAGTCGGAGGGCAGAAGAACCGACTGTGGGCCCGTCGATGGCGCCCGGAAGGTGGGCGGCCTTGGCAGCGATCGTGAAGCGCGACCGGGCGTAGGCCAACGTGGTCGGGTTGTCGCCGAAACCAGTGTCGCGCCGGAAGTCTCCGATACCGAACGCCAACCGGAAAGTGCCCTTGGCCGAAGCGATCTCGGTGATGCGTTCCAGTCCCCGAGCCGTTTCGACGAGCGCAACGACCGGCACGTTCGGCAGTCGCTTGGCGGTCTCGGTGACGTGATCGACCGACTCGACCATTGCCAGCATCACGCCGCCGACCGAGGTGCCTGCGAGCATGTCGAGGTCACCGGCCCACCATTCGGTGCCGAAGCCGTTCACCCGCACCCAGTCGGAATGTCCGTCGGCCAGCCAGCGCGTCACGTTGTCGCGAGCCCTGACCTTGTCCTTCGGAGCGACGGCGTCTTCGATGTCGAGCACCACGATGTCGGCCCGCGATTCCTCGGCGGGTGCGAACCGCTCGTACTGCGCGCCGTTGACGAGCAGCCAGCTGCGCGCGAGCACCGGATCTATCCGGGTGCCGTGTTCGCCGAACACCGATTCACTGAAGGTCTGGTCATACACGCCGATCACCCTAGGTGAGCGCCGTAAAACGACCGCATCGCCTCCCAGTGCCGGCGTGCGGCCGGCTCGTCGTAGGGGCCGTTGTCGGGGACGGCGAAGCCGTGAAAGGCGTCGTAGAACTCGACGGTGTGCTCGATCCCAGCGGCGGTGAGCGCCTTGTCCAGGGCTTCACCGTCGTCGACCGTGAACGACCGGTCGTTCTTGGCGGCGCCGACATAGATCGCGGCCCGCATCCGTTCGGCGAGCCGGTGCGGGCTGTTCGGCTCGTCGGTGACCAGGCCGCCACCGTGGAAGGACATCGCCGCAGCCACCCGCTCGGGCACCAGGCCTGCCACGGTCAGCGAGGTCCGCCCACCCATGCAGTAACCCGTCGTCCCGAATGCATCGCCGCGCACCTCTGGACGGGCGGCCAGGTAATCGAAGAACGCGGTGGCGTCAGACGCCATGACCTCCGGCGTGACCTTGCCCATCATCGCGAAGAGTCGGGTGCGTTCCGCCTCGTCGTCGAACACGGTGGCCATCGAGAACGGCGCCCACTCGCCGTCGCGGTAGTACACGTCGGGCACCAGGACCGCGTAGCCGTGCCCGGCCAGCTTGTCCGCCATCGCCCGGAACGTCGCCCGGGTGCCGCCGGCATCGGGGTACATGATGATGCCCGGCCACGGCCCGTCCCCGTCGGGCGTGTGCAGGCTGACCGGGCAGGAGCCATCAGCGGTGGTGACAGTGTCGGTGATCCTCGGCATGGGTTCCGTTGTACTCCCGACCGCGGCCCGTAAGCTATGGGCCGTGCCGATCCCCACGCCGTACGAGGACCTCCTGCGTCTGGTGCTCGAGCAGGGAACCGCGAAATCCGATCGCACCGGCACCGGCACCCGCAGCGTGTTCGGTCATCAGCTGCGGTACGACCTGGGCGCCGGCTTCCCTTTGATCACCACCAAGAAGGTGCACACCAAGTCGATCGTCTACGAGTTGCTGTGGTTCCTGCGCGGCGATTCCAACGTGAGCTGGCTGCAGGACCACGGTGTCACCATCTGGGACGAATGGGCCTCGCCGACAGGGGATCTCGGTCCCGTCTACGGCGTTCAGTGGCGATCGTGGCCCACTCCGTCCGGTGATCACATCGACCAGATCAGCGCGGCGCTGGACCTGCTTCGCACAGATCCGGACAGCCGTCGCAACATCGTCTCGGCATGGAACGTCGGGGAGATCCCGCAGATGGCGCTGCCGCCGTGCCACGCGTTCTTCCAGTTCTACGTCGCCGACGGCAGGCTCAGCTGCCAGCTGTATCAGCGCAGCGCGGACCTGTTCCTCGGCGTGCCGTTCAACATCGCCAGCTATGCGCTTCTGACCCACATGATGGCCGCTCAGGCAGGCTTGGACGTCGGCGACTTCATCTGGACCGGCGGCGACTGCCACATCTACGACAACCACGTCGACCAGGTCACCGAGCAGCTGTCTCGCGAGCCGCGTCCGTACCCCGAACTCATTCTGGCGCATCGTGATTCGATCTTCGACTACACCTATGAGGATGTGGTCGTCAAGAACTACGATCCGCATCCGGCGATCAAGGCGCCGGTGGCTGTCTAGTGGGCCTGAGCCTGATCTGGGCGCAATCGAGCTCCGGGGTGATCGGCCGGGACAACGGCATCCCTTGGCAGCTACCCGAAGACATGGCCCGCTTCAAAGACCTCACCATGGGCCACACCGTGATCATGGGCCGCCGGACGTGGGAATCCCTGCCGGAGAGGTTCCGGCCGTTGCCGGGGCGCAGAAATGTCGTACTCACCCGGCATGCTGACTACGTGGCTGACGGGGCAGAGACGGTGACGGAGCTCGACGGGATTGCGCTCGAGGACGCATGGGTGATCGGCGGGTCGGAGGTCTACGGGTTGACGCTTCCGCGGGCGACGCGGTGTGAGGTCACCGAGATCGACATCGATCTGCGGCGGGAGGACGAGGACGCGCTCGCGCCGGTGCTCGACGAACGCTGGGTGGGCACGGTGGGCAGCTGGCAGGACAGTTCGTCGGGCCTGCGCTACCGGTTCGCCACCTACCTGCGGGCATGATCACCGCTGCGCAGGCGCGCAGGGTGGCCGTCGCGGCGCAGGGGTTCGGCGAGGCCAAGCCGGCCGGTCCGGTCACCCGCGCCCACCTCAAGCGGCTGATCGCCCGGATCCAGGTGCTGCAGCTGGACTCGGTCTCGGTGGCGGTGCGGGCCCATTACGCGCCGGTGTTCAGCCGCCTCGGCCCCTACGACCGTGACCTGGTGGACCGCGCGGCGTGGAGTCATTCGGCCCGCTTGCCGCGGTTGCTCGTCGAGTACTGGGCTCACGAGGCCGCACTGATGGCCGTCGACGACTGGCCGTTGATGCGCTGGCGGATGGCCGAGTACGAGCACGGCCGCTGGGGTGTGGAGATCGTCAAGCGCAACGCCAGGCTCGCCGAGGACGTCGTCGCCGCGATCACCGAGCTCGGGCCGGCCACCGCCGGGCAGATCGAGGCCCATCTGGAATCCGAGCCGCGGGGACGCAAAGGCCCGTGGTGGGACCGCAGCGACACGAAGTGGGTCGCCGAAGCGCTGTGGGCCTCCGGTGTGCTGACCACCGCAACGCGGATCGGATTCGCCCGGCACTACGACCTGACCGAGCGGGTCCTTCCGCCCGACGTCGTGGCCCGGCAGGTGAGTGAGCCGGAAGCGGTGCGCGAGCTCGCGCTGCGCGCAGCCACCGCGCTGGGCATCGCGACCGAGGCCGATATCCGTGACTACTTCCGGCTCAGCGCCCGGCAGGTCAAACCGGCCATCGCGGCGCTGGTGGCCGACGGGGAACTGGAGCCCGTCGAGGTCGAGGGGTGGGCGGCGCCGACGTATCTGCGCGCCGGTCAGATCGTGCCGCGACGCGACCGCGGCACGGCGTTGCTCTGCCCGTTCGACCCGCTGATCTTTTTCCGCCCCCGCGTCGAGCGGCTGTTCGGCTTCCACTACCGCATCGAGATCTACACCCCGGCTCCCAAACGCCAGTTCGGCTACTACGTGTGGCCGTTCCTGCTCGACGGACGGCTGGTCGGACGTGTCGACCTCAAGGCCGATCGGGCCGCCGGCGCCCTGCAGGTCGTCGGCGCCTTCACCGAGGAGGGCCACGACCAGGCGCATGTGGCCGGCGAGCTCGCCGTAGAGCTGCAGCAGATGGCGGGTTGGCTCGGCCTCTCCGATGTCGCAGTCGGCGAGCGCGGCGATTTGGTCCCGCACCTGCGCACCGCCTTGCTGTAGTCGACGGCGTCGGACCGGCCCCGGCTAGTTCAGCGGAATGTCGTTGCCGCTCTTGGTGTCCTGATATTGCGTCGACAGTGAGTCGTAGCGGGCGCGGATACTGTCCCGCCGGGCCAGCAGCGTCGAGCGAAGCGGCTCGGCTTCGGCCTCGATCAGGTCGACGATCGCGTACGCCGTCCAGAACGCATTGGTGCGGCGGTACCCGCCCGGGTCCAGGCCGAACACCTCTTTGAGGATCGTCAGATCGTGGGGGATCGCGAAACTGTCGCGGGAATCCTCGTGGCTGTAGAAGTAGTAGTAGTTGTCGAAGCCCGCCCACGTGATCGCCGACATGCACAGCGTGCACGGTTCGTGCGTGGTGAGGAAGATCAGGTCTTTCGTCGACGGCCGGTCGGTGCGCTCGTAGAACTGGCGCAGGGTGTTGATCTCGCCGTGCCACAACGGGTTGGCCGTCTCGTCGTTGGTGCCCGCGATCACCACGGACAGGTCCGATTTCCGCAGGAGCGCAGCGCCGAAGACCTTGTTGCCGCCGGAAACTCCGCGTTCGGTCAACGGGAGGATGTCGGTGTCGATGACGTCGAGCAGGCGTGAGGCGATGGTGGTGGCCGTGCCCTCGGGCGTGAAAGACATGGAAAACCCTAACGTCGCTGCGGCGGGTTCGCTCGCCGCGGCGAGCGCCTCGGTGCACCGGTCAGCATTTGATGCGCACGACCCGGCTGGGAGCAGGCAGAATACATCTGTAGCACGACTAGCGAACCTGACGGGACCCATGCATGCCTGGGTGGTGGCACCAAGTTGGCCGATTCGACGCGTTCAGCGCGTACTTGCGCGGTCATGGCCTTGAAAAGCGCTGGCGGATAGCTGTTTTCGCATTCACTTGCATGCTGGGCGTGTTGCCGCTGATTCTTCTCACCAGCCCCGTCGGCCCGTCGACGCCGGTCGCGAGGGCCGCGTCGATCGCCGCCGGCGTCAGCGCGATCGTCGTCTCCACGGTGTGGCTGCCCGGCTGGCCCAGCCGCACGCGGTCCTTGATCTACAACATGGTGTGTTGTGCCTGCATCGCCGTGGGTTCGGTGTCGATGTCGTACGCATACGCGGGTCTCATGGGATGTGTGATGTTCGCCGTGCTCGGCGGATTCCTCGCGTACTTCCACCGGCTGGCCGATGTGCTGGGCAACAGCGCCGTCGCGGCCGTCTGCGTCGTGATCACCGCGACCCGGCTCGTGCTCGACAGCGGCGACGTCGCGGTGACCATCGCCGCGACGGTCACCGTGGTGGCACTCAACGTCGGCGTGCCGTTCGGCATCTATTCGCTGGTCCACTCCCTGCACGCCGACCTGGCGGAGTCCGGCCGCGACTCGCTCACAGGTCTGCTGAACCGGCGCTCGTTCTACCAGGCTCTCCGAGAGCTGATCGCGGGGGATCGCGGCGGCATACAGAGCGGCACAGCGGTGAACGTCACGATGATCGACCTCGACGACTTCAAAGGCCTCAACGACTCCCGCGGCCACGCGGCGGGAGATCGAGCACTCGCCGAGGTGGGCGACGTGCTCAGGCGAATCTGCGGTGAGGAGGCCGTCCTCTGCCGTCTCGGCGGGGAGGAATTCGTCGTCGCCGACACGGCCGCGCCGTCGGGGCACGCGGAGACCACGAACGCGGTCCGCAGGAGCATCGCAGCGCTGCCGTTCGACATCACCGCGAGCCTCGGCACCTGCACGGCGCTGCTCGACGACCACGTCGACGATCACGGCGCCACCGACCCAGAGTTCCTCGACCGGATGATCGCCACCGCCGATGCCGCCATGTATCAGGCCAAACGGGCCGGGGGTGATCGCGTCGAGCACCGGGAGCTCACCGCGCCGGGGCGCGGACAGGACCCGCGAAGCTGAGGACGGTGGCCCGACGCGGGCGGGATCACCCGGTGAACTCATGGGTCGCCCACGATGTCCACCCCGGTGTGCCAGAGGACGCGTACCGAACCCAGGCGCCGTGCATCTCGGCGGCGAGAGCCGACGGCGCAGCGGCGGGCCCGAGGAGGCCGGCGACCCCGTGCAGCACCGGCTCGTCGGTGTGGTCGAACACGAAAGGCAGCTCGACCGTGTGAGCGGCACCGAGGCGACCGTCGAGCGCCCCGGAGCGCCAGGCGAATCGATACCGATGCAGGGACGCCTCTCTCCGGCTCTCGTGTGCCTCGGCCAGTCGGGCGCTTCCGTCGACGAAGAGCGCGTCACCCATCATGATCGCTCGGAGTGTGCCCCACCCCGCGTCAGGGTGATGGCTCCGGTAGCGCGCGACCGCACCGCCGGGGTCCGCCTGGCAGCGCGCGGCCAGCGCTATGAGGTCCTGCTCGGTCGAGTCGTCGAGTGCTCCCTCCGGCGCCAGATACAGGTTGCCTTCCTCGGCGTTGGTGCCGATGAGAAGCGGGATCGCGGAGCCGTGTCCGTCGGCCAGCGAGTCCGCGGGTTGGCGGTCGAGGACGACGCTGCACGGGCTGAGCCCCAGCAGCGGGTCGAGGTGTTCGGGAGTGCGCAGGTCGACTCCGGTCAGCGCGACCGTGAGATCTGCGAGGTCGCGATCGGACAGTGCGGCGAGAGTGCCCAGACTCGCAGGCGCACCCAGACATGGGCCGGCGCGATGGGTGACGCGGGCGGCCTGGTCCGAGGTGAAAGCTCCAGTTCCGTTGCCGCTCTGCATGATCGCCCGCCGAATCAGCGTCGCGGTGTCGCCGATGGTGAGTAGCGCGCCGACGAGCGTGGCACCCGCCGACTGGCCGAACAGGGTCACGTTCTCCGCATCCCCGCCGAACGCCGCGATGTTGACTCTCACCCACTGCAGGGCCGCCAGCACGTCCAGAAGTCCGCGGTTGCGGGGTGCCCCCGGAATGTCGAGGAATCCGATGACGCCGAGCCGATACGTGACGGTCACCAGCACCACGCCGTCGCGCGCGAAGGCGGCGCCGTCGTACAGCGGCGAACGCGTGCAGCCGGACACGAACCCGCCGCCGTGCACGAACACCATCACCGGGCACCCGTCGGCATCCGGCGGCGCCCAGATGTTCACCGTCAGGTACTCGGGGTCACCTGTTCGGACCTCACCGAAAAACGGCGACATGTCGAGGGAACCGAAGCCGTCGCGCGGCTTCTGCGGTGCCGCCGGTCCGTGGTCGAGCGCGTCACGCACCCCGGTCCAGCCGGCATGTGGCGCAGGCGCGGCGAACCGTGCGGGCCCGACGGGCGCTGCGGCGAAGGGGACACCGAGGAACACCGAGCCGCTCGGCCCGCGTCGGCCCCGGACGATGCCGGACGCGGTGTCGACGAGGGTCTCACACATCGGTGACTCGCGGGAATGCCGCCCACTCTACGATCTCGAATCCGGTTCCCCGATGGCGTATCTCGGCCGCGCCATGACCTCCGAGATGGGCGGGGAACACCAGCGTCGCCGTATCGGCCGCGTGACCGAGCACCCTGCGACGGGTGGCCCTGGCCTGCTGCGGGTCCTCGCAGAAGCAGCTGTTGACGTCGGGATGGAGGAACTGCAGCGGGTTGTGCAGCAGATCGCCGACGAATACCGCCCTGTCAGAACCGGAACTCAGCGTCAGCAGTGATGAGCCCGGGGTGTGGCCCGGAGCCAGGTCCAGGCGGAGATTGGCGTCGATGTCGAGGTGACCGTCCCAGAGCTCGACGAGGCCGGCGCGGTCGACCGGCGCCACACTGTCCTCGAACACGAGGCGCGCGACATCACTGAGGCGAGACGTGTTGCCGTTGACCGGATTCCAGAAGTCGAAGTCGGCACGCGACATCAGGTAGGTGGCGTTGGGGAAGGTCGGTACCCATTCGTCGTTGTCCAGCCGGGTGTTCCAGCCCACGTGATCGTTGTGCAGGTGGGTGTTGACGACCACGTCGACATCCTCGGGCCGTACGCCGGCCCGCTCGAGATTGGTCAGGTACTGGGTGTGCCTGTGGTGCCAGACCGACCCGGGGCGTTCTCTCCCGTTGCCCGCTCCGGTGTCGATCAGCACCGTCTTGCCGTCGCTGCGCAGCACCCAGGTCTGCAATGCGTTGACGCACATGTTCGAACCGGGATCGTAGAAGTCGGGCGTCAGCAACTCCCGATGGTCGACCCAGTCCTGTGGCCGGCTGTCCGGGAAGAAGACGTCCGGAGACAGTTCGACCGATCCGAAGTACTCCATGACACGGGTGACCGTGACGTCACCCAAGCGAATTTCGTTCACCCTTGCAGCGTCGGCCGGCCGTCACCCGGGCCGCCAGACCGGATCATGCCTACCACTGGCAGGGTCAGGCGACGTCGCCGGAACAAAGCGCAAGATGGAGACATGAGTAGCTCGACCCTCGGTGAGTTCCTGCGGGCCAAACGCGCGCAACTGGATCCACGCGAGGCCGGCGTGACGATGGTGGGCGGACGTCGCCGCGTCGCGGGGCTACGCCGTGAGGAACTGGCGCAGCTGGCGGGGGTCAGCGTGTCGTACTACACCCGGCTCGAACAGGGCCAGTCCGTCAACGCCTCGGACGCGGTGCTCGACGCGATCGCCAGGGCCCTTCGGCTCGACGAGCACGAATCCCGCCACCTGCACACCCTGGCGAAGGTGCGTCCGCGCCGCGCGAGCCGACCCGCCAGTGAGCGCGTGGACCCGCTGACGCTCGACCTGCTGCGCTCCCTCGACGCCGTGCCCGCGCTGGTGGTGGGGACGCGCCTGGACGTGCTGGCGTGGAACCCGCTGGCGCACGCGCTGCTCGCCGGCCACATCGACCGCGCATCCGTCGACCGTCCCGCGGACCGGCCGAACCTGGCCAGGCTGCTGTTCCTCGACGGCCACACCCGCGAGCTCTACGTCGACTGGCCCCGCAAGGCGCGCGCCGTGGTGGGCGCCCTCCGGCTTGCCGCCGGCCGTCATCCCGACGATCCCGCCCTGGCCGCGCTGATCGGTGAGCTGTCGATGAAGAGTCCCGATTTCGTGACCCTGTGGCGCGATCACCGCGTGAAGCCCTGCGAAGCAGACTCCTACGAGCTCCGGCATCCCGTGCTGGGCTCGTTGACCGTGACGCAGCACAACCTGGTGGTCGCACGGTCGGAGGGACAGTCGGTGTGCATCGTCACAGCGGCACCGGGATCGGCATCGGCGGACACCCTGGCGATGCTGGCCGGCCTGGCCCAGGTCAACGCGTCGCCGCGGGCGCCTCGGCCGCGTGATCCTCGGACGGCCCTGTGCTGACGCCGCGCATCCTGTTCACCACGTAGACCACCGCGCCGATCGCCAACCACACGACGCCGCCGATCTTGGCCAGCGAATCGGCGTTGAACAGCACGTAGGCGATGATCACGAAACCCAGTGCCGGCACCACGAGATGCAGCAGATAGTTCTTCGATTTCTGGCGGCCCAGGTAGTACCACGCCACCGAGATGTGCAGCAGACAGAACGCGAACAGCGCGCCGAAGTTGACCAGAGACGAGATCAGCGCGATCTGGCCGACGAAGAACAGCACCAGCACGATCGACAGCGCGCTGACCGTCAGGATGGCCGCGATCGGCACCTGCCGCGAGCTGATCTTCGACAGGAAGTGGGGGAGTTGCCGGTCGCGGCTCATCGAGAACAGCAGCCGGCTGGTGGCGGCTTGGGCGGCCATCGCGTTGGCGAAGCCGACGGCGAGCACGTTCACGACGAAGAACGCGTTCATCCAGCCGGTCGACGACGCCGCCTGCACCAGGTTGAAGAAGGCGTTGCCGACCTCGTCATCGGGGAACGCCTCGCGGCCGCCGGCGAGCAGGCTGGCCAGCCACGTCTGCACGATGAACAGGAACGCCACGATGAACAGCGCGCCGACCATCGCCTTACCGGCCGGATTGCGGGTGCCCGTGGACTCCTCGGCCAGGGTCGAGATCCCGTCGAAGCCGAGGAAACTGAGCACCGCGATGGACAGTGCCGCGGCCAGCAGAGGTGCGCTGACGGTCTCCGGATTCCAGATGGGGCTCACGCTCCACCCGACGTCGGGCAGGCTGCCGCCGCTGATCGCACGCACCGCGATCACGACGAACACCACCACGAACACGAGCTCGATCGCGAGGAACACCCGGTTGGCCATCTTCAGCGAGTCGACACCCAGCAGGTTGATCGCGGTGTTGACGAGCACGAACAGGATCGCCCACATCCACCGCGGCGTGTCCGGGAACAGCCCGATCATCGACTCCGCGGCGAACACGTACAGCAGCGTGGGCACCAGCAGGTAGTCCAGTAGCATTGCCCAGCCTGCGAAAAAGCCTGCGCCGGGATGGATTCCGCGGCCCACGTAGGAGAACACGGACCCGGCCAGCGGGAACGACTTGGCCATCTGCGCGTAGGCGATCGCGGTGAAGATCATCGCGACCAGGCCGACCGCGTAGACCAGGGGCACCATGCCCGAGGAGCTGTTGTAGACGGTGCCGAAGATCGCCCATGGCGCGATCGGCACCATGAACACCAGCCCGTAGACCAGCAGGTCGAAGGTCGACACCGAACGGTGCAGTTCCTGCTTGTACCCGAAGGACTCCAGCGTGCGCTGTGTGGCGGGTTCGGTCTCGGTCATGGGGTGTCCTCGTGCTCGGCGAGGAAGGCCGCGATGACGGCGCGGAATTCCTCGGGTTTTTCCAGATGGCTGCAGTGGCTGCATTCGGCGAAGACATGTCCGCGCGCGTCGGGGATGTGATCGACGTAGGGCTGCCAGGTGGCCGGTGTGGCCTCGTCGAACTCCCCGGCGACCACCAGCGTCGGCACCGCGATGTCGGGCAGGCGGTCGACGATCGTCCAGTCCCGCAGGGTGCCGACGACGTGAAACTCGTTGGGCCCGTTCATCGTGTGATAGACGGTGGGTTCGGCCTCCATCTGCGCCTCGCTGTCGAGGAAGTCCTGGGGGAACGGCTCCGTCCGGCAGACGTGGCGGCGATAGAACTCCATCGTCGCGGCCAGGTACTCCGGGTCGGTGACCGTGCCGGCCGCTTCGTGCCGGTCGAGAGCATCCTGGGTCTGCGGCGGCAGCTGCGCCCGCAGTTCTGTCGCGCCCTGCACCCAGAGTTCCATCGACGCAGGGGAATTGCAGATCGCCAGCGAGGCCAGGCCGGCGGGGCGGCGTACCGCGATCTCGGCGCCGAGCATGCCGCCCCAGGACTGGCCGAGCAGATGGTAGCGCTCGATCCCGAGAGCGCTTGCCACGGTGTGGAATTCGTCGACGAACAGTGCCGGCGTCCAGAATTCGCGGGGCGCGTCCGGCAGGTGCGTGGAATTACCGCACCCCACCTGGTCGTAGTGGATGACCACCCGGCCGGTCTCGTCGGCGAGCCCGGCGATGTTGGCCACGTAGTTGTGCGCCATGCCCGGTCCACCGTGGAGGACGAAAAGCGGTAGGGCACCGGGTGTCACGGTGTCCGGTGTGGTGATCTTCACCCAGGTCTGGTAGTCGCGGAACGGGACCAGACGGGTGTCGCGCTGCATCGCATCAGCATGAACCTTGCAAAGGTCTCGCCGCAAGACCAATCTGACGATTTAACATGTCGGTGACGAGAAGGGGATTCCGCTGATGGGGCACAACGGATCACCCGCGGGTGAGGCGCCGGCCGGCGTGCTGCACCGACAACTGGACTCTTCGTCGCGCGTCGACGAGGTTGCCGACCGACTGATCACCGCGATCGCGATCGGCGAGTACCTTCCTGGTGCGCGGCTGCCCGGCGAACGAGATCTGGCGGCATACCTGGGCGCCGGTCGGATGACCGTGCGCGCGGCGCTGGCCCGGCTGGTCGATCGCGGGCTGCTCGAGACGCGCCGCGGTCGGGGCGGCGGATCGTTCGTCCGCCAGCAGTGGCCGGAGTCGTCCACCGAGGCCGTCGGGCGCACGTTGGCGGGCCGTCTCGACGACCTGCGTGTGCACTGCGACGCGGTGTGCCGCCTCCAGGGCGCGGTGTGCCGGGCTGCTGCCGAATCCCGCACCGACGCCGACATCGCCGTGCTGGCGAGGCGACTCGAGGAGTACCGCACCGCGCAGACGGGGTTGGAAGCCCAGCAGGCGGACAGCCGTCTGCACGCGGCGATCTCGGACGCGGCGCACAACGACGTGCTCGCGGGCGTGCTCAACGACCTCAAGGCGCGGGTGAGCATCGGAGCACCCGCCCACCTGTGGGGTGAACCCGACACCATGCGCGCCGTCGAGGAGCGGGCGCTCCACGAGCACGAACTCATCGTCGCCGCGATCACCGACGGCCGCGCCGATGACGCCGACGCGTTGGCCCGCGCCCACGGCACGATCGACTTCGGGCACATCATGACCGCGATGCGCCGCGCCGGCGTGCCCACCGAGTGAGAGCCGATAGGCTGCGCCGGTGGCCGAGATCGCGCCGCTGCGCGTGCAGCTGATCGCCAAGACGGAATTCACCGCGCCGCCCGACGTCGACTGGAGCACCGACGCCGACGGCGGTGCGGCGCTGGTCGAGTTCGCCGGCCGGGCCTGCTACCAGAGCTGGTCCAAGCCCAACCCGAAGACCGCGACCAACGCCGCGTACGTGCAGCACATCATCGACGTCGGACACTTCTCGGTGCTCGAACACGCCTCGGTGTCCTTCTACATCACCGGGATCTCCCGCTCGTGCACCCACGAGCTGATCCGCCACCGGCACTTCTCCTACTCGCAGCTTTCCCAGCGCTACGTGCCCGAAGGCGACGTCGCGGTGGTGGCGCCCCCCGGTGTCGACGGCGACCCCGAGCTGACCCGGATCGTCGCCGAGGCCGCCGATGCCAGCCGGGCCGCCTACGTCGAGCTGCTCGCCCGGCTCGAGGAGAGATTCGCCGACGTGCCGAACGCCACGCTGCGGCGCAAGCAGGCCCGCCAGGCCGCCCGTGCCGTGCTGCCCAACGCGACCGAGACCCGCATCGTCGTCACCGGCAACTACCGGGCGTGGCGGCATTTCATCGCGATGCGCGCCAGCGAACACGCCGACGTCGAGATCCGGCGCCTGGCCGTGGAGTGCCTGCGCCAGCTCGCCGACACGGCGCCCGCGGTGTTCGCCGACTTCGATATCACCGTGCTCGCCGACGGCAGTGAGGTCGCGACCAGCCCGTTGGCCACGGAGGGCTGAGGCGAGGAGGGTAATCTTGGTGCCCGTGAGCACCAGCGCCTTCGACGTCACCGCCCGGTTGGGCACCCTGTTGACGGCCATGGTCACTCCGTTCAAGCCCGACGGCTCGCTGGATGTCGAGACCGCGAAGCGCCTGGCCATCCACCTCGTCGACGCCGGCTGCGACGGCCTCGTCGTCTCCGGAACCACCGGCGAATCGCCGACCACCACCGACGCCGAGAAGATCGCGTTGCTGGGGGCCGTGCTCGAGGCCGTCGGCGACCGCGCCCGCGTCGTCGCCGGAGCGGGCACCTACGACACCGCCCACAGCGTCGGGCTCGCCAAGGCTTCGGCCGCCGAAGGCGCACACGGACTGCTCGTCGTCACCCCGTACTACTCGCGCCCACCGCAGGAGGGGCTGCTCGCGCACTTCCGCACCGTCGCCGACGCGACGGACCTGCCGGTCATCCTCTACGACATTCCGCCGCGGTCGGTCGTGCCGATCGAGTGGGACACCATCCGGGCCCTGGGCGAGCATCCGAACATCGTCGCGATCAAGGACGCCAAGGGCGACCTGCCCGGCGGCGCTCAGATCATCGCCGAGACCGGGCTGGCCTACTACTCCGGTGACGATGCACTGAACCTGCCCTGGCTGGCGATGGGGGCCGTCGGCTTCATCAGCGTGTGGGGCCATGTCGCCGCAGGGCAGCTGCGAGACATGTTGTCCGCCTTCGCTTCCGGTGATGTGGCGACCGCACGCAAGATCAACGGGTCGCTGGCGCCGCTGTCGGCTGCGCAACACCGGCTCGGCGGCGTCACGCTGTCGAAGGCGGCGCTGCAGCTGCAGGGCTTCGACGTCGGTGACCCGCGACTGCCGCAGGTGCCGGCCACCGCCGACCAACTCGAGGCACTGGCTGCGGACCTGCGGGCCGCCGCGGTGCTCCGGTAGCGGGCCCGCCGGTGGAATCCGAACTCGTCGCACCGGGTCCGTTGACCGCTGGTGCCCTGCGGGTGACCGCACTGGGCGGCATCAACGAAATCGGCCGCAACATGACCACGTTCGAGCATCTCGGTCGGCTGTTGATCGTGGACTGCGGCGTGCTGTTCCCCACCCATGACGAACCGGGTGTCGACCTCATCCTGCCGGATCTGCGGCTCGTCGGCGGCCGGCTCGACGACGTCGAGGCGCTCGTCGTCACCCACGGTCACGAGGACCACATCGGCGCGATTCCGTACTTGCTGAAGATGCGCGCCGACATCCCGATCGTCGGCTCGAAGTTCACCCTCGCGCTGGTGGCCGAGAAGTGCCGCGAGCACCGGCTGTCGCCCAAGCTGGTCGAGGTCGCCGAAGGGCAGCGTTCCACCCACGGCGTCTTCGAATGTCAGTACTTCGCCGTCAATCACTCCGTTCCCGGGTGTCTGGCCGTGGCCATCCACACCGGCGCGGGCACGGTGCTGCACACCGGTGACATCAAGCTCGATCAGCTCCCGCTCGACGGCCGCCCGACAGACCTGCCCGGCATGTCCCGTCTCGGCGACGCCGGCGTCGACCTGTTCCTGTGCGACTCCACCAACGCCGAGATCCCCGGAGTGGGACCGTCCGAAAGTGAGATCGGGCCGGCGCTGCACCGCCTCATCCGCGGTGCGGACGGGCGTGTCATCGTCGCGTGCTTCGCCTCCAACGTCGACCGCGTGCAGCAGATCATCGATGCCGCGGTCTCCCTCGGCCGGAAAGTCTCGTTCGTCGGCCGGTCGATGGTGCGCAACATGGGCATCGCCCGCGACCTCGGCTACCTCACCGTCGCCGACGACGACGTCCTCGACATCGGTGCCGCGGAGATGATGCCGGCCGACCGTGTCGTGCTGATCACCACCGGCACCCAGGGGGAGCCGATGGCGGCGCTGTCGCGCATGTCGCGCGGCGAGCATCGCAGCATCACGCTGACCGCCGGCGACCTGGTGATCCTGTCCTCGTCGCTGATCCCCGGCAACGAGGAGGCGGTGTACGGGGTGATCGACTCGCTGGCCAAGATCGGGGCCCGCGTGGTCACGAATCGTCAAGCCCGCGTGCACGTTTCGGGCCACGCCTACGCCGGCGAGCTGTTGTTTCTCTACAACGGGGTGCGCCCGCGAAACGTGATGCCCGTGCACGGCACGTGGCGGATGCTGCGCGCCAACGCCGCGCTGGCAGCGAGCACCGGCGTCGACGAGGAGAACATCGTCATCGCCGAAAACGGGGTCAGCGTCGACCTGTCGGCGGGCCGCGTCGCAATCGCCGGCGCCGTCGCGGTCGGCAAGATGTTCGTCGACGGTCTCGTCACCGGCGATGTCGGCGACGCGACCCTGGGCGAGCGGCTCATCCTGTCGTCCGGCTTCATCGCGGTGACGGTCGTGGTGCGCCGCGGCACCGGTCAGGCGGTGGGGCCTGCCCACCTGTCCTCGCGCGGTTTCTCCGAAGATCCCAAAGCGCTCGAGCCCGTCGCCCGTCGCGTGCAGGCGGAGCTGGAGAACCTTGCCGGGCAGCACGTCACCGATCCGGCGCGCATCGCCCAGGCGGTGCGACGCATCGTGGGCAAGTGGGTGGGTGAGACCTACCGTCGCCAGCCGATGATCGTGCCGACCGTCATCGAGGTCTAGCGGGCCTGCAGCCCGAGCTACGACGCCAAGTCGATGCACGTACCGCGGCCGAGCTCGCGGGCGCGGGCGACGACGAGTTCGGCAGTGGCAAGGTCCTGCAACCCCATGCCGACCGACTCGAACAGCGTGATGTCCTCGGGTGACGTTCGGCCGAGGGCGGCCCCGGTGATGACGTCACCGAGCTCTGTGCGGGCGTCGTCGGCGGTGATGGCGCCGTCGGCAAGGGCGAGGAGAACCCCGCCGGACTTCGACATCACGTTGGCGTGGCTGTCGACGACGAGGCGCGACCGCGCCATGGCGCGTGAATCCACTTCGCGATGATCCGGTCGGGGCGGTGCGCCGACCGCGTTGACGTGCTGCCCGGACCGCAGCCACTCTCCGAAGACGACGGGCTCACGCGAGGGTGTCAGGGTGCAGACTATGTCGGCCTCGGCCACGACCGTCTGGGCTGACGCTGTCCTGGTGACGGGGATGCCGAGGTCGCCGGTCGCGGCGAGGAACGCATCTACCGTGGTGCCGCTGCGGCTCCACACGACGATCCTCTCGATGTCCCTGATCGCGGCGATGGCGTGGGCGTGTTCGACGGCGAGGTTGCCTGCGCCGACGAGCCCGAGCACAGATGCAGAGTCAGTCGCCAGGTGCGCGGTGGCCACCGCGCTGGTTGCCGCCGTGCGGATGGCCGTGATCGCGCGGCCGTCGAGCAGGGCGATGCACTCGCCGGTGAGTGCCGAGCTGATCACGATCGTGGAGCGTTGACCGGGCAGTCCGCGGGTCACGTTGCCCGGCAGATCGCACAGCACCTTGACCGAGACCGAAGCCGTGCTGGCCGTGACCATCGGAACCGCCGACCCCCGCTCGGGGAGGTGCAGAGATCGCGGCGCCGGGTTCTCCCACTGACCGCGGGACAGCGCTCCGTGGGCGCTCTCCACGGCGTCGCGAATGTCGTTCCGGTCGAGCAGGTCGGCGATGTCGGAGTGCGTCAGGACGAGGACCACGGCGAATCAGGCTGTGACCGCAAGAAAGTCGACCGCGTCGACGATGCGGGTGTCGACGACGTCGTCGAACGCAGGTATCGAGCGAACCATGCTCTCCTGGAACAGGATACGCAACCACCGTTCAGTAGCCGACCGGTCGATGCGGGTGGTGGCCCAGGTCGCAGAGTGAAGCATCCGGCCACATGCACGCTCCAGGACCTCCGACGGTGCGGACGGCCAGTGCTCGCGCAGCAGTGGCGCAAGATCGTCGACGGTCACGGACTTCAGCAGTTGCATCGACTGGCTCAGAGCGGAGGTGAAGAGCACCAATCGGTCGGCGAGTTCCTCCATCCGCTCCGAGCGGCAGTAGTACACGCTGTTGGGGCCCAATCCGCCCTTGGCGACGTAGTCGTCAGCGATGAACCCGGTTCCTCTGTGCTGCAATGCTTCTGCATTGGTGTGGTCCAGCACGATGGCCTCGCCGAGTCCGGCTTCGAACAGCTCGACGAACATCGGTGTCGACAGATCGCGCAGAAACGTGATCGAGGCGGGATCGACGCCCGCTTCGCGAATGAGGCCGGCAGTGAACGCGTAGGGCGCGCTGCCGCCGATGCCTGGTGCGAGCACGGTGTGCCCGATCAAGTCGGACCAGGCGAACTCCGGCCGGGGTGCTCGCGTCACCAGAGCTTTCGGGAACTGGTGGTTGACCTGGGCGAAAACCGACAGCTCGCGGGAGGTGCCCACGTACATCGCCGGTACCCAGAGACCGCCGAGTGCGATGTCCGCAGCGCCACTGTCGAGATCGTCGAGTACGCCGGTCCACGGATCCTTCGCTGTCGCGGTGACGGCGAGACCGTGATCGGCGAACAATCCGATGCGCTCTGCGTAGTACTGCGGAAGATAGTTCAGTCCGTGGGCGGTCGCGGAAATGTTCAGTGTCAGCATGTTTCGTTCTTTCTGGTGGTGACGGAAGGAGAACTCGAGCCTCGTGTTTTCAGGCAGCGTGCGCGAGTACAGGCTTTTCGGTGACGGCTTCCAGTGGCTGGCCGAACGTTTCCGGACCGAAGCGCGCTGCAGCGACCAGCAGCGCGTACATGACGGCGATCATCGCGAACACCCCGGCCACGCCGGCGCGGTCGAAGAAGAACAACGCTGCGAAGGGCATGACTGCCCCGGCGACGTTGCCGATACCATTCACGACCGATGTGCCCATGGCCCGTACCGACGTGGGGAACAGCTCCGGCGACCAGACCGAGAGCATGGTGTTGAGCATCATCGTGAAGAACTGAAAGATCATGCCGAGCACCAGGATCAGCGCGGTCGAATGGGCGAAGGATGCGAAGCAGATGGCCGAGATGCATCCGAGAACGGCGGCGACGGTGACGGTGAGCCGTCGCGGTGCCTTGCCGGCCAGATACGAGGCAGCGCAGGCGCCGAACAGCGACCCGATGTTCATGATCATGGTGAACGCCAGCGAA
Organism: Mycobacterium sp. IDUB_5; assembly: GCF_055419565.1. Classification (NCBI taxonomy): domain Bacteria; kingdom Bacillati; phylum Actinomycetota; class Actinomycetes; order Mycobacteriales; family Mycobacteriaceae; genus Mycobacterium; species Mycobacterium sp. IDUB_5. The sequence goes on from NZ_JBVAXX010000006.1 coordinate 407,135, forward strand.
TCCGCCAATGAGTATCCGCGGGACACCAGCAGGATGGGCATCAGGAACAACAGTGTCACCTGAGCCCCGAACGACATCCACGAGGCCGCCCCGATCGCAGCGGTACGCCGCAGGTTCTGCCCTTTGAACACCTCGGCGTAGCTGCTCTTCACCGTTGCCGGGATGTCGGTTTCGGTGACGAATTGTTGTGTGCGGCCCGGCTTTCGGAGTGCGGCGACGCTTCCGCTGGCCAGCCGCGTGAGGCTCTGGTTCGCCTCGTCGACGCGGCCCTTGGACAGCAGGAACCGGGGCGACTCGGGTAGGTAGCGCCGGAAAAAGACCACGAGCACCGCTGGGACGGCGAGGATCACGTACGTCCACCGCCATGATGTGTCGTTGCCACCGAGTACGCCGTTGAGCGGGCCGAGGACCAGCCAGAAGAAGCCGAACGAGGCGATGTTGCCGATACCCCCCGAGGAGATGTTGAGCGTCGCGAGCAGGGAGCCGCGGTGCCGGGTGGCGACGATCTCGGCGAGCATCGCCAGGCCGACGGTGAATTCGCCGCCCAGTCCGATGCCGACGATGAAGCGGCTCGCCAAAAGCATCTCGTAGTTCACCGCAACGGCGCTGATCAGGCCGCCGAGGGTGTACACGAGCAGGTTCAGGCTCAGGGCGGTGCGCCGACCCCATCGGTCGGCCAGGTATCCACCGATCAGCCGACCGGCCAGTCCGCCGAGCACGGTGGCGGTGTTGATCATCGTGAGTTCGGCGTTGCCGATCCCGAAAGTCTCCTTCAGCAAGGGTCCCATCGCGCCGGTGGAGTTCTGTTCCAGGGAGTCGAAGAACAGCCCTGCCATCAGCAGCAAGATCAGCGCAGCTTGGACGCGGCCGAAGCCGATGCGATCCAGCGCAGCGGTCAACCCCGGCGATGCTGCGGGGTCGGACGTGGTGACGCCAGTGGTGGCGTCGGTACGGGCAAGGGACATGGCGGGCTCCGGAAGGGTTCGTCGGCACCGGCACTGATCGTGCGGGTGAGCCGACTCCGCGTCGTCCCTGACTGAAGCCGTGCTGATCAGTTTGTATACGACAGATGTTACGTCACCATTTCTGAACAGGCCATATCGATTACAGCGAAGAAAACTCCGCTCGAATCGTAATACAATACGACCTGTGCGCAGCGCCTGCGCCTGGCTACTCGTGGCTGAACTTCTCCGCGAAATACTGCTCGTCGCGGCGGAGATGCTCGTCCATCAGGTAGCCCGCCTGCACGATGGAGCCGTCCAGGATCGCCACGGCCAGCACTCGGTGGTCGCTGACCGATGTATGAGGGTTGTGGCCCAGACCCCACTGGACGCGACGGTTGATGTTGGCCAGCATCTCCTCGAGCTGCCGGTTTCCCGACGCTGCCGCCACCAACTGGTGGAACGGCGGTCCATCGGTCTGTGGTTCCTGGGAGCGCTCCTCGGCAATGGCGGCCAACTGGTCGGCAACCTCGCCTCCCTGGTTCCCCGCGGCCAACTGTGCCGACAGCACTTCGAGTCCGCGGCGAATCTGCAGCAGCTCGCGGCTGTCTTGGATCAGTGTCTCGGACACCGCCGCGCCGCGATAGCGCACGATGGTGACGAAGCCCTCGGACTGCAAGCGGCTCAGTGCCTCGCGCACCGGAACACGAGACACGCCGTAGCGCTTCGCGATTGCCTCTTCGACCAGACGCTCGCCCCCGACGAGACGCCCGGCCAGAATCTCCTCGCGCAACGCGTGAGCGATCGCATCGCCCGTCGATTCCACCCGCGCGACAGGCTCAGCCATCGCCGACTCCGCAGCTCATCTGCTCAACTGCCACAAGGCTCACCGCACGAAGGTACCCGGAAACACCGGCCCCGCAGTCGGAGTGGACGGCCGGTCAGCGCTGGGCGACCGCTGTCCACTCGATCGGGGACGCCGCCAGCGCGCGGCCGGTGGGGCGGATGTAGAGGTCGCGGTAGTAGCTGGGGCCCGCCTGCTCGACCAGCTGCCACCCCAGCTCGGCCAACCATTCGCCGACCTGTTCGGGGACCAACCCGGTGCGCCACACCGGACGTCGCCCGCAGAACCGCCGATGCAGAGACGCTGCGCCGTAGAGGTTGGTCCCGTCGAGGAAGTCCTGCCGTATGTAGCTGAACACGAGTCGACTGCCCGGACCTGCCGTCCCGAGCGCGGCGAACGTGGTGCGCACGGCATCGGGGGAGAGGTACTGGGTCACCCCTTCGACGATGAAGAACGTGCGCCGCGACGCGTCGTATCCGGCCGAGCGCAGTGCGGCGAGAAGGTCGTCGCTTTCGAGATCGGCGGCCACCAGGTGCACCGAGGCGGGCGTGCCGCCCAGCACTCGCTGCAGGACCGCGGCTTTGCGCTCGATGTTCACCGCCTGGTCGACCTCGTACACCGGCAGGTCGCTGTGCCGGGCGATGCGGCATCCGCGGGTGTCGAGGCCGGCGCCGAGGACGACGACGGCATCGGTCTCGTTGAGGGGATCGGAGAGTCGCTCGTCGATGAGCCGCTTACGGCACGCGATGCTCGACCACAGGCCCGGTCCACTGCGCTGCACGGCCGCCATCGCGGCATGGCGCACCGGCGCCACGCGAGTTGCCGCCGCCAGCGCGCGCAGCCGAGCGGGCAGGAACGCCTCTGCCAGATCGTCGTCGACGAGCCGCCGCTGCGGCGGCTCGTTCTGCTCGATCGCCGAGAGCACCATCGGGCCGAACGCCGTCTGCGCGGCGGGATTGCCGCCGGTCATCGCTTGTTGACGAACCCGGCGTCGACGGGCAGCGCGACGCCGGTGACGTAACGCGCGGCATCGGAGACAAGCCAGTACACCGCGTTGGCGATGTCCTCGGCCTCCAGTGCCCGCACCGGCAGGGCGTTACCCATGTCCGGACCGTCCTCGCCGGCCAGGCCGTCGAGCCATGACTTGGTGAACTCGTTGTCGATCATCGGGGTGTTCACGCCGGCAGGATGGATCGAATTGACCCGAATGCTGTATGCGGCAAGGAAATTGGCGTATGCCCGCATCAGGCCCACCATGCCGTGCTTGGCCGCGGTGTAGCCGACTGCTCCCGCGATCGGCGCGCCGACACCGACGAGCCCGGCCACCGAACTGGTGAGCACGATCGAGCCGCCGTTGCCGTACTTGATCATCGGCTTCATCGCGACGTCGACAGTGTGATAGGCGCCGGTGAGGTTGACATCGATGACGTCCTGCCACGCCTGCGCTGCGGTCATCGGCGCGATACCGGCGTTGGCGACCACGATGTCGAGCCGCTCACCGAGGCGCTCGGTGCCCTCGCGCACGGCTGCCTTGAGCGCGTCGCGATCCCGGACGTCGGTCTCCGAGGCCACGATTTGCGCACCCGTCTTCTCGACGAGCGCCACCGTCTCCGCCAGATCGTCGGGGGTGGCCAGCGGATAGGGCACCGACTCGATCTGTGCGCACAGGTCGAGGGCGATGATGTCGGCGCCCGCCGAGGCGAGCTTCACCGCATGCGCCCGGCCCTGCCCGCGCGCGGCGCCGGTGATCAACGCGACCTTGCCGCTGAGTTCACCCATGGCTAGGGCCGAAGCTGTCCCTTGGCGGGGTCGCCGGCGACCACGGGCGCGAGCATCTTGATGTCGGGCGCGCCGTCGAGATGCTCGCCGATCGTGCCGAACAGGGTGCCGACCGCCGGCGCGGTGCTGTGGGTCTTGAGTGCGTCCGCGTCGGCCCACTGCTCGACGAACACGAAGGTGCCGTCTGCCTCGTGCAGGGCGTACAGCTCGCAGCCCGGTTCGTCGTGCACGGCCTCGATCGCCTTCTTGCAGGCTTCGCGGACGGCGTCCACCGAATCGGGCTTGGCGGTCATGGTCGCGACGACGACGACAGGCATAGGTGACTCCTCTTCGAGCGTGAGTGAACAGGCCTCACCGTACTGTCTGGCGCCGACGGTGTCGTCGGGTCATGCCGGCTCGGCGGTCGCGGGCTCCGCCGTGGTGTCCATCGACCCCAACTCTGTGAACGCCTCGGCCGACACCGAGAACAGGCGGGCCGTCGAGAGATCGAGGAACAGGCCGATCACCGTGACGGTGCCGTCGGCGATGACCGGTCCGGCGACGGGATGGCTGCGTAGACGTTCCAGTTGGACGGCGACGTTGACCGCGCTGAGTGCGTCGGCCTCCTCGAATCCCGCGGCTCGGGCCGCCGCGGCCACCGGGTGACCCTCGTACAGCGCCGCCAGACTGGCATCGGCCTCCGTGAGCCACTGGCGGATCGACCCGACGCTGTCGCCGGTCAGCAGGTCGTGCATGGCCTCACAGCCCGAATGTCCGCACACGGCAATGGAGCTGACCTTGAGTGAACCGACCGCGTACTCCAGGGCAGACTCGACGGACAGACTGCCGTGGCTGACGGGCACGAGATTGCCGATGTTGCGTACGTTGAGCACTTCGCCCGGGCCGCCATCGACGATGAGGTTCGGCAGGATCCGGGCATCTGAACAGCTCAACAGCATCGAATGGGGTCGGTGTTCGCTGGCGAGCTGCCCGCGGATCAGCGGAGCGATGCCGTGCCGGAACCTGTGGATGCCGCCGGCCAATTGTGGCGGCCAGATCGATCGGAGGGCGGGAACGGTCCGACGCCCCTCGGTGCGTCGGCGCGGCGGCTCTGTGGTCGTCAGATCCATGCGGGCGGTGCCGGTTTCGGTGATCTGCACGTCGGCGCCGCTGAGGCGCTGCTGGCGAATCCACTCGCGCAGGGTCTCCACCGCGGCATGGTCGATGTAATCGACATTGAGATCGACGTGCACATCGGCCGCCGGCGGCACACTGTTCAGCGCGGCCGACAGCCGGGGGAGCGCCAGGAAGCTGCAGGAGCCGCTGATCGCGACCTGCCAGCGCGGACGCTCCCCGTCGAGAGTGTCGAGCGGGACCGCGTCGATGGTGACGCGAATGATGCGCCAGGCGGCGAAGCCGATGGCCAACGCGAGGCCGATCGCGACGCCCTCGAGCAGGTTGAGGAACACCACCGACGTCAGTGTGACGAGGTAGATCAGGAGTTCCCCGGTGCGCCGTGCGAGGTCGATGTGGGCGAGCTTGACCAGTTGGATACCGATGACGATGAGCAGCCCGGCCAGCGCGGCCAGCGGAATCATCTCGACGACGTTGACGAAGAAGACCGAGAACAACAGCAGCCAGACGCCGTGCAGGGCAGCCGACGCACGGGTCTTGGCACCCGCGCTGACGTTGGCGGTGCTGCGCACGATGACCCCGGTGACAGGCAGACCGCCGAGAAGGCCCGACGAGACGTTCGCGGTGCCCTGTCCGACCAGCTCACGGTTGAAGTCTGTGCCCGGGCCGGTGTGCATCTTGTCCACCGCGGAGGCGGAGAGCAAGCTCTCCACGCTGGCGATCAGCGCGACGGTGAGCACCGCGACGGTGACCGAAGTCCAGCTGCCTGTCGGTAGGGCCGGCAGCGCGATCGCATCGATCACGGAGCCGTCGAGCCGGATGCGGTCCACCGAGGGGAACCAGAGATAGGACACGACGGTGGCGGTCACCACGGCGACCAGCGCCCCGGGAACGGTGCGGGCGGCCTTGGGCAGGTATTTCCACCCCAGCATGAGTGCGATGACGATGAGGCCGATGGTCAAGGAGGCGACGTCGGGGGAACCCAGTTGGGCGGGCAGCTCGCTCAGGTTCTGCCAGGCGTTCGGGCGCGGACCCCCGCCGAGCAGGACGTGCACCTGCTGCAGTGCGATCGTGATACCGATGCCGGCCAGCATCGCGTGCACGACTATCGGTGCGATGGCGAGCGCGGCGCGCGCGATGCGGCTCAGGCCGAACAGGATCTGCAAGACCCCGGCGGCTGCGGTGATCGCGCAGGTGGCCTTCCACCCGAACGTCGCCACGAGCTCGGCCACCACGACGGTCAGACCGGCGGCCGGACCGCTGACCTGCAACGCGGAGCCGCCGGCCACCGCGCAGACGATGCCCCCGACGATCGCGGCGATCAGACCGGCGACCACGGGTGCGCCCGAGGCCACCGCGATGCCGATCGACAGCGGCAACGCCACCAGGAACACCACGAGCGACGCCGGGATGTCGTAGCGAAAGACGGTGTGTAACAGAGCTTTAACGTCGGATTGCGTGGCGCTTGTCGAGGTCACCGAATCCACGGTACCGACGGTTGCGGATTCCGTCGCCGCGAGATGGGGTGACAGGCGTTACGTTTGTGTGACTGCAGCTCACGGGAATGAATGAGGGCTACGGATTTCGTGGGCTCCATAGGGCGACCCGATACCAACCTGTGACCTGTGTGGCAGATGGTGTAACTGGGGCTTGTGCGACTAGGCTGAGAGTCATGGCGAGTAAGACCGCGTCCCGCGCTGGCGCCCGTTCGACCAGGTCGAAGCCCAGTTCTCGGGGCTCTGCGCGGTCATCGCGCCCGGCACCACCCAAGCGCAAGCCGGCACGCCGAGGCCCGTCGCCGGTGTCCGCTGCCGGAACCGCCGTGGGCCGGGGTGTACGCGCCGGATGGCTGATGCTCGCCAAAGGGGCGGGCGGCACCGCCCGCTCGGTCGGTCGCGCCCGAGACCTCGACCCCGGTCACCGCCGCGACGGCATCGCGCTCGGCCTGCTCGCGCTCGCGGTCGTGGTCGCTGCCAGCTCCTGGTTCGACGCGGCCCGTCCGGTCGGCGAGTGGATCGACACCTTCCTGCGGGTTCTCGTCGGCGACGCCGTCGTGCTGGTGCCCCTGGCGCTGGCGGTCCTCGGTGTCACGCTGATGCGCTCGGAGCCCGACCCCGAGTCGCGCCCCCGCTTCATCCTCGGCTCGGCGATGATCGCGCTGCCCGCACTCGGCCTGCTGCACCTGTGGTCGGGTGCGCCGCAGGACCCGGCGGCGCGCCAGCACGCGGCCGGCTTCATCGGCTTCGCGATCGGCGGCCCACTGGCCGACGGCCTGACGGCCTGGATCGCCGCGCCTCTGCTCGTGATCGGCGCGCTCTTCGGTGTTCTCCTGGTCACCGGGACCACCATCCGCGAAGTGCCCGCGACGCTGCATCACATGTTCTCCACGCGGTGGCGCGGCGAGGACGACGACGTCGACGAGGACGAGGAGTGGTACGACGACTCCGACGAGATCGACGACGTCGCTGAATCCCGACGGGCCGGCGTGGCCGACGACTTCTCCGACGGCTACTACGACGCCGACGTGTCCGTCGACGAGGAGGCCTGGCCGACGTCTCCGTCGTCGTCGTCGACCCAGCCGACCGTGCCGCTGACCAGGCCCGCGGGCACCCCGATGGACAATTACCCGCTCGACGAGGACGTGGCCGACCCGCCGCCTCCGGCGAAGACCCGCAAGAAGCAGCGCGCAGAGCCCGCGCTGAGCCTGGACCGCGTGGTCGACGGGCCCTATGCGCTGCCCTCGCTGGACCTGCTCATCGCCGGCGACCCGCCCAAGCGGCTGACCGCGGCGAACCAGCACATGACCGATGCGATCACCTCGGTGCTGGAGCAGTTCAAGGTCGACGCCGCGGTGACCGGTTGCACGCGCGGCCCGACGGTGACCCGCTACGAGGTCGAACTCGGGCCGGGTGTGAAGGTCGAGAAGATCACCGCGCTGCACCGCAACATCGCCTACGCCGTGGCCACCGAGAGTGTGCGCATGCTCGCGCCGATCCCCGGCAAGTCTGCCGTCGGCATCGAGGTGCCCAACACCGACCGTGAAATGGTGCGCCTGGCTGACGTGCTCACCGATCCGGTGGTGCGCTCGGATCACCACCCGCTGGTGATCGGCCTCGGCAAGGACATCGAGGGCGAGATGATCTCGGCCAACCTGGCCAAGATGCCGCACCTGCTGGTCGCGGGCTCCACCGGGTCCGGCAAGTCGAGCTTCGTCAACTCCATGCTGGTGTCGCTGCTCGCGCGGGCCACCCCCGACGAGGTCAGGATGATCCTGATCGACCCGAAGATGGTGGAACTGACGCCGTACGAGGGCATCCCGCACCTGATCACGCCGATCATCACCGAACCCAAGAAGGCTGCCGCCGCGCTGGCCTGGCTGGTCGAGGAGATGGAACAGCGCTACCAGGACATGCAGGCCTCCCGGGTGCGTCACATCGACGTGTTCAACGACAAGGTCCGCTCCGGGGAGATCACCGCCCCGCTCGGTAGCAATCGCGAATACAAGCCCTACCCCTACATCCTCGCGATCGTCGACGAGCTCGCCGATCTGATGATGACCGCGCCCCGCGACGTCGAGGACGCGATCGTGCGGATCACCCAGAAGGCCCGCGCTGCCGGCATCCATCTCGTTCTGGCCACCCAGCGGCCGTCCGTCGACGTCGTCACCGGTCTGATCAAGACCAACGTGCCGTCGCGGCTCGCGTTCGCCACGTCGTCGCTGACCGACAGTCGCGTCATCCTGGACCAGCCCGGCGCCGAGAAGCTGATCGGTATGGGCGACGGGCTCTTCCTGCCGATGGGCTCCAACAAGCCGATCCGACTGCAGGGCGCGTTCATCACCGACGAGGAGATCTCGGGCGTCGTCAACGCCACCAAGGATCAGGCCGAGCCGGAGTTCATCGAGGGTGTCACCGCGGTGAAGGCCGGCGAGCGCAAGGACGTCGACCCCGACATCGGCGACGACATGGACGTGTTCCTGCAGGCGGTCGAACTCGTGGTGTCGTCGCAGTTCGGCTCCACCTCGATGCTGCAGCGCAAACTGCGAGTCGGCTTCGCCAAGGCGGGCCGGCTCATGGACCTGATGGAAACGCGCGGGATCGTCGGGCCCTCCGAAGGATCCAAGGCGCGCGAGGTTCTGGTCAAGCCCGACGAACTGGCGGGCACACTGGCCCTGATCCGTGGGGGCAGTGACGCCGTCGGCGGGGACGCGGACTGAGTCCGGCCGCGGCGAGATCGACGAAAAGGCGCGTTTGTCTCGCACTTTCGCGCCCAAACGTCGGTTTGGGCGCGAAGGGGGGTCAGAGCGTCAGCAGCATGCGGGTGTTGCCGAGGATGTTGGGCTTGACGTAGCTGAGGTCCAGGAACTCAGCCACACCTGTGTCGTAGGACCGGCACATCTCTTCGTAGACCTCCGCGGTCACCGGCGTGCCCTCTATCTCGCGGAATCCGTGCCTGCCGAAGAACTCGGTCTCGAAGGTCAGCACGAAGATCCGCTGCAGCCGCAACTCCGTGGCAACGGCCAGCAACTGATCGACGATCGCGTGCCCCACGCCGCGGCCCCGCACCTTCGGATGCACCGCCACCGTGCGCACCTCACCCAGATCGGACCACAGCACGTGCAGCGCACCGCACCCGATCACCTCACCCTCGGCTTCGGCCACCCAGAACTCCTGCACCGACTCGTACAGGGTCACCAGGTTCTTCTCGAGCAGGATGCGGCCCGCGTAGACGTCGACGAGAGCCTTGATGGCAGGCACGTCGGACGTCCTGGCCCGACGGACGACCACCTCACCAGGATCTGAGCTCACACGGGGAAGGGTATCGGTTCGGGCAACCAGTATTCTGTGTCGGTGCCGGGCCAACCACAGACCGATCCGGTGGTCCCGCGCGCTCGGGTGGCGAATCTGGCCAACGCGCTGACCGGTGTGCGACTGATCCTGGTCCCGGTGTTCCTGGCCTTTCTGTTCGTCGGGGACGGTCACGAAACATTCTGGCGGACAATGGCATTCACCGTGTTCACCGTGGCCGTCATCACCGACCGGCTCGACGGGGCCCTGGCTCGCAGCTACGGCATGGTGACCGAGTTCGGCACGCTAATCGACCCGCTGGCCGACAAAGCCCTCATCGGCGCAGCATTGATCGGGCTCTCGATGCTCGGCGACCTGCCGTGGTGGGTGACCGTGGTGATCCTGGCCCGTGAGCTCGGAGTGACGCTGCTGCGCCTGGTGGTGCTGCGGCACGGGGTGATCCCGGCCAGTCGCGGCGGCAAGTTGAAGACGTTGGTGCAGGCCGTCGCGATCGGGCTGTTCGTCCTGCCGCTGACCGGCGCATGGGCCACCGGTGCGTGGATCGTCATGCTCGCCGCCGTGGTGCTCACCATCCTGACCGGGGCCGACTATTTCATCTCGGCGGTGAGGGACTCTCGTGGCCGACCCGCTCGACAGTGATCCTTTCGAGAGCGACCCCCTCGACAGCGAGGACGCTCGCGCGCTGGTCGCCGATCTGACCGTGCGCGGCCAGACCGTGGCGACCGCGGAGTCGCTGACCGCCGGTCTGGTCGCGGCGACGCTCGCCGGAGTGCCCGGTGCGAGCGCGGTGCTGCGAGGCGGGCTCATCACCTACACCGTCGAGACCAAGATCGCGCTCGCCGGCGTCGCCCCCGAACTCCTCGCCGACGTCGGGCCGGTGGCCGAGCCCACCGCGCGGGCGATGGCCGTCGGCGCCCAGCAGCGCTGCGGCGCCACCTGGGGGGTGGGGCTGACCGGGGTCGCGGGCCCCCAACCGCACGGCGGCCATCCGGTCGGCACCGTGTTCGTCGGGCTCGCCGGACCCGTCGACACCGAGGTGCTCGCCCTGCACCTCGGCGGCACACGCTGGCAGATCCGCCTCGCCGCGGTGCACGCCGCCCTGCGCCGGCTGCGCATCCTCATCGAGAACCAGTGATGCCGAGAACCGATCAGCAGGAGTCCCGGGAACCATCCGGGGTCCGTCGTGCGTTGGGTCGAATAGCACGCCACCATGGTGTTGCGGGTATTGCGGCCGACTGCTGAGGTGAGGAGAGCGCGATGACGACACTGCTGCGCGAAGTGATCGGCGACGTGTTGCGGCGCGTGCGGGTCGAGCAGGGTCGGACCCTGCGTGAAGTCTCCGACACCGCACGGGTCAGCCTGGGCTACCTCTCCGAGGTGGAACGCGGCCGCAAGGAGGCCTCCAGCGAACTGCTCAGCGCCATCTGCGGAGCTCTCGACGTCCCGCTGTCGCGGGTGTTGTCCGAAGCCGGCGACGACATGGCGCTCGAAGAGGCTCGCACCGAGGTGAACACGTCGCGTATCGACGCCAGCACCAAGGTCGTCATCCCGCAGGTCGTGTCGATGGCGGTCGCCTGATCCCCACAGGGGTGTGGCGAGATGTGCAGAACCGATAAGTTGGGTACCTGCGATGACAGGCGACCCGCGTCGGTGACCCTGTTCCACTGACCCGAGACTTCGAGAAGGCGGAAACGTTCTCATGGCCAACCCGTTCAGCAAGGCGTGGAAGTACCTGATGGCGCTGTTCAGCTCCAAGGTCGACGAGTACGCCGACCCCAAGGTGCAGATCCAGCAGGCCATCGAGGAGGCGCAGCGTCAGCACCAGGCGCTGACCCAGCAGGCGGCCCAGGTGATCGGCAACCAGCGCCAGCTGGAGATGCGGCTCAACCGCCAGCTCGCCGACATCGAGAAGCTCCAGGTCAACGTGCGCCAGGCCCTCACGCTCGCCGATCAGGCCGTTGCCTCCGGGGACGCCGCCAAGGCCACCGAGTACAACAACGCGGCCGAGGCGTTCGCGGCACAGCTGGTGACCGCCGAGCAGAGCGTCGAGGACCTCAAGGGTCTGCACGATCAGGCGCTGCAGGCGGCGGGGCAGGCCAAGAAGGCCGTCGAGCAGAACGCGATGGTGTTGCAGCAGAAGATCGCCGAGCGCACGAAGCTGCTCAGCCAGCTCGAGCAGGCAAAGATGCAGGAGCAGGTCAGCGCGTCACTTCGGTCGATGAGCGAGATCGCCGCCCCCGGGTCCACCCCGAGCCTGGACGAGGTGCGCGACAAGATCGAACGCCGCTACGCCAACGCGATGGGGGCGGCGGAGCTGGCCCAGAACTCGGTACAGGGCCGCATGATGGAGGTCCAGCAGGCCAGCGTTCAGATGGCGGGCCATTCGCGGCTCGAGCAGATCCGGGCGTCCATGCGCGGTGAGCAGCTGCCCGCCGGTTCCGCCCAGGCCCCTGCGACCCCCACCCAGACCCCGGCCACCCCGGCCGCCAACCCGACACCGGAAAATCCGCTGTCGCAATAACATTCACGGGAGCATGTGGTGAGCACTCGGACCCGACGAACCGACGCCTGGCGTTCGCTGGCCCAGCACGGCATCGACACCGCCGCGGAGTGGTCGGGCACGCTCGCCGACAAGCTGAACGCTGCCGCGGACCCGCGCGCCAAGCTGCTGCGGAAACGGCGCTGGGCGCTGCGCCTCGGCGTGTTCTTCGCGCTGTCGTCGGTGTTCTGGGTGGGTGTCACCGCGTTGCTCGCCTCGTGGAACACCCCGGTGTGGGCGCTGTTCATCCCGTCGCCGATTGCCGTCGGCGCCGCGTTCCTGGCCACCCTGGCGTTCCTGCGGTACCGCTGGCTGCGCGCTGAGCCGTTGCCCCCGGCCCGCAGCGGGGCTTCGCGACGGTTGCCGCCGTGGGGTTCGGCCGCCCGGGCCCCGATGGCGGCGCTGACGTCGTCCGAACGTGGGCTCGTGTCCCTGCTCGGGGTGATGGAACGCGGTCGTCTGCTGCCCGAGGCAGAGCTGCGCGAGTTGCGCGCCGCCGCCGAGCGGACGGCGGCCACGATGTCCGCGACGGCCGCCGAGGTGGTGTCGATGGAGCGCACGGTCAGCTCGGCCCCGCAGGCGCGTCCGCACCTTGCGCCCACGATCGCGGCGTTCTCCGCACAGCTCGACCGCGGCGCCCGCCAGTACAGCGACATGGTCTCGGCGGCAGCGCAATTGGTCTCGGCCGCCAACTCGGGTTCGATGTCGAGCTCGCCGATGGTGCAGAGGCGCTACCGCGACGAGCTCACCTCGGCCACCGATCGGCTGACCGGATGGGCGCAGGCGTTCGACGAGCTGGGCCGGCTGCGGGCGTAAAAGCCTAGAAGCGGGGTCGTAGCGCCGGGATGACCAGTCCGGCGAGGGCTTTGAGCGGCGCCTTCACCATGACGTCGACGACGTCGAAGTAGTCCCGCCACAGCGTGATCTGTCCGTCGCGGATCTCGAATGCCCCGCACACCCAGAACTGCAGCCGTAGCGGGCCCATGATGATCGCGTCGGTTCGTTCGGTCAGGACGGTGCCGCCCTCTGCGGCCACGCGGTGAAAGGCCACCGCGAAGCCCACCTTGCCTTCGCCGCGCCGCAACAAGCCCATGATGCGCGCGCGTCCCCGGATGGACGGCAGCCCCACGTTCTGCCATACCAGATCCGGGGCGGCCAGCGACTCGACGGTGTCGAAGTCCTCGTCCTGTAGGGCTACCAGGAACTTCTGCACCAGCGCGGCGTTGTCGGTGATCGGCAACAGGGTGGGGCGGGCGTCGTCGGTCATACCGATCGACCCTAACGGCAGGTGCTGTGGCAGGGTAGCCCGCATGCGTGTCGCGGTGGTTGCCGGACCGGACCCCGGCCACGCGTTCCCCGCGATCGCCCTGTGTCAGCGTTTCCTCGCCGCCGGCGACGAGCCGACGCTGCTGACCGGCACCCGGTGGCTGGACACGGCGCGGGGGGAGGGGATCGACGCCGTCGAACTCGACGGGCTTCGGGTCATGGCCGGTGACGACGACTCCGACGCGGGCGCGAAGATCCACGAGCGCGCGGCGCGGATGGCGGTGCTCAACACCGACCGCATCGACGCGCTGAATCCCGATGTGGTGGTGTCGGATTCGATCACCACGTGCGGGGGCCTGGTCGCCGACCTGATCGGGGTGCCGTGGATCGAGCTGAACACCCACCCCTTGTACCGGCCGTCGACAGGCCTGCCGCCGCTGGGCAGTGGGCTGGCCCCGGGTGTGGGGCTGCGGGGCCGGGCGCGGGATGCGATGCTGCGGACGCTGAGTGCACGATCCTGGCGGGCCGGCCTGCGCCAGCGCGCCGCTGTGCGCGTCGAGATCGGACTGCCCGCCGCCGACCCGGGCCCTCTGCGCCGCCTGATCGCCACGCTGCCCGCGCTGGAGGTGCCGCGCCCCGACTGGCCCGCCGAGGCCGTCGTGGTCGGCCCCCTGCACTACGAGCCGACCACGGCGGTGCTGGACCTGCCACCCGGGGACGGACCCGTGGTGATGGTGGCGCCGTCGACGGCGAGCACCGGGGCGGTCGCGCTCGCCGATCTGGCGCTGCAGACACTGATTCCGGGGCAGGTGTTGCCCAAGGGCGCACGTGTTGCCGTGTCACAGCTGCAGGGGCCCGACGGCGAGGTGCCGCCATGGGCCGTGGTGGGACTTGGTCGTCAGGACGAGCTGCTGTCCCGGGCGGATCTGCTGGTGTGCGGGGCCGGGCACGGCATCGTGTCCAAGGCGCTGCTCGCCGGTGTGCCGATGGTTGTGGTGCCCGGCGGTGGCGACCAGTGGGAAATCGCCAATCGCCTTGTGCGCCAAGGTAGTGCAGAACTGGTCCGACCGCTGAACGCCGGAACCCTGGGCGCGGCCACCGCGACGGTACTGGGCTCGCCCCGTTACCGTGACGCCGCGCGACGCGCCGGCGCCACCGCCGGTGCGGTCGCCGACCCGATCGGAGTCTGTCACGACGCACTGCGGGCCTCCGCGTAGGTTGGCCGTGTGCGGCTGACGGAATTCCGAGAGCTGGTCGAGCGGCAGTTCGGGGCGGTGCGGGCGTCGTCGATGCTGGTGGACCACGTACTGATGACGCTGGGTGGGCGGACCGCCGCCCAGGCCATCGAGGACGGTGTCGAACCCCGCGACGTGTGGCGGGCGCTGTGCGCGGATTTCGACGTGCCGCGCGAGCAGTGGTGAGCCACCCCCTACTACACCGGGGCTACACCTGGGCGCTGGCGAACACTCTCTGCAGGAACGCGACCTGGTCGGCCTTGACCTGGGGGTCGTGATAGATGTCGAAATGGCCGTACGGATAGTGCCGTAGTTCCCCTCGGGGGGCGCGCCCAGCGGCCTTCACGGTCGGGCCGGGCGGGGTGACCTTGTCGTCGTCGCAGACGCAGATCAGCAGCGGCATGGCCAGCCGGGCGGTCGCGGAGCGGGGCCGGTAGAACGGGAACCGCAGCATCAGGCGTGCTGCCAATTCATTGCGCCACAACGAATTCGGGCCCTGGATCGCTTCCAGGCCCGGTTTGGCGTCCGGTGACGTCATCGCGGCGACCTCGCCGGGATCGCCGACCGCGGGCAGCATCACCGGCGGTGCGTTGCGCCAGGCGCGTAGTTGGTCGCGGACCGCGGCCAGCATGACCGCGGGGACGATTCGGGTGGGCACGGCGAGCATCGAGGCCACTGCATCGGTGAACGGGGCCTGGGAGATGACGGCGGCCAGTCGGGGGTCGTCGGCGGCGACCGCGAGGACGTGGCCTCCGCTGTAGGACGACCCCCAGGCCACGATGCGGTCGGGGTCGACGCCGGGGAGACTGCGCGCCCAGGCGATGACGGTGCGGTAGTCCTGCTGCTGGCCGCCGATGTCGATCAGTTGCCGCGGCTCGCCGGTGGAGGCGCCGAAGTGCCGGTAGTCGAACAGCACCACGGTGTGACCGGCGGCGCAGAACGCCTCGGCGTAGCCGGGCAGGGCGTCGTCCCGGGTGCCCGACAGGCCATGGGCCATCACGATGCATGCGGTGGGGTCCTGCGTGGGGTCCGGGGTGTAGAGATAGGCGGCGAGCTGCTCGGCACCGGCCGGGATGCGCACGTCCTGTGGGGTGGTCATGGGCGGAAACGCTAGTACGTCGGCGTGTCCGCTTGAATCGAACAGGTGTTCGTCTACTGTGGGTGGAGTTCGACCGCAGTCATCGGAACACACTTGTCGGTGGTCTCGCCTAGCGTCACGGCCAACCGACCGAGAACCGGTCAACAACGACTACTCAGAAGAGGTATCACCATGGCTCCGCAGGCACCTGATCGCGAAAAGGCCCTCGAACTCGCGCTCGCGCAGATCGACAAGAACTTCGGCAAGGGCTCGGTGATGCGGCTGGGCGACGAGGTCCGCCAGCCGATCTCGGTCATCCCGACAGGCTCCATCGCCCTGGATGTCGCGCTCGGCATCGGTGGACTGCCCCGTGGCCGCGTCGTCGAGATCTACGGCCCGGAGTCCTCCGGTAAGACCACGGTGGCCCTGCACGCCGTCGCGAATGCGCAGGCCGCCGGCGGCATCGCCGCGTTCATCGACGCCGAGCACGCACTGGACCCGGACTACGCCAAGAAGCTCGGCGTGGACACCGACGCCCTACTGGTCAGCCAGCCCGACACCGGTGAGCAGGCGCTGGAGATCGCCGACATGCTGGTGCGGTCCGGCGCCATCGACCTCATCGTCATCGACTCGGTGGCCGCCCTGGTGCCGCGCGCCGAGATCGAGGGTGAGATGGGGGACAGCCACGTCGGTCTGCAGGCCCGCCTGATGAGCCAGGCCCTGCGCAAGATGACCGGTGCGCTGAACAACTCGGGCACCACCGCGATCTTCATCAACCAGCTCCGCGAGAAGATCGGCGTGATGTTCGGCTCGCCCGAGACCACCACGGGCGGTAAGGCACTGAAGTTCTACGCCTCGGTGCGCCTGGACGTCCGCCGGATCGAGACTCTCAAAGACGGCACCGATGCGGTGGGCAACCGCACCCGGGTCAAGGTCGTGAAGAACAAGGTCTCGCCGCCGTTCAAGCAGGCCGAGTTCGACATCCTCTACGGCAAGGGCATCAGCAAGGAAGGGTCGCTCATCGACATGGGCGTCGAACACGGCTTCATCCGCAAGTCCGGCTCCTGGTTCACCTACGAGGGGGAGCAGCTGGGGCAGGGCAAGGAGAACGCCCGCAACTTCCTGCTCGAAAACGCCGACACCGCCAACGAGATCGAGAAGAAGATCAAGGAGAAGCTCGGTATCGGCGCCGTCATGACGGATGACGATGTCCTCCCCGCTCCCGTCGACTTCTGATCGTGCCGAGCAGGCGCGGGCCCTGTGCCTGCGCCTGCTCACCACACGGGCACGTACCCGTGCCGAGTTGGAGACGCAGCTGGCCAAGCGCGGCTATCCCGAGGACGTCGGTGCTGCGGTGCTCGATCGGCTCACCCAGGTCGGCCTGATCGACGACGAGGACTTCGCCGAACAGTGGGTGCGGTCACGGCGGATGCATGCGGGAAAAGGCAAGCGCGCGTTGGCTGCCGAGCTCCGTAACAAGGGCGTCGACAACGAGGTGATCAGCGCGGCGCTGTCCGGCATCGACGCGGATGCTGAACGGACCCGCGCCGAGCAGTTGGTCCGCGACCGGCTGCGTCGGGAGAAGCTCGGCGATCCGGGGGACCGGGATGCCGAGAACAAGGTGGCACGTCGCCTGGTCGGAATGCTGGCACGGCGCGGCTACAGCCAGACGATGGCACTCGAGGTCGTCACCACGGAATTGGCCAACGAACGCGAGCGTCGACGGGTCTAGCGGCTCGCGCTACAGCGGCTGCTGAATACCCGTGGTGCGAAATCGGCTGCGGTACATGCTCGGCGTGACCCCGAGAGCCCGGCGAAAAGTCCGCCGCATGGTGTCGGCGGAACCGAATCCGGCTCGGCGCGCCACTGCCTCTTGGCCGTGGTCGCCGGTGGCCAACAGGACTTTGGCCGCCTCCAGACGAGCCTGCTCGACAAAGCGCGCCGGTGTCATGCCGACGTGGACGCGGAACATGCGCACCAGATGCCGTTCGCTGACCGCGGCGCGATCGGCCAGCGCCGCGATCGAATGGTCGTCGGCCGGGTCGGTGATGATCGCGTCGAGAATGGTGCGCAGCCCGCTGGACACGGCAGGAGCGGACTCGGTCCACACGCTGAACTGAGCCTGACCGCCGGGACGCTGCAGGAAGACCACCATCCATCGCGCCACCCGCCGCGCCACGTCCGGGCCGTAGTCGCTTTCCACCAAGGCGAGTGCGAGATCGATGCCGGCGCTGATGCCGGCCCCGGTGATGAAACGCCCGTCCTGGACGAACAGGGAATCGGGGACGACCTCGACCTCCGGGTACACCCTCGCGAGGTGGCGGCAGTGCGCCCAATGAGTGGTCGCGCGGCGGCCGTCGAGCAATCCGAGCGCGGCCAGCACGAAGGCGCCGGTGCAGACCGACGCGACACGACGCGCCCGGGGCGCCAGGACATCGACCATGTCCAGCGCGGCAGGTACGTCATCGGGCGTTCGTTCCTCGGGGATGTCGTGCTCGCCAGGCGTGAAGGTGAAATCCGGCGGCACCCCGCCCGGCACGATCAACGTGTCGAACCGCGCGGGCACCTCGCTCAGCGCTCGGTGCACCTTGAGTGCAACAAACGATGTGGTCTCCACCGCAGCGCCCGTCGGGGAGGCGAGGATGACCTCGTAGTCGGCTCCGAAGTCGTTGGCGCGCGCGAAGATCTCCAACGGGGCCGCGACGTCCTGCAACGTCACCTTGTCGTACAGGGCGAACACGATCGTCTTGGGTGCCTTGGACCGTCGGGTGTGCATGGTGCGTGCCTGGGTCAGTCGCGCTGACCGCGCTGCCCTGCTGTCCTCGGCCACCGGCTGTGCCCCTTCGTCGCCCCCTGCGCGCTGATTGTGGTCGTCGTGCCGCCGCGTTCGCTCAGGACGGCAGCGAGGAATGACGCTAACGCGCAGCTGTTACAGCGGCATTGCCGATCGTCGCGGCCTGCGGTGACGCGCACGCCGACCCGGGTGATCCGCGGCGTCGGCGGTGGTGTCGACGTCCGGAACTGCGGGGATCGTGTCCGCTCCGGACGGCTGGTGACACACGAGATTTACGCACGCGAAACCTGTTGCCGTGAGGCTCTTTTTGACGGTACGCGTTCCACCCGGCACGCGGTCATCTGTGGCGAAGGTGAGCTCATGGATTCTCGAACGGCCTTGACGCTGAGCATCGGTGTCCTCGGCGGAGTCGCGGTCGCGCTGACCGCCGAGGTCATCACCGTGCCCATCTGGGTGGTGTTCCTGGCGTGGGCATCGTTCTTCTTCGTCGGCGGAGGCCCCACCGGATGGGTGCGCTCGGTCGCGTCGAACCTCACCGGCGTCGTCATCGCCTCGGCCAGCTTGTTCGCCGCGTACCTGCTCGGCGGCAGCCTGCTCGCGGTCGCGGTGGCCGTCGGCGTGGGCAGCGCGCTGATGGTCCAGGCGTCGTGGGTCGGGTTGTTGTCCACCACGCCGGCCGTCGTGGTCGGTTTCGCCTCGACCGTGTCGACCGTCGCGGGCACAGGGAACGACGTCACCGTCACCACGATCTCCCACCCCGGCCTCGTCGCGGCTGTCGCCTGCGTGCTCGGAGCGTCGTTCGGCCTTCTGTCGGAATACCTGGCGACCGCGATGACCACGAAGTCGGCCACCGCACCTGATGGAACCCCTGCCACGGAAGGAAACCCGGCCTGATGAAGCTGCAGCACTATCTCGGTGGACTGGAAGGTTTGCCGTCGCCATTGGCGCTCGAGAAACGCGTGTTCGTCGAGGAGTGGGAGAAGCGCATCTTCGGCATCCACGTCGCGATGATGGGACTGTCGAACCACCTGGGCTCCGCTGTGCCGGGCTATCCCATCGACGCGGTGCCGACCACTTTCGCCGACGAATGGACCTGGGCGGACCTGCGGACCGGGGCCGAGGGAATGAATCCCTTCGACTACTTCAAGTTCCGCTACTACGAGAAGTGGCTCGGTGGCATCACCGCGTTCTTCGTCGACAAGGGGTACGTGACCGAAGAGGAACTCGCGGCGCGCATCGCCGAGACCTCGTCGACCGCACCGGCCCCCGAGAGCCCGGAGATCGACGAGCAGGTGATCGCCTACCTGCGGTCCGGTGACACGCCGCGGCGTGACAGTGCGCACCCGGCATTCGCCGTGGGCGACACGGTGCGGATCGCCAATCCGCGCTCCGATGCGCACAGCCGACTTCCGGGATACCTGCGCGGCCGGTTCGGAACCGTGGAACGCATCTTCGAAGGCGACTACGCCTACTTCTGCCAGACCGGCGACGGCATCGGTGATCCGATGCCGATCTACATCGTCGCCTTCGATCCCGCCGAGATCTGGGGCGCCCGAGCTGAATCGGGCCCGCTGTCGTTGTACGCCGAACTGTTCGAGGCCTATCTGGAACCGATGGAGGAGTCATGACCGATCAATTCGCCTACCCGCCCGACCGGGAAGAGGCCAGCGCCAAGAAGGCTGCCGCACTGGAAGCGCTGCTGATCGAAAAGGGCGTCATCACCCCGCAGACGGTCGACAAGGTCCTCGCCTACTTCGAGACCGAGATGACCCCGCTCAACGGCAAGAAGATCGTGGTGAAAGCCTGGACCGACCCGGTGTTCGCCGAGAAGGTGGTCACCGACACCCCCGCAGCGATCGCAGAGCTCGATCTGCCCGACGGCATGGCGGGAGCGGAGGGTGAACATCTGCAGGCGGTGGCCAACACAGCTGGCGTCCACAATCTGGTGATCTGCACCCTGTGCTCGTGCTTCCCGTGGCCAGTGCTGGGTCTGCCGCCCTACTGGTACAAGGATCCGACGTTTCGGGCCCGCGCCGCCCGCGAACCGCGTGCAGTACTGGCCGAGGTGGGCGTCGACCTGCCGGCAGAGACCGAGATCAAGGTCTGGGATTCCAGCGGGCATTCGCGGTGGTTCGTGATCCCCGAAAGGCCCTCCGGCACCCAAGATTTCACCGACGGGATGCTGATGGACCTGGTCACCACAGAGTCCATGATCGGCGTGGCGCTGGCGGGGTCGGCCCGATGAAGCTGCATGACACCTGCACCACCGATCAGGCGGCGCCGCAGTTCGACCATGACTGGCAGCGCCGCGCGTTCGGTCTGGCGCTCGCCCTGTCGGAGTTCCGGCACTACCCGTGGAGTGAATTCCAGGAGACCCTGATCGCGACGATCGGGGAGTGGGAGGGCACGCCGGAATCCGAACGCGGACAGTGGGAGTACTACGACCACTGGGTGGCCACCCTGGAGAAGCTCGTCGACCGCCACGAACTGCTGACCGCCCCCGTGCACACCGACGACGGCAATCACGCTGTCGCCCACGACCACTGAAGAGAGAACGGCGATGAACCACGCGAACCCTGCCCTGGCCGTACCCCGGCTCGATGTCGACGCCCGTCGGCTCGCCACTGCCGCCCGGCTGAGCGCCATCACGCTGCTGGCGCTGATCGGCTACTACTTCCTGGGATACGACCAGGGTGCGGTGTCGGTCTTCGGGTCCGACACCCACATCCACGAGTTCCTGCACGACGCACGCCATCTCCTGGGGTTTCCGTGCCACTGACGGCATCGTCGTATGCGGTCCTGCGCTACCTGCTGCCGGGTGCGGTGGCCGGTGCGGTGACGTTCCTCGTCAGCCGGGTGATGGTCGCACCGCTGATCGACGCCGCAGTGGACGCCGAGGCGGCTCTCGAGCACGCCGCCGGCGGCGGGCATGCACACGCTGCGGAGCTGTTCACCCGGTCGGTCCAGGAGAACGTCGGCGCGGCCGTCGGCGTCATCGGCTTCGGTGTCGTCATGGGCGTCCTCTTCGCCGTTGCCCACACGGTGGTGGCCAACGCCCTCGCCGCCCGCGGTGTCGCGCCGGACCCCACCACGCTGGCGTTGCTGCTGGCCGGCGGGATGTTCGTGACGATCGCTCTCGTCCCTTCGCTCAAGTATCCGGCGAACCCGCCCGGGGTGGGACTGGACGACACTGTCGCGGAACGGACCTCGGCGTCACTGACGATGACGATCCTGTCGGTGGTGCTCGCCTGCGCCGCGGTGGCCGCAGCGGTGGCCGCCGCGCGGCGCGTGCCGGGGTGGCGGCTCACCGGCCTCGCGACGCTCGGCTACGCCGCGGTGATGTGCGTGGCAGCCGCCGTGCTGCCGAGCTTCCACGAGGTGCCGGACGGCTTTCCCGCCGAGACACTGGCCGACTTCCGGCTGTACTCCGTGCTGATCCAGGCGGTGCTCTGGGTGATCATCGGTAGCGTGTGGTCGTGGTTGGCGGCTCGCCGTCCGAACGGGCGCGAAACTCGGAGCGTCGGAATGGCTTTCAGCGCGAGCTGACCGCCGCGTCGGACACGCCGAGGTCGGCGGTCAGACTCCGGGTGACGACCCGTCGTACCGCGATGAGCGTGACGACGCCGAGGATCGCCGTCCACGACATGTCCACACTGAGACGCAGAAGGCCGGCTGCGGTGAAGAGGTCGATCATCGCACGCAGCGCGGGCAGTGGCCGGCGGAAGACGAGCAGCGACGCCACTCCGATCGCGATGCCGGCGATGGGCAGACACCACGACGCCGCGACGACGCTCGAGAGGGCGGTGCTCATGGCGGGGGCGCCGGGCGCGGCTGCTTCTGCGCCTCGATCTCCCGCTGTTCCTGCGCGATCTCGCGGTTGAGAAAGTAATTGAGCAGTGTCCGGATCGCGGCGATCGCGGCGAGCTTGCCGATCTCGGCGAACGACGGGGAGATCGCGGTGCGCAGCACGTCGGCGGCGAGCTGGAACTCCAGCCCCAGCACCAGGAAACGAGCCAGTGACAGCCGCACCGACGAGAACTGGTTGATGTCGCGGCGGCCCAGCGCGGCAACGAATTTCACGATCGCGACCAGCGCGCCGATCATGATGACGATCGCGCCGCACGCTTCGATCAATCGCACCATGGTGTCGACCAGGGTGCGCAGTGCCGATTCGGGCAGGATCTCCCAGGCCGCGAGCGTGTGGGTCACACCCCGCGACTCCGGTCACCCTGCAATTCCAAAGGCTCCGCCTCCATCGGCGCCGGACCCTTGCGGGACCGTCGCAGACGCGCCTCCAGCCGGGTGGCCAGCCACGACAGCGTGAAGTTCAGGCAGATCATCAGCAGCGCGATCACGATCAGTGCCGGTATGTAGTTGCCATAGGACGAGCCGACGTTCGTGCCTTGGCGCACCAGCTCGACGAATGTGATCTGGTATCCCAGAGCGGTGTCTTTGAGGACGACCACGACCTGGGACACCAGCACCGGCAGCATCGAGGTGACGGCCTGAGGCAGCAGGATCGACCGCATCGTCTGGCCCGACGTCAGTCCGAGCGCCGAGGCGGCTTCGGCCTGCCCTCGTGGCAGGGCGTACACACCGGCGCGGACGATCTCGGCGATCACGGCGCCGTTGTACAGCGTCAGGCCCGTGATGACGCCTGCCAGCGCCAAGTACTTCGACGCGAAGACGTCGTAGTTGGCGTAGAGGAAGTAGGCGAAGATCATCATGATCAGCACCGGCACGGCGCGGAAGAACTCGACGATGACCGAGGACAACCAGCGGATCGGGCGGTTCGTCGACAACCGGCCCACGCCCAGCAGGAAGCCCAGCACCAGCGCCAATGCGATCGACACCGCGGCGGCGGTCAGGGTGCCCTCGATACCGGGCAGGATGTAGGTCCGCCACAGATCAACGGTGAGGAATGGCTCCCACTTGGCGGAGGTCAGCTGCCCCTTGGCGTCCAACCGGGCGTAGACGACCCACGCGATCGCCGCCACCACGACCACGGTGACCGCTGATATCAACCGGTTGCGGACCCGCGCCCGCGGCCCGGGCGCGTCGAAAAGCACCGACGATCCGGTCATGAGGACTCACCACCCCTCGGCGAGCAGACGCGAACTCGCGTGTTCTGGCGGCGTGTCGCGCGAGTTCGTGTCTGCTCGCGGGGAGAGATCTTCATCGGGCCACCGCCAGTCGACGACCCAGCCAGCCGAACAGCAGGCCCAGCGGCAAGGTCAGGATCACGAAGCCCAGCGCGAAGATCGATCCCACCACCAGCACCGCCGCTGTGTTCTCGATCATCTCCTTCATCAGCAGCGCCGCCTCGGCCACTCCGATCGCCGAGGCGATCGTCGTGTTCTTGGTCAGCGCGATCAGCACCGAGCCTAGGGGAGCGATCACCGCGCGAAAGGCCTGCGGCAGCAGGATGATTCGCAGGTTCTGGGAGAATGTGAACCCGAGCGAGCGAGCGGCCTCGGCCTGCCCGAGCGGAACGGTGTTGACCCCCGACCGCACCGTCTCGCACACGAACGACGCGGTGTAGACGATGAATCCGAGGACCGCCAGACGGAACCCGCTGTCGGCGATGAACGTCGGCGACGTGCGGTCGGCCAGCGTGATGCCCAACGTCTGTGCCAGTCCGAACGAGCAGAACAGCACGATCAGCGTCAACGGCGTGTTGCGTACGACGTTGACATAGGTGGTGCCCAGCCAGTTCAGCATCGGGACCGGCGCCAGCCGCATCGCGGCCAGCACCGTGCCCAACACCAGCGCCCCGATCGCCGAGAACACCGTCAGCTGAATCGTCGTCCAGAACGCCGTGAATATCTCGGCGCGGTACTCGGTGAAGATGTCCACTGCGAAGCCGGACCTGGAGACTACTTGTCGAGCGGCGGCGGCGCGGGTGCCGTGATTCCGGCGGGCCCGAGGTTCTTGTCGAACGCCGCCTTCCACGCCCCGCTGTCTTCCATCTTCTTCAGCGCGTCGTTGATCTTGGTCTGCAGTTCGGTGTCGTCCTTCTTCAGCCCGATTCCGTAACGCTCCTCGGAGAACGGCTCACCGACGATCTTGAACGTGCCCGGGCTCTGCGCGGCGTAGCCGGCGAGGATGACCTCGTCGGTGGTGACCGCGTCCACGGCGCCGTTCTTGATCGACTCGATGCACGCCGAGTAGGTGTCGAACTGCTGCAGCTGCACCTTCGGGTACTCGTCCTTGATCTTCTGCGCCGGCGTCGAACCCGACACCGAGCACAGGATCTTGTTCTCCAGCGACGCCTTGCCGGTGATGTCGTTGTTGTCCGCCCGGACCAGCAGGCTCTGGCCGGTGATCAGGTACGGACCGGCGAACGACACCTTCTCCTTGCGTGCGTCAGTGATCGAGTACGTCGCGGCGATGAAGCTCACCTGACCGTTCTGGATCAGGTTCTCCCGCTGCGACGACGGGGATTCCTTCCACTCGATCTTGTCCGGGGCGTAGCCGAGCTCACCGGCCACGTAGGTCGCGACGTCGACGTCGAAGCCGCTCATCGTGCCGTCCGGGTTCTTCATTCCCAGGCCCGGCTGGTCGAACTTGGTGCCGATGACGATGGTGTCACCACCCCCGCCACCGCCTCCGCCGTTGCCGCCACCGCCGCACGCTGTCGCGGCGAACGGAAGGGCGACAGCCAGCGCGAGAGCGGCCACCGCGCGTGTGGAGAAACTCATGGTCAAGGGTTCCTTTCGCAATCAGTGATGCAGGATTTTGCCGAGGAAGTCTTTGGCGCGATCAGAGGTCGGATTGTCGAAGAACTGCGCCGGTTCGGCGTCCTCGACGATCGCCCCGTCGGCCATGAACACCACGCGGTGCGCTGCGCGGCGGGCGAAGCCCATCTCGTGGGTGACCACGAGCATCGTCATACCGTCGGACGCCAGGTCGGTCATCACGGAGAGGACCTCGTTGATCATCTCCGGATCGAGTGCACTGGTGGGTTCGTCGAACAGCATCACCTTCGGGCTCATCGCGAGCGACCGTGCGATCGCCACCCGCTGCTGCTGGCCGCCCGAGAGCTGCGCGGGATATTTGTCGGCCTGGTTGGCCACCCCGACCCGTTCGAGCAGCGTCATCGCCGCCGCGCGCGCATCGCCCTTGCCCTTCTTGCGCACCTTGACCGGCGCCAGCATGACGTTCTCGACGATCGTCTTGTGGGCGAACAGGTTGAACGACTGGAACACCATGCCGACGTCGCTGCGCAGCTGAGCGAGCTTGCGGCCCTCCGCGGGCAGTGTCTGCCCGTCGATCGTGATCGTGCCCGAATCGATGGTCTCGAGTCGATTGATGGTGCGGCACAACGTCGATTTTCCAGAGCCCGACGGGCCGATCACCACGATGACCTCACCCTTGCCGACATCGAGGTTGATGTCCTGGAGGACATGCAGGGAGCCGAAGTGCTTGTTGACCGCCTTCATCGAGATCATCGGCACGTCAGGGGACTCCCTGGGGCTCTCCATGGGTGGTGACCTTACCCAGGGAACGCACAGATGGCCCCGCAACTTGCGCAAACTGCCGCTGGACGGGCCGCCCAGCCGGCCGCCGTAGGATGGGCGCCGTGACTTCGGTGGTGACCAGGGGAGGCGATGCGGCGGCAGCCGCGCGCCCGGCACGCACTTTCCAGGTCCGCACCTACGGCTGCCAGATGAACGTGCACGACTCCGAGCGCCTCGCCGGCCTGCTCGAAGAGGCCGGCTACCAGCGCGCCGCCGACGGTGCGGACGCCGACATCGTGGTGTTCAACACCTGCGCGGTGCGGGAGAACGCCGACAACAAGCTCTACGGAAATCTCAGCCACCTCGCGCCGCGCAAGCAGGCCGAGCCGGACATGCAGATCGCCGTGGGCGGTTGCCTGGCCCAGAAGGACCGCGACACCGTCCTGAGCAAGGCGCCCTGGGTGGATGTCGTGTTCGGCACCCACAACATCGGCTCGCTGCCCGCACTGTTGGACCGGGCCCGGCACAACCGCACCGCCCAGGTCGAGATCGCCGAAGCCTTGCGAGAATTCCCGTCGTCGTTACCAGCGCGACGCGAATCTGCCTATGCCGCTTGGGTTTCGATCTCCGTCGGGTGCAACAACACGTGCACGTTCTGCATCGTTCCCTCGCTGCGTGGCAAAGAAGTCGACCGCAGGGCCGGTGATGTGCTGGCCGAGGTGCAGTCGCTGGTCGACCAGGGCGTGCTGGAGATCACGCTGCTCGGCCAGAACGTCAATGCCTACGGAGTGTCGTTCGCCGACCCGGCTCAACCGCGGGACCGTGGGGCGTTTGCCAAGCTGCTGCGCGCGTGCGGGCGGATCGACGGCTTGGAGCGAGTGCGCTTCACGTCGCCGCACCCGGCCGAATTCACCGACGACGTCATCGAGGCGATGGCCGAGACCCCTAATGTGTGCCCCACCCTGCACATGCCGCTGCAGTCCGGTTCCGACCGGGTGCTGCGGGCGATGCGGCGCTCCTACCGCGCGGAGCGCTACCTCGGCATCATCGACCGCGTGCGGGCCACGATCCCGGACGCCGCGATCACGACCGACATCATCGTCGGTTTCCCCGGGGAAACCGAGGAGGACTTCCAGGCCACCCTCGACGTGGTCGCCGCCGCACGCTTCTCCACAGCCTTCACGTTCCAATACAGCAAGCGGCCCGGCACCCCGGCCGCCGAGCTGCCCGATCAGATCGCCAAAGACGTTGTCTCACAGCGCTATCAGCGGCTGATCGACCTGCAGGAGCGGATCTCGCTGGAGGAGAACGCGGCCCAGATCGGCCGGACCGTCGAGTTGCTCGTCGCCACGGGGGAGGGGCGCAAGGACACCGCCACCGCTCGCATGTCCGGCCGTGCACGCGACGGACGCCTCGTGCACTTCGCGCCGGGAGCCGACGCGGGGGCCATCCGTCCCGGCGACGTCGTCGTCACCACGGTCACCGGCGCCGCGCCCCACCATCTCATCGCCGACGCGAGCCTGATCTCGCACCGCCGCACCCGCGCCGGAGACGCACACGAGAGCGGGCAACGGCCCCGCACCGGAACCGGCCTGGGCATGCCCGGCATCGGCGCGCCGGCCCACACCGCACCGGTCACCGCGGGATGTGCTCGATGACTGCGCCCTCGGGCCGTCCCGACGATTTCGACCATCTCCGCGAGGACCTCGAGGAGGCCGAGCGCCGCATCGCCCGGGAGATCGACCCGGGCCCTCGCGCGCTGGCCATCGCGATCTTCGTGTTCGCCCTGCTGGCCACGCTCGCACTGCCGCACGCCGGCGACGCGCGCGGCCTCGACGTGCTCGCCGGCTCCGATGCCGCGCACGCCAGCGCGATCGCGTTGCCCCACAAGGTGTTCGCCTGGCTGGCGATCGTCTTCGGGGCGGGGTTCTCGATCCTCGCGCTGCTGACCCGCCGCTGGGCGCTCGCGTGGATCGCGCTCGCCGGCTCCACCGTGGCGTCGTTCCTCGGACTGCTCGCCGTGTGGTCCCGCCAGACCGCGGCCGCGCCCTACCCGGGGCCGGGCATCGGGCTGCTGATCGCGTGGTTCTCGGTGGTTCTGCTGGCCTACCACTGGGCCCGGGTGGTCGCGGCGCGCAGTGCACTGCAGCTGGCCACCGAAGAGCATCGCCGCCGCCTCCTCGCCGAACGTGAGAGCAAGAGCCTGCTCGACACCTTCGGCGACGACGACACGTCGGCGTCGTAGGTCGACGTAGCTGCTAGCGCCGCTTCTCGAGCGCCTCGGCAGCCGCCTCGGCCCACTGCCGCCACTGCTGAGCGCTGGCACGGGCCTGCTCGGCATCCTTGGTGCGACCCGCAGCTTCGGCTTTCTCGGCCTGGCGTTCGAACTGCTCGGCCCGCTCCCGGAACTGGTCGGCGCGAGCCTGCGCCTCCGGGTCCACGCCACCGGTCGGGGCGTCGCGGATCTTCTTCTCCACCGCACGCATGCGTCGCTCGAGTTCGGGCGCACGCTCCCGGGGGACCTTGCCGATGGCGTCCCATTTGTCGCCGATCGTGCGCAATGCCGCGCGGGCGGCGTCGCGGTCGGAGGGGTCGATCCGCTCCGCCTCGGCCAGCAACGCCTCTTTGGCTTCGGCGTTGGCCGTGAACTCGGCGTCGCGCTCTGCGGTGGCGGCGTTACGGGCCGCGAAGAACGTGTCCTGGGCGCCCTTGAACCGCTGCCACAGCGCGTCGTCGACGTCTTTGGAGGCCCGGCCCGCCGCCTTCCACTCGGTCAGCAGATCCCGGAACGTTGCCGACGTGGCTCCCCAGTCGGTGGAGCCGCTGAGTTCCTCGGCGCGCACACACAGCGCTTCCTTCGCCTGCCGCGCACCGGCGCGCTCACGGTCCAACTCGGCGAAGTGTGAACCGCGGCGCCTGTTGAACGTCTCGCGTGCCGCGGAATACCGCTTCCACAGCGCGTCGTCGGTCTTGCGGTCGACCCCGCTGATCGTCTTCCACTCGTCGAGGATCGCGCGCAACCGGTCACCCGCGGCTTTCCACTGCGTCGCCGTGGCGGCCAGCTCCTCGGCCTCGACGGCAAGGGCCTCCTTGCGCGCCGTCTGCTGTGCGCGGAACTCCTCGCGCTTGGCCTTCTCCTCCTGCGAGGCGCTGTCGGCCTGGGTGACGATCGCCGCCAGCCGCTCCGACAACGAATCGACATCGCCGAGCACGTGAGCCTCGGGCAGGCCCTCGGCCAGTGCCACGGCGGCGGTGCGGATCTTGCGGGCATCGCCCGAACCCGACGCCAGCCGGCGCTCGAGGAGGACCACCTCGGTGTGCAGATCGTCGAAGCGGCGCCCGAAGTGCGTGTAGGCGGCTTCGGCGTCGCCCGCCTGCCACGATCCGATCTGGCGCTCGCCGGCGGCGGTGATCAGCCACACCGTGCCGTCCGGGTCGACGCGGCCGAAACGGTGCGGGTCGACCGACGGCACCGTCGCGACGACCGGTGCGGCTGCAGGTGCCGCCGGGCGCGGAACGGGACGTGCCGGGCCCGGTTTGGGCCTGGTGCTCGACGGGCTGGGGCGTGGCGGGGACGCCGTCGCAGCGCCCGTCTCGGGTACGCCGGTGCCTGCGGATTCGCCCGGTTCGGTCGTCGTCATGTCAGCTACCTCGTGTCTCCGCGCGGGGTCCCGCGCACCTGCCGCGCAGCGCGGCGCCTGAAGATGGTGTGACCGCTATTCAAACAGGTCGCCCGGCGCTGCGCCCACGGCTTGGCGTCCGCGGTCTCTACGCTCGGTGCGGAATCGGATCGGGCGGGCGGGGAGGTGGCCGATGGCCAAGGCGGAGATCGCTGCTGTGCTGGCGTTGGCTGCCGCCCTGTTCATCGCCATCGGCGACGTCATCCACCAGCGCAGCGCCCACGACGTCACCGACGAACCCGTCGGCCACGTCGAGCTGTTCGGCCGGTTGCTCAGAGACGGGCGATGGTGGCTGGGTAGCGGGGTGGCGGCCGTCGGCTTCGCGTTGCAGGCCGCCGCGCTGGGCCTGGGGTCGGTGCTGCTGGTGCAGGCGCTGCTGGTGACCTCGCTGCTGTTCGCGCTGCCGATCAGTGCGCGGCTGTCGCACCGCCGCGTGACGAACTGGCAGTGGCTGTGGGCGGCGCTGCTGGCTGCGGCGGTGGCGCTGATCGTGACGGTGGGCGATCCGACCGAGGGCGCGTCGCGGGCATCGCTGCACACGTGGGTGTGGGTGGCCGCCGTGCTCGGGCCGGCCCTGGCGGTGTGCATGCTGGTCGCGCAGATCGCCTCACCCACGGTCAGCGCTGTGCTGCTGGCGGTGGTGTCCGGTGCGCTGTGGGGACTGTTCGCGGTGTTGACCAAAGCCGTGGTGACCCGCCTGGATCTGGGCAGCTGGGAGGGGGTCGGCACGCTGCTGAAGACCCCGGAGCTGTATGTCTGGGCGGCTGTCGCGATCGCGGGCACCGCGATGCAGCAGGCGTCGTTCCGGTCGGGGGCGTTGACGGCGTCGCTGCCCACGATGACGGTCGCCGAACCGGTCGTGGCGAGCGTGCTGGGCGTCGTCGTGCTCGGCGAGACGCTGCGTCCCGGGGAGGCCGGGGTCTTCGTTCTGGTCGTCGCGGTTGTCGTGATGGTCGTGGCGACGGCGGCCTTGGCCCGCGGGGAAGCGGCCACACGAGAACCCGGGTGAGGTGCGCCCGTTAGGTTGGTGTCCGTGTTGACGGCCATCGCGATCGTTCCGTCGCCGCCGGTCATGGTGCCCGAACTGGCCGGTGCGGTGGCCGCCGAGGTCGCCGACCTGCGTACCGCGGCGGCGACGGCGGCCGGCAGACTGCCGTCCCGCTGGGTTGCTGTCGGGGTCGCGGCCACCGACGCGGTGATCGGGCCCGACGCCGTCGGCACCTTCGCCGGATACGGGGTCGACGTGCCGGTCCGGTTGTCCGACGGGGCCGCCGGCCCTCCCGATTCCCTTCCGCTGGCTGCGCTGATCGCCGGCTGGCTGCGAGGTCTTGTCGCTGCCCCTGCCGTGGTCGAGGTGCGCACCTACGCCGACCGCACCTCGCCGGAGGCAGCCCTGGCTGCGGGTCGGGCGTTGCGCCGCGAGCTCGACACCGCGCGCGAGGCTGTCGGGGTGCTCGTCGTCGCCGACGGCGCCAACACGCTGACCGCGGCCGCCCCCGGCGGCCACGACCCGGATTCCGTTCCGGTGCAGACCGCCCTCGACGACGCGCTCGCCGGCGGTGACACCGCCGCGCTGGCCGGTGTGCCCACCGGGATCGTCGGCCGGGTCGCCCACCAGGTGCTCGCCGGACTGGCCGACTCCGGACCCCGCTCGGCCGAGCAGCTCTACCGCGGGGCGCCCTACGGCGTCGGGTACTTCGTCGGTGTCTGGACACCGTGATCCGACCGCTGGCGATCATCGGCCCGACCGGCACCGGCAAGTCCGCGCTCGCGCTGGCCGTCGCCGAGGTGATCGGCCATCCGGTCGAGGTCGTCAACGCCGACGCGATGCAGCTCTACCGCGGGATGGACATCGGCACCGCGAAGCTGCGCCCCGAGGAGCGGCGGGGGATAGCGCACCACCAGCTCGACGTGCTCGATGTCACCGAGACCGCGACGGTGGCCCGGTATCAGCAGGCCGCGTCCGAGGACGTGGAAGCGATCCTGGCGTGCGATGCGGTGCCGGTGATCGTCGGCGGCTCCATGCTCTACATTCAGTCCCTGCTCGACGAGTGGTCGTTTCCGGCGACCGATCCCGCCGTGCGGGCCCGGTGGGAGGCGCGGCTGGCCGAGGTCGGCGTCGCGGGCCTGCACCGTGAGCTCGCCGAGGTCGACCCCGCCGCTGCGGCGTCGATCCTGCCCAGCGACGGGCGGCGCATCGTGCGGGCCCTGGAGGTCGTCGAGCTGACGGGACAGCCGTTCGCCGCGTCGGCGCCTACCATCGGGACACCGCGGTGGAACACCGCGATCATCGGATTGGACTGGCCCACAGAGCATCTCGATGACCGTCTGGCTCAGCGCACCGACGCCATGTTCGCCGCGGGTCTGATCGACGAAGTGCGTGTGCTGCAGGCGCGCGGACTGCGCGACGGCGTGACAGCCGCCCGGGCTCTCGGCTACGCGCAGGTCCTGGCCGATCTCGATGCCGGCGGCGACGGCATGGCCGCCCGAGAACCCACCTTCATCGGCACCCGCCGCTACGTGCGCAGGCAACGGTCGTGGTTCCGTCGCGACCACCGCATCACCTGGCTCGACGGTTCGGCCGCCGATCTCGCCGTCAGCGCCGTGCGCATCTGGCGGGACGTATCCTGAGCTGGTGAAGTTCGCCAAAGGGCATGGCACGCAGAACGACTTCGTCGTGCTGCCCGACGTGGCGGCCGAGCTGACGCTGACACCCGCCGCGGTCGCCGCGCTGTGTGATCGCAGGCAGGGTCTCGGGGCCGACGGTGTGCTGCGGGTGACCACCGCGGGTGCGGCGCAGGCCGCCGGAGTGTTCGATCGCCTGCCGGAGGGCCTCACCGCCGACGACTGGTACATGGACTACCGCAACGCCGACGGGTCCATCGCCCAGATGTGCGGCAACGGGGTGCGGGTCTTCGCGCACTACCTGCGGGCCAGCGGACTGGAAGCGCGCGACGAGTTCGTCGTCGGCTCGCTTGCCGGGCCGCGTCCGGTGGTGTTGCACAGCGTCGACCCGGTGCGCGCCGAGGTCACGGTCGAGATGGGTAAAGCCAACGTGCTCGGCTCGGGCGCCGCCACGGTGGGCGGACGGTTGTTCGACGGGCTCGCCGTCGACGTCGGCAACCCGCATCTGGCCTGCGTCGACCCACAGCTGACGGCCGAGGCGCTGGCGGCGTTGGACGTCGCTGCGCCAGTGAGCTTCGACCACGAACAGTTCCCCGACGGCGTCAACGTCGAGGTGCTCACCGCCCTGGACGCCGACCGTGTCGTCTCGATGCGCGTGCACGAACGCGGCGTAGGGGAGACCCGATCCTGCGGCACCGGAACCGTTGCCGCAGCGGTCGCCGCACTCGCCCAGCGGGGCACGCAGACCGGCGAGGTCAGCGTGCACGTCCCGGGTGGCGCCGTCACCGTCACCGTCACCGACGCGACCAGCTACCTGCGCGGACCCTCCGTCCTGGTCGCCCACGGCGAGCTCGCCGCGGAATGGTGGGCCACGCATGACCGTTAAAGAAAGTGCATGAACAGTGTTTTCCGTGCGAACCTTGATTCGCCTATGACGTATCCCGAATTCCGCAACGACATCCCCAGCTCGGGTGAACTCGCCCTCGAAGAGCGCTCGGCGCTTCGCCGCGTCGCCGGGCTGTCCACCGAACTGGCCGATGTCTCCGAGGTCGAATACCGCCAGCTGCGCCTCGAACGCGTGGTTTTGGTCGGGGTCTGGACCGACGGCTCGGCCGCCGACGCTGACGCCAGCCTGGCCGAACTCGCCGCACTCGCCGAGACCGCCGGCTCCGAGGTTCTCGAAGGCCTCATCCAACGCCGCGACAAGCCCGACCCCGCCACCTACATCGGCTCCGGTAAGGCCGCCGAGCTGCGCGAGATCGTCGTCGCCACCGGCGCCGACACGGTGATCTGCGACGGTGAACTCAGCCCCGCCCAGCTCAACGCGCTGGAGAAGGTCGCCAAGGTCAAGGTCATCGACCGCACCGCGCTGATCCTCGACATCTTCGCCCAGCACGCCACCAGCCGGGAGGGCAAGGCCCAGGTCTCGCTGGCGCAGATGGAATACATGCTGCCCCGGCTGCGCGGTTGGGGTGAATCGATGTCCCGACAGGCCGGTGGCCGCGCCGGCGGTGCCGGTGGCGGCGTGGGTACCCGCGGCCCCGGCGAGACGAAGATCGAGACCGACCGGCGGCGCATCCGCGAGCGGATGGCCAAGCTGCGTCGCGAGATCAAGGACATGAAGAAGATCCGCGACACCCAGCGCAGCGGCCGCAGGCGCAGCGAGGTGCCCTCGGTCGCGATCGTCGGCTACACCAACGCTGGCAAGTCGAGTCTGCTCAACGCGCTCACCGGTGCGGGCGTGCTGGTCGAGAACGCGCTGTTCGCGACCCTCGAGCCCACCACGCGTCGCGGCCAGTTCGACGACGGCAGACCGTTCGTCCTGACCGACACGGTCGGGTTCGTGCGGCACCTGCCCACCCAGCTGGTCGAGGCCTTCCGCTCGACGCTGGAAGAGGTCGTCGACGCGGAACTGCTCGTGCACGTGGTCGACGGCTCCGATGTGAATCCGCTGGCCCAGATCAACGCCGTGCGCGCGGTGATCAACGACGTGGTCGCCGAGTACGGCATCGCCGCGCCGCGAGAACTGTTGGTGGTCAACAAGACCGACGCGGCGAGTGGGTTGATGCTGGCCACACTGCGGCGCGCGCTGCCCGAGGCGGTCTTCGTCTCGGCGCACACCGGCGACGGACTGGACCGGCTGCGGGCCAGGATGGCCGAACTCGTCGTCCCCACCGACATGGCGGTCGACGTGACGATTCCCTACGACCGCGGGGATCTGGTCGCGCGGGTGCACGCCGAAGGTCGCATCGACGCCACCGATCACACCGAGGCGGGAACGCGGATCACAGCACGGGTCCCGGTCGCGCTGGCCGCCGGCCTCACCGAGTTCGCTACCTACTGACGAACCGCGGCGGCTGGTGCGCGCGCACCGGAGGCGGTGTCGCGGTGTACTTCTCGATCTCGACCAGAACGTGTGCGCCCGTGCAGCCACGCGCCAGCGACGACGTGCCGATGTCGTCGGTGAGCACGTTGGGGTTGCCGTGGACGCACATCGCATCGGGGTGGGCGGGGTCGAGCGGGTCGTACCACGCCCCGGTCGAGAGCTGTACGACTCGTGGCCGCACCCGATCGTCGACGAGCACCCCGGCCAGGCAGGCGCCGCGGTCGTTGAACACCCGCACCACATCGCCGGTGCTCACCCCCCGCGCCTCCGCGTCCGACGGATGCATCCGGATCGGCTCTCGCCCAGCCACTTTCGAATCCTGACTGGTCTTTCCTCCGTCGAGCTGGCTGTGCAGCCGGGCCGCAGGCTGGTTGGCGACCAGGTGCAGCGGATAGCGCCGGGCGCGCGAGCCGCCGAGCCATTCGGAGGGTTCGAACCACGCCGGATGCCCCGCGCAGTCCGGATACCCGAAACCGTCGATGTCTTCGGAGAAGATCTCGATCAACCCGCTGCGCGTGCCGAGCCGGTGCGCGACCGGGTCGGCGCGGAAGTCGGCCAGGAGGGTCAAGCCGTCCTCGACCGGGAGTCTCACCTGCCCCGCAGACCAGAACTCGTCGAACGTGGGCACCTCGAAATCGAGTGTCTGTGACCATGTTTCGTAGAGGTGGCGCAGCCACTGCGCAGAAGTCCGCCCCTCGGTGAACTCGGCTCCGACGCCGAGGGTGTGCGCGAGTGCGGCGAAGGTGTCGTAGTCGTCGCGGGCATCGGCGTAGGGCTCGGTCAGACGGGGCATCGCCATCAGCACCGGATCGTTGCGGGACCCCGAGAAGTCGTCGCGCTCGGCGAACGTCGTCGACGGCACGACGATGTCGGCATGCCTGGCCATCGCCGTCCAGTACGGGTCGTGCACCACCACGGTGTCGACACGGCTCAGCGCGCGCCGCAACCGCGGAATGTTCTGATGATGGTGGAACGGGTTGCCGCCGGCCCAGTACACCAGCCGGATGTCGGGATAAGTGAGCCGTAACCCGTTGTAATCGAACGGTTCTCCGGGGTGGAGCAGCATATCGCTGATCGCGGCAACGGGGATGAACGAGGTGACGGGGTTGAGTCCCTGCGGCAGGCGGGGCAGCGCACAGCGCAGTGGCGGCAGCCCCGGCTCGTTCATCGACCCGTAGCCGTGGCCGAATCCTCCGCCGGGCAGGCCGATCTGGCCCAGCATCGCGGCCAGCGTCACCCCCATCCACGGCGCCTGCTCGCCGAACCTGGTGCGCTGCAACGACCAGCTGACCGTGACGATCGTGCGATGTGCGGCCATCTGACGAGCCAGCGTGGTCAGGTCCTCGGCGTCCAGCCCGCAGAGCGCAGCCGCCCACTGCGGCGACTTGGGCACGCCGTCGTCGGTGCCGAGCAGGTAGCGCTCGAACCGCTCGTACCCGGTGCAGTAGGTGGCCAGGAACTCGTGGTCGGCCAGCGACTCGGTGGCCAGCACGTGCGCCAGAGCCAGCATGATCGCCACGTCGGTGCCGGGCACGGGTGCGAACCAGTCGCACGGTCCGTCGACGTCGTCGCGCAACGGGGAGAACGACACGATCCGGCCGCCGCGTTCGCGGAAGCGGTGCAGCGCGTCCCGGGCCGGATGTGCCGTCGTACCACCGTGGTTGACTCCGGTGTTCTTCAGCGCCAGCCCGCCGAAGCACACCAGCAACTCGGTGTTCTCGACGATGACGTCCCAGGAGGTGGACCGCTTGAACAGGTCGTCGTGCGTGCCCACCACCCGCGGCATGATCACCCCGGTGGCGCCCAGGCTGTAGGAGTGCCGGGAAAACGTGTAACCGCCGAGGCAGTTGAGGAAGCGGTGAACCTGGCTCTGCGCGTGATGGAATCGGCCGGCGCTCGCCCAGCCATAGGAGCCGCCGTAGACGGCGGCGTTGCCGTGGCGGTCGATGACGCGGCGCAGTTCGGCGGCGAGGAGTTCGGTGAGTTCGTCCCAGCTGACGGCGACGAAGTCGTCGGCGCCGCGGCGGGTGCTCGGCCCCGGCCCGTCCTCGAGCCAGCCGCGCCGCACCGCAGGGCCGGTGATGCGCGAGGAGTGGCGCACCGAACCGGGCAGATTGCCCAGTGCGGGAGACGGGTCGGTGTCGCCGGCGATCGGGGCGACGGACGCGACGTCGCCGGCCTCGACGGTGGCGCTGAAGGCGCCCCAGTGCGTGAGGCTGGTGCCCATGGGGCCCGAGTGTAGGGCGGCCGCGCGGATCTCACGCGCCGCCGTGCGCCGCCGAACGACCAACCATCCGGTTGGGTGGGGTACCGTGGCGGCAATCCGATCACCGACGCGAGGAACCTCCATGGGCTCTGCAGCCGAAAAATCCGTCATCGCCTACGAGCGCACGCTGTTCGAGCCGGAGCACGAGATGTTCCGCGACTCCTTCCGCACCTTCCTCGAGCGCCACGTCGCGCCGTTCCACGATCAGTGGGAGGCCGCCAAGCTGGTTGACCGCAGCGTCTGGGTCGAAGCCGGCAAGCAGGGCTTTCTCGGTATGGCGGTGCCCGAGGAGTACGGCGGCGGCGGGGTGACCGACTTCCGCTACAACACCGTCATCACCGAAGAGGTCACCGCGGGCCGGTACAGCGGCCTGGGCTTCAGCCTGCACAACGACGTCACCGCGCCGTACTTCATCCGGCTGGGCACCGAGGAGCAGAAGCAGCGCTGGCTGCCGAAATTCTGCAGCGGTGAATACATCAGCGCGATCGCGATGACCGAACCGGGCACCGGCAGTGACCTGCAGGGCATCAAGACCCGGGCGGTACGCGACGGGGACCACTACGTACTCAACGGCTCCAAGACCTTCATCACCAACGGAATCCTGTCCGACCTGGTGATCGTGGTGGCGCAGACGGACCCCGACAAGGGTGCGCTGGGCTTCTCGCTGTTGGTCGTCGAGCGCGGCATGGAGGGCTTCGAGCGGGGCCGCAAGCTCGACAAGGTGGGTCTGGACGCCCAGGACACCGCAGAGCTGTCATTCACCGACGTGAAGGTTCCGGTCGAGAACCTGCTCGGCGAGGAGGGGCAGGGTTTCATCTACCTGATGCAGAACTTGCCGCAGGAGCGCATCAGCATCGCGATCATGGCCGCCGCGGCCATGGAGGCCGTACTGGCAGGCACGCTGCAGTACGCCAAGGAGCGCAAGGCGTTCGGCAGGCCGATCGGCAGCCAGCAGAACAGCCGATTCCTGTTGGCGGAGCTGTCCACCGAAGCCACCGTGGTGCGCATGATGGTCGACGAGTTCATCGGGCTGCACCTCGAGGACAAGCTGACCGTCGAGCAGGCCGCGATGGCCAAGTGGTACTCCACCGAGAAGCAGGTCCACCTCATCGACCGCTGCCTGCAGCTGCACGGCGGATACGGCTACATGCGCGAGTACGACGTCGCGCGCGCCTACCTCGACGCCCGGGTACAGACCATCTACGGCGGGACCACCGAGATCATGAAGGAGATCATCGGCCGCAGCCTCGGCGTCTAGCCGGGCGGTGGCATTTTCCGGCACTGTGCGGCGAGGTGGCTTGGTAAACAGGGTCCACTGACGCAGAGTGAACGCACGCGGTAATTTTCGCTGAACCGTGATGGAGTTACCTCAGTCGCCGACCACGGGGAGGATGAATGACCCGGCAGCCGATGCCGCGTCGACGTGGGTCCAGTCGTTGGGCCGTCGGATTGCTGGGGGTCGCCGCAGCGCTCCTGCTCTCCCCGGTCGCCACCGCGCAACCCGACGTCGACGCCGGCAACGCGATCACCGCCACGTGGCAGGCCACCGGCGGTGACACCGGTCCGCTGGGGCCTCCCTCCGGCGACGTCTACCCCGTCGGAACGGGATTCGCGCAGAACTTCGCGTCCGGCAAGGTCTTTTTCACGCCCGCGACCGGCGCGCACGCCATGCAGGGCGCGATTCTCGAGAAGTACGAGTCGCTCGGCGGTCCCGCCGACAGCGATCTCGGGTTCCCGACCATCGACGAGGGGCCCGGGCGCGCACCCGACAGCCGAAACAGCACATTCAGCGCGTCGGACAACCCGGTGATCTTCTGGACTCCGAACACCGGCGCACACGTGGTCCGCGGTCCGATCAACGCAGCCTGGGACAAACTCGGCGGCTCGTCGGGTGTCCTGGGTGTCCCCGCGGAGGACGAGACCTACGACGGCGCGGCGGTGACGCAGAAGTTCACCGGCGGCCAAGTCTCCTACGACGGGCGCACCAAGAAATTCACCACCGACCCGGCAGATCTGGCCGGGCAGCTCACCGATGTCTCCGTGCCGGACGACCCGGTGGCTGCGATCAACGCAGCCCGCCGGGCGGCGGGGGGCCCGCTCGGACCGTTGGGTGCCAGCGAGGGTGAGCCCTACAAGATCGGCTCCGACGGTCTGGGTCAGGACTTCGTCAACGGGAAGATCTTCTACAGCCCCGCGACCGGCGCGAACGTCGTGACCGGCCAGGTGCTGGCCAAGTACGAGAGCGTGGGCGGCCCCGAGGGAGACCTCGGATTCCCGGTGACCGGCGAGGTGGACGGCGGCGTCGCCCCGGCCAGCAGAATGAGCAGCTTCGCCGCGGCGGACAAGCCGGTGATCTTCTGGACGCCCGACTACGGCGCGGTGATCGTGCGCGGTGCCATGAACGCGGCGTGGGAGAAGCTGGGCGGCGCCACCGGCACGCTCGGTGCACCGGTGTCCGATCAGACCCAGAGCGGCGACGCGATCACCCAGAAGTTCAGCGGCGGCGCCATCACCTATGACACCGGCACCAAGCGATTCAGCACCGAGCCGGCGAATCTCGCTTCGCAGCTCGTCGGCCTGGACGTTCCGGGGCAGGAGGCGACACAGCCCATTCCGTCGGCGCAGGGTGGTGACACCGGGTCGGGTGACGGGGTCCGCTGGACGTGGTGGTGGCTGCTGGCGGTCATCCCGGTACTTCTCGTCCTCGCGGTGGTCGGGCTGGCGGTTGTTCGGCGTCGAGGTCGCGATCGCGACGGTGACTCGTTCGCGCTGCCTCCCTATGACGCCGATGATCACGACGCCGGTGGCTACGACCGGGAGTCGTCGGATGTGGGGGAGGACGCGCTGTTCGCCGATCGCTACGCGCGTGAGGGTCTCGGGTCGGTGGCTCCCGCCGCGCGGCCCGGTACGCCCGCCGAAGGTCACGAACCGAGCGGGTTGCACCTGTGGGGGCTCAGCGAGTCCGCAGACACGGACCGTCCCGCCACGGTCGATCGCGATGCCGATCCTTTCGTCGAGCAGGACGACCCCGATTCGGTCGACACCGCACCGACCCGGATTCAGTCCGCGACCGACGTCCCCGTCGAGCAGCACGACTACGCCGTGGCTTCGGGTTCCGACAACGCTGTCGACGAGGAACCGGTCGACGAGGAACCGGTCTACGAGGAACCGGTCGACGAGGAACCGGTCGACGAAGAACCGGTGTACGAAGAGTCGTCGTACGAGGACGAGGCTGACGAGAAGGACGCCGATTCGGACCACGTGGCCGTCACCTCGGCGTTTGCGGCAGCGCCCGCTCTCGAGCGGGACGCCCTCAACGACACCGGTAGGCACGCGCGGATCGATGACGATGACATCGCGCCGATGGGCACCGCGTTGCACCTGCCCCTTGACGACCCAGACACCATTCCCGACGGGTATCCGATCAAGGCCGACACCCGATCAGGTCTGTACTGGAGTCCCGACAGCGCCGAGTACGACGAGGCGCGGGCCGAAATCTGGTTCGCCACTGAGGAGATCGCCCGCACCAACGGGTTCGTCCGCGGAAGCTGACGAACCGCGTCGGTGCCCCGTCAGATCTTGCGGATGACCGTCACGACCTTGCCGAGCACGGCAGCGTCATTGCCGGGGATGGGGTCGAAGGCCGGGTTGTGCGGCATGAGCCAGACCTGACCCTTGGTCCGTTTGAACGTCTTGACCGTAGCTTCCCCGTCGATCATGGCGGCGACGATGTCGCCGTTGTCGGCGACGTTCTGCTGGCGCACCACGACCCAGTCGCCGTCACAGATCGCCGCGTCGATCATCGACTCACCCACGACCTTCAACAGGAACAGGGAGCCCTCCCCGACGAGCTCACGGGGTAGCGGGAACACATCCTCGACGGCCTCCTCGGCGAGGATCGGTCCTCCGGCTGCGATCCGCCCGAGGACCGGCACGAATGTGGGCTCCGGTAGGGCGTCGGAACCGGCGACCTCGGTCGCGACGACCGGAGTGGCGGGTGCGTCATCGATGCCGCGCACGTCGACGGCCCTCGGCCGGTTCGGGTCACGGCGCAGGTAGCCCTTGCGTTCGAGTGTGCGCAGTTGGTGCGCCACCGACGAGGTGGACGTCAGACCGACGGCGTCGCCGATCTCGCGGATGCTCGGTGGGTAGCCCCGGGTGGTCACCGACGAGCGGATGACGTCGAGGATGGTGCGTTGACGGTCGGTCAGACCTGCCCCGCGCTCACGTCGGTTGGCGGAGTCCGTACCGGCCGAGGTGTCGCTGCTGTCGTCGCTCATGACCACGAATGTAACGCGCAGCGCACGCGGAATCAAACATGTGTTCGAGGCGTGTCGCGAGCAACCGGCGCCGAAAGTTCGCCCGCGGCGACTTGTCGGTGCCCTCCGTTAGCGTTCGCAACAGTTCGATCACATGTTCTATCGATCGAACACTTGATCGAGTAATGTTCGAACACAAGAGCGAATCCACGGAGCGAAAGGCACTCAGATGACCGTTCTCCACACCCCCGATGTTCGTCAGCCCGCAGGCCGCGTCGCACGTCCCGTGCGGATCGGGCCGGCCAGCGCGGTCGCGCCCAGCGGGCGCGCTACCAGGACGGCTCGGCAGCGGCATCACCAGCGTCCCGGCGGCGCACGCCTGAGCTATCGCGGGAGCGGCGTGCTGGTGTCTCGTGCGTCGCACCGGCGCCGTCCCATCACTCCCGCCGCGACGGTCGTTCTCGCGCTCGTCGCCGGCGCCATCACGTTGTGGCTGGGTCTTGTGGCCCAGGCGGGCGGTGTGGTGGGACCGCAGGTCGAGGTGCCGGGTCGGTTGGCCGTCGTCCAGGTGCACACGGGGGAGTCGTTGCAGCACGTCGCCGAACGCGTGGCGCCGCACGCGCCGGTGTCTGATGTGGTCGCCAGGATTCGCGAACTCAACCAGCTCGAGACGGTCGCGCTGACCGCCGGACAGACGTTGATCGCCCCGGTCGCCTGACCGCACACAGGTAGTCCAGCGGGCAGGCAGCATGGTGGCGATCGTGGACATCTCGCCTTGGAACGCGCCGATGGGTCTGGTGCTGAGCTCCGCCCTGCTGCCGCAGGTACGCTCGAAGACGTTCGAAGTGTTCCGTCGGTGCGGTGAAGGAGCAGTGGTGCACTGTCCGTTCTGCCGCCATCCCGACTCACGGGTTGTCGATTCTCGAGAGACCGACGAGGGCCAGGCCATTCGTCGCCGCCGATCCTGCCCCGAATGTGGGCGCCGGTTCACCACCGTGGAAACCGCGGTGCTGGCCGTGGTGAAGCGCAGCGGTGTCACCGAGCCGTTCAGTCGCGAGAAGGTGATCAAGGGCGTGCGGCGAGCGTGCCAGGGGCGGCAGGTCGACGACGACGCGCTCAATCTGCTCGCTCAGACGGTGGAAGATGCCGTGCGTGCGACCGGATCTCCTGAGGTACCCAGTCACGAAGTCGGTCTTGCGATCCTGGGCCCCTTACGCGATCTCGACGAAGTGGCCTATCTGCGATTCGCCTCGGTGTACCGGTCCTTCTCGTCGGCCGAGGACTTCGAGCGTGAGATCGAGGCGCTACGCGCGCACCGCGAGGTGTCCGCGGGCAGCTGAGATCGCTCAGTCTATCTCGCGGTGTCCGTCCTCGACCACGCGCCCGGCCACCTGAACCCACCCTTGTGGGCTCCACACCGTCTGAATGACCGAGCCGCGGCCCTGAACGATGGTGAGGTCGCGACTCAGATACTCGGTGATGCGCACGGCCGCAGCACCGGTCGCTTCGTCCTCGCGAATACCGAGCCCTGGGGCGAACATCCGTGACTGAATGGCTCCCGCCTCTCGGTCGCGCCAGGTCCACAGATAGTGCTCGTCGACGTCGCCGTCGCCGAAGTCCTCGGGGTCGGCAGCCGCCAGAGAATCGACGCTGTCGATGTCGTAGATCGCGAATTCGGGCGCCCATTCGGCACGCGCGCTCACCATGGTCAGGTCATCGGCGTAGTCGACCTGGACGATGCCGGCAGGCACCTGCAGCGTCCGGATCGGCGTGCCCTGATGTTTGAGCCACCATGCCGCGCCGACGGTCGGATGCCCGGCGAAGGGCAACTCGGTTGTCGGGGTGTGGATGTGAGCATGCGCCGTGTGCGTGCCGAGCTCGGGTGTGGTGACGAAAATCGTTTCGCTGTAACCCAATTCGGCTGCAATGCCCTGCCGATCCGCGGGGGATACGGTAGCGGAGTCGATGACGCCGAGAGGGTTACCGAAGTCGCCGTTCTCGTCGGTGAAGACACGCAGAACGGTCACGTGGATCGCCATGAGCCGATGCTACGTCGTCGGCGCGCTCAGGTGGCGCTGCGCTCGTCTGCGCCCATCGCATCGAGAACAGCGACGCGAGTGTCCACCGAACCCGACAGCGCGCTCTCTTCGATCCCGGTGCGCAACAGCGTGCGCAGATACTCCTGGTCGTACACCGCAGGTTGGGTTCCGTCGATGAACTTCTCGACCACCTCCACGAAGCGGTCCGGATCGTCGTGGAAAGGGAAATGCCCGGAGCCCGGGAAGATCTCGAGCCGCGAGCCTGGCATCGCGGTATGGGCCATCTCGGCATGGTCGACCGGAATCACCGAATCGCAGCTGCCCCAGATCAGTTGCACCGGTACGGACTGCGTCAGATAGCAGCGATCGAGCATCGTGACGACCTGGCCTCGCCAATCCACGACGGCCCGCAACGTGCGTGCGAATGCCGACGAGGCCGTCGGCTCCGGCAGATCGGCGAGGATTCGCAGCATGTCCGGGATGTCGCGGCCCACGCCGGTCGACCCGAACATCGCACCTCCGAGGCGGCCCACGAGCTGCAGGGCCGGGAGCACCAACGGCAGTCGCAG
This sequence comes from Mycobacterium sp. IDUB_5, assembly GCF_055419565.1. Taxonomy (NCBI): domain Bacteria; kingdom Bacillati; phylum Actinomycetota; class Actinomycetes; order Mycobacteriales; family Mycobacteriaceae; genus Mycobacterium; species Mycobacterium sp. IDUB_5. The sequence continues at coordinate 450,816 of NZ_JBVAXX010000006.1, forward strand.
CAGCGCAAGGGCTTCGGTGCCCATCGGAAGCGACGCCACCCGCAGCGCGATGTTGACGTCTTTGGTCACTCCGCCTGCACCGACGAGGATGAGCCTCTCGACCAGCTGGGGGAACTGGTAGGCGAACTGCATGGCCACGCCGCCGCCGAGCGAGTGCCCGACCACGGTGACACTGTCGATGCCGAGCACGCTGAGAAGGTCCCGCATGCCGTTGGCGTAGGCGGCCACCGAATAGTCGGCGCGCGGTTTGTCGGACTTCCCGTGGCCGAGGAGATCGGGGGCGATCACCGTGAACCGCTGCGCAAGCGCGGTCTGCACCGTGCTCCAGGTGGTGGAGTTGTCACCGATTCCGTGGATCAGCAGGATCGCGGGCCCGGAGCCGGCGATGCGATAAGCGCGCCGATATCCGTGGATCGTGCGGAACTGCAGCGTCGGCGTCAGTTCGCGCACCGTGCGCAGGTTCGGCTTGCGTTCGGTCATCGCCCCAAGTCACATGTCATGTCGCCCACTCCGTCGTCGGGACAGCTACGCACGGACCCCGGCGGGCCCGCTGGACCCGGTACGACTACGAGCTGTCCCGGGGGTCGTCCTTGTCTTTGTCCTTCTGGTACTCGCCGGCCTGCTGAGCGAGGAACCGCTCGAATTCGGCACCGAGTTCGTCGCCGCTGGGCAGGTCCTCATCGCGCGCGAGAAGAGACCGGTTCTCTTGTGCGGCGACGAACGCATCGTATTGCCTCTCCAGGGCGTCCACCACCTGAGCGACCTCCGCGCTCGCGGCCACCTGCTCGTTCACCTTCTCGGCGACCTCGGCTGCAGCCCGGCTCAGTTCGGCGGTCGGGATCTGCAGTGATGCGGTGCGTGCCACCTCCGCGAGCAGTATTTCCGCGGCCGCCGGGTAGTCGGTCTGCGCCAGATAGTGCGGCACGTGCACGCTGAAGCCGACCACTTCGTGCCCGTGCTGGGCCATCCGGAACTCCAGCAGATTCGACACGCTGCCCGGCACCACGACCTCGCCGACCCAGGGCTGGTGTTCGGTGATCAGCTCCTTGTCGTTGGCATGGGCGGTCAGGGTGATCGGACGGGTGTGCGGCACGGCCATGGGGATCGCGCCCAGGCCGATCACACGCCGCACCGCCAGTCGCTCCGACAGCAGCCGGACCGCGGTGATGAAGCGCTCCCAGCGCAGATCCGGTTCGAGGCCGGCGAGCAGCAAGAACGGCGTACCGACGCTGTCGCGCACCGCGTACAGGTTGAGTTCGGGCTCCTCGTAGCTGGTGAAGTGGTCGGTCTTGAACGTCATCAGCGGGCGTCGTGATCGGTAGTCGAGCAGTTCGTCGATCGCGAAGGAGGCCACCAGTTCGGTGTCGAGGGTGTTTTTCAGGTGCTCGGCGGCCAGCTTGATGGCCCGGCCCGCGTCCGAGAAGCCCTCCAGTGCGTGGATCAACACCGGTCCGCGACCGTCGGGGGAAGAGAGCGAGGGCGCGGGGAACTCGAGCTCGTACATGCCTGTCTGCTCGGGTTGGTAGTGCTGACCGGACTCTGTTTCGTCAGCCATGGCCCTCGCCTCCTCTCGATGTCGGGTGTTCCACCAGTGTCCCTCACCGGCGATCGTGCGCCCCACCGGAGTCATCCGTGTGCGGCAACACCACCCGTGAGTTCGAACACTGGTCGACCGATGTGGCATTCCGCGGCGTCGGGCCGGTTCTACCCTCGTCGGCCGTCATGGAAACGCCACATGGAGGATCATCGGAGGGTATGCGCCTGTTCGCCTGCGCTCGGCCCGTGCTGGCCGTGCTCACCACGGCCTCGCTGACCTCGTGCGGGGCCGCCTACTCGGAGCCGCCGCCGGCGAAGGCCCCGGTGACGACGAACGCCGAGCAGACGCTTGCCGCCGCCCACCCGGTATCGCCGGATACCCGAATGGGGGCGCTGTTCTACGCCAGCGACGACCTGCACTTCTGCACAGCCTCGGTCGTCGAGTCCGCGGTCGCCGATCTGATCCTGACCGCCGCGCACTGCGTCACCGACGGAGCGGACACCACGTTCGTGCCCGGGTTCTCCGATGAGGCGTCACCGGATGACAGGTGGCGCCTCGACGCCATCTACCTCGACCCGCGCTGGATAGCCGACCAGGATCCCGCAGCTGACGTCGCCGTCGCGCGGGTGAGCCGCAACGACGGTGATTCCCTGCGGTCGCTGGCAGACGGTGGTCTGCACCTGGGTGTCGCGCCCGCCCCCGGGACGCCGGTCACGGTCGTCGGCTACGGCGCCGGCGTCGGCGGAGGGCCGACTGCGTGCTCTGCGGCGACCGCACCGCCACGGGACGGGTTCCCGGTGGTGCGCTGCGACGGCATCGTTGCCGGCTTCTCCGGCGCACCGTGGATGGTGGGGTCGACGGTGGTGGGGGTCATCGGTGGACTCGACGGCGGGGGATGCCGCGACGAGGTGTCCTACACGCCGGCCTTCGGAGACGCCGTGCGCACGCTCGTGGCCCGTGCGGAATCAGGAGGGCCGTCCGACGATCCGCCGGCGAGTTTCGACGACGGTTGCACCTAGACCTAGGCGCGGAACTGCTTGAGGGCGCGCAACTTGTTCATCACGTCCAGCGCGGCGACCTTGTAGGCCTCGGAGAACGTCGGATAGTTGAACACCGCGTCGACCAGGTACTCGATGGTTCCACCGCAGCCCATCACCGCCTGCCCGATGTGCACCAATTCCGTTGCGCTGGTACCGAAGATGTGCACCCCGAGCACGGTCAGGTCTTCTGTCGAAACCAGCAGCTTGAGCATGCCGTAGGAATCGCCGGCGATCTGGCCCCGCGCGAGCTCCCGGTATCGCGATATCCCCACCTCGTAGGGCACGGAGTCCTTGGTCAGCTGCACTTCCGTCGCTCCGACGTAGGACACCTCGGGGATCGAGTAGATCCCGATCGGCTGCAGCTCGGTCATCCCGCGGCACGGTTCGTCGAAGGCGTGGTAGGCCGCCAGCCGGCCCTGATCCATCGAGGTGGCTGCCAGTGCGGGGAACCCGATGACGTCGCCGACGGCGTAGATGTGATCGACCTTGGTGCAGAAGTTGTCGTCGACGAAGATGCGGCCCCGGGCGTCGGCTTCCAGGCCTGCGTTGGCGAGATCGAGGTGTTCGGTCTGGCCCTGCCGGCCGGCGGAGTACATCACCGTTTCGGCCGGGATCTTCTTGCCGCTGGCCAGAGTGGTCACCGTGCCGGTGGCGCCGACGTCGACGGCGGTGACCTCCTCACCGAACCGGAACGTGACAGCCAGATCCCGCAGATGGAACTTCAGCGACTCGATGATCTCGGGGTCGCAGAACTCCAGCATGGCGTCGCGCTTCTCGATGACCGTCACCTTTGTGCCCAGCGCGGCGAACATCGACGCGTACTCGATGCCGATCACGCCGGCGCCGACGACCACCATGGACGTCGGCAGGGTCTTGAGATCGAGGATGCCGTCGGAGTCGAGCACCCGCTCGTCGTCGAACTCCACGCCCGCGGGGCGGGCGGGTTTGGTCCCCGTGGCCAGCACGATGTATCGGCCCTTCACCGTGGTGTGCTCGCGGCGGTCGGGATCGTCCACTTCGATGGTGTGCGCATCGACGAACCGGCCGTGACCGGAGATCAGGTCGATGCGGTTGCGCATCAGCTGGGAGCGCACGACATCCTGTTCCTTGCCGATGACGTGGGTGGTCCGGGCAAGCAGATCGGCAGGCGTGATCTTCTCCTTGACCCGGTAACTCGCGCCGTAGAGCTCGCGCTGGCTCATGCCGGTCAGGTAGACGACGGCCTCGCGCAGCGTCTTGGACGGGATGGTTCCGGTGTTGACGCAGACCCCGCCGAGCATGCGCCCGCGTTCGATGACCGCCACGGACTTTCCCAGTTTGGCGGCGGCGATCGCGGCTTTCTGCCCTCCCGGACCCGAGCCGATGACCACCAGGTCGTATTCCACCATCGAAGCCATGCAGACAGACTCGCGCGGTTGCCGCCGGTACGCATGCCGGCGGAGGTCAACTTCTCGTGAACACTGCCCACTGTTATCCCCAAAGCCGAATCGATCCCCAGTTCGGCGGGGCTGCGATGGCGACAGCGCCTCGGTGTCGGTGTCGGTTGCCAGGTTGGCGATATGTCCTCAACACCACATCCCGACGCTCCTCTCGACCGGCCCGGCGCCCTGATCGCGGCGCTGCCTGCCGTGCTGGGTTTCGCGCCCGAGAAATCGATCGTGCTCGTCACCGTCGCCGACGACGAGATGGGCGCGGTGATGCGCGCCGATCTGTCTGAGCCGCGGGAGACGTGTGTGCCGCATCTGGCCGAGCTGGCGGCGGCGTCGGGCGCGGAGGCGGTGATCGCGGTGATCGTCGATGCGGAGGGAGCGAGCTGCCCCATGTGCAAGGACCTGTATCGAGAGTGGGCGGGTGACCTCGAGGGGGAGTTGGGGCGGTGGGGGATCGAGTTGCTCGCCGCGCACGTCGTCGACGCGGTTGCTGCCGGTGGGCGGTGGAGGTGCGCCGACGGGTGCGGCGCCGCCGGTGCGGTCGAGGATCCGAGCGCATCACCCGTCGCGGCGGCGGCGGTGCTCGACGGCCGTCGGCTCTACGCCCGCCGCGATGAGCTGCTCGACGTCGTCGCCGTCAGCGATCCCGCGCACTGCGCCGAGCTGGCTGAAATGATCGGGGCCGCGGGGCCGCTGCAGGGTGATCGCTCGGGCGCCTTTGCGCGCAGCGACATCGAGCATGCCCTGCAGTGCGCGGAACAACTCGCCGCCGGGGAACCGGTCCGCGACGAACAGGCCAGCCGGCTGGCGCTGTCGCTGACCGATCCGCGGGTTCGCGACACGCTCTATGCGCTCGCCGTCGGCGACCGGGCGGGCATGGCCGAGGCGTTGTGGGCCGAGCTGTCGCGCCGGCTTCCCGCGCCGTGGCGTGTGGAAGCGCTTGTGCTACTGGCCTTCTCGGCGTACGCGCGAGGCGATGGGCCGTTGGCCGGGATCTCGCTCGACGCAGCACTGCGGTGTCAGCCGCTGCACCGGATGGCGGGAATGCTCGATCAGGCACTGCAGTCCGGTCTACGGCCGGAGCAGATCCGGGAGCTCGCGCGCACCGGGTACCGGCTCGCAGCACAACTCGGCGTCCGTTTACCGCCGCGCCAGACGTTCGGCAGGCGCGCCGGGTGATGCGGTCAGACCTTCTCGACCTTCACGGCGTGGGCCATCTCGTGCGGCAGCTCGACCTGCTCGTGTCCGGGAATCACGATCATCACGCCGCCGTGGTCGTTGACCTCGACGGTCACCCGCGCGTTGGGTACCACGCCCGCGTCTTTGAGCCGCGCGATCAAATCGACGTCGCCCTGGACGTGTTCGGTGAGCTGGCGCACCACCACGGCGACGGGCATACCGGCGGGCAGTTCAGTCAGGCGGGCCAGGTTGTGGGTCTCGTCGAGCCGGCTGTCCACGCCGAGCTCGGCAAGCCCGGGAATCGGGTTGCCGAACGGTGATGTGGTGGGGTTGTCGAGGACCTGCACCAAGCGGCGCTCGACGTCCACGCTCATCACGTGCTCCCACCGGCACGCTTCGGCGTGTACTTCTTCCCACGGCAGACCGATCACGTCGACCAGCAGACGTTCAGCGAGCCGGTGCTTACGCATCACCGCCACGGCCAGCGCCCGGCCCTTGTCGGTCAGTTCGAGGTGCCTGTCGCCGGCGACGCGCAGGAGGCCGTCGCGCTCCATCCGTGACACGGTCTGGCTGACGGTGGGACCGCTCTGTTCGAGACGCTCTGCGATACGTGCGCGCAGCGGTACTACGCCCTCTTCTTCGAGGTCGTAGATGGTTCGCAGATACATCTCGGTGGTATCGACTAGGTCATTCATTCGCACACCCTCCGTCTGGGGCGAGTCTACCGGCCACCCGATCGGTTAGCGGCTCTTCCTGCGGCGACACCGGCCACACGGGCACGACACAGCAGGAGGCCCGCCGGGGAGTTCCCGACGGGCCTACTGGCAGGACACGTCTAGCTGGCGTACGACCGGAGCCGGTCGGCGCGTTCGCCGTTACGCAGCTTGGCCATCACTTCGCGCTCGATCTGACGGACCCGCTCCCGGGAGAGCCCGAACAGCTTGCCGATCTGGTCGAGCGTGCGCGGCTGGCCGTCGTCGAGTCCGAAGCGCAGACGAATCACCTGCTGCTCGCGTTCATCGAGAGTGGCCAGCACGTACCGGATGTCGGTGTGCAGCAGTTCGGAAATCACGGCGTTCTCGGCAGACATCGCCTCGGCATCTTCGATGAAGTCACCCAGCGGTGCCTCCTCGTCGCTGCCGACTGGCATGTCCAGGCTCACCGGATCCCGGCTGTGCTCCAGAAGGTCGGTGATCTTCTCCACGGGGATGCCCGATTCTTCGGCCAGTTCCTCGTCGGTTGCCTCGCGGCCGAGGTTCTGGTGCATCTCGCGCTTGATGCGGGCCAGCTTGTTGACCTGCTCGACCAGGTGCACGGGCAGGCGGATGGTGCGGCTCTGATCGGCCATGCCTCGGGTGATCGCCTGCCGAATCCACCAGGTGGCGTAGGTGGAGAACTTGAATCCCTTGCTGTAGTCGAACTTCTCCATGGCGCGGATCAAACCGAGGTTGCCCTCCTGGATGAGGTCCAGCAGCGGCATCCCACGGCCCGTGTAGCGCTTGGCCAGCGACACCACGAGACGCAGATTCGCCTCCAGCAGGTGGCGACGGGCTGCTTCACCGTCACGAACCACAGCCGCCAGATCACGCTTGCGGTTCTCGCCCAACCGCTTACGGGTGGCGAGAAGATGCTGCGCGTAGAGCCCCGCCTCGATCCGCTTGGCCAGTTCGACCTCGTCGGCGGCATTGAGCAGAGCCGTCTTCCCGATCCCGTTCAGATACACCCGCACCAGGTCGGCGGCGGGGGACTGAGCGTCGAGGTCTTGGTCCATGCGGCTGGTGGTGGCATTTGCCATGACGGCCTCCTGATCGGGTGGAACTTTCAAGAGCTACAACGCCCCAGACCCGCTCAGAGTTCCCACGATGGATCCGCTTCACACCTTCTGATCAGCGGTTATTCGGGCTCGACCTGAGAATGTGCTGAGAAATGAGCAAGAACGCGCTCAGCTGCGGAAGTCGTCGCCCGAATTGTCCGCATCAGGTTGCGGTGCCCGGGGACGGCCGATATCGAGGGCCGGCCGCTCTGCGGTCGGGAACAGCGGAATGCGCGGTTGATTCCGGTAGCGCCGAGGCTCTTCGGCGCGCCGCGGCGGTCTGTCGTTGGCGATCAGCACGGCCATCCACGGAAGCGGGATGGCCACCACGACGATGGCCAGCGAGACGAGGCCGTTGTGCCAGATGCCATAGGCGACGGCGGCAAGGATGAGTGACGGAATGCGGAAGGACATCAATGCCAGGTACTTCCGCACCCGCTGACGGTGCTGTTCCTCGTAGGCGGGGGCGGCCTTGGTGATCAGTACGGGTCGGCCCTCGTCGTCGAAACTCAGCTCTTGGCCTTGTTTCATATCTCCACTGTTCCACATCGGGAGCAGGCAATGCCTGCCGCATTTATTACCAATTGATTCCCAGGCAGAATGGCGTCATGCAAACCCAGACCATCGAGCGCCCCGACACCGACGAACGCGTCGACGACGGCACCGGCGACGACACCCCGAAGTTCTTTCACTACGTCAAGAAGGACAAGATCGCCGAGAGCGCCGTCATGGGCACGCACGTCGTGGCGCTGTGCGGTGAGGTGTTTCCCGTGACCCGTTCGGCCAAGCCGGGATCGCCGGTCTGCCCGGACTGCAAACGCATCTACGACCAGCTCAAGAAGTAGCGGCGTCCGAGTCTTTCGCCGCTGGTGTGGTGGCGGGCGCGGATCCGTTGCTGCTCACCGTGTCCGATCGGGTCTCCAGCCATTCGCGCACGCGGTTGACGTGCGTGGCCGGCGCCGGCCATTCCTCCTCGATCGCGGCGTTCAACTCTGCGCCGATCATGATCGCGAACCCGAGGAAGAACGCGAACAGCAGGAACGCGATGGGTGTGGCGAGCGCTCCGTAGGTGTAGCCGGTGCTGGTGATCCAGGTCAGGTACACCCGTAGACCCCACGTGGCGACGAGGAACACCGTGGTCGCCAGCACCGAACCCACGAGCAGGCGGTGCGTGGGCAGCGGTTTGGGCAGCGACACCCGGTACAGGACGTTCACGGCGACGGTGATTGCCACGAACAGCACCGGGTAGTAGCCGAACCGCAGCACGTTGTCCCAGCTGTCGGGAATGAACTCGGCAATCTTGCGCGGCCCCAGCGCCAGGAACGGCGCTGTGATGATGGCTCCTACCAGCATGACGACGTAGAGCCCGAGCGCGTAAAAACGCTGGCGCACCGGATGTCTGAGCAGTGTCTGGTCGTGCGCCTCCGTGATCGAGTCGACGAAGGCCGAGATGGCCGACGATCCCGCCCACAGTGAGATTACGAAGCCGACCGACACGACCTCACCCCGCGCGCCCCGCACGATGTCCCGCACGGTCGGCTCGATGATCTCGCTGACGACGTTCGGTGAGAAGAACCGTCCCGCAGTGCTGATCAACTGGTTTTCGATCACCGGCAGCGTGTCGGGTCCGAACAGTGGCGCGATGTAGGCCAAGCTGCCCAGCATGCCGAGCAGCAGCGGCGGGAGCGAGAGTGCGCACCAGAACGCTGCCTGAGCCGATTCGGAGAAAATCGAATCGTCCCAACTCTTCGACAGCGTTCTCAGTGAGATCTGCCTGATGTGGTGACGCGACGGGGTCGGCCGGAACGCTCGGTCACCCGAACGCGAAGACTGGTCAGTCATGACCAGCACAGCATGGCTGATTTCTGGCTACGACTCCACCGGGCTCGCCTCGAGCACCGCTGCAAGTTCGACGAGCTTGGCCTCGTGCTCGTTGGCGTGATGCTGGCAGAAGAGTAGCTCAGCGCCCGACGGAAGCTTGGCGCGTACCTTGGCCGCCGCTCCACACCGGTCGCAGCGATCAGCCCTGGTCAATTCCGGACTGGTGAGCGTTGCGGTCATGGCACCTCCATAGGGTGTAGCGACGTAGTTCTACTGTGTCAGACGCTTGGGGTTTCGGCCTTGTTCCCCGGGGGTTTACGGGTGTGTCGTGTCTCACGGCCGTCCGATCGACGACTCTGAGAGGCGGCTGGTATGCCCGATCCCCGAACTGCTGCGGATTACGTGCACCTGTGCACCGCTGACGAGTGGGCAGCTGCGGTGGCGTGCGGCGCGCACCGGCCCTCCTCGCTGTCTGACGTCGGCTTCGTACACCTGTCCGCACCGCAGCAGGTCCATCTGCCCGCCAACCGGCTGTACGCCGGTCGCGCGGACCTGGTGCTGTTGCACGTCGAGGGGGCACGTCTGTCTTCTCCTGTTCGCTGGGAGCCGGGAGTCCCGACCGATCCAGATGGCATGGAGTTCCCACATTTGTATGGAGAACTGCCGATAGACGCTGTGATCCGCGTCACTCCCTACGAGCCGGGGCCTGACGGACTGTTCGCTCCGCTGCCGACCTCGACATAGGCGTCGGCCTCGATCTCGACGAACAATCCGGGATCGATCAGGGCCGACACCTCGACCATGGTCGTCACCGGGCGGATGTCTCCGAAGACGTCGGCGTGCACGGCCCCGACCTCGCGCCACGACGCGATGTCGGTGACGAAGATGCGGGTCCGCACGACATCGGACAGGGAGGCCCCGACCTCGCCGAGCGCGATAGCGATGCGCTGCAACGTTTCTCGCGTCTGAGTGGCCGCATCAGGACCCGGAGCGGTGGTTCCTGCGACGGCGACGAGCGGCCCGACACGCACCGCCCTGGAATAGCCGACCTGGTCTTCGAAGGGTGAGCCGGAAAAGGCGTTGACTCGCTGGTGCACGCTGCCAACCTAGCCGCCGTCATCGCCTCGGTGAGGTGCGAGAATCCACGCGGCGTCGGCGTGCCTATTGACTGCGGTCATAATTTGCCGGTTAGATTCCAGCAATTCATGGACTCAATCGCGGGGGGATCGAACATGTCCGGAGTTGGGCGCAGCGCAGCGGCCGGCCGTCATCGCGTCACGGCGCGGCAGTGGTTCGTGGCGGGTACCGGTGGGGCGGCGATGGTCGGGGCCGGCTTCGTGATGGCCCTACAGCCCGGCGCGGGCAATCCGATTCGGCTGGAGGTCGCTCTGGCCTCGACCGAATCGAGCATCTCGTCGGAAGAGGTTGCCGCACAGGATGTGTGGTGGCTAGGGCGGTCCGGAACTGTTCATGGCGACGGTGGGTCGACGTCTGCCGCTGCGCCTGGAACGGTTCCGCGTGTCCGGATGATCGGCACGGGCGGCTGGCTGATCGGTGACGGCGCCGATGCTGCGGCGGACTGCACGGGCGCGGCCTGCAACGGCCGCAACGGCGGTCTGCTGTGGGGCGATGGTGGCGACGGCGCCAACGGTGGCAAAGGTGGCAACGGCGGACTCCTTGGCGGAAATGGCGGCCGCGGGGGAGATGGACGCTATCCGGGCCAGGACGGCGGAGCCGGTGGCAACGCCGGACGCTTCGCCGAAACCGGCAACGGAGGCGACGGCGGCAACGGTGCGGATGGCGGGCCGGGCATGGCCGGCGGCAAGGGTGGCGCCGGTGGGGCGGCCGGATCGCTGCACGGAAACGGCGGGAATGGCGGCGCCGGCGGCAAGGGCGGGGTAGGCCTCGACGGGGACAACCCGGCTCCCAGCGGCCGGGGCGCGACAGGCAACCCCAGCTATCTGGGTACCTCCGGATTGCCGTTCGCCGGCACCATCGTCGATGGGGCGATCACCGGCGCCAACGGTGGTCGCGGTGCCGACGGGGCTGCGGGCAGCAACCAGTCCGGCGGACAGGGTGGCACCGGGCAGGGCGCCAGAGGCCTCCTGGGAGGACGTCACCTGTTCACGGTCAGCGGAAACGGTGGCGACGGCGGTGACGGAGCCGGCGGCGGGATGGGCGGCGACGGCGGGAACGCCGGGCTGGCGCAGCAGAACGCGCCCGGCGCGGCAGCGTTCGGCGGCCGGGGCGGCAACGGCGGCGCCGGTGGCACCGGTGCCCGAGGTGGTGACGGAGGCGATGGCGGCAGCGTCGACATCGGTTCCACAGTGGGCTTTGGCGGCACGGGCGGTAACGGCGGCGCCGGCGGGACCGGCGCGACGGGCGGCACTGGTGCGACGGGCGGCGCAGGCGGCGCAGGCGGCCGCGCAGGCCGGCTCACCGGCACCGGTGGTGTCGGCGGCGCGGGTGGCGCGGGCGGCCAGGGTGGCACCGGCGCGACAGGCGGCACGGGTGGCGACGGCGGCGACGGCGGGATCGACCTGTCCGACCCGGTGCGCGGCACGGTGACTGACGGCGACGGAGGCGACGGCGGTGTCGGTGGCCGCGGCGGGACCGGCGGTGCCGGCGGTGCCGGTGGCACCGGTGGACGAGGCGGCGCGGGCAGCGAAGAGGAGCATTCGGCAGGTAGCGATGGTGTCAGCGGAGCGACCGGCGGCGGCGGTGCGGGCGGGTTCGGTGGCCGCGGCGGCAGCGGCGGCTCCCGCGGTGACAACGCCGGAGCGGCGGGATCGTCGGGCGGTGCCGGAAGCGCGGGACGCGGAACGGCCGGCGGTGCCGGGGGCGATGGCGGTACCGGCGGGGCGGGCAACCGCGCTGACTAGACGGGCCTAGACGGGGCCTAGACGGGCACCGCCTCGATCACCGACAGCGGGCTGACCGTCGGGATCACCTTGGTGAGTCGAAAACCCGCTTGGCGCAACAACTCCGAGTACTCGGCTCGAGTGCGTTCCCGGCCGTGCAGCATCAGCAGCATCTCGAGGTCCAGCATGTGTCCGATGAACGATGACGCGCGTTCGGGGAGCACCATTTCCAGCAGGACGAGCTTGCCGTCGGCGACGATGCCGGTGCGGATGTTCCGCAGGATCGTGGCTGCGTGCTCGTCGTCCCAGTCGTGGATGACGTTCTTCATCACGTACAGGTCCGCGCCGGCGGGTACGCGATCGAGAAACGACCCGCTCTCGACGCTCGCGCGTGCGGCGACGCCGGCGGCCTCGAAGACCGGAGCGGCACCCTCGACGACCGCAGGCAGATCGAAGAGCACCCCCCGCGCGTCCGGTGCTTTCTGCAGGATGGTGGCCAGAACCGCCCCGTGCCCACCGCCGACGTCGACGGTGAGCCGGCTGCCGGTGAAGTCATAGGCCTGCAGCGCAACGTCATTCGACAATCCGCTGGCCGCGGTCATCGCGTTGTTGAACACCTCGGCGAACTCGGGGTCGGTGTCGAGGTAGTCGAAGAACGGCATCCCACGCAGCATGTCGGCGGCAGGCTCACCCGTGCGCACCGAGTAGTCCAGGCTGCCCCAGTCCGCCCATCGCGCCGGATGCCCGATGAACAGCACCATGTCGCGCATCGAACCCGGGGCGTCGGCCCGCAGCGCCTGACCCACCGACGTCAACGCAAAGCGACCGTCACGACGCTCGCGCAGGGCGCCGCGACTGGTCATGGCGCGCATCAGTCGATGAACCGCACCGGGATGGGCTCCCACGGCCGCCGCGACGTCCGCCGAGTGGCGTGGACCGCCGGCCAACTGGTCGGCGATGCCGAGCTTGGCCGCGACATAGAGCACCTGGGTGGTCCAGGCGCCAGTGGCGATTTCGAGCAGCGCCACGTTGCCGGGGGCGGTGCCACGATGCCACTTTGCGAGCGCTGCACGCATCCGATCGATCGCCCGGATCGCCGCCACCGGCGGAAGAGGTCGTCCCATGGCGGTGACAGTAAGTGAACCGCCTTGAACAATTCTTGGACGACGCTTGGTGACGACCTAGTCGAGGTAGTCGCGCAGGACCTGCGACCGGCTGGGGTGGCGCAGCTTGCTCATCGTCTTGCTCTCGATCTGGCGGATGCGCTCACGGGTGACCCCGTAGACCTGCCCGATCTCGTCGAGCGTGCGCGGCTGGCCGTCGGTGAGGCCGAACCGCAGCCGCACCACACCGGCTTCGCGTTCGGACAGCGTCTCGAGCACCGACTGGAGCTGGTCCTGCAGCAAGGTGAAGCTCACGGCGTCCACGGCCACGACGGCCTCGGAGTCCTCGATGAAGTCGCCGAGCTGACTGTCGCCCTCGTCGCCGATGGTCTGATCGAGCGAGATGGGCTCACGCGCGTACTGCTGGATCTCCAGCACCTTCTCCGGCGTGATGTCCATTTCCTTGGCGAGCTCTTCGGGAGTGGGCTCGCGACCCAGGTCCTGGAGGAGCTCACGCTGGATGCGGCCGAGCTTGTTGATGACCTCGACCATGTGCACCGGGATGCGGATCGTGCGCGCCTGGTCGGCCATCGCGCGCGTGATCGCCTGCCGAATCCACCAGGTGGCGTAGGTCGAGAACTTGTAACCCTTGGTGTAGTCGAACTTCTCGACCGCACGGATCAGACCGAGGTTGCCCTCCTGGATGAGATCCAGGAACGCCATCCCGCGACCGGTGTAGCGCTTGGCCAGCGAGACCACGAGGCGCAGGTTGGCTTCGAGCAGATGGTTTTTCGCGCGGTCGCCGTCGCGGCAGATCCACATCATGTCGCGACGCTGGGCGGCAGGCAGTTTCTCGCCCTTCTCGGCGAGTTCTGCCATGAGCTGCGTGGCGTACAGACCGGCCTCGATGCGCTTGGCCAGCTCGACTTCTTCCTCGGCGTTGAGCAGCGCGACCTTGCCGATCTGCTTGAGGTAGGCGCGCACCGAGTCGGCGGAGGCGGTGAGCTCGGCGTCCTTACGCGCTTGGCGCAGCGCCTCGGATTCCTCTTCGTCCCAGACGAAGTCACCGGAGGCCTTGTCCTTGTCCGAGGGCTCGGCGATGTCATCGTCAGCGCCGTCCTTGCCGGCTGCAGCAGGCTTTCCGGCCGCTACCGGGGCGTCGGTCGCATCGTCGGCGGCGGGCTCGTCGGCCTCGTCGTCGCTGCTGTCGTCGACCTCGATGTCGTCGAGCTCGATCTCGGCGTCCTCGACGTCGAGATCCTCGCCGGGCTCGGCTTCGAGTTCGTCAGTGGTCTCCAGCTCGTCGGCGTTCAGGTCGGCGTCGACGCCGTCGGGGCCGGCCGCCTTCTTGGCCCGGCCGCGACCGGCGGGAGCGTCTGCGGCTTTGGCCGGTCGCTTGGCGGTGCTCTTCACCGCCTTCTTCGCGGGCGCCTTCTTCGCGGGAGTCTTGGCGGCGGTGCGCTTCACCGGCTCATCGGTTGCCGGGCTTGCCTTTGTCGCTGCCACGTACACCCTTCCAATCGTGCGGGTTTCGGCGCGCATGCGTGCGCCACCAAAAGTGTCGGCTATGTCGAATGTCGGCGACGATCTCTAGTGAGGATGCTCCGCCGCTCTCGGTGTAGGCGGCCGCCGTCGACCATTGTAACGACAGTGTGGGTGCGTACCGTGCCGAGCGGCAAATTTGACGGGCGCGCCGCGTCGGTTACTTGTGAGTAGCCGTGACGTCGACCGCGGCGGCCATCGCCGCGCCGACGATGCCGGCGCTGTTCTGCAGGGCCGCGGCGACCACCGGGGTGCGGTTCTCCAGCAGCGGAATCCACTTGTCGGCCTTGCGGCTGATGCCGCCGCCCGCGATGAACAGGTCGGGCCAGATCGCGTTCTCGATGGCCACCAGCACCTTGGTGACCTCTTTGGTCCAGCGTTCGTAGCTCCAGTCCTTGCGCTCTTTCACCGAGCTCGCAGCGCGGTGCTCGGCTTCCTTGCCCTCGACCTCGATGTGGCCGAACTCGGTGTTCGGCAGCAGCGCACCGTTGTGGATCACCGCCGAACCGATACCGGTGCCGAACGTCAACAGCACGATCACCCCGGTGTGGCCGCGCCCGGCCCCGAACTTCTCTTCAGCGAGCCCGGCGGCGTCGGCGTCGTTGAGCACCGTCACGGGCTGGCCGCCCAGCGCTGAGCTGATGACCTCGCGCGCGTTGGCGCCGATCCAGGACTTGTCGACATTGGCCGCGGTCTGCACGATGCCGTCGGACACCACGCCGGGATAGGTGACGCCCAGCGGTCCCTCCCACCCGAAGTGCTTGACCACCTCCGCGATCGTGGCAGCCACGGCATCCGGAGTGGCCGGCTGCGGGGTCAGTAGCTTGTACCGGTCGCCGATCAGCGTCCCGGTATCGAGGTCGACGATGCCGCCCTTGACGCCGCTGCCGCCGACGTCGATGCCGAATCCGCGGCGCTGCGAGCCGTTTTCGGGCGCGGTCGCAGGTGAGTCGGTGGCAGTCATGCAAGCTCCTCTGCACAGGTGGGCGGCCCGGGTGGTGCCCACCCTATCGGCTGGCCAATCGCGCGGGGCGTCAGTCGGCCATCCCGGGCCGCCGCGGCGGGCGTCGGTGTGCTGCGATGGTCGGTGTGAGCGAGATCGACACCGAACCACTGGCCGTCGCGGAAGTCGCCCAGCAATTGGCCGCCGAAGCGGCGGCGTTCGTCAGGCGCCGCCGCGCCGAGGTGTTCGACCAGGCCAGTCAGGCCGACGCCGACGCCGCGATCCGATCCAAGAGCACGCCGACCGACCCGGTGACCGTCGTCGACACAGAGACCGAACGTCTGCTGCGCGAGCGGTTGGCGCAGCTGCGGCCGGGGGAGCCGATCTTGGGGGAGGAAGAGGGAGGACCCGAGGGCGGGCAGGACGAGAGGCTCACATGGGTGCTCGACCCGATCGACGGCACGGTCAACTTCGTCTACGGCATCGAGGCGTTCGCAGTGTCGATCGGCGTGCACCAGGGCGGCGTGCCGGTGGCCGGCGCGGTCGCCGACGTCGCGCACGATGCCGTCTACGCGGCCGCGGCAGGTCACGGGGCCTGGGTGGTACGCGACGGGCAGAGCACCCGGCTGCGCTGCAGTGCGGCGTCGTCGTTGCCGATGGCGCTCGTCGGCACCGGGTTCTCCTACCAACCCGACGATCGTCGGCGCCAGGGCGCCGTCGTGGCGCAGCTGCTGCCCGAGATCCGGGATCTTCGGCGTATCGGGTCCTGCGCCCTGGATCTGTGCATGGTGGCTGCGGGCCGGCTCGACGCCTACTTCGAAGACGGCGTCCACGTCTGGGACTGGGCGGCCGGCGGGCTGATCGCCGCGGAGGCGGGCGCTGTGGTGCGAGCGCCGAGGGCCACGGGAGCGGGGCTCATGGTGGCGGCCGCCCCTGGGGTGGCCGGCGCGTTCGACGATGTCCTGCGGCGCTGTGGTGTGGATCTCGACGGTGCCGGGGACCGCTGAGGTCAGCAGGTCTGCGTGTGGATCTTGGTGAGCAGCGACGGATCCGCGGGGGCAGTGGCGTCGGGCATCAGGCTGGCCAGCACTGCGTCGATGTCGTCACTGTGGGCCAGCTCGGTGAAGTCGGTGCCGATCGCCAGGTCGACGGTGTCGTCCTGGCGCTGATCCTGGAAGAGCTCGGTGCACGGCGCCACCAGCCAGAGCGACGCGGCGGCGGCACGGCCGGCGGGGCCGAACCGGATCTGGCCCTGGCACTCCAGTCGCCCGTTGGCGTAGACGGGATCGTTGGCAGCCTCGGGCTCGTTGAATCCGAGATCACGCAACGCGCCGGCCACTTCGGCCGCTTGGCCGCCCTGCCCGCTGGCGTTGAGGACTTTGATCCTCGTGTCGGCGAGCTTGGCGGGGGTGACGTCGGTCATGTCGGAGCGGGACACCTGCTCCCCGAGGGTGGGGGTCGGCGCGTTGGGGTCGGCGGGGGCGGGCGGGCGGTTGCACACGGCGACCTCGCGCACGTCCGGCGGTTGTGACAGCGCGATCACCCAGACCAGCAGCGCGGCCACGGCCAATGCTGCGAACATCAAGGCGCCGGGCAGGAAGTTCCGTCGCCGGAACGGGCGTCCGTTCTTGTCGAACGCAGTGCCCTCGGTGATTTGCGCGACCACGGCACAGACTCTAGAGGCCCGCGCGCCGAGCCTCCTACCGGCACCGACAGGCCAACGGTCGGCCATGTGATGCAAATCACATTGGATCCGAGCTCATTCCGGGCACGAATCATTTGGTGGAAGCGTTCGACGCTGGTACAAAACCAACGCTGCAACGAGCTTTTTCGGAGGGGACAGGCCATGGCTACCGATTACGACGCCCCACGGCGCACAGAGACCGATGACGTTTCCGAGGATTCCCTCGAGGAACTGAAGGCACGCCGAAACGAAGCTCAGTCTGCTGTCGTCGACGTCGACGAATCCGAGACCGCCGAATCGTTCGAACTGCCGGGCGCTGATCTGTCGGGCGAGGAACTGTCCGTGCGGGTGATCCCGAAGCAGGCAGACGAGTTCACCTGCTCGAGCTGCTTTCTGGTGCACCACCGAAGCCGCCTGGCCAGTGAGAAGAACGGCATGATGATCTGCTCGGACTGCGCGGCTTAGGACCTCTGCACGGCTTAGGACCTCTGCACGGCTTGTGGCTCAGGAGTTCAGGGCCGCGAGTACCCGGTCGGGGTGGCGAGCGCTGATCAGCCAGTACGGCGTCGGATCATCTGGATCGTCGAGCACGAGAAGAACGAGCGGACCCACCCACGCCCGGTGCACGACGTAGGCGGCCGGGTCGAGTTGTCGACCCAGTGCCGCCGATTTCGCTGTCTTGGGCACCGTCGCCGACCGGGTGATCACCGCGGCGGGAAGGTGCGCACGTCCCACCCACAGCTCGGCGCTCCCGGTGCCGGGGTCCACCACCGCGATCTCCATCCGGCCGAGCCACAGCAGGGCGACGGCAGCCACAGGAAGAAGCAAGGCATACGGCAGCCACAGCGGCAGGGCAGGGACGCCCTGGTTGATCTCGAGGCCGATCAGCGCGGCAAGCCCCAACCCTGGCAGCCACCACCACCACGGCACCCAAAGCCGTTCGCGGTAGCGAACGCTGCGGGCGGTGGTGTGCGTGTCGGACACGGGGCCAAGAGTAATCTCTGACGCCGTGCCCACCTCCCTGCCGGTCGTTCGCCTGGATCCGGAACTGCCGATGCCCGAACGGGCCCACGACGGGGACGCGGGAGTGGACCTGTTCAGTGCCGTCGACATCGAGCTGGCCCCCGGCCACCGGGCGCTGGTGGGCACCGGAATTGCCGTAGCCATCCCGCACGGAATGGTCGGGCTGATCCATCCGCGGTCGGGATTGGCTGCGCGTGTTGGCCTTTCGATAGTCAACAGCCCGGGGACGATCGATGCCGGATACCGCGGCGAGATCAAGGTGTCGCTGATCAACCTGGATCCGCAGACGTCCATCGTCGTACACCGGGGGGACCGCATCGCCCAGCTGCTGGTGCAGCGGGTGGAGTTGCCCGAGCTGGTGGAGGTCACTTCTTTCGACGAGGCAGGGTTGGCCGACACGACCCGCGGCGCCGGAGGCCACGGATCTTCCGGCGGGCATGCCAGTCTGTGACGATGGCCTCCAGAGACGAACCGACAGACCCTGAGGTGGTAGCAGTGGAAGCCGACGAGGAACTCGAAGGCCCGTTCGACATCGACGATTTCGACGACCCGGACCAGGCCGCCGTCGCGCGGCTGGATCTGGGATCCGTGATGATCCCGATGCCTGAGGCGGGACAGGTGCAGGTCGAGATCAACGAGACCGGGGTACCCAGCGCGGTCTGGGTGGTGACGCAGCACGGCCGCTTCACCGTCGCTGCCTATGCGGCACCGAAATCGACGGGCCTGTGGCGCGAGGTCGCCTCCGAGCTGGCTGAGTCGCTGCGCAAGGACGTGCCCAAGGTCAGCATCGAGGACGGCCCGTGGGGCCGCGAAGTGGTGGGCTCGGGTGGTCCGGCCGTGGTCCGCTTCATCGGTGTCGACGGCTACCGCTGGATGATCCGCTGCGTGGTCAACGGCCCCGAAGAGAGCATCCGAGCGCTGGCCGAGCAGGCCCGTGAGGCCCTCGCCGACACGGTGGTCCGCCGCGGCGACACCCCGTTACCGGTGCGCACCCCGCTTCCAGTCGCCCTTCCCGAGCAGATGGCCGAGCAGCTGCGTGCCGCCACCGAGCAGGCTGCCGCCGCGCAGCAGGCGCAGGCCGCTCCGGAACAACAACAGCAGCAGCCCGAGCCGCCGCAGCCACCCGACGGTGCGGCGCGCCGCGCAGCGCAGGGATCAGCGATGCAACAGCTACGCACCATCACCGGCGGCTGACCAGCGCTACGGCGTCAGCGCTGGGCCTCCGCCAACGCGGCGACGCAGGCCGTGCCCAGCACTGACGGGTCGGCGCCGATGTCGGCCAATGTCACAGTTCGCAACGCCGCGCGTGGTGCAGCAGCCACCCACTCGAATCCGACCTCCAGTGGGTGGACGGCGTCGTCGGTGGCCGAGACCACCCCCATCGGTGCGGAGAGTGCCTCGAACTCGCCGACGCTCGGCGCGACGTAGCGGGCGGCAGCGTCCATCGCCTCCGGAAGGTCGGGCCACTGCCCGACCCACGACCGGGTCAGCTCCTCGGCCAGCCACGCTGGGCTCGACGCCTGCATCGCCGAGGTGGTCGACACCAACCCGTCGCGGCGCAGCATCTCCGCCGACGCCCGGGCGGCCAGCGACGCCGGAGCGGTATCGGGCGGGCCTGTCCACGCCGGCAGTGCGGCGAACACCGCGACCACATCGCCGGGGTGTGACAGTGCCCACGCCGCGGCCACTGCGGCGCCGATGGACACGCCACCCACGGCCATCGGCCCGGCGGCGGCGCGGGAGGCGTCGGCCAACGCGTCGAGGTAGCCGTCGATGAGGCGGTGCGGTTGCGGAGCCGGCGTCACCACCACCGCGCCGAGCTGGTGCAACGCCGGCGAAAACGCCCGGTCGACGAAGTTCTCGTCCGACCCGGTGCCGGGCAGGAGCACGGTCGTGACACCGCGGAGATCGACGGTCATGTTTCGATCGTGCCTGGTCGTGGAATCAGCTGTCCCGCGACCCGCCGCGGCGTTCGCATCTGGGAACCAACAGGTCTACCGTGGCGTTCGGTTGGAGTAGGCACAGCAAGTAGTGGTAAGAGGTCAGGAGAAGCCATGGCTACGGCCGAGGGTTACCTACGGCGGCTCACCCGTCGTTTGACCGAAGACCCTGAGCAGCTCGACGTCGAGGAACTCAGCGACGACGTGGAGAGCACCGGGGCGCAGAAGGCGATCGACTGCCAGCGCGGTCAAGAGGTGACCATGATCGGGACGCTGCGCAGCGTCGAGTGCAACGGCAAGGGATGCTCCGGCGGGGTGAAAGCCGAACTGTTCGACGGCACCGATTCCGTAGTGCTGGTTTGGCTCGGTCAGCGCCGCATCCCCGGTATCGAACAGGGTCGCACCCTGAAGGTGCACGGCCGCGTCGGCAAGCTCGACAACGGCGCCAAGGCGATCTACAACCCCCACTACGAGATCCAGAAGTGAGCGCACCCGGCGACGAACCGGGCACCGAGGCCACACCAGACACGCCGGCACGCGGCGCTGCCGTCCTGGAGCAGATGGGCGGCATCAGCGGCCTCATCTACTCCTCGCTGCCAGTGGTGGTCTTCGTTCCGGTCTCCACTGCCTTCGGCCTGCTGCCTGCCATCGCGGCGGCGCTCGGCGTCGCGACGCTGATCCTCATCTGGCGTCTGGTCCGCCGCGATTCCGTGCAGCCGGCGATCTCCGGCTTCTTCGGTGTCGGGATCAGCGCGCTGATCGCCTACCTCGTCGGAGCGTCCAAGGGCTACTTCCTGCTCGGCATCTGGACGTCGCTGCTCTGGGCCGTCGTGTTCGCCATCTCCGTGGTGATCCGCCGCCCCATCGTCGGGTACATCTGGGGCTGGGTGCAGACCCAGGATCGCAGCTGGCGCGACGTGCGGCGCGCGGTGTACGCCTTCGACATCGCCACGCTCGTGTGGGTCGCGGTGTTCGCCGCCCGCTTCCTCGTCCAGCAGCACCTCTACGACGAGGACCAGACCGGCTGGCTGGGAGTGGCGCGCATCGCCATGGGTTGGCCGCTGACCGCGGTGGCGGCGCTGGTGACCTACGGCGCGATTCGGGCGGCCCGACGGGCGGTGCGTGAGCAGGCTCCGACCCCGGCCGAGACGGCTACCGGGACCGAGACGGCTGCCGGGACCGAGACGGCTGCCGCGACCGAGACCGACGATTCGGTGTCCGAGCAGCGCTGAGCGGACTCAGCGCTGGCGGGGCCGTAGGAGCAGTTCGCGCAGTTCGTCCTCGACCTGGGCCACGGCCACGAAGAGCAACTCGTCGCCGCCCTCAAGGGGTTCGTCCCGTTCGGGGACGATCACTCGCGGCCCACGCAGGATCGTGACCAACGTTGCGTCGCGTGGCAATTCGAGGCGCTTGACCGGCTTACCGCCCCAGGGCGTGTCGTCGGGCAGCGTGATCTCCACGAGGTTCGCCTGGCCCTTGCGGAACTCCATCAGCCGCACCAGGTCACCCACCGAGACGGCTTCCTCCACCAGCGAGGCCAGCATCCGCGGCGTCGACACCGCGACATCGACACCCCAGGCCTCGTCGAACAACCACTCGTTGCGTGGATCGTTGACGCGGGCCACCACGCGCGGCACCGCGAACTCGGTTTTCGACAGCAGGCTCAGCACCACGTTGGCCTTGTCGTCGCCCGTCGCGGCGATCACCACGTCGAACTCCTCGAGCTTGACCGCCTCCAGCAGGCTCAGCTCGCACGCGTCGCCGAGGCGCCAGTGCGCCGCCGGAATCGCTTCCACGTCGATGTGGTCGGAGTCGCGTTCGAGAAGGGTGACGTCATGGGACTCGACCAGCTCGCGGGCGATGGACCGGCCGACCGCACCCGCACCCGCAATCGCAACTTTCACGTCCTCAGCCCTCCGCGTCTTCGCTCGGCGGTAGCGCCGCGATCGCCAACGCCTCGGCGACATGACCGGAGATCGCGGCCAGGTACACCTGATCGCCCGCCTGGATCACCGTCTTGGGGTCGGGCAGCAGGCCCGCGCCGAAGCGGATGATGAACGCGACGCGGCCCGACGTGGCGGCCTCCAAGTCGGTCATCCGACGGCCGGCCCAGCTCTCGTGCAGGGCGAGCTCGGTGACACCGACGTTGCCGCTCGGGTCACGCCACTTGGTGGTCTCCGTCTCGCGGATGAGGACGTTGAGCAGTCGGTCGGTGGTCCACGGCACCGTCGCGACGGTCGGAATGCCCAGACGTTCGTAGACGGCGGCACGCTTGGCGTCATAGATGCGGGCCACGACCCGCTGGACGCCGAAGGTCTCCCGCGCGACACGCGCGGAGATGATGTTCGAGTTGTCGCCCGAGGAGACCGCAGCGAACGCCGACGCGTTCTCGATGCCCGCGCGGATCAGCACGTCGCGGTCGAACCCCATGCCGAGTACGCGTTGGCCCGGGAACGAGGGGGACAGGCGGTGAAAAGCCGTGCCGTCACGGTCGATGACGGAGACGTCGTGGCCGATCCTGGCCAGACTGTCGGACAGCGACGCGCCGACGCGGCCGCATCCCATCACCACTACACGCACTGCGGGTCCTTTCCGGCGGGGCCGAATGTGGCGTTTGGCGAGCTGTTACCACCCGTGCACTGAGGAACGCTACAGCTTTGCGTCACCTCACGACCGTCGGGCTTTACTCTTGGCACTCGTGTCCAAGCTTTCGACGGCCGCCCGACGGCTCGTACTGGGCCGGCCGTTCCGCAGCGACAAGCTCGCCCACACGCTGCTGCCGAAACGGATCGCGCTCCCGGTCTTCGCCTCTGACGCGCTGTCGTCGGTCGCCTACGCCCCCGAAGAGATCTTCCTGGTGCTCTCGGTCGCGGGTTTGTCGGCCTACTCGATGGCGCCCTGGATCGGTCTGGTGGTCGCCGCGGTCATGCTGATCGTGATCGCGAGTTACCGGCAGAACGTGCACGCCTACCCGTCCGGCGGCGGCGACTACGAGGTGGTGACCACCAACCTCGGCCCGACCGCCGGCCTGACCGTCGCCAGCGCGCTGCTGGTCGACTACGTGCTCACCGTGGCCGTGTCGATGTCGTCGGCGATGTCCAACATCGGGTCGGCGATACCGTTCATCGACCAGCACAAGGTGTGGTTCGCGATCATCGCGATCCTGGTGCTGGCCTCGCTGAACCTGCGCGGCATCCGGGAATCGGGCACCGCATTCGCTGTTCCCACCTACGCGTTCATGATCGGCATGTACCTGATGCTGGGCTGGGGCTTCTTCCAGATCTACGTGCTGGGCCACGAGCTGCGCGCCGAGTCGGCGGGGTTCGAGATGCACTCCGAGCACGGCGACGTCCTGGGATTCGCGCTGGTGTTCCTGATCGCGCGCGCCTTCTCCTCGGGCAGCGCGGCGCTGACCGGTGTCGAGGCGATCAGCAATGGCGTCCCGGCGTTCCGGAAACCCAAGTCCCGCAACGCCGCGACCACGCTGCTGCTGCTCGGCGGCATCGCGATCACGCTGTTCATGGGCATCATCATGCTGGCCCGTGCCACCGGTGCGCAGATCGCCGAGCGTCCGCTGGAACAGCTGGGCGGGGCCCCGCCGGACTACCAGCAGAAGACGCTGATCGCCCAGTTGGCCGACGCGGTGTTCCACGATTTCCCCATCGGGCTCTATCTGATCGCCGGGGTGACCGCACTGATCCTGGTGCTCGCCGCCAACACCGCCTTCAACGGCTTTCCGGTGCTGGGCTCCATCCTCGCCCAGGACCGCTTCCTGCCACGGCAGCTGCACACCCGCGGTGATCGGCTGGCGTTCTCCAATGGGATCCTGTTCCTGGCGTTCGGCGCGATCGCGTTCATCGTGGCGTTCCAGGCGCAGGTGACGGCGCTGATCCAGCTGTACATCGTCGGGGTGTTCGTGTCGTTCACCCTCAGCCAGATCGGGATGGTGCGGCACTGGACGCGGTTGTTGCGCACCGAGACCGATTCGGCCGCGCGGGCACGAATGATGCGTTCGCGGGTCATCAACACCGTCGGTTTCCTGTGCACCGGAACGGTGCTCATCATCGTGGTGCTCACCAAGTTCCTGGTGGGGGCGTGGATCGCGATCCTCGCGATGGCTGCGCTGTTCTTCATCATGAAGCTGATCCACAAGCACTACGCGTCGGTGAGCCGCGAGCTGGAAGCCCGCGCAGCCGAAATGGAAGACATCGTGCTGCCCAGCCGCAATCACGCGGTCGTGCTGGTGTCCAACGTGCACATGCCCACCCTGCGCGCGCTGGCGTACGCCCGCGCCACCCGCCCTGACGTGCTGGAGGCCATCACGGTCAGCGTCGACGACGGGGAAACCCGTGAGCTCGTGCACAAGTGGGAATCCAGTGACATCAGTGTGCCGCTCAAGGTCATCGCCTCGCCGTACCGCGAGATCACCCGTCCCGTCCTCGAGTACGTCAAGCGGGTCAGCCGTGAGTCGCCCCGCACGGTGGTGACGGTGTTCATCCCCGAGTACGTGGTCGGCCACTGGTGGGAACAGGTGCTGCACAACCAGAGTGCGTTGCGGCTCAAGGGCAGACTGCTGTTCGAACCCAACGTCATGGTGACGTCGGTGCCGTGGCAGCTGTCGTCGTCCGAGCGGCTCAAGAAGCTCTCTCCGCAGTCCGCCCCGGGCGATGCGCGCAAGGGGTTCCTCGATTGACCGCTGAGGTGCCCGCGGAGCTGATCCTCACCACGGGGCGCCCCGCCAACGGCGGTAGCGTCGTCGCCCGCCATGACGGCCGGGTGGTGTTCGTGCGCTACGCCCTTCCCGGGGAGACCGTGCGGGCGCGCCTGGTCGACGCCGGTTCGACGCGCGAGAAGTTCTGGAACGCCGAGGCGGTCGAGGTGATCGAACCGTCGCCGGATCGCGTCGACTCCTGGTGTCCGATCGCTGGCGTGGGTGGGTCGGGATGCTGCGACCTGGCGTTCGTCGAGCCCGCGGCGGCCCGACGGCTCAAGGGTGCTGTGGTGGCCAATCAGCTTGCGCGGCTTGGCAATTACGACTGGCGGGCCGAGGATGACGCGTCCGCAGAGGCGGTGGGAGAGGCCGGGCACAGCGGCTGGCGCACCCGGGTGCGTCTGGATGTGTCGGCTGACGGGCGGGCAGGATTCCACCGATACCACAGCGCCGACCTGGTGCACCGACTCGACTGTGCGCAGGTGCCCGCGGCGCTGCTGTCCGGGGTGGCCGAGCAGAGGTGGCCGTCGGACGCTGCGGTGCACGTGGCCGTCGACGACGACGGGCGCCGACACATCGTGGTGGCGGCAAAGGGTCGCAAAGCTGAAGTGCGAGAAGGTGATTACGAGGGAGTGCAGCGCGTCGCCGGTCGGACGTGGCGTGTGCCGGTGACGGCTTTCTGGCAGGCGCATCGTGATGCCCCGGCGCTCTACAGCGCCCTGGTGTCGGAGTGGGCGCAGCTCGAACCGGGCATGACCGCGTGGGACCTCTACGGCGGCGCGGGTGTGTTCGCGGCGGCGCTGGCGACGGCCATGGGGGACACCGGACGGGTGCTCACCGTCGACACCTCACGCGGAGCGGCCCGCGCCGCCCGGGCTGCGCTGGGTGATCTGGGCTCGGTCAGCGTGGTCACGGACTCGGTGCGCCGCGCACTGGCAAGTCAGACGACCCGCGCGGACGTCGCCGTGCTCGACCCACCGCGTACCGGGGCCGGTCGCGACGTGATCGCCGCACTGTCTGCCGCCGAGGTGCCGAGGGTCGTCCACATCGGTTGTGAGGCAGCGTCTTTCGCGCGCGATATTGGCTTGTACCGCGAAGGTGGGTACCAGGTCGAGGATCTCCGGGTGTTCGATTCGTTTCCGCTCACCCACCACGTGGAGTGCGTGGCGGTGCTCACCCGGTAGTAGGGTGATCGCCAGGTGTGCCGGGAAGTCTGGTCGGCGTGACTTCGACGACCGAGGAGGGCACCTGATGGCCGACGATCCCCGGATTCCGCTGCGGCGACGGCTGTTCAGCCGCGGGTCCTGGGCCGAGACCAGCCGGGCCACCGAGATCCTTCGCAAGGAGACCGTCGGCGGGGTCATCCTCCTCGTCGCGGCCGCCGCCGCGCTCGTCTGGGCCAACTCCCCGTGGGCGGCCAGCTACTTCGCATTGCGTGACCTCGAGGTCGGCGGTCACTGGCTGGGGCTGCACCTGGATCTGACGCTGGGCGCGTGGGCGGCCGACGGGCTACTGGCAATCTTCTTCTTCGTCGTCGGGCTGGAGCTCAAACGGGAATTCGTCGCCGGCGATCTGCGCGACCCGAGCCGTGCCGCGCTGCCCATCGCGGCCGCGGTCGGCGGCATGGTGATGCCGGCGCTGATCTTCGTCGCCATCAACGTCGGCACCGGCAGCGACAACGGGGCCCTGCGCGGCTGGGCGATCCCGACCGCCACCGACATCGCGTTCGCGGTCGCCGTGCTCGCCGTCATCGCGACGCACCTGCCGTCGGCGTTGCGCACGTTCCTGCTGACCCTGGCCGTGGTGGACGACCTGCTGGCCATCACTGTGATCGCGGTCTTCTACTCCGAGAAGATCAACCTGATCGCGTTGGCGGCCACACTGATCCCGCTCGCGTTGTTCGCACTGTGCGTGCAGCGCCGCATACGTGCCCCGTGGCTGCTGATCCCGCTGGCGGTGGCCACCTGGGTGCTGATGCACGAGTCGGGCGTGCACGCCACGGTCGCCGGCGTGCTGCTCGGTTTCACGGTGCCGGTGCTGCGCAGCCAAGCCGCAGGGGGTCCCGACGCAGGGCCGGGCCTGGCCGAGCATTTCGAGCATCTGCTGCGGCCGGTGTCGGCCGGTTTCGCGATCCCCGTGTTCGCGTTCTTCGCCGCGGGGGTCGGTATCGGTGGGCTCAGTGGTCTGGGCCGGGCGCTGACCGACCCGATCACGCTCGGCATCATCGCCGGGCTGGTGCTGGGCAAGCCCATCGGCATCCTGCTGACCACCGGTGTCCTGTCGCGCATCACCCGGGCCACGCTCGATCCGTCGCTGCGCTGGGTCGACGTGTTCGGCATCTCCCTGCTGGCCGGGATCGGCTTCACGGTCTCGCTGTTGATCGGGGACCTGGCTTACGGCATGGGCTCCGAACGTGACGAATTCGTGAAGATCGGAGTGTTGTGCGGATCACTGCTGGCGGCATGTCTCGCTGCGGTCGTCCTGCTGACCAGGAACAGGGCCTACCGGCGGATTTGTCGTGAGGAATCGGTGGACGCGGACCTCGACGGCGTGCCCGATGTGTACCAGCGTCGAAACGACTGATCTGGTTACCGGTGCGTAGACTGACCCAATGCTTGAACAGATCCGCGGTCCCGCTGATCTGCAGCACCTGTCGCAGGCACAGGTGGATGCGCTGGCCGGGGAAATCCGCCACTTCCTGATCCACAAGGTCGCGGCAACCGGCGGTCACCTGGGACCCAATCTCGGCGTTGTCGAGCTGACACTCGCGCTGCATCGCGTCTTCGACTCGCCCCATGATCCGATCCTGTTCGACACGGGACATCAGGCCTACGTGCACAAGATGCTCACGGGCCGCTGCCAGGACTTCGAGACGCTACGCAAGAAGGACGGCCTGTCCGGCTACCCCTCGCGCGAGGAGAGCGTCCACGACTGGGTCGAGTCCAGCCATGCGTCCTCGGCGCTGTCCTACGCCGACGGTCTGGCGAAGGCCTTCGAGCTCAGCGGGCACCGCAACCGCCACGTGGTGGCCGTCGTCGGCGACGGCGCCCTGACCGGCGGCATGTGCTGGGAGGCGATGAACAACATCGCGGCATCCAAGCGCCCCGTGGTGATCGTCGTCAACGACAACGGCCGCAGCTATGCGCCGACGATCGGCGGATTCGCCGAGCATCTGGCGCGGTTGCGTCTGCAGCCGGGCTACGAGCGCGTGCTCGAAGAAGGCCGCAAGGCGGTGCGGGGCGTGCCGATGATCGGCGAGTTCTGCTACCAGTGCATGCACAGCATCAAGGCGGGCATCAAGGACGCGCTCTCCCCGCAGGTGATGTTCACCGACCTGGGCCTCAAGTACGTCGGCCCTATCGACGGCCATGACGAACACGCTGTCGAGAGCGCGCTGCGGCATGCCCGCGCCTACAACGCGCCGGTGGTGGTGCACGTCGTCACCCGCAAGGGCATGGGCTACGCGCCCGCCGAGAACGACGAAGACGACCAGATGCACGCGTGCGGTGTGATCGACCCGGAGACGGGTCTGGCGACGACGATCCCGGGTCCGGGGTGGACGTCGACCTTCTCCGAGTCGTTGATCTCGCTGGCCGGCAAGCGGCGCGATGTCGTCGCGATCACCGCGGCGATGCCGGGACCGACGGGTCTGAGCGCGTTCCGACAGCGGTACCCCGACCGTTTCTTCGACGTCGGCATCGCCGAGCAGCACGCGATCACCTCTGCTGCCGGTCTGGCGATGGGCGGAATGCATCCGGTGGTCGCCGTGTACTCGACGTTCCTGAACCGGGCGTTCGACCAGGTGATGATGGACGTCGCGCTGCACAAGCTGCCGGTGACGATCGTGCTGGACCGCGCCGGAGTCACCGGTCCCGATGGGGCCAGCCACAACGGCATGTGGGACATGTCGATCCTCGGCGTGGTCCCCGGCATGAAGGTGGCGGCGCCGCGCGACGGCGCCCGGCTGCGGGAAGAGCTGGCAGAAGCACTCGACGTCAGTGACGGCCCCACCGCCATTCGTTTCCCGAAAGGCGATGTCGGACAAGACATCACAGCGGTCGAACGCCGCGACGGGGTGGACGTGCTGGCGAAGCCCGCCGACGGTCTCACCGACGACGTCCTGGTCATCGCCATCGGACCGTTCGCCACGATGGCGCTGGCAGTGGCCGAGCGGTTGCGCAACCAGGGCATCGGCGTCACCGTCGTCGATCCCCGGTGGGTGCTGCCGGTGCCCGCGGTGCTCACCACGCTCGCCGCGCAGCACAAGCTGGTCGTCACGCTCGAGGACAACGGGGTGCACGGCGGTATCGGTTCGGCGGTCTCGACGGCATTGCGTCGCGCGGAGATCGACGTGCCCTGCCGGGACGCCGCGTTGCCGCAGGAGTTCTTCGCCCACGCCTCCCGCGGTGAGGTGCTCACCGAGGTCGGCCTGACCGAGCGCAATCTCGCCCGCCAGATCACCGGCTGGGTCGCAGCACTGGGTACCGGTGTCGCGGAGAAGGAAGTCAGCCAGCAGCTCGACTGAGCACTGCCGGTCGCTAGTCGCTGGGAGCTGATTTCAAGGCTGCAGCGAGCAGGGGTGTCGTCAGCTCGCGTTGCCAGCGTCGCGCTGCCGTGGTGTCGAGAAACGCCTCCACCGCGGCGGTCGTGTCGTCCACGGCAACCCAGTCCCAGCACAGCCGGCGCACGATGTCGGGTGCCAGAAGATTCTCCGGCGGCACGGAAACCTGTTGCGCCAGTTCGTTGATCGCGGCTCGCGCCGCCTCCAGCCGGGCGGCGGCCTCGGGCTTGCGTCGGGCCCACCGTGATGCCGGCGGCGGACCGCTGGACGGTTCCTGCGACGACGGCGGGTCGGCCGTGCGGGCCCGCGCCAACGCGTCGAGCCACACGCTTGCGCTGCGCCGTTGCCGGGCTCCGCCGAAAATCGGCAGAGCAACGAGCTTCTCGACCGTGTCCGGGTCTGCGGTCGCCGCGCTCACGATTGCGCTGTCGGGCAGGATTCGGCCCGGGGCGATATCTCGCCGTCGGGCGATCTGGTCGCGGGTCAGCCACAACTCCCGTACGGCGGCCAGCGCCCGCGGGTCGCGCACCTTGTGGATTCCGGAGGTGCGCCGCCAGCGGTCCCGCCGGGTCGGTGTGCTCTCGGCCGTCCGGAGGTACTCGAATTCTTCTCTGGCCCAACCGTCTTTGCCCTCGGCGATGAGCACGGCGTCGATCGCGTCACGCAACTCGATCAGCACCTCGACATCGAGCGCCGCGTAGTTGAGCCATTCGTCGGGAAGGGGCCGCTTCGACCAGTCCGCAGCGCCGTGCCCCTTGGTCAGGGCCAGGCCGAGCAGCTGCTGCACCATCGAGGCGAGGTTCACGCGGTCGAGGTCGGCCAGCCGCCCGGCCAGCTCGGTGTCGTAGAGCGACGGCGGGCGCATGCCGATCTCCGCCAGGCAGGGCAGATCCTGGTCGGCGGCGTGCAGGATCCACTGATCCTCCGACAGCACCTGTGCCACCGGGGCGAGCACCTCGACGGAGTCGCCGCCGTGGCTGACGGGGTCGATCAGCACCGTGCCCGCGCCGGCACGCCGAATCTGCACCAGGTAGGCGCGGTTGGAGTACCGGAATCCCGACGCCCGTTCGGCGTCGACGGCGAACGCGCCCGACCCGGACGCGAGAAAGTCTGCGGCGCGGGCGATTTCGCTGCGGCTCACCGCGACGTTCGGCACTCCGTCGCGCGGGGCCAGCAGCGGCGTGGCGGGTGTCTCGGAGATGTCGACGTCGTCGGAGTGTTCGGCGTCCGGCGGGGAACCGCCGGTGTCGGGTTCGGTCATCGGATCAGGCGCGGGTGCGCGAGCCCAGGTCGGTCACCCCGGCGGGGGGCAGGCCTGCGGCGTGTTCGAGCACTTCGCAGAACGCCTCGACGTGTGGCCCCAGTTCCAGATCGGTGGCGGTCCAGGACGCACGCAGCTCCAGCTGATGGGCTCGCGGTGGTCCGGAGATGTCGCCGTAGCGCACCGAGGTGGTGGCGGTGACGGTGCCGCCGAGGGCGGTGAGGTGCTGCGCACGTTCGGTCAGGGCGTCGACGAGCCAGCTCCACGCCACCTCGGGCAGCAGCGGATCGACGGCCTCGGTGGAATCGAGGTCGGCCTGGATATAAGCGACCAGCCGCATCGTGCCGTCCCAGGCGTCGGCGCCCTCGGGGTCGTGCAGCAGGATCAGCCGCCCGAACGCGTCGCCGTCGGAGCGCTCGGGGACGACCGGGGCTTCGGCATGCTTGACCTCGGCTCCCAGTGCGTAACTGAAGGGGGCGAGGCGCTGCGGCGGCCGGATCGGGCCCAGCTCGATCTCCGGCCGTACGGTGGTGGCGTTCATCGCCGCCACCGCTTCACGGAATTGAGCCGGTTCGGCGGAGGTCACGCCGATCGACGGTAGTCCATTTTCACAGGTCTGTGCTCATGGCGCGCCGATTCGGGGCGGAGGAGGCATGGCAGCATGGGCATCGATGAACACGCGCCGCGAGCTGCCCGAATCGCCCTACCTGGCTGCCGTCGCCGGCCGCAAGCCCCACCGCATGCCGGTGTGGATGATGCGGCAGGCCGGTCGGTCGCTGCCCGAGTACCGGGCTCTTCGGGCCAAGAACACCATGATGCAGGCCTGCTTCGACGCCGACCTGATCACCGAGATCACGCTGCAGCCGGTGCGTCGCCACGACGTTGACGCGGCAATCTTGTTCTCCGACATCGTCGTCCCGCTGCGCGCGGCCGGTATCGGGTTGGACATCGTGCCCGATGTGGGCCCGGTCATCGATCATCCGATCCGCACCCGAGCTGATGTCGGCACCATCACTGAGCTGGACCCCGACCAGGTGGCGCCGGTGGCGGCAGCGGTGAGTCGGCTGACCGGCGAACTGGGGGAGGTGCCGCTGATCGGGTTCGCCGGAGCCCCGTTCACGCTGGCGTCCTATCTCGTGGAGGGTGGTCCGAGCCGCAACCACGAGCACACCAAGGCGATGATGCTCGGCGAGACCGACACGTGGCATGCGCTGATGGAATCCCTGACCGACGTCACGATCGCGTTCCTGCGCACCCAGATCGAGGCGGGCGTCGACGCGATCCAGGTGTTCGACTCCTGGGCGGGCACCCTGTCGCTGGCCGACTACCGCAGCTACGTGTTGCCCCATAGCGCCCGGGTGTTCGCTGCGCTGGCCGGCTACGGCGTGCCGATGACGCATTTCGGCGTCGGGACGGCGGAATTGCTGGGTGCCATGTCGGAAGCCGTCGTCGGACACGACGTCCCCGCGGTCGTCGGGGTGGACTGGCGGACGTCGCTGGCCGATGCCGCGACGCGGGTGCAGCGGGGAGTCGCACTGCAGGGCAACCTCGATCCGGTGGTGCTGTTGGCCGGCATGCCGGTGGTCGAACGCGCGGTGCGGGCCGTCGTCGAGGACGGGCGCCGCGCGATCGACGCGGGCGCCGTCGGACACGTGTTCAACCTCGGTCACGGGGTCCTGCCTGCCACCGACCCCGACGTCATCACCAAGGCCGTGGCCCTGGTGCACCAGCTGTGACAACGTATTGCGTTGTCGGCGGCGGCATTTCGGGTTTAGTGGCAGCCTACCGACTGCGGGTGGCGGCCGGCCCGGACGCGTCCATCACCGTGCTGGACCCGGCGGACCGGCTCGGTGGGGTGTTGCGCACCGAACGCATCGGCGGGCAGCCGATCGACGTCGGAGCCGAAGCGTTCGTCACCCGCCGCCCGGAGGTGCCCGCGCTGCTGGGGGAGTTGGGTCTGTCGGGGAAGCAGCTGACGACGACCGGGGTGCGTCCGCTGATCTACAGCGAGGGCCGCCTGCATGCGCTACCCCAGCACACCGTCAACGGCATCCCGACGCGGCCTGCCTCGCTGACCGGACTGGTCGACGACGCCACGATCCGCTGGATGCTCGACGAGCCCCGCCGCCCGCTGTCCTGGACTCCCGGCGCCGACCCGACGGTGGCCGACCTCGTCGGCGACCGCTTCGGCGAGCAGGTCGTGGTGCGATCGATCGACCCGCTGCTGGCCGGTGTGTACGCCGGGTCGGCCGCGACGATCGGGTTGCGCGCGGCCGCCCCTACGGTGGCGGCGGCGCTCGACCGCGGGGCGCGCAGCCTGACCGAGGCTGTCACCGCCGCGCTGCCGCCGCCTGCGCCGGGGTCGGTGTTCGGTGCGATCGACGGCGGTTACGCCGTGCTGATCGACGAACTGGTGCGGCGTTCTGGACTCACGTGGGCGCAGGTCGCCGTTCGCAGCGTCGCTCCGGCGACTCACGGCTGGGAGGTGATCGACGACGAGGGTGCGCGCTGGCCCGCCGATGCGGTGGTGCTGGCGGTTCCCGCGCCGCGGCTGCCGGCGCTGCTCGGCGATCTCGCTCCCCGCACGGTCGCGGCCGCCCGGCGCATCGAGGTGGCCTCGGCCGCGGTGGTCGCGCTGGCCCTGCCCGGCGGCACCCCGCTCCCGGAGCAGTCCGGGGTGCTGGTCGCCGGCCGTGGCCGTCTGCACACCAAGGCGGTGACGTTGTCGTCGCGCAAGTGGGGTCGGCGTAGCAGCGTCGAGATGGTCCGGCTGTCCTACGGCCGGTTCGGAGACGACCTGGCCCGGCGGGCAGGCGACGACGACCTGCTGATGTGGGCCGAGCAGGATCTGGCGACGTTGTTCGGCATCACCGTGACCCCGGAGGACAGCAAGGTGGTGCGCTGGCTCGACGCCATGCCTCAGTACGGCCCGCGCCACGCCGACCTGGTCGCCGAGCTACGCGGTGGGCTGCCACAGGGACTCGCCGTGGCCGGGGCCTATCTCGACGGCATCGGGGTTCCGGCCTGCGTCGCTGCCGCGACCAGGGCGGTGGCGGCCATCCTGACGCGGTAGGGGCCCATGGCACGATAGAACGATGGCCAAGCTCGACTTCGACGCGATCAACTCCACCGTCCGCTACCTGATGTTCTCGGTGTACGCCGTCAAGCCCGGCGTGCTCGCCGACGGTGACGACGCGCGGGCGGCGATCGTCGACGAGACCGAGACGTTCCTGAAGCACCAGGAGGACAGGGGCGTCGTCGTACGCGGAATTTACGACGTCGCCGGCATGCGTGCCGATGCCGACTTCATGACGTGGACCCACGCCGAGACCGTGGAGGCGCTGCAGGCCACCTACGCCGACTTCCGCCGCACCACCACATTGGGCCGGGCGTCGACCCCGGTGTGGAGCAACGTCGCGCTGCACCGGCCCGCCGAGTTCAACAAAAGCCACGTTCCGGCGTTCCTGGCGGGAGAGGAGCCCGGGGCCTACATCTGCGTCTATCCGTTCGTCCGCTCCTTGGAGTGGTACCTGTTGCCCGACGACGAGCGCCGACGGATGCTGGCCGAGCACGGCATGGCCGCGCGTGGCTACAAGGATGTGCGCGCCAACACAGTGCCGGCTTTCGCGCTGGGTGATTACGAGTGGCTGCTTGCGTTCGAAGCGCCGGAACTCCACCGCATCGTCGACCTGATGCGTGATCTGCGCGCCACCGACGCTCGCCGCCACGTCCGTGAGGAGACCCCGTTCTACACCGGGCCACGTGTTTCGGTCGAGCGGCTGATCAACGCTTTGCCATGAGTTTTTGCTGGCAACGAAAACTTCTGTCAAGTATTTTCGACATTTGCAAATTCTTGACATCCGTCTAAAACCACGTCGTAGGGTCTTTATACCTCGATTTGTCGGGAAAGTGCCGTCCTAGCAAACGACTCTTTACTGCTGCGAATCGGTTTTGCCCGCAGCATTCCATTGCTATATTCCGTCCATGCCGAAAACGAGGGGGGTGGCGGCGGTCGCGCTGATCGTCGGTGCCGCCTACGGCGCGTGGTTGTGGGCCGGGTGGGGCGGCCCGGACCTCATCCGCACCGTGGACGATGTCGGCTTGGCTGTCTTCGCGTTGACCGCCGCGGTCAGTGCCGCATGGGCCGCAGTCTCGCTGCGGGGTCCTGATCGTGCGGCCTGGGCGTTCATGGCAGCCGGACTGATGGGGTGGGCCGCCGGCGAGGTGGTGTGGAGCTACTACGACCTCGTTCTCGGCGAGGCTCCGACTCCGTCGTGGGCCGACGCCGGATACCTGTCGTTCCTGGCGGGTGCCGGGTTGTGTCTGATCGTCCTGCTGACCGCGGCGCCGCCCGGTACGCAACTGCGGGTGGTGATCGACGGGCTCATCGTCGCGGCCGCGATCTTCGGCGCGGCTTGGGTCATCTGGTTGCGGACCGTGTACACCGCCCAGCAGAGCGACGTGTTGTCGGTGGCCGTGGCGCTGTCGTACCCAGTGACCGACATCGCGTTGGTGACGATCGCGGGGCTGATGCTGATGCGGACCCCTCGCATGCGGCAAGCGCAGATGGCGCTGCTGACCGCGGGGTTGATCGGCGTCGCGTTCTCCGATGTCGCTTTCGCCTATCTGACCGCAACGGGCACCTACGACAACCAGCATCAACTGTCGGTCGGCTGGGCAACGGGTTTCCTCCTGATCGCCGTCGCCGCGCTGCGCGCCCGGCGGACCGGCTCCGACGTGCCCAGCGCGCAGCCGGCCGCGGTCTCGGGCTGGCTGCCGTACGTGCCGGTGCTGTTGTCGGCGGTCTTGTGCACGCCAGTGCTGATCGCCGGGTTGGGGCCGGTGTTCGTGGCCGTCGCCGTCATCGTGATCGCCGTGACGATCCGGCAGTTCGTGATCCTCGGGGAGAACCGCAAGCTGCGTGCCGACATCGCCGCAGGCCGTCGCGACGTCGGCCCGCCGCCGATCCTGGTGGAGCTCGAGCACGCCATCGAGCACGGCGAACTGCGCGTGGTCTACCAGCCGCAGTACGACCTGTTCACCGGGGAGATCATCGGCGCCGAGGCGCTCATCCGCTGGCCACATCCCCGCCGGGGGTTGCTCAACCCCGACCAGTTCCTGCCGTTGGTGAACAAGTGCGACCTGATGACGTCGCTGACCAGGGCGGTGCTCGACCTGGCGCTCGCCGATGCGGCGATCTGGCACGCCGAGGGCTTCGAGATTCCCGTCGCGGTGAACGTGTTCGCACCCGTCGTGAGCGACCCAGCCATCAGTGCTGGCATCTCCGAGGCGCTGCGGCGGCACGGGCTTGCGCCGGAGGCGCTCACCATCGAGATCACCGAGGACAGGCTGCTCGCCGACATGCCGGGAACACGAACGGCTCTGAACAAGCTGCGCGCCGCGGGGGTGCAGGTCGCGCTCGACGACTTCGGCAGCGGATATTCGGCGCTGTGGTATCTGCGCGATTTTCCCGTCGACCAGGTCAAGCTGGACCGGGAGTTCATCGCGCCGATCTTGACGCACGGACCGTCGGCGACCATCGTGCGCGCCGTGATCGAGATGACGCACGCGCTCGGACACACACCGGTGGCCGAGGGAGTGGAGAGCGCCGAGATCGCCGACCGGTTACGCCAGTACGGCTGCCGGGTGGCGCAGGGTTTCTACTTCAGCCGGCCGGTGCCGGGTTCCGAGATGTTGGCCCTGCTCGAGGCGCAGCGACGTGAACGAACGCTGACGCCGGAGCATCACTGATCGGTGGGCACCAGCCGCAGCGAGATCGAGTTGATGCAGTAGCGCTGATCGGTCGGGGTCGGATACCCCTCGCCTTCGAAGACGTGCCCGAGGTGGCTGTGGCAGTTCGCGCACACCACCTCGACCCGGTGCATGCCCAGCGAGTCGTCGGAGCGCAGGATCACCGCGTCGGAATCCGCCGGGTCGAAGAACGACGGCCAGCCGCAATGGGATTCGAACTTCTCGGTGCTGCGGAACAGTTCTGCGCCGCAGGCGCGGCACTGATAGACACCTTCGGTCTTGGTATCGGTGTATTCGCCGGTGAACGGACGCTCGGTGCCGGCACGGCGCAGCACGGCGAACTCCTGAGGGTTCAGCCGCTCGCGCCACTGGTCGTCGGTCAGCTGCAGCTTCGGGCCTGTCATGTGACCAGGCTACTCAGCGGCCCGGGCGGTGGGGTGCAGCCAGGGCGGGTCGATCCCGTCGGCCAGCCTCCCGTCGCGCCGTGCATCCAGGTAGCGGAAGAGCAGCACGCAGAACACCACGATCACCATCAGTGACCAGCCGTAGGTGATCTTGAGGTACTCCAGCGCCCGTCCGGTCGACGGAAGCTGCCACAGCAGCCAGCGGTCCATGGTCAAGAACCCGTAGGTAGCGAGCCAGGCGACCCAGTTGCGCAGTACCGAGTTCGGCAGCACGACCGTCATCAGGAACGGGAACAGCGCGATCGAGTAGTAGCCCTGACCGAGGGAGAGCACCAGCCACGAGGTGACGAGCAGGACGCCCGAGGAGGTCAGCATCCAGAAGAACTGGTCGCGGGTGCGGTAGTACCGGTACAACAGCCACAGCGCTGCTGCGCCGAGTGCGGCGAAGACGACGCGCAAAGTCAGGATCAGCCACGTCGGCAGCCCGAAATAGAGACCGTTACCCAGAATCGAGCTGTTGAAATAATCGCGGGTGGAGAAGATGTAGGGCACCGTGCGGGTGACGAAGTTCATGGGGTCCGAGATCAGCGGCCAGGCAGCGAGATTGAACGCGACCGGTACGGCGATCGCGGTGACCAGGACCCGCCACTGCCGGTTGAGCACCGGCAGCAGCAGCAGCGGCGCGAGCAGTGGTTTGACCACCAGCGTCAGCCCGATGCTCACCCCGGCCCACCATTCGTGGCTGCGATTGCCGTCCAGCAGCCAGCGGAAGAAGAGCACCTCGAGCAGCAGCATGACACCGTTGATGTTGCCGAACACCAGCGTGTTGGTGACGGACTCGGTGCAGAACATCGCGAGCAGCAGAGCGGGCGCGGCGACCGAGCTCAGCGTGTAGCCGAACAGGCGCAGCAGAAAGTACCCGGCCGCGATGATGGCCACGGTGTTGAAGAAGATGAACCAGTTCCGCGACGCCACTTCGGGCAGGTAGCCGAAGGGCGCCATGATCAGCGTGCCGCCCGGCGGATACAGGTAGTGCGGGTCGACGTAGTCGAAGTGTTCGTTGTAGATGTCCCAGCCGAACTTGAAGTTGATGACGGCGCGGTACACCGGGGCGAAGTCGTCGGTGATGTAGCGGTTGAACACCAACACGTAGCTGCGGTGGATCACCGACAGGATCGCCAGCGGCCAGAGGACCGAACGCAGAACGGCAGCGGTGGTGGGTGCAGAGGTGCGGGGCCTGAACGCTTTCACCACAAGATCACGCACGTCAGGCACCGTACCGTAGCGGCAGGTGAGGGTGGCGTCAGGCCGGGCAGTACGTGTCGGTGGCCGGCAGCGTCCCGGTGTCGAGGTAGCCGAGCACCGGTGGCAGCGCGCACGCCGAGTACACGGTCGCGCCGTGACCGATGCCCTGCCAGATCACCCGCCTGTTGGTCGAACCGGCGTTGATCGCGGTCGCGGCGACGGCCGCGACCCCCTCGTTGCCGACGACGGGATCGTTCTGCACGCCCAGCAGCAGCGTCGGCGTGGTCAGGCCCTGCGGTTCCTTCGGCGCGGTACCACTCGGCCAGTTCAGGCACTTCACCATGTCGAGCGCACCGACGGTCCCGAACTGCGGATAGCGCTTGCCCCATTCGACGACGAGTTCGCGCACCCGGTCGGGGGTGGGCCGGTTCAACGCGTCGCTGCAGGAGTTGACGAACTGCCCGTCGGTCTGGCGCAGCGTCTCGGCGGTGTTGATCAGGTTGTTGAGCCCGTTGGTGTCCCCGTCGTTGGCGTCGGCGATCGCCTGAGCGAGGTCGCGGCCCGCGTCCACGCGATTGCCCTGGGGGAACGCCAGCGCCGTGGCGATCGCGTCGGCGACCGCGGCCACTGATGCCCCACCGGGTCCGTTGCCGGCGCGGGCCGATGCCAGCAGCGTGTCGACGGCGTTCTTGGGATCGGGCAGCGGGCAGTTGCTGGCCGCGCACCGCGTGGCCCACGCGTCCAGCGCGGCCTGCTCACCTTTGACGCGCTGCTCTGTCGCTGCCTCGGCCGAGATGCCCAGCGGCAGCGGCGAATCCAACACCAGGCGGGCGACCTTGTTGGGGTGCGAACCGGCGTAGGCCAGTGCCACCTGCGCGCCGTTCCCGACGCCGAGGAGCGCCAGCGCTGGCACGTCCCACGTGGTGCGCAGGCGCTCGAGGTCCTCAGCGGCATGGGCGTTGTCGTAGGCCGAGTCGCCGGGGGCGATGGTGTCGGTGCAGCTCGTGGTCGCGGTCATCGTGATCGTGCCGAGGTTGGCGACCGGGTCGTCGCCCGACTGGAACTGGGCCTGCTCGAACATCTCCTGGCGGTCGAACACGTCGCGGCAGTCCAGCGCGCCCGACATGCCGATGCCGCGACGATCGACTGCGACGACGGGATGCTTGGCCAGCACGTCGGTGCCTGCGCCCGCCAGCCAGGCCGGGAGTTGCACCGAGGACGGCAGATCGGAGCCGGTCGTCATCACCAGCGGACCCGCGTCGGCGGGAGTCTGGGCTGACTTGGCGCGCACCACGCCGATGCTGACCGACCCGGTGGCCCCGGCGATCGGGTCCAGGTCGGCGTCGTAGCTGGCGCAGTCCAGCGTGACTCCCGGGGGAGGTTGGACCGCGGCCTCGCTGAACACCCGCGACGTGCAGTCACGCCACGAGAGCTCGTTCTTCGGCACTTCGATGGCAGGCGGCCCCGCCGGCTTCTCGCTGGTCGTCACCGCACCTTGCGGAGTCGCCCCAGAATCGGTGGCGTAGCGCGGGTTGGCGGCCAGCCCGGGGGAGCACGCGGTCAGCAACGACACCGTCACCGCAAGCACTGCCGGCACCGATCGACGCATGCCGACCACAGTACTGATGGCGCTCACCGATCCTCGGCGGCGCGGGCGTAGCGCAGGAACAGGTATCCGGCGTCGTCACTGAGGACGTGCAGCAGGCGCAGGGGGGTCTGCTCGTCGCCGTCTCCGGTGACGATGCGTCCGGCCGCTCCGCCGACGAGCACCGGCGCGACGGTCAGACACAACTCGTCGAGCAGGTCGGCGGCGATCAGCCTGCCGAGGATCCCGGGCCCGCCCTCGGCGAGCACTCGCCCCAAGCCGCGGTCGGCGAGCACGCTCACCGCTTGCGACAACTCCAGCGACTCGGGGTCCGATCCGGACACGTCGATCACCTCGGCCAGATCGCCCAGCGTGAGCTGTGTCTCGGGCGCGGCGGCCGCGCTGGTGAACACGATCGGCGGCACCTCGGTGCGCTGGAAGATCGCCGCGTCGGGGTCGACCGAGCCGGATCGGGTGAGCATCGCGATCGGGGGGACGGCGGCCTGACCGCGGGCCTCGCGGGCCGCGCGCTGCTCGGCGGTGACGGACACCCCCGAGTAGTCCTCGGCACGCACCGTCGCCGCGCCGACGAGGATCACGTCGGCCAGTTCGCGCAGCACCGAGAACACGGCCTTGTCTCCGGCGCCGCCGAGACCCCCGGACGTGCCGGCGCTTGTTGCTCCGCCGTCGGCCGAGGCGATCATGTTGGCCCGCACCCACCGCTCGCCGGGGTAGGCGTACCGGGTGATCAGCTCGGCGCGGTCGATCGCGTCTACCGAGCCGAGCACTGTGAACTGTGTCCCGTCCGCGTCATTGCCCATACAGGTGCCCATACGCAGAATCTCAGCACGCCGATAGGGTGCCTGCATGCACGGGTCCAGCCCCACGTCCAGCCTCGACTCCGGTGAGGTCTCGCACCTGACCGACCGCCATCCCAGCGTCACCCCGGAGAGGTTGGTCGCCCAGCTGGTTCCGCCGCCGACATTCGCCGACGTCAGCTTCGACACCTACCGGCCCGATCCCGGCGAGCCCACGCAGGCGTCCGCGGTGCAGACGTGCCGCCAGTTCTGCGAGCAGGCGGTGCAGCGTCGCGCAGGCAAGAAGAAGCTGTTCGGTAAGCGAGAGGTGCTGCCCGGCGTCGGTGTGTATCTCGACGGGGGCTTCGGTGTCGGCAAGACCCATCTGCTCGCCTCGTCCTATTACGCGGTCGAGGGGCAGAAGGCGTTCGCGACCTTCGGCGAGCTGACTCAGTTGGCGGGCGTGTTCGGATTCGTCGAGTGCATCGAGTTACTCGCCGACTACACCCTGCTGTGCATCGACGAGTTCGAGCTCGACGACCCCGGCAACACCACGCTGATCTCCCGGCTGCTCTCCGCGCTGGTCGAGAAGGGGGTGTCGGTGGCGGCGACGTCGAACACGCTGCCCGAGCAGCTCGGCGAGGGCCGGTTCGCCGCACAGGATTTCCTGCGCGAGATCAACACGCTCGCAGCGATGTTCACGACAGTGCGTATCGAGGGCCCCGACTACCGGCACCGTGATCTGCCTCCCGCACCCGAGCCGCTCAGCGACGCCGAAGTCACCGAGCGTGCCGCGGAGGTGCCGGGCGCGACGCTCGACGACTTCGACGCGCTGTGCGCACATCTGGCGACGATGCATCCGTCGCGGTACCTGACGCTGATCGAAGGCGTCACCGAGGTGTTCCTGACGGGTGTGCATCCGCTCGACGACCAGAACGTCGCGCTGCGGTTGGTGTCGCTGACCGATCGGCTCTACGACGCCGGTGTCCCGGTGGTCGCGTCCGGCGCCAAGCTCGACACCGTCTTCAGTGAAGAGATGCTGGCCGGCGGCTTCCGCAAGAAGTACCTGCGGGCGACGTCGCGACTGCTGGCGCTGACCGCCGCCGGTCAGACGGGGCGCACCATCACGTAGTCCGCTTCGATGTGATCACCCAGCCGGAACGACTTGGTGCCGGTGACCTCGAAGCCGTTCTTGCGGTAAAAGCGTTGTGCGCGAACGTTTTTCTGATTGACGCCGAGCCACACCGAGGCTGCTGTGCCGGCGTGGTGCAGCGCGGCCGACATCAGGGCTGCAGAGGCGCCGGCACCGTGCGCGTCGGGCAGCACGTACATCTTCGACAGTTCGATCGTCGGGCGCGCGGTCACCGCGGCGACGACGTCGGGATCGTCGGGAACGCCGCCGATCAGCATGGCGTAACCGACAATCCGGTCGTCCTCGATGGCGGTGAGCACCGTCCGGTTGGGGTCGCTCAGGTAGGCGGCGAAGCGATCGGGGGTGAGGTTCTCGGTGATGAAGGCGGCCACGTCGTCTGCGGTGCACGACGGGGGACAGGCCAGCGGAAAGGTGCGTGCCGCGACGTCGACGAGTTCGTCGAGTCGGGCGGGGTCGGCCGCGACGATGTGCAGGCTCAGGCGACGTTCCACTGAGCCAGGCGGATGCCGGTGATGCGGTCGATCAGCACGACGTTGGACACCAGGTCCCGGTAGCAGTCCCACCACACGCCACCGGTGAACGTGCGACCGACCTGCGCGTTCTGCATGCCGTACTGCAGCGCGTCGGGGGCGTCGCTGTTGCGGGGCTCGTATGCGTCGCCGGTCGGGGTCACGCCGCGAAACGCGTAGGTGATGCCCATCGCATAGGGGGTGGGCAGCTTCACCGGGGTGATCGTGACATCGGCCCGGTACACCTGGTACCGCGGGGCCCGCGGCGGATAGCCGAAGCCGGGCGGCACCGGTGAGGGGTTGACGCCGAGAACCGCGACGTCGGCGACGAGGCCTTCGAACTCGACACGCAGCGTGTCGCCCAGCCGTCCGATCGGGATCACCGCGGCACCGGCGGGGGGCGCGAGGACGCCTCCCAGCATGCCCATGGTGGCGGCGAGCACGATGACGAGCCAGCGTCGCATGTCCGGTCCCCTCGTAGACGTCCTGGCATGATCGCACACCGGCACAGGCCGTCGGCGGGATACGCCGCTCACGGCTCGGTGAAGGCCTCCAGGGCCGCGCGCAGGTCGCGTTCGAACCGCTCGACGTCGATGCCGAGTCGGTGCAGCACGCCGTCGTCGCTCTCGTCGTCGTAGAGCGCGAGCAGCAGGTGTTCGGTGCCGATGTAGTTGTGGCCGAGGCGCAGTGCCTGCCGGAACGTCAACTCGAGGGCCTTCTTGGCGCGAGCGTCGAAGGGGATCAGTGCCGGTACCGCGTCGACGGGTTCGGGCAGGGTGATCGCGTTCGTGATGGCCGGGGCGTCGATGCCCTGGTCGGCGAGCAGACGGGCCGCGAGCCCGGTCGGATCGGCGGCGAGGCCGAGCACGAGGTGCGCGGGACCGATCTCGGCGTTGCGGGCAGCGTGGGCGCGGTTCTGCGCTTCGACGATGACAGCGCGGGCGCGTGGGGTGAAGCGCTGGAAGCCGGCGTTCGGGTCCATCGCTGCGGCGTCGGTCGGGGTCTTGGGAACGAAGCGCTTCTGGGCGGCCTGCTTGGTGACGCCCATGCATTTGCCGATGTCGGTCCACGAGGCGCCCGACCGGCGTGCCTGGTCGACGAAGTGGCCGATCAGATGGTCGGCGACCTCACCGAGTGCTTCGGCGGCCAGCACTGCGTCGGTCAGCTGGTCGAGCGGTTGGTCGTGGACGTGGGTGATCGCCTCGATGAGGTCGTCGAGGCGGACGGGGTGGTTGATGCGAGCGTCGGGCATGCGTCAACCGTAGGTTGACGCGTGCCTAGCGTCAACCCTGAGTTGACCGGGGGTATCCGCGCCGGACCGTCCGATCGAGGATGCCCAACGTGCCCCGCAGCGCCAGCTCGGACACCACCGGAAAGATCCCGGCTTCGCGCCACTGCTGGTCGATAGCCGACCAGTCGTAGAACGAGGTGACCAGCGTGTCCTCGCCGTTCGGCTCGAGGCGATAGCCGTAGACGTGGCCGATCTGGGGGCGGATCTGTCCGA
Source organism: Mycobacterium sp. IDUB_5 (assembly GCF_055419565.1). Classification (NCBI taxonomy): domain Bacteria; kingdom Bacillati; phylum Actinomycetota; class Actinomycetes; order Mycobacteriales; family Mycobacteriaceae; genus Mycobacterium; species Mycobacterium sp. IDUB_5. Next base: position 494,213 of record NZ_JBVAXX010000006.1, read on the forward strand.
GGATGGTCCAGGCGATCAGCCGGTCCTGCTCGAACTGCGCGATCTCGACGGTGACGTCGTAGCGGCCCATGGGGAAGTCGTTGAGGGCCTCACGGTCCATGTGCACGACGAAGGTGTCGCCGACGGCGCGCACCGGGTCGCCGTCGGCGTCCTGCAGCATTCCGGTGGCGTCGATCGCGACGTGGCCTTGCGGGTCGCACAGCACGGCGAAGACAGCCTCGGGAGCTGCGGCGATGGTTCGGGACACTTCGATGCGGTCAGTCATGGGTCGATCGTGGCATGCAGTGGTGTGAATCACTCGGAAGTTTCGTTCTGGCGGAAGTCCGGGAACCCGTCCGAAGATGCGCCCTGACGAGAAGATCAAGACACAGCACCCACGGATGCTGCGCCGCGCCCTGGACTTCATCCACGACAACGCGCAGTACGACATCACGATCCGCGACATCTCTGCGGCAGCCGATGTGACACCGCGAGCGATCCAGTACGCGTTTCGCGAGCATGTGGGCACGACGCCGCTGGAATACCTGCGTCGGATTCGTCTGGAGCGGGCTCACCGCGAGTTGAAATCGGCGGACCCGGCCCGCGACACGGTCACCTCGATCGCCGGCCGCTGCGGGTTCACCCATCCGGGCCGGTTCAGCAGCGCGTACAAGGAGATCTTCGGCACCGAGCCCAGCCGCACGCTGCGCAGTTCCGCTAGTTGATCGGCGTGAAGCCTGCGCGGTTGTAGATGCCGGCCTGCCAGCCCTGGGCGCCCATGCACACCAGCGGGCGCCCGTCGGGGGCCTGTGCGGCCGATTGTGAATTGGGGCACGGCGACCCGATGTCCTGCACACCCTTGAGGTCGTAGGTGATCTGCCAGAAACCGGTGTACACCGGCGGCCACTGGTTGGGGATCCAGCGGCACTGCATTGCCTCGCCACCGCGTCCGCGTCCGAACGTGAAGCGTTCCATGTTGGTGCAGGGCGCCGTCAGATGCGCGTCGTAGAGCATGCCGGGAACGTCGTTGGCGTAATGCCCCGGCTCGTCGAAATAGATGGGACCCGGGTCGGCGGCGGCCACGGGTGCCGCGCCCAATGCGGCCAGGCCGATCAGCGTCGAAGCCGCCATCTCGCGAATCATGTCCCACCCTTTGGTCGCCGGTTGGTTGCTGGAGCGCCAACACTATCCGGTTGCGCCTCTGCGACGGAGGGTTTCGACTGCCCGGACACGATCTCGGCCCGCCACCTGAGGGGGGTTGGTGGCGGGCCGAGCGTATCGGGGTTGTCTTGTCAGAACGTGATGAGAATGACGGTAAGAGCCGAACCTGAGAGCGACCTAATAGCAAGGTAGATCTCTGCTACAAAATCGATAACGATCAGGGTGTCAGGAGCCGAGACGGCTCAGTTCTGCCTTGGCATTGCGTTCGACGAACAGCGGGATGAAGTCGCGGATGGGGCGACCGGTGAACCGCGCGTACTCCTCGTGCACCACCGCGGCCACACGGTCTGGTGCCACCGACGCGTGGGTATCGGCCAGACGCTGGGCCACCTGGTCGATGATCTGCTGCTCACTCAACTCGATCACCGACTCAGCTTCGTCCTGCGGATAGCCCACCGTCAATCGGCCACTGGCATTCCGGAGTGGCTGTGCTGGGACAACGGGGCGGATGTGTGGCGAACATCAAAGGGCTACTTCATCTTCAGCACCCAGGCGGGCACCCAGTGGGTCACGGTCTGCTTATCTCCGCCGAAGCTGACGGAGTAGGTGACCAGCCCCCACCAGCCGCCTTGTTCGCCGAGGCCCCAGCAGGAGAGTCGACCCTCGACGATGGTGTCCATCTGGAGTCCGTGGGGGTGGTAGCGGCCGGCGCTGTGGGGTTCGCGCGGGAACATCGCGACGAGGTCGACCAAAACGGCGACAGGCGGGTGCACCCGGCGGAACACCGTCCGCAGGGGCTGCCCGCCGTGGCCGATCTGTTGCAGACCCACCGTTCGATCATATGTTCGATCAATGGGTCTGCAGAAGGGGCATCAGCCCTCGTTGTTGGACTTCGTGATGCCCGGCGTGAAGTTCGGCCCACACGGCATCTTGATGCCGTGCTGGCTGCACAGCGCCACGCCGCCTTGGATTCCGTCGTAGCTGGCGGGCTTGGGGTAGGTGCCCTGCTGGTCGACGCCGCTGGACGCTTGTGAGATGGCGGCACCGCTCAAGGAGGCGGTGAGCATGGCTGCTCCGGTGAGCAGTCCGGCAGTCGCGGCGATGAGTCGGTTCGGCATGTCGTTCTCCTGGTCGATGGTGTCGGCCGGGCGAGCGGAGGTCCCGGCAGGTGCTGGCGTCGATGATGTGCAGCCAACATTCGAGAAACCACCCTGATTGCCTGTCGATCCACTGGTGGCCGCGATCGGCTTTGGGAAGTTCACAGCGGGGTGTCAGAAATCGTTGGCATAGTGCCGCGCCACCGGTTAGCAGCAACAGATGTCTGGTGCAGCGGGGGGTGCGGTTGGCTACGGCGCCGTTCACGCATCCGACGGCCTTCATCATGTTGTTCCGTTGGCAAAAAACAGAGGAGCTAGGCCGTGCGCGCCATTTATGGCGAATCTCAGCAAATCCCCCTGCGCTGCGGTGATACTGACGCCAAACGCCGGCGACGACGTCGGCGTCCAACCGAGGGGGCAATCATGGGAGCTAACGCACGGGGAGCCATCGTGGCGGTGACGGTGATCGGCGCGGCCGTCGGGCTGGCCGGTGTGGCGACGGCCGACACGTTGGAGGGGCCGTACTCCATCACGGTCACCAATGGTCGCGGCGCCGTTGCCGATGGCGCCAAACAAGGGGTGTTCACGTCGCCGTGTGGGCCCGATTGCGTCAGGTTCAACGCGGGCGACTGGACGGCTGACATGCGGCTGCAGAACGGGACGTGGAGTGGGGTGACGTCGGAGGGCCTGACGCTCTCGTTCGACGGCGCGACGATGTTCGGCACGATGTTCAAGCCTGAGACCAATCAGACTGTCGACGTCCAGGTGGTCAAGATCGGCCTGTGACCGATTGTGAAATGTGGTGCGCGATACTGGGATTGAAGTTGACTTGCTGCGGTTTTCCGATCATGTGTCTGACCTGCAAGAAGCCCTCTGATCAGGCGACACGTCACACAGTATCGCATGAGTCAAACGGAGCCAAGCGGAACCTGATGTAGGTTCATTGGGCACGTATCGGGCACGAGCGCGATACATTTTCGCGATAGTGGACCACAGGAGAGCCCATGGCAGCCACCCGCGACAAGCGGTCATTCGCCACCATCCGCAAGTTGCCATCGGGCCGCTACCAAGTCCGCTACACCGGCCCAGACGGCCTCCGGCGGCCAGCCCCTAACACCTTCGCCGCCAGAATCGACGCCGAGGCCTACATCGTCGCTAAGCGCCGAGACATCGACCGCAACGTCTGGGACACCGCCGACGACGACCGCACCGACCCCGTCACATTCGGCGCCTACGCCGCCGCATGGCTCGACGGCCGCCAGGTCGCCGGCCGCCCCATCAAAGCCCGCACCCGCGAGCACTACGCCAAGATCCTCGACGACCACCTGCTGCCCACGTTCGGCAATCGTCAGGTGTCGACCATCAAGCCAAAGGACGTCCGCGACTGGTACGCGATGACCCTCCCGGATCGGCCGACGCTGCGCTCGCACGCCTACTCGCTGCTGCGCACCATCCTGGGCAGTGCGGTCACCGACGAGTTGCTTGACGCCAACCCGTGCCGGATCACCGGCGCTGGCCGCGCCAAGCGAGTCCACAGGATTCGCCCAGCGTCGATCGATGAACTCGCCACGGTGACCGCGGCGATGCCCGAACGCCTGCAGCTGATGGTGCTGTTCGCGTCGTGGTGCGCCATGCGGTTCGGCGAAACGGTGGAGCTGCGCCGCGGCGACATCGACTTGTCAGACCAGGTCATTAGGATTCGCCGCGCCGCAGTGCGAACGCAGGGCGAATACGCCGTGACCACACCGAAGTCCGACGCCGGCGTCCGCGACGTCGCGATACCACCTCACATCATTCCGCAGATCGAGATGCACCTCTCCAAGTATGTTGCGAGACAGCATGATTCGCTGATTTTCGCCGCCGATCATGGTGGACACCTGCAGCCCTCGACGCTCTACCGGCACTGGTATAAGGCCCGCGATATCGCCGGCCGTAGAGACCTGCGCTGGCACGATCTGCGGCATTCCGGTGCCGTGCTCGCCGCGGCGACCGGCGCCAGTCTGGCCGAGCTTATGGCTCGACTCGGACATTCGACGCCGCAGGCCGCGATGCGCTACCAACACGTTGCGCAGGGTCGGGACCGGAAGATCGCCGAACAGCTTTCCGACTTGGCGGTAAGGCACGGCGACACGCGGTAAGTCCCTGCATCTAGCGGAAGTTCGATCGATCCGGGTAGCGTCTCAGCCACCGAAAAGCCAGGTTCGACCGGAGTGGCATTGGCCCTGTAGTACCGGCCAGGCTTTTCGTGGGAAACGTGCAAGTAGGTGGCGAAGGCACACCCGCACCTTGGACCAAGGCGCGCGAGGTAAGTCCACCCAAAGACGTAGGCCCAGCGTCGTCCCTGCAGTGGGGCTCCATTTGTCACGCCCACTGCTTTGGAGACACCAATGGCTCGTCGCTATGCGACCCTGAAACAAGCCGCCGAGTACCTCGGCGTTACCGACCGCACGATCCGTCAGATGATTGCCGACGGCCGGCTCACTGGATTCCGTAATGGCCGGCGGCTTGTCCGCGTCGACCTCAACCAGCTCGACGCCCAAATGCAGCCTTTTGGCGGTGTCGTAAAGTGAACGACTCCGGCGACAGTCAAGCAACTCAGGGACCAATCGGCCCAGGCCGCCGCCAGTCTCGCGGCCCCGTCATAGAGGCATACGCCGACGGGGGAATTGACCGCCACTGCGCCAACTGCGGAGCCGAACCGAACAGCTTCTGTCGGCACGACAACGGCGTGACGCGGATGATCCCGTGCGCGACACGATCCGCTGGCGGTGGCGCATGAACCGCGCAGAACGCCGCCGGCGGCGTGGCATACGGACAGCGGCCGAACATCGGCAAGAGCAATACGTCGTCAAGACGATGGGTGTCGACCTTCGCACCGTAAGGCGGGCCATCGACCGCGGTGCCGACCTGGGACTCGTAGAGCAAGACGACGCCGGAGTCTGGCGGCCACGCATGCCCAACCTTCCCCCAGCGGGTGAGGCCGAATGGTGACCCCTGCCGAGCGGCGCGTGTGGCGCCTTCACGTCTTGGGCTTGCAGCACCTGTCAGTGGGCGAGCGGGTGGCTCTGCTGACCCTCCAAGAGTTCGCGGACTTCGACACTGGCCGTAATGCACGACCGGGCGTGCAGGTGCTCGCCGCGAAGACGGGACTGTCGACAAGGACGGTGGACAGGGCACTCGCCCGCGGGCTCAGCCTCAGCTTGATCAGATGCACAGCAAACTCCGCGGGGCGCCGGGCGGCTGTCTATGAGCTGCTACCCATACCGAATAGCACGACACGGGTGTCGTGCCAAGACCCCAAGAGCACGACACGGGTGTCGTGCCAAGACCCGAATAGCACGACACGGGTGTCGCGCCAAGACCCGAATAGCACGACACCAGTGTCCCAATTACACGACACGGGTGTCGTGCCTCCATATCAGGACCAAACAAGAAAGGGGTTACCTCAGTCGGGTACGTCACCAGGCGACGCCCTCGCGGATTCTGAAAAAGATCCCTCGACGGAAGGGGGGCGGCCGGCTAAGAGCAAACCTCGCGTCATCGAGACCGAGAACGGGCCGCGGTGCCCCCGCCACGCCTGGCTCCCGCAGCCGCCGCCAGATTGCGCTGAGTGCGCCGACGCCCAGGGCGGTGGCCAGTGAGCGTCTGGGAGTGTCTTGGATCGGTGCCGGCCCTGCCCGGGGCTTTGTGCCGCGGCGACTGGGAGTTGTTCGACGCCACGATCGGCAGCCGTGGAGGTGACCGCGAGCAGCTCCAGGCCGCGCGTGATGCCGCCGTCGAACTCTGCCGACGGTGCCCCGCGCTGGTTCTGTGCGGGTCCTGGTTCGACAGCCTGCCCAAGGCTGCAAGACCGTTAGCCATCAACGCCGGCCGGCTAGGCGGTGACGAATAATGTTGGACGACAAGCACATTCGACGTCTTGCGTATGAGTACGCTGAGTCGATAGCTCGCCGGCGGCGAGGTGGTCAGCCGATTCCGCCGGCAATGCTGGAGACGCTGAGCGCCGTCAACCTCCATTTGTCCAAAATCGGACACCAAACTGGCGCAATGTCCGTCGAGCTGTCACGATTGAAGACACAAGAGCAGCTCGCGAACGAATTCGATTGCTGCACAAGGACAGTCAGACGTAAGGCGGAAGCCCTCGGCTGGCGCAAGTTCAACGGATACATCATCGACGACGAGGGGCGCTGACGACCGCGCTGGCCTCCAGCAAGCTTCTTCCCAGAAAGGAAAATCTCACCATGAGTGTCACCTTCACGATCGTCAAACAGTCCGCAGACAAGCTCGAGGTAGCGCTGCCCGGTGACCTCACTGCGCTGATGGGCAGGCACACGGAGTTACTCGCGAAGGTGGATTCCATCGCGGCGTCGTCCGACCTCGTCGGTGCTGTGCTCGACGCAGTTGCCGCTGGCCGCGACTATCACGACGACCCCGAGGTGCAACGCCTTCACCTCAACTCCGAACTGAACAAGGTGAACATCGGTACACAAGCTCGGCAGCGTTTCGACCGGGAAGTGGAGAGTGCCATCGTGGAGCACGCCGATGGCATTCTGGAGAGCTGGGACGTGGCACTCGACCGATACTCGGATGCGATCCAGCAAGCAGTCGAGAAGCTCCCTACCCACGACCTCGACGACACTCTGACGATCGCGAACAGCGGACCCGAGACCACGCGTTTGTGGGGCGCGGTCAAAGAGGCGTTGGCAATGTGGGACGCCGCAGCACAGGGATTCATGGCTTTGGCCATGGCTGCGAATATGAGCATCCCTGACAGGCTGCTCGTCATGGCCGCACCCGACAGCGCGGCCTTCAAGCGTGCCGGCGAAGAACGAGCATGGGCGGGGGCGCGCATTAACGCATGGCACCTCGCATGCCACGGAGTTGAACTCGGCCTGCCTACCTTGGGCGAGTACATGGAACGTGTCGCGGATAAGGAGGCCGAACGCCAGCAAGGCGAGCGTCGTCGTGAGCGGGCGCAGGCAGACAACTCTCACCGCAAGATCAGCCCGGAGTTCCAGAAGGCGGGGCTTGAAGGCGCAGGGGCTCCTACCGCCGAATGGCAACGGATACGGTGACCGACATCTCGGCCCCCTGGGGGGTGACCCCACCCCTGCCCCCGCGGGTGCCCCTCAGGGCATAGGCAAACACCCCCCCTGGCACGGAAACGTCTTGTCCTTACCAAGATGAAGAACTTTTTTCCTGCACGACGTACGAGTCTCGCGGAGGGTAATCACGGCCTGCCGACTCCACTATCCCCACCCAGGGGCGTTCCGGCCCGGTAGCCGACGCTTCCTGCCGCCACCCAAGGCATAGGCGCCGCCCGCTCTGCCCACTGTTTTTCGCGCGCGGCTGAGCCGCAGAAAGGACTGGACCATGACTGAGCGCAAGTTGCGCGCTGTGAAGGGGGCGAGAAGGCGCCGACGAAGCGGGCTCCGCGGAAGGCCGCGCCGATGTCGGTTGTCGATGCGGCAACGACTGGTGATCGGCGGAAGCTGCTAGTTGGGTTGCAGCACCGGATCGCGAAGGCAATCGACGACCCGAACACCGCGGGTCCTGCGTTCGCAGCGCTGGTCAAGCAGCAGCGCGACATCGCGGCCGAGATCGCCGCGATAGACCTCGCTGCCGAATCTGGCTCATCTATCGCGGGCTCGAAGTCGGCCATCGCCACAACGCCCGACGAGCCATGGGACGAATCAATGATCTGAGCCCCCGCGACCCTCGGGCCCCGGTATCCGACGCGGTCCTGGTCCCGTTGTCACTTTTCAATTGTGGGGATACGCAAGCGTGCAAAATCGAGTCCCGCGCCTACGATGCGCAGGTCGTCGTCTATGGCTTGCGGAATGGAAGACTAATGAGTCACTTCGGAGGTTCCCAAGCTTTCGGAAAACCACCGGAGCAGGGCGCCCCTTACCAACTTCTCGAAGACCCATAGATGCATAGGTATGTCCGCTGCTGTCCATTCGACGTCGGGGCCTCCAAGGAAAGTAAGACCGAAAGGACGCTCCGTCGGTCCGAGGTCTCCGTCGATGTTCATGGGAGCCTCGAGAAGGGGCCATGGGAAGGGCTCGCCGCCGTGGAGTCTCTTCGACCGGTAACGGTAGATTAACGAGAGGGGCCGTTTCAGCTCAGCCCAATCAACTTGCGCCGCCGGACTACAGCGGCCTGCTGGGGGGTCGGGCTGCCAGGTTGTCATGAAGCTTAGGAATCGCTGCGTGCCCCGGATCATGTCGGCCAGCGTTCGGGCGACATTACCGACCAGTTCGGGGCCGCTCGCCTCGAGCAGTAGCTCAACGAGATCGGGAGCGGCTGCCTGGAGGCCGTCCGCGGGTTCGATGGTGCTGCCGCGCCATTCCGTAGCTGCGACTTCGGCAGCCGATATGAGCTCGAGCCAGGCAAGCTCGGGGTCTTCCTCGGCCACCCATAGCGCGAGTTGGTAGAGGCGGGCGGCACGCACAAAAACAATCGATTCGTCCGCGCTCAGCTTGGGAATCCGGTTGAGTAGCGTCGGCAGAGTCTCAACAGATATGTCTGCAGCCGCGACGTCGGGCAGTATCGGCCTCTCGGGTCGTTGCCAGGTTGGTCGCTGCTTATTCGATGCGAACGGATGACCCACTGGGCCAAATCCGTCTCGGAACAGCCTCGTTATGCCGATTGACTTCAAGCGCACCCCGAGGAACAGACTTGCGATGGCTGCAATCTCTTCATCAATCTGTAGCCCGAGCCAACCATGCGTGCGCGACTTCGCTATCACCTCGCCAGCATGCGGCGTATAGGGCACATTGTCTGTCCACCGAAGTGCAAGCGCCTCCCCGAGATTCCCTTGCATCCCCCTTGCCATGTTAAGAAGCACATATGGCCCGAACTCTATTGCGAGGCCGCCGCTGAACCGCGAATCGGAATACAGCACTGCTTCGTACGCGGGCGAACCTTCGATGCCGGTCGCATGCCAGTTGCGCCAGCTCAAAGCCCCGCTCTCGCGTGCAGCGATACTTTCGCGCCCACGGCACGCCGGATCATTGGGACTGCCCCGGGTTCAGTTGACTCGCGGGGGTGTGAATTTCAGGCCGCGGTTGCGACTGGTGTGTGGAGCAGTTC